>JBMOQW010000020.1:0-63520 GCA_049322515.1 Pseudomonadota bacterium
GGCGGCATTTCCAAGAACCCGTACCTGGCGTTCAAGGTGAAGGGTGCCAAGGCCGGTGACAAGGTGTCGATCAGCACGGTCGACAACAAGGGCGAGCAGGACACCGCCGAAGCCACCATCGGCTGATGCTGGACCTGGGCGGGGCCCGGCCCCGCCCGATTCCCACCATGGGCTGGATGAATGCAACAGGCCTGATCCGGGCCTGTCTGGTCTTGGGCTTGGCTGTGGTCGCCCAAGTGGCGCGCGCCGCGCCCGAAGACGATCGGTTGCGGCTCATCGATCACCTGAAGCGGACTTACCCGGACGTGCGCATCGAGGCCTACGTGGACGGTGCCTTGGCGTTCGATCCGGATGCCAAGGCAAACTACGACAGCCTGATGGCATTTCCCCCTTTTCTCGCTGAACTGGAGCAAGGCGAAAAATTGTGGAAAACCCCGTTCCGGGATGGCAAAACCTATGCCGATTGCCTGCCCAATGGGGGCCGGATGATCGCCGGACGGTATCCGATGGTTGACCCAAAATCGGCTCGGGTGGTGACCTTCGAGGCGGCACTCAATGCCTGTCGCGTCGCCCACGGTGAGGCCCCCTACGATCTCGGCGATAGCGCCACCATGGGACGCCTGTCTGCCTATGCGCGCGGGCTCTCGGACGGCATGAAGATGGCGATCGAAGTCGACGGCCCCGAGGCCTTGGCCGCTTACGAGGCTGGTCGGCGTACTTATTTCCAGCGCCACGGGCAACTGAATCAGGCCTGCGCGAATTGTCACGTCCACGCCGCAGGCCAGCGCCTGGGGCAAGAAATCCTGTCGCCTGCGATCGGCCAGGCCACCCATTGGCCGGTGTTCCGTGATGGCAAGCATTTGACGACCCTGCAACAGCGATTCGCGTCCTGCTTCCGGCGCGTCGGCCATGTGCCGGAACCCATAGGCAGCGAGCGTTTGAACACCCTGGAGTACTTCCTGGCCACCCTGTCGAACGGGCTGGAAATGAAGGCGTCCGTGTTCCGCGGGCCCTGATCACTGTGTCGGCGTCATGACGCCAGCGAAGCGGCACTCAACTATTGGTGGAATAAATGTCGAGCCCGGAACGTCCTTCCCCCCATGTACCCGAACATGACTCTGGAGCCTTGGTGAGCGCGTTTTCCTTTCTGGTCCATCTGCCGACCCGGCGCCGCATCGAGGCGATGCGGCCGCGGCTCAAGCGGATTGCGCACGCCTGGTGTCACGATGGCCACCTGGCCGATGACCTGGTCCAGGATGCGCTGGCGCGCGCGCTGAAGCGGGTCGACCAACTGCGCGATGAGGCGGCCCTGGAAGGTTGGGTATTCTCGATCCTGAACAATTGCTGGCGGGACTACTTGCGCAGTCGCAAGGAGTGTACGCCGCTGGAGGATCTCGACGAGGCAGTGTTCCGGCACGATGACACCCCAGAACAGGTGTACGCCACCCGGCAAACCACCCTGCGCGTGCGCCGGGCGATCGACAAGCTGCCGCTTGGCCAGCGCCAGGTGTTGACCCTGGTCGATATCGAGGAATGCAGCTACGCCGAGGTGGCGGCCATCCTGGAAGTGCCGGTGGGCACCGTGATGAGCCGGTTGCATCGGGCCCGTCAGGCCCTCAAGGCTGACTTGCAGCGCGATGAAGCCCCGGCCAGCCAGGTCAAAATGTGGAGGGTGAAATGAACACCCAGGACCCACAGTTCATGGCCGCTTTCGTGGACGGAGAACTGACCGGCGAAGACCTCGAGCTGGCCCTCGGTCGCCTCGACACCGACCCCGAATTCAAGCGCGATGTCTGCGAGTTGCGCACGCTCAAGGGCATGCTCCAGAATGCCTATGTCCTGCCCAGGGATGAGGCCGTGTCCTGGTCCGGCCGACGCCTGGCCGGGTGGTCCCAGGCACTGGCCGCCAGCCTGCTGCTCGCGATCGGCGTCGGGGGGGGCTGGTTGCTGCGTGGCCAGGTGGAAGCAGCCAGCGCCCAGCCGGTGCTGGCCGGGGCGGGTCAGCCGATCAGTACCCTGGTCGGCCAGATGGAAGCCCCCCGTATCCTGCTCCACCTCGATTCCAACGATCCGGTCCGGATCCAGGCCGCGCTCGATAGCGCGGAACGGCTGGCCATGCGCAACGAAAAGGCCCGCATCGACATCCTTTTGAACAGTGACGGCCTCAATCTGGTGCGTGCCGAAACCTCGGTCAACCGTGACCAGATCAACCGGCTGATGGAGGAATACCCGAATATCCGGTTCGTTGCCTGTGGCCAGACCATGGCCCGGTTCCGGGACGAAGGCAAGAACGTGACCCTGTTGCCGGACGTCTTGCAAGTCGGATCGGCCCTCGACGAACTGTCACACCGGGTTCAGCATGGCTGGGTGTATGTCCATGCCTGAGCCTCTTTTTTTCGCTACCGGTGCTTGCCGGCCGGTGCCCCCGTTAGCCAACTCAAGACCACCCCAGGTGGCATGAAAACCCCGTAGAGAGGAGACACCCCGATGTCCATGAGTCGCAGAGAATTCCTGCAGGTCCTGGCGGCTGCCGCCGCGTCCGGCCTGGCCCTCGACAGCCGGTCGGTGCTGGCCGGCCAGCTGCCCAGCGGCTATTACGATGCGCCGCCGGCCGGCAACGTGTCGCTGCTGCATATCACCGACACGCATGCCCAACTGCTGCCGATCTGGTTCCGTGAGCCCAACGTCAACCTCGGCGTCGGCGCGATGTCCGGCCAGGTGCCGCATCTGGTCGGTGAGCACTTCCTGAAGCACTATGGCATCAAGCCCGGCACCGCCGATGCCCATGCCTTCACCTATCTCGACTTCCAGACTGCCGCCAAGACCTACGGCAAGGTCGGCGGCTTCGCCCACCTGAAGACCCTGGTCGACCGGGTCCGTGCCCAGCGTCCCGGCGCCCTGCTGCTCGATGGCGGCGACACCTGGCAGGGCTCGGCCACCGCCCTCTGGACCAACGCCCAGGACATGGTCGACGCCTGCATCGCGCTCGGCGTCGATGTCATGACGCCGCACTGGGAGTCGACCTACGGCGCTGCCCGGGTCCAGGAAATCGTCGACAACGACTTCAAGAAGGCCGGTCTCGACTTCGTGGCCCAGAACATCATCACCAAGGACTTCGGCGACCAGGTGTTCAAACCCTACGTGATCCGTCCGATCAACGGCGTGCCGGTCGCCATCATCGGCCAGGCCTTCCCCTACACCCCGGTCGCCAATCCCGGCTGGATGATCCCCGACTGGTCGTTCGGCATACGTGACGACGGTGTCCAGAAGTGGGCCGACGAGGCGCGCGCCAAGGGCGCCCAGGTGGTGGTAGTGCTGTCCCACAACGGCATGGACGTCGATCTCAAGATGGCCAGCCGGGTCAATGGCGTCGATGCCATCTTCGGCGGCCATACCCATGACGGCGTCTACCAGCCGGTGCCGGTCAAGCGTCCGGACGGCGGCACGTGCCTGGTGACCAACGCCGGTTCCAATGGCAAGTTCCTCGGCGTCATGGACTTCGACGTCAAGAACGGCAAGATCCAGTCCTGGAAGTACCGCCTGTTGCCGGTGTTCGCCAACTTCCTGCCCGCCGACGCCAAGATGGAAGCCCTGATCAAGACCATCCGGGCGCCGTTTGAAAGCAAGCTGAACGAGGTCCTGGCCGTGTCCGACGACTTCCTCTACCGGCGCGGCAATTTCAACGGCACCTGGGACCAGCTCATCCTCGACGCCATGATGGAAGTGAAGGGCGCCGACGCCGGCTTCTCGCCCGGTTTCCGCTGGGGCACCACGATCCTGCCGGGCGAAGCGATCACCATGGAAAAACTGATGGACCAGACGGCCATCACCTATCCGCAATCGACCCTCACCCCGATGAAGGGCGACATGATCAAGATGATCATGGAAGATGTCTGCGACAACCTGTTCAATGCCGACCCCTACTACCAGCAGGGTGGCGACATGGTGCGCGTGGGCGGCATCCAGTACAGCGTGAACCCGAACGCCAGCATCGGCCACCGGATCAGCAACATGATGCTGAAGGGCAAGCCGGTCGACCCGGACAAGATCTACAAGGTGGCCGGCTGGGCGCCGGTCGCCGAAGGTGCCAGCGGGGCGCCGATCTGGGACGTGGTGGCGGAATACCTGCGCGCCAAGAAGACCATTCGGGGTGTAAAGTTGAACGAACCCAAGATCGTCGGACTAGGGGCCAATCCCGGGCTCGTGGTTTGAGGAGTGGTGTGAACGCCCACGAGCACCGGCCGTTCCCTGTGTCGGGCCGGCGTTCCAGGGTGAAAATACCGATGCCTGCATCGGTGAATTAACTTCATAGGAGACTGCGTATGTTGAAGAAACCCGTGCTCGCGCTGCCCGTGGCGCTGGCGTGTCTGGCCTCGGCGCCGGCCAATTCCGGTCCGGCTCCGGAGGACGTCCTGAATGGCCTGATCAAGAACCATCATTCGATGTATCTGACCCAGAGCCCGCAGAACCTCATGATGATGCCGGACAATCCGGCGCACTTCGTTGCCGAGGATGGCGAAAAGCTGTTCAAGACCCCGCGTGGCCCCAAGAACGTCTCCCTGGAAAAGTGCGACCTGGGCAAGGGCCCCGGTGTCGTGGCCGGTGCCTATGTCGAACTGCCGCGTTATTTCGCCGACACCGGCAAGGTGCAGGACCTGGACAGTCGTCTGGAGACTTGCATGACGACATTGCAAGGGTTTTCCAAGGACGATCCGGCGGTGAAGAAGAAGCACGGTTCCGACAGCGACGTGATGAAGCTGCAAGCCTACATCGCCAGCAAGTCGAACGGCATGGCCTGGAACCCGCCCATGAACCACCCGCTCGAAAAGGCCATGCGTGACGCAGGTGAAGTCATGTTCTTCCGCCGCTCGGGCACCATGGATTTCAGCTGTGCCACTTGCCATGCCCAGGATGACAAGCGGATTCGTGCCTCGGTGCTGCCCAACCTGTTCAAGCCGACCGACTGGACCAAGGCCATTTCCTGGCCGTCCCAGCGGACCAGCCACGACCAGGTGCGCAGCAGCCAGCATCGGGTACTCGAGTGCCTGTGGCAGATGCGCTATCCGAACATCAAGATTGGCTCCGATGCGTCGATCGCGATGATTTCGTTCTGGACCGACGCCGCGCGTGGCCAGCCGGCCATCCTGCCCGACCTGAAGCGCTAATCGCCGACCACGATGGAGACTGTACACATGTTCAAGAAAAGCCCTATCGCGGTCGCTCTGCTGGCCGCATCCAGCCTGATCATCGCCGGCGGTTGCGCCGCCACCGACGCCGGCAAGGCCCCCGCCGCGAAAGCTCCCGAAGCCAAGCCGGCCGTTGCTGCCCCGGCCCCTGCCGCCAAGGTCGATTACACCAAGATGACGCCGGCACAATTGGCCGAGTACCTGATCTTCGAAAGCGGCAGCTACGACCTCAAGCAGCCGACCCAGGAAGGCACCACTGGTCGCGATCGTCTGGTGCAGGATGAGATCCAGAAGCTCTGCTCGGTGGGCAAGGGCCAGGTGCCGAGCGATGCCGCCCTGGAAAAAGTTCGTGCCTTGGCCACGGCCAGCATCAAGTACCCGGAAGGCGGCATCAAGCTGGGTGACTGGAAGAAGGGTCGTGTCCTCGCCTGGTCCGGCTTCGGCTATCGCACTGCGCACAACCCGGATAACCACGCCAAGCGCGAGGCCGGTGGCAACTGCTACAACTGCCACCAGCTGGCCACCGACCGCACCGGCGGCAATATCGGTCCGGTCCTGACCAACTATGGCAAGGATCGCGGTACCAGCCCGGAAATCCTGAAGTACACCTACGACGTCATCTACAACCCGCACGCCTACTTCGCCTGTACCAACATGCCGCGCATGGGCGCCAACGGTGTCTTGTCGCCGCAGCAAATCAGCGACATCATGGCCTACCTGTTCGATCCGAATTCGCCGGTCAACAAGTAAGCGCCTGGATGTCTGTGGCATGGGCCACCGGCGAGAGTCGGTGGCCTTTTTTCTTGCGACTGTTCATCGGTGTCGAGGGTGCGCCAAGCATGGACCCGCGTCCGAGGTGGTTCCCCAGACGCAGACGGGGGATGCGGTAGCGCATACCATGATGCCGTTCGCCTCGGGATGGGTTCCTGAGCCCATCGTTTTCACAGGCCATCATGTCCGTCACCAGCCGAAACGCCGAATGTCCCTGTGGCAGCGGCAAACGATACAAACACTGCTGCGGCGCTGAGAATGCAGCCGCATCGATCCAAAGTGAGACGCCCGCGTCGTTGAGGGTGCGTGCCCTGGCCGAGCACCAGGCCGGCCGCCTGGTGCAGGCCCGCGAGCTTTACACCCAAGTGCTGGATAGCGATCCCGGGGATGTCGATTGCCTGCATATGCTGGGTGTGCTGAACTACCAAAGCGGACACCTTTTTGAAGCCCTCGACCAGATCGTTGGCGCGATAGAGCATGCACCGGTCATGACCGATGCGATGCGGCACAATCTGTCCCTGGTGCTTGGCAAGCCGTTGCTGCATGGACTGTATGAGCCATTGGCCAATGGCCTGCCAATTCCGTCCCTGTGTCGGTGCCGTCTCCGTGAGGCCTGGCGATGGCTGGGCCTCATGCCCGAGGATGGTGAGCCATCCGTCGATGGCCACGCTCAAACGGGAACCGACAAGGGGTATTCGGTATTGGTGATCGACGTGGTTTTCCCCGCGCCGGACCGAGATGCCGGGTCGGTGCGTCTGGTCGGCATGTTCGATGCGTTGCTTCGTGCGGGCTGCAAGGTGTCGTTCTATGGCGAGCAAGGCGGCGATACGGCAGGCGTTGCTGACCGGCTGGTGGCGTCTGGCATCGAAGTGCTCAACGCGGCTTATCCCTTTCTGGGAGAAGCGCTTGCCACTCGAGGCAGGCGCTATGACATGGTCGTGGTCTGTCGATGCCCCGTCGCCAGCGAATATTCCCACTTGATCAGGGCTTTCTGTCCAAAGGCACTCCTGGTCTTCGATACGGTCGACTTGCACCAGTGGCGGGAATGGCGCCAGGCCGTCCTGACCGGAGATGCGGGCTTGCTGCGACAGGCCGCCCTGACCCGGGGCCAGGAAATGGGTGCGATCCACGCCGCCGATGTCACCCTGGTGGTCAGCGATGCCGAACAGCGGTGGTTGGCCGAACAGGTGCCGGGGTGCAGCGTCGATATTCTCTCTAACATCCATGCGGTACGAGGCTGCAAAACCGGCTTTCATGACCGCTCGGGACTTTTCTTCCTGGGCGGGTTCAAGCACGCACCGAACGTCGACGCCGTGCTTTGGTTTGCCCGAAAGATCTGGCCACTGATCCAGGCACGTCTCCCCGAGGCACGGTTCTACGTGATCGGCAGCGACATGCCGGAGGAAATCCTTTGTTTGGCCGGTGCGGGGATCGTGCCGGTGGGTTACGTGGCCGATCTCGATCCCTATCTCGATGCGTGCCGCCTGTCAGTGGCGCCCCTGCGATTTGGCGCAGGGGTCAAGGGCAAGATCAATCTTGCCCAGGCCTCAGGGGTGCCGGTGGTGGCCACTTCGATTGCCGTGGAGGGGATGCATTTGCAACCGGAGATCGATGTCCTGGTGGCGGATGATCCGGAGGCCTTCGCGGCGGCAGTGGTCCGTGTCTATGAGGATCCTGACTTGTGGTCGAGGTTGTCCGAGTCGGCGCTCACGGTCACCCGGGAATACTTCTCCCAGGCCGCTGCTGATCGGGCGATTGCCCGATTGCTCGATCGCGTCACAAAGCATCGCTTGGTGGCTGCGGACAAGCGCTCGGAAGTCAGTGTGCCCCGTCGTTTCCTGGTGTTGCCGCCTGCCGGCCATGGCAGCCTGGGTGACGAGGCCATGCTACTGGGCCTGCTTGCCGGGCTGAGAGATTTGCCGGGTGCCTGCGAGGTCGATGTCCTATCGATTGATGCGGAAACCCGCTGGCCGGTCCTGCCTGGCATCCGCACATCAGTGTCCCTGCTGAAGTCGGCTTTTCCGCCTGGTAACGCATGGCAAGAGGCCCTCGCCACTTTGCTCGACCGGTACGATGCCATCCTTCTGCTTGGTGCGGACATGCTTGACGGCCATGATTCGGCCGAGGTTTTTTTGGAACGTATCGACATCGTTGCTGCTGCCGCTGGGCGTGGACTGGCGACCGGAATCCTCGGCCTGAGCGTCAATGCGCGCATGGCACCAGGCACGGTGGAGGCTTTCCGGCAGCTGCCCAGTTCGGTACGCCTGTTCGCACGCGAGGAAGTATCTTGGCAGCGGCTCATCGGGCATGGCATCGATCGGGCCGTCGCCGTCGCCGATATCGCCTTTCTCATGCCGCCGCTGGCGGGGCCCGCACCATTCCATTTGGAGGCGGTCGAGGACTGGCTGAAGGATGAGCGCAACGCCAATCGAAGCGTCATGGCTTGCTGCCTGTCTCAGCCAGCCTTGAAAGCCGTGCGCGGAAACGAGCCGAATGCGGAGGAAGGATTGGCCGAGGTGCTGGCCGACCTGATCGATTCGCACGGGGTATCCCTGTTGCTGACAGGTCATGATCTCCGCGACAATCGGCCGGGGGAGGACGATATCAGCCTTGCGGTCAGCCTCGGGGCAGCCTTGGCGCGGCGTTTGGGCCATGTGCGTCATCATCGCATTGCAGTACCCTCCGGGGCGGCCGAGGTGAAGCGCTTGATGGGCTGGGTTGATCTCGCCTTGAGCGCGCGCATGCATTTGGCCGTCGCCAGCCTTGGGATGGGCAAGCCGGTGATTGGCCTTGGTGGCCAGGATACGTTTGCGGGCGTAATCGCGTGCTTCGGCCTTGGAGCCTGGTTCATGGCATGGGAGGATTTCGAGTTGTCGGCGCTTTCCAGCCTCTGTCTCGAGGCACTGGATGTCCTGCCCGAAGCGAGTCGCCAGGTGGCGGTTCGGCTACCTCCGATCGTGGCCCTGGCCCGGTCGCAAATCGGATACCTGACTGAGTGCTGTCAAGTGGGTTAAGACATGACCATGCAACGAAACCAACCCTGTGCTTGTGGCAGTGGCAAACGCTACAAGCATTGTTGTGGCGCCGATATCGGTAGGGCGCAATGGTCGATGCCCAAGGACGAGTTTCGCAGTCTCATGCAAGCCGCCTTGGCCGCCCAGCAATCCGCCAAGTTCGACGAGGCCGATCGTCTCTACACAGCGGCCTTGGCACTCCAGCCGAACAGCTTTGATGCATTACACATGTTGGGCGTATTGCGATTGCAAGCCGGCGATCCAGAGGATGCTTTGCGTCTGCTTATTGCCGCACTCCCGCACAGGCCGATCAGTTTTTCACCCTTTGTGTTCAATTTGAAGCTATCCATTGCTGGTGTCATTCGGCAGAGGGGAATGCACCTGGGGCCAACGGATGGTGCGGCAAAGCTTGCCTTCTGGCAGTTTTCGAGACCGGGCACGTTGGGTCACTTGCCCGATCCTCTCCCCTTGGTCACGGTGCTTTTGCGACCAGCTGAGCGTATTGAGAACCTTGTGGCATGTGTACGCTCACTCGTTGAACAAACCTATCGTCACTTCGAAGTGCTCATACTGGACACGGGCATGGCTGACGCGTTTCATGTAGCTATTACCGAAATGCTTTCGACGGCTGGCATTACAGTCAAGCGGGTTGCCGCGAATCCAACTTGCCTTGCCGAAACATTCGATCACGCACTTCAACTCGCGCGTGGCGACTATGTCACCTTCATCGATGCCGAGCGTGACCGTTACGCATCTCCGCGCCTCGAATGCTTTGTCCGCATGCTTGAACACTCACCCCTGAAGTGGGGCTTTTCAAACATCGAATTCATTGACCGCGCCGGAAGCCCGATACCGTTCAACAGCCAACATGCGGTGGCAGACCTGATGCGTCAGCTGGACCGGCTCTACACCCATCGGACGAGTTTTGAAGGTTTTTTAACCCACTTTCCCCCCCTCTTCATTGGCAATCTTTTTTTTCAACGCGGGCTCTGGTCGAGACAAGCCGTTCCAGCGGGAACCGATCCGGAGACACTAGGGTGGGCGATGAGTCTCCATTTCGGACTGGCGTCCGAGCCGGCCTATCTGGATGCGCCCGTGTTCGAGCGGTGGGTGAACGAAGCTTCGCCTGATCGAACATGGAACATGACTGATCGGGAACACACCATGCTGTTGGACTGGGAAAGCCGGGCCCCAGCGTTGCCGCACATCCTCAATGCGCGTGCCGCCGCCCTCTGGCGTCGCAGCCTCGAAGCCCTGGACAGTAGGCAGCTCGAGCTGGCGCCATTGCTTCGTCTCGTGGCACGACTCGGCCATTCGGTGCCGGGTGTCGATTTGGCCCCCGGAGAGGCGCGTTCATGACGATTGAGACTCGGGTCATCGCCTTTTATCTGCCGCAGTTCCATCCCATTCCCGAGAACGATGCGTGGTGGGGAACTGGCTTCACGGAGTGGACCAACGTCACCCGGGCCAAGCCCTTGTTCCCCGGCCATGCCCAGCCGCGTCTACCGGCTGATCTCGGTTTTTACGATTTGCGCCTTCCCGAAGTGCGTGCTGCCCAGGCAGAACTGGCCCGGGCGCATGGAATCCACGGCTTTTGCTATCACTATTACTGGTTCAAGGGGGGCAAGCGGTTGCTGGAACGGCCGCTGAACGAGGTGCTCAGTTCCGGTCAGCCCGACTTTCCCTTCTGCCTATGCTGGGCGAATGAGAATTGGACCCGACGCTGGGATGGCCAGGAACAGGAAATCCTCATGGCGCAGGCACACACGCCCGACAGCGACCTGGCTTTCCTGCGCGATGTGCTGCCGATCTTCAAGGATCCCCGCTACATCCGGGTGAATGGCCGGCCCCTCCTGGTGATTTATCGGGCGACCTTGTTACCCGACATGGCGGCTACGGTCCGTCGTTGGCAGGCAGAGGCGCACTGCCATGGCGAACAGGCCCCTTATCTGGTCGCTGCGGAATCGTTTGATGTGACGCCGGCATTTGCGCACTCAGCAGGCCTGGATGCCACGTGCGAATTCCCGCCCCATGGCGCGTCGTCTGCGATTTTCCCGCAACGAAGTGGGCTCGACTTCAATGGGCCATTTTCAGGCCAAGTCCTGGATTATGAGAAATTGGCGACGCACTACATGGCCAGGCCCGAGTCGCCGCTGCGCCGTTTCAAGACGGTCACGCTTGATTGGGATAACACCGCGAGAAAAAAATGGGCGGCCACCCTCACCATCGGCTTCAGCCTGGACCATTACCACCATTGGCTATCCCATGTGCTGCGGCAAGCCCGAGACACGGCGCCCCCGGATGAACGCATCGTCTTCATCAATGCCTGGAACGAGTGGGCAGAAGGGACCTATCTGGAGCCGGATCAGCGCCATGGCCACGCGTATCTCGAAGCGACCCGGGCCGCGATTTTCGGGCTGCCTTGGTCGAGGCGCGCTCCCGAGCCGATCGAGGTGGCGCAGGAGACTCGAGAATCGGCAAGCGTGCCGAGGGCGGAAATCCGTTCGGTTACCGGGGCCGTCCCCGAGGCGCCGCAGGCCGCGACAGGCCACACCCGGTTCAAACTGGTCGTCGTCGCCATGGTGGCCAACGAAGCGGACATCATCGAAGCCTTCGTCCTGGAAAATCTGCGTTTCGCCGATCACATGATCATCGCCTGTCACCGGCCCCTGGACGGTACCCGGGAAATCCTCGAGGCGCTGGTCGAGCGGGGCTTGCCAGTGCGGCTCCACGACATCCAGACCCTGGCATTCGACAAAGCCGGGACCATTCATCGCCTGGTGTGCGAGGCGGTGGAGGACCTGGGCGCGGATTGGGTCATTCCGCTCGATGCCGATGAATTTGTAGATGGACCAGACCGTGCAGGCCTCGAGGCGGCGTTGGCGGCCCTGGGGCCGACCCATGCCTGGGTCCCCTGGCTCAACCATGTCCCGACGGCCATGGATGACCCGGCCGAACCGCATCCGCTCAAGCGGATCCAGCATCGCTATGTCTATCCGATACCGACGCCCACGGATAACGTGTTCGTCTGGAAGGTTATGCTCCGGTCGGAACTGATCCGACCCTACCTGCGCCGCTATGAATTGATGAAGGGGGCACATCGTTTGGTGTTCAGGAGCACCAACGAACCCTGTCACCAACCCATTGCGGTGCTCGATGGCGTTTATCTGCGCCATTTTCCGGTGCGTTCCCCGGAACAAATGGCCTTGAAGGTCGGTATTGGTCGCCTGGGCCGAGCTTTGCTCGGCGGACACCAGGCCGAGGGGGGCGTGCATTGGGACAGCATCTGGTCCGGGGTGAGCCGGGGTGACAGTGGCCTGTCCGCCATGCAAAGCGCGGTCCGGACCTATCTGGATACCGGGAGATTGACCTCGGAACAATTGGCGGATACTACGATCACGCTCGATCCCATGCCGGTCTCACGCACCTTGACCCATCTGGCGCTGAAATCGTCGGCCGCCACCGTGGCCTTGAAATGGTCGGCTTCATTGCTCGACCATGTGTCATCGGGTCGTCTGGTGAGCCAGCAGGCGGCGGCGACCAACTTTTTCATCCTGAGCACGGGCCGCTGCGGCAGCACCACCATCCGGGATTTTCTCAACCAGGCCAGGAACTGCCATTGTGTGCATGAACCCGAGCCGCAACTGATCGCCGAGGCCACCCGGTATGCTTACGGCGAATTTGATCACCGCGAGATGGTCGATTTGCTGCGAACGACGCGCCCGGTGCAGGTCGAGGGCAAGCGCTATGGCGAATCAAACCTGAAATTGTCGTTCGTCTTTGATGCCCTCGATGAAGCGTTCCCGCAAGCCAGCTATGTCTGGCTGCTCAGGGATGGCCGAGAAACCGTCGCGTCCATGCATGCCCGGGGCTGGTATACACAGTCCAGCGAACTGCACGCCTGGGAGCGTTGGCGCATCCAAGGCGATCGGGTCGGTGATGTGTCCGTGCAAGCCTGGATGAAGATGACCCCGTTTGAAAAGTGCTGCTGGTATTGGACTTACGTCAACCGATTGATCCAGCGAAAACTCAATCGCGTCGCGGACCGCAGCATGCGGGTTCGGGTCGAGTACCTCCAGCAGGCGTCGCCCCAGGTTTTTGGGTTTCTGGAGCTGACGCGTCCGGATACTGCGATCGTGGGCAAGGCCAATGTCGCGATGGCCCATCACAGGCCCGAACATTACAGCGCCTGGCCCGAGGAGCAGGTCGCCATGTTCAAGGATTACTGCGGTTCGGCCATGGATGAATGGTATCCGGGCTGGGATCGCTGAATCGTGCTGCTGCAATCAAGCTAAGATATTCCTGAGTTTCTCAACCATGTCCGCCGACCTCACCCTCTGCATCATCGACACCCAGACCCACGCCCTGGCAGCCCGGGCGATGCGGCTCAGCCTGGCCGAGCGGGATTTTGCCGAGGCGCTGTTCCTGTCGGACCGGGACGGTGACACCGGGGGCGGGCGGTTCATTCCGATTCCGACCCTGATGGGGCGCGAGGCCTATTCCCGTTTTGTCATCCAGCGCCTGCACGAATTTGTCGAGACGCCCCTAGTCCTGCTGATCCAATGGGATGGCTATGTCGTGGACGGCGCGGCCTGGTCCGACGACTTTCTCGGCTACGACTACATCGGCGCCCGCTGGGGGTTCCACCAGGATGGCCACAATGTCGGCAATGGCGGGTTTTCGTTGCGTTCGCGGCGCCTGCTGGCGGCGGTGCGCGATCCCGGGATCACCCGCTTCGAGCCCGAGGACGAGGTGATCTGCCGGCATTACCGGCCGATGCTGGAGACGCGCCATGGCGTCCGGTTTGCACCGGGGGAGGTGGCAGACCGCTTTGCCTACGAGACGACCTACCCCAAGGGACCGACGCTGGGCTTCCACGGCCTGTTCAACCTGTGGCGCTTCGTGCGTGACGACGAGGTGCCGGATTTGATCGCGGCGATGCCGAGGTCGGTGGTCGGCTCGATCCAGTATCTGACCCTGGCCAAGAATTTCATGGACCTGAAGCGCGTCGACCCGGCCCGGGCCCTGCTGGCCTACCGGCAGCAGCTGTTTCCGGCCGATAGCCAGACCGCCGGGTTGCTTGCCGCGCTGACTCCCCCGGCCCGGCGGGTGGCCGCGCCCGAGAGCCGCAATGCCCCCTGTCCCTGTGGCAGCGGCAAGCGCTACAAGCATTGTTGTGGTGCCGAATCCGAGGCATCCCAGGGGGGCGGCCGTGCAACGGCCGAGTCCGCCGAGGGCCAACTGTCGGCGGCCATGGCGCATCACGCGGCCGGTCGTCTGGCCCAGGCGCGGGCCGGCTATGAAGCGGTGCTCGGGCTGCGCGACGATGCCCTGGCGGCACATTACCTGGGCGTGATCGAGATGCAGGAAGGCCGGCCGGAGGCCGGCGAAGCGCGCATCCGCGCGGCCTTGGCGAAGCGTGCCGATGTTCCCGACATGCACAACAACCTTGGCCTCTGCCTGCGGGCCCAAGGTCGCCTGGAAGAGGCCATCGCGGCCTATCGCCAGGCCCTCGACCTGCATCCCGGCTATGCCCCGGCCTGGAGCAACCTGGGCCTGGACAGCCACAAGCTGGGGCAACTCGAGGTCGCCCACGAGGCGCTCAACCGGGCCCTGGCCCTGGACCCCAGCCTGGTCCAGGCGCGCTTCACCCGGTCCCTGCTGCTGCTGGCCCGGGGTGACTACAGCCAGGGCTGGGCCGAGTACCAGGCGCGGATGCAGTGTCCGGAATATGCCGGCCACTACCGCCTGCCGGCCATCGAGGGCCGGCCGGCCCCTTGGCGGGGCGAGCCGCTGGCGGGCAAGTCGCTGCTGCTGATCGGCGAGCAGGGCATCGGCGACACCCTGCAATTCATCCGCTACGCGCGCGGACTCAGCGCGCAAGGGGCCCGCGTCAGCCTGTATCTGCGCCAGGCCCACGTGGCCGGTTGGCTCCGCCACGCGGCCGGGGTGGCCGCGGTCTACGCCGCCGAAGACCCGGTGCCGGCCCATGACCACGCCTGCCATCTGCTCAGCCTGCCAGTCCTGTGCGGCACCCGGTCGCTGGCCGATATTCCGGCCCAGGTGCCGTACCTGAGCGTACCCGAGCACCGCCGGCAGGCCTGGCGGCAGCGCCTCGGAACCTTGCCGGCCGGGCTCCGGATCGGCCTGGCCTGGGCGGGCAGTCCGAGCCACCAGGACGATCGCTACCGCTCCCTGACCTTGGCCCAGTTGGCGCCCTTGCTGGCCCTGCCGGGGGTGCACTGGATCAATCTGCAACTCGGTGCCGCGCGTGCCCAGCTGGCGGCCCAGCCCGGCACGGTGATCGACTGGGGCGACGACCAGACCGACTACGCAGAAACCGCCGCCCTGGTCGCCGAACTCGACCTGGTGCTCAGCGTGGATACGTCGATCGCCCACGCCAGCGGCGCCTTGGGCGTGCCGGTCTGGGTGATGTTGCAGCACCAGCCGGATTTCCGCTGGTTGCTCGACCGGGATGACAGTCCCTGGTACCCGAGCGCACGCTTGTTCCGGCAGCCCAGCCCCGGCGATTGGCCCGGGGTGGTCGAGGCGGTGCGGGCCGCCTTGCTCGCCAGGATCGAAGGGGAGGGCGTGGCATGACCAGCGAACTGCCCGCCGCCGCCGCGATCGCCGAATACCAGATCCGTGCCCTGGCTGAAGTCAAGCGGGGCCAGCCCTGGCCAAGCGCCTCGCCAATGCCGCTTTGGCGGGCGATCGAAGACAACCATCGCAGCAATGTCGCGCTCTGGGATGAGGAAGACCAGGCCCGGCGGCGGGACGTGCCGGACAGCGTGATCGCCGCCTGCAAGCGCAGCATCGACGGCCACAACCAGCGCCGCAACGATGCCGTCGAGCGCATCGACGAGGCCGTGCTGGCCAGCCTGCCACCGCCCGTCGAGACGGCCCGCCTGAATTCCGAAACGGCAGGGGCCATGATCGACCGGCTCTCCATCCTGTCCTTGAAGATGCACCACATGGCCTGGCAGACCCAACGTCCGGACAGGGAGGCCGAACACCATGCCCTGAGTCGCGCCCGGCTCGAACGCCTGCGCGAGCAGCATGCCGACCTGGTCGCCTGCCTGGACGAACTGCTCCGCGGTTGCGCTGACGGCAGCCGTCGGTTCAAGATCTACCGGCAGTTCAAGATGTACAACGACGCGCGCTTCAACCCCTGGCTGGCGGGACAAGGTCCAGACGCATGAATTCCGTCCGGGCTTGGCCTGAGGTCCTGTGCCTATTCGGGTTGTCCGGGGTCGGCAAGACGACCCTGGCCAGCCATGTGGCCGAGCGACGCCATTGGCACCTCATCGAACTCGATCAGCCCGGCTTGGCCACCGAATGGCCGCCTGAATGCGTGGCTGCACTCACCCGCTTCGCCAGCCACGGCGACCCTGGGGACTTCGTCGATCAACTCCGAGTGCTGGCGGCCGGGCAAGGCTGGCCCGGCGTCGTGGTGTGCTTTCGCAGCCATGACCGCATCCCGCCAGCGGCGATGGACCGCCTGCGCGCGCTCGGCGTGGCGGCGGCGGTGCTGCGCGCCGGCATCGGTCCCTGCATCGAGGCGTACCTCGCCCGGGAACTGGCACGGCCGCGCGGCTTGAGCCTATGGCACTGGATCCGCCACAACACCCAGGCCTACAGTGGGTGGCAGGATCCTGCCTTCGATTCCTGGGCGCTCGACGTGATGCGTCCGGATGGCCGGCGCAAGCCGGTCGAGGCCCTGTTGGCCGAGTTACTTGGAGCCGAACCCGCATGACCCCGAATTCACTCGAACTCCTCGCCCCGGCGCGCGACGCCGAGATCGGCATCGAAGCCGTCAACCACGGCGCCGACGCGGTCTACATCGGCGGGCCGTCGTTCGGCGCGCGGGCCGGCGCCGGCAACGCCGTGGCCGACATTGCCCGTCTGGTCGAATACGCGCACCGTTACCATGTCCGCATCTACGCCACCCTGAACACCATCCTGCGCGACGACGAATTGGAACCGGCCCGGCGTCTGGTGCATGAGTTCTGGGACGCCGGTGTCGATGCCCTGATCGTGCAGGACATGGGCCTCTTGGAACTCGACCTGCCGCCGATCCCGTTGCACGCCAGCACGCAGTGCGACATCCACAGCCCGGAAAAGGCGGCGTTCCTGGAGGCGGTCGGTTTTTCCCAGCTGGTCCTGGCGCGCGAACTGACCCTGGAGCAGATCGCCGCGATCCACGCCGCGACCTCGGTGCCACTGGAATTCTTCGTCCATGGCGCGCTGTGCGTCGCCTACAGCGGCCAGTGCTACATCAGCCACGCCCAGACCGGGCGCAGCGCCAACCGGGGCGATTGCAGCCAGGCCTGCCGGCTGCCCTACCGGGTCACCGATGCCCAGGGCCGGGTGATCGCCCACGACAAGCACGTGCTTTCGCTCAAGGACAACAACCAGAGCGCCAACCTGGAAGCGCTGGTCGATGCCGGTATCCGCAGTTTCAAGATCGAAGGCCGCTACAAGGACCTGGGCTACGTCAAGAACGTCACCGCGCACTATCGCCGCCTGCTCGACGACCTGCTCGCCCGCCGGCCCGAACTGGCGCCGGCGTCCAGCGGCCAGTGCAGCTTCACCTTCACGCCCGATCCGGACATGAACTTCAACCGGGGCGCGACCGATTATTTCGTGCAGGGCCGCCAGGCCGACATCGGCGCCTTCGACAGCCCCAAGAACCCCGGTCGGCCGATCGGCTGGGTGACCCGGATCGGCCCCGACTGGATCGAGCTGGAGACCGATGCGCCGCTCAACAATGGCGATGGCCTGTGCTATTACGACCTGCGCCGGGACCTGGTCGGCCTGGCCATCAACGAAGCCGAGCCGCTCGGCGACCGGCGCTGGCGGGTGCGGCCCAAGGACCGGATCGCCATGCTCAAGGATCTGCGCGTCGGCACCGAGGTCAACCGCAACCGTGACCAGGCCTGGCAGCGTCTCCTGGAGAAAAAATCGGCCGAGCGCAGGATCCCGGTCTGGCTCGAATTCACTGAAACCGGGGCCGGCTTTGCCCTGGCCCTGACCGACATCGAGGGCTACGCCGCACGCGTCGAGGTGGCGTTCGACAAGACCCCGGCCAAGGATCCCGACGCGGTCGAGACCGGCTTGCGTGCCCATCTCGGCAAGCTGGGCGCGACGCCGTTCGCGGCACTCGACGTTCGGATCGCCCTGGCGCAGCCCTGGTTCGTGCCCGCCTCGGTGGTCAACGCCCTGCGCCGGGACGCCGTGGCGGCCCTGGAGGCCGCGCGCCTGGCCGGCCATGTCCGTCCGCCCCGGGCCCCCGGGCGTCCGGCCACCTATCCCGACGATGCCCTGACCTACCTCGGCAATGTCTTCAACGGCCGGGCCCGGGATTTCTATGCCCGCCATGGTGTCAAGCTGATTGCCGCGGCCTACGAGAGCCACGAGGAGACCGGCGAGGTCTCGCTGATGATCACCAAGCACTGCGTGCGCTATTCGCTCAGCCTGTGCCCGCGCCAGACCCAGGGCGTGGTCGGGGTGCACGGCACGGTCAAGGCCGAGCCGCTCACCTTGGTCCAGGGCGATGAAACCCTGACCCTGCGCTTCGACTGCAAGGCCTGCGAGATGCACGTGATCGGCCGGCTCAAGCGCGCCGTGGTCGAACAGCGCCAGCGCCAGGTCCGGTCCGAGCCGATGCGCTTCTACAAGACGCGCTGAGGCGGCGTTTCAAGTTTTCTGCCAGGCAACCGATAATGGCGGGCCGATCGCCAGATCGCAGCTCGTCCCCTGATCCGGCGACTGACATAAAACACCAACAATCACTGCGCATCGAAGGAGTCCTCATGGCATCACTGAGCATTGCCCAACGCCTCTGGGTCTGGGCCCTCGTCTCGTTCCTGTCGTTCATCCTGGCCATCGGCCTCGGCATGACCAGCCTCAAGGCGGCGCGCGATAGCCTGAAAACGGTGCATGACGACCGCATGGTGCCGACCATGCAATTGTCCGAGATCGGTATCCTCCTGGCCGAGAACCAGCGCCAGGTGCTGCTCGCCTTCCAGCACGATCCTGGGGGTGCGCTGGCCGAAATCCACGACCATGCCATCTCGATGCACCTGGACAGCATCAAGACCAATGCCGCCCGCCTCACGCAATTGTGGGAGGCCTACATGGCCACCTATCTCACCGAGGAAGAAAAGGCCCTGGCCAAGACCTTCGCCGAGCAACGGGACCGCTGGTTGGCGGGCTTGCAAAAGGCGGTGGCGGCCATCGAGGCGGGCGACTTCAGCCAGGCGGTGATGGCCGATTTCCTGGCTGCGGCCAACCGGGACGGCAAGGCCGTGATCGAAGCCCTGATGCATCTGGAGGAATACCAGAAAAAGATCGCCCATGCGGAATTCCAAGCTGCCGAGGCCAGCTATGATCGCAACTTCACCTGGCTGGCCGTGCTGTTCGTGGTCACCCTGCTGTTCAGTGCCTGGGTCGGGATCACCACCATGCGTCGCTTCAAGCAGGGGTTCGCCGCCGCCCAGAGCACTGCCCAGGCGATTGCCGACGGCGATCTCAGTCGGCCGGTCCCGGTCGAGGGCAGCGACGAAGTCGGCCAACTGCTCAAGCAGATGGCGGTCATGCGCGACAACCTGCATGGCCTGATCCGCGAACTGCACGGCAATATCGCCACCCTGACCCAGGAATCGCGGCAGTTGCGCGGCGCGTCCGAGAATGTCTCGGCAACGGCCGAGTCGCAGTCGGAAGCCGCGTCCAGCATGGCCGCGGCGGTGGAAGAGCTGTCGGTGTCGATCGACCAGGTCGAGGAAAACGCCCAGGATGCCCGGCGCATCACCCAGGAATCGAACCAGAGCTCGAGCCAGAGCGCCCAGGTGATTCGCCAGGCGGTCGACGAGATGCATCGCATCGCCCACTCGGTCACCGAGACCGCCGGCAGCATCCGCGCCCTGGAAGGCGAGGCCGGGCGCATCACCGACATCGTCAACGTCATCAAGGACATTGCCGACCAGACCAATCTGCTCGCCCTGAACGCGGCCATCGAGGCGGCGCGGGCCGGCGAACAAGGGCGCGGCTTCGCGGTGGTGGCCGACGAGGTGCGCAAGCTGGCCGAACGCACCAGCCAGGCGACGGTCGAGATCACCGGCATGATCGGCAAGATCCAGGACGGCGCCAAGCAGGCCGCCCAGGGCATGGAAAATGGCGTCGCCCAGGTCGAGGCGGGGGTCGAGTTGGCTTCCCGCGCGGGTGGCGAAGTGGCGCAGATGCAGGAGGCCGGCAACCGCATCTCGGCGGCGGTCGATGCCATCAGCCTGGCCTTGCGCGAGCAGTCCGCCGCCACCCGGCAGATCGCCGGCCGGGTGGAGAGCGTTTCCCAGGGCACCGAGGAAATGGCCGCCAGCGCGCGCCAGACCAGCGGTTCGGCTGGGGAACTGGAACAGCTCGCGGCGACCCTGGACCGCCTCGCCGGCAGGTTCCGGGTGTCCTGATGCGCGTTCCGTTCCTGCTGGCGCTGGGTCTGCTGCTTCTGGCCGGTCCCGCGCGGGCGGGTTGGGCACGGGTCGCCGACGGCGACTGTCCGGGGCCCCAGGTGTGGGGCAGCGCCGGCGAACAGCCCGAGCCCGCGCGCTGCACGCCCGAGTTCGCAGGCAAGACGGCGCGCTGCTTCACCCAAGTCTGCAATCCGGGTTGCCAATACATCGACGTGCGCACCGACGCCTGCCAGGGCGGCGCCGAAACCGCGCACGTTTATACCTGTCGGCCGGACTGAGGCTGGATTGCGCTTTTAGGTGAGCTGGTCGCAATTACCTCATTACAAGGCGAGATTCGTTCAGCTCTTTCCTAAGATGATTGCTCGTCAGTTCGGGGCTGGGATGCAGGTTCCGCTTGAACAAATATCGGTTCCAGCGCATGAACCACAGGATCCACTGCAGCCATCATCGCCACACTCCTTGCCAGCACAACTGGGGATACATTGTTCAGGCTCGCAACCTGGAAAATTTGTCGCACAAATCTGTTCGTTTTGGAGCAAAAGTCCAATTTGGCACGCCCCCAAGGGGGTATTTCCAGATGCAGCCAAATTTCCACCTTGGCAGACCGGTGCTTGAATGCCCGTGATGCGCAAGGTCACTCCACTGGTGTTTTTGAACAACTGGTCATCGGCGTTCAGGACCACGGTGCCCCCTTCGGGGTTGGCGAGTTCTATCCAAACCAGTTCTGCGAGTGCCTGATTGAAACTTGACTGCCAGGGCATGAAAAGCGCGCTTCCGGCACCGACCAGAAGCCACAGAGAAAGATTTCTGGCTTGACGATGAAAGGCATGGAATGAGGAAACGAAGAGTATCAGGGCTAACAAAATCAAGGCGAGGTTACCCAATCCAGGGACCGGCACTTCGGATACACCTGAATAAGACAAACTGCCAGGGACGGTGACCGCTTGTGCCAGCGCATGTTCTGGCATGCACCCAAGCGCACCCGCGGACAGGACGAAGATGGCACGAAGGGGCCGGACAAATTGATCCGCTTGGGGGAATGATGAATGCGTGCTCATGGATTTGGCGCCTGTGTCGATGATAGGTGGAGGGGCTTTATTGCAGTACCAACTCTACCCTGCGATTTCGGCTTCGTCCTTTCTCGCCGCTGTTGGTGGCAATAGGCGCGACTGGACCCACGCCCACCGCGGTCAATTTCACCCCCCGGACACCATAAGTCGACTCCAATACTTCTTTGACGGTTTCGGCACGCCCTTTTGAGAGCGCCAGATTATGGGAATAAGCCCCTTTGTTATCGGTGTGTCCAGTCACAAAAAAGGCCAAACCACGCGAGCGCTTTAGGTATTGCGCAATATTGCTGAGCGCTTCTTCGGAGTCGGGCCTGAGGGTGGTCCGGTCAGTGTCGAAATATAGCCCATCCAATACAACCTTGCCCTCCGCTTCGATGCCCTTGGTCATCGCGTCGACTGTCACCATGCCTGTCTGCATGGCTTCCTTCTCGACGACGTCTATGGCGTAGACCACCCGTTTGGTGGGTGTGCGGGACTGCATCTTTCCCGCCGACATATAGCGAATCCCGTTACCATCCTTTAGCCCGACGCCAATTGCAACGCTTACTTGCCGGCCTTGGAATTGGCCTTGAGCGGCGATGTAGCCGAAATCAACAATGCTCCGGATGTTGTGGTAATGAGCGGAGAGTCTATCCGGGTTGCTGGTCACCATGAGGTTGGAAGTCACGGAGCCTCGATCGCATCTTGGCGCCAGGCAACTGAACAGAATGTTCAAGCCAGCATCCTTGAGGGCGATCTCGAAGTTTCGAAATACGGTCACCAAGGTGGCCGACTCTGGCGCGATGTAGGTGGAACGTGTGACTTTCCCCTCTACCTCCCGAAAGGGCATCTTGTCACGATTATGGCCCTGCAAACCGGTGATCAAATTGTAGCGGTCAAATTCCTGCAAGTCCTGGGTCACAAGGGCTGAATCAGAGTAGCGGGATACCAAGGGATGGTCGTCCGTGTCTGGCAAGTCTGGTACACGTGCATGGGTGGAATGCATGAACGAAAGCATCGCCAGTGCCATGAATACAATCTTGGTCACAGTTCAATCCTTACCGTGGTACTGGAATTAATTGAGCGCGCGGGTCAAAAAAGGCCGGCGCATTGTGCGTTGTGTCACCAATTACTGGGGCGGATATTGCCCGCCTGCGCTGATATCTTTGTCACCCTGCCGACTTTTCTTGAGTGCATCACCCAGCCTTTGGCCTGGCTTTTGATTCGTGGCGGAGGGCAAAACTGGTTTGGAGTTGGTGTTCTCACGCTTGACCTGGGTTGTCGTGGAGGTCGTCTCGATGGGGGTGTAACCAATTTTTATGTAATTAGAGGTCAACCGGATTGGGGGTTGATTGTCCAGGCCGTGATCGCCGTTCGGTGCTGCGAGGGCAATGTCGGGCGAAATTCCCATGGTCATGCCCAAAACAGCGACAGCGAGAGACAGTCGACTAACTATCTCGTTTTTTTCGGTGCCTGATGTGATCGAGTCGATCTGCTCTGTCATGGTGATCCTCCTCCAGTGAAAGTCAGACGTGTGCGTATGGCCTTGAGATGATGTTCGGCGGCCTTCTCGGCGCTGAGTGATAGCGGGATGGCGCCAATGTAGGGATTTCGTTCTAAAACAAAATCGATGTCAAGCATTTCCCTGAATGTTGTAATGCCATTTAACGACATGGGAACCTGTGCATGCCTGTGGCCGTCACTGCGAGGGCGTTGTCCCATGGTTGTTGCTTGTAGCGCTGCGTGGAGTTCATGGAATAGATCAAGGTACTGATCGGACATAATGAGGTAAGGTAATGCCCCCTGCTGTTCCAGATGGGCCGCTACCGTTCCGGCGCCACCAAGCCGCCCTTCCGAGCGGGGGTGGGGCGCGAGGGGAGTGAAGGTTTCATTCCCATTTGGATCGACATGCCGCCCCAAAGGGTAAAGCCGACACACTAGAGGACGATCAGCGTACACGTCACAGCGGCCGGTCATGAGAAACGGGCAAGCACCATCGGTGTCGAAGCGCAAGTAGGGAGTGTCTGGCATGAGGTAATGGTCCAGAAACTCGCTCGTCGACATTCCCCTGTTGCGTGCAAGTCGATAAATTTCATACGCGCCCACCTGAATGCGTTTGTGATGGCAACATTGGCCACAGCCGGCGCATCGGTATGAAAATTCACTTTGTCGGGTAAGCGGTGTGCCCACGCGATTGGTTATCCAAAGTGAGACAGGTGTGCTTCATGAGCACACCATGCCGCCGATAGACCGCAGGGATTGCAGGCCAAATAACAAAGACTGCATGACGTGCCCCCATGAAAGCAGTCAACCAAAAAAACTCACACGGTCCGAATGAAATGACGGCTGGAGAACAACCCGAACAGGCCTACCCCAAGTAGCCCAAGCAGGGCAGGCTCAGAAACCGTGTTGGTATTTTCTTGTGTGGACCGACCAGAGATGGCAAGGGACCAAGAGTGAAGTGTGCCCGAATCCCCGCTTTGGTCATCGCGAATTTTCAAGGTCCAGGTGCCAAAGGCATCCATCCCGTCGAACACAGATAACAGTTGTTCGGGTCGAAAAAATCCCGTGAATGGAGCGGTGCCTGCGGTGATGGCGGTCGAGGCTTCATCGTCGAAGGTGGTATTGGTGTAATCGTTTCCGGATCCACCATTGTCTGAGGTAAGTTCCACCTCGGTTCCCCCATGGGCGAGAAAAATATCCAAATCTGCATCCCATGTATGAGTCAGGTTCATCGTCAAGTTGACATCCGTGATGATGAAATGACTGGTGAAATCGAGCGTGGAAGTCACGCTGGTGTTGTCAAAGATGGTAATCGGCACATTGGGGCTGTTGATCGTGATGGCCTGGGCGCTGGTGCAGAAAAACGTGGCGGACATCAAGGCAAGCAGTGTTTTTTTCATGTCGAATCAACCTGGGTTTGGGGCGGGAAAAAAGAAATAAGCAAAGCAGAGGCCATTTCTTCTCATGACACCGGGCTCTACTCCGTGCCAGGGCGACAGGATGGTCAATGCACAAGATCAACAATATGTTTCTTATGAATAAATTACATGCGTCTGGTTTCGGTAATGCGTTGAGGTGCCTTTCAGGTTATTCATGGGATTGTCAATAATCCAGCACCATGATGGTCTTTTGTAAAAATTTCCGACACACAGAGGCATTGGTTTGTCCCCTTTCTGGACGCTTGAAACTTCTTGCTCGGAAGCCATCCCGAAAGGTAGGCCCGATCTACTCAAGGCCCCGGGTAACTGTTTTGCTTTGGCATGAGTCACTGATCAGCGTTTCCGAGGTGACTTGTTTTACCCCCTCATCCTGCCGTCCTCACCGGTAGGCGCAGGCTGAAGCGCACCCGGTGGTTCGACGCCGCGGCGCCGATCGTGCCGCCATGTGCCGTCACGATCGAGCGGACGATGGCCAGGCCGAGGCCGGCGCCCTCGGCCCGGCGTGCCGGATCGGCAGTGTAGAAACGGTCGAACAGGCAGGGCAGGTGCTCGGCGGGCAGCTCGCCGGGATTCTCGACCGTGATCTCGACGCCGTCCGCGCTGGCCTTCAGATGCACCGTGACCTCGCCCCCCTCGGGACAATGGCGCAACGCGTTGGCAATCAGGTTGGACAAGGCCCGGCGCAGCATCCCGCGATCGCCGGTGACCGTCGCAGCCCCTTCGACCCGGATCCGGATGCCGCGCTCTTCTGCGCCGATGGCGTGAAACTCGACCAGGCTGGCGGCCTCGGCGGCCAGGTCGACCGGTTCGCTGGCCAGGGCCAGGCCTTCGTGGTCGGCGCGGGCCAGGAACAGCATGTCGGCGATCATGCGCGACAGGCGTTCATACTCCTCGGCCGCCGATTGCAGGGTGTCGCGGTAGGCCTCCGCGCTGCGCGCCCGGCTCAGGGCGACCTGGGTCTGGGTCATCAGGTTCGACACCGGGGTGCGCAGTTCGTGGGCGAGATCGGCGGAAAACCGGGTCAGCCGCTCGAATGAAGCTTGCAGACGGTCAAGCATCGCGTTGAATGCGGTGGTCAGGCTGAGCAGCTCCGGCGCCAGCCGGTCGGTGGGCAGGCGTTCTCCCAGGTGGCTGGCGGACAACGCCTCGGCCAGCCGGGTCATGCGCCGCAGCGGCGCCAGGCCGGCGCGCGCCGCCAGCCAGCCGAGTCCGGCGGTGACCAGCGCGGCGAGGGCGATGGCGAGCGCCAGGCCGCGCCGGAAATCGGTCAGGAAATGTTCGTGGTGGCTGATGTCGAGGGCGATCGCGACGGTCACCGTGGTCCCGCCACCGGTGCGTGCACTCGCCGCCAGGCCGCGCTGGTCACGGGCGTCGGCACGCCAGGTGACCAACTGGCCGCTGTCGGCCTGGTCCAGGGCCGGCGCGGGCAGGCCGAGGTCGCGGCTGGCGAACCAAAGCCGTCCGTCCGGCGCCCGGATCGCCACGGCCCAGCCACCGGGGCCGGTGATCGCCGCCTCCAGACGGCCGGGCAGGGCGTCGAGCCCCGCTGCATCACGGGTCTCGCGCAACAGGACACGCACCCGGCTGAGCTGTTCTTCCAGTTGTGCCCGGTCCATGTCCCGGAAATGCGCATCCACCGAGCCGGCCACCAGGGCGCCCAGGCCGAGCAACACCACGCTGGTGCCGGTGGCGAACAGCAGGGCGATGCGCGCCGTGAGCGAGCGGACCGGTCTCACGCGCTGCCGTCGTCGAGCCGGTAGCCCATGCCGCGCACGGTGTGGATCAGCTTGGTGGCCTGGCCGTCATCGACCTTGGCGCGCAACCGGCGCACGGCGACGTCGATGACGTTGGTATCGGAATCGAAGTTCATGTCCCAGACCCGGGAGGCGATCAGGGCCCGTGGCAGCACTTCACCCCGGTGGCTGAGGAACAGTTCCAGGAGCGCGAATTCCTTGGCCGTGAGGTCGATGCGCCGGCCGCCCCGGCGGACCTGCCGGCGCAGGCGGTCGAGTTCCAGGTCGGCCACCGTGAGCATGGTCGCCTCCAGGCCGGCCCGGCCGCGGCGCAGCAGGGTGCGCACCCGGGCCAGCAATTCGGCGAAGGCAAAGGGCTTCACCAGGTAGTCGTCGGCGCCGCCTTCCAGGCCCTTGACCCGGTCCTCGATGTGGTCGCGCGCGGTCAGGAACAGCACCGGGGTGTCGAGCCCGGCCCGGCGCATGCCGGCCAGCACCTGCCAGCCATCCAGGCCGGGCAGCATGACGTCCAGGATGGCCAGGTCGTGGCCGCCGGCGCGCGCCAGTTCCAGGCCGTCCCAGCCGTCGCGGGCCAGGTCGACCACGAAGCCGGCCTCGGTGAGGCCCTGGCGCAGGTAGTCGCCGGTCTTCGGCTCGTCTTCGACGATGAGCAGTTTCATGACGCCGCATCGTGCCACAGTGGCCGCCGAGTGCAACATGACGAAATTGTCATGCCCATGTCAGCCGGCTGTGCGCCGCGCTCGGGCATGCTGGGTGCCATGGCCGATCTGTTTCCTAGCCGTCTCCCGGGTGTCCTGTCCGTCGCGTTCCTGCTCGGCGGCTGCGCCCAACTGTCGCCGGAGGGTGGCGTCGGGGCCGTGGCGACGCTCAGCCAGGCCCGGGTGGGCGTCGCGCTGGCGCCGATCAAGGACGACGCCGATGCGGCGCGGGTCGCCGAGTTCGTTTCGGCACGCCTGGCGGCGCCGCTCGATGCCGAGGGTGCGGTGGCCATTGCCCTGGCCCATTCGCGGGACTTGCAAGCCCGCCTGGCCGGCTTGCGGGTGGCTGAGGCGGACGCGGTCCAGGCCGGCCGGCCGCGCAATCCGGTGTTCAGCTTCGCCCGCCTGGCCGGGGGTGACCTGCTCGAGTATGAGCGCAGCTTCCTGCTCGACCTGCTCGGCCTGTTCACCCTGCCGGCCCGTGCCGAGGCCGGCCGCGCCCGGTTCCAGGCTGCCCAGGTGGCGCTCGCCCGCGAAGTCGTGCGGCAGGCCCACCAGGCGCGCCAGGATTGGCTCGACGCGGTCGCGGCCCGCCAGATCCGGCTGCGTCGCGAGGCTGCCCTGGACCTGGCCGAGGCGGGCGCCGAGCTGGCTCGGCGCATGGCCGAGGCAGGCAATTTCAGCGCGCGCGAGGCGCGCCGCGCGCAGGTGCTGCGCGCCGAGCTGGCGGCCGAACTGATCCAGGCCCGCCAGGCCCAGACCCAGGCCCGCGAGCGCCTGGTCCGGCGCCTGGGCCTGGGCGAGTCCGATGCAGCCCGGCTGCACTTGCCCGAACGCTTGCCCGAGTTGCCGGCGGCGTTGCCGGAGCCGGCCGGCCCCCAGGCCGTGGCCGATCGGCTCGACACCCACCTGGCCCGTCTGGAGACCGAGGCACAGACGCGCAGTCTGGATCAGATCGGCGCCACCCGCTGGCTGAGCGATCTCGACCTGGCCTACAAGAATGGCGGCGAACGGGGCGAGGCGCATTGGCGCGGCTACGAGATCGAGGTCGGCCTGCCGGTTTTCGATCGCGGTGAGGCCCGGATCGCCGCTGCCGAGGCGCGTCTGCGCCAGGCCCGATTCCGCCAGGCGGCGATCGAGGCGGCAGCCGCTTCGGAACTGCGCGAGGCGCGCGCCGGTTTGGCCGAGGCGCACGCCCTGGCGCGCCTGTACCGGGACGAGATCGCGCCACTGCGCGCCGGGCTCGCCGAGGATGCCCTGCTGCGCTACAACGGCATGCTGGTCGGGCCCTGGGACCTGCTTTCGGAGACCCGGCGTCAGGTCCAGGCCGAGGCTGCCGCGATCGTCGCCCTGCGCGACTACTGGTGGGCCGAGAGCGCCTGGCGCATGGCACTTGACGTGGGCGGCGGCGAGCCGTCCCCCCTGTCCGGCGGGCATGCCTCGGAACCGGACGCCGGACACTGATCGGGAGGCCCATGGACCGTCGACATTTTCTCGCCCAGGCTTCGGCCGCCGCTCTCGGCGCCGGTCTGGTCTCGCGCGTCGGCGCGGCCAGCCTGCCCGAGGCGCCGGTGGCGGCCGCGGCGACCACCCAGGTGCCCGGGGCGCCGGCCGACGGGCGGCCGTTCCACCCCGTGGTGACCTTGAACGGCTGGAGCCTGCCCTGGCGCATCAGGAACGGAGTCAAGGAGTTCCACCTTGTGGCCGAACCGGTGCTGCGCGAGCTGGCGCCGGGCATGACCGCGCGCCTGTGGGGCTACAACGGCAGCAGCCCGGGCCCGACCCTCGAGTGCGTCGAGGGCGACCGGGTCCGCATCTTCGTCACCAACCGGCTGCCCGAGCACACCACCATCCACTGGCACGGCCTGTTGCTGCCGAACGGCATGGACGGCGTGGGCGGCCTGACCCAGCCGCAGATCAAGCCGGGCCAGACCTTCGTCTACGAGTTCGAGATGACCCGGTCGGGCACTTTCATGTACCACCCGCACGCCGACGAGATGGTGCAGATGGCGATGGGCATGATGGGGCTCTTGATCGTGCATCCGCGCGATCCCGACTTCATGCGCGTCGACCGCGACTACGCCTTCCTGCTCAATGCTTTCGACATCGAGCCGGGCGCCGCCGTGCCGCGCACCAACACCATGCTCGACTTCAATCTCTGGTGCTGGAACAGCCGGGTGTTCCCGGGCATCGACCCGCTGGTGGCGCGCACCGGGGAACGGGTCCGGGTCCGGGCCGGCAACCTGACCATGACCAACCATCCGCTGCATCTGCATGGCGTCACCTTCGAGGTGACCGGCACCGACGGCGGCTGGGTGCCGGCCGGCGCGCGCTGGCCGGAAGTGACCGCCGATGTCGCGGTCGGCCAGATGCGCGCCCTCGAGTTCGTGGCGACCCTGCCCGGCGACTGGGCCTTCCACTGCCATAAGTCGCACCACACCATGAATGCCATGGGCCACGCCGTGCCCAACCTGATCGGCGTGCGCCAGGACGACCTGGAGGCGCGCATCCGCCGGCACCAGCCGGACTACATGGCCATGGGCTCGTCGGGCATGGCCGAGATGGGCGACATGGCCATGCCCCTGCCCGACAACACCCTGCCCATGATGACCGGCTGGGGCCAATATGGCCCGCTGGAAATGGGCGGCATGTTCACCGTGCTCAAGGTGCGCGACGACCTGGCGCCCGGCGACTGGCGCGATCCCGGACCCTTCCGGCATCCGCCCGGCAGCGTGGCGCGGGAATGGACCGGCGCCCTGCCCGAAGCGGCGCGCCAGGCCGGTCCGGCACCCACCCCCGAGACCCTGAACGCGGTCAAGCCGCACGGCCACCACCACTGAGGAGTCTCCCATGCTTCGAACCCTGTCCCTGATCCTCGCCACCGGCCTGTGGGCTGGCGCTGCCTTTGCCACCGGCCTGCCGGTGGTCGACGTCTACAAGCGCCCGACCTGCGGCTGCTGCAACGACTGGATCGCGCATCTCAAGGCCCACGGATTCAGCGTGCGCGCGCATGACACCGACGCCGTGGTCAAGCACAAGGTCCGCCTGGGCGTGCCCACCGGCCATGGCAGCTGCCATACCGCCGAGGTGGCCGGCTACGTGGTGGAGGGCCATGTCCCGGCGCACGAGATCAAGCGCCTGCTCAAGGAGAAGCCGGCCGCGCGCGGCCTGGTGGTGCCAGGCATGCCGATCGGCGCGCCGGGCATGGAACGGGGCGACCGCAAGGACGCCTACGAGGTCCTGCTGATCACCCGCAAGGGCGATACCCGTGTGTTCGCGAACGACTGACGAGAGGTGCCCGATGAAGCATATTCTTTGGTTGATCCTGGGCTGTGTCTTGGCCGGCGCGCCGGCCTGGGCTGACACCGGCCATGCCCACGCTGGCCATGACCACGCCATGGCTCCGGCCACCGCCCAGGCCGAGCTGGTCGAGGCCGAGGTGCGCAAGGTCGACCGTGCCCAGGCCCGTCTGACCCTGCGTCACGGTGAATTGAAGCACCTCGCCATGCCTGCCATGACCATGGTCTTCCAGGTCGCCGACCCGGCCATGCTCGAGTGGGCACGGCCTGGCGCGAAGGTGCGGGTGCGCATCGAGCGGGTCGGGGGCGCCTTCACAGTCACCCGGATGGAGCCGTTGTAATCCAGGGAAGAGCGTCCCATTGGGGATCGGGACAGGTCGGAGGTTTCCGTAGATCGTGTCCAAAGAGAGGTATATTTACCTATACTTGGCATGATTCACCGTGGCGCGATGGGCAAGAGAGCCGGTTCGTGTCATCGTGCTCACCGCAACGTCCCGAACCCGCCGCGCATGCAACCGACTCTGATCGCCCGCGAAGCCTTGAAGCGTCTCGCCGAACGCAAGTTGCCGCCGACCCCGGCCAACTATCAGGCCTGCTACAACGAAATCGCCAATCTACCCAACCGGGTGGCTTTCCCGGATGAGCCGCTACGCCGCGCGGTGCGCGCCCTGACCGCGCGCGGCGCTGGCCAGCAAGCGGCCCTGGATGCGCTCGACCTGGCCATCGGCCGGCATAGCTGGGTGGGCATCGAACAAGCCCTCCTGGACTACGACAACGCCAGCCAGGCCCTGCGTGCAGAGCCGCGCGACCCGGCTACCAACTCCGAAACCGGCCTGCACGACATCCTGGCGCGCTTCGCCGGCCTGATCGAGGGCTTGCAGCCGGCTTTGCAGCTCGACGACGAGCGGGTTCGCGCCGAGTTGCGCGGGATCCTGCACGTCCTGCGCGATCCCCAGTCGGACCTGGCCGCCTTGCGCACCCGCTTGGCCGAGTTCTCCAGACGGCTGGCGTTCATCGCCGAGGAACAGGGCGAAATCAAGCATTCCCTGATCAACCTGCTGCACCTGGTGATCGAGAACATCCGCACCCTGGTGCTGGATGACACCTGGCTCGATGGCCAGGTCCGGGGCTTGCTGGAGGCCATCCGGCCGCCCTTGAGCCTGCGCCGTCTGGATGACGTCGAGCGACGCATCCGCGAAGTCATGCAAAAACAGGCGGTGGCCAAGGAGCGCTCCCTGGAGGCCCAGGAGGAGATGCGCCAGATGCTGGGCGCTTTCATCGAGCACCTGAACGAGATGAACGACTCCAGCACGGCTTTCCAGGACAAGATCGAGGCCAGTTCGCGCCGGGTGTCCGAGGCGCAGAGCCTGGAAGAGCTGGCACCGATCCTCAAGGAAGTGATCGACGCTTCCACCACGATGGTCCAGATCACCGCGCACTCGCGCGACCAGCTTCAGTCGATGCAGGACAAGGTGCTGGCGACCGAGGCCGAGATTGCCAAGCTGCATTTGGAACTCGACACCGTGAGCGCGATGGCGCGCCACGACCCGCTGACCAACATCCTCAACCGCAAGGGCTTGGATGAAGCCCTGGCGCGTGAGATCGCCTCGATGCGGCGCAAGGGCAGCGACTTGTCGCTGGCCCTGCTCGACATCGATAACTTCAAGAAAATCAACGACCAGCATGGCCATGACACCGGCGACCAGGCGCTGGTCCATCTTGCCAACGTGGTGCGTGAGAGCCTGCGCCCGGACGATTCCCTGGCCCGTTACGGCGGCGAGGAGTTCGTCATCCTGATGCCCGACACCCGGCTCGACGAAGCCCTGGTGGCCATGGCCCGCTTGCAGCGCACCCTGACCAAGCGCTTTTTCCTGGCCGGCGGCGAAAAGATCCTGATCACCTTCAGTGCCGGCGTGGCCCAACTGGCCCTGGACGAAGCGGGTGGCGAAGCGATCCGGCGCGCCGACGCAGCCATGTACCTGGCCAAGCGCGCGGGCAAGAACCGGGTGCTGGCCGGCTGATTCGAGGTTCAGGCGGCTTGGGCGGCCAGCAGGGCGCGCGCGACGTCCGAGATTTTCATCCGCTGGGCCATGGCCTCGCGCCGCAGCGCCTGGTAGGCGGCTTCCTCGCCCAGCCTTTCGGTCTTCATCAAGTGACGCTTGGCCTTCTCGATCAGCTTGTGTTCCTGCAATTCCTGGCGTGCGCGCAGCATCTCGCCATGCATGTCGCGCCAGGCCTCGAAGCGCACCTGGGCCAATTGCAGCAGCGGCCGCACCCGTTCGGCGCGCAGGCCATCGACCACGTAGCAGGCCACCCCGGCCGAGACGGCCGAGCGCATGGTCTCCGATGAATCATCCTGGCTGAACATGACGATCGGGCGCGGGCTCGACTCGCTCATCACCACGATTTGTTCCAGGGTGTCACGGCTGGGCGAATCGACGTCCATGATGACGGCATCCGGCTGCAGCGCTTCGACCCAGCCGGGCAGGTCGATGGCCCGGTCCAGGCGACCGATGAAACGATGCCGGGGCATGTCGGCCGACATGGCCGCCAGAAGGTCGTCCAGCCGGCGCTTGGACTGGCTGATCACCAGGATGGTGAGGGTGTCCTCGGGGGCCGGAGGGGTCACGCCGATTCCAGGAAAATCGCGCCCGCCTCGATCTTCAATGGCAACGTGCTGGCACGACCGACGTCCGGGGCGACCGCCTCGCCGCTGGCGAGATCGATGCTCCAGTTGTGCAGCGGGCAGGTGACGCGCTGGCCGCAGACCATGCCTTGCGACAGCTGGCCGCCCTTGTGCGGGCAGCGGTCGAGCAGGGCATGCACGGCGTCGTCGGCGGTGCGGAACAGGGCGATGCGGCGGCCGTCGAGCTCGACCACGCGGGCGCCTTGGGCGGGGATGTCGGACAGGTGGCCGACGTGGATCCATTGGGTCATCGGTGTCTCCTCGGGTCTCAGGCCAGGGCCAGGTCGGCCTTCGCCGCCAGGGGCTGGAATTCGTTCGCGTCCTTGCCCCGGGCACGTTCCAGCCAGGGGTCCTGCTCGACCTGGAGGGCGAACAGCAGACGCTCGTAGAGCGCGCGGCGCCGGTCGGCGTCGTCCAGCACCTGCTGTTTGACGTAGTCGAGGCCGACCCGGGCGACGTAGTGCACGGTACGTTCGAGATAGATGGCTTCTTCCCGGTAGAGCTGAAGGAAGGCGCCACTGTATTCAAGGACCTCCTCGGAGGATTTGACCTTGGTCAGGAACTGGGCGACTTCGGTCTTGATGCCGCCGTTGCCGGCGACGTAGATCTCCCAACCGGAATCGACGCCGATCACGCCGACGTCCTTGATCGCCACCTCGGCGCAGTTGCGCGGGCAGCCGGACACCGCCAGCTTGACCTTGTGCGGCGCCCACATCTTGAAAAAGGTCTTTTCCAGCTGGATGCCCATGGCCATCGAGGCCTGGGTGCCGAACCGGCACCACTCGTTGCCGACGCAGGTCTTTACCGTGCGCAGGGCCTTGCCGTAGGCATGGCCGGAGGGCATGTCGAGGTCACGCCAGATGGCCGGAAGGTCGGCCTTCTGGACGCCCAGGAGATCGATGCGCTGGCCGCCGGTGACCTTGACCGTGGGGATGGCGTATTTTTCCGCGACCACGGCGATCTTCTTCAATTCGGCCGGGGTGGTGATGCCGCCCCACATGCGCGGTACCACCGAGAAAGTACCGTCCTTCTGGAGGTTGGCGTGGGCACGTTCGTTGATGAAGCGCGATTGCGGGTCGTCCACCGCCTCGCCAGGCCAGGTGGAGAGCAGGTAGTAGTTGAGCGCCGGGCGACAGCTCGGGCAGCCGCCCGGGGTGCGCCAGCCGAGCGCGGCCATGGTCTCCGGGATCGCGGTCAGGTGCTGGTCGCGGATCGCGGCGCGCACCGCAAGGTGGGTGTGGTCGGTGCAGCCGCACATCGGCTTTTCCTTCGGGCTGGCCGAGTAGTCGCCGCCCACCGTGGCCATGATGATCTGTTCGACCAGACCGGTGCAGCTGCCGCACGAGGCCGAGGCCTTGGTGTGGCGGCGCACGTCATCCAGGGTGAACAGGCCGTGGGTCTTGATGGCCTTGACGATGTCACCCTTGCAGACGCCGTTGCAGCCGCACACCTCGGCGCTATCGTCCATGGCGGCGGCACGGTTCTCGCCCCGGTGGCCGAGGTTGCCGCAATGGTCCTGGCCGAACATCAGGTGGTCGCGCAGATCGGACACCGCGCGGCCTTCGCGCAGTAGTTGGAAATACCAGGCGCCGTCGACGGTATCGCCGTACAGGCAGGCGCCGACCAGGCGGTCGTCCTTGAGCACCAGCTTCTTGTACACCCCGGCGATGGGGTCGCTGTAGGTGATGGCGTCGGTACCCTCGCCGCCGGTGAAGTCGCCGGCCGAGAACAGGTCGATGCCGGTGACCTTGAGCTTGGTCGAGGTCACCGAGCCGGCATAGCGGCCGTAGCCGAGTTCGGCCAGGTGGTTGGCGCACACCTTGGCCTGCTCGAACAGGGGCGCCACCAGGCCGTAGGCGATGCCGCGATGGCTGACGCATTCGCCCAGGGCATAGATGCGCGGGTCGGTGACGGTTTGCAGGGTGTCGCTGACCACGATGCCGCGCTCGCAGAACAGGCCGCACGATTCGGCCAGGGCGGTGTTGGGACGGATGCCGGCGGCCATGACTACCAGCTCGGCGGGGAGGCTTTCGCCGTCCTTGAAGCGGATGCCGCCGACGCGGCCGGTGACGCTTGCAAACAGTTCGACGGTTTGCTTCTGGAGCAGGAACTTCATGCCCTTGGCTTCGAGATGTTTCTGCATCAGCCGGGCCGCAGGCTCGTCCAGCTGGCGTTCCAGCAGCCAGGGCGCGAGGTGCACCACGGTCACGTCCATGCCTTGCTTGATCAGGCCGTTGGCGGCCTCCAGGCCGAGCAGGCCCCCGCCGATCACCACGGCGTGCCGGTGCTGGACCGCCGCCGCGAGCATGGCCTCGACGTCGGCGATGTCGCGGAAGCCGACCACGCCGTCCAGGTCGGCGCCGGGGACCGGCAGGATGAACGGCCTGGAGCCGGTGGCGATGACCAGGCGGTCGTAGTCCGCCTGGGTGCCGTCGTCGGCCTCGACGACACGGCGTACGCGGTCGATCTTCACCACGCGCTTGCCGGCGTGCAGAGTGATGCCGTGCTCGGCATACCAGGCGAGCGGGTTCAGGACGATCTCGTCCAGGGTCTGCTCCCCGGCCAGCACCGGGGACAGCAGAATGCGGTTGTAGTTGGGATGTGGCTCGTCGCCGAACACCGTGATGTCGTAAAGGTCCGGCGCGAGCTTGAGCAGATCCTCGATGGCGCGGATGCCGGCCATGCCATTGCCGACCAGGACGAGTTTCATGCGGGTGGGCGTGGGGCCGTGGGTCATCATGTTTTGCCTTTCCAAAAAAAAAACGTCCATCCCCCAGGGTGGGGGATGGACGCCGTTGTCCATGGTAGTCAGGAAGTGTTTAGCAAGGCTTGTGCCATACCTGGAATCACGCAGTGACCGGGCGCTTCAGACAGGGCCCGGTGCCGGGCTGCACCAGGCTGAGGCACGGCCGGGCCGGCCATGCACCAGGATGGCCCGTGCCGGTTCAGGTCACGGGCGACTCCGAGCCGGCCAGGGCGATGGCATCGCCCCCGGCTTGCTTGATCCGGTACATCGCGCCATCGGCGCGCCCGGACAAGGCGATCAGGCTGTCGCCGTGGTCGGGGTACAGGGCAATCCCGAGGCTGGCCGTGATGTGCAGGGTCCGGGTGTCCAGGTTCAGGGGTTCAGCGACGGCCTGGCGAATCTTGTCGGCCACCGTGAGGGCGTCCTCGGCCGTCTGGACATGCGGTAGCAGGACCACGAACTCATCGCCACCGATCCGGGCGGCGGTGTCCGACTCGCGGATGACGCCACGCATCCGCTGGGCAACGGCTTCGATGACCTGGTCGCCGACGGCATGTCCGAGCTGGTCGTTGATTGGCTTCAGGCGATCGAGGTCGATGAACATCAGGGCCAGCTTGGCGTGCTCGCGGCGCGCGGCGGCCAGGGCCTGGGCGACACGGTCGGCGAACAGGGCCCGGTTGGGCAGTCCGGTGAGCGGGTCATGGCGGGCCTGGTGTTCGAGTTCGCCACGGCGCTGTTCCAGTTCGGCGAGTTGCCGGTGCAATTGGTCCTGCATGTCGGCAAAGGCTCGCGCCAGGACGCCGATCTCGTCGCGGCGCTCGAGCGGGAGGTCCTCGCCGCGCTGACCTTCGGCAAAGCGCTGGGCCGCCGTGCTCACGGCGTTGATCGGCCGGGTCACCGCGCGCGCCACCGCCACGGCCAGGAGCACGCAGGCCAGGCAGATCACTGCCACGCTGCCCAACATGGCTTCGCCGAGACGTTCGGCGCTGGCCTGGATGGCGGCCAGCGGGCGGGCCAGGCCGAGGATCATGCGGGTTTCCTCCGAGCTCACCAGGACCGGACGGGCGATGAAGGCGGCGACCAGCGGCCTGTCTGCCTGGGTGCCGCCGGCGGTCTCGATCAGGGCCTGGTCGAGCGTGCCGTCGACCAGGGGCCGCAAGCTGGGAAACTCCTCCTGGACCAGGAAGCGTCGGCCCTGGTCGAAACCGAAGGCGCGGGTCGGATCGGGATGGATCAGGTAATCGCCCTCCCGGTTGACGAAATAGAGCTGGAAATCCTTGGGCAGATCGGCGGCGAGCAGGGAGAACATGCCGTTCAGGTCGACGCTGATGACGATCACGCCCCAGGCCTGGCCGTCGGCATCGACCACCGGGGTGGCCAATTGCACGGTCGGCTGCTCCAGCCCCGCGTGGGCGCCCTGTTCATGGTTGATGGCGATGCGCGACATGTAGGCATTTCCCGCCGGTACCCGGAGGGTGTCGTAGACATACGAGTAATGCCCCTTTTCCTGCAAGTCGTCGCCGGTGACGCGGACCAGGCGATCGTTGTCGCGGTCGACGCGGACCCGTTCCAGGCCATGGTCGGCGGCAGCGATCAGCCGGATCGCGAAATACGGCCGGTGGCTGCCCATCATCAGCCGGAACAGGGTGGCCAGCTCGGCTTCGGCCTCGTCATCCGGGCTCCGGAGCACAGCCAGGGCGGCCGGATGGCCGGCCAGGATCTGGAGGTTGCGCGAGACTTCCTCCCGGGTCAGCGCAATCCGTCGTGCCAGAACCTGGGTCGAGGTCAGCATCTCGCGCTTGGCCGACTCGATGAGCAGGTCACGGCTGATGGCGTGGGCATAGTAGCCGGTCAGCCCGGCCGCCAGCATGCCGACGCAGGCGAGCAGCAGTGCCAGGCGGGTGGCAATGCCGGTCTTCATGGGGCGAGCACCTTGGCGGCCCGGTCGCCGGACTGGATGCGGCGCCAATAGCGGGTCCGCCGTTCGGTATCCTCGACCGGTTCCAGCCAGCGCAGACGGTCGCCGGAACGTGGGTAGGGCGATTCGGACAGGGTATTGGCCAGGCCCTGCCGCTCGACCAGGGCCTGGCCGGGACCGGGTTCCAGCATGTAATCGATCCAGGCATGGGCGAGCTTTCGGTCACCCGCGCCGGGTGTGATTGCCCAACAGTCCAGCCAGGCCAGCGCGCCTTCTTCGGGAATGGCATAGCCGACATCGACCCCGGCCGCGCGCAGCAACCGCACCTGTTGGCTGCCATAGTTGGCGAACATCAGCGCAGCTTTGCGCCGGATGAACAGATCGACCGATTCCTCCGGCTGGGTGTAGAAGGTCAGCACGTTGCGGCGCAGTGCGATCAGGCGGTCGACCAGCACCGGCCAGTCCGCCTCGGCGATCCGGAAGGGCGCCGCGCGGCCCAGGGATTGCGCGGCGAGGGAAAAGTTGTGCACGGCGCCGCTGTAGGCCAAAACCTTGCCGCGCAGGTTCGGATCCCAAAGCGCGGCGATGGAACGTGGCGGGGCCTTGACTTGGCTGCGGTCGTAGATCAGGCCCATTTCGGCATAGGTGTAGGGGATCCCGTAGACGGCGCCGCGATGCACCAGGCCGGGGATGGCGCCGAGGTCGCGGAAGCGCGGCAGGCGACGGGCCAGCTGGGGCAGGGCGGTGGTGTCGACCGGCGTCGCCAGTCCATGCGCGATATAGCGCTGGAGTTCGGCGGTGTTGACCGCGAAGACGTCGAAGTGACGGCCCTGGTCCTGGGCGATCTTCTGCCAGAGGGCTTCGTCGGAACCGATCACCGTGAGTTCGACCCGGCTGCCGGTACGCTGCTCGAACTGCCGGATCAGATCGGCGTCGGCATACCCCGGCCAGGCCAGGACGCGCAAGGTCGATCCGGCCCAGGCCGGCAGGACCAGGAAAATCGACAACAGCAGGCAGAGGAATGGGCCGGTACGTTGCCGGGCCATGGGCTTCGGGCTCCAGACCGGGGGATGGTACGAGTGTACCCCTATTCGGACAGGCCTCAACGAAGCATTTGCTTCAGCCGGCCATGCCCGGAAGAGGGGGATTCAGGTGGACGACAGCATGCGTTTCAGTTCCGGCAGGCAGGACCCGCATTCGGTGCCACATTTCAGCGAGGCGCGCAGGGTTTCGAGGTCGGCGCCGGCGGAGATCGCCGCGCGTATCTCGGTTTCACTCACGTTCAGGCAGTTGCAAAGGATCTTGCCGCGGCCCTGGCCGCCCTGAGGCGGCACGGCCAGGGGCGACAACAGCCAGGGGCGCAGGGGGCCGGCTTCGGCGCCACTCAGGATCAGTTCCTTGAGCCAGTCGCGGGCCGCGGTTTCGCCGGCCAGCCGGACTGCGACGATTCGGCCTGCCACGATGCCGGCCTTCTTCGAGACGCCCCGGTGACCATCGTCATAAGCGAGCGTGGCGAGCGGGTCGTCGAGCCCGGCCAGGGTGTCCAGTTCCGCCAGCCATTCCAGGGGGATGGGACGGTCGTGTGCCGCTTCCAGCGTCACCACCGGGCGGTCGCGCCCGGACACGGTCAGGCTGGCCCAGGCGAAGCGGTTCAGCCAGGGCCGCAGCCGATGGGGCAGCGTGGCGTCGCCGTTGGCCAGCAGGGTCAGGCGGTGTTCGGCCTGCCAGGGGGCCACCTGGATCGCGGCATGCTTCAACTCGGGTTGCCGGGAGACGGGATCGAACGCTGGTTGAGTCAGGGCGTTGACGCCCTGGCCGGAGAGCGTGCCGGCACCCCAGTGCATGGGCAGCCAGGCTTGCCCTGGGCGCAGGTCGGCATCGGCCTGGCAGGGCAGGATCAGGTGGCCGCGTCGGCTGGATATCTTGACCAGACTGCCTGGTTTTAGACCCCGCCGATCCAGGTCGGCCGGGTTGAGGCTGATGGCCGGCTCCTCGACATGGTTCCAGAGCCGGGCCACCCGGCCGGTGCGGGTCAGGGTGTGCCAATGGTCGCGCAGGCGGCCGGTGTTGAGGGCGAGCGGAAAGCGCGGGTTGACCGCCTCCGCCGGCGGCAGATAGTCAGCGACGTGGAAGCGGGCCCGGCCGCTGGTGGTGGCAAAGCGGCCATCGGTGTAGAGGCGGGGTGTGCCGGCCAGGGCAGCCTCGGGCATCGGCCAGGGCTGCGGGCCGTCGCGCTCCAGGATCGACCAGGACAGGCCAGTGATGTCGAGGTCGCGGCCGCGCGTGGTCTCGCGGTGTTCGTTCCAGATCGCCTCGGCGGATTCGTAGGGAAACATGAAGGCCCTGTTTCCGGAGGGGAGCAAGGGGGCCAGCCGGCGTGCGAAATCGACCCCGATGGCCCAGTCGTGGCGGGCTTCGCCGGGCGGTGGCAGGGCGGCGCGCTGGCGCGAGATGCGGCGTTCCGAGTTGGTCACCGTGCCCTCCTTCTCGCCCCAGGTGCTGGCCGGCAGCAGGAGGTCGGCATAGGCCACGGTCTCGCTGGCCTCGAAGCTTTCCTGCACCACCACGAATTCGCATTTCGCCAGGGCTTCGTGCACGGCGCCCTGGTCGGGCAGGGAATGAGCCGGGTTGGTGCAGACGATCCAGAGTGCCTTGAGCGTGCCGGTGCGCGCCGCCTCGAACAGCTCGAGGGCGGTCAGGCCAGGTTTCTCCGGCACCGATTCGACGCCCCACAGGCGGGCCACTTCGGCGCGGTGTTCGGGGTTGCCCAGGTCGCGGTGGCCGGATAGCAGGTTGGCGAGGCCGCCGACTTCCCGGCCGCCCATGGCGTTCGGCTGGCCGGTGAGCGAGAGCGGCCCGGCGCCCGGCTGGCCAATCTGGCCGGTGGCCAGGTGCAGGTTGATCAGCGCGGCGTTCTTGTCGGTGCCATGGCAGGACTGGTTCAGCCCTTGGCAGTAGAGCGACAGGCTGGGGCCGGCGGCGAACCAGCGCGCGGCGGTGATGAGATCAGCCTCGGCAATGCCGCACAGGCCAGCCACCCGTTCCGGGGTGTAGCCGCGCACCCGGTCCTTGAGCAGATCGAAACCCTCGGTGTGTTCGCGGATATAGGCGGGGTCGACCAGGCCTTCCCAGAGCATGACGTGGAGCAGGCCATTGAACAGGGCGACGTCGGTGCCGGGCAGGAGGGCCAGGTGCAGGTCGGCGTCGCGCGCGCTGTCGGTGACGCGCGGGTCGATCACGATCAGCTTTTGCTGTGGATTGGCCTGGCGCGCTGCCTCGATGCGGCGGAACAGCACCGGATGGGCGTAGGCCGGATTGGCGCCGGCGATCAGGATCGTCCCGGCGTGGTCGATGTCCTCGTAGCTGCACGGCGGGGCATCGGCGCCCAGGGTGGCCTTGTAGCCGGCCACTGCGCTGGACATGCACAGACGCGAGTTGGTATCGCAGTTGTTGGTGCCGATCAGACCCTTGGCCAGTTTGTTGAAGACGTAGTAGTCCTCGGTCAGCAGTTGCCCGGACAGGTAGAAGCCGACCGCGTCGGGACCATGCTCGGCGATGAGCTCGGCAAAGCGGCGGGCGGCGTGGTCGAGTGCCATGTCCCAGTCGACACGCTGACGTGGCGCGGCCTTGTCGGTGCGCAGTTCCGGGAACAGCACGCGGCCTTCCGGCCCGGCCGAAAGATGCAGCGTGCCGCCCTTGGTACACAGGCGGCCGAAGTTGGCCGGATGCCCGGGGTCGCCGCGCACGCCGGTGATGCGCGCGCCGTCGGTCTCGATCAGCACCCCGCAGCCGACGCCGCAGTAGGGACAGGTGGATTTCACCTCGGCCATCACCGACTCCGCTCAGGCCGCCTTGCGCTGTTTCTGGTAGAGGAACTCCAGCACCTGGCCGCGCAGGTGGTGGTAGTGCGGGTCCTCAGACAATTTGAGCCGGTCGCGTGGGCGGGGCAAATCGACGGTCAGGATTTCGCCGATGGTGGCCGCAGGGCCGTTGGTCATCATGACGATGCGGTCGGAAAGCAGCACGGCCTCGTCGACATCATGGGTAATCATCAGCACGGTGTTGTTGAGTTCGGCCTGGATCTCCATCACCGAGTCCTGCAGGTGGGCCCGGGTGAGGGCGTCGAGGGCGCCGAACGGCTCGTCCATCAGCAGCACGTCGGGTTGCATGGCCAGCGCACGGGCAATGCCGACGCGCTGCTTCATGCCCCCGGAGATCTCGCCCGGGCGCTTGTCGACGGCGTGATCCATGTGCACGAGCTTGAGGTTGTGCATGACCCATGCCTTGCGATCCGACTTGGGCTGGTCGGCCATTACCTTGTCCACCGCCAGCTTGACGTTCTCGAACACGGTCAGCCAGGGCAGCAGGGAATGGTTCTGGAACACCACGGCACGATTGGGGCCCGGGCCGCGAATCTCCCGGTCCTTGAGCAGGGCGACGCCGCCGCTGGCATCGAGCAGGCCGGCGACGATGTTGAGGACGGTGGACTTGCCGCAGCCGGAATGGCCGATCAGCGAGAGAAATTCACCCTTTTGAACCTTGAGGTTGACGTCCCGGAGGGCGTTGAAGTCCCCCTTGGGCGTCGAAAAGGTCATGTCGATGTTCTGCAGGTCGAGGTAGACGGTCATGGTCGTGCTCCGCTCAGCGCTTCGAATAGTCGAGCTTGGTTTGCATCCAGCCCATCATCAGGTCGAGGACGATGCCGACGCCGCCGATGATGGCGATGGCGACGATGATGGAAGAGACATTCAGGTTGTTCCATTCGTCCCACAGCCAGAAGCCGATGCCGATGCCGCCGGTGAGCATCTCGGCCGCCACGATCACCATCCAGGCGATACCCAGGGACAGGCGCATGCCGGTGACCACGTAAGGCAGCGTGGCCGGGAACAGGATGCGCCGCACCAGCTCGACCTTGCCCAGCTTGAGCACGGCGGCCACGTTCATGTAGTCCTGCGGAATGGCCTTCACGCCGGTGGCGGTGTTGATGATCATGGGCCAGATGCAGGTGATGAAGATGACGAAGATGGCCGACGGGTCGACCGCCTTGAACAACAACAGGCCGATGGGTAGCCAGGCCAGGGGGGATACCGGCTTGAGGATCTGGATCAGTGGCGACAAGGCCATTTGCACGCTGCGGCTCATGCCCATGATGAAGCCGAGAGGAATGCCGACCAGGGCGGCCAGGCCGAAACCGGCGGCCACGCGAGACAGCGAGTTCAGCAACTGCCAGCCAATCCCCTGGTCGTTGGGACCGTTGTCATAGAAGGGGTCGGCCAGCACTTCCTGGGCGTGAGCCCAGGTCTCCGCCGGCGCCGGGAATTCCGGTGCGACATGGGTGTGGATGTAACTCCAGATACCGATCACCACCGCAAAGGTCAGCAGTGGCAGCAACAGGGTTTTGAGGATGACCGCCACGCGTTCGCGCCGGACCCGATCGGCCAGCAAGGGGGCGCGACGGGGCGGTTGTTCTGCAGCCGGGGTGATCTTGGTGACGGTCGGTTCCATGGCCTGTCCTTTGGCGACCGGTTCGGCTGTTCCGCCCGGTACGACGGTGAGTTGGATGGCTTGTGCGTGCATGTCTTGCTCCTTTTTCTGCCCCCTCGCCGAATGCGAGGCGGAAACTGGCTCACTTGTTAAGCTTTGCCAGGGCCTTCATGTCCACTTTCAGGTGGGCTACCTTGAAGCCCTTGAGGTAGTCGAGGGGTCTGGCGGGATCAAACTTCATGCCATCGAAGAACAGATCGGGGCCCATCGGAATCGGCGCAGTGGCCTGTTTCAGGGTCCAGTTGCTCCTGTTCACCCCCTCCGGCTTCCAGTCGATGGTGGGTGCGGCCACCCCGACTTCCTTGGCGGCCTGCCGGTAGAGGTCGGGCAAATAAATGCCGGAGGCTGTTTTCCGGATATCGACGGGTTTTTCCAGTTGTCCCCAGCGGTACATCTGGGTGATGAACCAGGCGGCATGGGAACGCCAGGGGAAGTTGGCGGCGTAGCGGTGGAAGACGTTGAAATCCGGCAGGCTGACCAGCTTTTCCTCCTTGCTGTAGCGCCAGGTACCGGTCATCGAGTTGTCCACCACCCCAGTGGGGGCATTGACATAGGATTTTGCGGAGATGATGCGTACCACTTCCTTGCGGTTTTCCGGCTTGTCCGCCCAGGCGGCCGCCTCGATGAGTGCGCGGACGGCGGCCCGGTGCGTGTTCGGGTATTTGTCGGCCCATTCCCGGTTGACCCCGAACACCTTCTCCGGATTGTTGTTCCAGATCTCGTAGTTGGTGATGATGGACTTGCCGATGCCCATCTCCACCGCACGCTGGTTCCAGGGCTCGCCGACGCAGTAGCCGACGATGTTCCTCGATTGCAGGTTGGCGACCATCTGCGGCGGCGGGATGACGATGAGACGCACGTCCTGGTCCGGATCGATGCCGGCCGAGGCCATCCAGTAGCGCAGTTCGTAGTTGTGGGTGGAAACCGGGAACACCATCGCGAAGGTCATCGGCTCTTTGCCGGCGGCTTTGTCGGCGTCGATCACTTTCTTCAAGGCGCGGGCCGAAGTCGGGCGTGATTTCATGGCTTCCGGATCGGCCGCCACCATGCGTTCGTAGAGTTCGTTGGAGACGGTGATGCCATTGCCGTTCAGATCCAGGCTGAATGCGGTCACGGTCTCCTTGGGGGTGGCCCCGATGCCCAGCGTGGCGGCGATCGGCATGCCGGCCAGCATATGGGCGCCGTCGAGGGCGCCGATGGCCACCTTGTCGCGAATGTTGGCCCACGAGGCTTCCTTCGAAATCGTCACATCCAGGCCCTGTTGCTTGAAGAAGCCTTTCTCGTAGGCGACCACGATGGGGGCGCAATCCGTGAGCGGGATGATGCCGAAGGTCAGCGCCGTTTTTTCCAGGCCCGTGGAACCGGCGGCCCAGGCGGCGTTGCGAACCCCGGGCGGGACCATGGACATGAGGGCAGCGGCGGCGGACATGGCGGTGGCTTTCTTCAGGAAATCGCGTTTGCTTTCGTCAGGGGTAGCCTGGGCATCGGTCGCGGGGGTCGGTTTCATGGCGAAGACTCCAAAATAAAAAACGGCGACCAAACCTCGGGGGAGGTGGGACGCCGTTGTCCAAGTGACTGCGGGGAAGGAGAGCATGGCCGAAGCGCCTTTGCCTCGGTCATGGCATGTTTAGCAAGGGGCATGCCAATCGCTTGAATCCAGTCGTGACCAGGTTTTTCGCCCGATGCCGGAGCCTGGGCGGTGCAATGGCGCTCCGAGATGGGGCGCCGTGCACCAGAATCAGGACAGACCCCGGTGCGTTGGGCTGGTGTGCGTCCAGGAATGTTGTTATAAATATTACATCATGTATTGGTCATTACTGATTCTTACCCTGCCGACCGAAAATGCCACCGCGCGCATGCGGGCCTGGCGCGCCCTCAAGGCCTGCGGCGCGGCGGCGCCCCGCGATGGCGTCTACCTGTTGCCGGCGGGGGAGGCCGCACGCACCGCGTTGTCGGCGGTGGCCGGGGCGGTCCAAAGCTCGGGTGGCCAGGCCTGGCTGCTGGACGCTTCGGGCGGCGATTTTCGCGGCCTGTTCGATCGCGCCGGCGACTACAAACGCGTGGCCGATGACCTGGCCGTGTGCCGGCAGGATCTGGATCGGGTGGCGCCGGTCGATCTCGCCCGCCTGGCGCGCAAGTTGCGCAAGCAGTTCGACGCGATCGCGGCGACCGATTTCTTTCCCGGGCCGGCCCAGGCCCAGGCTTCGGCCTTGCTCGATGAGTTTGATGCCGCGTTGCAGACCCGGATGTCGCCCGACGAACCGCGAGCCGCCGCCACGGCGATCACGCTGCGCGATCCCGCCGACTATCGCGGCCGGCTCTGGGCGACCCGCAAGCGGCCGTGGATCGATCGCCTGGCCTCGGCCTGGCTGATCCGCCGCTTCATCGACCCGGAGGCCCGCTTCCGCTGGCTGGGCCAACCCGCCGAGTGTCCGAAGCAGGCTTTGGGATTTGATTTCGACGGCGCCGAATTCAGCCATGTCGGGGAACGGGTCACCTTCGAGACCCTGCTGGCCAGTTTCGGCCTGGAAGCCGATCCCGGGCTCATGCGGCTGGCCCGGATCGTCCACTTCCTCGATGTTGGGGGCTTGCCGGCCCCCGAAGCGGCGGGCCTGGAAACCCTGCTGGCCGGCATGCGCGCCCGCATCGCCGATGATGACGCACTCCTGGAGGCGGCTTCGGGCGCCTTCGACTTTGTTTACGCTTCGTTCAAGGACAGCCCATGACTGAATCGACCCGTCCCGAGCCGCCTACCCTGGCGCAGGCCTTTCCCTACTGGTTGAAACTCGGCTTCATCAGCTTCGGCGGCCCGGCCGGTCAGATCGCCATGATGCACCAGGAACTGGTCGAGAAACGGCGCTGGATCAGCGAGCATCGTTTCCTGCACGCGCTCAACTACTGCATGCTGCTGCCCGGGCCGGAGGCGATCCAGCTCGCCATCTACATCGCCTGGCTGATGCACGGCGTGCTCGGCGCGGTGATGGCGGGCGTGCTGTTCTTCCTGCCCGCGTTCGCGTTGCTGTCGGGGTTGGCGGCGGTCTACCTGTCCTTTGGCGACGTGCCGCTGGTGCAGGGCATCTTCTACGGCATCAAGCCGGCGGTGGTCGCGGTGGTCCTGTTCGCGGCCTGGCGCATCGGCGCCAAGGCGCTCAAGAACGAACTGCTTTACGCCATCGCGGCGCTGTCCTTCGTCGGCATCTTCTTCTTCAAGATCGGTTTTCCCTGGATCGTGCTCGCCGCCGCCCTCATCGGCGTGGTCGGCGGCAAGCTGGCGCCGGCCAAATTCAAGAGTGGCGGCGGTCATGGCGCCTCGAACAAGCAGTACGGACCGGCGCTGATCGACGACGACACGCCGCCACCACCGCATGCTTCGTTTTCCTGGGCCAAGCTGGTCGCCAAGGTGGTGTTCTTTGTGCTGATCTGGGCGGCGGCCATGCTCGCCGTCGCTGGCAACGACACCCTGGTGGCCATGGGCGACTTCTTCACCAAGGCGGCTTTCCTCACCATCGGCGGCGCCTACGCCGTGCTGCCCTATGTCTACCAGGGCGCGGTCGAGCAGCACGGCTGGCTGACCGGTCTGCAGATGATGGACGGCCTGGCCCTGGGCGAGAGCACGCCCGGCCCGCTGATCATGATCGTGACCTGGATCGGCTACCTGGGCGGCGTCGCCAAGGAGGCTGCGGCCAACCCCGTCGCGGCGGGTATCGCCGGTGCCACGGTGGCCACCTTCTTCACCTTCCTGCCGTCCTTCCTGTTCATCCTGGTCGGCGGCCCGCTGGTGGAATCGACGCGCGGCGACCTCAAGTTCACCGCGCCGCTCACCGCCATCACCGCCGCCGTGGTCGGCGTCATCCTCAACCTGGCGGTGTTCTTCGCCTGGCATACCTTCTGGCCGCAAGGCAGCGAGGCGGAACCGTTCGCCGGTTCGTTCGAAGGCTTGCAGGTCGCGGTCGCCATCGCCGCCTTCGTCGCCCTGTGGAAGTACAAGGCCGACATCATGAAGGTCATCGGCGCCTGCGCGCTGGTCGGCCTCGCCTATACCCTGATCCTTTGAGGGGTCGTTCGGGACAAGGTCTCGTCCCGAACGACCATCGCTGGCGACAACCCTGAGCCCGATGTCGCTGGCTGCGGGGCCTTGCGAATTTGACCTGAATTCTGAGCCTGGATCGGGTGGGGTCTGGTCGAGCCATAGATCGGACCATGCTTGCGCTGACCCGCTTGAAGTGGTTGGCCCGCGTAGTCTGCTACAAATGGGCAAGCGGGAGCGTGGCGCAGTCCGTCCTACTCCGCAGGCGCCACGCCTCTTGGCCAATATCACGGGCCGCTTGCGCAATGTCCATGCTGTCGATACTTGGTTTGCCACCTGCATACAATCGATTTCGTGAAGCCTGCTCGAACGGCACACGCTTGGGCATTCGTGAGGCTGGTTGAGCCTTGCGGATTGGCGCAAACTCATTGCTTGGAGAAGCACGAGGGGCGCGGGTATGGATGAATACGGGGCAGGTCGGCCAGTGTTTCCTTCTTGGTGCCGCGGTTTCGACCCACGCATGGCGTCCGAGCTGGACAGTCCCGCATGCCGGCGTAGTATTCCTAGGCGATGACTTCAGGATCGAGTATGGCGACCTCCCAAGACACGATGGACTTCCTGCTCGACCAGCTTTCGGGTTTGGCTCAGGTCAGCGCGAAAAAAATGTTTGGCGAGTATTGCCTCTACGTCGCCGGCAAACCCGTGGCCTTGGTCTGCGACGGCCAGTTGTATCTCAAACCCACCCAGGCCGGCCGTGATCGGGTTCGGCAAGTCCTCGAAGCTGCCCCTTACCCGGGTGCGAAACCCCATCTGCGCATCCCTGCAGACCTTTGGGAGGACCGGGATTGGCTCTGTCAGCTGGTTCAAGCCACCGACCAGGCGCTGCCCTTGGCCAAGCCCGGAAAGAAGCCAGCCTAATGTGGCGTTGCATGCTTGACGCTGCTGGGCGCGGTGCGCTTCATCGACCTCCAAGGGGGATACGCATGCTTCGTGATGGCCTTGTCCTGATCAGCCTCCTCGCGGTCCTTGGCGATGCCGCAGCGGAGGATTTCGCGAAATCGCTGGTGGCCGCCGCGCGCGCTCGGACGCTCATGCCGGAGGCCTATGATGGGTCGTACCGCACGATGGCTTACCCCATGGGCGATGTGCCTGACGATCGCGGGGTCTGCACTGACGTGGTCATTCGAGCCTATCGCAAGGTCAACCTTGATCTGCAAGTCCTGGTCCACGAAGACATGCGCAAGCACTTCGCCCACTACCCCAAGCTGTGGGGTTTGACCCGGCCGGATCGCAACATCGATCATCGCAGGGTGCCCAATCTGCAAACCTTCCTGCAACGTGCCGGGGCCTCGCTGCCGATTTCACGCGAGGCCCAAGACTATCGGGCGGGGGATCTCGTCACCTGGATGCTGCCAGGTCATCTTCCGCATATCGGCCTGGTGTCGGATCGCCAGGCGCCCGGGCGGTCGTGGCCCCTGATCATTCACAATATCGGCGCCGGAACCACTGAAGAGGACATCCTCTTCAAGTTTCCCATCACCGGGCACTACCGGTTCATCCGGTGAGCGCCATGCCTGATGGCACCCAGCCTCAGCTGCCCCAGCGATTCGCCTCCATCTGGCGTTTCAGTTCCCGTTCTTCCTCTTCGATAGTCGCGGCGGTGCTGTCGATGACGCACTCGGGGGCGGCAACGGGCTCTCCCGGGGGGCTCGGGGTCGGCGCCGGCGGGGCTGCCGGCGGCACGCCACCGACCCAGGCGTAGGGATTCTTGAACGCCGGCGGATCGGGCAGGCAATCCAGCGTGTAGCTGGGTGGCCAGCCGGTCTCGTAGGGCAGGAAGGCAATGGTCTGCTCGAAAATCAGCGGCTTGCCGGTCGGTGTCGGCGGTGTCGGCGGCAGCGTGCGGATGGCCTGCCAGGCGAGTTCCGAGGCTTTGGCGGAGGTGGACCAGAGTTCTTCGACCTTGGCAATCTTGCCGTCCGGGGCGATCTCGATGCGGAAGCGTACCTGGCCCTGGTCCGGGCCTTCCACCGCCGTGCCCATCTGGCTGCGCACCAGTTGGCCCCAGTGGTGGCGGTAGCGCTTGCTGTTCTTGAGCGTGTAGGTGGACGCGAGCTGCCATTCCTCGGCGGAGGGCGCCGGCGGCGCCGCCAGGGCGGCGGGGGGTTTCTGCGGAGCGGGCGCCGGTTCGGCGGCGTCATTGACCGGCGGGGGTTTGCGCCGGGTCTTGAGGACGATTTCCGGCACCGGGGGCGGTGGGGGCAGTTCGACCAGCCGGACGTCGATGGGGGGCGGTTTGTCGGGCGATGGCTCGGCGTCCGACAGGAGCGCGGCGCCGGTCCAGAGTCCCGCGAGGAGGAGGCTGACTGCGCCGGGCAGCGTCCAGGGCAGGCGCCGCCAGGGGCTGTCCAGGCGCCAGTCGAAGTCAGTCGCCACGCTGGACGGCGATGAGGAAGTGTTGGGCCCCGCCCTCACGTGCCCGCAGCATGGCCTGGACGATGACGCCGTTGGGTGCCGCGTCGTCGGCGGCCACGATGACGCTGGGGTCGGCGGGGTCGAGCCGGGCTTTCAGGCGGGCGGCCAGGGTGTCCAGGGTGATCGGGGCCTGGTCGAGGAACAGTTGGCCATCCGGGGTCACCGTCAGGGTCGCGGGGGGCTGCTTCTGCACCGGCTCGGCCGTGCCCTGGGGCAGGGCGACCTTGACCGCGTCGAGTGGCTGCAAGGTCAGCGAGGCCAGCATGAAGGTGGCGAGCAGGAAGAACATCACGTCGATCATCGGAATGATCTCGATGCGGCCCCGTTTGGGTTGGCGCAACCTGCGCAGCTTCACGGCGCGCTCCGGTCCGGCTCGGCGTCCAGGCGGATGTGGTCCAGCAGCCGGGTGCCCAGGCGTTCCATCTCGTCCAGGGTCTGGGCCTGCAAGCGGGTCAGGTAGTTGAAGCCGAACAGGGCGATGAGGGCGATGAGCAGGCCGATCGCCGTGGCGATCAGGGCCTCGGCCACGCCGGCGGTGACGCCGCCGGGATTGACCAGGCCGTCCGGGCCGATCAGGCGGAACGACTGCATCATGCCGAAGATCGTGCCGAGCAGGCCGAGCAGGGGCGCGGCGGTGACCACCGTATCGAGCACCCACATGCCCCGGCCGAGCGCCTTCTCGATCTGCTGGGCCTCGTCACCGGCGCGCGATTCCACCCACCAGGCCGGTTTGCTGCGGTTGTCCATGATGACCCGGAAAAAACGGCCGAAGTAGTTGCGTGGCCCCAGGGCATCGAGTTGCCGGTCGAGATCTTCCCAGCGGAAGCCATAGGTTTCCACCAGTTGACGCAGCGGCTCGGGCAACCGGGCGTGGCGGCGGTAGACCAGGACCTTGTCCAGCATCACCACCAGGGCGGCCAGGGCCAGGGCGAGCAGGGGATAGATGATGAGGCCGCCGTGCTGCAACACCTCGATGAGGGCCTGCGGGTCGGTCATGTCGTTCTCCATCGTGACGGAAAAATGCGGCCTCCCCGCGCTCGCGGGGATTCCGTCGAATGATTGTGGTGATCCCGCCGGCGCGGGAATGCCGGATCAGTGTCCCGCCGGCCGGCTGGCCCGCGCGTTGGCCTCGAAGCCGCCCTTGGCGTTCCAGTCGTCGAGGCCGCCTTGCAGCACCTTGACGTTGTCCCAGCCGAGCAGGCGCATGGCGAACACCGATTGCGCGGACAGGCTGCCCGAGTTGCAGTAGATCACCACCAGTTTGTCCTTGGGGATGTCGGCGCGCCGGCCGACCACCTGGCGCCATTCGATGTTGATCGCGCCGGGGATGTGCTGCTTGGCGTACTGGGCCGCGTCGCGGGCGTCGATCACCATGATCCGGGGCCAGTCCTCGGCCGGGATCTGCTCCGACCAGATGATGCTGGAGCCATATTCGTTGAAGTCCATGTACTCCTCGATCGCCTTGGCGACCTCGGGGTTTTCCGCAGCAGGCGCGGCGATCGGCAGGCACAGGACGGCGACGAGCGCCAGGTGGATCAGTTTCATGGGGGCTCCTCTTCTCGGGTGATGCGGGACGGCAGCGCGTGGATCGCGCCTTTATTCAAGCAACCGCTTGAATATATCACCGGATGGCCGGCCCTGTCCGTCCTTTGCCCCGGGCCGGGCCGGCTGGCGTCTCGCCGCCAGGGTGGCTACGATGGATGCCCTCCCGACTTTCCAGTGTGCGATGCTCGATACCCGTCCCTTGCTCGATACCGGCGATTTTCCGGCCCTGCGCCGGGTTCGCCTGACCACGCTCCAGGTGAATCTCGGCTACCGCTGCAACCAGCGCTGCCTGCATTGCCACGTCAATGCCGGACCCCAGCGCACGGAAATGATGGCCGATGACCAGGTGGCGCTGATCCCCGAGGTGCTCAAGGTGCGCCGCCTGGCGACCCTCGACCTCACCGGCGGCGCGCCAGAACTGCATCCCCGCTTCCGTGGCCTGGTCGAGGCGGCGCGGGCCCAGGGCGTGCGGGTGATCGACCGCTGCAACCTCACCATCCTGTCCGAGCCCGGCCAGGAAGACCTGGCCGCCTTCCTGGCCGGGCAGGGCGTCGAGGTGATCGCCTCGCTGCCCTGCTACCTGGAGGACAACGTCGACGCCCAGCGCGGCCAGGGCGTGTATGCGCGCAGCATCGCCGGCCTGAAGCAGCTGAACGCGCTCGGCTATGGCCAGGACGGCAGCGGCCTCGTGCTCAACCTGGTCTTCAACCCCGGCGGGCCCCAGCTGCCGCCCGCCCAGGCCGGCCTGGAGGCGGCCTACAAGCGAGAATTGCAGGACCGGCACGGCATCGTCTTCAATCGCCTGTACAGCCTCGCCAACATGCCCATCCTGCGCTTCGGCAGCACCTTGCTGTCCAAGGGCCAGTTCCACGACTACCTGGCCTTGCTCAAGGCCAGCCACAACCCGGCCAACCTGGACGGCGTGATGTGCCGGGAACTGGTCAGCGTCGACTGGCAGGGCCGCCTCTACGACTGCGATTTCAACCAGATGCTGGACCTGGCGATGGCCAGCCCGGCCACCCTGGCCGACCTGCTCGACCGGGATCTGGGCCAGGCCGAAATCCGGGTCGCCAGCCACTGCTACGGCTGCACCGCCGGCCAGGGCAGCAGCTGCGGCGGCGCGCTCGATGGCACGGAAGGCGCGGCATGAGTGCCTGGGTCCGGCCACGCCGTTTCGACCGCAACCTGATCGTCATCGGCGCCGGCGCGGCCGGGCTGGTCACCGCCTATATCGGTGCCGCCGTGAAAGCCAAGGTGACCCTGATCGAAGGCCACCGCATGGGCGGCGACTGCCTGAACACCGGCTGCGTGCCGTCCAAGGCGCTGATCCGAGCCGCCCGCCTGCTCGCCGACCTGCGCCGGGCCGACCAGTTCGGCCTGCGCAGCGCGCCGGCCCGGGTTGATTTCGCTGCGGTCATGGCGCGGGTGCATGACGTGATCCGCCAGGTCGAACCGCACGATTCGGTGGCGCGCTACACCGGTCTGGGCGTCGAGGTGATCCACGGCCAGGCCCGGCTGGTGTCGCCCTGGACGGTGGCGATCGACACCGACAGCGGCCCGCGTCAACTGACCAGCCGCGCCATCGTCCTCGCCACCGGCGCCGCCCCGGCGATCCCCGACCTGCCCGGCCTCGACACGGTGCGCTGGGTCAACTCGGACACGGTCTGGTCACTCGAAGCCCTGCCGGAGCGCCTGGTGGTGCTGGGCGGCGGCCCGATCGGCTGCGAGCTGGCGCAAGCCTTCGCCGAGCTCGGCAGCCGGGTCACCGTGGTGGCCCGCTCCGGCCTGCTGGGCAAGGAAGACCCCGAGGTGATCGCCCAGGTCGAGCAAGGCCTGGCCGATGCCGGGGTGGCGTTGCGCACCGGGGCCGAGCCGCTGCGCTGCGAACGGATCGACGGCGAACAGCGGCTGGTGGTGCGCGATGCGGCCGGCGAGACGGTGCTGCCGTTCGACGTCCTGCTCTGCGCCACCGGCCGCCAGGCCCGGGTGGCCGGCCTTGGCCTGGAAGCGCTGGGCATTCCCCTGACCCGGTCCGGCACGGTCGAGGTGAATGGCTATCTGCAAACCCGTCACCCGAGCATTTACGCCTGTGGCGATGTCGCCGGGCCCTACCAGTTCACCCATGCCGCGGCCCACCAGGCCTGGTATGCGGCGGTCAATGCCCTGTTCTCCGGCCTGCTCGGGCCGATCGGCCGCTTCAAGGCCGACTATCGGGTCATGCCCCGGGTCACCTTCACCCGTCCCGAAGTGGCGCGGGTCGGCCTCAACGAGACCGAGGCGCGCGCCCAGGGCGTGGCCTACGAAGTCACCCGCTACGACCTCGCCGACCTCGACCGGGCGCTGGCCGACGGCGCCGCGCACGGCTTCGTCAAGGTGCTCACCCGGCCCGGCCAGGACCGCCTCCTGGGCGTCACCCTGGTCGGCGAACATGCCGGCGAACTGCTTGCCGAATTCACCCTGGCCATGAAGCATGGCCTCGGCCTCAACCAGATCCTCGCCACCGTGCATCCCTACCCGACCTGGAGCGAGGCCGCCAAGTACGCCGCCGGCGAATGGAAGCGCGCCCACGCCCCCCGGCGCCTGCTGGCCTGGCTGGCGCGCTTCCACGCCTGGCGGCGCGGATAACCCCCTGGAGAGCCCATGCGCTTCATCGACGATATTCCCCTCCCGGTGCTGGTCGTGCTGACCCTGTTCATGCTCGGCGCGCCCTTCGTGCCCGAGCCCCACCTGGTGGAAAAGGCCCGCATGCTGGCCGAAGGCACCCTGACCCGGCCGATCGACCTCTTCGATGTCTTCTGGCACCTGCTCCCGGCGACGCTGCTGGGGATCCGGCTGGTGCGGATGCGGCGCCGGACGCCGCCGGCTTGAGCGCCGTGTCAGGAACCCCCGCGCCGCAACCACCACGCCACCAGGATCAGTGCGAGATAGTTGAGCACCAGGAAGGCGGGGGTGTTCCAGGCCAAGCCGTCGAAGCCTTGCTGGGTGAGGGGATACGCCACGGGCACTGGGTAGAAATCGGCGGAATGGGTCAACACGTCGATGACGATATGCAGCCACCAGCCCGCCAGGGCCAGGCCGAGGTGCTGGCGCCAGGACCACAGCAGCAGGGTCGCGGCGCCGGCGATGAGGGCACTGTGCAAGATGCAGTGAAGATGGTGTGCCAGCCCCCCGACCCAGGCGGGCATGGCCGGCTCCTGGCCCGGAAGGGCAACGGCGTAGTCCACGACATCCTGGGCTGTACCGCCGCCCAGCACGGCCCAGGCCAGCACGGGCAGCAGGTGTGCCAGGTCGGGCAGCACCGACAGGGTCACCGCGGCGACCGCCTGTGGGCGTGTCACCCGGTGACGGCGGGCCAGCCAGCGAACGCCGAGGCCGGCCCAGAGACCATGGGCGAGGAGGTCCATGCCTGCATTGTTGGCCAAAAGTGGAAAAGATCCACTGCCGGTTCAAACGATTATCCGGATCATTGGCCCTGTCCCCCGGCCTAAGCCATGCGCCTGTCCATCATCCTGCCCACCCTCGACGAAGCCGAGGGCATCACCGCCTGTCTCGCGCCGCTGCAAGGACTGCGCCAAGCCGGCCATCAGGTGGTCGTGGTCGATGGCGGCAGTCGCGACGGCACCCCGGGCCTGGCTGCGCCGCTGGCCGACAGGGTGCTGGCCGCGCCGCGCGGCCGGGCCCGGCAGATGAATGCCGGGGCGGCGCTGGCCGAGGGCGATGCCTTCCTCTTCCTGCATGCCGACACCCGGCTGCCCGAGGCTGCGGCGGCGCGGATCGCCGCAGCCCTGGTGGATCATGCCTGGGGCCGGTTCGATGTCCGCATCGAAGGCCGTCCGGCGCTGCTTCGCCTGGTCGCGGCGCTGATGAACCTGCGTTCGCGCCTGACCGGCATCGCCACCGGCGACCAGGCGATCTTCGTCCGCCGCACCGTGTTCGAGGCCTTGGGCGGATTTCCCGACCAGCCGCTGATGGAAGACATCGAGCTGTCCCGACGGCTCAAGCGGTTCGGCCGGCCAGCGTGCCTGACAGCCCGGGTGCGCACTTCCGGCCGGCGCTGGGAGCGCCACGGCGTCTGGCGCACCATCCTGCTCATGTGGCGGCTGCGCTTCGACTACTGGCGCGGGGTGCCGGCGGAACGCCTGGCTCGGCGCTATGACCCGGGCCCGCCGTGAAACCGGTGCGCATCCTCGTGTTCGCCAAGGCGCCGGTGCCGGGCCGGGTCAAAACCCGCTTGGCGCCGAAGCTCGGCGAGGCCGGCGCCGCGCGGCTCGCGGCCCGCTTGCTCGAACTCGCCCTGGACCAGGCGCGGGCCGCCGGGGTGGGGCCGGTGGAGCTGTGCATGAGTCCGGCGCCCGGGCATCCGGATTGGGCTTCGGTGCCGCTGCCGGCGGACATCGTCCCCAGCGACCAGGGCGATGGTGACCTGGGTGAACGCATGGCGCGCGCCGCGCGCCGGGTCCTGGTCGCCGGAGCAGCGGTGCTGCTCACCGGCACCGATTGCCCCGGGCTCGACGCGGCCCGGCTGCGCCTGGCGGCCGCCCGGCTGGCCGACCACGACGCCGTGCTGTATCCCGCCGAGGATGGCGGCTATCCCTTGCTCGGATTGAAGGCCGAGGCGCCGAGCCTGTTCGTGGCGATGCCCTGGAGCACGCCCGCGGTGGCCCGGCTGACCCTGGAACGCCTGGCGGCGCTGGGCTGGCGCACCTGGGTGGGCGACCGGCTGCGTGACATCGACACGCCCGAGGACCTGGCGCTGGCTGGCCCGATTCCGGGTTTTCGGGTTGAATGACGGCTTTGCCACCTGCGCGCCGCCATGCCCGAGACTGCCACCCTGGTGCTGTTCAACTACGATTGGGACCGTACCGGCTTTGCCCGCTGGCGTGATGAATTCTGCCTCGACCACGCAGGGTTCGACCTGTTCAGCTTTCCCAGCAACCTGCGCCTGGCCGGTTTCGACCTGGACCGTTTCGTCGCCCGCTTGGCGCGCCGGGCGCGCCGCCGGGGCTGGCGGGCAGTGGTGTCCAACCACGAGCAGTTCGGCGCCCTGGCGGCGGCCCTGCTGGCCGAACGCATGGGCTGGCCGGGCACCCCGGTGGCGGCGGTGCTGGCCTGCCAGCACAAGTTGCATGCCCGGCGCGTGCTCGACGCGGTGGCGCCGGAAGCCAATGTCGCCTGCGCCCCGCTGCCGGCCCGCTATGGCGAGCCGATCCCCGAAGGACTGCGCTATCCCTTGTTCGCCAAGCCGGTCAAGGCGGCCTTCTCGGTGCTCGCGCGCGAGGTGCACGACCGGGACGAACTGGCGGCCCTGACCCGCTTCGCGCCCTGGGAGCTGTGGGTGATCCGGCACCTGGTCGAGCCCTTCGAGCGGATCGCCCGGGCCCGCCTGCCGGAAGCCGGCAGTGCCCACCGCATGCTCCTGGAGACGCCGTTCCACGGCCAGCAGTACAACCTCGACGGCTACGTCTTCCAGGGCGAGCTGCGCCCGCTGGGCGTGGTCGAGTCGGTCATGTATCCGGGCACCCAGGCGTTCATGCGGTTCGTCTATCCCTGTGCCTTGCCGGACCCGGTGCGGGCCCGGGCCATTGACGTGGCGCGCCGGTTCCTGGCGGCCGTCGGATTCGATCACGGCCTGTTCAACATGGAATTCCTCTACGACCCGGCCAGCGACCGCCTGGCGGTGATCGAATTCAACCCGCGCCTGGCGGCGCAGTTTTCCGACCTGTACCGGCGGGTCGACGGCCTCGACCTGCATCGGGTGGCCCTGGAACTGGCCCATGGCCGCGATCCTGCCGCGCTGCCCCGGGCGCAGCCGAGCGCCGGCATCGCGGCCAGCTTCGTCTATCGCAGCTTCGACCCCGAGGCCCGGCCGCCGATGCCCGGCCCGGCCCGGCGTCGCGCCCTGGCCCGGGAGTTTCCCGACGCCCTGCTGTTTCACTTTTCCAAGTCGCCAGGCCAGATCGCCCGCGATTTCAAATGGCTGGGCAGTTATCGCTATGGCATCCTGCACCTGGGCGGGCGCGATGCCTGTGACCTCGCCACCCGCTGCCAGGCGGCCAGCGCCTGGCTCGGCTGGACCCCGACCTGTCCGGCGGCGGACGCGCGGGTCCCGGCCCTGCCGCCACTTGCCATGGAGATTCAGAAATGATCCGTCCCGCGCGCATTTTGCTCGTCGCCAGCCTGGCCTTCCTGCTGGCAGGCTGCGGCCCGATGGCCGCCCAGAACCCTGACGGGGCCTATAGCCCGGTCAATGCCTTCGCCGAACAGGGAGAAGCCCATCTGCTCCTGCACGGCGCCGACGTGGTGGCCTATTTCACCGAAGGCGCCTATCGCCCGGGCACACCGGAATTCAGCAGCCGCCATCAGGGCGTCACCCTGCATTTCGCCAGTGCCGAGCACAAGGCGCTGTTCGACCAGGCGCCGACGCGCTATCTGCCGCAGTTCGGCGGCTATTGCAGCAACGGCATCGTCTACGGCATTCCCTGGGGCGGCGACGCCGACACCTGGAAGATCATCGACGGCAAGCTTTACATCTTTGGCGGCCAGGGCTCCAAGGACGCCTTCGAACTCGACGAGGCCGGCAACCTGGCCCTGGCCGAACGCTACTGGCGCGAGGAAGTGGCCGGCCGCAACAGCTTCGTGCAGCGGGCCAAGCGCCTGGTCTGGCGGGTGCCGCACTACCAGTCCGGCGCGCAACTGGCCGAGGCGGTGGCCCGCGCCCGCCCTGCGGGGGGCGAATGAACACACCGCGCCTGATCCAGGTCAGCCACGAAGATCCGGCGGCGCTGCGCGCCGAGGTGCTGGCCGGCCTGGCCGCCGAGCCGGCGGTCCTGGCGCCGAAGTTCTTCTACGACGGCCTCGGCGCGCGCCTGTTCTCGGCCATCACCGCGTTGCCCGAGTACTACCCGACCCGCACCGAGGCGGCCATTTTCCGCGACCACCTGGACGCCATCGCCGCCGCCGTCGGTCCGGCGCCGACCCTGGTCGACCTGGGTGCCGGCAATTGCGAAAAGGCCGCGCGCCTGCTCGAGCCCCTGGCGGTGCAGCGCTACGTGGCGGTGGACATCGCCGCCGAGTATTTGCTGAGCGCCCTCGACCGCCTGCAATACGAACATCCGAACCGGGAATTGCTCGGCATCGGCCTCGATTTCTCCCGCCAGCTGGTCCTGCCCGATGAGGTCGGGCCGGGGCCCCGCCTGCTCTTCTACCCGGGCTCCAGCATCGGCAATTTCGACCCCGGGGCGGCGCTCGACTTCCTGCGCCAAGTGCGGGCCGCCTGTGCCGGCGGCCGGCTGCTGATCGGCGTCGATCTGGTGAAAGGCGTCGAAGTGCTGGAACCGGCCTACGACGATGCCCTCGGGGTGACCGCGGCCTTCAACCGCAACCTGCTCCTGCACCTGAACCGCCTGATCGGCGCCGACTTCGCCCTGGCCGACTGGCGCCACGTGGCTTTCTATGAGGGCGCCGCGTCGCGCATCGAGATGCATCTGGAAGCGGTGCGCGCGGTGACCGTGCGCTGGCCGGACGGCGAACGCCGGTTTGCCCGGGGCGAGCGCATCCACACCGAGCGCTCCTACAAATGGCGCCTGGACGATTTCGCCGACCTGCTGCGCGCGGCCGGCTTCAAACAGCCGCGCGCCTGGCGCGACGCGCAGGACTGGTTCGCGGTGTTCGCGGCGGACGCCTGAATGGCGCTCAGGACCGCATCCACTTCACGGCGCGCAGCTGCGAAACCCGGCGTGGAGGTCGTTGCGCTCCGGCGTGAAATAGTTGCGGTAGCGGGGATGGGCCATGCGCGGCGCGGTGGCCCGGCTGGCGCCGCGCAGCACGTAGCGGTCGCCGAACCAGGGCGCCGAATAGTCGCGGTAGGGATGGGGCGTGAAGCCGGGGTAGGGCGCGAAGCGGCTGGCGGTCCATTCCCAGACCTCGCCCCAGGCGAATTCCGGCCGGCTCAGGGCGGCGCATTCCCATTCCGCCTCACTGGGCAGGCGCCGGCCGGCCCAGCGGCACCAGGCCTCGGCCTCGTGCCAGGTCAGGTGGCAGGCGGCGGTGTCCAGGTCGAGCGCGGTCCAGGTGCCGAAGCGGCGCGCCTCCCAGCCGGCCGGGCCGCGCCGCAGGTAGCGCGGCGGCGCTGCTTCGGTGGCTTCCACGAAGGCCAGGTAGCGCCGCCAGCTGACCGGCTGGCTGTCGATCTCGAAGCCGGGCAGTTCGACCGGATGGGCCCCGAGTTCGTTGTCGAAGGCGAAGCCGGCGCCCGCCCAGCCGAGCCGCCAGCGCTGGCCGGGCAGGGCGAGCGGGACCGGGTCCGGCAGACGTGCCGGGTGCGGGCGCAAGGTGTCGGGCAGCGGCAGGTCGAGGGCCTGGGCCATGTACACCCCGGCCTCGCCGTGCATGTCCTCGTGGAACAGGGCCAGGCGGTGGAAATACAGGCCGGTGTCGGTGTCCGGCGCCTCGGCCAGCAGCGCCAGGCTGTCATCCAGGCTGGCGGCCAGGTAGGCATGGGTGGCGGCCAGGTCGGGCAGGGGCAGATGCCAGCGGCGCGGGTGGGCGACCCGGCTCGAATCGTACAGGGCATCGGCGCCGGCCAGGCGGCCGACCGGCCGGACGTGGTCGGGGTCGCAAGCCAGGCCTTGGTCGCGTTGCCGGTTGCGGGCGAGCCACCAGTCCTGGAACCAGGCCACGTGGCCGGCTTCCCAGCGGGGCGGATTGAGCTGGGTCGAGTAGGGGATCGGCAGGGCCTCGCCGAGCACGGCGGCATAGGCGCCGAGCAAGGCCAGGGTGCGGGCGCGGCTGTCCAGCAGGGCGGCGGCGAGGGTCTCGCGGCCGCCCCGGCGGACGGCTTCGGCGGGTTGGGCGGTCATGACGGGGGCGATCACGGTGGTTGAGCGGCCGAGTATGCCCCAAGTGGTCATCGTCAGTCCCTACCTGCGCGCCGCCAACAACGGCAACTGGCGCACCGCCGAGCGCTGGCGCCGGCATCTGGCCGGGGTCTGCGACGCCCGCATCGTCGACGCCTGGCCGGATGCCCGGGCGGCCGCCGACCGGGCCATGATCGCCCTGCACGCGCGCCGCTCGGCGCCGGCCATCGCGGCCTGGAGCGCCGCCCATCCCGGCCGCGGCCTGGCCCTGGTGCTGACCGGCACCGACCTGTACCGCGACATCCAAATCGATGCCGAGGCGCGTCGCTCGCTCGACCGGGCCCAGGTCCTGGCTACCCTCCAGGCGCGCGCGCCGCTGGCCTTGCCCGAGGCGGTGCGCGCCAAGGCGCGGGTGATCTACCAGACCATGCCGCGCCGGCCGACCCTGGCCAAGACCACGCGCCACCTGCGCGCCCTGGCGGTCGGCCACCTGCGCGAGGAAAAATCGCCCGAGACCTTGTTCGCCGCCGCCCGCCGGCTGGCCGGCGGCGACGCCATTCTGCTCGACCATGTCGGCGCCGGCCTCGACCCGGTCCTGGCCGCCGAGGCCTTGGCCACCCAGGCCCAGGCGGCCCATTACCGCTGGCTGGGCGGCCTGCCGCACGAGGCGGTGCGGCGCCGCATCCAGCGGGCCCACGTGCTGGTCCACCCCAGCCGCATGGAGGGCGGCGCCCACGTCATCATCGAGGCGGTGACCTGCGGCACCCCGGTGCTGGCCTCGCGCATCGACGGCAATGTCGGCATGCTGGGCGAGGACTACGCCGGCTATTTCCCCTGGGGCGACGCCGGGGCGCTGGTCGACCTGCTGCGCCGTTGCCGGTCCGATGCCGGCTTCCTGGCCCACTTGCGCGGGCAATGCGCCCGGCGCGCCCCGCTGTTCGACCCCGCCACCGAGGCGGCCGCCGTGCGCCGCCTGCTGGCCGATCTGCTGGAGAGCCCCTGACATGCATGCCCCGGAAGCCCCGGTCCTGCGCGACATCGTCCTGATCGGCGGTGGCCATAGCCACGTCGGCGTGCTGCGCATGTGGGCCATGAACCCCGTGCCCGGCGTCCGCCTGACCCTGATCTGCACCGACACCGAAACCCCCTACTCGGGCATGCTGCCCGGCTTCATCGCCGGCCACTACACCTGCGAGGAGATCCATATCGACGTGCGCCGCCTGGCCGAATTCGCCGGGGCGCGTTATCTGCGCGACGAAGTGGTCGGCCTTGACCGTGCCGAGCGGCGGGTTATCTGCCGCGACCGGCCGCCGGTGCCCTACGACCTGGTTTCGATCAACATCGGTTCCACGCCGCGCCTCGGCCAGGTGGCCGGGGCCGCCGACCATGCCGTGCCGGTGAAGCCGATCCGCCAGTTCGGCGAGCGCTGGCGCGCCCTGCTGGAGCGGGCCCGCGGACATGCCGGGCCGCTCGCAGTGGCGGTGGTCGGCGCCGGGGCCGGCGGGGTCGAACTGGCCCTGGCCCTGCACTACCGGCTACGCCGGGAAATCCAGGCCCAGGGGCGTGACCCCGACGGCCTGGCGGTCCATCTGTTTGGCGCCGGCGCCGACATCCTGCCGACCCACAACCGCGCCGTGCGGCGCGCCTTCGAGCAAGTGCTCGCCGAGCGCGGCATCGCCGTGCACCGGGAGGCCGAGGTGGTGTCGGTGGCCGAGGGCCAGTTGCGCACCCGCCAGGGCGCGACCTTCGCCGCCGACGAGATCGTCTGGGTGACCCAGGCCGGCGGCGCCGGCTGGCTGGCCGACACCGGCCTGGCCCTGGACGCGGCCGGGTTCATCCGGGTCACCGAGACCCTGCAAAGCGAGACCGATCCGCGCGTGTTCGCGGCCGGCGATTGCGCCTCGATGATCGACCGGCCGCTGGAAAAGGCCGGCGTGTTCGCCGTGCGCATGGGTCCGGTGCTCACCGGCAACCTGCGCCGCGCGGTGCTCGGACAGGCGCTCAAGCCTTACCGGCCGCAGCGTCGCTGGCTGGCCCTGATCAGCACCGGCGACCGCCATGCCGTTGCTTCCCGGGGCGCGTTGTTCGCCCGGGGCGACTGGGTCTGGCGCTGGAAAGACCGCATCGACCGGCGCTTCATGGCCCGCTTCACCGACCTGCCGGCGATGACCGGCAGCCCGGCCAAGGCGGCGCCGGCCGGCGCTTCGGTGCCGCTCGACGACACCGAGCAGGACCAGGCGATCTCGGCCCTGGCCATGCGCTGCGGTGGCTGCGGCGCCAAGGTGGGGGCGAGCGTGCTGTCGCGCGCCCTGGCCCGGGTCGCGCCGATCCAGCGCGACGACGTGCTGATCGGCCTGAATGACCCCGACGATGCCGCCGTGCTGCGGGTGCCGCCTGGCAAGGCGGTGGTGCAGACCGTCGATTTCTTCCGCGCCTTCGTCGACGACCCCTGGGTGTTCGGCCGCATCGCCGCCAATCATGCCCTGGGCGACGTGTTCGCCATGGGCGCCGAAGCCCAGTCGGCCACCGCCATCGCCACCGTGCCGCCCGGCCTGGAAGCCAAGGTGGAGGACACCGTGTTCCAGATGATGGCCGGGGCCGTCGCGGTGCTCAACGAGGCCGGCTGCGCCCTGGTCGGCGGCCATACCGGCGAAGGCCGCGAACTGGCCCTCGGCTTTGCCGTCAACGGCCTGCTCGACGACGCCCTGGCGGCGGTCATGACCAAGGGCGGCCTGCGCCCGGGCGACGTGCTGATCCTGACCAAGCCGATCGGCACCGGCACCCTGTTCGCCGCCCACGCCCGCCTGGCCGCCAAGGGCCGCTGGATCGATGCCGCGCTGGCCGCCATGCAGGTGTCCAACCGCGCCGCCGCCGCCTGCCTGATGGCCCACGGCGCACGCGCCTGCACCGACCTGACCGGCTTCGGCCTGCTCGGCCACCTGGTCGAGATGACCAAGCCTTCCGGGGTCGACGCCGAGCTGGTGCTGGACGACCTGCCCCTGCTCGACGGCGCCCGGGAAACCGTCGCCGCCGGCATCCTCAGCTCCCTGCAGCCGGCCAACGTGCGCCTGCGCCGCGCCCTGAGCAACCAGGAAGCCGCCCTCAACCACCCGGTCTACCCGCTCCTGTTCGATCCCCAGACCGCTGGCGGCCTGCTCGCCGGCGTGCCGGCCGAGCAGGCCGACACCTGCCTGGCCGAACTGCACCGGCTCGGCTATGCGCGGGCCACCCGCATCGGCACCGTGCTGCCCCAGGGCGAGGCGGTGGCGCCGATCCGGCTGGTGCTGTAGGGCCGGATAGGCTGCCCGGCGGGCGCTGGCGGGCGGGTCGTGGAAGGATAGCTGTCGTTCCCCTGAAACCAGAAACAGGCGGCGGACCGGCAGAGCAGTTAGAGTTTTTCTTCAGCGTCAACGTAGAGCTAACCAATCATGATCCCGAGGCGCGCCCCCGAGGATGAAAGCGCCCTTGGTCTATGCCATTGTGGAAGGTAGGGAGCCGGCGGACGCGAGGTCGAGAAACGTTTGGTGGTCGCACCCCGTGTGC
>JBMOQW010000021.1:0-62301 GCA_049322515.1 Pseudomonadota bacterium
GGCCGAGTTCGGGCTTCAATGAGGCCGGGGCCGAGGCCCCGGAAACACAATGGCATTGCTCGTTAGCGTTGCGCCCGCCGAAGCGCTTCAATGAGGCCGGGGCCGAGGCCCCGGAAACACCATCCGCCTGCACGCCCGCCAGGATGTACTCCAGATGCTTCAATGAGGCCGGGGCCGAGGCCCCGGAAACACCCATCACGGAGTCTAGCAGATGAAACATCAATACGTCGCTTCAATGAGGCCGGGGCCGAGGCCCCGGAAACACGCGCGGCACCACGGTTATCAGGTTCGGCGACCACTACCGCTTCAATGAGGCCGGGGCCGAGGCCCCGGAAACACACCCAACTCGCCGGACACCGACCGCCCATCTTTTTTCGCTTCAATGAGGCCGGGGCCGAGGCCCCGGAAACACGTGAGCTTGGCGCCAGCGGGGTATTCCCGGCCGGCATGCTTCAATGAGGCCGGGGCCGAGGCCCCGGAAACACTCGGACGCCTGCGCGCCGCCCTGGAGGATGCCAGGGCGCTTCAATGAGGCCGGGGCCGAGGCCCCGGAAACACCAGTAGTTGTTGCAGCGCTTGTCTCCAGGGTGGCAGTGCTTCAATGAGGCCGGGGCCGAGGCCCCGGAAACACCCGCCTGCTGGCCATGATGACGCCTATCAACCTGGAGCTTCAATGAGGCCGGGGCCGAGGCCCCGGAAACACCAGACGATTGACTGGGCTGCGGCGGCGAGCCGGGCAGCTTCAATGAGGCCGGGGCCGAGGCCCCGGAAACACGGTGACGCACTGCACGGTGTTGAGGCGGGTTGTCGTGCTTCAATGAGGCCGGGGCCGAGGCCCCGGAAACACAGCGCCCATTTAATCGGGCCTGTAGCTTGAAGTCTGAGGGGTGTTTTCGAGCACTGCAAGTTGCAAGCGTCGTATCGCCGCTCCGAGGCGAAATGATCTGCCCGTCATAACTGCTATCTCCATATTTTTAAAGATCAATTTTCAGTGCGAGCGCTTATTGGGGTCCGAAATGGCACCACACCGCTCGCGCTTGCGCGGCTAAAAAATCATGGCCTCGCGTGTTACCGCGGTGAAGTGCTTGCCCAGGCTGGTGATATGCGGCTTCACTCCGTCTGCTGGCCCGAGATCGAGGACCAGCACGTGGTCTTGCTGGTGGTGAATGACATCTTTCAATTCCGCTTGTAGTTGGATTGCCCGCGTCCGGTCCAGCCGGCATTGGAATACCGATAGCTGAAGCCATTCGCCGTAGCCGTTCATGATCTTGAACACGCGTCGCCAACGCTTGTCGTCGGCGATGTCATAGGTGATGACATAGAGGTGTTCCATGCTTACCTCGTCACGAAGTTGGGGTAGTCCGGCGTTTCGCCGGCCAGGTGGCGGGCGAGCAGACGGCCTTGCACTTCGAACAGGCGTCGGTATGACAGCCGATAGCCGAACAATGGGTGGGTGACTTCCTGACCCATGCGTCGTTCGAAGGCGGCGATGAAGCGTTTGCGGCCGCTCTCCGAGAGGTTGCAGGCACCCGCCGCGCGGACGAAGTCGGTACCGCGCACTTCGCCGTTGTTGATGGCCATCAGCACGGCGGAATCGGCCACCAAGGGGCGGAAGGGTTCCATCATGTCGAGCGCCAGGGCGGGGCGGCCAAAGCGGGGTTGGTGGAAGAAGCCGCGATAGGGATCGAGCCCGACGGCGGCGAGCGCGATATGCCATTCCTTGGTGAGCATGGCGTAGGCGAAGGAGAGCAGGGCGTTGACCGGGTCCTTGGGTGGGCGGCGGTTGCGGCCCATGAAGTCGAAGCTCAGGCTTGGGTCGTCGTCGTGTTTGATCAAGTTGGCAAAGTGCTGGAAATAGCGCTTGGCGGCGAGACCTTCGATGCCCAGCAGTTCTTCTAGGGAGGCCGCGCGGCCGGCATGAGCGATATCGTCCTTCAATGCGCGTAGTAAGTCGTCCGGTGCACCGGATGGTTTGTCGACTGGTCTGGCTGCGGTTTCAAAGGGCTCATTGTCGTCATCCTCGAATTCGCCGCGCCAGTTGCGCCGCATCAGGGTGCGGCAATTGGCGATCTTGGCGGCCACCCAGCCTTGGGCCAGACGCAAACAAACATGCGGATCGAAACTGGCGCGGTATTGGTGGATACGGGTTTCCACGTTGCGGTGGCCCAGGCCCACGGTGTGGCCGACAAACCAGCCGCCGTAGGTGTGGAAGGACACCGGAATCTCCCGACGCATCAGTTCGTGCAGCAAGGGCGTGGACAGGCCGGACGAGCCGAACAACACCACTTGCGACACTTCGCGCAGACGGGCATCGCCGACCTTTTGTTTTTCTACCTCGATGACGATGCGTTCTTCGTCCTTGCGCAGCCAGGCGCGGGGCGACTGCACATAAAGCGGGGCGGCGTATTCTTCCTTGGCCGCCAGGGGCCGGGGCATGACCGGCGCGGCGTTGAGGAAACGCACTTCGTCCGGCAAACAGATACCCACCAGCGAGCAACGCGGGCATTTGGCGCTGTCTTCCAGCGGCGGCGGGATATGGCCGGCGTAGGCCACGCCGCGCAGGCCGTGGATGCTGGCCAGGGTCTGGTCGATGAGTATCTCGTCGAACAACACGCGGACGCGCTCGCGGGATTCGACGAAATAGAGCACACCCGAATCGCACTCGAAGCCGTGTTCACGCAACAGCAGCCCTTGGGCGCAGAGCTGCACGCGCTCCGGATCGTAGGCGCCCTTTTCGACATGGGGGCGTTTGCCGCGCTTGTAGTCCACCGGCGAAACGTAGGTGCCTTCGCCCTCCACCAAATCCAGCTTGGCGGTGATGCCCAGCGCCAGTGACGACAGGGTCACCGAACGGGCGTGGACACGTTCGCCTTCTTCAGGCGCCTCCGGCAGATTGCCGCCACCGGCATCGACCGTTTTGTGTTTGATCCGGCCTTCGACTGTGTCGGCCGAGTCTGCCCATTCCGCCTGCACCCACATCAAGTAGGCGAGGCGGGGGCAATAGACGTATTCGTTGACCATGCGCACCGGGATCAGCGGTGCCTCGGGGGAAACCTCGGGAAAGGCAAGCGGGAGTTCGCGCTGGTCGGGCATGATGGATCAAGCGCCCAGATTGCGAACTTGTCCGTATGTCGTCATGTCACTATGATTGAAATACAAAACGAGATACGGAGTGTGCGACATGACAGCCATCAGCCTGCGATTGCCCGACGAAATCGAAGCCCGATTGACCCAGGAAGCGGGCCTTGAAGGACGCCCCCGTTCAGAAATTGCCCGTGCGGCGATCGTCGAATACCTGGAGCGGCGCGAGAAGGAACGCTTCATGGCGGAACTGGTGGAAGAAGCGCGGCGTGCGTATGCCATACCGGCCATTCGCGAAGAAGCGCTGGAAATCGCCAATGACACCGTGGACGACGGGCTCGACCAAGTCATCGAGGATGAACGCGCGGCAGGCATCGATCCTGGCGAAAAGTGGTGGCGCTGATGAAACGCGGCGAAATCTGGGTAGGCAACCTCAACCCCTCGCGCGGGCGCGAAATCGGCAAGGTGCGTCCAGTGCTGATCATGCAAGCGGACGAACTGACGCAAACCGGCACCCCGATGATTGTGGTTTTGCCCCTCACCACGCAGACTTATCCCGGTTTCAAGCGCTGGCGCATCAGTCTGCCCGCGCGGGAACGCTTGTTGAAACCCTGCCAGGTCATCACCGACCAGCCCCGAGCACTCGACCGCGACCGCTTCGGCGAAGGGCCGCTTGCCACACTCACCGCCGATGAGATGGCAGCGGTGGAGAAAAGCTTGCGGGGGGTGATGGGGATGTTGTGACATGGTGGGATTAGGCGGGTAGTGCTGGGGTGAAATTCCGATATTTGCCTTGTGTGATGCGTTGGCTGCGATAGACCTCCGCGATGCCCATGGCGGTTAAGGTTTGCCTGTCCGGCGCATCCTTTTGCAGTTCAGGCAACGTCATCAGCGACCGCACCACATCCAGAATGGCGGGGTCGGTCCAGATGGGCCAGGTCCAGATAACGCCTCGGCCTTTGCGCTGGGTGAAGCCGGTGGTTTCCAGACGTTGACCGACCGGTGCCGTGGGCAGTAGTGGCAGGGCTTCGATGGCGAGCCGGTTGGCGCCTCTCACCGTTTTGGCTGGATCGCCGGAAGGTTGCAGCCAGCGCAGGGCATAGCGCCGGTCGTCGCTGGGATCCCAACGCATGCTGGGGCCGGGGTCGGTGTAGCGCCATGCTTCGAACAAGGCACGGCGCAAATGCTCGGCTTCGGTTTCTCCGGCCAGCTCACGCATAAAGCCCAGAAAGTGCTGATGCCCCGCGCCGCTCATGGTTCTGAAGGCGGTATCGGCTATTTGGCCGGTCTTTTTTCCATTGGCTTCCGACTGGACGATTTCCGAACCGAATGCGGCAAGGAAATCGGCATGGCGTCGGTCGCCCGCCACCGCATCGGCGACCGCTGACGTGGCGGCGATTTTGTACGCCGGGCAAGGCACGGTCAGGTCGTCCGCCAAGGTGAAGGCGGTTTGGCCAGATTTGTCCCGCAGCGATAACGCCAGCGCCGTCAGCCACGCGTCGCGATCGAGTTCGCCATCCAGGCGGAGATAGGGGCGCCATCCTCCCGTTGCATTGGTCCAGTTCAGGCGCGCATTACGCTCCGGCCAGATCAGGGCAGTTGTTCTCAAGGCGCCCAGCGCGGCCAGATAGGCCAACGGGTTGGCGCCATCTAGACCTTCGAATAGAAACTCAGCCACGATCCACCTCCATTTTGTTCTCTTCCAACGCGCTGCGCCGGTGGTCCGCCAGCCGGAGCAGGGTTTCCAGCCAGGCCAGTCCCCACCAGCCGTAGCGCCGGGTGAGACGCCAGTAGCGCTCGGCGGGGCCGGCGTCGAGGCGTTGCAGTCCGGTGGCGCTGGAAGCCGTGTAATGCTTGCCGGCAAAGTCCACGTCGACCGTTATCGGGTTTTCATCGACGACCACCGGCGCGAACGGACGGCAATGGCCGTGGTGGCTTTCGACCAGATGAAGCAGCAGATCGCGCGGCGCGCCTTCCTCCGGCAAGGCCTCGGGCGCCGACTCCAAGAGGCGCACGGAAAGCAATTCATGGCGACCGCCTTCCGGGTAGCCGGCGCGTATTCTGGCCTTGAAGCTTTCCTCGCGGCTCTGGGCCATGAGTTCGGATTTCGCCAACAAAGGGCCGCGCGCCCAGGGATTGCCGCATTTCAACCAAGCCTGAAAGCGCGGGTCGGCCTTGCCCAGGTCGTGGCCGCGTCCGGCCGCTTCGAGTATTTCCAACAGTTCGTCGGGCAGGCCACAAAGCCGGGCATGCCGGGCGGCGAACTCGGCCACGCCGTCGAGGTGGCAGGTTTCGTCGCCCATGGCTTCCAGCAGCAGCGAGCGGAAGTTGCCTGAGGAGGCTACGTCGTCTTCGTCGCTGAATTGGGCAACTTCATGTTCTGAAAGCTGGGGCTTTCGTCTGCTGCTCAAGACCAATCCCTGCGTCGGATGCTGTTCAATGCCCTTGGCGAGCTTCTTGTCGCCGGCCAATGTCGTTGCGACGTTCTTCAGCCAGTCCCAGCGTGGGTCAGTCAGGTTGGCGGCATAATCGGTCAGGGCCGATTGCAAGTTCTGCACGAGGCCGTCTGGGTCGTCGTCTAGGCAGACTTCCCCTGATTCGACCAAGGCGATCAGGCGGGTACGCGCTTCGTTATCAGGCCATTGTTTCAGGATGGCGGGGTGCAGCCGTAGCATGGCCTTGCCGCGCATCATGGCCTGGGCGCGGTCGCCCCAGTCCGGCACCGGCGCGTCACCCAGGGTGGCGAGCTTTTCCCAGCCTTGCTGGCTGGCCGGGATGACCAGCACATCGCCGGGGCGCAGATCGGCGACGTCCCGAATAGGCTTGATATCGTCGCGTCCGCGCCAGCGGATAACCCGTTTCACGACGGTTGCCCGGTCATCCCTGGACGGTTCGATTTCGTCGGCAACGCCTTCCACGTCGGCACCGGACTGGCTGGCCGCGTCCGTCAGCCAGCGGCGCATCTGGCCGATGGGCACCGACAGGCATTCCGGCGTGGCCGGCGGACAGAGATCGATGGCGTCACGCCAGGCGTCCTCGTTTCCAGTCAGGTCGGCCCGCCAACAGACCTGCACGTCCGCCGGCCCGCTTTTGGGTCCATGCAGGAACAGGGCGACATCGGGCGACGGCCAGGGTTCGGGCGCGGTCTGCGCCAGGGCGTCGACATGGGCCGGCAGCATCACCGGGGCATGGACGCTGGGGGTATTGAGTTCGGTCAGTCGCGCGCCATCCGGCAATCGCGGTGTCAGTTCAGCGATGCCGAAGCCGATGCTGTCTTTGTCGGCGTGCTGCTTGAGCCACCGCCAAGTGTTCGCCAGGGCGGCGCCATAGACGGGGTCGTCTTCACTTTTTTCGGCCTGATCGGCACGAACCACGATGGCCGCTTGGGCATGGATATCGCGGCCCATGCGGTTGAGTCGGCCGAAACGCTGGCGTAGCGCATCCAGACTGGCGCATTCCGTCACCAGCAGGTCGAAATCCAGATTGGCACCGACTTCCAGGGTCTGGGTGGTGACGACGAAATGGGGCCGGTCGAGCCGACGGGTGGGGGATTGCTCGACCGAGAGCGCGGCCAGATCACCGCCGACGGTGTCGTCCTTGTCGATGGGGCGCATCCGGCCGGTGAGCAGGGTGATCGTGGCCACTTCCTTGGCGAGCAGACCGTAGGCGCGGCGGGCGGTGTCCACCCGATTGCAGAACAGCGCGACGGCGGGTTTGCCTTCGTTGTCCTGTTTCCATTGCGCCACCAGTTTAAGTGCTTGTTTAACCAGCTTCTTGGCCAGTTCATCTTTGGCAATGTCCTCGTTCTTGCCTTTTGCTTTGTCGGCGACGACGAGCGCAGCGGGCTTACTGGCCTGCTGGCGTCGGCCGAGGGGGTGCGCCGGGTTGCGGCCTTCATCGGATTCGTCGCGAAAAACGTCCGCCACCGCCGGCGGCGTGGCGCTCATCACCGCGACGTGGAAGGGCGACGGCAACGGTGCCTCGGCCCAGGCCCGGTAGCGTTTGACGGCTTGCAGAGTTTCCAGGAAAGGTTGGGCGCAATGGGCCTCGTCAAGCAGGATCAGGCTGTCGTTACCAACCAGCCCGGCATGGACCGGCCACATGCCCGGGGCGGGGCCGTAGGCGCGGAAAAGCAAGCGGGAGCCGATCTGGTCAACGGTGCTGGCGACGATCATGGGCTGGGTGGGTGACTTGGCCCAAACTTCTGATCGCACTATGCCGCCGCGCAATTGATATGCCGCCAGCGGGGTTTCGCTGCCGGCCAGCCCGCGCAAACGGTCGGCAACGGTCTTGACGATGCCGTCATGGGCTAGCTGTAGGCGCATAGCCAGACATTGGGCGCGCTCGAAGGCCTCATCAACGATCACCCGCCGGTCGACGACGAAGAAGATGCGTCTGGGCGCGGTGATGGGTTGCCCCGCACCCAGTCGCCCCGATTGTGCCGCCAGGGCATAGACGGCGATGTCCATGCAAGCCGTTTTACCCGCTGCCGTGGCCAGGGCGATGGCTTCCGGCCAGGGCGAGTCCGTGTTTTCGATCACCCGTCGGGCCAGTTCACGTTGCCAGGCGAATGGCGGTGTGCCCCACACTGTCTGGAAGAACGCCGTGAAACCCTCTGCATCAAGTTCATGCATGGTCTTCCCCTCCCTGATGCAACGGGCGGCACAGTCCATAGCCTCGGAAACGCCCGGCACCGACCAGCACCGGTCCTTCGACGGCTTCGTCGAAAACGATTACGGCATGGGCATGGTGCAAGCGCCCACCGTCCCGCTTGCGTGTGATCCAGGGGAATTCGTTGCTCTTGGGTACGCCCTCGATCAGCGACACCGGATGCAGCAACACCTCCAGGGGGCGTGGCAGGCCAACACGCTCGCAGGCGATTTTGATCGAATCGGCAGCCTGCTCCCATTTGTCCGGGCCATCGAAATGCCGGTCCAGCACCACCGGAGTGACGCTGGCCCAGCGTTTTGCGGGCGTAGTCCAGGTTGCCAGACGCAGATTTTGCGGTGGCTGCTCCCGTGTTTCCAGTTCCGCGCCACATTCCAGCCATTGGCCGTCGAACAGCTTGAGCCGGCGCGGCAGACCGTCCGCGTCGCGCAGCCAGGGCTCAAGCACGCGCGCCGCTTCGGCAGGTTCGATCTCGCGCGGCAGGGCCAGCGCTATGCCCATGATTCGACCGTTGGCATGTTCGCTACCTACGAAGGGCAAGGGCAGGATGGCGATATGCGCTCGATGACTGGCACGACCGTCGGCGTCGTGGCCGGAGATCCATTCCGGGATGGGGTGCGGACAGGCTTTTAGCAATGCCCCACGCAGGGCTTCTGTGAGCTTAAGTGCGGCGGGTAGCGGCAGGCGCTTTCCGGACAGCGTCAAAACCAGCAGACGGGGGTCGAAAACGCCTCCAGCCGGCTTGGTTTCAACGGCTGGGATGGGTGGGGCGTAGCCCTGCCAGAGACCCGGATCGGGTCGCAGGCTGACGGGCCTTCCCGTGGGAAACTCCGTTTTCATTCGCTCCTGGAGCATCTTCTTATCCTTCCCTTTGGCGTTTTTTATCTGCTCTTCCAGATCAGCAAAGGCAATGGCCTTGTCGCGGTTGCAGCGGGCTTCGAGGTAGGCCAGCCGTCCGGGTCCGAAAATGCGCAGCCGATGTGGCGCCACGCCGGAAACCGGCACCAGATTTGCGACGGGTGGAGCATCGTTCACCCATACTTGGACCAGCGACGCGGAATGGCCGATGGCACTGACCTTACGACAAATGGATTCGAGTGCCGCGAGATGGTTTTCGGGGTTGGATTCGTCCCAGATCAGATGTACGTCGGGATCGTGGGGAATGGCGACGGGGAACGCGCGGGGCTGTCGTGAGCGGAACTCGGGCAGTTGGCTCAAGCCAGCATCTTTCAATCCACCCAGGCTCGCTTTGTCATCAGCAGCCAGGTTCTGGATGGTTTTTGCGGTGGAAAGCCCAGGGTCGTTTACCGGCACGAAATGGGTGACAACCTGCCGTTGCGTGTGGCCTGTTGCCGAGAGCTTCGGCGCGCGCTGGCCTTCCAGCCAGCGCAAGGCCTCGCCCTCCGCCTTGTCTTGCCCGGTCTCGAACCAGGCGGCGGCCAATGCCATGAACACCCGGTCCGGATGCGGCGGCCACTCCGCCCGCTCCTTTTTCGCTCCATCCGCCGCCGCCATCGCCCACCCCATCAGGTAGCGAATGCCGAGGCTGAACATCACTCGCTCCCTTCGGCCTGATGCGTGGCCAGTTCCTGGCTCTTGGCGACGAGTTGGACCAGATCCTCGGACGGCTTGAGCAGGATTTCCCCCTCCCAGGGCAGGCCGGCCGCCTTGGCCTCGGCCACGGCGGCGTTGAACAGCGCGACCGCTTCGTCGCCGGTGAGCGTGAAGGTCTTGTGTTCGGCCTCGCCGGGGCTGTCCAGCAACGCCCATGTGAAGGCCTGGGTGGGGAACAGTTGGCAGCGGGAACGCAGATCGGCGCCTTCTTCCCTGGCCAGCACCGCGCCCAGCAAACCCAGCGCGGCCAACACGGTACGGGCGGCCTTGTCGGCTTCCGGCGTGAAGTCGGGGCCGCCGTTCAGGGGGAAACGCAGACGGCGGAGTGTGGACAGGGAAAGGACGGTGGTTTGCTTGGCGTGGGCGAGGGTGAAGCCGCCTTTGACGCGTAAGCTACCATCTTGCTCCTTGATGATGTTGCCATTGCTGTCCTTGGCATAGCTGAAATCCGGTGTTACGCCGCCAAGGTTGGCTTCGGAAGGTTTCCCTTTTTTTCCAAGGATCTTCCCATTGTTTGATTGAGCTTTTTCCAAGGTCCAATCGGGTACTGCATCGGTTTTGTCTTTACGCTCGTAAAGCGTGCCGGCATCAATCAATATATTCATGTGGTCGACTTTTCCCCCAGTGGTTACACCGGGTTTTGCTTCGTAGCCCACCATCTCTGAAACCAACGCCCGTTGGAATTTGGCGCCCAGCCCGCCGCGCGGCCCGGTCGAATCCCACAAGCCGAACACCAGCGCGGTGGGGTTGAGGCCGAACAGGCTGGTGGCATTTTTCACGTCGGTGGTGTCCAGCATCTTGCCCTTGGCCGATTTTCGGAAGATCACGCCGTCAAGCAGGCTGTCGCGCAGGATGGCATCGGCCACCCGGTGCGGCGCTTCCAGGCTGGTGACGGTGAATGGCTTTTTCAGGCGTGCGTCGTCAAAGCGCACAGTGACCACGGGCAGGTCGATGCGGCCATCGCGAAAAGCCTCCAGCAGCGCCAACTCCATGCGGTTTGCCTGGGATTGCACCGAATCCAACAGCACGCAATCCACCACCTCGCCGCCCTCGATGACGCGTTTTTCCACGGCGTATTTGCCGCCTTCGTAGGTTGGCGGAAAAACCTTGTCGCCCACGCCGCCGGCGGGCTGGTATTCGGTGATGCAACGAAACGCGGCGGCATGGCCAGCAATGGCGTTCTTGAGTGTGTCGAGACTGAGCGTCATGGTGTTTACTCCCTTGTGGTTGATGGAAAAGTGCGTGCGCGGTTACGTCATAAGTTGGTTTGCGATGGCGCAAAACTCTGTTGGTGTGTGAATGGCGATGCTGGCACCGGCGAAGTCGTCCGGGTTCCTCGTCACGATGGCAGTTGCGCCGGCCAGTCTGGCGCTCTCATGGACAATCGCGTCTTCTAGGTCATCCCAACCCAGATTCAGGGCAGCGTCGATGACCGTGGCATCCACGGTGGCGATAGCGAGCAGGCGACGCACCGTCGATAGGTGTTTGCGCCTCTCCGGCAGGGCGTAAGCCTTGGTCAGGATGTAATCCAGGGTGTCGACTGAGGCGGCACAAAAATATCCCTCGGCGAGACCCTGTTCCAACAATGCCAAAACACGGCTGGAGTGTTCGACGTGGGGCTCCCTGTCCAGGAGGACATCCAGAAGGACGTTCAGGTCAATGGCAATTCGCATCGTGTTTCTCTTGTTGTCTGGTGCTCCGGGAAAGGTTTACGAGGCATCGGGAAATTCTTCCCTCGACTCCTCTTCAATGTGGCCCGGAGCTTTATTATCCTTCCATCTACTCCAAACAATGTAAAGCATGACGCCCCCTAATCGGTGGTCGTCCCTTATGAATTAACCCAGGTGTTTTTCGAGCAGGTGACGTTTGTAGTTGTCTTCGCTCAGATTGGAATCCTTCGCTATGCCTTTCAAAGAGGCAACCAGCGGTGGCAATGCCGTTTCCGGATTCGACTGTTCGAGAGCCGTGAAGTAGTCCGCGACCAGTTGAGATAGAGATGTGCCCCGACCTCGGGCGTAGGATTTTGCATGTTCTATCAAACCGGCATCGAGACGTAGAGTGAGCTTGGATTGAGTTTGCATGGCTATGATGATGTGACGTATATGTGTGTATGAAATTGTACGTCTGATCAGCGAAAATGAAAGCGGATCTGCATTTTTTGGAGCCTTCAATTTGTGTTGCTATATCCGATGGATATCGGTGCAGGTGGCCTTCGTTCAATTGTCTGCTATGGACGGCGTGAGGCTGCCCCATGTCGTGCGGATGGGAAACGCAGAACCTATCCATTGGATGCTCCCTTTGTATCGTTTTTCGTAGTCTCTCACCCCACCAGCCAAACCTCAATTGCGACCCGCCGCCACGGATTGGTGTGCTTTTCCAGCCCGACGATGCGCGCTTCGAGGCTGCGGCCCTGGTCGATCAGGCGAGCGGCGGCCTGGTTTTGCGACTTGGGCAGGTAGCCGAGTTTGCGGCCGAGCCAGGTGACGCGGAGGGCGTGGCGATCGTGCGGGTTGTGCGGTTCGCGGATCAGTTCGAGGCTGTCGCCAACGGTGAGGTAGGGCCAGAGTTCGGGGCCGTCGTGGTGGTCGAATCCGGCCAGCGGGCAGTGCTGGATCAGTCGGTGTTGGGTTGCCGCGGCGGCCAGGACGGGCAGCGGGGCGAGGCCGATCAGGCCAGTGACGATCTGCATGAAGGTGCGGCGGTGCATGGGTGGCTCCTTTTCGGGGTGCGCGGGTGTCATGGTTTTTACGCGCTGCCGTGCTTGAATCCTGAGCCTGGCCGGAGTGGTAGATGCGTCACTCGTTTTTTTTCGAGGCGTGGTCTCTAATCGGTGGGGTTGTCGTTCTAACTTTCTCGGAGGGTGTGATGGAACAGCAGATTTCCCAGTATTCGTCGTGGATCGCCACGTATGCGACCGAGGTGGGCCTGAAGATTCTGGCCGCGATCGCGCTATGGATCGTCGGCCGCTGGCTGATCGGGATGGTGGGCCGCATGCTGCAGAGTGCCTTGTCGCGCCAGCATGTCGATCCGACCTTGATGCGCTATATCGGCAGCTTCGTGAACGTGACCCTGAATATCGTGCTGGTGGTGGCGATCCTGGGCTATTTCGGGGTGCAGACGACCACCTTCGCGGCCTTGGTGGCGGGCGTCGGCATCGCCATCGGCGCGGCCTGGGGCGGTCTGCTGTCGAACTTTGCGGCGGGGGTGTTCCTGGTGGTGCTGAAGCCGTTCAAGGTGGGCGATTTCATCACCGCCGGCGGGGTGACCGGGACGGTGACCGAGATCGGTCTGTTCGCGACCACCCTGGATACGCCGGACAACGTGCGCACCCTGGTCGGCAACAGCAAGGTGTTCGGCGACAACATCCAGAATTACACCGTGAATCCGTACCGCCGGGTGGAGCTGAAGTGCCAGTTGGCCGGTTCGGCCGACCATGTTGCCGCGATGCAATTGCTGCGCGCCAAGCTGGCGGCCTTGCCGAACGTGCTGGCCGAGCCGGCGGTGGAGGTGGAAATCCTGGACTTCAACCTGGTGGGGCCGGTGCTGGCGGTGCGTCCGTTCTGCCACAACGACCATTACTGGCAGGTGTATTTCGACGGCAATCGGACCATCCGCGAGGCGCTGGCCGAGGCCGGCTTCCCGGCGCCGATGCCGGCCCAGGTGATGATTACCCAGCAGGGTTGACGGCGGTGGGCGGCGTGGCCTGCGCTCAGCCGTATTGCGCAGCCGCCGCCTTGAGGCGGCGGGCGATTTCCTGGCGCAGTTCGGGCGGCGCCATCACTTCCACATCGGGCCCGTATTTCTGCAGGTCGAGCAGGAGTTCGCGCGGGTCGGCGTAGGGCAGGCTGCGTTCGAAGCGGCCATCTTCCCGCCAGCGGTCCTGCTGGTCGGGGTGCCAGCGTTCATCGGCCACCCAGCGCGCGCGTTCGGCGTTGAACACCAGCAGGGCACGCTGCCGGGCCGGGCCGCCGAACAGGCCGTAGGTGGCGGTGTAGTGGGCGTCCAGTTCGGCGTCGGGCAGGTCGCGTGCCGGCCGGTCGAGGACCCGGGCGGCGCGGATGCGGTCGAGGGCGAAGTTGCGCAGGGCGTCTTTCTGGTGACACCAGGCGTCGAGGTACCAGTTGTCGCGGTAGTGGACCAGGCGCTGGGGCGAGATTTCACGTTTCGATCGTTCGTCGCGTTCGCGGCCGTGATATTCGATTTTCAGGCGCTGGCGTTGCGCGGTGGCGCCGGCCACGGTCTGGAAAATTCGGGTGTCGGGCTGCCGGGCGGCCATGCGCAGGATGCGCAGGCGGCGGGCGAGTTCGCCGTCGCCCAGGTGGCTTTGGCCGAGCAGCTTGTCGATGCGCGTCTTGAGCGGCGCCAATTGGCTGTCGAGCAAGCCGGGCTGGGCTTCGGCGAGCAGTTGCTGGGCGACCGAGAGGGCGAACAGTTCCGAGGGGGTGAACCACAGGCCGGGCAGTTCGAAGGCTGCCTGGCTGTACTTGTAGCCGCCGGCGTCCTTGTCGAATTGGATGGGCGCGTCGAAAAAGTCGCGCATCTCGGCAATGATGCGGGTGAGGCTGGCGCGCGAGCATTCCAGCGCGTCCTGGAGTTGGCCGCGGGGAATCGGGTAGCGGCGGCCGGACAGGATCTGGTGCAGTTTGTAGATGCGCTGCATGCGGTCCATCAGTGGCCCAGTGCGGTTTTGTCATTCCCGCGGGGGCGGGAATCCAGGTTTCCTTTCGGCTGGATACCCGCATTCGCGGGCATGACGGTCAAGACCATCAGATCACCCCGGGGATCACCTGCTTGGTCACCGCGACGGCAATCAGGTAGCCGATGGTGGCCAAGGCGGCGACGAAGTACAGGGTGCGCTGGCCTTTGGTCTTGCCGCGCTTGAGCGCCATGGTGCCGAGGCCGATGTAGAGCAGCAGCCCCAGGATCTTTGCGATCAGCCAGGGGTTCGTGAGCGGGTTCAGGCCACCGACCACCAGCATGGCGATGGCGGCGGTGAGCAGCAGGGTGTCGTTCAGGTGCGGCACCACGCGTACCCAGCGGTCCTGCAGGCGGGGCGAGTCGAGCAGCATCCACACGCCGCGCACCAGGAACAGGCCGAAGGTGATGTAGACGGTGCCGGCGTGGATCAGTTTGAGCAGGGCGTATTCCATGGGTTTATTGGCCTCCGGCCCGGTCGATGATGTCTTCCTCGAATTCGGCCAGGCCTTCCTTGGCCACGCCGATTTCCTCCAGGGCTTTCGTTTCGTAGCGTTCCCAGGCGCTGTCATCCTTGAGCGCGCGGGTGTTGTAGATGTGCTCGGCCGTTTGCAGGATGGCGACCAGGGTGGCGGCCTGGTCGTTGACGTTGATCGGGTCATGGTGCCAGCGCACGGCCTGGCAGACGTAGTCGGGCATCTTCCAGTGCCGTGCGGCCAGGTAGCCGACCACAGCGTGGTCGGTGTCGAAGCGTTTGTCCTCGCCCAGCACGTCCGGCCAGATGTAGCCCTTCGAGGTGATGAAGGCGTATTCGTACTTTTCGTTGTGCTGGATCAGGATCGGCACGCCGCAGTCCATGAACAGGGCGGCCAGCTGGGCATGATCCGGAAAGATGTTGCAGACCATGCGCTGCTTGAAGGCGATGGTCCGGGCATAGCGGGCGATGTCGTTGGCGCGTTCCCAGAACCACGGGTAGAACTTGGATTCACCGTAGATCGCGGCTTCCAGAGAGAGGCCCTTGACCAATTCGGCGACCGTGTTGAGGCCGACGATGGAGATCGCCTGGGCCACGGTTTCCGGGGGTCGACGCACGCCGTACATCGGTTTCGACAGGGTCCGGTACAGGCTGGCGGTGAGGCCGGCGTCGGTCTGCACCACGGCACCGATCTCCTCCATGCCGGCGTTGGCGTCGTCGAGCAGGCGGTTCAGCTCGTCGAGCAGGGGCGGCGGCGACGGGATGCGCACCGCCATTTTCAGGCCGGGGTCGGTGAAGGTCTGGTGGGTTTCGGTCGGGTTTTTCTGGGTTACTTTTCTGGGCGCCATTGTCTGCAGTAGTCGATCAATCCGTTGGTGGAACCATCGTGTCCTTTGGCGGGTTTTTCGGCCTTGATTTCGGGCAGGATGACGCGGGCAAGCTGCTTGCCCAGTTCGACCCCCCATTGGTCGTAGGAATTGACATTCCAGAGCACGCCCTGGACGAACACCTTGTGTTCGTAAAGCGCGATCAGGCGGCCCAGGGCGCGGGGGGTCAGGCGCCGGTAGAGCAGGGTGTTGGTGGGCCGGTTGCCAGGGAAGACCTTGTGCGGCAGCAGGTCTTTGATCTCGGCCTTGGACAGGCCGGCCGCGGCCAGTTCGGCACGTGCTTCCTCAGCGGTCTTGCCACGCATCAGTGCCTCGGTCTGGGCGAAGCAGTTGGCAAGCAGGATCTCGTGCTGGTCGGCGACCGGGTGGGGCGGTTCGGCCGCGGCCAGGAAGTCGCATGGAATTAGCTTGGTGCCCTGGTGGATCAGTTGGTAGAAAGCGTGCTGGCCGTTGGTGCCCGGCTCGCCGAACAGGACCGGCCCGGTGGACACCTTGACCGGCTTGCCCTCGCGAGTCACCGACTTGCCGTTCGACTCCATGTCCAGTTGTTGCAGGTAGGCCGGGAAGCGGGCCAGGTACTGGTCGTAGGGGAGCACGGCGTAGCTTTGCGCATCCCAGAAGTTGTTGTACCAGACCCCGAGCAGGGCCATCAGCACCGGCATGTTCCGGTCGAGCGGCGCGCTGCGGAAATGTTCGTCCATGTCGTGGCCACCGGCGAGCAGTGCCTCGAAGTGGTCCATGCCCAGGTACAGCGCGATCGGCAGGCCGATGGCCGACCAGAGCGAATAGCGGCCGCCGACCCAGTCCCAGAAACCGAACATGTTGGCGGTGTCGATGCCGAACTGGCTGACCGCCTCGGCGTTGGTGGAGACGGCGACGAAATGCTTGGCCACCGTGTCTTGCTTCTTCGCCGTCTTCAGGAACCAGGCACGGGCAGCCTGGGCGTTGGCGAGGGTTTCCTGGGTGGTGAAGGTTTTCGAGGCGACCACGAACAGGGTGGTTTCCGGCTTGACCCGCTTGAGCACCTCGGCGAGATGGGTCGGATCGACGTTGGAGACGAAATGGGCCTGGAGGCCTTTCTTGGCGTAGGGGGCCAGGGCCTGGCAGACCATGGCCGGGCCGAGGTCGGAACCGCCGATGCCGATGTTGACGATGTCGGTGATGGCTTGGCCGGTAAAGCCGCGCCACTTGCCCGAGCGGACCCGGTTGACGAAGCCACGCATCTGCTTGAGCACCCGGCGCACGTCCGGCATCACGTCATGGCCATCGACCAGCACCGGACGGTCGGATACGTTGCGCAACGCGGTGTGCAGCACGGCGCGGTCTTCGGTGAGGTTGATCCGGTCGCCGGCAAACATGGCGTCGCGCATCAGTTCGACCCGGTTTTCCCGCGCCAGGCGGACCAGGAGTTTCATCGTCTCGGCGGTGACCAGGTTCTTCGAATAGTCGAGCAGCAGGTCGTCGAGACGCAGGGAAAAGCGCTCGAAGCGCTTCTTGTCGCGCGCGAACAGGTCGCGCAGGCGCAGATCGTTCCAGGTTTTGCGGTGGGCGTGCAGTTGGCGCCAGGTTTCAGGGGCGTTCATGGCCGGTCCTTGGGGGAAGTCTCCGGATTATACCGTCGCGCCGAGAGGAGCAGATTGCGCGGGGTCAGCGCGGCGGGACAGAACTCGGTGACCTCGACGGCGTAGCCATGCGTCTCCAGATAGACCGCCATGTCCATCACCAGCCAGGTTTCCAGGGCCCGGCGGAAGGCGAGACGGGGCAGTTGCAGGCGCAGCATGCGCTGGGCGCGGGACTGGCCGAGCGCTTCGTAGCGGGCGAGAGGCGGGCTGGCTTGCCCCTGTGGGACCGTGGCCCATCCCTCGTGTAACTCGGGACTGCATTTGGATTGCGCGCTGCGGCCTCCGGGCGGGTCCTGCTCGGCCGCGCACCCGGCTCCCTCGGGGAAAGGGGTAGGGGGAGCGGGCAAACAGCGCGTCTTCATCCGCTCGATGAAGGTCGGGAAATCCCCCCTCAGCCACGACTCTGGCACCGGCGGAAACGACCGGTAGCCGCTCTCCCCGGTCACTGCCTTGCGCCATTCCACCCAACCCAGCTTCCAGGCCAGGGCCTGGCGCGAGCGTTGACGCTGGCGCGCCGACGCGGTCACCGTCTCGGTGACGGCCAGGCGCAGGTCGTCGTGGTTCAACGTCAGGTCGGTGGGATTGAAGGCGCGATAAGTCTCGCCGGTCGTGCGGTAATAGCAGCAGGGTGCCAGGTCGAGGGCCGGGCTGTGTCGGGCCACGGCATGGCGGATCAGGTGGGTGTGCAGGTCGCCGCAGGCGTGCAGGGCGATGGCATGACGGCCGGCCAGATGCCGGTCAGATCCGTCGGCCAGGGCATCGGCGGTGACAAAATGCTGCATGCAGTCAACCTGGGCACGCCGGGCCAGCGCCTCGCCGCCGGCGCACAGGGCGGGGTCGATTTCCAGGCTGGTGACCGGCCAGTGCCAGCGATGGGCGAGCAGACGGCCCAGGTGGCCCTTGCCGGCGCACCATTCGAGCAGGGGCGCGCGCGGTGCGCCGAGGGCCGCGGCATAGGCGACGATCTGGGCCTGCTTGCGGCCGGGGATGTCGGTGAACAGTCGCCCCGCTTCCCCGGCTGTTTCCCCACGCGCCACGGGTGCGGGGAACGTGATGAGCCGGGTCAGTTCGGCCAGGTCGGGCAGATGGGGGGTGAGCCAGGCGATCAAAGCCTGCGTGTCTGTCTCCAGAGCGCCGACGTGGGCGTCATCCAGGCCAAGCAGGGCGTGGGTCAAGGCCGGATGGCGCCCGCACCAGTCCGGCGTCTCGATCTTGAATGGCTGGGGCCGCCAGAGCGGCTGGAAACGCAGCAGCAGCGCTTCCAGGCCGGCCTTGCGCTCGGCGTGCCTCAATCGCAGGTCAGGATGATGCCGGCGAGCGGGGGCAGGGTGATGACCAGGGAATGCGCGAAGCCCATCCAGGGCTGGTCTTCGGCCAGCAGGCCAGCGCCGTTGCCGGCGTTCGAGCCGCCGTACCATTCCGAGTCGCCGTTGAAGATTTCTCGCCACAGGCCGGGCGCCGGGCAGCCGATGCGGTAGCCTTCGCGCGGCACCGGGGTGAAGTTGAAGGCGCAGACCACGGTCCGGCCCTGGCGGTCGCGGCGCAGGAAGGAGAGCACCGACTGGTCGGCATCGTGACAGTCGATCCAGGCGAAGCCGTCGTGGCTGAAGTCCTGTTCATGCAGCGGCGGCAGTTCGCGGTACAGGCGGTTGAGGTCCTTCAGGCAGCGTTGCACACCCTCGTGCCAGGAAATGCCGAGCAGGCTCCAGTCCAGTTCGCCGCCGGAATTCCATTCCCGGCCCTGGCCGAACTCGTTGCCCATGAAGTTGAGCTTCTTGCCCGGCGAAGTCATCTGGTAGGCCAGCAGGAGCCGCAGGTTGGCGAATTTCTGCCAGGCATCGCCCGGCATCTTGCCGAGCAGGGAGCCTTTGCCGTGCACCACTTCGTCGTGCGAGAAGGGCAGGACGAAATTCTCGGAATAGGCGTAGAGCTGGCCGAAGGTGAGGTTGTTGTGATGGTAGCGGCGGAATACCGGGTCGAGGCTGGCGTAGGCCAGGGTGTCGTTCATCCAGCCCATGTTCCACTTCATCGCGAAGCCGAGGCCGCCGACGTAGGTCGGGCGCGACACCATCGGCCAGGCAGTGGACTCCTCAGCGAAGGTGAGGGCCCCGGGAAAGCGCTCGCCGATCATGGCGTTCATCTCGCGCAGGAAGGCAATGGCTTCGAGGTTTTCCCGGCCGCCGTACTTGTTCGGCAGCCATTCCCCGTCCTTGCGCGAGTAGTCGAGGTAGAGCATGGACGCGACGGCATCGACGCGCAGGCCGTCGAAGTGGAATTCGCGCAGCCAGAAGTCGGCGCTGGCGAGCAGGAAGCCCTTCACCTCGTTGCGGCCGTAGTTGAAGATGTGGGTGCCCCAGTCCTGATGCACGCCCAGGCGCGGGTCTTCGTGTTCGTACAGGGCCGAGCCGTCGAAGCGGGCCAGGGCCCAGCTGTCCATCGGGAAATGGCCGGGCACCCAGTCCAGGATGGCACCGAGACCGGCCTGGTGGCAGGCGTCGATCAGGTATTTCAGGTCGTCCGGCGTGCCGAAGCGGGCCGTCGGCGCGAAGTAGCCGGTGGTCTGGTAGCCCCAGGATTCGTCCAGCGGGTGCTCGGTGATGGGCAGGAACTCGATGTGGGTGTAGCCCAGGTCTTTGACGTAGGGCACCAGGCTGTCGGCCAGCTCGCGGTAGCTGTAAAAGCGCCCGTCCGGGTGACGGCGCCAGGAGCCGGCGTGCATCTCGTAGATGTTCATCGGCGCGTGCAGCCAGTCGCGTTGGCCGCGTTCGCGCAGCCAGCCCTCATCGCCCCAGGCATGGGCGCTGGGGCCGGGCACCACGGCGGCGGTGCCAGGGCGCGGCTCGAACTGCTGGGCGTAGGGATCGGTCTTGACCAGGATCGCGCCGCTGTCGCGGTTGCGGATCTCGTATTTGTACAGGTCGCCCGGGCGCAGGCCGGGGATGAACAGTTCCCAGACGCCCGAGGCACCGCGCACGCGCATCATGTGCACGCGCCCATCCCAGCGGTTGAAGTCGCCGACCACCGACACCCGTTCCGCGCTCGGCGCCCAGACCGCGAAGCGGACACCTTCGATGCCGTCCAGCACGGCCGGATGGCTGCCCAGGGTGCGATAGGCCTCGAGCAGGCGGCCTTCGTTGAACAGGTAGATCTCCTGTTCCGAGAGCACCGGGGGCAGGCTGTAGGGGTCGATGAGCTCGAACTCGTGACCATCCTCGACGACGCGCAGGTGGATCGGGCGGGCCGGGGCGTGCTTGCCGGTCCACTCGAACAGCCCGCGCGGGTCCGCTTTGGTCAACGGTGACGCACCGTCCGGGCCCTGCAGGCTGACCGATTCGGCGTGCGGCCGGAGCACCCGCAGCACGTGCTTGCCCTGTTCACCATGCAGGCCGAGCAGGGAAAACGGATCGTGGTGACGGGCATTGAGCAGGCGCTCGTGATTTGACATATGCATGGAATCGCCGATGTTAATTGTCATGGGAAGTAGGTAGGATTATCCGGCAATCCGACTCATAAGAACGCATTTCGGATGTCCCTGTCGCATACTATATTCAAAACTGATTAAAGTATTGCTTAGCGTCCTAGCCGAGAGGAAAACCCACGTGTTGCAAAAAGAACAACCGCGTTTCGTCAGTCTGCTCACCAAGAACACCGTTGCACTGATCCTGGCCGGCGGCCGGGGCAGCCGCCTGAAGCAACTGACTGACTGGCGTGCCAAGCCGGCGGTGCCGTTTGGCGGCAAATTCCGGATCATCGATTTCCCGTTGTCCAACTGCATGAACTCCGGCATTCGCCGGATCGGCGTCATCACCCAGTACAAGGCGCACAGCCTGCTCAAGCATGTCCAGCGCGGCTGGGGCTTCCTGCGCGGCGAATTCAACGAGTTCGTCGAACTGCACCCGGCCTCGCAGCGACTGGACGAGAACACCTGGTACCGGGGCACCGCCGACGCCATCTACCAGAACCTCGACATCCTGCGCATCTACAAGCCCGAGCATGTCCTGATCCTGGCCGGCGACCATGTCTACAAGATGGACTACGGCGAAATGCTCGCTCACCACGCGCGCACCGGCGCGGACATGACCGTGGCCTGCATCGAGGTGCCGGTGGAGGAAGCCGCCGGTGCCTTCGGGGTGATGACCGTCGACGAGGAAGGCCGGGTCACCGAATTCACGGAAAAACCCGCCAAGCCGAACGAAATGCCGGGCAAGCCGGGGATTGCCCTGTGCTCGATGGGCATCTACGTGTTCAACGCGGCCTTCCTGTACGAACAACTCATTTACGATGCCGACGATCCCAAGTCGGAGCACGATTTCGGCAAGGACATCATCCCGCGCCTGATCAAGTCCGGCTACCGCGTCTCCGCCCACAGCTTCACCGACAGTTGCGTGCACGGGCCGGACGAGCCGCCCTACTGGCGCGACGTGGGGACGGTGGACGCCTATTGGGAAGCCAACCTGGACCTGGCCCGGGTCACCCCGGACCTCAACCTGTATGACCGCGACTGGCCGATCTGGACCCACCAGGAGCAGTTGCCCCCGGCCAAGTTCGTGTTCGACGCCGATGACCGGCGCGGCATGGCGGTCGATTCCATGGTCTCGGGGGGGTGCATCATCAGTGGTGCCGTGGTGCGCCAGTCGGTGCTGTTCTCGAACGTGCACGTGCGCGAAGGCAGCTACCTGGAACGCGCCGTGGTGCTGCCCGACACCCGCATCGGCCAGGGCGTGGTGCTGAAGAACGTGGTTATCGACAAGGGCTGCGTCATTCCCAACGGCACCACCATCGGGATCAACGTGGAGGCCGACCGCAAGCGTTTCCATGTCAGTGACAAGGGCGTCACCCTGGTGACCCCGGAAATGCTCGGCCAGGACATCCACCACTTCCGCTGACCGGCCTCGCCGCCATGCGCGTCCTGACTTGGAACATCCAGTGGGGGCGCGGCATGGACGGTCGGGTCGATCTGGCTCGACTGGTCCGGGAAATCCACGCCATGGGGCCGTTCGACGTCATCTGCCTGCAAGAGGTGGCGATCAATTTTCCTGGTCTGCCCGGCAGTTCCGGCGAGGACCAAATGGCCCTGATCGGCGCGGGGCTGCCCGGCTATCAGGGCGTGTTCGCGCCAGCCACCGATGTGCCGGACGGACGCGGCGGCCGCAAGCAGTTTGGCAATGCCCTGTTCTCGCGTCTGCCGATCGGCCAGGTCTGGCGCCACTGCCTGCCCTGGCCGGCCGATCCCGAAGTGCCCAGCATGCAGCGCATGCTCCTGGAAGCGGTGGTGATGAGTGAATTCGGTCCGGTGCGGGTGTTGACCACGCACCTCGAGTATTACTCGCGCCGTCAGCGCCTGGCCCAGATCGACGCGATCCGGAACCGCCAGGCCGAGGCCGCCGCGCAGGCCCGTGCGCCCCGGGTGGGCAAGGGCGAGCAGGGCGGCAGTTTCGAAGTGTTCGAGCAGCCGGCGGCGGCCATTCTGTGTGGCGACATGAACTTTCCCGCCGAAGCCGAGGAGCGCGCATGCCTGCTGGCCGCCTATCGGGATGCCACGCCAGCCTGGCGCGATGCCTGGACGGTCTTGCATGGTGATGAGCCGCACGCACCGACCGTAGGCATCCACAAGGTCGACTTCGTCGACCGGCCAAGCTGCTTTGATTTCTTCTTCATCAGCGAGGATCTGGCGCCACGGCTACGCGCCCTGCACGTGAACGCCGTGACGGAGGCCTCGGATCACCAGCCGGTGTGGATCGAGCTGGGTTGATTCAGCGCGCTCGGGCGGGGATGCGGCATGGCCCGCGCGTGCAGAAGAATCACTTCAACCACGCCGCGAACTTGCTGCGCACCTTGACCACCTTGGGCGCCACCACGAACTGGCAATAGCCCTGGTTTGGATGCTGGGCGAAGTAATTCTGGTGATAGGCCTCCGCCGGCCAGAAGCGGGTGGCTTCGGTGACTTCGGTGATGATCGGGCGGGAGAACGTGCCCGCGGCCGACAACTCGGCGATCTTTGCCTCTGCTGCAGTCCGCTGCGCTGGCGTGTGCCAGTAGATGGCCGAACGGTACTGGGTACCGACATCATTGCCTTGCCGGTTGAGCGTGGTCGGATCATGGACGGTGAAGAACACATCGAGCAGGTCGGCGTACGTGATCACCGAGGGGTCGAATTCGATGCGCACGACCTCGGCATGGCCGGTGCTGCCGGTGCAGACCTGCTCATAGCTGGGCTGCTCGACCTGGCCGCCCATGTAGCCCGAGGTGACGGCGATGATGCCGCGGAGTGGCAAGAAGGCGGCTTCCAGGCACCAGAAGCAGCCGCCGGCGAGGGTTGCGATCTCGCTCATGCCAGCCACCGCTCGGCCAGTTTGACCCAGTAGCTCGCACCCAGGGTGAGGACCTCGTCGTTGAAGTCGTAGTGCGGGTTGTGCAGCATGCAACCGCCTTCGCCGAGGCCGTTGCCGATCCACAGGTAGCAGCCCGGCCGTTCGTTGAGGAAATAGGCGAAGTCCTCGGCCCCCATGGACGGCGGCCAGTCGGTACGGACCTGGTCGTCGCCGACCAGTCCGGCGGCCACTTCGCGGCACAGCGCGGCCTCGGCGGCGGTGTTCACGGTGGGGGGGTAGCCACGCCGGTAGTCGAGCTGGATCTGCTGGCCGTGGGCCACGCCGATGCCATGGCAGATACGTTCCATGGCAGCTTCGGCACGGTCGCGCAGGTCGTTCTTGAAGGCGCGCAGGGTGCCGCCCAGGCGGACTTCGTCGGGGATGATGTTGTAGGCCTCGCCGGCCTGGAAGCGAGTGATCGAGAGCACCACCGATTCAAGCGGGTCGATGCTCCGGCTGACCACGCTTTGCAACGACTGGATCAGCGCGGCGGCGGCCACCACCGGGTCCTGGCCCTGGTGCGGCATGGCGGCGTGGGCGCCATGGCCACGCACCACGATGTCGAACTGGTCGGCACAGGCCATGACCGGGCCGGCATGCACGGCGAACTCTCCAGCCGGCAGCCCCGGCCAGTTGTGCATCCCGAAAACCGCGTCCATGGGAAAACGCTCGAATAGGCCTTCCTCGATCATCACCCGGGCGCCGCCCACGGTTTCCTCGGCCGGCTGGAAGATGAAATGGACGGTGCCGTCGAACTGGCCCTCACGGGCGAGGTGCAGGGCGGCACCGAGCAGCATGGCGGTGTGGCCGTCGTGGCCGCAGGCGTGCATGCGGCCGGCATGGCGGGAACGGTGCGGAAAGCCGTTCTGCTCCTCGAGGGGCAGGGCGTCCATGTCGGCACGTAAGCCGATGCTGCGCTGGCCGGTGCCGCGCTTGAGCACGCCAACCACGCCGGTCTGGGCCAGGCCGCGATGCACTTCGATGCCGGCTTCGGCGAGCGCGGCGGCGACGATGTCGGCCGTGCGCCGCTCCTCGAAGGCGAGCTCTGGATGCGCGTGCAGGTCGCGACGCAGGGCGACCAGGCGAGCGCGGTGTGCTTGCAGGGCGGGCAGGGCGGACATGAGTTCTCCAGCGGCCATGTGCGCGAAAGGGAGGCTCAGTTTAACCCGGTCAAACGACGAGCCCAACCCGGTTGCAACCGGGTTGCTAACCCGCGCGCGCAAGGCGGCCTACCTTGAACGCAACGCCGAACGGTTCGGCCTGACGAGAAAGGAGTGAGATGATGCGTAGCCAATTCATATTGTGCGTGGCGTTGTGCGTGGCCGGCATCGGCAGTGGGTTTGCAGATTCCCGGGGCAAGACGCCGACGACGGTACCCACCGTGGTCAAGGTGGCGGCGTGGGAACGGGTCGGGGAGTCGACCGTGCCGGCGCGGGTGACCGCCGATCCGACCGCCAAGGCTTCGCCGACCCGCAAGTCGGACATGGTGCGCCGGATGTTCTGGATCATGCTGGCCCACAATTAGACGATTCCGGCACGGTTTCGCCAGCCTGGTGGTCGGCTGGCCGGGGGGATGGTGGGCGGCCCCCCGTTTTGTTTGCTATGGTTGTGGGTGAGCAAACAGTGAGGGTTTCACGTGGTCAACATCTCTCAACTCCTCCAGGCCATGGCGCAAATGGAGGCCTCCGACCTGTTTTTCACCGCGGGCGCCCGGGTGAGCATGAAGATCGAGGGGCTGATCCGGCCGATCGCCTCGCCGGAGTTGTCGCCCGACGATGTCCGCGCGCTGGCCTATTCGCTCATGAACCAGGACCAGATCCGCCGCTTCGAGAGTACCTGGGAGATGAATTTCGGCATCAGCCAGGATCGTATCGGCCGTTTTCGCATCAACGTGTTCCGCCAGCGCGGCGCGGTCGCCATGGTGATCCGCCGCCTGACCGCCGTGATTCCCGAGTTGAACGAACTCAGCCTGCCGCCGGTGCTCGGCAAGCTGGTCACCGAGCGGCGCGGCCTGATCCTGGTGGTGGGCGCGACCGGCTCGGGCAAGTCGACCTCGATGGCGTCCATGGTGCAGCATCGGAATGCCCGCATGGCCGGGCACATCCTCACCATCGAAGACCCGATCGAGTTCATCTTCAAGCACCAGAAGTCGATCGTGAACCAGCGCGAGATCGGCACCGATACCGAGTCCTACGACACGGCCCTGATCAACGCGCTGCGCGAGTCGCCGGACATGATCATGATCGGTGAAATCCGCGACAAGGGCACCATGCAGGAGGTCATCAACTTCGCCAATACCGGACATCTGGTGCTGTCGACCCTGCATGCCATCAACGCCCACCAGGCCCTGACCCGGGTGGTCAACTTCTTTCCCCTGGAAAACCGCAATACGGTGTTGTTCGACCTCGCGACCTCCCTGCTCGGCATCATCGGCCAGCGGCTGGTTCGCGGCGTCGACGGCAAGCGCACCCCCGTGGTCGAGGTGTTCGTGGCTGACTATCACATGCGCCAGTTGATCCGCGAGGGCCGCCTGGACGAACTGAAGGACATGATGGAACGGGGCGGCAGCGACGAGATGCAGAGTTTCGACCAGGCCCTGGTGCAACTCTACAAGCAGGGCCGGATCGATATCGAGGAAGCCCGCGCCAACGCCGATTCGCCGCGCCAGTTCCATCTGCTGGTGCACGGCGATGAATCGGCCAAGGTCAGCACCGGGGGTGTGCCCGCCGGAAAAACGAAACATGCCAGCGCCGCGGCGCTGCCGGAAATCGAGATGTAAGCGATGCAGGAGAACGGAATGAACAAGGCCCAGGAACTGGTGTCCGGTGTCGAGGCGCTGGCGTCCCTGCCCGCGGTCTACCATCAGGTGCGCGCGGTGCTCGACAACCCGGACAGCTCGATTCTCGAGCTGGCCAACGTCGTTTCCGCCGACGCCGCCATCACCGTGCGTTTGCTGCATGTCGTGAACAGCGTCTACTTTGGCCTCATGGCCCGGGTCGATACCGTCTCGCGCGCGGTCAGCGTGCTCGGCATGCAGCAAGTGCACGACATCGTCCTGGCCACCTCGGTCGCTTCGATGTTCAAGGGGATGAGTCCGGCCCGAATGAACATGACCCGCTTCTGGAGCAACAGCGTGATGCGTGCCCTGATTGCACGCACCGGCGCCGAGATGACCCGTGCCGGCGATCTGGAGCGCTTCTTCGTCGCCGGCCTGCTGTCCGACATCGGTCATCTGGTGATGTACATGGCCCAGCCGGAACAGGCGGAAAAAGCCCAGGTGATGTCGGAAGCCGACGGCCGTCCGCTCGAGGTGGTCGAACGTGAATTGCTCGGCTGCGATTTCGCCCAGGTTGGCGCCGCGTTGTGCGAAAAATGGCGCCTGCCGCCGCGCCTGCTGGCCGCGGTCGCCGGGCAGAACGATCCGGCCCATGCCGATGAGCTGTACCGCCGCGACGCGGCCTTGCTCTATCTGGCCCGGCACATGACCGAAGCGATGGAGCGCAAGGAGGAGAGCGAAGCCATCGCCCAGGCGATGGCCGACGATGTCTGGACCTACAGCGGTCTCAAGCCGGCCAACGTGGCTACCCTGAGGCTGATCGCCGAAATGAACCACGGCGAAGTGGTCTCGCTGTTCTTCCCGCAACTGCGGTCGATGAGTTGATGTCGTCGCGCCGCTGGTGGAAATTCGGCGGCGCGTGATTCGTGCGGGAGACGGTCGCCCGGAAGGGCAAGGACCAAGGGAATTGGTCGGGGTGAGAGGATTCGAACCTCCGGCCTCCACGTCCCGAACGTGGCGCTCTACCAGGCTAAGCTACACCCCGAATCGACTGCTTCAGCGGTCGCGATCGACCGCAAGAGCCGGCAATTCTAGCAGAGCGCGTTTGTAAATGCTATCGCTCAAACATGCGAGTTCTGCGACCGCGTGGCGGGCTTCGGCACGCGCGCACTCGCGGGTGTATTCGAGCGCGCCGGTGGCGTTGATCGCGGTCAGGATGGCGTCGAATTCTTCCGCGCTGCCTTGCTCGATGGCGCGCCGAACGCAGGCGGCCTGTTCCGGCGTGCCGGTCCGCATGACATGCAGCAGGGGCAGGGTGGGCTTGCCTTCGGCGAGGTCGTCGCCGACATTTTTTCCAGTCTGCTCGGCGTTGCCGGTGTAGTCGAGCACATCATCGATCAACTGGAAGGCGGTGCCAAGATGCATGCCATAGCGGCCCAGGGCGGCTTCCACCGTGGCATCGGCGCCGCTGACCACGGCCCCCAGCCGGCCGGAGGCCTCGAACAGCTTGGCGGTCTTGTAGCGGATGACCTGCAGGTAGGCCTCGATCTCGATATCCGGATCGTGGCAGTTCATGAGTTGCAGGACTTCGCCTTCGGCGATCACGTTGGTCGCGTCGGAGAGGATTTCCATGACGTGCATGTCGTGCACCGAGACCATCATCTGGAAGGCGCGCGAGTAGAGGAAATCGCCTACAAGGACACTGGCCGCGTTGCCGAACTCGGCGTTCGCGGTGGGCCGGCCACGGCGCAGCGTGGAGGCGTCGACGACATCGTCGTGGAGCAGGGTCGCGGTGTGGATGAACTCGACCACGGCGGCCAGTTCATGGTGATGATGTCCCGTGTAGCCCAGCGCCTTGGCGCATAGCACGACCATGGCCGGGCGCATGCGCTTGCCGCCGGCGGCGACGATGTACTCGGCCACCTGGCTGACCAGGGCGACATCGGAGTGGAGACGGGCGCGAATGACCCGATCCACCTCGGCCATGTCGTCGCGCAGGAGGTCGGTCAAGGTTGGGCTGGTCACGGAAAGGTGGTGAAAGAGAGATGTGTGGTGCCGGAGAAGAGATTCGAACTCCCGACCTTCGCATTACGAATGCGCTGCTCTACCAGCTGAGCTACACCGGCGTGGCGCGCAGTATATCAGGCCATCGGTAGGCGCGGAAATCGACTTGCGGAGCACGGCCTTCGATCAGGTCGGCGATCAGTTCGGCGCTGGCCGGGGCCAGAGTGACGCCATAGCGGAAATGACCACTGTTGACGTGGACGTTGCCGAGGCTGGGGTGGCGACCGATGATCGGGACATTGCCGGGTGAGCCCGGGCGCAGCCCGGCCCAGTGGCGGATCGGGCCGGTCGCGGCGACATCGGGCAGCAGGTCGGTAACGAAGGCATGCAGTTCGGCACGGGCGGCCTCGGTGGGGGTCTTGTCGAAGCCGGCGTGCTCCAGGGTGCTGCCGGCCAGGATCAGGCCATCGGTGCGCGGTACCAGATAGTGGCCGGCACGATAGACCACGCAGGGCAGACGCCCCGGGGCGGCCTGGTAGAGCAGGATCTGGCCGCGCACCGGGGCGACCGGCAGACCGGCGGCGTCCGGGCCGAGCAGTGCCGCGCTCCAGGCGCCGGCGCAGACCAGGTAGTGGTCGGCGTGCCAGCGCCGGCCACCGGCCAGCGCGGCGAGGGCACGGTCGGCGCCGGTTTCCAGATGGACCGGGCCGAGTTCGCCATGCACCTCGACCCCCGCTGCGCGGGCAGCTTCCAGGACGGTATTGAGCAAGCGGGGATTGCGCGCCTGGGCCACCTCGGGCAGCCAGAGTCCGTTGCCGAGCGCGGCCACTTCGGCCGGCGGGCTTGGCCAGGGCAGGCTGGCCGGGGGCATCGGCGTGTGGGGTGGCAAGACCAGCATCCCGGTCCGGCGATATTCCGGATCGGTGCGGGCGTGGCGACGCAGTTCGGTGATCCAGTCGGGGTAGAGGGCCAGGCTGCGTTCGGCCAGCCGGGTCACGGCTTCCGGGTAGTGCCAGGGCAGCAACAGGCTGAGGATGCCGGCGCCTGCCCAAGAGGACTCGCGGCCGGGCTGGCCGCGCTCCAGGACGGTGACACGGGCGCCGCGCCGGGCCAGGGTCCAGGCGCTGGCCAGGCCGGCGATGCCGGCACCGATGACGAGGATATGGGGCTTCAAGGGGCGAGTGGACAGTCTGTGACCCGCCGATGGTATCAAACCGATACCGGCGGGCCGGGGGATAATGCGGGCCATGGTCGACGATGTGAACTTCCCGCCGCGCGGCCGGGGTGCGGTGGGCAACCCCGGCAACCGCTATGCCGAACACCAGCGCGAACGGTTCGATGACGGCTGGGCGGGCGAAGACGAGGCGGTGCCGGTCCTGCGCACCGTGCTCGGCATCGACAAGAGCCGCACGGCGATCACCTACAACGATTCGCCCGACGTTCCCTTCGACCGCTCGATCAATCCCTACCGGGGCTGCGAACATGGCTGCGTGTATTGTTTCGCGCGGCCCAGCCACGCGTACCTGGACCTGTCGCCGGGTCTGGATTTCGAAAGCCGGCTGTTCCACAAGCCCGACCTGGCGGTGCAGTTGCGGGCCGAATTGGGGCGTCCCGGCTATCGCTGCGCGCCGGTCGGCGTGGGCGTCAACACCGATGCCTACCAGCCGGTCGAGCGCCAGTTGGGACTCACCCGGGCGGTGATCGAGGTGCTGGCCGAACATGGCCATCCATTCAGCCTGATCACCAAGTCGGCCTTGATCGAGCGTGACCTCGATCTACTGGCGCCTCTGGCGGCGCGGCGCCTGGCCAGTGTCGCGGTGTCGGTGACCACGCTCGACCGCGCCCTGTCGCGCCGGCTCGAGCCGCGTGCGGCAGCGCCGGAACGGCGCCTGGAGACGATCCGCCGCCTGACCGAGGCCGGCATTCCGGTGACCGTGCTGGTGGCACCGCTGATTCCCTTCCTGAACGATGCCGAGCTGGAGGCCATCCTGGCTGCCGTGCGCGAGGCCGGCGCGGTCGAGTGCGCCTACATCCTGCTGCGCTTGCCGCATGAACTGAAGACCCTGTTCCGCGACTGGCTCGACCAACATGTGCCGCTCAAGGCCGAGCGCGTCATGCAGCGGCTGCGCGATTGCCGGGGCGGTCGCGACAACGACAGCCGGTTCGGGGTGCGCATGCGTGGCGAAGGGCTGTTCGCCGAACTGATCCGCCGGCGTTTTCACCTGGCCCGGCGCAAGCTCGGCTTTCCGGGCGCGCCCGGGCTCGACGCCAGCCAGTTCAGGGTGCCGGGCCGGCCGGCGCAGGGGACGCTGTTTTGAACCCAAGGGCCGCTCCGCGCGCCGCCCAGCCGGAATCGCCGGCCCCCGGGATGTCCTGTTTCCCGGGCTGGCGGTTGGTTCAGGGCGAGGTGACCCGGTCGAAGCCGATCCGCGTGATCAGCCGGCCCTCGAACAGGGTGTCGTAGCCGACCTCGTCGCTGCCGTGGCGCACCGTGAAGCCCGGCTGGGGGGGCGGGGTAATGTCGCGGTAGCGCAGTGCCGGGGTTTCCAGGCGCACCGTCATGCTGACCCGCATCGGATAGTAGCCGTCCAGGAAGCGTCGCATGTAGGGCCCGTTCCTGAGCTGGAAGCCCCCCTGGCCATCACTTTCCAGGGCCCGGGTCTCGGCGCTGACGCAAACCGTGGCGGCGTGGCCGACATCGGTCAGCTGGACCGTCGAATTCTCCACCCAGGCGCGACCGACATCCTCGACGTGGGTGAGGGTCAGGCTGCGGATGCGTTTGGCGCTGTAGGTGATCTGGCTGCGCGGTACCGCATCGATGTGGCTGTGGCATTGCTCCAGCCGGGCCCAGCCGTCGACCAGGCTGGATGGCGTCAGCACGATGTTGTTCTGGTGCAGGTGCACCGGCTGGGCCGGCGGCGTGGTCAGGAAGTGCAGCTGGCCGTCGTTCACCGTTTCGGTGCCCATCAACCAGAGTTCTTCCTCGGTGGGCCCGGCCTGGGTGCCGCTGCTCGACAGGGCCACGGCGGTCAGGCATGACACGAGCAGCGCGGGACGGGGCATGGCCAGCTCCTCGACAAAGATCCAGCGTAACACTATCGCGTTTTATCGTGTCCCGGGCGGGTCAGCCGGGCCGCCAGCCAGGTAACCGCCACCGCCAAGGCCATCAGGCCGAAGGCGATGCCGACCCGGCTGATCAGGCTGGGGGCGAACAGCAGCAACCCGCCCAGGCCCAGCATCATGGTGCCCGAGAGCAGCTTGAGCAGCCGGCCCTCGCGCTCGGTCAGCTTGCGGCTGCCCAGGCTGCGCGCAAAGGCGACCACGATCAGGGCCAGCGGCACCACATAGATCAGGTTGTAGGCAGCGAGATAGGCGTAGCGCGCGGTCGGGGCCAGGTCGGCCAGGGTCAGCAGCCGGGTGTAGACCATCGGGAAGCCGGCCGTGCAGAGCAGTTCGTAGAAATTCGCCGCGATGGCCAGGAACAGGGTGGCGGCGAGCATCGCCGGCAGGCGTTTGGCGTTCAGGATGGCGCGCGCGCGGCGGAAGATGTCCGGCTTCTTCGAGGCCGGGATCGACAGGCTGAGGCCCCGCTCGAACAGAAAGAAATCCTTGACGTTGACCACGCCGACGAAGACCGCCAGCGCGCCTGCCGCCAGGGTCACCCAGGCCAGGTGGCCGAACAGCTGGAAGACATTCAGCCAGGCCGCCATGAAGGCGAAATACATCAGTCCGGACACCGCTACGAACACCCCGCCGATGAGCAGCATGCGGCGCTGGCTTTTCTGGTGCGCCATCATGGAGAGCAGGAACAGCAGGACAAAAAACGCACAGGGGTTGAAGGCGTCCAGTGCCGCCAGCATCACGGTCAGGGCCGGCAGGGACAGGCGGGCCGGGTCGATGTGGCCGAACAGCGGCAGATCGAGGTTGCCGGGTGTTTCCGGGACGACGGTGAGCGTGCCTTGCGCGGCGCGCACGCGGCAGGCGTCGAGCCGTTCACGGAGCAGCGCGCCGGTGGTCGCGTCGCTGTCCCAGCCGACGTGCATCTCGCCGCAGAACACCAGGGCCGGTACCGAGGCAGCGTCCTGGCCGAGCCGGGTCGCCAGGGCCTGGTAGCGCGCGACGTGGTCCGGATGTCGGGTCAGTTCGAGATCGTGCAGGCGTAGCCAGGGCCGCTCGGCCGCGATGGCCTCGATGAATGGGTGCGCCTCGGTGCAATGCGGGCAGGTCAGTGCCCAGAAGAAATACAGTTGCACCACCGGCTGGCCTTCCGGCCCCGGCAGCACCCAGGCATCTTCGGCCAGACCCGGGCGGGCCGAAAGTAGCCCCAGGCATAGGCAGATCCAGGCAACGATCCACTTGTTCATCGGTTGATCTCTTGCAGGTGAAGCCTGCTCTCAGTGTAGACGGAACACCTGGTCAAGACTCGCCCGCTGGCGGCTCCAGCGGGCGGTGCGCAGCGCTGGCGCGATTCGGCATAATGCCGCAGGTTCAGCCCAAGGAGCGGGGTCGGCATGTCCACCGCATTGATCGTCATCATGGCCGTGTCGGCCGTCATCACCAGTGTGCTCTGGCTGCGCTGGCGTGCCCTGGCCCGCGCCGAGTTTATCCGCGGCTATGCCTTCCCGCCCGGCCTGCTCGACCGGCTGGCCAAGCGGCGCCCCGGGCTGACCGACAAGGACCGGCACCTGGTCGGACGCGGGCTGCGCCAGTTCTTCCTGGCCTATCTCAAGGGCGGTCGCCGTTTCGTCGCCATGCCTTCGCAGGTGGTGGACGACCTCTGGCACGAGTTCATCCTCTATACCCGTCACTACGAAGCCTTCTGCAAGCGGGCCTTCGGCGGCATGCTGCACCATACCCCGGCTGTGGTGCTGGGGGCTGACCGGCGCGACAACACCGGCCTGCGCCGGGTCTGGTGGCAGGCCTGCAAGGAAGAGAATATCGACCCGCGCCATCCGACCCGGTTGCCGCTGCTGTTCGCCCTCGACGCCAAGCTGGGCATCGCTGACGGCTTTCACTACACCCCGGACTGCACCAAGCTGCGTGGCCACGATCCGACCGGCGGCGGCGTCCATTGTGGCGGCGATCTCAGCAGCAGTGCTTATGACGGTGGTACCGATGGCTTCGGCGATGGCGGTGACAGTGGCGGCGGCGATGGAGGGGGTTGCGGCGGCGGGGATTGACGTCCTGACCGACGCTGTACCCGTCGTTGTCATGCCACGCCGGGGCTGGTGTCTGGGCGTGGTCGGGCGATAGGCATGCCCGGATGCGCCTGCCGAGGTGACCATGCGTGTGTAAACGTGGTTACAATGTACTAAACCACGCACAAGGTAGGTATATCTCCCATGTCAATTCCGCCCACCTATTACGTTGGCATTGGGGCCTCGGCCGGTGGTTTGGAGGCGATTGAATCGTTCTTCAAGAACATGCCATCCGAATCTGGGTTGGCCTTTGTAGTCATCCAGCACCTGTCGCCCGACTACAAGAGCATGATGGCTGAACTGCTCTCGAAACATACCGTCATGCCGGTGCACCGGGCCGAGGATGGCATGCGGGTGCAGGCCAACCACGTCTACCTGATCCCGCCCAAGAAAAACCTGAGCATCTTCCACGGCAAGCTGCTGTTGTCAGACCAGGAGCATAACCGGGGCATCAACCTGCCCATCGACCTGTTCATGCGCTCACTGGCCGAGGATCAGGGCGAGAAGACCATCGCCGTCATCTTGTCAGGCACTGGTTCAGATGGCACCCGGGGTATCCGCGCCATCAAGGAGGCGGGTGGCATGGTCATGGTCCAGGACGAGGAGACCGCCAAGTTCGACGGCATGCCAAAGAGCGCCATTGCCACTGGGTTGGCTGACTTCATCCTGTCGCCGGCGGAGATGCCTCAGCAACTCCTGTCATTCGTCAAGCACCCCTACGCCGCCAAGACCGACATCCCGGACACCATGCTGTCGGACGAGGATGGCATGACGCGCATCTTCGCCTTGCTGCGCGAGCGCAGCAAGGTCGATTTCACCTTTTACAAGCCGTCTACCGTGGTGCGCCGCATCGGCCGACGGATGAGCATCAAGCAGATCAACGAGCTGCGCGACTACGTCAAATATCTGGAACGCTATCCTGGCGAGGTGGCCACCCTCTACCAGGAACTGCTGATCGGGGTGACCAATTTCTTCCGAGACAAGGACGTCTGGGACTATCTGGCCGAACATCTGTTGGCGGAACTCTTTGCCAACAAGGAAGGCCGCGAGGTCCGCCTGTGGAGCGCCGGGTGTTCCACCGGTGAGGAGGCCTACACCCTGGCCATCCTGTGCCGCGAGGTCATGGAGAGCCTGGGCAAGGCCTGCGACGTCAAGGTGTTCGCCACGGACGTCGACCGGGATGCCGTGCAGATGGCCGGCAATGGCGTTTATCCCGAAGGCATCGCGGCCGACTTGCCAGCGCACCTGCTGACGAAATATTTCTACCGCAAGGATGACAGCTACCACATCGCGCGCAACATCCGCGAGATGGTGGTGTTCGCCCAGCACAACCTGCTCAAGGATCCGCCCTTTACCAATATCGACTTGGTCTCGTGCCGAAACCTGCTGATCTATCTTCAGCCGGTATTGCAGAGGAAGGCCCTCGATCTGTTCAGCTTCTCCCTCAACGAGGGGGGTGTTCTGGTGCTTGGCACCAGCGAATCCGTCGGCGATGCCGGTGACCAGTACGATATGGTGCACCAGAAGCTCAAGCTGTTTCGCTCGCGCGGTCGCCGCAACCTGATGCGCGGCGAACAGTTGGCGCCTTTCGACGCCACCGCGCGGATGATGCGTCCGCGCATGCTCAGCCTCGGTCAGGCTGGCCTGCGCGGCTACGAGGAAGAACGTGTCCTCGACCGCCTGGTACGTGGCCTTCTGGGCGACTACGTGCCGCTCACCCTGGTGGTCAACGAGGCGCTCGAACTGGTGCATCTGGTGGGTGACAGCGAAGGCTATTTCAGGCTGCCCTCAGGAAAGCTGACCAACGACGTCACCAAGATGGCCCACAAGGATCTGGCCATTCCGGTCGCCACGGGGTTGCAGAAAGCGTTCAAGGAACGCAAGGAGCTGACCTACTCCAACATCCACGTACGCCGGGACGACAAGACCGATCTGGTGCAGATGCATATCCGGCCGCTGCCGGAGAAGAAGGGCCAGGAATCGCTGGTGGCAATCTTGATCGAGCCGTCACCCGCGGCTGCCGAGGCCGGCCATCGTGCCGCTGCCACCTTCGATCTCGACCGCGAGGCGGAGCAGCGCATCCAGGATCTGGAACAGGAGCTGCAATTCACGCGCGAGAACCTCCAGGCTACGGTCGAGGAACTGGAGACCTCCAACGAGGAGTTGCAAGCCACCAACGAGGAACTGCTGGCCAGCAACGAGGAACTGCAATCCACCAACGAGGAATTGCAGTCGGTGAACGAAGAGTTGTACACGGTCAATGCCGAGTACCAGAGCAAGATCAACGAGCTGACCGACCTCAACGGCGACCTCGACAACCTGCTTGCCAGCAGCCACGTGGCCACCATCTTCCTGGACGAGAAGCTCAGGGTGCGTCGCTTCACGCCGCCGGTGGCGCGCGTCTTCCACATCATGCACAGCGACCTCGGCCGGCCGCTGGAGCACGTCAACCACCAGCTGCTGCTGGTCGACCTGGTGGAAAAAGCCCGCCAGGTGCTGGAAAAGGGCATCGATATCGAGCAGGAGGTGGACTGCCAGGATGGCAGTGCCTACTACATGCAGCTGACGCCCTACCATGCCAGCGGCAGTCACCGTTCTGGCGTAGTGCTCAACCTGGTGGACATCACGCCGACCCGGCGCGCCATGATCGAACTGCGCCGCAATGAACAGCGCTACGCCCTGGCCATGCAGGCTGCCGTCCAGGGTTCGTGGGACTGGGACATCCTGACCGGCGCTTTGGACTGGTCGGCCCAGATCGAGTCCATGTTCGGCCTTGCCGAGGGTGCCTGGGCCGGGACCTACGAGGCCTTCATGCAGGCCGTGCATCCCGAGGACCGCGATTTCGTCCAGCGTTCAGTCGATATGGCGGTGGAAAACGACGTGCCTTACGACATCGAGCACCGCATCGTCTGGCCGGACGGCTCGGTGCGCTGGATGGCCGAGAAGGGCCGGGTGTTCCGGGATGAACATGGTCGTCCACTCCGCATGATGGGCGTGGTGCGCGATGTGACCGAACACAAGCGGGCCGAGCATGCCCTGCAGGCGGCACGCGAGGAGCTCCAGAACAGCCGCGAGACCATCGACGGCATCCTGCGCAGCGCCCCGGTGGGCATTGGCCTGGTGCGCGACCGAACCTTCGTTTGGGTCAACGATGCCATGCTCGCCATGGTCGGTTTCGATCGCACCGAGCTCGTCGGCCACAGCAGCCGGGTGATTTATCCCAGCGATGAGGATTTCGACTATGTCGGCCGCGAGAAATATGCCCAGATCAGCCGCCATGGCACCGGCACGGTGGAAACCCGCTGGCGCACCGCAGACGGCCGGGTATTCGAGGTTTTGCTCACATCGACCCCCTTGAACGTCGACGACCTGAGCGAGGGTGTCATCTTCACCGCTGTCGATCTCGCCGAGCACCGCCAGCTGGGCGAGCGCAACAAGGAACTCTGGGGGCTGCTCGACGTGATGGCGCAGATGCATCGTTTCGACTTGCCGGAAGATCAGATGTATCCCGCCCTGGCGGAGCGACTGGTTCGGGTCTGCCGCTATCCCGAAGTGGCGGCTGTGCGCATCAAGGTCGGCCGCAGACAATGGGCTTCGCCAGGATTTGCCGAGTCTGGCTGGTGCCTGACCGAGCCCATTCGCTGGCGGGGCCGCAAGCTGGGCCAGATCGAACTGGTCTATCTCGAGGATCGGCCGGCCTTCGACGAGGCCGCTTTCCTGCCGGAAGAGCGCCAGACAGTGGCCTCGGTGGCGGCCTGCCTGGGGCCACACATCACCCTGCGCAAATCCGCTGGCTGAGGCGTGTCAGGCATGGATGACTTCGCACGACCGATCGACGACCTGCGGAACCGGATCGCCGAACTGGAGGCGACCGAACAAGAGTATCTGGTTGCCATCGAAGAGCTGCGCCTGCACCAGGAAGAGCTGCGCAGCCAGAACGAGGAATTGCGCCTCACCCAGTCGCAGCTGTCCGAGACCCGGCAGCGCTACCAGGATCTTTTTGATTTCGCCCCGGTGGCCTACTTCCTGACTGATTCGGTGGGGGCGATCCGGGAAGGTAACCACTCCGCAGTCGAGCTGCTCGGCGTCGAACGACGCAAGCTGGCTGGTCACTTGTTGCCGCCCCATGCCGTTGACGCGCCGCAGCGCCAGAACCTGTTGCACTACCTGGCCCGGATCGCCGCCGGCAATTCTGCCGAACCCCTGGAGATCAGCTTGCGCCGGCGTCAGGGCGGTGTCGTCCGGGTCGAGATACGTGGCAGCCGGGGGGCCGATGGTGAAACCATCCGCCTGAGCATGATCGATGTCAGCTACCGCACCGCCCTCGAGGAAGAGCGCCGGCGTGCCGACGAACAACGTCGGCTGGCCGCCAGCGTGTTCGAGGAAAGCAACGAGGGCATCCTGATCACCGATGCGCAAACCCGCATCCTGCGGGTCAACCGGGCCTTTTCCCTGGTCACCGGATACAGCGAAAAGGAGGCCATCGGCAAGACCCCGGCGCTCTTGTCCTCCGGCCGGCACGATGCCGGTTTTTACCAGCGGATGTGGCAGACCCTCAAGGATCGCGACCACTGGCAGGGAGAAATCTGGAACAAGCGCAAGAGCGGCGAGGTGTATGCCGAATGGTTGGGCATCTCGACCATTCGCGATGCCCAGGGCAAGCTCCAGTACTACATCGCCATCTTCAGCGACATCACGGAGAAAAAGCTCAGCCAACTGCGCATCGAGCACTTTGCTCACTTTGATACCCTGACCGATCTGCCCAATCGGGTTTTGTTCAATGATCGGCTGAAGAATGCCCTGGTGCGCGGCAATCGAAACGGTGGTTATGTCGCCCTGCTGTTTCTCGATCTCGACGGTTTCAAGGCCATCAACGACAGCCTCGGTCACCAGAGCGGCGACTTGCTGCTTCAGCGCGTTGCCGATCGTCTGCGGCGTACCGTGCGGGGAAGCGACACCGTGTCTCGGCTCGGCGGCGACGAGTTCACCATCATCCTGGCCGATATCGAAACCCGTGAGCAGGCGGTTTCGGTTGCTGGTTCGGCGGCGGTCAAGATCATCGAGGCCTTGTCGCGGCCTTTTCAAGTCGGTGACCAGGAAATCCATACCGGTGCCAGCATCGGCATCGCGATCTACCCGGGCGACGGGGAGACCGTCTCTGACCTGCTCAAGCATGCCGATACGGCGATGTACCATGCCAAGGCTGCGGGGCATGGCACCATGGCCTACTTCATGCCCAACATGAAACAGGCGGCGATGCGCCGGCTTGCCTTGGACAACCGCCTGCGACGCGCAGTCGATCAACAGGAATTCAGGATCGTCTACCAGCCGATCGTCGACAGCCGCAAGCATCGCCTGGTCGGATTGGAGAGCCTGTTGCGCTGGCACGACGATGAATTGGGGACGGTCACGCCGACCGAATTCGTGAAGGTGCTCGAGGACCTCGGCCTCATCGACCGGGTGACCGACTGGTTGTTCGATTCCGTCTGTCGGCAGATCAAGGCCTGGGATGCGGACGGCCTGTCGGGCTTTCATGTCACGGTCAACGTGTCGCCACGCTCCTTCCGGCGGAGCCAGTGCGCCGACGCGATCCAGTCTCCGCTCAAGCAGCATGGGGTCGAATCTCACCGGATTGCCATCGAGATCACTGAAAGCCACATGACCCAGAACCCTGGTCAGGCCATGGCGATTCTGGAATCTGTTCGCTCTGCAGGCATCCAGGTCGGCATGGATGATTTCGGCACGGGATATTCCTCACTCAGCCTGCTCAAGCGTTTTCCCATCGATTTCATCAAGATCGACGGTTCGTTCGTGCGTGATCTGGTCGATGATCCCAGTGATGCTGCCCTGGTGCGGGCCATCATCGCGATGGGCGAGAGCCTCGGCCTCGATCTGGTGGCCGAGTGCGTCGAGAGCGAGTCCCATGTCGAAGCCCTGCGTGCCATGGGCTGCCATGTCATGCAGGGTTATCACTATGCCCAGCCGATGCCCGGGGAGGCGCTGGCGGATTGGTACGCTGCATGGCAGGCAGGCTGAAAGCGCCTGGGTGTCTACCAATCAAGAACCAAGGCACCAGCCTGGACATTGCAATCGTGTCGACGATGGAGTTGTGAATTTCAGGTCAGGACGACCGACGATACCGCATGACGGAAGTCATCATGGCCAGCATGCCAGCCAATATCATCAAAGCCCACCTGTCCAGAGTCGGAATCGTCGCCAGACCTGAAGGGAATCCCAATCCGGCCGGGTCGGCAATGGCATTGTTCACGACCCCGTCCGCATCCCCCGTGCCCCCATCCGTCACCGAATAGGTCACCGTATTGCCGACGATGGTCGCCGGGTAGGGGCTACAGCTATCGTTCTGGCATTTGTAGAACTGCGTACCCTCCGGGACGTCTTGTGAAAAAACCATCGTCACGGTGACCGAACTGGCGCAACTGCTGGCCGAGAAATCGAGCAGGCCGAACGGGAACGTATACGGGGCCTCTTCGGGTGCATCAACAAAGCTAGCCGCATCAATGGCATCACACCCCGCGATGGTCAGGTCTGCGGCCACGCCGCTGGCGCGGGTCGGTATGGCTTGCTGACTGCTAGTCAATATGGCGAAGTTGGCCGTCGATACCTTGTTGGCCTGTATGTTGTTAAGGGCGCAAGATTCAGGTTGCCCTGCGCAGTCGCCGCTCCAGTTGACGAAGCTGTAACCGGGCGCTGTGTTTGCCGAGCACGTGCTGCTATCGCCGTAATGTACAGAACTCGGCGTACACGCTGGATTTCCGCCAGCCCCACCTGCCGCACTTGCCGTTACAGAATAATCATCAAGGGTGAAAGTGGCGGTACAGGTCGTGTCAGCGGTCAGGCTGAAGCCGTCCAAGCAACTGGAAGGGCTCCACCCAGTGAACGTGCTTCCTGGATTGGCGGCTGCGGCAAGTGTGATGCTGGTACCGTAGTCATAACTGCCACCGGGCGTGCTGCCATTCACCGTACCGGAACCGTTGCCGTGGGTTGCGGTGGCGAAGGTATGCGTGTCGAGCGTGAAGGTGGCGGTACAGGTCGTGTCAGCGGTTAGGCTGAAACCGTCCAAGCAACTGGCAGGGCTCCACCCAGCGAACGTGCTGCCGGGATTGGCGGCCGCGGCAAGCGTGATGTTGGTGCCATGGCTATAGCTGCCACCGGGCGTGCTGCCGTTCAGTGAACCCGAACCATTGCCGCTGGTCGCGGTGGCGAAGCTGCGTGTTTCCTGCGTGAAGATCGCCGTGGCGGTTTTCATCGACGTGACATTGATGAACGTACAATCCGAGTCGATTGGCGTCCCGGCGCAATCGCCTGCCCAGCTGCTGAAATCGTAGCCCGCGTTCGCTGAAACGGTGCAATGCGTCGGCGTACTGCTGTTGTAATCCACCGGACTGTCACAGAAAACCACGCCGCCGGCGCTCGGGCTGGCATTGGGCGTGACCCCCCAGCTGGGTTGCGAAGCATACGAAGAAGCGCCCAGCAGGGCCCCGGTTGTGGGGTCGTATTGCACTTTGATGTAAACGACGCCATTGGCTTGAATGGATTTAAAACATCCATAGTGGTGCGCGCCCCAAGTGCTATTGCCGTCGTAGTTATACGATGAGCAATCCCCCGGGTCGACATCGACCCCCGTACCGTGTGCACCGCCCTGACCCTCACTGGGAATATTGGCAATGGCACCTGGATTGGCTGTGGCATATACGCCTGATTTCCAATCGATGCCCAAGGTGCTCAGGCCGATCCGGTTTTGCTGTCCGCTCCATGTGTATCCACACGTGCTGACCACATCGTACGTGCCCACGGAAGCCATCTCGCACGCAGGAAGCGAAACGGCAAGACCCTCGGTCGAAGCGAGGATCATCACCCAGCCGAGCCAGCGCATGATACCTCGCCAAATACCTTGTCCCGGCGTAGCATGCCCATCGATCCTGCCTGGTCCTGGTAGCGCCGAGTCAGGCATGGGCACGTGGGTGGCGCGGCTTGTTTTTGAAGACACGCCCTTGGCGCCATGATATGGATTCAGACCACCCAACAACCTCGACAGGGTTTTGACATGATTGATGACAGCAATGTCAGACATTGTTCGTCTCCGGCCTATGTAGAGGAGTGTTGACGCAAAGCTATGGTTGATGGGCAGAGGCGATCCCCATGCGGTTTTCGCTGTCTCTGAATATGCGGGGAAGATAGGCCTGGACAGATGTCATAACCATCCCACCAAAGTGGGAAATACCATCATGGCGGCCAGGTGGTTGTTGAAGGCGACTAAAAGCCACCTGACCTCTACCACTCAATGCGCGATTACTGGGAACGTCCTGTTCAGTCTCCCCACACCAGTCGCGCGATCAGTCGGGTGCGGCTGCCTGCATCAGCCTTGATGAATATGGAGCGCAGATGATCCTTCACGGTTTGCTCCGTGATGGATAGATTCCTGGCGATTTCTTTGTTGGTAAAGCCCCGCACGATCAAGCGGGTGATTTCCCGCTCCCGCTCTGTCAGTCCCAAGCCACGCAGCCGGTCGTCGATTTCGTGGCCCGTGGAACGGCGAACCGCGGTCACCACCAAAGGGGCGTTCAAGCCGTAGGCTGACACTGTGGGAAGTGCGGTCACGGTGAACGCGTACCAATGACTCCCCCATTGACTTGATATCGACTCTGACATGGGGCGCATCGGTATCCCGGTTTGGTTCGACACTGCCAACTGGATTCGATCGATGAGCCGCTGGACGATTACCGGGAAGCCATCGCGCATTTGCGGCCCCAAACGATGGGTTGGAAGCAAACGGACCAGCCGCTCGGCCTCGGCATTGCAAAGACCGTGTCCTGTACTTGATTCGATCTGCCAGACCGCAACCCCTGACTTATCGTCCTGCCACCGTGCCGTCAGCCGGCGCATGCGCAGCGCGTACAGGCTATGCGCCAATATGGGCGCCACAAGGGTTAAGCGGGTCCGATCCTCTACGGAGAATTGCCGCGCGTTGCTGCTTCTGTGGAAGGCGATGCCATAGACGGGTTTGCCAGCCAAGGCCACACAAACCCCCAGGACCGCTTCGATGCCAAGCGGGTGGGAGAAATCCCGGTAGAACTCGCTGTTACGATACTTGGCCCGACTGATGACATCTGTCGTCCGGAGTGCCCGATTCATGTTCTGGGGGGCTTCCAGTATGTTCAGCGGGTCCAACCGATGGTAATGCGTTGCGTAATCGGCTGCTACGCTGTTCAGATCGCCCATGTCCCGCGACTGGTGTCCATTGTCGGCGATGTCGGTCAGTGGTGATTCAAACGGGAATGCCACGGCAGAGTCGGACGGCAATATCTGCAGCGCTCGATCAAACAGAATGTCGATCGCATGTTCCGCATTTTCGGCATCCGACAACTCGTTGGAGAGTGTCCAGATACGATGCAAATCCTCCTCAGCCAATCTCATCCCTCGGCTCCCCTGGGTATGGCGCATCCCAATATTGCACGACCCATCAGGCTGCTCATCGGATTACGCAGTGCACTGAACGGCCGGAAGGTGTAGCTGAATGATCTTATGAAAGCATGTTAACTAAAGTAATAGTAGCATCACGAATGTGTCCTCTTTACTGATCTACCCACCCCCCCATCGGGTTGGGCGCTGCATTGAATTCAAAAAAAAGGGCCGCTCAGTCGCGGCCCTTAGGGGTCAACCGGAGGGTCGGGTATTGAATGGCTACTCCGGTTCGAGGGTTCGCAAACTCAGGCGTAGTTGGCCGCGACGAAGTCCCAGTTGACCAGGCTGTTCAGGAAGGTCTCGACGAACTTCGGACGCAGGTTGCGGTAGTCGATGTAGTAGGCGTGCTCCCAGACGTCGACGCAGAGCAGGGCCTTGTCGCCGGTGGTCAGCGGGGTGCCGGCGGCGCCCATGTTGACGATGTCGAGGGAACCATCGGCCTTCTTCACCAGCCAGGTCCAGCCACTGCCGAAGTTGCCCACGGCGCTGGTCTGGAAGGCCTTCTTGAACTCGTCCAGGCTGCCCCACTTGGCGTTGATGGCGTCGGCCAGGGCACCGGTCGGGGCACCGCCGCCGTTCGGCTTCATGCAGTTCCAGAAGAAGGTGTGGTTCCAGACCTGGGCGGCGTTGTTGTAGACGCCGCCGGCCGGGGCGCTCTTGACGATGTCTTCCAGCGACTTGTTCTCGAAGTCGGTGCCCTTGATCAGGTTGTTCAGGTTGGTGACGTAGGCCTGATGGTGCTTCGAGTAGTGATAGTCGAAAGTCTCGGCGGACATGTGCGGTTGCAGGGCGTCCTTGGCGTAGGGCAGGGCGGGCAGTTGGTGTTCCATGCGTGACTCCGGAGTGGTGGTTGGAATTCAGGGGGCGATTCTACGGACGCGGCGCGGGTGTCGCAATAGTTGACTAAAAATATAGGCTATTTGCCGACATGGTCATCCGTTATTCGGCCTATGCTGGGGAGTGTGCCACTCGAGGATGACAAATGCTGCGCATCGCGGTGTTCGTGGGGTGGGCGCTGTGCCTGGTGATGCCGGCCGGGGCGGCGCTGACCGAGGCCCTGCCCCAGGTGCAGGGCACGCGCCGGATCGTCCTGGAACAACTCGACCGGCTGCTGATGGCCGACCCCGCCTTGCAAGTCATCGGCCAGGGCTCGTGGCTGCGTCCGGTCGGCCAGTCGACCCGGGGCCCGATCTCGCGGGCCTATGCCGACCCGCTCCTGGGCGGCACCTCCGACCACGACTTGCGCCTGGTCATGAAGGGCAAGGACCAGGCCATCGCACACCGCTGGCGACTGGCCCAGGATCGACTGCGCGACGGCATCCGGTCGCTGTTCCCGAAGCATGCCAGTGCCCAGGCGATCGAGCAGACCCTGATCAAGTACGGCTTCCAGCCGGCCCAGGCCAAGGCGCTGGCGCGCCAGGGCGGTGAGGCCATCGTCAGCAAGATATTGCAGAGCGTGAACCTGTACGCGCCGCCCCAGCTGATGCGCGAGGTGGTGAACGACAAGACCGCGGCGGCGGTGTTCCGGAAGCTCGGTTCGGTGCCCAACCTGGGCGGCCGCCTGATCGAGGGCGTCTGGGGCGAGGGCACCACGGCGGCGATCCAGGAATTCGAGGCCGGCGGGCGCTTGTTCTGGAACTCCGGCAAGGGCGTCCGGGCCGGCTTCGTCGACCTGGTGCACCTGGCCGAGGGCCAGGGCCGCTATACCTTGGGTGGCGCCGCCAACCTGTCCGCCCAGTGGGCGGAAAAGGCGCTCGAAGCGCTGCACGAGGGTGATCCCGAGCTGGTCGCCAAATATCTCAAGCGACTCAAGTCGACCCTCAACCTGGCGGCCCGGAAAGGCAACCTGTCGGCCGGCGCCTTGAGCGAGACCTTCGGCCAGCTGGACGACCTCATCGCCCAGGCCGGGCGCGGCCAGCTCAACCTGGGCCAGGCCCAGCGCTTCATCAAGGGCGCCCGCATGCAGGCCTCGCTGCTCGGCCAGCTGGCGCGACATCCGGGGACCACCGACCGGCAGATCCTGATGGCGATCCTCGACCCACGCGCGCCGAGCCGGTATGGCAAGCTCGGCGAATGGTTCCGCCGGACCTGGGAAACCGCCGACAACTGGGTGCTGTTCGAGCGCACCCTGCAAGGCGTGTTCCTCGTCTATTCGACCTGGCAGACCGCCGGCACCTGGGGCGAGCGGGGCATGGAGACCGCCTTGCGCCAGGCTGGCGTGGAAGTGGCGATGCTGGCCTCGCTGCCGGTCGGCGCCGTCACCCTGCTCGCCAACCACATGATCGAGACGGCCAAGGAAGCCGGCTACGACATGGCGGTGCGCGCCCAGGAGTGGGAACACTTCCTGGCCGGCATTTCCTCGGTCAAGGGCTTCGAGGGCTTCAGCCGCAAGGAGATGAGCATCCGGCAGCTGGCGCTCACCCTGGCTTCGCCGGACGAGGTGCGCCGGGCGGTGGAAAGCCAGGCCACGCATATCTCGATGCTGCGCGACACTGGCGTGCCGGAAAGCGAGGTCGGCCGGGAGAAACGGGCCGGCGTCTGGCAGGCCCTGGTGGCGCGCATGACGCCCATTGTCACCGCCGAATGGCTGCGCGAACGCAGGAACGTCATGGTCGAGTACATCGACCTGGCCCTGGAGCTCGATGCCCTGATGGAAAAGGCGGTGCTCCGCGCCGTGGTCCAGCCGCAGCCGGCCGAAGCCGAAGACGGCAGCGGCGCCCGGGTCACCCTGCGCCTGGACAGCAGCGTCGATCCACGCGAGATGCGCGACCTGCTGCGCCGCATGGAGGACCGCATCCGGCCGCTCGGGGGCACCAAGCACCTGGTCTACTTCAGCTATTGGGGCGAGGTGACCTGGACCTGCCACGGCCAGAAGCAGGTGCTCAAGGCCTATGTCGGCCTGGACGACCTGTTCGCGCCGGTGCAATGCACGCTGCCTGGCCGCGGCAACTATCCGGTCGAGGCAAGTTTCCGGCTCAAGGTGGACATCAGCGTGGGCGGTGGCGCCGGCGAGGCGTTCGACGTGCTCGATGCCCAGGGCCTGCTGGAGCGCGACTTTCAGCGCGTCGTGAAAGGCAACGTGGATGTCGTCACCCGCGCCCGCGCGGTGGTCGAACCGTTGGCCCAGGCCCGCCTCGCCATGCCCACCGAGCTGATGGCGGGCGAGACCTTCAAGCTGTCCTGGGATCGCGCCGAGACCCCGGCCTTCAAGCCCGGCCGCTACCGGGTCATGCTGCTGCCGCGCGGCACCCGGCTGACCGAGCAGGATTTCCTGACCCTGTCGTTCGACCCCAGTGGTCGACCCGGCGGCGTGTTCAAGTATCCGGTCGAGGTGGTCTCAGAGCAGGTCACCGAGCGCCGCATCGACATCGAGGTCCAGGCGCCCCAAGTGCAGGACATCGAGCACCCGGAAGACCTGGATCTGGCCTTCATCTTCCTGGACGGCGCCGCCAGCCTGTCCAGCCAGCTCGACCAGGCCATGGCTGACCTGGCCAAGGCCGAGCGCGAGATGGAAGAATTCGAACGCAAGCTGGAGGCGATGCCGGATGCGGAGCGGGAGAAAATCCTGCGCGAGATGGAAGAGGCCATGGCGCGCGCCGAGGCCGCGCCGCCGCCCGATCTGCCTGAACCCGATCCCGGCCAAGCCCCGGTCGCAGCCGGCACGGTACGTGCGGTGCCGGTGACCGTGCGGCCGATCCAGATCGCGACCGACGTGCCGTCCGGCTGGCAGCAGGTCGACGACGGCCGGGTCAACTGGCGCGAGTTCACCCTGGAAGAAAATAGTCCGCGCAAGGGCAATCATGTCTACGCCAAGGCGAGCTTCGCCATGCGCGTCAACCATACCGACCAGGCGCTCAACGCCCTCGCCGAGGAACATTTCAATTTCAGCAAGCGCCAGGGCGAAGCGCCGCGCGTGACCCCGATCCGGCTCGGTCGCTTCGAGGGCGAGATCGTGCGCTGGCCACCGCGCCCGGTCGAGATGCCGGAACGCTACGGCGCCCGAGCCCAGGCCTTCCTGAAGCACGGCCGGGTGCAAGTGGCCATCGACTACCACGTTGAAACCGTGGGTTTCCTGGAAGTCATCACCGACGAACAAGGACGCAAGATCGTGGTCTACGACACCCGGCCCGAGGCGGCGGACCGCTTCCAAGGCCTGCGCGACGAGGTGGAAGCCATGTTGGCCACCCTCAAGGTGGGCCACCAATCAGCTGGGCCGTCCTCTTCGGTGGCCCCTGCGGCGCCGGCCCGGACCGCCAGCGAGGACCCCTACGTCCGCCTGGTCGCCGCCAAGACCGAGGCCGAGCCGGGCGAATTCGTCGAGATCAAGGCGGTGCTGGAAAACGCCCGGGGTGACGAAGGCGAACTGCGCTACGAATGGGGCGGCAACCATGCCGGCGACGGCGACACGGTGACCTTCTTCGCCTCCGACCCGGGCGCGTACGACATCACCGTGATCGTGCGCGGGACGAAGGGCGTGGTCGGCGCGACTTCGGTGCCGATCCGGGTGCGTTGAGCACGCCGGAGCAAGATTTGCCTCCGATGACCCGGCTTGCTAGGCGGGGGCCGAGGCCAACGCGAGCAGTATTTCCCACAAACCCAACAAGATTTTCATATCAACCCCCTTCAGATTCCGGGTTTGCCCGAACGTATCACCGCGTAGGTGGGGCCGAGGCACGAAACCCAACACGCCTGCGCAGCATTGAAATATTGGTCTTCCTTCGTCAGCCCAACGCGCTGGCGGCGCTCGCGAGCAAGCCCGCTCCAGAATGGCGTTGCCAAACCAGTGCGCACTGGATCAAGCGTCGGATTCAATTCGGGCGCGATGCCTTGTACAGCGCCTCGCGGGTAAACCCGGATGCCTTGGCGATATCGCTCATGCCGCGCGCGATGTCGCCGAGCGCCGCAGCCAGCAAGGCCGGGTCATTTACTCTCAGGAAGCCCGTCAGATAGGCGGCGATCGACGCCTCGTTATCAAGGGAGGGCGTGGCGTCGAAATCGGGCAGATTCTCAAGCCAAATCATGAATATGGGTAGCGGTTCGGGCGTCGCCATGAACCAACTGCGTAGGTTCGATTACATTGCGTCAGGTTGATGAGCAGGAAGCCCAACATCCCACAGTGCCATCGTCTTGTTGGGCTGCGTGCCTCAGCCCAACCTACGCGATTTCATCCCCCGCCACCGGCGCCACATCCGGTGCCTGTTCCAGGATGGCCAGGTAGGCCGCCACATCCGCGTTCTCGCCGCGCTGGGCGAAGAACTTCGCGGTTTCCATGGCCGAAACTTTCTCCGCGATGGCGGAAACAAAAAACTGGTTCATCGAGGTGTTGTCCGCTTCCGCCAGACGGCGCGCGGCGCTGAGCAGCGAATCGGGCACACGCAGGGCATAGTTGCTCATGAGGATCTCCTAGTGGCCAGCCATTGGGCCGGCGTCAACAGTTCAATACCAAAACGGTTGGCGGCGGGTTTGAAATCCTGGATATTGAACGTCACCAGCCCATCCGCGCGCCCATTCACCGCCGTTTCCAACACCATCTCGTCCCCCGCATCCCGCAATTGGGGCCGCCACAGGTAATGCAGATGCACCGGCACACCAAACCTCGCCCACACCGCCAGCACGGTGTCGATGCGCTCGTGGCTCAGCCCATGCACCGCCTGGCGTTCCGGCCGTTTCAGTACCGCCTCGTACTCCAGAAACAACGGCACAGACAGCAGCAGAGCGAAGCGGCGTTCCGGCACCAACCCCAGCAACCGGTTGGAAGCCCCATGGCGATTTTGCAAGCCGGCGACGATGACATTGGTATCCAGAACGATACGTTGCATGAAGGAAGCAGGTGAACCCGGAATTGATGTTTGAAGTCTAGCAAACATAATATTGCCGGCGATATCTAAATATTCGCATCACGACGACCTCTCAAAAGCGACTTCCCTCACCCAGACGGGCTGTCCCATAGGTTGGGCCGTGATCGTGCGCGGGACGAAGGGCCTGGTCGGCGCGACTTAGGTGCCGATCCGGGTGCGTTGAGCTTGCCGGTACACGGTTCGCACGGTCATCCCCGCGAGCCGTGCGAGAGGCTGGGGGAGAGGGAATGGCGTAAATCGACCCGGACGTCCGCCTGGGCTGTGGCATCGCACCGTGCCGACCGTTTGGTAGCTTCGAGGGTCGGCAACGAACCTTGAGCCGTCATTGAGGAGGTTGTGCTTTCACCTCAACCAGCCACAATCGACCGTGCGCTATGCTTCAGCCTTCTTAACGGAAGCACGAGAAGTTTTCCATGTATATCCCCTCCAGTTTCAGGGAAAGCAGGATCGAACGACTGCACGACTTGATTGTGAAGCACCCTCTTGGCCTGCTGATTACACATGGCGATACCGGACTTGAGGCTTCACCCATTCCGTTTCTTCTTTATGCAGATGAAGGCAAGCACGGCATACTTCGCGCTCACTTGGCCAAGGCAAATCCTCACTGGAAGTCGCTTGCGGGACATGCCGAGTGCTTGGTCGTTTTTCAAGGGCCAGATGGCTACGTCACACCGTCGTGGTATCCAAGCAAAGCAGAAACTCACAAGGTCGTCCCGACATGGAACTACGCGACAGTGCAGGTCTGGGGTCATGCTGCTGTGATCGAAGATCCAGCATGGCTGAGGCGGCAACTGGACGACCTGACAGCCGATCAGGAAATGTTGCGGCCCCAACCGTGGTCGGTTAGCGATGCGCCAACGGATTACATCGCTACCCAGATGAAAGCAATTATCGGCATCGAGATACCGATCAACCGAATCGACGGAAAGTGGAAGATGAGCCAGAACAAGGATAACGCCGATCGAGAAGGCGTCATTGCCGGTATGCGTTCAGACACAGACCCACATAGAAATATTCGGGCTGCCGAAGTGGTCGAGAAAATTTAGGTCCAGAGACTGCAAAGAGGCGACCGCCGCCAGATTGAATCCGGGAAGCAGACCTTCCTATGGATCAGGTCGAAGACCTGGCTGTGCCCCGGTCGGGGCTGACGAGCTTGATGGTCACGTTGGGTGCGATTCAGTGTCCAAATGGGTGGATATTCCGCATCTGGGCTGATCAGCGCACCTCGAACTCCACTTGGTCGAGTTCCTGGCCGGTGCCGTCGAGCAGGCGTACCCGGTGCCGGCCGCGCGTGACCGGCCAGTCGGGTGTGGCCAGCGGGGCGTCGTCGAGCAGCCAGCGGCTGTCGGCGGGCGCGTCGGTGGCATGCAGGCGCAGGCGCTGGTGGCTGAGGGGAATGTCGGGGTCGAAGGCTAGGATGTCGCCGTCGGCCGGCTGGACGATGGCGGCCGGCGGCCGAGCCACCGGCCAGACCGGCGCGCCGGGTTCGGTGCCGGCGATGAACCACTCCTGGCGGGCCGCTTCCTCGGGCGGCTTCACCGCCATGCGCACCAGGCCGGCCGGCGGCTTGGGCGGGCGCGACGGCGACCCGGCGTGCAGTCGTTCCATGATCTGGCGCCAGACCGGCGCGGCGCCGCTGACACCGGAGACGTCGTGCATCGGCGCGCCGGAGAAATTGCCGATCCAGACGCCGACCGTGTAGCGGTCGGTAAAGCCCACGCACCAGTTGTCGCGCATGTCCTTGCTGGTCCCGGTCTTGACCGCGCTCCACCAGGGCGTGGCCAGGACGTTCTCCAGGCCGAAGGTGCCGGCGCGTGCGCCCCGGTCGGACAGGATGTCGGCGACGATGTAGGCGGCGCCGGCTTCGATCACCCGCGGGCGCCGGTCACTGGGGCCGAGCAGGCTGAGGTCGCCGTGCTTGCCCAGGTTGGCGAGCGTACGATAGGCATTGACCAGTTCCCACAGGCTGACATCCAGGCTGCCCAGGGCCAGGGCCGGGCCGTAGAAGTCGGCGGCTTCGGTCAGCCCGGCGAAGCCGAGGTCGGCCAGGCGCTCGACGAACAGGTCGGGGCCGACCAGGGCCAGGGTACGCACTGCCGGGATGTTGAGCGAGCCGGCCAGGGCCGGGCGCACGCTGGCCAGGCCGCGAAAGCGCCGGTCGTAGTTTTCCGGCGCGTAGCTGCCGCCCGGCGTGGCCAGGGCCAGGGGGGTGTCCTCCAGCGGCGAAGCGGCGGTGAGATAGCGACGTTCCAGGGCCAGTGCGTAGAGGAAAGGCTTCAAGGTGGAACCGGCCTGGCGCCGGGCCTGGACGCCATCGTTTTCCGGCGAGCTTGAACTCGATCCGCTGCGGCTGACATAGGCCAGGACCTCGCCCGTGCGGTTGTCGACGACCAGGGCGGCGGCGTCTTCGACCTGGTGTTCCGCGAGCAGGCGCAACTGGCTGTCGAGCAGTTCCACCACGCTGCGTTGCAGGCCGGCATCGAGCGTGGTGGTCAGGCTTTGGCCGGGTTGGCCGAGCAGGCGGGCGGCCAACGGCGGCGCCAGGTTGGCGGCCGGCACGATGGGATGGCGGCCGGTCAGGGTCTGGCCGGCCAGGCGCTTCAAGTCGCTACAGGCCGGGCCGTCCGGCAGCAGCTTGGCCAGCGCGCAGGCATAGTCGGCGACCTGGGCCGGCTTGGCGCCCGGCGCGCGGATCAGGGCGGCCAGGATCAGCGATTCGGACAGGTCGAGCCCGGCGGGCCGTTTGTCGTACAGCGCGCGGGCGGCGGCGTCGATGCCGACCAGGTCGCCCCGAAAACCGGTCAGGTTCAGGTAGGCCTCGAGGATCTGTGCCTTGCTCCAGGCTTCGTCGAGTTCCTGTGCGGCCTGCATCTGGCGCCATTTCTGCTCGACCGTGCGACGGCCCCACTCCGGCATCAGCTCGGGATCGAGCAGCGCCGCCACCTGCATGGTGATGGTCGAGGCGCCGCGTGGCCGTTCCGACAGCCAACGGGTGAGCGCTGCCTTGGCGGTGGCCAGCCAGTCGACGCCCCCGTGGTCCAGGAAGCGCCGATCCTCGGCCAGCAGCACGGCGGTCTGCATGGCCGGCGAGATGTGCGCCAGCGGGGTCCAGTCGGTGCGCCGTACCTTCGGGTCGATGCGCCGTTCCTGGATCAGCACGCCGTGCCGGTCGAGCAGGCGGGCCTCGGAGGTTTTCCAGGCGGCGCGCGCCTGCTCGAAGCTGGGCGGCGCGGCCTGGACCGCGCTCGCCAGCCAGAGGACGCTAAGGCAGAACCACGAAATCCGCATTCGGGGCTTCGCCCTGCATTTCCGGTGCGTACATCGCCTCGACCCGGGTCGGCGGCAGGTTGAAACGGCCTTCGCCGTTCAGGCGCAGGGTGTATTCGACCGTGAAGCGGCCGCGCGGGACGTACTCGTAATAGGCCTGGAAGCGGTCGAAACGGCGTTCCTGCCAGGCCGGCCAGGCGCGGTCGTCGCCGCGTTCGTCGGCCGTGAGCAGGCTCGAATCGCGCTTCAGGCCGCCGCCGAGCAGGCTGGCGCCGGCCGGCACCGGATCATCGACCACCACCCAGCCCATGGCGTCGCGGGCCTCGACGGCAAGGCGGACGCGCACGATGTCGCCCCGCCGCCACTGGCCCGGCGTCTTCTGCTCGATCGGGATCAAGGTCTTGGTCACCGCGAAGCCACGTGCGACCGGCTGCTTGAGGTCGACCGCGGCCAGCGTGGCGAGGTGCACGTAGGGCGCGCCGGTGCCCTGGTGGCGCAGGCTCAGGGTCTCGGTCTTGGTCGGCAGCGGGAAACTGGCGGTGGCGCCGTTCGGGAACGCCTTCCAGTCGACCGAGCGGGCGTGGCCGCCGAGTTGCGCGCGGCTGTTTCCGGTCGGCCGGGCCGGTTCGTGCAGTCGGACATAGGCGTCCATGGCCAGGCGGCCCCAGGCGTTGGCGGTGGTGGTGTCCCAATGGCCGCGTGACTGGCGGCCCAGGCTGCCGGCCACCAGGCGGGGCAGGTCGGCTTTCCAGCCGGGCAGGTCGACCACGGCGAGCAAGGCGCGCAGGGCCTGGGTGTCGGCCGAGCGCATCAGCCACCATTGGCCATCGTCAGCCAGGTGGAGGCGACTTCCCGACTGGCTCATGCGGGCACGCAGGGCCGCTTCGGCGGCTTTCAGGCGCGATGCCCGCTGGGCCAGGGTGGGCAGGCGCTTGAGGACTTCGATCCAGTCGACGATCTGTCCGGCCGGCCAGGTCTCCGGCGCGATCTTCACGGTGTCGACCAGCTCCGGCGTGGCCTTGCCGGTCCGGGCCAGGGCCGCCAGGGCGGCCAGGCGCAGGGCGGTGTCGGTCGGGTCGGGCAGCCAGCGGGCCCGGGGCATCTCCAGGCGGCCGCCGAGGTAGTCGGCCAGGGCGTGTTCCAGGCGGCTGCGGGCCTCGATGGGCAATGGCAGTCCGGCCTCGGTGGCCACCGCGAGGAGGTAGGCGCTGAGCGCCACGTCGCCCTGGGTCTGGCCCGGGAAGAAGGTGGCCAGGCCGCGCGCGTCGAGATAACCGGGCAGGGCTTCCATCAGACTGGTCCAGGCGGCGCGGTCGCCGGTGGCGATCGCCTTGGAGGCCTGCTGCTCCAGACAGCTGTAGGGATAGCGGCGCATGTAGTCGCGCACCCCGGCGAGGCCGTCGCCCAGGGTCGCGGCCAGGGTGGCGCGCACCTCGCCCTGGTTCGGCAGGGCATCGGTCGGCGGGCCGACCGGCAAGTCGAGCGGCTGGTCCAGGCGATACAGCTGTCCGGACACCGGGCGCACCGGGATCGCCGGTTGCACGGTCTGGCTGACCTTGACGCTGTCGCTGGCGGCGCCGCCGATCTCGCGGGCGTTGACGAACCAGCCCAGGCGCGTCGCGCCGGCCGGCACCTCGATCGGCCACTGCACTTCCTTGCCTTCGCCGGCGGCCAGCTCGACCTGGCGCGCGGGTTGCGGGCCGAGCCCCTCGATCTGTGCGCCGAGCGCGACCTTCATGGCCCGGTCGGTGCCGTTGCGCACGGTGAACCGGGCCTGGAGCTTGTCGCCGGTGCGCAGCAGGGGCGCCAGTCCGGCATCGAGACGCAGGTCCTTGCGGGTTTGCAGCGTGGTCGAGCCGGTGCCGAAGCGGGCGATGGAGCTGGCCACGGCAACCACCCGGAAGCGGGACAGGCTGTCGTTGAGCGGGATGTCCAGCCGGGCCCGGCCCTGGGCGTCGACCTTCACCGACGGATTCCAGTAGACCAGGGTGTCGAACAATTCCCGGGTCGGCGCACGGCCGCCGCCGCCGCCGGGTGGCAGGGCCTTGCGCCCGAAGTGGCGCTTGCCGGTGACCAGGCCCTGGCCGGTGAAGGTGCGCAGGTTGTAGCCGCGTTCGGCGAGCAGGGTCGGCAAGACGTCCCAGCTGGTGTTGTCGGCCAGTTCCAGGAGGCCTTCGTCGACCACGGCCACCACCACTTCGGTGGCCGCCGGCAGCGGCTTGCCGTCGGCGGTGTGCAGGCTCAGCTCGACGCGGGCCTTATCGCGCGTCTGGTACACGGCGCGGTCGGTCGTTACCTTGACTTCGAAGCGGTGCTCGCGCGGGTCGACGTCGAGCCGGGCAATGCCGAGCTTGAAGGCCGGCTTGGCCAGGTCGACCAGGGCCGTCGCGGCCGGTTCGGCGACCCGGCCGCGCACCACCAGGGCGGAGACGAAGACGTTCGGCGCCCAGCCGGCCTGCACCGGCACCTCGATCACCGGGGCCTGGCCGGACAGGTTGACCACCCGGGTGTCCAGGATGCCGTCGCGCTCGACCGTGACCAGCGCGGTCGCCTCCCGGAACGGCATGCGCACCTGCAGGCGGGCGGTTTCGCCCGGGCGATAGGCCTTGCGCTCGGGAATCAGGTCGATCCGGTCGTGGTTGTCCTGGTCGAACCACCAGGCGCCCTGGCCGGCGACCCAGAAGCTGGCGTGGGTGCGGGCGACGCGTCCGGCGGCGTCGCGGGTTTCCGCCGCCACCACGACCTGGCCACTTTCGTTGCTGGCCACGGTACAGGCGAAGCGGCCACCGGCATCGGTGACGCCTTCGCAGGCGCCGGGCAAGGGCACGTTCTCGACCTCATCGCGATAGCCGTAGAAGCCCCCGGCCAGGCGGACCCGATGGCTGAGATCGCGGCGCAGGGTCGGCGTGGCGCGCACCGGGGCGTTGGCCACCGGCTGGCCGGCGGTATCGACGACCATGAATTCGAGCCGGGCCGGGCTGTCGGCCTTGACCCAATCCGGGCGCTTGAAGCCGATCAGACGTTCCGCCGGCCACCAGTCCTGGCGGCGCGACACGGTCTGGATCTCGCCGTTCGGATCCGTGTACTCCAGTTCCAGGAGCAACTGCTGGGGCATGTCGCGCCGGGGCAGGCCGGCGATCCGGACCCGGGCCTGGCCAGCCGCATCGAGGCTGGGCGCGGGGACGTCGAGCATCTGCTCGGTGGGGTCGGCATCGTCGTCGGGACGGGCGAAGTCGTAGTCGGGCCAGGCCGCGAAGTCGACCCCATGGCGGGGGCGCAGCTGGGCACGCAGTTTCACCGGCAGATGGCGTGCCGCGCCGCCCGACAGATAGGCGACCGAGACATCGGCTTCGGCCGTGTCGGCGCCGACCAGGGGCCGGGCACCCAGGTCGATCGCGGCTTTCATCAGGGGAACCTTGAAGTCGGCCACGGTGAAGCTGCCGCTTTCCAGGCCTTCCAGCGATTGCATCTGTTCCGGCGCGGTGTCCGGGGTGATGGCCGGGTCGACCAGGCGCAGCACGTAGGCGCCGCGCCGGGCGCTGGCCGGCACCCGCCAGTCGGTGAGCGCGGCGCCATTTTGCCAGGCCAGGGGCAGGAACCAGCGCTGGCCACTGTCGCGATGTTCGACCAGCAGGGTCTTGGGCAGCCGGGTCGGGTAGCGCAGGCCGAGCGCCTGCTTTTCGCGCAGCAGGTGCTTCATGTGCACGGTGTCGCCGGGCCGCACCAGGGTGCGGTCGAGCACGCTGTGGGCGAGGCGGTCCTCGCTGTTCCAGTCGCTGGGCAGATTGAAGCGCCAGGATTCGATGCCGTCGTCCCAGTCGGAACGGGCCAGGGCCAGGTCATCGCCGGCCCGGGCAGTGACCCAAACCGGACAGTCATACTCGGCGGCGCGCGGGTCGGGCAGGCCCTTGGGCAGGAAACTGGTGCCGCGTGCGTCGCTGACGCCAGTGGCGAGGGTCTTGCCGCGACAATCGCTGACCCGGATCTTGGCGCCCGGCACCGGCTTGCCGGTGTCCAGCCGGGTGACCCAGGCCAGCGAACTGCGGGGCCCCCACTTGAAGTGCACCGCGAGGTGGGTGACCAGGGCGGTAGTGCGTACGTACATGGGCCGGTCGGCGTCGAGCAGGGTACGGCCGAGGCGTCGGCTCTCCGCTTCGACCACATAGAAGCCCGGCTTGCCCAGGGGCAGGCCGATCACCTCGAATTCCTTGGCGCCGGCCGGCTTCGGTAAAGGTTGCTCAACCAGCCCCGGGGTCTTGGCGTCGAGAAAGCGCTGGCCGCGCGGGTCCGGGACCTGCTCGCCATAGCGGTTCTCGAAGTCGCGCAGCGTTTTCCACCAGCCCTGGATGTCGGTGTCCTGGTCGACGCGCAGCCAGCGGATCTTGGCGCCACCGTCCTCGCTGCCGGGATCCAGGTTGCGCAACGTCACGGGCAGCACCCCGCCGGTCTGCCGTTCGAGGATGCCGAAGGGGCCGGCGAACTTGATCAGCGGCGGCATGCCGGCAACACCGACCGCCAGCGGGAAGCGCTCCTGGTTGAGAAGTGCTCGGCCGCCATCGTCGTGGACATCGGCTGGCAGGCTCAGGGTCAGTTTGGTCTCGGCCGGGAAGGGTCCGGGAAAGGTGATCGCGTCGACATAGCGGCTGCTGTCCAGTTGCGCCGGGTAACGCTTGCCGGCGGCGTCCCTGAGCTCCGCGCGTACGGCGGTGGTGCGCGCCACCTGGGCGCTGAATTCCAGGCGGATCGGCTTGAGCGGCATGCAGCCGGCGCGTGCGTTCTCCCGGGTGCAACGCAGGCGCGCGACGAAATGGTCGCGCACGGTATAGGTGAAGTGCTGGTCCAGGCTGTCCTCGCGCCCCGCGCCGCTGTGCGCGCCCTGGCTCCAGACCAGGGCCACCTTGGCCTTGGCCGGCAGGGGGCGCTCGCAGCGCACGGCTTCGATGCGCTCGGCCGGGGTGTCGGCGAACTGCTCGCGCACCGGCTCGAGCGCCAGGATCGTGTCGCGCTCGGCGCCGGTCAGGCGGTGCACCGGAATGCGTTCGTGGATGCCCTGCACCGCGCAATGGACATTCTCCAGGATACTGGTTGGGGTGGCCGGGGCGTCCAGGCCGAGCACGAAGACCTGGGCTTCGTCGATGGTGTCCTGCGCATAAGGCATGATGTCGAGCACCTTCGGCCCGGGGGTCAGGACGTGATAGACCGGCGCCGTGGTGATCGGCTCGCCGGCCAGTGACTGCAACCCGGCCACCGGCGTGAAGGTGCAGGTGGTGGCCGGTGCCGGTGCCGTGGTCAGGTCGTAGACCCAGGTCCGTTCGTCGATCCAGTAGCCGTGGCCGGGCGCGCACTGCACCGTGAAGGGCGCGGGGGCGTCGGCCTGGCCGAGCGGGGCCATGGCCACATCGAAACGCGCCTGGACCTGACGCAGGTCCGGTGTCAGGCCGAGCGGGGCAAAGTGCGCCAATTCGGCGGCCAGGGCAGGCAGGGAAAACAGGGCGGCGACGAGGGCGAGCCGGATCGTTGACATGGGACCTCCGCGGTGAATGCCGTCATTGTGCCTCCATGGCCATGACATTTCACGGCTTCGGGATATCCCTGATGCGGGATGCGAAATAGTTGACTTAATCAGTCAACAAATATAGGATGCCAGCCATGCCAGCGTTCGCTGGTCAGATCATCGGATGAACAAAGAGAGGACAAGACATGGAACTGAACATCAACGGCAAGATCGTGGAAACCGATCCGGAAGGCTATCTGGTCAACCTGGAAGACTGGTCGAACGAAGTGGCCGAGTACCTGGCCTCACAAGACAAGCTGGAACTGGGCGAGAACCACTGGAAGATCATCAACTACATGCGTGACTACTTCCACGAATACGGTACCGCGCCCAACCTGCGCTTCCTGCAAAAGGGGCTCAAGGAAGAGTTCGGCGACGAATGGGGCGAGAAGAAATTCCTGTTCGACCTGTTCCCGTTCGGGCCGGCCAAGCAGGCGGGTCGCTATGCCGGCACGCCGAAGCCGACCGGCTGCGTCTGAGCTTCGTGACTGTTCAACCTAGAAAACGCAGTTGGACGCGCCTGAAGGTGCGTCGCGGCGCACCCGATGGGTGACTGTGGCCGAAGGCAGAAATCTCATGTATTCATGAGACATCCCAGGGACCAAGAAGCGGTCAACTGCGATGTCTAGGTTCAAACAAAAGGCCGCCTTCGGGCGGCCTTTTGCACTTGAGGTGAGTGCATCAATGGACCGATCCGAATGATTTGTCGGTAGTGCCGGCCGGCGCGGCCAGCCCAGCCAGACGACAGCCCTGCAGGATCGGCCCGTGCGGGAACAGCTTGAACAGGTACTTGCGGCCGCCCTCCTCGTGGAAGTTCTCCTCCATGGCCTGGCTGAGCACGCGGGCATTGCGCGGCGCACCGCAATCGGCATAGAGGTCGCGCAGCCAGCAGAGCACGTCGAGGTGCGCTTCGGTCAGTTCGAGACCTTCGTCGCGGGCCCGTTCGCGGGCCTGGGCCTCGGTCCAGACGTCCATGTCGTTGAGGATTTCACCCGCCTCGCAGGCCGGCAGGTGTTCAACGGCGATCATCTTGTTGATATCCAGCATGTCATCCTCCTGAATGAAAAGCAGACTAAATTTGTCTGGTATTCCGTTCTAGCAGGATGCTCGCCGATTGCAAGTCTAGTGATAGAGCAACTGAGACCAGCGGCCTGCCTCGATCAGCCGCTCGCGGGCAGCGGCCCAGGCGTCGGCGCCCCCGGCAACCTCTGCCATGGCGGCATCCAGGGCCGGCTGGATCTTTTCCATGCCGGCCAGATAGACGTGGGTGTCGGGGTCCTGCATCAGGCGCCAGATTTCCTCGGCATGGGCGGCCACGCCCTGGCCGAAGGCATCGCCCTCGTCTCGCAGCACGCCCCGGCTGATCGAGCGGATGGCCTCGAAGGTGGCCTGGTCGTAGTAGTTGGCAATGTCGGCATTGAGGTCGTTCATGTACAGCATTTCAGTGCCGGTGCGGGCGCCATAGTAAAGGCGAACCTTGCCGGTCCAGGGCGCGCCGCCGTCGTAGGCCTGGCGCAGGAAGGCACGGAACGGCGCGATGCCGGTGCCGGTGCCGAGCATGAGCAGGTGATGGCTGCGGTCGGCGGGCAGCACGAAGGGGCTGCGGTGCGGTCCGGTCAGCGCGATGCGCTGGCCGGGCTGGGCGTCGCACAGGTAGTTGGACGCGATGCCGGGATACTGTTCGCCAGAGACCTCGTCGATGTAGAAGCAGCGCCGGACCAGAAGCTCCAGTTCGCAGCCGGTCTCGGTGGCGTGGGTGGCGGCAATGGTGTAGTAGCGCAGGTGGTCGGCATTGCCGAACGGGTGCGGCCCGGGGACCAGGACGCCGAGATTCTGGCCCTCGGGAAAATAGTAGGCCGGCTCCGTCAAACCAAGCACGATCTGCCGGACCTCGGCGGCTTCCGGCGCGGTGATGCGGCGGCTGCTCAGCAGGGTGGCCTGGGGGGGCTGCACGGATTCTGGGAGTTGGGACATGGATGGACTCTTTCCTCGATAAGCGCGGACATGGAAGTCCGATTATGCGGGCCGGGGCTTCCGGTGTTTATCAATGGGATGGAATAAGGTGTATTGAATGATTCAATCCTGGTCTGGCGCCTGCCAATGTCCCGATTTGCCACCCTGTTTCTCCAGGAGGCGCACGGCTTCGATGACCATGCCACGGTCGACGGCCTTGCACATGTCGTAGATGGTGAGCAGGGCGATGCTGGCGGCAGTCAATGCTTCCATCTCGACCCCGGTACGACCGACCGTCTCGGCCGTCGCCCGACAGTCGATGGTTGAAGCCGCCGCGTCGATCTCGAAGTCGATGCCGACCTGGGTCAGGGCGATCGGATGGCAGAGCGGGATCAGGTCCGGCGTGCGCTTGCTGCCCATGATGCCGGCCAGGCGCGCCACACCGAGCACGTCGCCCTTCTTGGCTTCGCCGGACTGGATCATGGCGAGCGTCGCCGGCTGCATGCGGATGCGGCCGCCGGCGACCGCGATCCGGCGGGTCTCGGCCTTGTCGCCGACGTCGACCATGACGGCCTGGCCCTGTTCGTCGAAGTGGGTGAATCTGTCGCTCATCTCGGGAACCTCGTAGGGAAGGTCGTATCATAGCCGGATGCGATTTTTCGTCACCCTGCTCGTGGCCGCGCTGGCGGTCTCCCCGCTCCGGGCTTCCGACCTGCCCGACCTGGGCGAGTCGGCCCGCGCCACGGTCTCGGAAGCCGAGGAAGCCAAGGTCGGCCGGGCGGTGATGCGGCAAATCCGTGGCGACCGTGATTATCTCGACGATCCTGAAGTGGTCGAATACCTGAGCCGGCTGGGCGAGGCCCTGGTGGCGGCCAGCCCCGCACCGCATCGCACATTCGAATTCTTCGCGGTACGAGATGACAGCCTCAATGCCTTCGCGCTGCCGGGTGGTTTCATCGGCGTGCATACCGGCCTGATCGCGGCGGCGCGCAGCGAGTCGGAGCTGGCCGGCGTGTTGGCGCATGAGATCGCCCACGTGACCCAAAACCATATCGCCCGCATCGTCGATGCCCAGCGCGGCAGTGCATTGAGTTCCCTGGCCGCACTTGCGATCGCCATCCTGGCGGCGCGCGCCGACCAGGGCCAGTTGGCCCAGGCAGCGATGGTCACGGCCCAGGCGGCGACGCTCCAGTCCCAGCTGGATTACACCCGGGCGCACGAAAGGGAAGCCGATCGCATCGGCTTGCAGACCTTGCTCGGCTCAGGTTTCGACCCGACCGGGATGGCGACCTTCTTCGAGCGCTTGCAAGCCCACGGCCGGGTCTATGAAAGTCCCGCGCCGGCCTACCTGCGCACCCATCCACTCACCTTCGAGCGCATGGCGGACTTGCAGAACCGGCTCGCCGAACTGCCCTATCGCCAGCATCCGGACAGCCTGGAATTCCGCCTGATCCGGGCCAAATTGCAGGCCTCCGCCGGTGAAGCCGGGCAGGCCTATGCCCGGTTCAAGACGCTGGTCTCGGGGCAGGACGATGTCGCCTTGCGCTATGGCCTGGCCGTGGCCGCGCTGCGTGCCGGAGAACGTGACCAGGCGGCAAGTCTCGCCAAGGCCCTGCGGGCGGAACTGGATGTCCCCCTGGTCTGGGCGCTGGCGATCCGGACCGAACGGGAATCCGGGCGCCTGGCCCATGCCCTGGCGCTGGCCGGTGACGCGGTCGCCCGTCATGCCGGGGACAAACCGCTCGCCTACCTGCGCGCCCGGGTCCTGATCGAATCCGGTCAGGCCCAGGCCGCGCTCGCCTTCATCGAAGAACGCCAGCGATGGTGGCCTGGCGACGCGACCCTGCATCGACTGCGCGCTGAGAGCCATCTGGCCCTCGGGCATCGTTCCGAGAGCCATCTGGCCCAGGCCGAGGCCTATCTGTTGCTCGACCTTCCGGCCCAGGCCATGGACCAGTTGCAGCAGGCTCGCCTGGCGGCCGACGGCGGCTTCTATACGCAATCGAAGGTAGATGCCCGGTTGCGCGAATTGCGTGAACGGGAATCCCGCGAACGTGACGATCGGGAAAAGCGTCGACCGGGTAATTCAGTACGTTCTGATTCGCTGTTTGTCGCTTGATTTTGACTTGGCTATAGTCGGCCCTGCCGAAAGAGCCCCGAAGCCCGGGTTCTTCACCCCGGCGATAGTCGGTGCCGAACGAGGTGTGCAACATGTGGCGACGCCAAAGTCTTTGGAATAAGTGTCGGTCCTGGTTCGTCTTAATCGGAATGGCATGTGGATTGGGTCTGGCTTTGCCCGTGGCTGCGCAAGCGCCAGCCGGCAAGCGCGAGCTCCGGAACCTGGTGTTGAAGGACGCCCTGACGCATTGCCTGCCCTGTCATGCCATGCCGACGCTGCCCGAGGCAGTGTCGGCCGGCAACCTGGGTCCGCCGTTGATCGCCATGAGTGCCCGGTTTCCGGACAAGCTGGCCTTGCGCGCCAAGGTCTGGGATGCAGTAACGAGCCAACCCGATACGGCCATGCCGTCGTTCGGGAAGCACAAGGTCCTGACCGAAGCCCAGTTGGACCAGCTGGTGGATTTTATTTACGGCCTCTAATTCCAGGGGTCGATGTTGAGTGTCTTAGCAAGGAGACAACATGAACGTGCAGCGTAGAAGCATTCTCAAGGGTGCCGGTGCGGCGAGCGTGGTTTCGGTGGCGGTGGCTGCCGGCCTGCTGAAGCCGGGCGCGGTGTGGGCGGCGGGCTGGAACAAGGCGGCCTTCGAAGCCAAGGACATGGCTGGTGCCCTGTCCA
>JBMOQW010000022.1:0-61984 GCA_049322515.1 Pseudomonadota bacterium
GCGTGACGAACCCCGTCACGCATTTCCTGTAACGCCTTTGTGTCACGCCCTTGCGTCACGCCTTATCCCTTTCTAGGCATCAATACGGTGTAATCCAGATCGAGCACCACGTGGGCGTGATGGCGGCGCTTGCCATCCACCTCGATCATGGCCTCGGGCAGGGTTTCCGGGCGCTGGTTCTTCAGGCCGACCAGGCGCAGCCGGAGTGCCCCAATATCGTCTCGACCGGGCAGCGGCCAGGCGTCGAGCACTTCGCTCCAGGCATACAGGGTGTCGCCGGCCAGGGTGGGATTGCTGTGCTGGCCGCCGTTGATGGCGGCGACCAGGAGCGCGTTCTCCAGGCCTTCGTAGCTGAGCGCGCGGCACACCGAGATGACGTGGCCGCCATAGACCAGGCGCTGGCCGAACGGGGTGTCGGCCATCATCCGGGCGTCGAAGTGCAGGCGGGCGTTGTTCTGGTACAGCCGGGTGGCGAAGGTATGGTCGCTCTCGTCCAGGGTCATGCCGGCTGGATGGTCGATGCGTTCGCCTTTGGCAAAATCCTCCCAAAGCCGGTCACCGCCGGTCAACGTGGTCTCGAAGCCGTGGCAATCAAGCCAGGCCGGCACCGCCAGGCGTTCAGGCGCGACGTGATTCGGCAACTCGGGCACCACGGGGGCCGGCGCCGGATGGTCGACATCGCGCTTCTTCACCATCACCCAGCGGATCCAGGTCAGCACGGCTTCGCCATTCTGATTGAGCGCGGTCGAGCGCACCCAGACCACGCCGCTCTGGCGGTTGCTGGTTTCCTTGAGGCCGATCACGGTCGATTCGGCGCTCAGGGTGTCGCCCGGGTAGACCGGCTTGAGGAAGCGCACGTCGGCGTAGCCCAGGTTGGCCACGGCGTTGAGCGAGATGTCGTTGACCGTCTTGCCAAAGGCGAGATTAAAGGCCAGCAGGTCGTCCAGCGGCCGGGCCCGGAAACCGAGGGCATGGGCCGCCGGCGCCGACGAGGCAATCAAATGACGGGCGCCGGTCAGCGCGATGTACAGGCTCTGGTCGGCCTCGCTGACGGTGCGCGGGGTGGCGTGCACCAGAGTCTGGCCGAGGCTGAAATCCTCGAAGAAATTGCCGGATGCACTCATGCCCCCTGCCCTCCCCAGCATTGCTGGATCATGTCGTGGATCATCAAGGTGCGCTTGGCCGACTCGACGTGCAAGTTCTCCACCAGCCGGCCCTCGAACACGGCGACCCCGCTGCCGGCGCGGTTGGCCTCCGCCAGGGCGTCGATGATGCGCCGGGCGCGGGCGACGTTGTCCGGCCGGGGCGTGAAGGCGTCGTTGGCGTAGGCGATCTGGTCAGGGTGGATCAGGGTCTTGCCGTCGAGGCCGAGGTCGCGCGCCAACCGACAGGCATATTCGAAGGATTTCATGTCCTTGAGGTCGAGATGGATGCCATCGACGATGGCGATGTCGTGCGCCCGCGCCGCCAGCAGGCAGTGCGACAGGCTATGCAGCATGGGCACGCGTTCCAGGGTGATGCGGGCGTGCAGCTCGTTGGTCAGGTCGGAGGTGCCCAGCACCACGCAAGCGATGCGCGGCGACGCGGCGCAGATCTCCTCGGCACGGAGCACCCCAGCCGGGGTCTCGATCTGGACCATGATCGACAGGTGTTCACCGCCAGCGGCGTCGAGCGCGGCCAGGGCGGTGGCCACATCCTGCTGGCTCTCGATGCGCGGCAGCAGCACGGCGTCGATGTCGGCGCTCGCCACGGCGGCCAGGTCGTCCCGGCCCCAGGCACTGGCCAGGTGATTGACCCGGACCACCCGCTCGCGGCAGCCGTACTGGTCGGCGGACAAGGCCGACAAGAGATTGGCGCGGGCCTCGGCCTTGCGCTCGGGCAGCACGGAGTCCTCCAGGTCGAAGATCACCGAGTCGACCGGCACCCGGCGTGCCTTGTCGAGAAAGCGCGGGACGCAGGATGGCACGTAGAGCAAGGAACGGCGGGGTCGGTAATGAGGACGCATGGGGTGTCTCAGCGGGTTGAACGTGCCCGGGCCTGGGCCGGATCGAGTTGCTTTCGGATGATCTTGCCGTTCTTGGTGCGCGGGAAGTCGTCCATCAGGTAGACGATCTTGGGCGCCTTGTAGGCGGCCAGGTGTTCGCGCGCGAAGGCGGCGATGGCGTCGGCGCTGGCCTCGGCGCCGGGCTGGAGGATGACGTAGGCGGCCACCAGCACCTTGTCCTTGTCGAGCTCCTCGCCGGTGGCGGCGCAGTCGGCCACCGCCGGATGGGTCTTGATCACCCGCTCGATCTCGTGCGGCGACACGCGGTAGCCGAAGGTGTTGATGATGTCGTCCTTGCGGCCGAGGAACCAGATGTAGCCGTCGCCGTCGCGGCGGGCATAGTCGCCGGTCAGGAACCAGCCGTCGCGGAGCACCTTGGTGGTCTCCTCGGGCAGGTTCCAGTAGCGCAGGAACAGGCCGGGGTCGTCGGCCGGGATACAGATCATGCCCTCCTCGCCTGCCGGGACCTCGGACATCGTGTCCGGGTCGAGCAGGCGGACATCGTGGCCGGGCTGCGGGAAGCCGGCGGAGCCGGGCCGGATCGGCCTGAATTTGTTCTCGGACAGGTAGTAGGAACACTCCGACATGCCCACCGCCTCGTGGATGTCGATGCCGAATCGGTCCTTCCAGAGGCCCAGCATCTCGTCCGACAAATGCTCGCCGGCACTCATGCAGTAGCGCAGCGCGGGCACGTCGGTGCGCCCGAAGGCAGTCTTCTGGAGGATCTGCCGGTAGATGGTCGGCACGCCGATGAAGATGCTGGCGCGATGCTTGGCCATCAGCCGGATCCAGCCCTCGGCGTCGTTCTTTCCTTCGTGCACGATCACCGTCTTGCCGCGATAGAGCGGGTCCATCAGGCCCGAGCCGAGCACGTAGGTCCAGTTGAACTTGCCGGAATGCAGGATGCGATCGACCTCTGTGTCGGAAAAGTCGAACCAGTAGGTGGCGGCCGGTTCGCGTCCGACCATGGCACGGTGCGCATGGAGCACGCCCTTGGGATAGCCGGTGGTGCCGGAAGTGTAGACCAGGTAGGCGGGCTCGTCGGCGTGGCTCTTGTGCGCAGGGGCGCAGGTGGAGATGCCGGCCAGCGCCTGCGCCAGGTCGAGTACGTTGAGTCCGTCCGCCGGGATCACCTCGCCCGGCCCGGTCAGCAACACATGTCGCAGGTCGGCCAGCCCCTTGAGCCGATCGGCCAAGCCGGCCCACATCGCCTTGTCGGTGACCAGGACGCGGGCACCGGAATCGCGCGCCAGATACAGCACCTCGTCGGCGGTCAGCAAGGTCGAGGTCGGCACCGCGATGGCGCCGCGCTTCATGGCGCCGAAAAAGGCGGTCGGGTAGGCCAGGCTGTTGGGCAGGCGGATCAGCACCCGGTCTCCGGTCCACACACCGAGGTCGTGCAGCAACTGGGCGAACCGGCTGCTGGCGTCGGCCAGTTCGCGATAGGTCGCGGTGGCGGTGCCGAGGGCGTCGTCCTCAACGATCATCGCCAACTGGTCGGCGGCCGGGCCGTCCAGGTGGGCGTCGGTGCAGGCGACGCCGATGTTGAAGTATTCCGGGACCTGCCAGGTCCAGGCGGGAAACGGCACTTGGCTCATGGCCACTCCTTCGAAAACGGAATTGGGCGACAAGGCATTCACAGGATCACCCCGTATGGCCAGCTTTTAGCTCCGGCATCACGCCGCCCTTGGGCGGCATGAGCCTGCACTGAAACTGGTCATACCGGCTCATAAAATGACCCCGTATGGCCAGTTTTCCCGCACCACCTGCGCTGGCAGCATGCCCAGCACGTTGAGGGCGAATTCGGTATCGGCGTCCGACAGGGCCCGTAGGGCATGTGCCCGCAACAGCACCTGCAAGGCCTTGCCGAACATCGGCGGGTCGAGCATCTCGCCTTCGAAGCGGATGGCGCCGCCGTGCAGGGCGTCGGCCTCGACCGCCGCGCGCAGGATGCGGATGTTGCGGCTGACCTCGGTGGGCGACGGGGTGTAGGCCACCTTGCACAGATGAATGTGGCTGGGATGGATGACCTGCTTGCCAGTCAGGCCCAGGGCGGCTTCCTCGCAGGCGTGGCGGAACACGATGCGCGATTCCTCGTCGCCGTGCAGGTCGAGCCAGCGCCGGATGTCGTGCGGCTCGAGGAAGTTTTCCGGCATGGTCGCCTCGCCGATCAGCACCTCGACGCCGCCGATCACGCCCTTACCGGCGATGCGCGCCTCGAACAGCACCTGGTTGAGGAAGAACTTCAGTTCCTCGGTCCAGTGCTGCGGCGTGATCTGGATGCCCATGGCCTTGGAAAAATCGTGGATGCCGAACACCACGTGCTTGACCGTCGGGTAGGCCATCAGGTCGGGCGCCGCCTTGAGCGACTTGGGGTGCTCGATGATCGGCTGGATGGTGATCCGGCGGTCGAACCCGGCCAGCACCGCCGACAGGTCGCGGATCTCGGCCGCGCCGTAGGCCTCGCCGGCCTTGGCCAGCATGACCACGTCGATGTGGTCGGCGAGGTCGCGTACCATCGCCATGTCCTTCTCGTATTCCTCGGTACGGAACGGGTTGATGCGCACCGCCACGGCGATGTCGTCACGCCCCAGGCCCGGCAGTTCGCGGCGCAACAGATCGCGCGACAGGGCCTTCTGGCGGCAGCCGTCTTCCAGGTCGAACAACAGGGTTTGCGCATGGCAATGGCGAGCGTGCTTCTGGAAGCGTTGCGCGGCCGCCTCGATATCCTCGTAGATACCGAGGGCCGGCGCGTACTTCACCGGCGGGTAGTAAAGCTGGATACCGGGCCAGTGGTCGCCCAGCACCGCGCTCGATGCCACGCCGCCGCCATGGCGGGCGCTTGAGTCTGCCATCATGTCTGCTCCGTCCTTCGTGGTTTCGACCACCGTCGATTCCAAGCGACTACACTGGAACCGCAGCGGACTTATTTGTTGAGCAATCTAGTCGAGAACGCACTGACCTAGTGCGCATTTATTTCAAGGTGGCGAATTGAAGGATTCAATGAAAGCCCTTCGGGTTATTAAATCGAATGACGTCATCGGCTGCGTGATCGAGTCGTTGCCGGTCCCCCTGCCCGGCCCTGGCGAGATCGTCATCAAGGCCGCCTATTCCAGCGTCAACTATAAGGATGCCCTGGCCGCCATCGGTGCCGGCAAGATCATGAAGTCGCTGCCCATGACCGGCGGCATCGATGTCGCAGGCACCGTCGCGGATAGCCAGGATGCCCGCTTCGTGGTCGGCCAGGCGGTGTTGGTGACCGGCTACGGCCTCGGCGTCGAGATCGATGGCGGCTATGCCGAGTACGTGCGGGTGCCGGCCGACTGGGTGGTGCCGCTGCCGGACGGCCTGACCGCCTTGCAGGCCATGGCGCTCGGCACGGCCGGCTTCACCGCCGCACTGGCCGTGACGCGCATGCAGGACAACGGCCTGCGTCCGGACGCCGGGCCGGTCGCGGTCACCGGCGCCACCGGCGGGGTTGGCAGCCTGGCCCTGGCGATGCTGGCGCAACTGGGCTACGAGACGGTGGCGATCACCGGCAAACTCGACCAGACCGAATACCTGACCCGCCTCGGCGCCGCGCGCGTGCTCGATCGACGCAGCCTGGAAATGGGTACCCGACCACTGGAAAAGTCCCTTTGGGCGGGCGCGGTGGACAGCGTCGGCGGCGCCACCCTGGCCTGGCTGACCCGCACCCTGGCGTACCGAGGCGTGATCGCTGCCTGTGGCCTGGCCGGCGGCATCGAACTGTCGACCACGGTGATGCCCTTCATCCTGCGTGGCGTCAGCCTGATCGGCATCGATTCGGTTCAATGCCCCATGGCGCAGCGTCTGGACATCTGGACCCGCCTGGCCGGCGAATTGCGACCGCGATCCCTGGAAAGCGACATCGCTCGAATCATCGACTTCGAAGACCTGCCTGGCGTGTTCCAGGATTTCCTGGATGCCGGTGTCAGTGGCAGGACGGTGGTCCGCCTGCCTTGACGCCCGGACGGGCTCGTCGCACAGTGGCCGCCATAACACGAAGGAGACAGGCATGGAGACCTATGCGCAGTTCTACCGGCGCTCACTCGACGACCGCGATGGCTTCTGGACCGAACAGGCCCGGCTGATCGACTGGCAGACCCCGTTCGAACAGGTGCTCAACTACCACCGGCCACCCTTTGCGCGCTGGTTCGTCGGCGGTCGCACCAATCTCTGCCACAACGCGGTGGACCGTCATCTGCGCGACCGGCCCGAGCAAAAGGCGATCAGCTATCTTTCCACTGAAACCGGTCAATCGGGCAGCTACACGTTCCGCGAACTGCACGCCGAGGTGAACCGGGTCGCGGCCATGTTGCAGGCACTGGATGTCAGCCAAGGCGACCGGGTCATCATCTACATGCCCATGGTGCCGGAAGCGGTGTTCGCCATGCTGGCCTGCGCCCGCATAGGCGCCATCCATTCCGTGGTGTTCGGTGGCTTTGCCGCCAACAGCCTGGCCACCCGCATCGACGACGCCCAGCCGAAACTGCTGATCACCGCCGACGCCGGCATGCGCGGCGGTCGCCAGATCGATTACAAGCCCTTGGTCGATGAAGCCCTGGCGCTGGCCCAGCACCCGCCCCGGCATGTCCTGCTGTTCAACCGTGGTCTCGACCACACGCTGGTCATGCAGGAGGGCCGCGATATCGACTGGGCCCTGCTGCGTGACCAGCATCTCGACGCCCAGGTCGAACCAGTCTGGCTGGAATCCTCCGAGCCTTCCTACATCCTTTACACTTCCGGCACCACCGGCAAACCCAAGGGCGTGCAACGCGACACCGGCGGCTACGCCGTGGCCCTGGCCGCCTCGATGCGCCACATCTACACCGGCCAGCCGGGCGAGACCATGTTCACCTCCAGCGACATCGGCTGGGTGGTCGGCCACAGCTACATCGTCTACGGACCGCTGATCAACGGGATGACCACCGTCATCTACGAGGGTCTGCCGATCCGGCCGGATCCCGGCATCTGGTGGAAGATCGTTCAGGACAACCGCGTCAACGTGATGTTCACCTCACCCACTGCCGTCCGGGTGCTCAAGAAACAGCCGCCGGAATATCTCCACCAATACGACGTGTCCTCGCTGCGCAGCCTGTATCTGGCCGGCGAGCCACTCGACGAGCCGACCTCGCGCTGGATCGCCGATGCGCTCCAGATCGACATCATCGACAACTACTGGCAGACCGAAACCGGTTGGCCAATCCTGTCCAGCGTACCCGGCATCGAGGCCTTGCCGCGCAAGTTCGGCTCGCCCGGCCTGCCGGTGTACGGCTACGACGTACGTCTGCTCGACGAACGCACCGGCGAACCGGCCGGACCGAATGAAAAGGGCGTGCTCACGGTGGTGCCACCGCTGCCGCCGGGTTGCATGAGCACGGTCTGGGGCGACGATACCCGCTTCATGAACACCTATTTCTCCAATTTCGAGAACGTGCTCGTCTACTCCAGCTTCGACTGGGCCACCCGCGACGAGGACGGCTACCACTTCATCCTGGGCCGCACCGACGACGTCATCAACGTCGCCGGCCACCGCCTGGGCACGCGCGAGATCGAGGAAGCGGTGTCGGCCCACCCGGCCGTCGCCGAAGTCGCCGTGGTCGGCGTGCACGACGAGATCAAGGGCCAGGCGGTCATCGCCTTCGCGGTGGTCAAGGATCCGTCCCGCATCGCCGACCCCGACGCCGTCCGGGCGCTAGAAAGGGAAGTCATGGCCACGGTCGACCAGCGCCTCGGCGCCATCGGCCGGCCAGCCAAGGTCTGCTTCGTCAGCCTGCTGCCCAAGACGCGTTCAGGAAAGCTGCTCAGGCGCAGCATCCAGGCCCTGGCCGAAGGCCGCGAAACCGGCGACCTCACCACCCTGGACGACCCCTCGGCGCTGGATCAGATCCGCACCGCCCTGGCCACCTGGAAACGGGGCTGATTCGCAGGGCGAATCTCTGCCCAAAACAAATCCGCAGAGAAAAGCCCTCTCCCCCAGTCCCTCCGTCCCAGGAGGCGGGGTGCGCGGCAGCGCGGGAGAGGGAAAGCAGGCCGCTTGAGACTCCCGCTATCCTGGCGCCGGCGTGCCTGGCAGGTAGTCGTGGCCGGCCTTGCCCAGCCAATAGCCATCGCACGGGTCGGCCGGCAGCCATGGGCGCAGCCGGGTGTCGTCCAGCGCCTGGCCATCCAGGGCAGCACGGAAGTACGCCACGATCGCCGCCATGTGGCGGAATTGCGGCGACAGCCTGAGCACCGAGGCGCCCGCCGCGCCCAGTTCAGGGATCCGATGCGCCAGGGTATGAACCCGTGCCGACTGGGTCTGGATGCCGTTCATGGCCAGGAACGACTCGGCTTCCCGGGTGTTCAGGGTCAGGCCATCCGGATGCTCCAGGCACTTGAACTGGCAGTCATCCTTTTGCAGGTTGTAGTGGCGCGCCGTGAAGCAGCGTGCCGAGTAGGCCAGCGGCAGGCGGCCGTGGGCGAACACCTCGGTGGCCATCCCGGCCGGCACCGGCATGGCCTTGAGCATGGCCTGGTTCATTTCCACCGGCGGCACCCAGCGAAAGGCGCCCGCCTCGGCCAGCAGGGCCAGGGTGTCCGGGTTGTAGACGTTGAGCGTGGGACCGGCCACGAATGGCACGCCGGCCTCGGCGCACAGGCGCACGGCGCCGAAGTCGTTGGCCTCGACCGGATACTTGCCGTTGCCGACCCCCTTGCGCAAGGTTTTCAGGTCCGATTCCGACTCGATCAGCGGCAGGGTCGAAAGAACGACGGCCTTGCCGGCGTCAGCCAGGCGCTCGGCCAAATCCAGCCAATCCGGCAGGCGCATCAGGTGGCGGCGGGAACAGACGGTCTCGCCCAGGTAGACGATGTCCACGGGCCACTCGGCCGCGGCTTGGTAGAACGCAAGGGTGTCTTCACGCGACCAGTAATACAGGAGGGGACCAAGGGCGAGTTTCATGTTGATCGAAATGCGTGGCACAACGGCGTGACCGATAAGGCGTGACCCACAGGCGTGACGAAATCGCGCACGTCACGCCATTGCGTCACGCATTTCTCGTCACCTGTCACGGATTTACTTCCACGGCCGGTAATACGCGCCAAGCGTATGCATGCTGCCCTCGGACACCTTGTCGAGCTGGGCGGTCCAGGCCGGCTGGGCGGCGAAGGTCGCCGGTGCTTTCTTCACCGCATCGATGGCTGCACGCCAGACCTGGGTCACCTGGGCGACATACGCGGGGCTGCGCTGGCGACCCTCGATCTTGATCGCGGCAACGCCCAGACGATGCATCTCCGGCAGCATCTCCAGGCTGTTCAGGCTGGTGGGTTCCTCCAGAGCATAGTAGGTCTCGCCCTGGACCTCGAAGCGGCCCTTGCACAAGGTCGGATAGCCGGCTTTCTCGTGATCGGCATAACGGTCGATGAGGATGCCGTTAAGGCGGGTTTCCATGCCTTTGGCCGTCTGCTGCCAGCGCACCGCGTGGCCGGGTGAACAGGCGCCGAAGGTATTCGGAGAATCACCGCAGGCGTAGGATGACAGCAGGCAGCGTCCTTCCACCATGACGCACAGGCCGCCGAAGCCGAACAGTTCGATCTCGACCGGCGTGTTCCTGATGACGTTTTCGACTTGGGCCAGGGACAACACGCGCGGCAACACGGCCCGCTGGACGCCGAAGCGCTCACGGTAGAAGTTGATCGCCTCGTAATTGGTCGCCGACCCCTGGACCGACAGGTGCAGACGCAGGTCGGGATGGGTCTTGCGGGCATAGGCCATGAGGCCCGGATCCGCCAGGATGATGGCATCCACGCCCAGCGTGGCGGCCTTGTCCACTGCCGCGTGCCAGCGGCTCAGGGTGGCCGGTTGCGGATAGGTATTGAGTGCCATGAGCACCTTGCGCCGCTTCGAATGGGCGTAGCGGATGCCTTCTGCCAGCGACTTGTCGTCGAAATTGAGGCCGGCGAAATTGCGCGCATTGGTGTTGTCCTTGAGGCCCAGGTAGACGCCGTCGGCGCCATGGTCGACGGCGGCCTTGAGCGCCGGCAGGCTGCCGGCCGGACAGATCAGTTCAAGCAAGGGTTCAGGCGACATGCTTCAGTTCCGTGCCGGGCGCGCCAAACTGGCTGCCTTGCCGGCTGCCACGCGCCTTCAGGGTGGTTTCGATGCCGTTCAGCACCGGCCATTTGTGCTGGCACCACAGCGGCGCCAGCAGGATGTCGGCCGAAGCCGTGCCGGTGACCCGGTGGTAGATCACTTCGGGCGGCGTGCGCTCGATCAGGTCGGCCGCAATGCGCACATAGTCGTCCATGGTCATCGGCGCGTATTCGCCATGGCGCCACTGATGCGCCAGCAGGGTGTGACGGACCACGTGCAACGGGTGCAGCTTCAAGCCATCGGTCCCGAGCTCGAGCACCCGGTCGAGGGTCTTGTGGTAATGCCATTCGGTTTCCCCGGGCAAGCCGACGATCAGGTGGGTGCAGACCGGCAACCCGCGTGCCCGTGCTTTGCCACAGGTCTCGGCGTATTCGGCGAAGCCATGGCCGCGGTTGACCCGGACCAGGCTCTCGTCGAAGGCCGACTGCAGGCCGAGTTCGAGCCACACTTCCAGGCCACGCGCGCGGTAGTCAGCGAGCAGGTCGAGCACCCGGTCGGGCACGCAATCGGGCCGGGTACCGACCGACAGGCCGACCATGCCGGGGTGCTCCAGCGCCTCGTCGTACAGGGCCTTGAGCCGCTCGTACTCGTCGTAGGTGTTGGTGTAGGCCTGGAAATAGGCAAGGAACTTGCCCGCGCCGGTGCGCCGTCCCACGCCGTCACGACCGCTGGCCATCTGCTCTGCCATCGGCTTCTTCAAGCGCGAGGCCGGGCTGAACGAGGCATTGTTGCAGAAGGTACAGCCCCCGGTGCCCTTGCTCCCGTCGCGATTCGGACAGGTGAAGCCGACATCCAGGGCGATCTTGTGCACGCGCTCGCCGTGCTTGGCGAGCAGCCATTGGCCAAAGGTGTGGACGACGTCGGACAGGGACATGATGCAGTGGAGATTAATCAGATAAAAAGATACCACGGTATCCTTGTCCGGCGTGCACCCTCTTGAGCCACGGCTTGATTTTTATCGGGTTGGTCCACTGTCCAGAAAATGCAATCTGCTGTCGGAAAGCCCCGGAAGAAAGTATCATGCCGGGTCCTGGGCAAGAAGCGCCGGCCGCCCTTCCGCCGGCTGAAACCGAGCAGAGCCGTATGACGACGAAGTGTGTGGATGACTTCCGCCTGAAGCTGGGCGGTAGCGAGTTGGTGCCGATCATGATTGGTGGCATGGGGGTGGACATCTCCACCGCCGACCTGGCCCTGGTGGCCGCCCGGCTGGGGGGCATCGGCCACATCTCGGACGCCATGCTGCCCACCGTGGCCGACCGCCGCTACGACACCAAGTTCGTCAAGGACAAGCTCAAGCAGTACAAGTACAACGTCGAGAACAGCGACAAGTCCGGCATCAAGTTCGACCTCGGCACCATCGAGGAAGCCACCCGCCTGCACGTCAGCAAGACCATGGCGGCAAAGCGCGGCGACGGCATGATCTTCATCAACTGCATGGAAAAGCTGACCATGAACGCGCCCAAGGAGACGCTCAAGGTCCGCATGAATGCCGCGCTCGACGCCGGTATCGATGGCATTACCCTGGCCGCCGGCCTGCACCTCGGCAGCTTTGCCCTGATCGAGGACCATCCCCGTTACCGGGACGCCCAGTTGGGCATCATCGTGTCCTCGCTGCGTGCCCTGCAACTGTTCCTGCGCAAGAATGGCCGCAACGGCCGCCTGCCCGACTATGTGGTGGTCGAGGGCCCGCTCGCCGGCGGCCATCTCGGCTTCGGCATCGAGGACTGGCAGAAGTACGACCTGGCCACCATCGTCGCGGAAATCCTCGCCTGGCTGAAGGGCGAGCAACTCGATATCCCGATCATCCCGGCCGGCGGCATTTTCACCGGCAGCGACGCGACCCGCTTCCTGGAGCATGGCGCGGCTGCCGTCCAGGTCGCCACCCGCTTCACGGTGACCCGCGAGTGCGGCCTGCCGGATGACGTCAAACAGGAATACTTCAAGGCCAGTGAAGCCGACATCGAAGTCAACGGCATCTCGCCCACCGGATACCCGATGCGCATGCTCAAGGGCAGCCCCGGCATCGGCTCGGGCATCCGCCCCAACTGCGAGGCCTACGGCTACTTGCTCGACACCGCCGGCAAATGTGCCTACATCGACGCCTACAACCGCGAGGTCCTTGCCCATCCGGATGAGAAAAAGATCAAGGTCTGGGACAAGACCTGCCTGTGCACGCACATGCGCAACTTCGACATTTGGACCTGCGGCCACTTCACCTACCGGCTCAAAGATACCAGCCGCAAGGATGCCGAGGGTCGCTATGATCTTCTGACCGCAGAACACGTGTTCAATGATTACCAGCACAGCCGTGATGACAAGGTCTCGTTGCCAGACGGTCCATAACCCATCGCTTAGGTGAGGATGCCCATGCCCCCGTTTCGACGCCCGACACCCCTGGCTGCCCTGACGGCGGCCCTGTTTGCCCACACCGCCCTGGCCGACGCCCCCCCGGGCGGCACCCTGGCCTATCAGAGCGACCGCAGCCAAGTCGGCATCGGGGTCAGCAGCCAGGGTGACCTCCTGGCCGAATTGAAATACCTTCTGCAAGCCGACCTGAGCCACGCCACAGTCGGTGAATTGTGGGCCAGTGACGGGGCCGGCGGCCTCAAGCTGTCACGCCACTGGATACCGGCCGAAGCTTCGGGCAAGCCGGACCGAAGCCAGGCGATGCGCAAGCTGTTCCTGGCCCTCGACCAAAACAGCCATCATGACCGCAAGCTTTCCCTGGGTGGTGGTCTGGAAACCGAGCGGGGCTACCTGGCTGCGTATCTCTCGCGTGGCATTACCGGCCGCCGCGACCTCGCCGACCGGCAAACCGTGGAAACCTTCGACGTCACCGGCGACGACGGCCGTCCCTATCTCGACACGACCACCCGCATCACCACCCTGCATGCCTTCGAACGACCGTTCGACTGGGGCATCGGCCTGCGCGCCGGGCGCCACTTTCCGGCACCGGGCATCCATCTGAGCGCCGGCCTCGACCATGAGTGGGGACAGGACAGCGCCCGCCAGACCACACTGTCGCTGGAACTGGAAAAGCAGTTTGCCGCCAGCCCCTGGAGCATTGCCGCCCGTGCCGAGGCACAACTGAGCGACAATGGCATCGTCCCGCGCGACGAGGAAACCCAGGCCTGGCTGATCCTCCGCTACGCCTTTGGCGAGCCGCGCCGGACGCCCACGACCTACACGGTACGCAGCCTGGACAGCGTCGCACCGGCGGTCGCGGCCGAACCGAGCCAGGCGAAACTCGCCACCCAACATACCGCCATGGACGTACAGCAATCTGGCGCCTGGAAAGCCGAACAGGCGTCGAGCCCGGCCGTCCAGGAACCGCCCGCGCAGGTCTATCGCGAAGTCACCGAGAAGCGCCTGGTCAAGACCACCGCGTCGATGCGCAGCGATGCCTTCTTCAAGTTCGACAGTGCCAAGCTCACCCCCGTGGCCAGCGAATCGCTCGGCCAGGTGGCTCGCGTGCTCACCACCCAGGGCTACGCCGACCGGATCAGCGTCACCGGTCACACCTGCGACATCGGCCCGGAAGCCTACAACCAGAAGTTGTCCCTGCGCCGAGCCGAGTCGGTCAAGGGCTTCTTGGTCAAGGAGGGTGGCCTCCCGGCGACCGACATCGATGCCGCCGGCAAAGGCGAGACCGCCCCGCTCTACCCGAACACCCGTACCGAGCGACACAAGAACCGCCGGGTCGATATCGAGTTCCTAACCTACGTCGACAAAGAGGCGCTATTCACGGTGCGCGAACTGGTGGCCGCGCCCGAAGCGCCGCAGACCACCCAGACGCCGACCTACCAGGCGGACGCTGCGACGGCGGTCGCCCGCGCCCCCGAACCAGCCGCGCCGGCCCCGGCCATCGAGATCCGGCGCGAGGAAGTGGAAGCCGAGCCGGCCTGGATTCAGCGTGGCCTGTTCTCGACCCTCACGCACAAGCGCACCGTCGATGTCTATCGCGTCACCCGCGAAAGCGTTGAAACCCACACCGAGCGGACCTACCTCAATCGCAACCCCGCGGCAGGCAACGACAACTTCTCGGCCGCCAACGGCCAGCCGGTCAGCATGGCGGTCCTGGGCAACGACAGCGACCCGGACCAGGATGGCCTGAGCATCACCGCCGTCGGCCAGCCCAGTCTCGGCACGGCGGTCGTCTCCGGGGACCGCATCGTCTACACGCCAAGCAGCGCAACCGTGACCGGTACCGACAGTTTCACCTACACCATCTCCGACGGCCAGGGCGGCACCGCCACCGCGCAAGTCAGTGTCCAGCTGATCGCCAACCAGGCGCCGACCGCCGTGGCCGACAGCTACCGGGTGCCCGGCGTGGTCAATCGCGCGCTCGACGTGCTCGGCAACGACCTCGATCCGGAGGGCGATCCGCTTACCATCACCAGCTTCTCGCAACCGGGACACGGTGAAGTCAGTCTGGTCGACAACATGCTCTGGTATGCCTCGAGCTCGAGCTTTTCTTCGGTGTTCTTCACCTACACGATCAGCGACCCCTACGGGGGCACCGCGTCGGCGACGGTCACCCTGATCGATCCCTGAGGTATGCGCTGGCACCGATGACCGTGCGCTGCGACATCTTTTGCACGGTCATCGACAATTTTGGTGACATCGGCATCGCTTGGCGGCTGGCCCGGCAACTGGCCACTGAGCATGGTCTGGCGGTCCGCCTCTGGGTCGACGATCTGGACAGCTTCCAGCGCATCCGCCCTGAGGTCGACCCCGGTGCCGTGCGGCAATCCCTGACTGGTGTCGAGATTTGCCGCTGGACCGATCCCCTGCCCGATGTCACACCCGCCGACATCGTGATCGAAGCGCTGGCCTGCCATCTGCCGGATATCTACGAACAGGCCATGGCGGCCATGGCGGACAAGCCGCTCTGGCTGAACCTGGAATACCTCAGCGCGGAAGACTGGGTCGTAGGCTGCCACACCCTGCCTTCGCCGCATCCACGCCTGCCCCTGATCAAGTACTTTTTCATGCCAGGCTACCTGGCCGGCACGGGCGGCGTGCTGATGGAACACGACCTGCCCGCGCGCCGCAGGGCTTTCCAGGCTGACCCGGTCGCCCGCACCGAGTTCTGGCGGGGACTCACCCTGCCGCCCCCCGGGCACGGAGAAATTCGGGCTTCCCTGTTCTGCTACGAATCCAGCGCACTGGCCACCCTGCTCGATGCCTGGTCAGTCCACCCCGCGCCCGTGACCTGCCTGCTGCCCGCCGGCAAGGCCCTCGCCGGCGCGGCCGCATACTTCGATCGCCACCCATTGAACCCCGGCGATTCCGTGACCCGCGGTGCCCTGACCCTGCACGTGCTGCCTATGCTCGACCAGGACGCCTACGATCGCCTGCTCTGTGCCTGCGACGTCAATTTCGTGCGCGGCGAGGATTCCTTCACCCGCGCCCAATGGGCCGGCCAGCCCATGGTCTGGCAAGCCTATCGCCAGGCGGATGACATCCACCTGGACAAGCTGGCGGCATTTCTCAAGCACTACCGTCCAGGTCTCACCGAATCCGCAGCCTGCGCCCTCGACACCCTCTGGCAAGCCTGGAACCGTGACCAGGACGTCAGCGCGGCCTGGCCCGCCTACTGGCAGCACCGGTCCGAATATCTGAGCCACGCGGCGGAGTGGCAGGCCCGGTTATCTAGGGTCGGTGATCTGGCCGGCAACCTGATGAAATTCAGTAATGAAAAACTTCGATTAAAAAGTTAGAATAATCAGCTTTTTACAGCCTCGTCTTTTATACAGATCATGAAAACCGCTCAGGAACTCCGTGCCGGCAACGTCATCATGGTGGGCAATGACCCGCTGGTGGTGCAGAAAGCCGAATTCTCAAAGTCTGGCCGCAACGCGTCCGTGGTCAAGATGAAACTCAAGAACCTGCTCACCGGCGCCGGCTCCGAGACCGTGTACAAGGCCGACGAAAAGTTCGATACCGTGACCCTGGATCGCAAGGAATGCACCTATTCCTATTTCGCCGACCCGATGTACGTGTTCATGGACGCCGAATACAACCAGTACGAGATCGAGCCGGACAACCTGGGCGACATGCTCAACTACCTGGAAGACGCCATGCCCTGCGAGGTGGTGTTCTATGAAGGCAAGGCGATTACCGTGAACATGCCCTCGTCCGTGGTGCGTGAAGTCGAATACACCGAGCCGGCCGTCAAGGGTGACACCTCGGGCAAGGTCATGAAACCGGCCCGGATCAAGCCGACCGGACATGAAGTTTCGGTGCCCGCCTTCGTTGAAATCGGCGACAAGATCGAAATCGACACGGCGACCGGCGAATACCGCAACCGGGTCAAGTAAGCTTCACCCCCGGCCAACAAAAAACCGCCTCCGGGCGGTTTTTTTGCGCTGTCTGTCAGGCTCAGTCCTCGACTGACTCGGCGTCGCCATCCTCCAGGTCCGGCTCGGCTTCCGACTCGGCCACCCGCTGGAGACCCGAGAGCCGCTCGCCCTTGTCGAGGTTGATCAAGGTCACGCCCTGGGTGGTGCGGCCCATTTCCCGGATCTCGCTGACCCGGGTGCGGATCAGCACGCCGCCGGTGGTGATCAGCATGATTTCGTCAGTGGGGTCGACCAGAGTCGCGGCCACCACCTTGCCATTGCGTTCGCTGGTCTGGATGGCGATCAATCCCTGGCCGCCCCGGTTGTGGCGAGTGTACTCTGACACCGGGGTGCGCTTGCCATAGCCGTTCTCGGTCGCCGTGAGCACCGATTGGGCTTCGTTCTCCGCCACCAGCAGGGAAATGACCTTCACGCCCTCCGGCAGCTTTACACCCCGGACGCCGCGGGTGTCGCGGCCCAGCGGGCGGACATCGTTCTCGTCGAAGCGATTGGCCTTGCCTTCGTCGGTGAACAGCATGACGTCGTGCTGGCCATCGGTGATGGCGACGCCGATCAGGTAATCGCCTTCGTCGAGTCGCACGGCGATGATGCCGTTCGAGCGCGGCCGGGAAAACTCGGTCAGGGAGGTTTTCTTCACAGTGCCGTTGGCGGTCGCCATGAACACGTAGTGGCCCTCGTCGAATTCCTTGACCGGCAGGATGGTCGTGACCCGCTCGCCTTCCTCCAGCTTGAGCAGGTTGACGATCGGCTTGCCCCGGCTGCCACTGCCTCCCTGCGGCACCTCGTAGACCTTGAGCCAGAACAGGCGGCCCCGGTCGGTGAAGCAGAGGATGTAGTCGTGGGTATTGGCCACGAACAGCTTCTCGATGAAATCCTCTTCCTTGGTCTTCGCGGCCTGCTTGCCCCGGCCACCCCGTTTCTGGGTGCGGTATTCGTCGATCGCCTGCGACTTGATGTAGCCGGTGTTGGACAGCGTGACCATGACGTCTTCCGGGGTGATCAGGTCTTCCAGGCTGAAGCCGGCAGCATCCGTGATGATCTCGCTGCGCCGCTTGTCGCCAAACTGATGGCGGATCGCAGCCAGTTCCTCGCCGATGATCAGGGTCACCCGTTCCGGCTTGTCGAGGATGTCGAGCAGGTCGGTGATGCGGTCGATGACTTCTTTGTATTCGCTGAGAATCTTGTCCTGTTCCAGGCCGGTGAGGCGCTGCAGGCGCAGGTCGAGGATCGCCTGGGCCTGGACATCGGACAGATGGTAGCCCGCCTGGTGCAGACCATATTCCGGCGCCAGGCCGAACGGACGGTAGGCCTCGCCACTGGCGGCGCGGGACAACATGGCCTCGACCAGGCTGGAGCGCCAGGCACGGCCCATCAGGCCTGCCTTGGCATCGGCCGGGGTCGGCGCGGCCTTGATCAGGGCGATGATCTCGTCGACGTTGGCCAGGGCAACGGCGAGGCCCTCCAGCACGTGGCCGCGCTCGCGGGCCTTCTTGAGTTCGAATTTGGTGCGCCGGGTGACCACCTCGCGGCGGTGGCGCAGGAAGGCCTCCAGCATCTGCTTCAGGTTGAGCAGGCGTGGCTGGCCGTCGAGCAGGGCCACCATGTTCATGCCGAAGGTGTCCTGCATCGGGGTCTGTTTGTAGAGGTTGTTGAGCACCACCTCGGGCATCTCGCCCCGCTTCAGCTCGATCACCACGCGCATGCCCGACTTGTCCGACTCGTCACGGATCTCGGAAATACCCTCGATGGACTTCTCGCGCACCAGTTCGCCGATTTTGGCGCACAGGTTGGCCTTGTTCACCTGGTAGGGCAGTTCGTCGATGATGATCGCCTGGCGTCCGTTCGACTTGTCGATCTCCTCGAAATGGCACTTGGCGCGCATGATCACGCGGCCCCGACCGGTGCGGTAGCCCTCGCGCACGCCCTCGACACCGTAGATGATGCCGGCGGTCGGAAAGTCGGGGGCCGGAACGATGTCGATCAGTTCATCGAGGCTGATCTCTGGCCGCGCCAGCACGGCCAGGCAGGCCTCGACCACTTCGTTGAGGTTGTGCGGCGGGATGTTGGTGGCCATGCCGACCGCGATGCCCGAGGAGCCATTGATCAGCAGGTTCGGGATCTTGGCCGGGAGGATCAGCGGCTCGTGTTCGGAACCGTCGTAGTTGGGCCCGAAATCGACGGTTTCCTTGTCGATGTCGGCGAGCAATTCATGGGCAATCTTGGCCATGCGGATTTCGGTGTAACGCATGGCCGCCGCGTTGTCGCCGTCCACCGAGCCAAAGTTGCCCTGGCCGTCAACCAAGGGATAGCGCAGGGAAAAATCCTGGGCCATGCGGACGATGGTGTCATAGACCGCCGTGTCGCCGTGCGGGTGGTACTTACCGATCACGTCGCCGACGATACGGGCCGATTTCTTGTAGGCCTTGTTCCAATCATTCGACAGCTCGTGCATGGCGAACAGGACCCGCCGGTGCACCGGCTTGAGACCATCCCGCACGTCCGGCAGTGCGCGGCCCACGATCACGCTCATGGCGTAGTCGAGGTAGGAACGGCGCATCTCCTCTTCGAGGCTGACGGGAAGGGTCTCTTTGGCGAATTGTTCCATGGCGGATTGGTGTCGTTATCGGGGCTGGCAAATTTGCGGAATTCTAGCACGAAGCAGGGGGTCTCCGGCCCCCGATGTCCGGCTTCCCGCGCTGCGACGAGCCTGCTTGAACGCACCTCCGAAAGCGCGTTTTTCGTGGCAAATCCTTGCTTGAGCCGGCGGCCATGAATAGCATGCGGCCATGCGTAACCAAACTGTCGTAGACCTGCGGATCGACGCCGACTGGATCATCCCGGTGGAACCCGCCGGACGCGTCCTCGACCATCACAGCCTGATCGTCGGCGAAGGTCACATCCAGGACATCCTGCCCAGCGCCGAGGCCGATGCCCGCTACTTGTTCCGGGAGCGGGTACGCCTGCCTGGCCACGCCCTCATCCCTGGCCTGGTCAATGCCCACACCCATGCCGCGATGACCCTGCTGCGCGGCTATGCCGACGATCTGCCCCTGATGACCTGGCTGACCCAGCACATCTGGCCGGCCGAAGGCCGCTGGATATCGCCCCAGTTCGTCCTGGACGGCAGCCGGCTGGCCTGTCTTGAGATGCTCAAGGGCGGCATCACCTGTTTCAACGACATGTACTTTTTTCCCGAAGCGACCATCGAGGCCGCCCTGGAAGCCCGTATCCGGGTGGTCGCGGGCCTGATCGTGATCGACCATCCCAGCGCTTGGGCCGCCGACCCGGATGGCTACCTGCTCAAGGGCATGGCGGTGCGTGATGCGCATCGACACCAGGCCCTGGTGTCGTTCTGCCTGGCGCCGCACGCGCCCTACTCCTGTGCCGACAAGACCCTGGAGAAAGTCCAGACCTACGCCGCCCAGCTGGATCTGCCCATCCACATGCATGTACACGAAACCGAGGATGAACTCCGGCAGAGCCTCAGCCAATGCCAGATGCGGCCCCTGCACAGGCTGCACGGGCTCGGTCTGCTCGGCCCCCAGTTCATTGGCGTGCATGGCGTGCATCTGAACGACGCGGAGATGACCTTGCTCGCCGAGCAAGGTTGCTCGCTGGTCCATTGCCCGAGTTCCAACCTCAAGCTCGGCTCCGGCATCACCCGCCTCGCCCATCTGGTCGAAGCCGGGGTCAACGTGGCCCTGGGCAGCGACGGCGCAGCGAGCAACAACCGGCTCGACGTCTGGGAGGAAATGCGCCTGGCCGCCTTGCTGGCCAAGGGCGCCACCGGCCATCCAGAAACCGTGCCCGCCGCCCAGGCCCTTGCGATGGCCACGCTGCACGGCGCCCGCGCGCTCGGCCTGGAAGCCGAGATCGGCTCCCTGCGCCCGGGCAAGCAGGCCGATATCGTGGCGGTCGACCTATCCGGCGCGGCCATGCAGCCGGTCTACGATCCGGTCTCCCAGATCGTCTACAGCGCCGGGCGGGACCTGGTCCGGCACGTCTGGATCGCGGGCGAGCGGGTGGTCAAGGACGGCCACGCGGTTTTCCTGGACGAGGCGCCGGTCGTGCGTCACGCCCGCCAGTGGCGGGACCGGATCGCTTCCGGTCAGGCACCGGATTGACCGTCCGCATCTCCCACGCCCCCGGGGCCAGCTCACCCAAGCGCCATTCCCCAACCTGGCAACGCACCAGCCGCAGGGTCGGCAAGCCGACCTTGGCGGTCATCCGGCGCACCTGGCGGTTCTTTCCCTCGGACAGGGTCAGCTCGATCCAGGCGGTCGGGATGGCCTTGCGGTAGCGAACCGGCGGATCTCGAGGCCAGAGCCCGGCAGGCATCTCGATCTGCTGGGCCCGGGCCGGTCGGGTCACGAAATCGCCCAGGTCGACGCCGTTCCGCAATGCCGCCAACTGCGCCTCGCTCGGGAGGCCCTCGACTTGTGCCCAGTAGGTTTTTTCCTTGCCGAAGCGGGGATGGGCCAGTCGATGTTGGAGCGCCCCGTCGTCGGTTAGAATGAGCAGACCTTCGCTATCCGCATCCAGTCGGCCGGCGGCGTAGAAACCGGGCAGGTCGATATAGGCCGACAACCCCGGATGGCCATCCTCCGGGGTGAATTGGCTCAATACGCCGTAGGGCTTGTTGAACAGGATGACGCGGCTCATTTCCATGCCATTTGATCAGGAGTCATCGTGACCACTCGAATCCAGGTCCCCGCCCAGGGCGAAAAAATCACCGTCAACGCCGACTTTTCCCTGAACGTCCCCGACCGGCCGATTATCCCCTTCATCGAGGGCGATGGCACCGGGGTCGATATCACCCCGGTGATGCGCCAGGTGCTCGACGCCGCCATCGACAAGGCCTATGGCGGCCAGCGAAAAATCGAGTGGATGGAAGTCTATGCCGGAGAAAAGGCCACCAAGGTCTACGATGCCGACACCTGGTTGCCCGAGGAAACCGTGCAGGCCGCCAAGGACTACGTCGTCTCGATCAAGGGCCCGCTCACCACGCCCACTTCGGGCGGCATCCGTTCGCTGAACGTGGCCTTGCGCCAGAGGCTCGACCTGTATGTCTGCCTGCGCCCGGTCCGCTATTTCCAGGGCGTGCCCTCCCCGGTCAAGGAACCTGAAAAGGTCGACATGGTGATCTTTCGCGAGAACACCGAGGACATCTATGCCGGCGTCGAATGGGAGGCCGGCAGCCCCGAGGTCAAGAAGGTCATCGAGTTCCTGCAGAAGGAAATGGGGGTCAAAAAAATCCGCTTCCCGGACACTTCCGCCATCGGCATCAAGCCGGTTTCGGTGGAAGGCTCGGAGCGCCTGATCCGCAAGGCGATCCAGTACGCCATCGACAACAAGCGCAAGTCGGTCACCCTGGTGCACAAGGGCAACATCATGAAGTTCACCGAAGGCGGCTTCAAGAAGTGGGGGTATGAACTGGCCGCGCGCGAATTCGGCGCCCAGTTGATCGGCGAAGGCCCGTGGATGGAGTTGCCCAATGGCATCGTCATCAAGGACGTCATCGCCGACGCCTTCCTGCAGCAGATCCTGCTGCGCCCGGCCGAATACGACGTCATCGCCACCCTGAACCTGAACGGCGACTACATCTCCGACGCCCTGGCAGCCGAAGTCGGCGGCATCGGCATCGCGCCGGGCGCCAACCTGTCCGACACCGTAGCCATGTTCGAGGCCACCCACGGCACCGCGCCCAAGTACGCCGGCCAGGACTACGTCAACCCGGGCTCGATCATCCTGTCCGGGGAAATGATGCTGCGCCACATGGGCTGGCTGGAGGCCGCCGACCTCATCATCCAGGGCATGGATGGCGCCATCCGTTCCAAGAACGTCACCTACGATTTCGCCCGCCTGATGGAGGGCGCGAACCAGGTGAGTTGCTCGTCATTTGGCCAGGAAATCATCCGTTGGATGTAAACCGTCCCCCCCGTCAGACGTGATGCTCTTCGTCGAGCGGGGGTGTCAAGCCATGCTGGCGGAAGATGGCCAAGAGCTCGTCCGCGATCAAACCCAGTTCCTCACGCTGCTGCCACAGGCCATTCAGCAACCTGGCCACCGGGGTGGGCATCGGTGGCGTGATGTCGGGGTATTCGGGATCGGGGGTCATCGCGTGCTCCTGAGCGACACCGATAGAGTCATGTCGGTATAGCACACGGACGAAAAAAAACCGGCGCGCGGGCGCCGGTTTTCAGAATCGGGGTCGGTCTGACGATCAGGTCGGCTGGATGTTGGCAGCCTGCTTGCCCTTCGGGCCCTCGGTCACGTCGAAGGTGACCCGCTGGCCTTCCTTCAGGGACTTGAAGCCCTTGCTCTGAATCGCTGAGAAATGGGCAAAAACATCCTCACCGCCGCCATCGGGGGTGATGAAACCAAAGCCCTTCGAATCGTTGAACCATTTCACGGTGCCAGTGGCCATAGAACACTCCATAACATAAAGATAAATGCGTTTGGGCCAAGCCAACACCAGCGGGTAAGACTCGAACTGCGCCAAACGATGGCTTTTTACTCGCGGCCCCGAACCGCGTCAACTCCCTTGAAAAAAAATTTCACGCCCGCACAATGGTTTCCAAGCCATACCTCAAGTGAGCCATGCCCACACGCCATCAGGACGACACCGCGCTACTGCCCGGCAAAACCGACACGGCACCACCTTCGCTGTTCAAGGTGCTGCTGCTGAACGATGATTTCACGCCGATGGAGTTCGTCATCGAAGTCCTGGAGCGCTTTTTTGCCATGGATCGAGAAAAGGCCACCCGGGTGATGCTGAAGGTCCATAATGAAGGCGTCGGCTTGGCCGGTGTTTATCCCAAGGATATTGCCGAAACCAAGGTCGATCAGGTGATTGGCCATGCCCGCGAACACCAGCACCCGTTGCAATGCGTGATGGAGGAGTACCGATGATTGCCCAGGAATTGGAAGTCAGTTTGCACATGGCCTTCATGGAGGCCCGGCAGAAGCGTCATGAATTCATCACGGTCGAGCATTTGCTACTTGCAATGCTCGACAATCCGTCCGCTGCCGAGGTGCTACGCGCCTGCGCCGCCAATGTCGACAGCCTGCGCCAGCAACTCACCGCCTTCATCGAGAAGCACACGCCCCGCCTGCCTGGCGAGGAGGAAGTCGATACCCAGCCGACACTCGGCTTCCAGCGCGTCATCCAGCGTGCCATTCTGCATGTCCAGTCATCCGGCAAGAAGGAGGTGACTGGCGCCAATGTCCTGGTCGCGCTGTTCGGCGAGAAGGACTCGCATGCTTTGCATTACCTGACCCAACAGGGCATCACCCGGCTCGACGTGGTCAACTACATTTCACACGGCATCGCCAAGGCACAACAGGAAAGCGCCCCTGCGGGTAGCGGCGAAACCCCGAACAAGGAAGGTGAAAGCGAAGCCAACGCCTCCCCCCTGGACGCCTACACGGTCAACCTGAACAGCCAGGCACTGGCCGGCCGGATCGACCCCCTGATCGGTCGCGACAAGGAACTCGAGCGGGTCATCCAGACCCTGTGCCGGCGACGCAAGAACAATCCCCTGCTGGTCGGCGAGGCCGGGGTCGGCAAGACCGCGATCGCCGAAGGCCTGGCTCGTCGGGTGGTGGAAAACAACATCCCGGAAGTGCTGGCCGACTCCACCGTCTATGCCCTCGACATGGGCGCCCTGCTGGCCGGTACCAAATACCGGGGCGATTTCGAGCAGCGCCTGAAAGCCGTATTGAAGCAGCTCACCAGCAACCCGAAGGCCATCCTGTTCATCGACGAGATCCACACGCTGATCGGTGCCGGCGCGGCCTCAGGTGGCACCCTGGACGCCTCGAACCTGCTCAAGCCTGCGCTCTCGTCAGGTCAGTTGCGCTGCATCGGCGCGACCACATACAACGAGTTCCGGGGCGTGTTCGAGAAGGACCATGCCCTGTCGCGCCGCTTCCAGAAGATCGACGTCAACGAACCCAGCGTGGATGAAACCGTAGCCATCCTGCGCGGCCTCAAGTCGCGTTTCGAGTCGCACCACGGCGTGCGCTACACCCAGGCGGCCCTGAATACGGCGGCGGAACTGTCGGCCCGCTACATCAATGACCGCCACCTGCCTGACAAGGCCATCGACGTCATCGACGAAGCCGGCGCCGCCCAGCGCATATTGCCCAAGAACAAGCAGAAGAAGGTCATCACGAACAAGGAGATCGAAGACATCATCGCCAAGATCGCCCGCATCCCGGCCAAGAACGTCGCGGCTGACGAGCGCAACGCGCTGAAAACCCTGGATCGCGACCTCAAAGCCGTGGTCTTTGGCCAAGACAAGGCCATCGACGCGCTGGCCAACGCCATCAAGATGTCGCGCTCCGGCCTCGGTAACCCGCAAAAGCCAATCGGTGCCTTCCTGTTCACCGGTCCCACCGGGGTTGGCAAGACGGAAGTTGCGCGCCAGCTGGCCTACACGCTCGGCGTCGAACTGATCCGCTTCGACATGTCCGAGTACATGGAACGTCACGCGGTCTCCCGCCTGATCGGCGCGCCCCCCGGTTACGTCGGTTTCGAGCAAGGCGGCCTGCTCACCGAGGCCATCACCAAGACGCCCTATGCGGTGCTGTTGCTGGACGAGATCGAAAAAGCCCATCCGGACATCTACAACGTGCTCCTGCAAGTCATGGACCATGGCACGTTGACCGACAACAATGGCCGCAAGGCAGACTTCCGCAACGTGGTGATCATCATGACCACCAATGCTGGCGCAGAAACCCTGAACAAGACCGGCATCGGCTTCGCGCTGCCGGACAAGAAGGGCGACGAGATGGCCGACATCAAGCGCCTGTTCACCCCGGAATTCCGCAATCGCCTGGATGCCACCATCTCCTTCGCGCCGCTGGACGAGGCCATCATCCTGCGCGTGGTCGACAAGTTCCTCATGCAGTTGGAGGACCAGTTGCAGGCCAAGAAGGTCGAAGCGCATTTCACCGATGCACTCAAGGCCTACCTGGCCAAGCACGGCTTCGATCCGCTCATGGGCGCCCGCCCCATGGCCCGCCTGATCCAGGACACGATCCGCAAGGCCTTGGCCGATGAGTTGCTGTTCGGCCGTCTCGCCGAGGGGGGCGAGGTCACGGTCGACATCGACGCGAACGGCGAGATCGGGCTGGTCTTCGACGAAGAACCGGCTACGGTCTGAGCCCCCCGGGGGCGACCGGCGGCCGGATCAGCTTTCCGGGACGGGAATCCCGAACAGGCGGCCGAAATTGCGGCTGGTCGCCGTGCCCAGGGCCTCGGCGTCCATGCCACGCAACTCGGCGATCAATTCACCCACGTGCCGGACATAGGCCGGCTCGTTGCGTTTGCCGCGATGCGGCACCGGCGCCAGATAGGGCGAGTCGGTCTCGATCAGCAACCGGTCCAGCGGCACCTGCCGGGCAATTTCGCGCAGGTCGGCAGCATTCTTGAAAGTGACAATGCCGGAAAACGAGAGATGGAAGCCCATGGCCAGTGCGGCGTCGGCCACTGCCTGGCTTTCAGTAAAGCAGTGCATGACCCCGCCCACCTCGCCCGCCCCCTCCTCGGCCATGATCGCCAGGGTGTCCTGCGCGGCATTCCGGGTATGGATGATGAGCGGCTTGCCGGTCGCCCGCGCGGCCTGGATATGGGTGCGGAAGCGTGCCCGCTGCCAATCGACCGACTCGCGGGCCTGTCGGTAGTAATCGAGGCCGGTTTCGCCAATCGCCACCACTTTGGGATGCGCCGCCAGCTTGACCAGGGTATCCAGGTCAGGCTCCGCCGCGTCATCATGGTCGGGATGCACGCCGACCGAGGCGTAGACATTGGCATGCGCCTCGGCCAGGGCCAGGAGCGATGGCAAGCGTTCCAGGCTGACGGCGACACAGAGCGCATAGCCGACATCGGCAGCTTGCATGCGTTCCAGGAGCGGACCGACACCTTCGGCGAAGTCGGGGAAATCAATATGGCAGTGGGAATCGACGAACATGAAAGGGACCGGGCCCGAATCTGCAGGGCACTGAAGCGATGAAAGGTGAACGGACTACATCGTGTGGGTGGGGCGGGTCGCCTTCATGGCGTTACCCAGGATGCTCTCGATCTTGTTGCGCACAATCGCCGAAGCCTCGCTGGCATCGAACTGCACCCCAATGCCTTGCTGGCGGTTGCTCTGCGCACCCGAGGGCGTGATCCAGACCACCTTGCCGGACAGGGGCAGCTTGGCCGGGTCTTCCATCAGCGACAGTAGCATGTAGACCTGGTCACCCATCTGGTGCAGGCGGCTGGTCGGGATGAACAGCCCGCCGTTCTTGAGGAACGGCATGTAGGCGGCATACAGGGCCGTGCGCTCCTTGATGCTCAGGGACAGCATCCCTGCGCGTCCGCCCATTGCATGACTGGTCGCGTTATCTTCCATGCCCGGCCTCCATCGTGTCCAAGTAGCGCAGCAGCCATGATTCTAGCAACAACTGGCCATTAAGCGGGTGGCGCAACCAGCGGCCGGCCGCGACCAGATCCCACTGGGCCTGCCAGAGTGCCTCGAGATCGATGCGCGGCGCGATTTGCGCGAGACCCTTGGCATATGAGGGAAAGTAGCGAGGCGAGGCGCCCGCCCGTATGGCCAGAAGGTCGAACTGCCATCGGGTCAGCCAGCCCCAGGCCTCCTCGACGCGGTCCTTGCCTTCCTGGGCCAGCCGGGAGAGTTCGCTCGCGCGCGGCCGCGCCAGGGCCGCCAGGAAGCGTTCCCGACGCGACAGCCGTTCCGGCTCGGCGCACTCGAGCACGGTCAGCGGTGCCCCGCCCGCCTCTTCCAGCAAGCCGTGTGCATCGTTCACCCCCTGCGCCAGCAACCAGGCCCGCGCCGACTCACGGTCCGGTGTGGGCACCGGGCGCTTGCGACAACGCGACAGTACCGTGGCCGGAATCCGCCTGGGCTGGTGCGACACCAGCAATAGCAGCACCCGGGCGGGCGGCTCCTCGAGGGTCTTGAGGAGGGCATTCGCGGCGGCCATGTTGAGCAACTCGGCCGGTTGGATCAGGACCACGCGCCAGCCACCCTGGTGCGACACCAGCGACAGAAATTCGCCGAGGCCGCGCACGTCCTTGATGGTGATCAGCTTGCCGCCCTTCTTGTCTGCGCCCTCCTCGGACTCGCCCCCGGTCTCCGGCTCGATGCGCTTGAAATCGGGGTGTTGCCCCTGCTCGAACCACTGGCAGGCCTGACAGGAGCGACAGGGCCCCGCCTCGGTCGGCGCTTGACAAAGCAGCCACTGGGCCAGGTCCTCGGCCAGGTCGCGCTTGCCAATGCCCTTGCGGCCATGGAGCAACAGCGCGTGTGGCAAGCGAGACGGATCCGCGGTCAATTCCCGCCACAGCGATTCAGTCCAGGCCGGTCGCTTCACAGACGCTCCAGCAAGGCAACCAACTGCGCGCGCACCCCGTCGAGGTCCGCGCGGCCATCGATGATCCGGATCCGGTCTGGGAAACGCTGGGCACGCCGCAAGTAGGCCTCGCGCACCCGGGCATGGAAATCGAGCCGTTCACGTTCGAAGCGATCCGGTGCGCGCGCCGCGCTGAGCCGGGCCTGGGCCACCTCGCCCGGCACGTCGAACAGCAAGGTCAGGTCGGGCTGGAGATCGCCATGAACCCAGTCCTCGAGCGCTTCCAGGCGCGGTTCCGCCAGGCCTCGGCCACCACATTGATAGGCGAAGCTGGCATCGGTGAAGCGGTCCGAGATGACCACGCAGCCCCGCGCCAGACCAGGACGGATGACCTGCTCGACATGCTCGCGACGGGCCGCGAACATGATCAGCGCCTCGGTCTCTGGATGCATGGCATCGTGCAGGACGATCTCGCGCAGCTTTTCCCCGAGCGGCGTGCCACCGGGTTCACGGGTCAGCACCACCTCGCGGCCACGGGCACGGAACCAGGCGGTCAGCCAGTCGACATGACTGCTCTTGCCGGCCCCGTCCACGCCTTCCAGGGTCACGAACATGCCCGTCATCCGCCGCCTCCACGTTGATACCGGTTCACGGCCCGGTTGTGCTCGTCCAGGGTATTGGAAAAATGATGCCGGCCACCACCCTTGGCCACGAAATACAGGGCGCGGCTGGTCTCCGGACGAAGGACCGCGTCGATCGCCGCGGCGCTGGGCAGGGCAATCGGAGTGGGCGGCAGGCCCGCCCGAGTATAGGTGTTGTAGGGGGTATCGGTCAGCAGATCGATCTTGCGCAGGTTGCCGTCGAAACCGGCGCCCAATCCGTAGATCACCGTGGGGTCGGTCTGCAGGCGCATGCCGATGCGCAACCGGTTCAAGAACACCGCGGCGATCAGGGGGCGCTCGTCGGGCGCGCCGGTTTCCTTCTCGACGATGGAAGCCAGGATCAAGGCCTCATAGGGCGTGGCAAAGGGCAGTCCCGGGGCGCGTCCAGGCCAGGCCGAGGCAAGCTTTTCCGACATCAAGTGCGCAGCGCGCCGGTACAGTTCGAGATCACTGCCCCCCGCCTCGAAAAAGTAGGTATCCGGAAAGAACAAGCCCTCGGCCGCGCGCTCGGTCATGCCGAGCGCGCGCAACAAGTCCGCATCGCTCAGGTCGGCGGTGTCGTGTCGGAGGCCGGCATGGGCGTCGATGGCGGCCCGCATTTGGGCAAAGGTCCAGCCCTCGATGAGGGTCAGCTTGGCCATCCGGGTATCGCCCAGGGTCAGCTTGTTCAGCAACTGGTAGGGGCTGGTCGGCGCTTCGATGACGTAGCTGCCGGCCTTGATCCGGGCCGCCTGGCCGAGCAGGCGGCCCAGGAGAATGAACCCCGTCGAACCGCTGATCAGTTGCTTGTCGGCCAGGATGCGCGCGGTGGCCGCCAACGGGCTGCCAGGCGGAATGGAAAATTCGACCGGCAACTGGGGCGGCGTGCGAGCGTGGCTGGCATACCAGGCCAGCCAGCCGACCCCGGCCAGAAGCATCAGAAACGCCAGCTCGATCAATTTTCTGAGCACAGGAGTTCTCGCAAGGTAGCAAACGCCTCGGGGCGCGACCATGTCCGCCCTTCCAAGCGGGCGACCCAGCGCAACTGGACCAGGCTGTTCATGAGCAGAACCGCATCAGAACGGTGTACTGCGGCCAGATCGAGACGCGTCTCCCGAATCGGCCAGCGTGCCAGCAAGCGGGCGCGGGCGACCCCTGCCACCCCATTCCGATCCAGAACCGGGGTCAGCCATTCGCCGTCCAGTTTGACCATCAAGTTCGACATGACTCCGGAAATCACCCAGCCCTCCTGGTCGAGCAACAGGCCCTCATCGATGTCCGGGTCAGTCCACTCCATGCGGGCCAGCACGTTTTCCAGACGGTTGAGGTGCTTGATCCCGGCCAGTCGAGGCTGCTGGCTTAACCGGAGTTGGCAAACCCGCAGGCGGGCGCCGGTGCTAAGCACCGGATCCGGGAACGCCGGCAAAGGCGATGCGGTGGCAATCCGGGTCGGCAAGCTCAATTCAGGCGGACGATAGCCTCGCGGTCCGGTGCCCCGGGTGACGCTGAGGCGAACCACGGCATCCGGCATCCGGGCCCCGATCCAGGCCAGATCCTGCTCCCAGGCGCTGCGTTCGGGCGCGGTGATCGCCAATTGCCGGCAATCGTCGGCCAGCTTGGCCAGATGATCTGGCCACCAGCGCGGTTCACCGGCTTCCAGGCGCAAGGTCCTGAACACGCCATCCCCGTAGGCCAGGCCGCGATCCATCGGCGACACGCCCTGACCGGGCGAGCCGTTCACCAGGACGAGCGGCTCGGCATCGGACATGGGGCGGACTGACTGGGCCGGGCGACCCGGCCCAGGCTCAGAGACGTCGGAATACCACGCTCCCGTTGGTGCCGCCAAAACCGAAGGAATTGGAGACAGCCACCTCGATGCGGGCATCGCGCGCGGTATTGGGCACGTAGTCGAGATCGCACCCTTCACCGGGTTCAAACAGGTTGACGGTCGGCGCGACCACCTGGTTGGCCACCATCAGGGTGGTGAAGACTGCCTCGACGCCACCGGCGGCACCGAGCAGGTGGCCGGTCATCGATTTGGTCGAACTGACCATGGTCTTGTAGGCGTGGTCGCCCAAAACCAACTTGACGGCTTTGGTTTCGGCCAGATCGCCGAGCGGTGTCGACGTGCCATGGGCGTTGATGTAGTCGACCTGGTCAGGATTCACTCCCGCGCTGCGCAGGGCATTGCGCAGGGTGCGGGCTGCGCCCGAGCCATCCTCGGTCGGCGCGGTCATGTGGTGGGCGTCTGCACCCTTGCCGTAGCCGATCAACTCGCAATAGATTCGGGCACCTCGTGCCTTGGCGTGTTCGTATTCCTCGAGCACCAGGACCCCGGCACCCTCGCCCAGCACAAAGCCGTCGCGGTCCTTGTCCCAGGGACGACTGGCCGTGGCCGGATCGTCGTTGCGGGTGGACAGCGCGCGGGACGCCGCGAAACCGCCCACCGCGAGCGGACAGACCGTGGCCTCGGCGCCGCCGGCGATCATCACGTCGGCATCGCCGTACTCGATCATCCGGGCCGATTCGCCGATCGCGTGGGTCCCGGTGGTGCAGGCGGTAACCACCGCCAGGTTCGGTCCCTGCAGGCCGTACAGGATCGACAGGTTGCCGGAGATCATGTTGATGATCGAACCCGGGATGAAGAACGGCGAAATCTTGCGCGGGCCGTCATTCACATAGGTTTCGTGGGTCTGCTCGATCATCGGCAGGCCACCAATCCCGGAACCGATGTTGACGCCGATCATTTCCCGATTGGCGTCGGTCACTTCAAGGCCGGAATCCTGGAATGCCTGGATGCCGGCAGCCAGGCCGTAATGGATGAAGGTATCGAGGCGACGGGCTTCTTTGGCCGACAGGTATTTCGCTACGTCGAAATCCTTCACCTCGCCAGCGATCTGCGAAGCCATCGCAGACGGATCGAATTTGCTGATGCGGCCGATGCCGGAACGGCCGGCGATCATGTTTTGCCAGACATCGGTAATGCTGTTGCCAATGGGGGAAATGATTCCCAGGCCGGTGATGACTACTCTACGCTTGGACAAATGGACACCCGTGCGGATGATCTTGGAGATGGGCCAAAACAGTCTCCCCGCCAGAGGCGGGGATCCGGCACCGGGCCGGGTTCCCGAGCCTGCGGGAACGACGGCGGCGCGACTTCAGCCCAGGTGGGCGTTCACGTAGTCGACAGCCTGCTGGACGGTGGTGATTTTCTCAGCTTCTTCGTCGGGAATTTCGCACTCGAATTCTTCTTCGAGGGCCATCACCAGTTCCACCGTGTCAAGCGAGTCGGCTCCCAGGTCGTTCACGAAGGAGGACTCCAGCTTGACGTCCGCTTCGTTGGCGCCCAGTTGCTCGGCCACGATTTTCTTGACACGTTGTTCGATATCGCTCATTTGGGTAAAACTCCCTAAAGGGTCAGGACAAGGCCACCGCAGGCTCGTACGAGCGTCAGGCTGCGGCCGGTGAAAAATCGGGAGGATTCTAGCAAATTCGCCGACGGCGCGAAAATGCCGGAAAAATCCCTGTCAATCCATGTACATACCGCCGTTCACGTGGACCGTGGTGCCGGTAATGTAGCCGGCTGCGTCGGAGGCCAGGAAGCTGACTGCCTGGGCGATGTCGTCGACGCTGCCCAGCCGCCCCAGGGGAATATGCTGGAGCAGGGCCTGGCGCTGGGCGTCGGGCAAGGCCCGGGTCATGTCGGTATCGATGAAACCTGGCGCCACGCAGTTGACGGTGATGCCCCGGCTGCCGACCTCCTTGGCCAGCGACTTGGTAAAGCCCATCATGCCAGCCTTGGCCGCGGCGTAATTGGTTTGCCCAGGATTGCCCATGCTGCCGACCACCGAGGCGATGCTGACGATGCGTCCGGCGCGCGCCTTCATCATCGGCTTGATCGCTGCCTTGGATAGCCGGAATACCGAGGTCAGGTTGGTCTGGATGACCGCATCCCAATCCTCATCCTTCATGCGCATCAGCAAGGTATCGCGGGTGATGCCGGCATTGTTGACCAGAATGTCGAGCCGGCCATGCGTTTTGACGATATCGTCGATCAGGGCGTCGCAAGCCGTCGCTTCGTTGACATTCAACATTCGGCCTTCGCCTGCCAGCCCGGCGGCCAGGAGGGCCTCGCCGATGGCGGCGGCGCCGGACTCACTGGTTGCCGTACCGATGGCATGGGCCCCACGCCGGGCCAGTTCGTGCAGGATGGCCTGGCCGATCCCCCGGCTGGCACCGGTGACTAGGGCGATTTTTCCTTGCATCTTCATCTCCAATAAGCGCAATCCAGAAGGCTGACCCAACGCACATCCCAGTCACGCCGTGTCGTCACGAATTTCTTGTCACGCCACTGCGTTACGCATTTATCACTGAATCACGGAGGTCCATGATTGACGCAGCATCTGCCAATGCCAGCGTCGGCACATTGTCCAATATCCGCTTGTTCAGGCCCGCCAGCACCTTGCCAGGACCGCACTCGGCGATCCGGGTCACGCCCATGGCAGCAAAGGTGCGCATCGATTCAACCCAGCGAACCGGGCTGTACAGTTGACGCGCCAACGCCGCCCGGATGGCGGCCGGATCGGCATGGGTCGCGACATCGGCGTTGTGGATCACGGGGATCGCCGGCGCCTTGATTTCGATGTCCGCCATGGCTTCCAGCAGTCGCTCTGCGGCAGGTCGCATCAATGCGCAGTGGGACGGCACCGATACCGGCAACGGCAAGGCGCGTTTCGCGCCTCTTTCCTTGGCCAGTGCGCAGCCGCGATCCACGGCCGACTGATGACCCGCGATCACCACCTGGCCAGGGGCGTTGAAATTGACCGCTTCGAGCACTTCACCCTGGGCGGCCTCGGCACATACCGCCCGCAACAGGTCATCGTCCAGGCCAAGCACGGCGGCCATCGCGCCGACGCCCGCCGGCACTGCGGATTGCATGGCTTCAGCACGCAGGCGGACCAGCTTGAGGGCGGCATCGAATGCGAACGCCCCGGCGCAAGTCAATGCAGTGTATTCACCCAGGCTGTGGCCAGCCATCAGAGCCGGCGTCATGCCCCCTTGCGACTGCCACAGGCGATACACGGCGACCCCCGCGGCCAGCATGGCGGGCTGGGTGTTGACGGTCTGGTTCAAGGCTTCGCTGGGTCCCTCGGCAATCATCGCGGCCAAGTCGAAGCCCAGGGCCTCGTTGGCCTCGGCCAGCGTGTCACGCACCACAGCGGTCTCGCCATAGGCGGCCATCATGCCTACCGACTGGGAACCTTGTCCTGGAAACACGAATGCCAGTTTCATGATTAGCCCTTCCATGGGTGTTCGGTGCTGGCCAATAGCCGTGCAGCGGGCGTTATTCCGGCTCTCGAAACAAAGGCTAATGACATAGTGTTAATCCAGAATATCAGTATTTGAGGAGGACCGATCCCCAGGTGAAGCCGCCCCCGAAGGCCTCCATCAGTACGGTTTCCCCACGCTGGATGCGGCCGTCGCGCACCGCCGTGTCGAAGGCCAGCGGTATCGATGCCGCCGAGGTGTTACCGTGCCGATCGACGGTCACCACGACATTGTCCATCGCCATGCCAAGCTTTTTCGCCGTGGCCTGGATGATGCGGATGTTGGCCTGGTGGGGCACCAGCCAATGGACACCGGACTGTTCCAGGCCGTTGGCTGCCAGGGTTTCGTCGACGATGGCGTCCAGGGTCTTCACCGCCATCTTGAACACGGCATTGCCGGACATGCGCATATAGCAGTCGCCGTCCTTGCGCATCGACACGCCACCATCGACAAAAAGCAGGTCCTGGTAACGCCCATCGGCGTGCAGGTGGGTGGAGATGATGCCCGGTGCATCGCTGGCACCCAGCACCACCGCGCCGGCGCCGTCACCCCAGAGGATGCAGTTGGTACGGTCATTCCAGTCGGTGATGCGGGACAGCGTTTCGGCGCCCACCACCAAGGCGTACTTCACCTGGCCAGACTGGATGAATTGGTTGGCGACGCTGAGGGCATAGACGAAGCCGCTGCAGACCGCCTGGACATCAAAGGCGGCACAGCCGTTATCGATGCCGAGCTTGGCCTGCATGATGCAGGCCGTACTGGGAAAAACGCGATCCGGAGTGGTCGTGGCGACCACGATCAGTCCGACTTCGCCAGGTTCGATACCGGCTGCCTCCAGGGCCCGCTCGGCGGCGCGCTGTGCAAGATCACTGGTCAGTTCGCCCTCGGCCGCCTGGTGGCGCTGGCGAATACCGGTGCGCTCGACGATCCAGGCGTCGTTGGTGTCGATCATCTTTTCCAGGTCGGCATTGGTAACGACGCGACTGGGCAGGTAACTGCCAGTACCGAGCACTCGGGCGTGGAGGGTCATGCAGCGGGTTCTCCCGTGGGGCGTAGCTGGCCGTGGTGTTGATGGACCTGGTCGGCGATCCGTCGCAGCAAGCCACCCCGCACTTCCTCGATTGCGCGCAGGATGGCCTGCTGGAAAGCGAACACGTCCGCGGAGCCATGGCTCTTGATGATGATGCCATTCAGGCCGAGCAAGGTGGCACCATTGAAGCGGCGCGGGTCCATCTTCTCCTTGAAGGCGCGGATGATCGGCTGGGCAAGCAGGCCGATCAGCTTGGTCAACAGATTCTTGGTGAATTCGGCGCGCAACTCGCCGGCGATCATCTTGGCCAGTCCTTCAGAAGCCTTCAGGGCGACGTTGCCGACGAAGCCGTCACAGACCACCACGTCGACCGTGCCCTTGTAGATGTCGTCTCCCTCGATGTTGCCATGGAAATTGAGACCGCTTTCCTTGAGCAATTCACCTGCCTGCTTGACCACGTCATTGCCCTTGATGTCCTCTTCGCCGATGTTCAAGAGCCCGACGCGCGGGCTTTCCTTGTGTTCGGCCACGGCGGCCAGGGCGGCCCCCATGATGGCGAACTGCACCAGGTGGTCGGCCGAACAATCGACGTTGGCGCCCAGGTCGAGCACATAGGAGCGCCCCTTCTGGCTGGGCAAGGTGGTCGCGATCGCCGGCCGATCGATGCCTGGAAGCGTCTTCAGGACGAAACGGGAAACCGCCATCAGGGCCCCCGTATTGCCGGCCGAAACCCCGGCGTCGGCCTCGCCGCGCTTGACCAGGTCGGCGGCGACCCGCATCGAGGAATCCTTCTTGGCGCGCAGGGCCACGGTGAGCGGGTCATCCATGGTGACGACCTCGGTGGCATGATGAATGCGCAGCCGGGTACCGACCGACGCCTTTCTGATGATCAGCTCCGCCGAAAGGACGTCCTCCAGCCCCACCAGGATGATGTTGACATCCTTGACCTGGGCAAGCACGTCAAGGGCTGCCTGAACGGTGACATGAGGGCCGTGATCGCCCCCCATGGCATCGATGGCAATGGTGACTTCGCGCATGGTGTCCCTGTCCGACCACTCAGCCGGACATTACGGACAATCGGGAATCAGGCGTTGTCAGCCTTGGTGTTGACCACTTTACGACCACGGTAATAGCCGCTCGGGCTAACGTGGTGGCGCAGGTGCACCTCGCCCGTGGTCGGCTCGACCGCGGTGGGCGGGTTGGTCAGAAAATCATGGGCACGGTGCATGCCGCGCTTGGACGGGGATTTTTTGTTTTGTTGAACAGCCATTTCAAACTCCTTGCAAAAACCGGTTAATCAGCCTGCCCGCATTCGCCTTCGGAATGCCGGGGCGCCACAGGCAGGCTGAGCAGAATCTCGTCTTCCACCAAAGTCAACACGTCCAGTTCCGGCTCGGCCACCAAGGCGTCCAGCAACGGGTCGTCGCGTTCCCAAAGCGCCAGCTGCGCCTCATCACGCGCGACCGGCAACCCGCGCCGCACCGCGATCTGTTCAGGGTAGCGAGACAGACAACGCTGGCAAACGAGGGACACCGTCACGTCAATGTCCAACCATAAGGTCGGCCGCCCCTGATCGACGCCACCGCGCACGCGGTAGACCACTTCGCCACCCGACTCCGGGACAACATCGATCAAGCGCTCGAAGTCGGCCAGCGGGGCCTTGCCTGAGCACTCGTCGCCAGCGCGCGCGAAGTGAAGCGGATCAAACTTGGGTCGTGCAGACATAAGCGTGGAATAGTAATTCCCCGGACCCACTTTGTCAAAGAAGAAAGCCCCTAAAAACCAGACACCCGCATCGCCCGGAGCGACAAGCGGGTCAAGTCCGGATAGACTACGCGTCTCGACGGAAGCCTCCCCTGGGGAGGGTGGGCGCCTCCGGCCACTCACGACCTTTAGCCATGATCAAGAAGATACTCATTGCCAACCGCGGCGAGATCGCGGTCCGGATCATTCGCGCCTGCCGCGAGATGGGCATTCGTTCCGTCGCCATCTACACCGATCCCGACCGCCACGCCCTGCACGTCAAGAAGGCGGACGAAGCCTACAACATCGGTTCCGACCCGGTGGTCGGCTATTTGAACGCGCACAACATCGTCAATCTGGCGGTCGCCTCGGGTTGCGACGCCCTGCACCCCGGCTACGGCTTCCTGTCGGAAAACCCGGTCCTGGCCGAAGTCTGCGCCCGCCGGGGCATCAAGTTCATCGGTCCTTCGCCCGCCGTGATCCGCCAGATGGGCGACAAGATCCAGGCGCGCCAGGCCATGATCAAGGCCGGCATCCCGGTCACACCCGGTTCCGATCACAACCTGGCGTCGGTCGAGGAAGCCCGCACTCTGGCCAACGGCATTGGTTACCCGGTCATGCTCAAGGCCACCAACGGCGGTGGCGGACGCGGCATCCGCCGCTGCGATTCCGAAGACGATCTGCTTAAGAACTACGAGCGCGTGGTCTCGGAAGCCAGCAAGGCCTTCGGTGCCCCCGAGGTGTTCATCGAGAAGTGCGTGGTCAACCCCAAGCACATCGAAGTCCAGGTCATCGGTGACAGCCATGGCAACTGCGTTCATCTCTACGAGCGCGACTGCTCGATCCAGCGCCGCAACCAGAAGCTGATCGAAATCGCCCCGTCACCACAACTGAGCGAAGCACAGCGCGAATACATCGGCAAGCTGGCGGTGCGTGCCGCCAAGGCGGTCGGCTATGTCAACGCCGGCACGGTGGAGTTCCTGCTCGATTCCGACAACCAGTTCTACTTCATGGAGATGAACACCCGGCTCCAGGTCGAGCATTGCATCACCGAGCAGATCACCGGCATCGACATCGTCCAGGAACAGATCCGCATCGCCGACGGCCTGCCGCTGCAATACAAGCAGGATGAAATCGCCCATCGTGGGTTCGCCATGGAATTCCGGATCAACGCCGAAGACCCCCAGAACGGCTTCCTGCCCAGCTTTGGCCGCATCACCCGCTACTATGCCCCGGGCGGCCCCGGCGTCCGCGTGGATGGCGCCATGTACACCGGCTATTCCATCCCGCCCTATTTCGATTCCATGTGCGCCAAACTGATTGTCTGGGCGCTGGACTGGGAAGCCGTGGTCGAACGCGGCCTGCGCTCGCTGGATGACATGGCCGTCTACGGCGTGAAGACCACCATTCCCTACTACAAGGAAATCCTAACCAACGCGGAGTTCCGGTCCGGTCGCTTCAATACCGGTTTCGTCGAAGCCCATCCGGAGCTCATCCACTATCACGTGAAGCGCCCGCCCGAACTGACCGCGGCGGCGATCTCGGCGGCCATCGCCGCCCACCTCGGCATGTAATTCAGGAAGCCCGAATAATGGCAAAAGTACACGTCTCCGATCTCGTCCTGCGCGACGGCCATCAATCCCTCATCGCCACCCGCATGCGTACCGACGACATGCTGCCGATCTGTGGCAAGCTCGACCAGGTCGGCTTCTGGTCCCTGGAAGCCTGGGGCGGCGCCACCTTCGATGCCTGCGTGCGTTTCCTCAAGGAAGATCCGTGGCAGCGCCTGGCCCGCTTGCGCAAGGCCCTGCCCAACACCCGCATCCAGATGCTGCTGCGCGGCCAGAACCTGCTCGGCTATCGCCATTACGCCGACGACGTGGTCCGCGCCTTCGTCGCCAAGGCCGCCCACAACGGCGTCGACGTGTTCCGCGTGTTCGACGCCATGAACGACCTGCGCAACATGCGGGTCGCCATCGAAGCGGTGAAAAAATCCGGCAAGCACGCCCAGGGTGCCATCTCCTACACGGTCAGTCCGGTGCACGGCATCGACTACTTCGTCCAGATGGCCAGGGAACTGACCGAAATGGGTGTCGACTCGATCGCCATCAAGGACATGGCCGGCCTGCTCACACCCTATACCGCGTACGAACTGGTTAAAGCCATCAAGGCCGCCACGCCGCTGCCAGTCAACACCCACAGCCACGCCACCGCCGGCCTCTCGGCCATGGTGCACATGAAGGCCGTGGAAGCCGGCGCCGACATCATCGACTGCGTCAACTCCTCGTTTTCGGAAGGCGCCAGCCACGCCACCACGGAAAGCCTGGTGGCCGCCCTGCAGGGCACCGAGTACGACACCGGCCTCGACCTCGGCCGGCTCCAGGAAATCGCCGCCTACTTCCGCGAGGTGCGCAAGAAATACTGGCAGTTCGAGATGGACTCGCATCTCGTCGACACCCGCATCCTCACCTCGCAGGTGCCGGGCGGCATGATTTCCAACCTGGTCAACCAGCTCAAGGAACAAGGCGCACTCAACCGCCTCGACGACGTCATGCTGGAAATCCCCCGGGTGCGCGAGGATCTCGGCTACCCGCCGCTGGTCACGCCGACCTCGCAGATCGTCGGTACCCAGGCGGTGCTCAACGTGCTCACCGGCGGCCGCTACAAGTCGGTCACCAACGAGGTCAAGGGCTACCTGCTCGGCCGCTACGGCAAGGCGCCCGGCGCGGTCAACGAAGAGGTCCGCAAGATGGCGGTGGGCGACCAGGAGGTGATCACCTGCCGCCCGGCCGACCTGATCGGCGACGAGCTGGACAAGTTGCGTGGCGAGATCGAAGGCCTGGCCAAGACCGATGAAGACGTGCTGACCTACGCCATGTTCCCGGACCTGGGCCGAACCTTCCTGCAGGAACGCGCCGCCGGCACCCTGACCCCCGAGCCCCTGCTGCCCCCCGAGGCAAAGAACGCACCGGCTGCGGGCGCTGCTCAGTACGCGCCGAACGACTTCAACATCACCCTGCATGGCGAGACCTACCACATCCGCATCACGGGTACCGGTCGTGGCGACGACACCGAGCGGCCGTTCTACGTCCACATCGACGGGGTCTCCGAGGAAGTCCTGGTCGAGACCCTGGGCGAGATCGAAGTACGCGGTGGCGACTCCGGCGGCAGTCGCAAGGCTGGCAAGGCCGGCGCGCCGGCCGCTGGCAAGCGCCCGCGCCCCAGCCACCCGGGTCACGTCACCACCGCCATGCCGGGCACCATCGTCGACGTCAAGGTCAAGGTCGGCGACAAGGTCAAGATGGGCGACGGCGTGCTCATCATCGAAGCCATGAAGATGGAAAACGAAGTGCAGTCGGCGGTTGCCGGCACCGTGGTCTCGGTGTTCGTCGCCAAGGGCGACGCGGTCACGCCGGACGAGGTACTGGTGGAGATCCAGCCGGAATGAATTGAGTGAAGTGAGAAGGGACCGCGCCTGACGCGCTCAAGCGAGAAGGGTAACCCCCTTTTCCTTCACCCTTCACCCTTCACCCTTCCCCCTCCAATGCAACTCGTCCTTGCCTCCACCTCCCCCTACCGGCGCGATCTGCTGGCCCGTCTCGGCGTGCCGTTCGAAGTTGCCGCGCCCGATGTCGATGAAACCCCGCTGCCTGGCGAATCGCCGGACGATACCGCGCAGCGACTGTCGGTCCTGAAGGCGCGCGCGGTCGCGGAAAAATTCCCGGCCGCGCTGATCATCGGCTCCGACCAGGTCGCCCTGCTCGAAGGCCGGCAACTGGGCAAACCCGGCAGCCACGAAAACGCGGTCGAACAGCTCCGAGCCATGCGCGGCAAGACCCTGGAGTTCCACACCGCATTAACCTTGCTGAACGCAAGCACCGGCCGAACGCAAACGGCCAACGTGCCAGTGCGCCTGGTCATGCGCGACTACAGCGACGCCCAGATCGACGCCTACCTGCGCAAGGATCAACCCTACAACTGCTGCGGCAGCGCCCGCAGTGAAAGCCTGGGCATCGCCCTGATCGCCCGCTACGAGACCGAGGACCCCAACGCCCTGGTCGGCCTGCCGCTCATCAAGCTGACAGAAATGCTGGCCAACGAGGGGCTGGACGTGCTGACGTGGCCGGCACCCTCTACCTGATCCCGACCCCGCTCGGGGATTCCCCGCTGAACACCGTCCTGCCCGAGGAAACCCGGGCCGTCGCGCGCCGGCTTCGCCATTTCGTGGTCGAGCAGGCGAAAACCGCGCGCGCCTTCCTGAAGCAGGTCGGCACCGAGTTGCCGATCCAGCAACTGCACCTCGCCGAGCTCAACGAGCACACCCGGGCCGAGGCCCTGGCCGCCCTGCTCGCGCCACTCCTCGATGGCCATGACGTCGGCCTGCTCTCGGAAGCCGGCTGTCCCGCGGTGGCCGACCCGGGCGCAAATCTGGTGCGCCTGGCGCACCGCCACGGCATCACCGTCAAACCCCTGGTCGGGCCATCGTCGATCCTGCTCGCCCTGATGGCCTCGGGCCTGGTGGGTCAGCGCTTCGCCTTTCACGGCTACCTGCCGGCCAAGCCGGAGGCCCGCGCCAAGGCGATCCGTGAACTGGAAGCCCGTGCGCAGAAGGAGGACGCGGCCCAGGCCTTCATCGAAACCCCCTATCGAAACACCGCCCTGCTCGACACGTTGCTCTCCGTCTGCCGACCAGACACCCTGCTCAGTGTCGCCGTTGATCTCACCACCGCAGAGGAATTCATCCGCACCCAGCCGGTGATCGATTGGCGCAAGGCGCTGCCCAACCTCGACAAACGACCGACCGTATTCCTGCTCTGGCGCGCCTGATCAGAACAGCTCGATGCGCTTCTCGGCACCCGGCCTGGGCTTCGCCAAACCTGCTTCATAGGCCTGCTCGGCCTTGGCCACTGCCACCGCATCGGCCTGGGTGGTCGGGATGCGTCGGCAGAAGGCATCGCCGGTCGAGGGTACGAAGATGACCTTGCGCGACCAAGGACCGCAAAAATCCGAGGCCACCAGGGGAATGCCCTCGCGCTCCAACCATTCCTGGGCGAAATTTGCGTTGCGCTCGCCGATCGCCATGCGAATCGAGCTGACGATGGTCCCGCCGCCAAAGGCCTTGGCCACCAGGCGCGGCTTGCGGGCACCCTTGTTGAGGAGTCCGTTGACCAGGACTTCCATGGAGTAGTCTCCGTTCAGGATCACGTCCGGATCGTTGTTGGAACCCTGCTTGCTGGGCAGCAGGAAGTGGTTCATGCCGCCCAGCTTCAACTTCGGGTCGTACAGACACACTGCCACGCAGGAACCGAGCAGGGTGGCGATCGGGAGGTCCGACTCGATGGCCCAGCCACCGGGATTGATGTTCCGGGCCAGGCGTTCGTAATCGCGACCGGTCAGGGCAGGCGTGACATTCACTGAGACAGGACGTGGCAAGGTGGACTCGCATTCTACCGCCGGCGCCTGAAGTCGGCGGTATCATCCTCGCCATGGACACCCTCGCCGCCTATGAAGCCATCGCCAACGAGCTCCGCCTGGGCGCACCCGCCTTTCCGACCAGCGCCCAGGTGGCCTTGCGCGTGCGCCAAGCGCTCGACGATCCGGACACCCACATCGACACCGCCACCCGCCTGATCCAGGCCGAGCCGGTCCTCGCCGCGCGCGTGGTCGCCATGGCCAATTCGGTGGCCCTGAATCCGTACGGACGAAGCATTTCCGATGTCCGCACCGCCATTTCCCGGCTAGGCTTCCAGGCAGTCAGATCACTGGCGAGCGCCCTGCTCGCCCACCAGATGGCGGTCGGCATCGCGCGTCCCGACCTGCGCGCCCTGGCCGACGGGCTATGGGAACATACCGCCCACGTCGCCTCGCTGGCCCAGGTGCTGGCTCGACGGGTCACCCACGTCGATGCAGAAGCGGCCCTGTTTGCCGGCATCCTCCATGAAGTGGGCGGCTTCTACCTGCTCTGGCGCGCGGAACAGCAACCGGAACTGGTGGCGGAGGGTTTTGCCGATTGGGTCGATCATGGCGAAGCCACGCTGGGCCGAGCCTTGCTCGACGTCCTCCAGGTGCCGGACCGCGTGCGCCAGGCCATTGCCTACTACTGGGACGGCTACCTGGCCCTGCCGCCGACCTGCCTGGGCGACACCCTGCTGCTGGCCGACGAACTGGCGCCGGTTGCATCGCCCTTGCACAAGCTGGGCGGACGCGAGACGGGCGAAGGCATGACCGCGCGCATCGACCTGCTGGTCGGCCAGGAAACACTGCACGAAATCCTGGCTGAATCCGCACGGGACGTGGCCTCGCTCATCGAAGCGCTGCGCTTCGACTGACGCGGGCCGGGCTACATCGCGTTTTTCCAGCCCATGGCCCGCCCCGCCGCGACGATGGCCTCCGGAATGGCAGCCAGCGACATCACCTCACGGACCCCGCCCAGCTTGATCGCTTCCTTGGGCATGCCGAACACCACGCAGCTCTTCTCGTCCTGGGCGATGGTATGGGCGCCGGTGTCGTACATTTCCTTCATGCCGTGGGCGCCATCGTCCCCCATGCCGGTCATGATGATGCCGGTGGCGTTCTTGCCGGCCGACTTGGCCACCGAGCGGAACAGCACGTCCACCGACGGCTTGTGCCGTGACACCAGCGGGCCGTCGACCACCTCGACCACATACTGGGCGCCACTGCGTTTCAGCAGCATGTGACGACCGCCCGGCGCGATCAGCACCCGGCCCGGCATCACCCGGTCGTTGTTGGCGGCTTCCTTGACTTCCACCTCGCACAGGCTGTTCAGGCGTTCGGCGAACGAGGCAGTGAATTTCTCCGGCATGTGCTGCACCACGACGATGCCCGGCACCATGCGTGGCAGCGCGGTGAGCACCGCCTCCAGGGCCTGGGTGCCGCCGGTCGAGGTGCCCACCGCGATGATCCGCTCGGTGGTCTGCGCCATGGCGGCGGTGGGCGCCGACAGGATGGCGTCGGCCGACAGCTTGGGCTGCACCTTGGCGACGCCCTGGCTGCCCGGCGCCAGGCGGCGCACGTTGGCCACCGCGGCCGCCTTGACCGCGCCGACCAGCTGGCTGGAGGAATCGACCAGGAACTGCTTCAGCTGGGCGGTCGGCTTGGTGATGATGGTCACCGCGCCAGCCGCCAGCGCCTGCATGGTGGTCTCGGCGCCCTTGCTGGTGAGCGAGGAACAGATCACCACCGGGGTCGGCCGCTCGGCCATGATCTTGCGCAGGAAGGTCAAGCCGTCCATGCGCGGCATTTCGATGTCGAGCACGATGACGTCGGGCCAGCGCTCCTGCATCTTCTGCAAGGCGAAAATCGGGTCCGAGGCGGCGCCGATCACCTCGATGCCGGGATCCATGTCGAGAGCCTGCTTGACCACCTGGCGGACCACCGCCGAGTCGTCGATCACCATGACGCCGATTTTTTGCATGTTCATTCCACGTATGAAGTGCGCTGACGCGTGACAAAGCGACCGTGCCGCGCCGGCCCGAGAGTTTGTCACCCTGTCACTTTGTCACGCGTCACTGTTTCTAGCTGTCCTTATAACGCATCCAGACATCACCGTTCCAGAGTTCGAACAGCAGGCGCCGGTGACCGTAGCCCCCGACATGGCGTGCCTTGGCGGCGGGGAAACCGTGCTGGGCCAGCAAGCGATCGGCAGCGGCAACATTGCGGGCACCGACATCGCGCGGCCCGGAGGCGCTCGGTGTCGAGGCAAACATGTTGCCGCCGCCGAACAGCTTGACCTCGTAGTCCCGGGGCCGGGTGCCGCGCTGGCTCAGTTCGGCGAGGAACAGGGCCATCGCCTCGTCGGCATAGCGGCCATCGAGCCGCTCAGCCGGGGCGCCGCGCGAATCAAGGATGAAATGGCACATGCCGCCATGGCGCTTGTCTGGATGCCAGAGGGTGATCGACACGCAGGACCCCAGCAAGGTGGCAATCCGGACATGGCCCTGGCCGAAATAGAGTTCGCCCGGATTCAGGTAATGCTCCAGAAACAGTCCGTCGCTCATGGCTTGCGGTAAGTACTGGGCCGGTCCGCGATGACCTGTTCGTTCACTCCGTTCAATGTCTCGGAGTGGCCGACCAGGAAATAGCCGCCCTTGCGCAGCCGGGGCAGCAGGTTGGCGACCACCTTGCGCTTGGTCTCCATGTCGAAGTAGATCATCACGTTGCGCAGGAAGATCACTTCAAACGGGCCCAGGCTATCCGGGGCCGGGTGCATCAGGTTGAAATGGCGGAAGCGCACCCGCTCGCGCACCTCGGGTGCGATCAGGAAAGTCCCTTCCTGGGAACGCACCCCCTTCAGGCAATAGCGGCGCAGGAAATCCGGGGGAATGTTGCGCGCCCGTTCCATGGCGTAATGACCCGACTGGGCGCGATCGAGGATGCGGGTGCTGATGTCGGTGGCGAGGATTTCCCAGGCCACGCTGTCGCCCAGGGCATTCATCAGCACCATGGCGATGGTGTAGGGCTCCTCGCCGCTGGAACAGGCCGCGCTCCAGATCGACAGGGGCGCCTGCCGGTTGGGCCGGTTCAGCACGTATTCACGCAAGAACTCGAAATGCTTGGGCTCCCGGAAGAACGAGGTCTCGTTCGTGGTGAGCAGGTCGATCATGACCCGCAACTCGCTCTCGTCACCCGCGCCGATTGCCCGCAGGTAGCCGGTGAAATCGTTGAACCCACGCTGCACGATGCGCTTGGACAAGCGCCCCATGACCAGCTGACGCTTGCTGTCGGCCATCGAGATGCCTGCGGTCTGGTACAGCAGCCGGCGCAGCTGGTCGAATTCCGGATCGCTGATCGGCACCAGGTTCAAGATGGCCTCCGCGTGACTCAGCCCGGCATGCCATCGAGCCGGAAGAACTGCATCAGCTTGGTCAGCTGCTCGGCCTGGGCACTCATTTCCTCGGCGGTGGCGGCCAGTTCCTCGCTGGCGCTGGCGTTCTGCTGGGTCAGCTGGTTCAGCTGGCCCATCGCCGTGTTGATCTGGCCCACCCCGGTCGACTGCTCGTCCGAGGCCGAGGCAATCTCCTGCACCAGATCCGAGGTCTTGCTGATCGACGGCACGATCTCGTTCAGCAATTCCCCCGCACGCTCGGCCAGCTTCACGCTGGATCCGGCCACTTCACCGATCTCCTGCGCCGCCACCTGCGACCGCTCGGCCAGCTTGCGCACTTCCGCCGCCACCACCGCAAAGCCCTTGCCGTGCTCGCCGGCCCGCGCCGCTTCGATCGCCGCGTTCAGCGCCAGCATGTTGGTCTGGTAGGCAATGTCGTCGATGATGCCAATCTTGTCGGCAATCTGCTTCATCGCCGCCACCGTCTGCTTCACCGACTCGCCACCCTCGCTCGCCTCCCGCGCCGCCTTGCTGGCCATGCTGTCGGTCACCTTGGCGTTCTCGGCATTCTGGTTGATCGAGGCCGACATCTGCTCCACCGAAGCCGTCGTCTCTTCCACCGAAGCCGCCTGCTCCGAGGACGCCTGCGACAACGACTGCGCAGTCGCGGACACCTGCTCGGCAGCACCGGAAATCTGGCTCGTGGTATCAACCACCTCGCCGATGATCTGGCGCAACTTGGCGATCATGCTGTTCAGGCTGCGCATCAATTGGCCGATTTCATCTCGGCTGTCGGTATCCAGGGCGCGCAAGGATAGGTCGCCATCGGCCAATGCAAGGGTGGCCGCCACCGCGGCAGCCATTTGCCGGGTCAGGGCCCGGATGATGATCCAGCCGAGCAGCAGCGACAGCGTGGCCGCGACGACGGCCACCGAGACATAGACGATTTCCTGGATGCGCGCGCTGCGATTCAGACGCCCTGCCTCCTCGACTAGGTCGGTGGCGACGCGATCCTCGAGCGCCTTGAGCAGATCGATCTTGTGGGTGACAGTCTTGAACCAGAGTCCGGCATCGATCCCGAAACCGCCCAAGGCGGCTTTCTCGATCGCCACCGATTTCATGCGCTCGACCTCGGCCACCGCCGGATCAGCCAGTTTCTGATCGCGGAATTCCCGGGTATCCGCATCGGCGAAGCGATCGAACACCGTGAGATAAGTATCCTGGCGGGCACTGTTGACCAGAAAGCGGCTGAAGCCATCGCCTTCGAAGCGGTCGGCCGCGAAGGCGTTGGTCAACATGGCCCGCTCGATCCCGGCCCGTTCCTTGGCCTGGAGCAGGTTGGCATAGGCCGAGGCGCGTGCAGCGATACCGCCATCCTGGCTCAGGGTCGCCAGTTGCCCAGTCACCGCCAGCATGGCACCGATGCTGCCCGAGTAATAAGCCACTGCCTCGGGCGTCGTCACCGTCAACGTGCTGACCCGCTCGCGCATGCGCTTCAGCCCCCCGAGCCGGGTGCGTACCTCAGCCAAACCCTTGCCCAAGCTCGCGTCATAGTCACCGACGTCGAAATCGGCCAACCCGGTGTCGAGCAGGGCGATGACGCGATCCGATTCGGCGCGCTGGCCGGGCAATTCGCTGGTGAACTTCGTGCCCTGGCTGCCCAGGTACCCGGCTGACATGCCGCGTTCCTTTTGCAACTCGTGGGCCACGTTGGCGATTCTCACACCCACCCCGACCAGGCGTTCCAGCCGGGTCATGTCCTGGCCCATGGCCAGCTTCTCGATGATGCCGGTCACCGCAAAGTAGGTCAGCGCCAGGAACGGCAAGGTCATCATCAGGAAAAGCTTGGTTCGGATCGATAAATGGCGGAAGTAGGTCATCTCGACTCCTTGTCATTGTCGGGTCGGCGCGTCGGCGGGCACGACGCGGCCTCGGTCAGAGCACATGAAAACCTGCCGAGGCAGGACGGCCCATGACCGGAGTCAAGTTCCGGTCATGGGCCGCACGTGGAAGCTCAAGCCGGAACTTGAGCGCTGTGGCCGTCGAGCCCGGTCAGCAAGGCCATTTCCTCGACCGACAGCACCCGGTCGACATTGAGCAGGATGACGAACTTGTCGTTCACCTTGCCCATGCCCTGGATGAAGTCGGTACGGATCTTGGCGCCGAACGCGGGCGGCGGCTCGATGTCGCGCGCCGTGATTTCCAGGACCTCGTGCACCGCATCGACCACGATGCCGATGTCCTGCTTGCCCCCTTCATGGGCCACTTCGACGATGACGATGCTGGTCCGCCGGGCGATCTGGGTGGGCTGCCGGCCGAAGCGCACCGACAGGTCGATGACCGGCACCACGGCACCGCGCAGGTTGATCACGCCGCGAATGAAGGCCGGCATCATCGGGATTTCGGTCACGCTGCCGTACTCGATGATTTCCTTGATGTTGAGGATGCCGATGGCGAACACTTCGCCACAGACACTGAAGGTCAGGTACTGGTGATTGTCCACCACCGGCATCCCGGCCGGGACGGCAGGGACGCTGGCGGGGGTTTCGAGGGCTTGGGTCATGGCCGGCCCCCGCTCAGAAGCGCTCGAAGTCGGCAAGGTCGACGTTCTTAGTGGTGGCGCGCGCCGATGTGGCCGCGACGGGCTTGCCAGCGGCCGGCTTGCGGCTCGCGGGACGCAGCTCGGATACCTGGGCGCGGTTGTCCAGCTTGAAGAACTGCATCAACTGCTGGAGTTGCTCGGACTGGCCCCCCATTTCCTCGGCGGTGGCGGCCAGTTCCTCGCTGGCGCTGGCGTTCTGCTGGGTCAGCTGGTTCAGCTGGCCCATCGCCGTGTTGATCTGGCCCACCCCGGTCGACTGCTCGTCCGAGGCCGAGGCAATCTCCTGCACCAGATCCGAGGTCTTGCTGATCGACGGCACGATCTCGTTCAGCAATTCCCCCGCACGCTCGGCCAGCTTCACGCTGGATCCGGCCACTTCACCGATCTCCTGCGCCGCCACCTGCGACCGCTCGGCCAGCTTGCGCACTTCCGCCGCCACCACCGCAAAGCCCTTGCCGTGCTCGCCGGCCCGCGCCGCTTCGATCGCCGCGTTCAGCGCCAGCATGTTGGTCTGGTAGGCAATGTCGTCGATGATGCCAATCTTGTCGGCAATCTGCTTCATCGCCGCCACCGTCTGCTTCACCGACTCGCCACCCTCGCTCGCCTCCCGCGCCGCCTTGCTGGCCATGCTGTCGGTCACCTTGGCGTTCTCGGCATTCTGGTTGATCGAGGCCGACATCTGCTCCACCGAAGCCGTCGTCTCTTCCACCGAAGCCGCCTGCTCCGAGGACGCCTGCGACAACGACTGCGCAGTCGCGGAGATTTCCTGGGCCGCCGAGGACAGGTTGTCGGTGGCCGAATTGACCTCGCCGATGATCTGCGACAACTTCGCCACCATGACCTGCATGGCACTCATCAACTGGCCGGTCTCGTCCTTGGAATCGACATCGATTTTCACCGTCAGGTCACCGTTGGACAGGCTTTCGGCGGCAGCCACCGCCTTGTTGATCGGGCCGGTGATGCTGCGGGTGATCCAGAGGGCGATGAAGATGGCGAACGCCAGGGCGCCGATGGTCAGGCCGATCAACAAGGTGCGGGCGGCGGCATACAGGGCCTCGGCATCCTTACCCGACTGATCCATCAGTTGGGTCTGGAAGTCGATCAGGTCGGTGATTGATTTCATGTAGGCCTGGGTCACCGGACGAAAGTCGCCGAACATGAGCTTGATCGCGCCTTCGCGATCGCCACTCCGGTTGGTCTCGATGAACTTGTCGAGCATCGCGACATAGGCCTGGCGGGCGTCCTTGACCACCTGAAGCTTCTTCAGGCCCTCTTCGGACTTGATGGTCTCTTCCAGCTTTTGCAGATTCTCGGTGATCTGCTTGCGCGCTTCGTCGCGACGTTCGCGTTGCTTCTGCAGCTCGGCCTCATCGGTGATGATCAGGGTATTGCGGTTGACTTGGGCGACGGTATTCATCGCATCGATGATGTTGTTGGCCCAGACGGTCTTGGGAAACTTGTCGTGCGCCATGTCGCTGATCTCATCATTCAGATCCGACATGCGCATCACGCCGACCAGGGCGACCACGGCCATCAGGACCAGGACCACGGCAAAGCCCAGCATCAGGCGCATGCCGATCTTCATATTCTTGAACATGGGGAATTCTCCTCGGTGAAGTTGAAAAGCATCAGGATTGAGTCAGTAGGGGGTGTCCGGCGCCCTGCGCGAGGCCGCTTTCACGCTGCGCAGTGATCCGCACCAGGGATTGCACGTCGAGGATCAGCGCGACCTCGCCGCTGCCCAGGATGGTGGAACCGGAAATGCCCTGGACGTTGCGGAACAGCTGGCCCAAGGGTTTGATGACGGTCTGAAATTCGCCCATCAGGTGATCGACCACCAGGCCGGCTTTCTGGCCGGCATACTGGATCACCACGATGTTCTGCCGGCGCGAGGTCGAGTCGTCCTTCACTTCGAACATCTCGCGCAGGCGCAGGAAAGGCAGGACTTCGCCACGCAGGTTGATGTAGTCGCGGCCCTGGGTCTCGCCGCTGTCCAGCTCCATGCACTCGACCACGAAATCGAGCGGGATGACGTAGGCGGCACGGCCGACCCCGACCAGGAAGCCGTCGATGATCGCCAGGGTGAGCGGCAGCCGGATCCGGAAGGTCGAGCCCTGGCCGGGCTGGCTGTCGACATCGACGGTGCCACGCAGGGCCTCGATGTTGCGCTTGACGACGTCCATGCCGACGCCCCGGCCGGACAGATTGGTGACCGCATCGGCAGTCGAGAAGCCGGGCTCGAAAATGAGCTTGTGGATTTCGGCGTCGGTCAGGCTCTGGGCCGGGTTGACCAGGCCTCGGTCGATGGCCTTCTTGAGGATCTTGTCGCGGTTGAGGCCATTGCCGTCGTCGGCCACCTCGATCACGATGCTGCCGGAGTCGTGATAGGCGTTGAACTTCACCTGGCCGCGTGCCGGCTTGCCCTTGGCCAGGCGCGCCTCGGCGGTTTCCAGGCCGTGGTCCATGGCATTGCGCACCAGGTGCATGAGGGGATCGCCGATCTTTTCGACCACGCTCTTGTCCAGCTCGGTCTCGCCGCCGCTGATCACCAGCTCGATTTCCTTGCCCAGTTCCCGGCTGGTGTCGCGCACCACCCGGTGGAAACGGTTGAAGGTCTCGCCGATCTGGACCATGCGCAACTGCAAGGCACTGTTGCGGATTTCCTCGACCAGGCGCGAGATCAGTGAATACGCCTCGACCAGGTTGCCCTGGCCGCTCTTCTGTGCCATCAGGGCACCGGACGCGCCAGCGATCACCAACTCGCCAACCAGGTCGATCAGGGCATCCAGTTTTTCCGCCTGGACCCGGATCAGCTTGGCATCCTGGGCCTTCTTTTCGTTGACCTGGGTCTGCTTGGCAGCCGCCGCCTCCACGATCTCCTTCTGCACCACCTTCTTCTCGACCAGGATCTCGCCCAGCGGCGGCGCCTTGGCCTCGGCCGCGGCTTGCGCCGGACTTTCGGCGGAAAGCTCCTGCAGCTTGAGTCCTTCTTTCAATTCCTCGTCGGTCAGGGCGCCGGCCCGGACCAGGATCTCACCCAGGCGCATGCTGTCCTCGGGCAGGTCCTGGATCAATTGCAGGTATTCCGACACCTTGGAATCCGGCGGCAGGATGCGCAGCACGCAATCGTCGCGCACAAAGTCGAACACCCGTTCGATGTCGGCCTTGGCAGCCTGGCTCTTGAGGTCGATCTCGAAGCCGAGATAGCAGGCCTCGGGATCCATTTCCTCGGCCACCGGCATGGCCTCGGACAAGGTGGCGATATGGGCAATCTCACCCAGGGTGGCGAGGTAGCGCAGGAAGGACAAGGGATCCATGCCATTGCGCAGGACATGGCTGGCGAAGCGGATCGAAATATGCCAGCTGTCGTTCACCGACACCGCGTCACCGACCTGCTCGAGCCGGTCGTCCACCTGGGTCGCCAGGGCCGCCTCGCCGCCGCTGTCCGGCAGGTAGGCCTTGAGTTGCGCGGCCAGGCGCTCGCCATGATGGAGCTGTTCCTCGTTCGGCCCTTCCGACTGGGCGGCAAACACTTCGAGCAGCTGGCCCATGTGATCCTTGCAGCGCAACAGCAAGGCGATCAGGTCCGGGGTGACCGGCAGGTTGCCTTCCCGAAGCTGGTCAAGGAGATTTTCGACCACATGGGTGAAAGCCACGATGTAGTGGCACTCGACCACCCCGGCCGCCCCCTTGATGGTGTGGGCGGCACGGAACAGGGTGTTCACGGCCTCGAGATCGTCCGGGTTCTTTTCCAGCAGGAGCAGGGTGTCCTCCAGTTGCTCCAGCTGTTCGGCGCTTTCATGCGCGAAGGCTTGCTGCAATTCGTCCATGGCGGCTCCGGAATCAGGCGCCTTCTTGCGCCGGAATGTGCAGGGGATCGCCGAAGTAGGCGACGACATCAAAAAAATCCAGGACTTCACGCACCGCCGCGCTGTGCGCGACCAGGCGCAGCGATTTGTCGAGCCGGTTGGCTTCGCGCTTGGCCAGGATCAAGAGCTGCACGCCGGTGGTGTCGATTTCACCAACCTGGGCCAGATCCAGCTCCAGTTCGGCGCAGCCGGCCAGGGCGCCCAGCAGGGTGTCCTTGATGGCCATGGCGTTGTAGATGGTCATGTCCTGCTGCAGGACCAGGCGCTGGACCTGGGACGTCTCCGAGGTGTCATTCATCGGTGGGGTTTCCTTGTGCTCGAATCACGTGAACTGCATGGCGCAACGGCGTGACATCGCGGCGTGACGGGTAATGCGTAACGGGTGATGTCACGCCTTTGGCTGACCCATTCATGCTCCGGGGGGCGCTTTTCATCATGCCAGTCAGAACAATTCGATCTTGGGGCCACCGCCGGTACTCGCCGACTTACCGACGCCCGTCGACTGCCGGTGGGCCTGGCGCTGCGAATCCATCACATAGCCGTCGAACATGGCGTCGAGATGCTTGGCCAGCGGTTCCGGAAACTGGCCCAGATCGTCCGGGTCGCGCAGCGCTGCCGCGAGTTTTCGGACGTGCTCGTCGAGCCGTTCGACGGCATGGACGACATGCTCCAGTTGCTGCCGGACCACGTCCTGGAACTGCACGCTGGACATGGCCTGGACGAACATGTCGGCAAGCTGGCGGCTGCTGTCCGAGATCGAGGCCAAGGTCTGGCTCTGTTGGCTGGCCAGATCGGTATAACGCCGCTCCATCTCGTTCAACTGGTGGGCAAAGCGCTCCAGAATCTGGCGTTCGCCGGCGATATTGGCGGTCGACAGCTTGTCCTTGAACTGGGTCTCGATGGTGCCGGCCACCTTGCCGATGCCTTGACTGATCTTGGCCACCGCCTCGCCAGTCTGCATCGACAGCTTGCGCACCTCATCAGCCACCACCGCGAAGCCGCGCCCGGCCTCGCCGGCCCGGGCCGCCTCGATGGCGGCGTTGAGCGCCAGCAGGTTGGTCTGTTCGGCGATGGTCTTGATCAGCTGCACGATGCCATCCAACTGCTTGGCTTCCTGGATCACGGTCTGCACCCGGGTCTGGTCCAGCTCGGCTTCACCCATGCGGCTCTGGATGTAGCCCCGCAGGGTCTCGACCATCTGGCTGTTTTCCGCCACCTCGCGCTCGGTCTCGGCCAGCATCTCGCTGGAATTGCTGCTGCTGCGATTGACGAAGGTATGCAGCTCGGTGACCACCCCGTCGATCGACTGCAACTGCTCGACGATGTGGAAGGCCGCCGACTCGGTCTCCTGGATCACGCTGCCGATGTGGCCACGCACCACGTCGTTGAAGGCCGGCACGCTATCGAGCTCGCTGGACACCCGTTGCCCAACCTCGGCGCAGTTGCTCAGGTGCTGCTCGCTGGTCGCCTGCATGTCATGGGCGCCATAGCAGGCATCCTGGTAGAACGCCTTCGAGATCAGGTGCTGGACCAGGAAAGTCATGGTCAACGCGATCACGGTTCCGAGTGCATCGCCAGCCCGGTTACTGAGCCCCAGGAAGGGCAGCAGGTCGTCATGGAAGACCTCATGCAAAAAGTAAACTCCCACCCAGGCCGCCGAGATGGACAGGGCGTAGGTCAGAAACAGCCGGCGAAGAAGGAGGGGATAGGTCATGGTCGTTATCAGCGCATGACCAGCTTGATGGTGTTGAGCAGCTCATCGCCGTTGACCGGCTTCACCAGCCAGCCCGAGGCGCCGGCGGCCTTGGCCTCGGCGCGCTTGGCCTGCTGCGACTCGGTGGTCAGGAACAGGATCGGCACGAACTTCATGGTCGGCATCTGGCGCACCTGCTTGATGAAGTCGATGCCGTTCATGCCCGGCATGTTGAGGTCGGTGATGATCAGGTCGGGCTTGGTGCCAGCCTTCAGCTTGCCCATGCCCTCCTCGGCATTGTTGGCCTTCTCGACCCCGTAGCCGGCCTTGGTCAGGATCGCCGACAAGCTGAGCAGCACGGTGCTGGAATCATCCACACACAGGATGGTTTTCATGGTTCAGTCCCTCATTGTTGACAGTAATCGACGCCCGGCTGTTGCATCGCAAGCCGCTTCAGACATGCGGGCCGGGTTTAAAAATAGTTCATGTTGACGATTCATGGTACTGATCCACCATGGCAGATTCATGGAGGTTGATCTGTTCCAGGAGGCGGGTGACCAGCGATTCGAACTCCATCGATTTGTCGAAGAACGCCTGGGCACCCATGGTCAGGGCCCGTGCCCGGTAGCCGGGTTCATTGCTGTAGACGTACACGGGAATCCCGGGACATTGCCGCAGCACATGCTGGAGCGCCGACAACCCGGTGGCCCCGGGCAGACGGGGATCCAGCACCACCACGTCGGCGCGAAAATCCCGGCACTTCCAGTCCAGGTCGTCGAACGAGCGGGCGACGGCCAGCGCAGTCAGGCCCTCGACCCCGCCCAGCATGCCCAGCAGCCGGCCATACACCGCGGCGCTTTCATCCACGATCAGCAATTTCATCGCATCGACTCGAAATCGGATGATCGACAGCGTGCCGTTTGGTCAGGCCGTTGACTATCGGCGTTTCCTGAAATCGGGGTAGGAATATTCCTACCCCCGCCCGTGTTAGGATCGCCGGCCTCATGCGTATCGAAGAACTCCGTACCCGCCTGCGCGACCTCGGCGCGAAACCTGGCCACGAACGCCGCATCCTGGCCGCCTGGACCCGCGCCGGCCATCTCGACCGGCGCCACAGCCGGGCCGAGGACTATCTGCCCCGGGCCGTGCGTGCTGCCCTGCCCGGCCTGCTGGCGGAATTCGATGGCCTGGCCCGGGTCCGTGCCGAGCATCCCGGATGCGATGGCTCGGCGCGCTTGCTGGTGACCCTGGCCGACGGCCAGACGGTGGAAAGCGTGCTGCTGCCGCGCGCTGGGGTGTGTGTCTCGACCCAGGTCGGCTGCGCGGTCGGCTGCCGGTTCTGCATGACCGGCCGGGACGGCCTGCTGCGCCAATTGGGCAGCGCGGAAATCGTCGCCCAGGTCAACCTGGCGCGCGACCGGCGGCAGGTGAAGAAAGTCGTTTTCATGGGCATGGGCGAACCGGCGCACAACCTCGACCATGTCCTGGAAGCCATCGACCTACTCGGCACCGAGGCTGGCATCGGTCACAAGAACCTGGTCTTTTCCACGGTCGGCGACCGGCGCGTGTTCGAGCGTCTGCCCGTCGGCCGGGTCCGCCCGGCGCTCGCCCTGTCACTGCACAGCACCGATCCGGCCTTGCGCGCCGAACTGCTGCCCAAGGCGCCGCGCATCGATCCAGCCGAACTGGTGGCCCTGGCGGAAACTTACGCCCGCACCACCGGCTACCCGATCCAGTATCAGTGGACCCTGCTCGCCGGCGTCAACGACAGCGAGGCGGAGATCGACCGCCTGGGCGCACTGCTGGCCGGAAAATACGCGATGATGAATTTCATCCCGTACAACAGCGTCGAGGGCAGCGGCTACCAGCGTCCGGACTGGGACCATGCACGGGCGCTGGCCAGGCGCCTGAACGGCCATGGCATCCTGACCAAACTGCGTGATTCGGCCGGCCAGGATATCGAGGGCGGTTGCGGCCAGCTGCGCGCCCGGCACTTGGGCGACATGCCGGCACGTTTCAGTCGACCAGGTGGTGGTCGAGCGCCAGGCGCACCAGCTGGCTGAGGGATTCCAGGCCGAGTTTCTGCATCAGGCGGGACTTGTGGGTGCTCACCGTCTTGGCAGACAAATGCAGCCGGTCGGCGATGTCGTTGACGCCATGGCCGCGTGCCAGCAACAGGAAGATCTCGTATTCACGCTCGGACAGCACCTGGACTGGCGCCGCGTCAGCTTCTGCGAGCGCGTCGAAGGCCATCCGGGCCGCCAGGTCCGGAGCCAGGTAGCGGCCCCCCCCCACCACCGCCCGGATGGCCGCGATCAGCTGCTCCGGTTCGCTGTCCTTGGTCAGGTAGCCGGCCGCGCCGGCTTTGAGGGCACGGGCGGCGACCTGGCTTTCCCCATGCATGGTCAACACCAGGATGGGCAGGCGCGGTGCCGACTCGCGCACGCGCCGGATCAGTTCGACCCCGGACGGACCGGGCATGGTCATGTCGAGCAGCACCAGGTCGAATCGACCCTCACGCACCTGGTCGAGGACTTCCCAGCCATTCTTCGCCTCGCCCGTGACCTTGATCTCGGATGCCAGGCCGAGCAACTGACGCAGGCCCTGGCGGACCACGGCATGGTCGTCGGCGATCAGCAGGGCGGTCATGGTGTGCTTCGAGGGGTCGGTGGGCTGGGGTCATCGGCGGACGGTTCATGTCCGCTCAACGGGATGCGTACCGTCAAGGTTGTCCCGCGCCCTGGCTGGCTGTCAAGCCGTGACTCGCCGCCAAAGGCGATGGCCCGCTCCCGGATCCCCATCAAGCCAAAGGTCTTCTTTTCCCGGACTGCTCGGGTATCGAACCCCTGGCCGTCATCCTCGACCTGGACGCAAAGCTCGCCCTCTTCCTGGGTCAACCGCACCCGTACCTGGGCGGCTTCGGCATGCCGCGCGATGTTGGTGAGCGATTCTTGCAGGATGCGGAACACGGCCGTGGTGCGATCGTCGTCGAGCGCCAGATCCTCGGCGGGCGACTCCAGGGTACAACGTACCCCGGTACGCGCCTGGAAATTGGCCAGCAGCCATTCCGCCGCTGACGCCAAGCCCATGTCGAGGGCGCCCGGACGCAGCGCGGCAGCCACTTGGCGGACCACGCCGATGGTCGTGTCGATGGTCTCCTTCATGACCCGCGCCTGCTCGGCCAGCTCGGGGTTGCCGGCGCCATGGCGAATGCCGAGCATGGCCACGTCCATGCGCAACGCAGTCAGGTACTGGCCTAGTTCATCATGGATCTCGCGCGCGATGCGGGCCCGCTCGACTTCTCGGATGCGGTCGCTGTGTGCGGCCAGGTCACGCACCATCTGGCGCGAACGCAGCAATTCCTCTTCCTTCTGCTTGAGCTCGGTGATGTCCTGTACCGTGCCGACCCCCCGAAGCGGCCGGCCCGCATCATCGAATTCCAGTTCCGCACGTTCCCGTACCCAGAGCACGCGTCCGTCCAGCAAGAGCCGATGCTGGATGTCATAGGGTGCGCCATTCAGCGCGGCCTGCCAGGCGGCATCAACCCGGGCACGGTCTGCCGGATGGACCCTGGACAGGAAAAAGGCGTAGTCGAGCACGACATCCGGAGCCGCCGCAAAGATACGACGCGATTCCTCGGACCAGGTCAGCCGGTTTTCCGCGACCTCCACATGCCAACTGCCCAGCTTGGCCTGGGCCTGGGCACGGGCCAGCCCGGCCTCGCTCTCGCGCAGGCGACGCTCGGCGCGGCGTGACTCGCCGACATCGTCAAACAGGACCACCGCGCCGGCGATGCGCCCCCCCTGGACCAGGGGCGCGGCCACATAGCTGACTTGCAGCGGGGTGCCATCCCTGCGCCAGAAGACGTCATCGTCGACGCGGCGCGCCACCCCGTCACGCATGGCACGATGGACCGGACAGTCCTGCATGGGATGTGCAGAACCATCGGCATGCCGGCCGTGAATCAGGTCATGCAGGATCCGGCCCAGCAATTCCGGGGCGGCGAAGCCCAGCATGTGCTCCGCGGCCGGATTGACATAGATGGCACGTCCCTCGGCATCCAGGCCATAGATGCCCTGACCGGCATGCTGCAACATCAGGCGGGCATGGTCGAGTTCAGCCATCTGGCGACGCCAGATGGCCAAGACTCCGTGCTGCAAGGCAGCATAAGCCAGGGCCAGGCCGGCCACCGCACCGGCCACCAGCAGCCATGGATTGCCTCCGGCATGCCAGCGCGCCCCCAGCCAGCCTGCCCAGAGCCCCGCCAGGGCGAGGACCGCGAACAGCAGCGCGCCCCGCCAGTACGGGCTGCGTGGCTGGGTGTCCCTGCCGAGTGTTCCGGGGCCTGACTTCGTATCCATGGCGTGGTTGCCGGTTCTGGTTTCAAGCCATGATGATGCCCGCAGGCCTCAGGCAGGCAAAGTGGACTAGCCTCGGAGGGCCGCATACCGTTACACTGTTGCGCAACTCAGTTGCATTCACATGTCCCCTAATCCCCTCGCCCTCATCCAACCCCACGGCCGGGCCACGCCGGCGCGGGTGCGCGTCCTGGAAATCCTCCTGGCGGCGCCGCACGCGCTCAGCCACGCCGAACTGGAAGCCCGATTGAGTGAATCAGGCCCGCTCGACCGGGTCACCCTGTACCGGGTCCTCGACTGGCTGGTCGAGAGCGGCATCGCGCACCGGATCGCGGGCGAGGATCGCAGCTGGCGCTATAACGCGGTCGGCCAGGCCGAGCATGGCCACGCCCACTTTCATTGCAGTGCCTGCGGCCAGGTGTTCTGCCTCAGCGAATTGCAGCCGGCCTTTGCCCTGCACCTGCCGCCCGGCTATCGCTACCAGCAGGCAGAACTGCGCATCCAGGGCCTCTGTCCGGCCTGCAATCCCGAACATTGACGCAACCATGTTGCAGCACAGGAATCCCTCATGATCCTCACCTACATCCTGCTCGCCACCCTGTTCGGCGGACTCTTGTCGGTGTTCGCCGCTGCCACCCTGTCACTGACCGTGCTCAAGGACATGGCCCACAAGCTGGTCGGTTTCTCGGTCGGCGTGCTGCTGGCAGTCACCTTCCTGCACATGCTCCCGGAAGCCATCGAGCAACTCGACGCGCATCAGGTGGGCGCCACCGTGCTGGCCGGCATCTTCATTTTCTTCGCCCTGGAAAAGGCCGCGCTGTGGCGCCACGACCACCATGAGGACGAAGGCCACGTCTGCCACTCGCACCACGCCGCCGGCCCGCTGATCGTGATTGGCGACGGCCTGCACAACTTCGTCGACGGCATCCTGATCGCCGCCGCCTTCCTGCAGGACCCGGCGCTCGGCTGGGCCACCACCATCGCAGTGATCTCCCACGAAGTGCCCCAGGAAGTCGGCGACTTCATGGTCCTCCTGGCCGCCGGCTACAGCCGCACCAAGGCGCTCATGCTCAACCTGCTGTCCAGCCTGGCTGCCGTGGTCGGGGGCGTGGTCGGCTGGCTCACCCTGTCCGGCGCCAGCAGTATCGTGCCTTACGTCATCGCCCTGGCCGCGTCGAGCTTCATCTACATCGCCGTCGCCGACCTGGTGCCGGTGTTGCACAAGCAACGCAAACCGGCTGATTTCGTGATCCAGTTCGCCCTGTTCGGCGCCGGCACCGTGATGGTGCTGATGCTGATGGGCCATCCCCATCACTGAGACCACGCTTCACCTTCCCGCTAGGAGTCCCGTATGCGTCCCCGTGTTGCCCGCCTTGCCCTTTCCGGTCTGCTCGCCTGCGCAGCCGCTGCCTGGGCCAATCCGCATACCCATCATCACGGCGCCCACCAGCATGGCGTCGCCACGCTGGAAGTGGCCGTCGACGGCGCGACGCTGTCGATTCACCTGGCGTCGCCTCTCGACAACGTCGTGGGCTTCGAGCATGCCCCCAGGACCGACGCCCAGCGTGCCGCCGCGCGTCAGGCCCTGGCCACCCTGAAACAGGGCGAGCGGCTGTTTTCCCCAACCCAGGCGGCGGGCTGCAAGCTGGCCCAGGCCAGGCTCGAAGCGCCGGTGCTGGAAGGTGCGAAGACCGCGGCCGGCACGCATGGCGACCTGGAGGCCGATTACCGGTTCGAGTGCGCCCAGCCTGGCCAGCTCAAGGGCGTCGATGTCCGTCTGTTCAGCCTGTTCCCCGGCATGAAGCGGATCGACGCCGCCGTGGTCAGCGCCAAGGGCCAGCAAGCCTTCAAGCTGACCCGGAAACTTCACTACATGAATTGGTAGACGATGCCCTTGCTGGAACTGGACGCGCTGACCTTTGCCTGGCCCGGCCAACCACCGTGCCTGGACATCGGCGGGTTCACGCTGGACGCCGGTGAGCAGGTCTTCCTGCACGGTCCCTCGGGGTCCGGCAAGAGCACCCTGCTCAACCTGCTGGCCGGCGTGCTGAAGCCCGGCTCGGGCGACGTCCGCCTGCTCGGCCGTTCGTTGCCGGCCTTGCCCGGCGCCGTGCGTGACCGCCTGCGCGCCGACCACATCGGCCTGATCTTCCAGCAGTTCAACCTGATTCCCTACCTGTCGGTGCTCGACAACGTCCGACTGCCCTGCCGGTTCTCCGCGCGCCGGCGGGAACGAGCCGGCGAACCGGGGCAAGCCGCACAACGCCTGCTCGGCCACCTGGACCTCGACGCGGCGCTCTGGCACCGCCCGGCCACCGCCCTGTCGGTCGGCCAGCAACAGCGGGTCGCGGCCGCCCGGGCACTGATCGGCGCGCCGGAACTGGTGATCGCCGACGAACCGACCTCGGCGCTCGACGCCGAGCGCCAGCGCGCCTTTCTCGATCTGCTCGCCGACGAATGCGCGTCGGCCGGCGCCGCGCTGGTGTTCGTCAGCCACGACCGTCGCCTGGCCAGCCGATTCACCCGCGAAGTGGCCCTGGCCGAGATCAACCGGGCATGAAGCACCTCGTCGTCCTCGCCGCCCGCAGCGCCTGGAACCGGCGCGCCACCCTCGCCCTCACGGTGCTCGCCATCGCCCTGTCGGTGCTGATGCTGCTCGGCGTCGAACGGCTTCGGCACCAGGTACGGATTGGCTTCGAACAATCGGTCTCGGGCGCCGACCTGATCGTCGGCGCGCGCGGCAGTCCGTTGCAATTGCTGCTCTACTCGGTCTTTCGGATCGGCGAAGCCACCCATAACCTGGGCTGGTCGAGCGTAGAGGCCCTGGCCGCGCATCCTGCCGTGGCCTGGAGCATCCCTCTCTCCCTGGGCGACTCGCACCATGGCTTCCCGGTACTTGGCACCACGCCGGCCTATTTCGAGCATTTCCGCCATGGCGACAAGCAACCGTTGCGACTGGTCCAGGGGCACGCCTTCGCCGGCCTGTTCGAGACGGTCCTCGGGGCCGAGGTCGCCGAGGCGCTCGGCTATCGCCTGGGCGACCGCCTCACCCTCAGCCACGGCAGCGGCGAGACCGGCCTGACCGAGCATGCCGACAAGCCGTTCGTGGTGGTCGGCGTGCTGGCCCGCACCGGCACCCCGGTCGACACCACGGTGCACATCGGCCTCGACGCCATGCAAGCCCTCCACCTCGACTGGCAGGGCGGGGCGCCCATCCCTGGCATGACGATCCCGGCCGAGTTCGTGCAGAAATTCGACCTCACGCCCAAATCGGTCACTGCCGTGATCCTCGGCCTGAAGTCGCGCGCGGCGGTGTTTTCAGTGCAACGCCACGTCAACGGCTACCCGGACGAGGCCCTCATGGCGGTACTGCCGGGCGTCGCCCTGGCCCAGCTCTGGCAGGTGATCGGCGTCGGCGAACAGGCCCTGCTCGCGGTCTCCGCCCTGGTCGTCGCGGTCGGCCTGGCCGGCCTGGTCGCCGTGGTCCTGGCCGGCCTCGGTGAACGGCGGCGCGAACTGGCCATCCTGCGTTCGGTCGGCGCCCATCCGCGCGACATCCTGGCCCTGCTCACCCTCGAAGGCCTCGGCCTCACGCTTGCCGGCGCCCTGCTCGGCCTCCTGCTCTTGACCGGCCTGTCCGCCCTGCTCGGCCCGCTCGCCCAGGCCCGGTTCGGCCTCGGCCTGCCCCTGGCCTGGCCCAGCCTCGACGAACTGACGCTGCTCGGCGGCGTGATCGGCGTCGGCCTGTGCGCCAGCTTGATCCCGGGCTGGCGCGCCTACCGGATGTCGCTCTCCGATGGATTGACCCCTCGTGTCTAGCAGACTGTCGGACTTTGGCCATGGATGCGCCGGGGTCGATTTTTGCGCAGGGCAAGGCGCGGCGAAGCGCCGTTTGGTTATTCCAAACAAGCAAGCCGCAACACCACCAAGCACAAAAAGCGACC
>JBMOQW010000023.1:0-58807 GCA_049322515.1 Pseudomonadota bacterium
GCGGCCAGCCGAACAAGGGCAACAAACCCCGCCGACCGCACGGCAAGCCGCGCAACAAGCCGCCGGTCGCCGCCTGACACATGGCCCGCGCGCATCCGGACGGCTGGCGTGAACTGAAGCCGACCGGAGCCGCCGCGCGCAGGGTAGAAACCCTGGCGCGCCTGGTCGAGGCCCTGCCCGACTCCCTGACGATCTACCATGGCGTGCACTGGACACTGCGCCAGGAAGACCGCGCCCTGCCCGGCGAAATCGATTTCGCCGTGGTCGACCCCGCCGGCCGGATCCTGCTCATCGAGCAGGTCACCGGCCTGCTCGAAGAAACCCCGGAAGGCCTGGTCAAGCGCCATGGCGGACGTGACAAGCGGGTCACGGTCCACCTCGCGCGCGCCGCCGAGGGCCTGCGCGCACGCCTGCGCCAGGCCCTTCCGGATACGACGCCGGACATCGACGTCCTGCTCTATTGCCCCGACTACCGGGTGCGCGCGCCGGCCAGTGCCGGGCTCGATCCCAGCCGCATCCTCGATGCCGGCCAGCGCGAACGGCTCGCCGCCCGCATCGCCGAGCTGCTGCCGGATGCCGCGCCGGCGCCGATCGCGGCCCGGGTGCACCGCTTCCTGCGCGACGAACTGGAACTGGTCCCCGATGTCGATGCCGCCATCGGCCAGAGTCACGCCCTCTATACCCGCCTGGCCGGCGGCCTGGCGCACTGGGCCCGGCGCATCGACTGCCAGCCATTCCGCCTGCGCATCACCGGCACCGCCGGGTCGGGCAAAACCCAGCTCGCCCTGGCCGTGTTGGAAGATGCCGCGCGGGCCGGACGGCGTGCCCTTTACGTCTGCTACAACCGGCCGCTGGCCGACCACATCGCCCGCCTGGCCCCCGCCGAGACCACGGTCGCCACCTATCACCAGCTCGCCGACCGCCTGATGCGCGCTGCCGGCCAAGTGCCCGACTTCTCCCAGCCGGGCGCCTTCAAGACCCTGGAAATTTTCATGGCCAGCCTCCTGCCGGCACCGGACCTCGGCTTCGACGAACTGATCGTCGACGAAGGCCAGGACTTCCAGGCTGACTGGCGCGACGCCCTGCTCCGCCTGCTGCGTCCCGAAGGCCGCGCCTGGTGGCTGGAAGACCCGATGCAGAACCTGTACGGCCGGCCGCCGGTCGAGTTGCCCGGCTGGGTCGGCCTGCGCGCCGAAACCAACTACCGCACGCCGCGCGACCTGCTCGCCTGGCTGGCTCCGCTGCTTCCGGACCAGGCCCTCGAACCGGGCAGCCCGGTCACCGACACCGGGGTCGAGTGGCTCGTCTACGATTCCCCCGACAGCCTCATCGAACGCACCAAGACCGCCATCACCAAGGGCCTGGGCGCCGGCTTCCGCAAGGAACGCATGGCCCTGATCACCTACCGGGGCCGCGAGCACTCCGCGTTCACCGGCCTCGACCGGCTCGGCCCGCACAGCCTGCGTGCCTTCGAGAACCGCTATGACCTGTTCGGCAACCCGGTCTACCGCGAGGGCGACCTGCTGATCGACTCGGTACACCGGTTCAAGGGCCGCTCGGCGCCCTGCGTGATCTTCACCGAGATCGACTTCGAACAGCTCGACGACGCCGTACGGCGCAAACTGTTCGTCGGCATCACCCGGGCCACCCTGAAGCTGGTGCTGGTGGTGTCGGCGCGGGCGGCGAAATGGCTGCCGCTCCGCCCCTGACCGAACGTGACTGGATTACTTGAGCGCCGCCTGTTCCGGGGTCTGGAACGGATGGGCGAAGAACTTGCGCCAGACCTCCGGATCCGCCTGGTTGAACACCGGCAGGCGACCATACGCCGTGTCCTGCATCACGTAGGCGCTGCCACTTGGCGGCTTGCCGGCTGCGGTCGGCGCCGCCGCGAGCAACGCATTGAGATCGAGCGGCAGGCCCGGTGTGTTGGCCGAGGGGACCGGTGGCGTAGCCGGCTTGGTGACGGCCTGGTTGGCCGCCACTGATAGCACGGCCAGCCAGTGGGTCAGGTCGAAGGGGTTGAAATAGGGTGCGGACGGGGCCGGCGCCGGAGGCGCGGGAGGCTGCGCGGATACGGCGGTGGACACCGCCAGGAGACAGGCGAGGCCTGCATGACGCCATGCTTTCATGATGTCACCTCATCGAAGATCGCGACTGGACAGGTTCCGGCGGCACGGACGGGACCATCGCGTGCCCCGGCCCTTTCACCTTAGCAAACCAGCCTTGGCAGTCACTCCGACAGGTGTCCGGGCCACGACCTCGATTTCGCCAGGGCCAGGCGGCGGCCGCGTGCCGGATCGACGCCGGCCAGGACAGCCAGGCCGATGATGAAGTAGCCAGCCAGTGTCAGCATGGCCAGACGATGGTCGCCGCCGCTCAACCAGGCTGCCAGGCCATAGGTGAGCGGCCCCAGGATCGCCGACAGCTTCACCGCCAGGCCCCAGAGTCCGAAGAACTCCGCCCGCCGAGCCCGCGGCGCCAGGTAGCCGACCAGCGCCCGCCCGGCCGATTGCGAAGCGCCCAGGCACAGGCCCGCGACCTGCGCGGCGACCCAGAACCGCGCCGCATCCTCGGCCTGCCAGGCCAGCAGCACGGTGACCAGCCAGCCGACCAGGGTCAGCGCCACCGCGCGCCGGTGCCCGATCCGGTCCTGGACATGACCGAACCCGAGCGCGCCGAGCGCGGCGGCCAGGTTGACCACCAGCACCAGGGTGATCGTCTGCCGGGTGTCGAACTGCATGGCCTGCTGGGCATAGATGGCGGCCAGGGCGATCACCGCCTGGACCCCGGCCTGGTAGAAGACGATGCAGACCAGGAATCGGGCCAGGTCCGGGAATTGCCGCAAGGCGGCCACTGACCCCAACACCTGGCGGTACGCGCCGACTCCGGCCGCGACGGTCCCGCCCTCGCCCCGCTCGTGCAGGAACAGGAAGGTCGGCAGGCTGGCCAGCACGAATACCCCGGCCGTGATCAGCAAAGTGACCGGCACGAAGGCGTCGGCGCCCTCCCCGCGCGCCTGGGCCTGGGCCACGTAGGCGAGGCATAGCCCCAGGGTGAGCATGCCGCCCAGGTAGCCGAGGCCCCAGCCCCAGCCCGACAGCCGCCCGAGGCCGCGCCCGCGTGCCAGTTCCGGCAGGAAAGCCGCGATCAGGTTTTCCCCGGTGCCGAAAAAGAAATTGCTCAGGGCGACCAGGGCCATGGCCAGGATCAGCTGCTCGGGCCCGGCCAGTCCGAGCGCGGCGGTGGCCAGGGCACAGCCGGCCACGGTCACGGCGAGCAGGCGCTTCTTGGCCCGGTGCCGGTCGGCCCAGGCGCCCAGGCCCGGGGCAGTGAGCATGATCAGTGCATAGGACACTGCCAGGGCCGAAGTCCAGGCCAGGCTGGCCCAGGCCGCGTTGCCGGCGATGGCGGCGACGAAGTAGGCGTTGTACACGGCGGTGATCACTACCGTGGTGTAGCCCGAGTTGGCGAAATCGAACATCGCCCAGGCCCAGGCCTCGCGTTTCGCCACGCCTGGATTCAAAGTACCGCCGGCCATTCAAGATGCCCCCATGCCCGTCCAATCATTGCCGCCCCGGCATGACACCAGAATCGGGATCGCCTTGGCAATGTCTGCGCGATGCGTCAGTGGCCAGGCTGGTGATTTTGTCCAGGACAAGGCTTTGACAGAGTGCACGAACCCGCTTATTGTCCGGAGTGCTTGGACCTGTCCGCTCGCATCGCCCCGGCCGGGTCCCCGCGCCTTGGGCACGGCGGCGCCGCAGCCGCCTGATCAGCGCCGCATCGCCCTTCACTCACTTGAATTCGGAGTCCCGCATGGAAACCATGAAGCTCACCCTCACCGGTCACGACGAGGCGGGTGTCGAGGTCTACCGCAGCTATTTCCTGGTCACCGACGGGGGCAGCATGGCCGGTCGGGGCCGCGCCTCGGTGATTCCCATGACCGGTGCGGCGCCGATGCCGGACACCGACCATGTCGAGGTTCGCGAAGGCGGTGAAGAGCACGCCATCGCCGAGCTGGTGGAGCGCTTGACCGCGCTGCCCGGCAACCGGGGCTTGGTCGCCCAGCTCAGTACACCCACCTGAACCGGGCGATGTCCGGCCGAGCCGCACCGGCCCAGCCAGCCGATCCACCGCGAACCGGTCAGACGCAGCCGGTGGGCTGCGGCAAGCCGCCGTACTTGGTGATCATCTTCATCGGACCACGCGGAAACAGGTCGTAGAGCAGTTGGGCCTTGCGGTCCATGCCGTGCAGTTTGGCGAATTCGCGGATGGGCGGCACGGCCTGGGTCTCGGCATAAATCTCGCGCGCCGACTGGATGTACTTCACATGTTCGTCGGTCAGTTCGAAGTTGTCATCGAGCCGGGCCAGTTCGTACATGACTTCCTCGGTCCAGATCGAGGGGTCGACCAAATAGCCATTGCCGGTGAGTTCAAGTTCCATCGCGGATCCTAAATAGTTGAATAATGTAGTCAAGTATACCGATTTTCCGGCCCATGCCAATACCCCTGTCGGGAAGCGGGGTGCGCGCGGACACGCAGCCACCCGCCGCATCCCCTACAATGACGGCCATTTCATCGTCGGTACGCACCATGTCCGCCCGTCCCCGAAAAATCCTCGTCACCTCCGCCCTGCCCTATGCCAACGGCAGCATCCACCTCGGTCACCTGGTCGAATACATCCAGACCGACATCTGGGTGCGCTACCAGAAGATGCGCGGCCATGACTGCTATTACTGCTGTGCCGACGACACTCACGGCACACCGATCATGCTGCGCGCCGAGAAGGAAGGCATCACGCCGGAACAGTTGATCGACCGGGTCTGGCACGAGCACAAGCGCGATTTTGACGGTTTCCATGTCGAGTTCGACAACTACTACTCCACCAACAGCCCGGAAACGCGCCACTACGCCGACACCATCTACACTCGCCTCAAAGAGGCCGGCCTGATCGAAGTGCGCGCCATCGAGCAGTACTACGATCCAGAAAAGGCAATGTTCCTGCCCGACCGTTTCATCAAGGGCGAATGTCCGAAGTGCCACGCCAAGGACCAGTACGGTGACAACTGCGAATCCTGCGGCGCCACCTATGCGCCGACCGACCTGATCGCCCCCTATTCGGCCGTGTCGGGCGCCAAGCCGGTCCGGAAAACCTCCGACCACTATTTCTTCAAGCTGTCCGACCCGCGCTGCGCCGAGTTCCTCAAAGGCTGGATCGTGCCGCCCCAAGTCCAGGCCGAGGCCGGCAACAAGCTCAACGAATGGCTGGAAGGCGGCCTCTCGGACTGGGACATCTCGCGCGACGCGCCTTACTTCGGCTTCGAGATCCCCGGCGCACCCGGCAAGTACTACTACGTCTGGCTGGATGCCCCGATCGGCTACATGGGCAGCTTCCGCAACCTGTGCGACAAGACCGGCCTGAATTTCGACGAGTTCTGGGCGCCCGACGCCCAGGCCGAGGTCTATCACTTCATCGGCAAGGACATCCTCTACTTCCATGCCCTGTTCTGGCCGGCCGAATTGCACCACGCCGGCTTCCGCACCCCGTCCGGCGTGTTCTGCCACGGCTTTCTCACCGTCAACGGCAGCAAGATGTCCAAATCGCGCGGCACCTTCATTACCGCCGAGAGCTACCTGAAGCACCTCAATCCGGAATGGCTGCGCTATTACTATGCGGCCAAGCTGAATGGCTCGATGGAGGACATCGATCTCAACCTGGACGACTTCACCGCCCGGGTGAACAGCGACCTGGTCGGCAAGTACGTCAACATCGCCAGCCGTTGCGCAGGGTTCATCACCAAGAAGTTCGCCGGCACGCTGGGCGCGGTCGATGCCGCCGCCACGGCCGAGTTCAAGGCCGCTTTCGAGGCCGGCGAGATCGCCCAGAGCTATGAAGCGCGCGACTACGGCCGCGCCCTGCGCGAGATCATGCGTCTCGCCGACGTCGCCAACCTCTACATCGCCGACCGGAAACCCTGGGAAATGGCCAAGCAGGAAGGCCGCGAGGCTGAATTGCACGAAGTCTGCTCGACCGCGCTGACCCTGTTCCGCGATCTCACCCTGTACCTCAAGCCGGTGCTGCCCAGACTGGCGGCGCAGGTCGAGGCCTTCCTCAATATCGCCCCGCTGACCTGGACCGGTGATTGGGCCCCCCTGCCGGCCGGCCACGGCATCCACGAATACAAGCACCTGATGACCCGGGTCGACCCCAAGCAGGTCGAGACCATGGTCGAGGAAAACAAGCAGAGCCTGGCGCCGACTCCGGCGCCCGCACCGGTCCGACATGCCGAACATCAGCAGCATGTGGCGCAAAGTCCGGAGGCGAAAGCGGCCGATGCGAACTATATTTCCATCGACGACTTCGCCAAGATCGACTTGCGCATCGCCCGCATCGTCTCGGCCAGCCACGTCGAGGGCGCCGACAAGCTGATTCGCCTGGAACTGGACATCGGCGAAGACAAACTGCGTCAGGTGTTCGCCGGCATCAAGTCGGCCTATGCACCGGAGACCCTGGTCGGCCGGATGACCGTGATGGTGGCCAACCTGGCCCCGCGCAAGATGAAGTTCGGCATGAGCGAAGGCATGGTGCTGGCCGCCTCGGGCGATTCGCCCGGCCTGTTCATCCTGTCGCCTGATGCCGGCGCGTTGCCGGGCATGCGAGTGAAATAATCCACTGTCATACTGCAATCACCGAGATCATCATGAAAAGCACCATGAGCAAACAACAGTGCGTCATCCTGGAATCCGTGCTGGGCAAGGAACTGAGCCCCGAGGAATCGGAACTGCTCGATCAACTCGGCAGCGTGCGCGAGCTGGCCGATGGCGAATTGCTGATCAAGGAAGGTGAGGTCGACCACAGCCTGCACATCGTCATGAGCGGCAACATCGCAGTGACCCGCCAGGCCGCCGGTGGCGATTGGATCACGCTGCACGTCCTGCACCAATGCGATCTGGCCGGCGAACTCGGCTTCATCGATGGCCAAGGGCACTCCGCCAGTCTGCGCGCCATTGGACCGGCCACCGTATTCAGCCTGACCCGCGAACAATTCGACCCCTTGCTGGACAGCAACCCGCACCTGGTTTTCAGTGTCATGCGCGCGATCATCCGGGGTGTCCACCACACCCTGCGCCGGATGAATCTCCAGCAGGTCGAACTCAGCAACTACATCACCCACCAGCACGGCCGCTACTGAGGCCCGTCCGGCCCCGTCTTGTCGCGCGACGTCGGGGCGGGCAGAATCGGGGGCCCCATTACCCGGACTCGCCATGAACCTCTCGGACGAGTTTTATTCGCTTGAAGAAGCTGCCGCCAGCGGCACCGCCGGGCGCGCGCCGCTGGAACGCACCACCGGGCGCGATTTCGCCGCCATCGAATTCGCGTTGCGCTGGCACTCCGAATCCGCCCAGCACACCGACATCCACGTCGCCCACCAGCTCAACCTGTGGCGCGACTATTTCCCGCCCGAACTGGAAGCTGCCGTGGTGGACCAACCGGTCGGCCACCGGGCCCGCGTTGAGTTCGGCCCCGGCCAGCTGGTGCCCCCCTACGCCGCCTCGGATTGCCGCGATGTCGAACTCAAACGCTTCCAACGCCGCGTGGTCGATGGCCGGCCCATCGCGCCGCAGGCCGGGCGCTTCTACCCCAAGGGCCTGATCGCTGGCGTGCGCGACATCACCTCGGACGACATCACCCCGTTTCGCATCGGCCGGATCGACGGCGAGCGCTTCACCGCCGATCTAAACCATCCGCTCGCCGACCGGCCGCTCACGGTCGAGGCCACCCTCCTGAAAGCCTGGCAGGCCGGCGCCCAACGCGGCGGCACGGTGCAGGACGTGCCCGAGCTGATTGCCGGACGCGGTCCCGGCATGCCGGCCCGCTGGCGCGGCCAGCCGACCGATTTCTTCAGCGATGACGCCTTCGCACGCGGCCGCGAGGACGATGACAGCGACTTCTATCAGGCGCCCCGGCGGGTCGACCACCTCGACCAGGTCGCCACCCGCCAGGTGCAAAAGCTCTATGCCCGACTGATTCCCGAAGGCACCCGGGTGCTCGACCTGATGACCAGCTGGAAATCGCACCTCGACCTGGCCGAACCAGGAAACGTGGCCGGCCTGGGCATGAACGCCGAGGAACTGGCCGCGAATCCTGCGTTGGCCGAGCGCGTGGTGCACGACCTCAACCGCGACCCGCGCCTGCCCTGGCGCGATGGCGAATTCGACGCCGTGATCTGCACCGTCTCCATCGAATATCTGGTGCGGCCACTCGACGTGTTCGCCGAAATCCGCCGGGTCCTGAAATCCGGCGGCCGCTTCGCGGTGGTGTTCTCGAACCGCTACTTCCCACCCAAGGCGATCCGGGTCTGGACCGGCGCCCACCCGTTCGAACGCGCTGGCCTGGTGCTGGAGTATTTCCTGCGCGACGGTGGTTGGACCGGCCTCAATACCTTCTCGCTGACCGGCCTGATCCGCCCCGAGGACGACAAGTACGCCGCCCAGACGCCCTGGTCGGACCCGATCCACGCGGTCTGGGGCGACAAGGCCAGCATCAACGAGTGATCGCGAACGTGATAGCGCGATCAACCGAGCCATCAAGGATCATGACCCGTCACCTGGTCATCCGCGGTCGGGTCCAGGGGGTCTACTACCGCGAGTCGATGCGCATCGAGGCCGAGCGACTGGGTGTCACCGGCTGGGTGCGCAACCGGAGCGACGGCAGCGTCGAAGCCATGGTGCAGGGCATGCCCGACGCCGTGGCAACCCTCATCGACTGGAGCCGGCACGGTCCGCCGGCGGCCCAGGTCGCGGATGTCGCCGTGGCGGAGGGCGATGGCAGTTTCCAGCGCTTCGAGCGCCGGCCCTCGGCCTAGCCGCCGGTCATCGGCCGGCATCGGCCAGCATCGAGCCCGCTGCAGCGCCTGTTCAGGCCACCACGCTGAAGGTCGCCTCCGGTTTCGGCGCCAGATCGCCGTAGGCCGCCAGGGCCGGGTTGACCGGAGCCTGACCTTCGGATTCGGCCTGGCGTTGCTGCATCAATTCCATGCGTGCCTGCTGTGCCATCTGGGCGGCCTGGGCGGCGACCGCCCGGTCCTGGGGCGAAGGATCGGCGGGGGCCAGGGCAGCGGCCTGGATCCGGCGCGCCTTTTCGAGGGTCTGCTGCGGTGTCTGGCCTGGTGAAACATCGATTTTCACCTCGCCGCCCACGGCGTATTGCTTGCCATCCGGTCCACGCGTATAGACAAAATTTGCGCCGCTGGTCAGCCCGGCGCCGGCCGCCATGTGGGCAGCCTCGTGGGCGCGCACCTTGGCATCGGTGGCCTTCAGCTTGGCGACCTGCTGCTGTTGTTCGAGGCTGAGCGCCTCCTGCCCACCGGGCTGGGCCGGGCGGACATAGGCACTGGCATACGCGCTCGTCGAGGCGCCGATCGCCCCTATCGCCATCGTGGAAATCCAATACTGATCAGGCTTTCATCTTAGCGGCCGCTTTACTTTTCGGCATCCCCTCACTACCCTCGGGCGACCGGAATTCACAGTCACATCATGTCCATTGTCATCAAGAACGCCGAGGAAATCGCCAAGATGCGCATCGCCTGCCGCCTGGCTTCCGAGGTCCTCGACTACATCGCGCCGTTCGTTCAGCCGGGCATCACCACCGGCGAACTCGACAAGCTCTGCCACGATTACATGGTCGACGTACAGGGCTGCATCCCGGCACCGCTCAACTACGCCCCCCATGGTCACAAGCCCTACCCGAAGTCGATCTGCACCTCGGTCAACCATCAGGTCTGCCATGGCGTGCCGGGTGACAAGAAGCTGAAGGCCGGCGACATCGTCAACCTGGACATCACCACCATCAAGGACGGCTGGCACGGCGACACCTCGCGCATGTTCGCGGTCGGCGAGGTGTCGATCCAGGCCAAGCGGCTGAGCGAGATCACCTACGAATGCATGTGGAAGGGCATCGAACAGGTCCGGCCGGGCGTGCATTTCGGGGTGATCGGCGCGGCGATCCAGAAATACGCCGAGGGCCACGGCTACTCGGTGGTGCGCGAATTCTGCGGCCACGGCATCGGCAGCAAGTTTCACGAAGAACCGCAGGTGCTGCACTATGGCAAGGCCACCGACGGCGCCGTCCTGATGCCGGGCATGATCTTCACCATCGAACCCATGATCAACGCTGGCCGCAAGGACATCCGCATGCTCGGCGACGGCTGGACCGTGGTCACCAAGGACCATTCCCTCTCGGCCCAGTGGGAACACACCGTGCTGGTCACCGAGACGGGATGGGAAGTGCTCACCCTGTCCGACGGCGCCCCGCCGCCGCCCGCCTTCATCCAGGCCTGAGCGACGATGATCGAGTTTACGCGGGTCGCCGAGTGGCGCCGCCAGCACGGCGAGGTGCGCGCCCGCCTGATCGCCGACTACCTGGCCCGGCGCCGGGTCGCGCCCCTGCTGCGCGGCCTGTCGCGGACCGCAGACCGGCTGCTGCAGACGGTCTGGCAGGCGCATGACCTGCCCGCCGGGTCGGTCCTGGTGGCGGTCGGCGGCTACGGCCGCGACGAGTTATATCCGCATTCCGACGTCGACCTCCTGATCCTGCTCGACGACACCCTGCCGGCTGCCGAGGAAGCCCGTTTCGAGCCGCTGATCGGCCTGCTTTGGGATCTCGGTCTGCACGTCGGCCACAGCGTCCGGCGCCTGTCCGAGTGCCTGACCGAGGCAGCCGCCGACATCACCATCCAGACCAACCTGCTCGAATCCCGCCGGCTGGCCGGCGATGCCGGGCTGTACACGCGCTTTCGCGAGGCCTTCGCCGGCCATCTCGATCCGCTGGCCTTCTTCGAGGCCAAGCAATTGGAGCAGCGCAACCGTCATGGCCGCTTCGCCGACCGCGCCCTGCTCCTGGAACCGAACCTGAAAGAGAGCCCGGGCGGCCTGCGCGACGTACAAACCGCCAGTTGGGTCTGCAAGGGCGCCGGGCTGCCGGGCGATTTCACCGGCCTGGCCGGGATCGGCATGATGACCGCCACCGAGGCCCGCCTGCTCAACACCCGCCTGAATTTCCTCGGTCATCTGCGCATTCGCCTGCACCTGGCCGCGAACCGACGCGAGGACCGCCTGGTGTTCGAATTCCAGGAACGTCTGGCCAGCGAAATGGGCTTTCGCGCGCACGGCGCCCGGCGCGCCTCCGAGTTGCTCATGCAACGCTATTTCCAGTGTGCGCGCGAGCTGTCGCTGGCCAACGAGTTCATCCTCGGCTGCGTGCGCGAACGCCTCACGCCGCGCTCCGAGGCGCTGCCGATCGCCGACGCGCCCGAGTTCGCGGTGCGCGATGGCCGCCTCGACATCATCGACCCCGAGGTCTTCTCGCGCCGGCCCGGTGCCCTGCTCGATGCCTTCCTGACCCTGCAACGCGATCCCGACCTGGCCGGCTTCACGCCGGCCACCCTGCGCGCCCTCTGGCGGGCCCGCACCCGGGTCGATGCCGGCTTTCGGCGCGACCCGGACCATCGCGCCCGCTTCATAGCCCTGTTCCAGGAAACCCGGCGCCTGACCACGGTGATCCGTCTCATGCACCGCCTGGGCCTCCTGGGCCGCTACCTGCCTGCGTTCGGCCGCATCACCGGCCAGATGCAGCACGACCTCTACCACATCCACCCGGTCGACGAGCACACCCTGATGGTGCTGCGCAACCTGCGCCGCCTGGCGATGCCGGAATACGGCCACGAGCTGCCCTTCGCGCACCGGATCATGGTCGAGTATCCCCGTCCCGACCTGCTCTACCTGGCGGCGCTGTTCCACGACATCGCCAAGGGCCGGGGCGGCGACCATTCCCAGCTCGGCCGCATCGATGCCCGGCGTTTCTGCCATGCCCACGGCCTGGCCAAGGCGGATACCGACCTGGTGGTCTGGCTGGTCCAGGAACACCTGAGCCTGTCCGGCACGGCCCAGAAACAGGATCTGTCCGATCCGGCGGTGATCGACGCCTTTGCCGAACGGTGTGGCCGCCTGGACCGGCTGACCGCGCTCTACCTGCTCACCGTGGCCGACGTGCGCGGCACCAATCCGGCGATCTGGAACTCCTGGAAGGACAAGCTGAGCCGGGAGCTCTACCTGGCCACCCGGCGCCGCCTGGAAGGCCAGGCGCCGCAACCCGACCAGGTCGAGACGCGCAAGGAAGCGGCCCGCGCCAACCTGCGCCTGTATGGTTGGGCAGACGGCGCCGAGAGCCGGCTCTGGCAGCAACTGGACGACATCTACTTCCTGCGTCACGAAGCCCAGGAGATCGCGTGGCACACCCGCCGCCTGCTGCCGCTCCTGGGACGCCAGGCGGTGATCGTCAAGGCGCGCCTGGCACCGATCGGCGAAGGCGCCGAAGTCCTGGTCTACGCGCCTGACGAAGCCAGCCTGTTCGCACGCATCTGTGGTTTCTTCGCCGGCATGCGCTACTCGGTCCTCCAGGCCCGCCTGCACGCGACCCGGGACGGCCATGTGCTCGATAGCTTCCTGGTCATGGACGAACAGAACCGGGTTGCCTACCGGGACATCCTCAGCTACATCGAGTTCGAGCTCGGCCAGCACCTGAAGACACGCACCCCGCTCGCCGACATGCCGGCCGGACGCCTGCCGCGCCAGCTGCGCGCCTTCCCCTTGCGCCCCGAAGCCATGCTCAGCGCCGGGGTCAGCGAGGACAGCTGGCTGCTCTCGATCACCGCCGGCGACCGGCCCGGCCTGCTCTATGACATCGCTCGCCTGCTCGGCCGCCACCGGGTGTCCGTAAAAAGCGCCCGCATCACCACCCTGGGCCAACGCGCCGAGGATGTCTTCGTAGTGGCGGGCGACCGTCTGCCGCAGCCGGAAACCCGGCTGGCCATCGAACGCGAGCTGATCGACACCCTCGGCTGAGGTTGCCTGGAATGCCGGCCGGCGCCCCCGCCCCTTACATCGCCGGCGGGGTGGTCGGCAGCCCCGCCAGGCCTGGATCGCTTTCACTGGCCGACCCCTGTTCGAGTCGATAGATCCAGGCCAGCAGCTCGGCGATGGCGAGATAGAGCGTGGGCGGGATGCGGTCGTCCAGGTCGACCTGCATCAACAACGAGACCAGTTCCGGCGATTCGTGCACGAACACCCCCGCCTCCTTGGCCCGGGCGATGATCTCCTCGGCCAGGTGGCCACTGCCCTTGGCGACCACGCGCGGGGCGCTGTCCGAGGCCGAATAAGCCAAGGCAACGGCATGCTGGCGCAGTTCGCTATCCGCCATCGTCGAGCTCGGTGGTCAGTTGGGTCAGGTTGACGCCGGCATCACGCAGACGTTGCACCAGTTCGGGCATGGCCGTCTTCATCTCGGCGAGGGTCTGCGGACTCGCCGAACCCAGCCGGATGCGCAGACCGAGCGCGCCGACATCCAGGTCGGCGGCCACCTGGCCCAGGCGGGGCAGGCTCAGGCGCAGATGGGACCGCCATTTCTGGCCTTCCTGTTCGGCACCCGGGTCACCCGGCGGGCGTTCCTGGATCCACCACGATGCCTCCTGGCCGGGCCAGGCCTGCCCCTGCCAGAGGAATGGCCCGCCCTCGAGCATCTGCAATTGCCGGCCGGCGAGCCGCGCGGCCTGCTCCGGCATGCCTTCCAGATCGGGCAGGTCGAGCAGCGCGCCGGGCACCTGGGCCAGGCGGGCCTGGGGCTCGCGCTGGATGCTCTCCAGGGACAGCTCGCCGCGCACCCACTTGCCGAGATGCGATTCGTAGAACAGGCCGCTCTCCTTGACCGTCTGCTGTAAACGGACTGGCAGCAGGTGACTGGCGCCCTTCTCGGCGACCACCCCCTGGGCGATGACCACAGAGGACTGCGAGCCGAGCGCCGGACGCATGCCATCGATCGCTTCGCCGCTCATCGTCATGGCCGGGATGACCGGCCCCGGCGCGGCGGTCACCGTCGGGCCGACCGCCCGTGCCGGCACCAGCAGCAGGGCGGGATTGGCGAGAATCGGGCGGGAGTTGCCAGGCGACGCGGTGGCCGCCGTGGCCAGAGTCGCCGCCGCCGGCCCGGCTTGGGCAATGCCCGCCGGGACGCGCGTGTCGCCGGCGGATGTGCCGAGGCCAACCGTGGCCGTGGGGCTGGCCGAGGTGGTGGCCGGTGCAGGGGATGTCGACGCCATGCCTGGCGTCGCGGTCATCGTCGCGGCGGTAGCCGTCGAGGTCACGGCGGTGCCGGGCGCGGCATGGGCGGCGGCGGGACCCGCTGCCGATGGCACGCCCTGTGGCAGGATCGTGGCCGTCGCAGCAGCGGAGATTTGAGACGCCGCCCCTGCCCCCGGGCTCACCGCCACGCTCGAACTGACGGCCGGAGACGGCGCGGCCTGTCCGGGGGACGGGGGCGTCGGACCCGGCCCGGCCGCCACCCGCCCCGGACTGGGCGGCATGGCCACCGCCGCCTGGGTGATCGGCATGTAACGCACGATGGCACTGACCTGCTGGGCTGCGCTGCTGACCCGCACCGGCTGGGCGGCCTGGGTCTCGTTGCCGGCAGCGAGCGCGAAGGTCGGCCGCACGCCGCCGCTCAGAAACGTCAGCCGAACCGTATCCCCGGCCCGGTTCTGCGGGGGCAGCCCCATGTCGAACATGCGGCCACCGACCTGGACCAGATGACGCCCGCCCGGCAACTGATCCAGGACCTTGGCCTCGACCTGGGTGCCGGGACGCAGGTTCAGGGGGGCGGCCTCCTTGCCGGCCTGCAATGCCTCCGTGCCCTGATGCTTGAGCAGGGCGAGAATCAAGGAAGGCAGGCTACCGAGGTTCATGGCAGGAGGCTGGAGGGGGTTGACCGGCCGGGCAACCGGTCCCGGGGGTCACTAAGCTCCGATACGCGGGATAGGCCATTAACGGCAGCCCCGGCGGCGGCTTGAATCCGCTGGGCTTCTCGAAAAATCCTAGCGGGATTTTCCGGCGGTCCGGGGGGCGTGCAGGGTCACGATCAGGGTCGCCTCGTCGATCGAGATGCCACAACGCCCCGCGATCTCGGGCGCCGGGTGGCCCTGCCTGGCATAGGCCACGGCATGATCGTAGATGGCCAGATCATCCTCGGGGGGGGCGCTTTCCGCAGGCGCCAGGCGGGCCTCCAGTTGATCGACCCGGGCACGCAGGTTCGCCAGTTCCTGTCTGAGATCCGCTTCGCCGGCGGCCCGGTCGGCGCCCTTGCTGCGGCGCGAGAACACGGTCACCTCGACCAGATAGAACAGGCTGGCCAGGACCACCGCGATGAGGATTTCGCGCCAGGTCAGGGTGAATTCCATCCCGATCTAGTCCGGCAGCCAGGCACGCAGCCAGACGTCGAGATGATCCCCGAGCATCCATTCGGCGTGAATGTGGTCGCGCAGGGCATCGCCGCGCCGGGCCAGGGCATCGAGGTCCGACACGTGCTCGCGAATCGCCTCGACCCAGTCCTTGAACCGGTTCGGCACCCGGGTGACCGGATAGGCGCCCCGATAGGGCGTGATGTCGGTGCAGATCACCGGGTAGCCCATGACCCCGTATTCGAGCAGGCGCAAGTGGCTCTTGCCGTGGTTGAAGGGCACGTCCTCGAGCGGTGCCACGGCCAGGTCGAGATCCAGCGAAGCCAGCTTGGCCGGGTAGTCGTCCAGGGCCACCGGTTCGTGGAACTCCTTGAGCAACGGCCGGATTTCCTTTGGGCACATGCCGAAGAAGACCCAGTCGACCTCTTCCGCGGTCGCCTTGACGACATCGATGATCTCGGCCAGGTCGCCATCGTGGCTGGTACTACCGGCCCAGCCGACCCGGGGTTTCCCGCCCTGGCGACGCTTCGGGGTGAAGCCCCGCCAACGTTTGTCCTCCAGATAGTTGGGCACGGCGATCACCTGGTCGGTGTAGCCACGGTATTCCTCGGCCAGGTACTCGGTCGAGACCACGAAACGGTGACAAAGCGACACCGCCTTGCGGAAGCGCTTGATGAGATCCTTCTGCTCGACGAACACCTTCTTCCGCGAACTCTTGACCGGCACATTGGTGATCAGGTCGTCGATCTCGAACACGCGGAACGCCGGGCTGTGCCGGATGTAGCTTTCCATCAACTCGATCTGGCTCCATTCCACCTGGCGCTGGAATACCACGCTGTCGGGTTCCATGCGCAGCAGTTCCGGGATCGAGAGGTACTTGCCGGTTTCCCAGCCCATCAGCCGACCGGCATCGTTGAGCGCACGCATGGGCGAGATGATGCGGTATTCGCCGCAGCCCATGCGGTCGGCCGGGTGCGCCAAGACCCGGGGACGCGGCCGCCATTCCGGATCCCAAGTCAGGGGCGGCGCCAATTCCACCAGGAAATCGCGGCCGACGCTGCTCAGGTTGCGGTTGTAGGCGGGATCGAAGGCGATCCAGCGCGGCCATTTGCGGAACATGGCTTCCCGCTCGCCCCGGAAGCGCTCGCGCTTGGCGGCGTCCTCGGTCGGCTCGACCCCTTTCTGAGTCTGGCTCGCCGAGCCTTCGTGCAGCAGGGTGGCATAGGGCGTCCAGACGATGCGATGGCCGGCCTCGCGTACTTTCAGGCAGAAGTCGATGTCGTTGAAGGACACCTTGAAATCGTCTTCGTCGAGACCGCCCACCCCCGTGTACACCGACTTCTTCACCAACAGGCAGGCGGCGGTCACCGCGCTCAGGTCCTGGGGCAAGAGCAGGCGACCGAAATAGCCTGCCTCGTCGGCGGCGTGGTCGATGAAGGGATGGTCGGCCACCGTGTCATTGATGCCGAGGATCACGCCGGCATGCTGGATGCGACCATTGGGGAACAGCAAGCGGGCCCCGACGACGCCAACGTCGGGCAATTGCCCGAGGGCCAGCAACTCGTCGAGCCAGTCGCCCTCCAGCACCGCCGTGTCGTTGTTGAGCAGGACCAGGTAGTCGCCCCGGGCCTCCCGGACACCCCGGTTGTTGATCGCGGAAAAATTGAATGGCCCCGGACAATCGATCACCCGGAGGCGATCGGCCGGCGCCCGGCGCAACGTGTTCAGATAGCCGACCGCCTGGGCCTCGTCACTGCCATTGTCGAGCACCAGCACTTCATAGTGGGCGTAGGCGGTTTTCTCGATCAGGGTTTCCAGACAGCGCTGGAGAAACTGCACCTGGTTGCGGGTCGGGATCAGGATCGAGACCAGGGGCGTGGCGGCGTGGCGGTAGCGCACCCGGGTGGTGCCGGGCAGGCGGCCATCCTCGAACTCGGCCTGGATGCCAAGGCGCAGGCAATGCTCGTCCAGGGCCACCCGGCGGGCGACCTGGATGATTTCCGCCGGGCGCCGGCTGTGGCCGCCGGCGATGAAGCGGTGGTAGAGCACATCGGCGACATGCCCGATGCCAGGGGTGCCACACCGTTCCCAGGCCCGCAACGCCAGATCATAGGTCTCCGCACCCTCCAGTTCGACCTGGTAACCGCCCAGACTGACGAACAGGTCATGCCGCGTCAACATCAAGCCGCCCAGGGTGAACGGCGCCGCGCGCAGCATCTCCAGGTTGAAGTCGGTCTTGAAGAAGGGCAGGTCGCGCCGGCCATCGCCCGCCAGGCTGTCCTCGTCACTGTAGGCGAGCTGCCAGTCCGGATGCCGGTCGAGCTTGTCGGCGAAGGCGAACAGGGCATGGGGGGCCAGCCGGTCACCGGCCTCCAGCATGCCCGCCCAGTTGGCCGGGATAGCCAGCAGCGCCTGGTTGAGCACCGCCAGGGCGGTCCCCTCGCCGGCTTGCAACCAGTGGATCTTGTCCTGACCGTCGAGTGCGGCAGGCGCTGGCGATTCGGCGACGATGGTCAGCCGCCAGTCGGCATAGAACTGCTGACCCAGGGATTCGATGGTCGTTGCCAGACCGGCTTCGTTCTCCGCCAAAGCGATCAGGCCGAGATGAAAGCGCGGCGGCTTCGCCAGGGTCGGCAACCGCTCGGCGACCCATTCGGCATCCCTCGGCTGGGGTGCATGGGCGGCTTGCCAGACTTCGTAGAGTTGCGCAGCGGGAACTGCCTCGGCGGGTGCCGGAGTCGCCCCGGAAAAGAAGCCGGATGTCGCGTCACCCGCGTGCGGCGATCGTGCCAAGGCCCCATAGACCTGCGCGTAGTCGCGCGCCCGCACCGTGATCGAATGCTGCGCCAGGACTTCCTGCTGGGCGGCCTTGGCCAGAGCCAGACGCTTGGCCGGGTGCTCGATCAGGTCGCACAGGGCCGCGTACCAGGCGTCCGGCGTATTGGCCACCTTGAGACCGGTGACCCCGTCGCGGATCTCGGCATAGGGCTGGACATCGGAGTAGATCCCGGCCGCGCCCACGGCGGCGTACTCCAGCCACTTGATCGCGCTCTTGCAGCGATTGAAGGCATTGTCCTCGAGGGGCACCAGCGCAATATCCAACTCGAGTCGCGGCAAGGTTCGCGCATACAGGCGGTAGTCCGGGACGAACTCGATGCCGGTCACCCCGGCATGGTTGCGCCAGCGTTCCGGTGTCGCGCCCATGAACACCACCATCACCCGCCGGTGGTATTTGCTCAGCACGCGGCCCAGCGCCTGTTCGACCAGGGCATAGTCGCCCTGGTGGGTCGGGGTGCCGGCCAGACCGATGCGAACAGGACCGGAGCGGATGACCGGCTCGCGCAGCATGGGCGCCGGATCGATCGCATTGGCCAGGACATACACCTGCTTCGGTCGGGCCAGGCTCTGCACCGCCTCGGCCAGCGCCCTGGTCGACACGACCACCGCATCGACCCGCTCGATGACCGACAAGATGAATTCGCGACTGCCATGCGCCGAGGCATGATGGGGGTTGTCCGGAGGCAGCTCGAACAGCAGATCGTCCATCTCGTAGACCACCGGGCGGCCCGAGTTCAGGATGCATTCCACGTAATCGCGGTTGTCTTCCAGGACGTAATAACGCTGGATGATCACCAGGTCGGCCGATTGGAGCAGCGCAAGATCGCTGTAATGACCTTTGCCGTCCCCCTTCGGCTTGACGCCCCAGACCAGTTCGAATTCCCCCGCCAGCTGCTGGATTGGCTGGATCAGGCGAATCTGCGCGCACGCCCAAGGCGTGTCGTCGCCGGAATAGACCAGGATGCGCGGCCGGCGGCCGGCAAGCCCCGTTCCCGTGGTATGGGCCGCCAGCACGGCGCGTGCGCCGGCATGCCCGGGGGAGCGCGCCAGGACTTCGTTGAGCAAGGCGATGGCTTTGTCCGTGCTGTCCAGGGCATTCGGCGTCGGGACGTATTCGAGCACGGTCTTGGCGGCGCCCACGAGCAGGTCATCCCGGTGCGGCGCGACATATTCGCGCATCAAGGGCGTCGCCCGCTCACCGCCCAGTTTCTGCGCGATGTCCAGGAGGGGTTCCCCGGTCAGCCAACGAATCTGGTTGACCTTGGCCAGCAGGCGCACCGGCATCGGCCAGGCCTCGGACTGGAAGATCAGGTCGTAGAAATGCAGGTGGTCGTAGCCGGACAGATTGTCGGCAATCAGACGCTCGGTCTCGGCCTCGCCGTGCTTGCGGTAATGGCCGAGCCGCTCATGGATGTAATACGCGGGCCCCCGGGTCAGGAAACACATCCAGAGATACCAATCGCCCACGTGGTGGAGCTGCGCCGGCGTGATGCCGCCGATGGCGTCACACACCTGGCGGCGAAACAGACAGATGGAGTTGGTGATCCAGTTGTGTGCCAGCAGCACCGTTGCATCGTCCTGGACCCCGCTGGCGACATGCGGCACGAAGACGCGGATTTCCGCGCCATGGTTGGCCGCGCCCGGGCGGTCGACGTACATGCGCCAGCCGGTGTAGGCGAAGCTGCATTCCGGGTGCGCCACCAGCGCCGCCACGGTCTTTTCCAGGAAGGTCGGTTCCCAGTGGTCGTCTGCGGACAGGAGTGTCACCAGTTCGCCGCCTACCAGGGCATAGGCCTTGTTGAGACTGGCCCGCAAACCGAGGTTGGTCTCGTTGCGCAGGTAGCGGATGCGGCCGTCCCGGGCGGTCCAGGCCCGCATGATGACCTCGGTGTCATCCTCGGACGCATTGTCGATCACCAGGACGCTGAAGTCGCCATAGGTCTGCGCGATCACCGCCCCCAGGCACTCGTCGAGGAATCGCCCGTAATTGTAGGTCGGAATGATGATGCCGACCTTGGCGCCGGGGCTGTGGTTTTCGTCCATCAGGTTTCAGTGGTTACAGGTTGAATTGGGTCCGCGCCAGCGCCATGTTCATGCCAGCGCTCGTCCGGAATGGCGTAGACGACAGCACCGGTGCCGCACCAGCCGTGCATGCGCATCAGCAAGCGATACCCGGTCAGCGCTTCATTCAGGAACGCGGCAGTCCGCCAAAGTCCATCGGGGTGATGGTACACGGTGATGGCCAGAATCGGGCGCTGGCGCCGCAGGGTGGCGACCCCGCCGCGCAGGGCATTCAATTCACCGCCTTCGAGATGGAGCTTGGCGAAGGTCGAATCGAAGTCGAGCTCATCCCAGCGGCAGGTGCGTGCCTCGCCCGCGGCATCCGCACTCAGGCGGGCGGCCAGCCCCATGCCCTGGGCAAAGGGTTGGCGCCCCGAGGCTTCAGCAAGGGCGCACTCCACGATGCGCACCCGGTCCGCTTGAACGTCCGGCAAGGTCGCCACCCAGGCACGCAACCGGGTGGCGTTGTCGGCGTCGGCCTCCACGGCAAGGATGTCACCAGACCGTGCGCCGACCCGTTCGAACCATTGCGCGATCACGCCGCCATGGTAGGCGCCGGCATCCAAAAAGGACGGCGCATCGCCCAGCCCGGCCAGCACGGGGGGGATGAAATAGCGGTCGTCGATGGTCACCGGCGCCTGCTCGAAGGTCCATTCCTCGCGCGCCAGCCGCCAGGCCAGGAACTGCAAGTGGGCGGCGCGCGATCGGTCATCGTCCCAGCGTGCCAGCACCGCCGCCAGGCGGGACCATTCATCCGGGGCGATCGGGTCGGCAAACCAGCCATTCGCCATGGGCAGGCGGTCGGCATAGGCCTCCAGCACATCGTAGACCGGGCTGACATGGCGCCATCCCGACGCGACCAGATCCTCGTGGATGGGGCGATAGGGCGCAGTGACCACACAGACCGCAATGCGATGGCTGCCACGGTCGTCCGCCGCCACCGCCTCCGGAGTCAGCACCGGAATCCGGCCATCCAGGAGCCCCGACGCCGGTGGCCGGCGATCCACGGCATAGGCGATCGGGATGCCCAATCGGGCAAACAAGGCCGCGGCCATGGTGCCCAGCCGGCCGGCGCCATAAAGCACCAGGGGCCGGTCGACCGGGCCGACCCGATTGGCCAGCGGCGTCGCCTGGAGCCGGGCCAGCCATGGGCCTACCGCCTGGCGATCGGGCAAGGGGAAGAGATTCATGAGTGAGTCTCCAGGTAATTTGCCCAGTACGCCAGGCGGGCATCCTCGGGGAAATACGTCCGGTAGTGAAAAACCGACCCCTTGGTTTTCTCGTACAGGAAATGCGGTCCGCGATCGGACCTCCGCGCCTGGCCCGATTCGGAGAAACGGTCGGCCTCCGAGCCCTGGCAAGTCCGGAACCATTCCCCCGGCGTTGCCCCGAACACCGGCCGGAAGTCGAATGGCCTCCGCGCTTCGTCCAACACCGCTTGGTAATGGTGCCACAATCGATCCGCGGTACGGGCCACGGAATAGCCCTGGCGCACCGCCGACGCCGCATTGGCGGACATGCGCAAGCGTTCCCCGGGCTCCTGCGCGAGTCGATCGAGGGCGGCGGCAAAGGACTCGGGCCCCTCGACGATCAAGCCGGTTTCCCCATGCCGGACCAAGACCCGCTCGGCTGGATTGTTCAACACCACCGGAACCGCGCCCATGGCCATGGCTTCCAGCAGGGCATTCTCGGTCGTGCCGTAATGCATGTGATTGAGCAGGTAGGCAAACACGTCGAAACCGGCCAATTCCGCCGCGACATCGGCACGGTAACCGCGGACTTCGAGCAAACCCGCCATGCCCCGTTGCGCGGCGGCCGATTGCAACTCGGCCGCAGGCCCGGCGTCGCCGACCAGGGCCAGACGGAACCCGGGCAGCCGCACTGCCGCCAGGTAATCGAGCAGGTCGGGCGTCAATTTGGCCCGGTTCAACGTCCCGAGATACCCGACCCGCAGGGGTTCGCCAGCCACCCGCTCGGGCGGCCACGGCAAATCATCAAAGCCACCGGAACTGTGCACGGCATCGATGCGCCGCTTGTCGGCATCGGGCAGTGTCGCGAGCGCAGGATGTTCCCAGGAACAGGGCGAGGTGAACAGGAACCGATGCGGCGCGATGGCGAACGCCGGGGGGATGACCGGCGGGTAGAGTCCGGACACATGGCTCCAGACCACCAGGCGCATGGCAGGCAGTTCGCCAGCGTAGAGCCACGCGGCGAGCGCCGGGTGATGCCACCACTCGACCTGGACCAGATCGGCCCGACGCACCAGGCGATCCAGTTCTTCTCGATCCGGGCAGACGACCAAGGTGCCGCCATGGCTGCGCAGATGCTCGGCAAACTGGGTTTTCTCGGGGCGCTCCAGGCACGCCACGACATGCCGAAGCCCATCGCCGCGCCGGGCAGACTCGGCCACCAGGCGGGACAGCACCTTGCCGACGCCGCCCCCCAGATGCGCGGTGACATGAAGCAGTTCGATCACGTTGGCGATTCCTTTGCCGACTTCGGGTCCGATCAGACCCCGCTGGCCTCCGGGCGGACCTTCTCGAGCACGAAGATCATTTCCATGTGGTCGGGATTGAATTCGTACTGACGCAGCACGAAATCCGGGTTGAATTGTTCACGGTAGCGCACCAGGAAATCGCTGAACTGCTCAGCGTCCCAGACGTGGAAATGGATCGAATACCGCTGCGCCAACAAGCGGGTGACCTGCGCCTCCACCACTTCCGGCTGGCTGTGGTGGCCCACGTAGCGGACCCATTCCTCGTAGTGTTGCCGACGGGTGCCCTCGGCACCGAACCGATGGTCGGCCAGGACATGGAGCCAGGGCGTATTCACCCTTTCCCGGTCGAAGGTATGGCGCTTGTCCGGGACCCCGAGATACACCATTCCGCCAGGGCGCACGACACGGAACCAGGTCTGCAGGCTGGCAATCGGATCTTCGGTATGCTCGATGACGTGGTTGGCAATCAAGAAATCCTGGGAATCATCCGGAATCGACGCCAGGCGTTCACCGTCATCGATGATGCCGACCGGGACCAGGGCTTCGCCGGCCAATTCCGGGTAGTGCTGGCGCAGGGTAGCCTCGTCGAAGCGATCGACATAAGTGACCCGGGCCTGGCCCGGATAGATCGCCAGCGGGTTGTGCAAGGCACCGATCTCGATGCCCTGCCCGCGCAACCAGTTGAAGGACAAGCGCCGGCGGATCGGAAGCTTGCGGGCGCCTTGCGCGATCTCCCGCTGGCCGCATTGCTGGAAATGGGCCTCGCCCGAGGCCATGACCCCCGCCTCGACAGCCCGCCGCACGTCATCGAACAGCCAAAGATAGATCGCCTCGCCGGGATAGGTGTCCATAAGGTCTCCTCAAGCGTGCCCGGGCAGCAGGCCATGCAGCACGGATTGTTCTCGCCACCAGGCATCGCTGGCGACGATGTCAGCGAACCGCTGGCGTGCTTCGGCGGCCGCCTCGGGACGCCCCGCGCCGGCATAAGCCCGCGCCAGGGCATGATGTCCGAAGGCATGGTCGGGATACTTGTTCACCACGTTCTCGAAGTAATGCACGGCCGTGCTGAAGTTGCCCGCCGACAAGTTGTAGTTGCGGACGAAGTTGACTTCGAGGTTCATCTGGTAGGCGGTTCGCTCGATGGCCTCGGGATCGACGCCGGGCGCCCGGATCACCGACTTGGTATTGACGTGGTCCAGGAACCCGGCCTGCTCGATGTAGTTGTTCTCGACGCAGATCTCGTGCAGCCGGCTGCCGAAGATCGGTACCGCGCAAAAGATGTGCGCCCAATCGAAGCCGACATCGAGCAGTAGATCCAGGGTCTGCTGGCGGTGCTCATCCAGTTCGCCAGGCAGGCCGAGCACGATGAATACGTGGCTTTGCACACCATGACGCCGAAGCATCGCCACCTTGTCCTTGACGATCCCGGTCTTGAGCGGCTTCTTGATGATCTTGTTGAGGACATAGTCGGAGCCGGACTCGACCGCAAGGGCCACGGTCGACACCCCGGCGCGGCTGAACAGTTCCGCCACCTCGTCGTCGATGGCATAGACCGCCACGCCGTTGGGAAACTCGATGCGCACCTCGAGTTCGGCGAGTGCGCGCAGCACGTCCTTGGCCCGCGCCTTGTCGAAGAAGAAGTGGTCGTCCTCGATGAGCAGGACGGTCATCCCCCAGCGCGCCTTCATCCGCTGCACCTCGGTGCGCACCCGGTCGACGCTCATCGCCCGCACTTGCCGGCCATGCAGGGAAGGATTGGAACAGAACACGCAGAGGAACGGGCAGCCCCGCGAGGTATGGATGGCCATCTCGCGCTTCGGGAGCCCGGCATAGCGCTTGTCGATGGAACGCGCGTTGTAGTCGTCCAGATCGACCAGGTCGTAGTCCAGCATGGGGATCTCGTCGAGGTCCGCGACAAAGGTGTGCCCGGGTTGCTTGCCCGCCGCGACACCGGCGCGGGTGATCCAGGAGGCATGGTCGCGCAAGACCTGCTCGGGCGCCTCGGCATCGACCAGGTCGCGCAGTGGAATCTCGCCTTCGCCCTTGCAGATGGCATCGACATCCGGGCACAGGTCGAGCACCTGACGATAGGCCGCCGAGGGCAAACCGCCCCCCGCGACCACCCAGGCCTCGGGCGCCAGGGCGTGGCAGACCCGGGCAATGTCCTGGATATAGCGAAAGGAGATGTTGAACAACGCGGAGATCCCGACGATGCTCGGACGAAACGCCGCCACGCGCTCGGCGATGAGGCGCTCGAACCGTTCCAGGATGTCGTCCGTCTCGCCACGCTCGACGGCACGACGCAGGGGCAGGTTGAGATCGAGGATGTCGACCTCGACCGGCGTCAAGCAATGCGCCTTCAGGTAGGCGTGCAGCGAGAGAATGCCGTAAGGAATGGTAAACGGTGGCAGGACGCTGGCGCGATGACCCGGGCCGTAGTCGTCGATGTTGAAGTAAGGCGGGATGATGAACAGGATGCGCGCGGCCATCCCCATCCCCTCAGGCCTGCCCGGTGGGCGACTGGAGCCGTTCGAGCAGCATGGGCGCCCAGGCGTCGATGTTGTCGGGCAGGCAATGGCTCAACTGGCCACAGGCGGCACAGGTCGGATCATCCTTGCGCCGCCCCTGGAGGTGGGCAATCCGATGCGCGCGCATGGCTTCACCCGCCCAGATGGCCTTGAGTGATTGCTGACGGACGTCGCCGATGCCGAGTTTTCGTGCCCAATCGAGGAAGCACAAGCTGACACTGCCGTCACTGTTCACGGCCATGGAGTAGAAAATATACGGACACACGCTGACTTCCTGGATGGTGTTGCCGTAGATGCCCTCGGTGATCTGGATGCCGGTGCGGGTTTCGACATCGAAGCTCGGCCAGCAGGGCGCGAAATTCTCCACGAACACCCGATCCGCGATCTCGCCGAAGATCTCGAAGAAACGCTGGCGATCGGCTTCGCTCAGGATGTCGCCCGGAATCTTGACGCAGATCTCGCAGTCGCCCTTCTGTTCGTAGAGGCGGCGAACATTGTCGACGAAGGCATCGAAATCGACCCGGGTCTGGGTGAATTGCCAGTACTGCTCGGTCGACATCCCGTCGACCGAGATGTTGATCCGGTCGATGCCCGCCTCGAGGATCGGCCCCACCCGGTCGGGTGTCAGCAAGTACCCGTTGGTGGTGGTATCCACGTAGCGCACATGGCCGCTGTCCTTGGCATAACGGACCATGTCGGCGAAGCGGGTGTGCAGGAGGGGCTCGCCTTCCTTGTACAGGCGCAGCACCTTCAACGGCTGATCGAAGTCGCCCAGATCGTCGATGACTTTCTTGTACACGTCGAAATCGAGCCGCCCCTGCCAGCGACCCGTGGACTTGATCAGATCATGGTCTCCGGTGGGACAGAACTTGCACTTGAAATTGCAGGTGCTGGTGGGATCGACGAAGAGCACGAACGGCGTGGACAGCGGGATGACCTCCTGCAAGGGCGTCCGGTCCTCCAGGTTGATCCTGGGCTTGATCTTGGCTTTCACGCTGTCTCCTGGCTTACCGACGTAGAGGGTACCGTGGCTGGCTCATGCTGTTCAGACCTGCGAACAAACTTGACCTGCCGACCTGCTTCGATGACGAGGTTGGACGCGCCATTGCAGTGCTGACACACTGATGCGCGGTCCATGGCTAGAAATTGTTTCATCCGTGCACGTAAATCCGGGATCGCCAAATTGCGGATATCCACATAGTCGTCCGGATAGTCCGGGATTTTGCCAATCAAGGTACCGTAAGCACTCCGGCTGCATTTGTACATACGGCCATCGAAAATATCGTTGGACACGAAACAGCACGTGTCAAAGACGCGCTTCAGATCAGCGTCCAAATAGCCTCGATGCTCAAAACCACCAAAGTCAAACCACTGCAGGGTTTGGACGTAACGGTGGCGGACACCCCGCGTCGCCAAATGGGTGAGGAACTGGTCCACACGACGCTGGAACTTGACCGGGATGTGGCTACCATAACCACTGATTTCGACGATGACACGTGGACTGGCCAGCAGGTCAAATACCGCCTCGTCCTTCGGAATGACAGTGCCATTCGTAATCACTTGAACCACACCGACTTTTGGAAGACCGAGTATGCCCTCCAAGATGACTCGAATATCAGGGTGGAGCATGGATTCCCCCCCCACGATCACCAGCTTGTTCACCATGTCAACGGCCGAAAGCAACTTATTCAGATCAGCGAAGATGCGTTCTGGTGGGATATCCACGTTATTCGACGGCACATAGTGGTCACGCAGGTGGTTACAACCGATGCAGGTCAGCGTGCATTTGTTGGAAACCAGGACACCCGCGGAGGGCACCACCAGGTCGAGCCCGCCATCAACCGGCAAACCATGGGCGAAATGAGTCTGCACATAGCTGTCAAAAATGTCACAGCGGTGACGAATATCACTCACTACAGGGCAGATATGGCACGTCCCCAGATCGAATTCGAAACGACCACTCCGAAGTCGGGCAGCACATTCGCCGTGTAACAGGCGGTTGATGAAAGCTCGTTCCGCAATCACCTTGGGGTAGCCAGCTCTCTCCAGATCTTCCTTGATGCGTTCAGCGATGTTTTCCGCAAATACCGTGACGATCACGACAACGGCACTACGATCGGCCTCTGGCACAACATCAAAATCAGGCTTGCGCACAGGTGTGCCATCCAGTGCCGTACCAATGATTTCGGCCCGGATGTCCCAAAAACACTCTACCGACACCCCGAACCAGGCCAGGGCTTGTAGGACACGGCGTCCGATCTTGCCGGCGCCGTAGACCATCACACGACGACCACGGATCGCTGCGAGATCAACCTCCTGTTCAAGGAGGAAGGGGGCGTCTGACTGCGCTTCAAGCTTCATCGTCATCTCCAGTCGAGCCTGGGTGAGGCAACGGGATGTACCCATCCGGCGGATCGTAACTGGACGACCGAGCCACCGGGGACATCATATTCAGAAGTAAGCGATACAGTTCGCCCGGGTCTTGGTCAGTTGATTCTGCACAGTAATGCATCGTCCGCCAGGTATGATCGGTGACAATCTCAGGATCAAAAACCGTGGCCAAAGACAGCAAGCGCCGCACCAAGGAGTAGTTGCCCTCCCGGAACACCCCGTGGCAGTAACGCAGCGTCAACGCCGCAACCCGTTTGACCGCCGCATCAAAATGGCTCACCAGGTAAGGGCGTTCCTTGGCCAAGCGGAACATTTCCGAAAGCGTCGCGTAGTACTCGATCATGTGATCAATGCGTCGGTTGTACTGGGCCGTCGTGCTCTCGCCATGGATCCGGTAAATGCTCACCGGATCTCGGACATAGGCGACATCGGCTGCTAACGCACATTTGAACCAAAGCAAGCCATCCAGGTTAACGACGTGACCTAGATTGACACCACCAACCTGCAGCAACAGGGAATGCCGAACCAGCACTTGGCATGGCAGGAAGGACATGAACATGAACACTTTCGCCTGACGCTCACCCGGGATCACGCAATCGGTGTGGTAGAAAGGTGTGATGCCATGAGCCACACCGCTCTCATCGGTCTCCAGGCGCTCCCCGACCGCCATGCCAACGGCGGGATGGCGCTCCAGCAAGGGCACCAGCCGGGAGGCAAAGCCAGGAAGCAGCTGATCGTCACTGTGTAGAATGACCACATACTTGCCACGGGCCAATTCGATGCAGCGGTTGGTGGCGGCCGGCTGACCTTGATTGGTCAGATTCCTGTAGAGGCGAATACGCTCAGCAAAACGCTCGGCGACTTCCAACGAATCATCCGTGGATGCATCGTCCACGAGGACCACTTCGACATTGGGCCAGGTCTGATCCAATGCACTGACCAGGCATGCCTCAAGGTAGCGGCCATTGTTGTAGTTCGGCACACAAACGCTCACCAGCGGCTGGATCATGGATGCCTCCTCAAGACCGCCGGACACGGCGCAGGCCTTCCAACAAGGTTATTTCCGATTGCCATCCGGGCAGAATGGTTCCGCTCTCCCAAGGCTGGAATACTTCACGCGCGCGGTACGGCCGCCCCCCCCAGCGCACCCGAACAGGCCGACTGGGATCAATGGCGACAAAGGCCGCGACCAGTTCCTTCAAGCTGATTGCCTGAGCTGAGGGTAACCGGTACACCTGCCGTGATCCGGCCGGCCATGTCACAACTTGCTCGCAAGCCATCGCGAAACCGCGAGCCAGATCATCGACATGGACCATATGCAGTCGCTGTTCGCCGCCAGACATGACCAATTCATCGGCAGATTCGGCCGACCGCTTCAATAGATTGATCAGTTTGTTTCTTTCATCAACCTCGCCGTAACTGTCATACAAGTGCAGTTCCAACAGGCGCAGGCCGGCGGCATCTACGTAGTACTCCGCCAAAGTCGAAAATGCCTGCTTCGTCGCTGCATACAGGTTGACCGGGCAGTACTCTTGGTCACGATAGTGCTGCCAAGATGTGCCAGCGTAGACCAGAGCGCCGCAACCGGACTCACGCATGGCATCAAGCAAGCAGGCACCGAACTCGATATTGGCTCGCACCAGGGGCAGCACATCCTTAGGTTGGTGTTCGGCAACGAATAGCCCGGCAAGATGGACCGTCACATCCGGCTTGAACGTCTCAAGCGCCTCAGCAACACCAGCATAATCCGGACCCACAAGCCAGGTCGGTATGTCCGCCAACACGGCGGGGAGATGACTTCCACCTCGCACCACACCCCCGACATGGTGTCCCCGCCGACACAGTTCAGGAGCCAGATGGCGACCAAGAAAACCGGTCATGCCGGTGATGAGTATCCTCATTGCGTCACCGAATAAATGAACGGGGTGAGAAAATCATCGAAGGCCGGATGTCGAAGATCCCGCTCCGACAGGATGGGCCCATCGACCGCCCAGGGAATCCCGGCCGAATCCCAACGGATGCCCGCGTCGTGCTCTGGGGAATGGGGGCTGGTCACCTTGTAGACCAAAGTGGCCGACTCGCTGAGGACACAAAAGCCATGGGCCAGGCCACTGGGGATGTAGAGCATGTTGCCGCGCTCGGCGGATAGTTCGACCCAGGCATGGCAACCCCGGGTCGGGGAACCGGCCCGCAGGTCGACCACCGCGTCCTGCACCTGGCCGGCCACGCAATAGACCAGCTTGGCATGGTCCATGGGCGGTCGCTGGAAGTGCAGACCGCGGATCACGCCCTTGCGGGACACCGAGTAATACTCCTCGGCGAAATCGACGGCCAGGCCAAGGGCCAGAAAAGCCTCGCGCTGGAATACCTTGACGAACCGGCCCCGGTCATCCTGGTGAATGCGCGGCCGGAGTTCGACACAGCCCGGCAGGGGCGTGTCGATCCTGGTAAACAGGCTGGAACCAGTCATCCGAAGTTGACCCCGAAGAAGGTCTCCAGCTTTTCCGCCAGGTAATCGAGCGATTCCCGGGCAAGCCCTGGATACAACCCCAGCCAGAAGGTCCGCTCGGTCACCCGATCGGTCTGTTCGAGGCGGCCGGCAACGCGATAGGCACGCCCTTGAAAATAGGGCTGTCGGGTCAGATTGCCGGCGAACAGTAGACGCGACCCGATCCGGTACTGGTCCAGGTAGCGCAGCAGGTCGATCCGGTCCACCGGTGCGTCGTCGCGCAAGGTGAGCGGAAAACCGAACCAGGACGGCTCCGAGCCCGGCGTCGCCTCTGGCAAGACCAGGAACTCGCTCAAGCTGGACAGCCGGGTGCGCAAATACGCGAAGTGGGCCCGCCGAGTGGCGATGAAACCTGGCAAGCGGTCCATCTGGGCCAATCCGACCGCGGCTTGCATATCGGTCATCTTGAGGTTGTAGCCGAGATGGGAGTAGACGTATTTGTGGTCGTAACCGGGCGGCAAGGTCCCGTGGCACTGGGAGAAGCGCCGGCCGCAGGTGTTGTCGCGTCCGGGCGGACACCAGCAATCCCGGCCCCAGTCCCGAACCGATTCGATCGCCCGGGCGAGTCGCGGGTCATCCGTGAACACCGCACCGCCCTCGCCCGTCGTGATGTGGTGGGCGGGATAGAAACTCAGGGTGCCGACATGACCGAAGGTGCCGACATGACGACCACGGTAGGTCGAGCCCAAGGCGTCGCAGCAGTCCTCCATCACCCACAGGTCATGCTTGCGTGCCACGGCCATGACCATGTCGAGATCGAACGGGTTGCCCAGCGTATGCGCCAGGACGATCGCACGGGTGCGCGCCGACACGGCGGCCTCCAGCACGGTCGTATCGATGTTGTAGGTCGGCACCTGGATATCCACGAACACTGGCACCAGGCCATGCGTCAGGATCGGGTTCACCGTGGTCGGAAACCCGGCCGCCACGGTGATCACTTCGTCCCCCGGTTTCAGCGCCCGATCACCGAGCAAGGACGAGGTCAGGGCGGCGAAGGCGGCGAGGTTGGCGGAAGACCCGGAATTTACGGTCCGGACGTGTGCACGTCCCAGCCAGCGGGACAGCCGGGCCTCGAAGGCGTCATTGAAACGTCCGGTGGTCAGCCAACCATCCAGCGAAGCCTCCACCAGGTTGAGCAATTCCGGACTGCCGATGACCTTGCCCGAGGGCGGCACCGGGTCGATCCCGGGCTGAAAGGCACGCGTCGAGAAGACCAGATCAGCGTAGGCCAAGGTTTCCCGTTTCACCCGTTGCCTAAGCAGCCTGGCCAGGGCGCCCGGTTCGAGGCGGCCGCAAGACTCGATCTGGCCTGGCCATTCGGCGACCTGCTCGAGATCGGCAGCCGCGGGTGCCTGGTCCGGGCGCTCCGACCAATCCTCCGGTGGCAACGGCTCCCCCATCGACCCCAGGCGGATGGCCCGGTGGGCATCGATGCGAAGCCACCAAACGCCTTCCGGATCGCGGCCCACCTGGCCAGCAAGCATGGTGGCGTTCATGTGCTCTGGTAGTCCTCGATATCGACCTGACAACGACGCAACATATCCTCTCCACCCAGAAAGGCACGATGCCAGCCAACCACACGATCGAGTGCGACATCGAGCGACCATCGAGGTACCCAGCCCAATTCCCGGCGCGCCTTGCCACTGTCGAGATGCAGGAGGCCGGCTTCGTGCGGATGCGAACCGGCATCACCGAACCACGTCGCGCCCGCGCCCCAGAACTGGGCCAGGCGATCGAGCAGGACACCGACCGGGACCATGTCATGGGCATCCGGACCAAAGTTCCAGGCCTCGGCGGCTTCGCCGCCATGAAGCCGCTCGGCGAGCATGAGGTAGCCGTGCAGGGGCTCCAGCACATGCTGCCACGGTCGCACCGCACCCGGATAACGCACCTGTACTGGCCGCCCTTTTTCCCAGGCACGCAAGGCATCCGGCACCAACCGATCCTCGGCCCAGTCGCCACCGCCGATGACATTGCCTGCCCGGGCACTGGCAACACTCACCCGATCGGTCAGGAAAGCGCTCCGCCAGGCCTGGGTCGCCAGTTCCGCGCAGGCCTTGCTTGCCGAATAGGGATCGTGCCCGCCGAGTGCATCGGTTTCGACGTAGGCGTTCCCCGATTCGCGATTCAAGTAGCACTTGTCGCTGGTGATCACCACCACGGCTCGCACCGAAGGGACCTGCCGCACCGCTTCGAGCAGATGGACCGTCCCCATGACATTGGTGGCAAAGGTATCCACCGGGGTTCGATAGCTTTCCCGGACCAGTGGCTGGGCCGCCAGATGAAACACGATCTCCGGAGCGACACGGGCCATGACCTCGGTGAGTGCGTCCGGGTCCCGTACATCGGCCAGGGTGTGCGTGGCCAAGACAGTCTCGATGCGCGCCACTTGGAACAAGGCCGGCTGGGTCGCAGGGGCCAAGGCATAGCCATGCACACGAGCATCGAGCATGGCCAGCCAGACTGCGAGCCATCCTCCCTTGAAACCGGTGTGCCCGGTCAAAAGCACCCGGCGGTCACGCCAGAATATCGGATTCAGTCCCAGCAGCGCCAAGGGGCCTTCCCACCTTGCCAAAGATCCTCGAGCAACAACCGGTCGCGCAGGGTATCCATGGCCTGCCAGAATCCGTAATGGACATACGCGCTTAACTGTTTGTCCGCGGCCAATCGTTTGAGCGGCTCCTGCTCCCACACGGTGGTGTCATCGTGCAGGTACTCGAATATCCCGGTCTCCAAAACAAAAAAGCCGCCATTGATCCAGCCCCCGTCGCCCAGCGGCTTTTCCTGGAACGCGGTCACCCGGCCCGCCTCAAAATCCAACGCGCCATAGCGACCCGGAGGCTGAACGGCCGTGACCGTGGCCAGCCGGCCACCCTCGTGATGGGTCTTGATCAAGGCCGCCAAATTGACATCCGACACGCCGTCGCCGTAGGTGAAACAGAAGGTCTCGCCATCAAGATAATCCTTGACCCTCAGCAATCGACCGCCGGTCATGGTTTTCTCACCGGTATCCACCAGGGTCACCTTCCAAGGCTCGGCGTGCCGCTCGTGGACATGCATCCGGTTGTTGCGCATGTCGAAGGTGACATCCGACATGTGCAGAAAATAGTTGGCGAAATATTCCTTGATGACGTAGCCCTTGTAGCCAAGACAGACAATGAAGTCATTGATGCCTTGGGTGGAATACATCTTCATGATGTGCCAGATGATCGGCTTGCCACCCACTTCGATCATGGGCTTCGGCTTGAGGTGAGACTCTTCGCTGATGCGCGTTCCGTAACCGCCTGCCAGAATCACGCATTTCACGGGTGCACGCTCCTGGCCGACTCAGCTTCCCAGCAAGCCTGCTGCGAGGTTCTGATTGATGTTGATCAGAATGTCGAGCTTTTCCGGGGCTGGATAGGCCATCAAATCGAAGGTCCGCTTGTCGACAAAGACACTGAGCGACAGCAGATTGTTCTTGATCTCCACCGGCAAGGGGTTGTCTGGCGCGGAGATTTCCGCTTGGAAGAAGCTCCAGATCTGCTGGTTGTACTTCAGCGCCTGATCCAAGCGGGCTTCAAGATCCGGGCCATGCCAGTCGTTTTTCACGGCGATCAACTGCTTCGCCGCCTTGTTCAGGATGGAAGCCTCGAGCTCCCGCCCAGACAGGGTCGCAGTCGCGACATCCTGATAGGCATCAAGCGGGTTCACTGACATGATCGATCAATTCCTTCTCGTACTGGATCAGACGTGACGCCACCTTCAAGGCCTGATAGTACCGACCATCAAGAATGCAGTGGCTCATCTCGTCGACATACGAAAGCGCGCTGGGCGCAGCCGCGACGACATCCTTGACCAATCCCCAGTACAACTGATGATATTCCGCCAGCCGCTCACCATCGATATACATCAACTGCACGGCCAGATAGATGCGCTTGGCGGGGGTATCAGCCTCGGACTCGGCGATGATATCTTTTTCGCGCAGGATCGGCACATCGTTCAGCACCATCAACTCGCAACGATGATCGCCGTTCTGGATCACCGCGCCGCCGATCAGCATTTTTTCATTCGGCTTCAGTTCGATTTGCAGAGGCATCCACGGACTCCAGGATCGAAGCGCTCAGGACCCGAGTCCCGAGCACACGTTCAGGCGATCAAGCCAGCCCGCCGGACCGGCCCGACCCCGGGGAAGCGATTTAGCCGAACAAGCGGAGGACCGACTGCGCCGCCTGCGACGACAGACTGAGCGCCGTGGTACCCAACTGTTGTCGGGTCTGCAGGATAAGCAGATTGGCCCCCTCCTCATTGGTATCCGCCACCGTCAAGTAGGTCGCCCCGTCACGCAACACGTTGATCATGTCGGTCAGGTAGCTTTGCCGCGTGGTCAGGATGGACAGGTTGGCAGCCAGTTCGGACGACTCGGTCTGCAGGGTTGCGATCGCGGTATTAAGGCGAGACTCCATCAAATCGAGTTCACCCGCGCTATCCACATCCCCGGAGGTCAGCGATCCCGCGGTGTTGATGCCCGCCACCCCGCCGGAAATGCCCAATCCGGAACTCGATGCATCGAAGCCCGACATGGTCAGCTTGGTGGTGGCGTTCTCGTTGAAATTGACCGTCAGGGTCTGGTTCGTCCCCGACAGGAAATTGATTCCCTTGTAAGCCGAATCACCCGCGATGTTGTTCAACTGCTTGATCAGCTCGTTGTATTGCGTGGTCAGTCCGGACAAGGTCGTCGCGCTGTTGACGGTATCGTTCAGCGCGGAACGCGCCTGGGTAATGATGCCGCGCAAGGCCTCGATGGTGCCGAGCACCCCCTTGACACCCTTATCCGCTGCCTTGACAGTCTGGATTGCCTCGCTGATGTTGTCCTTCAATCCCGACAGCAGGTCGGCGCGCTGGCTATGCCCCCGTGCGGCGAAATAGGCCGCCGGATTGTCGACCGCAGAGTTCACCTTCAAGCCAGTGGACAGGCGTTCCTGGGTCGTGCCCAGCAGGGCGGAGGTAGACTGCAGGCTGACCAGGTTCGCCCGCATGGACGAGGTCAGGGTGATATCGGACATGATGCACTCCTTTCTGGGTATGGTGACCAGCCAACCACCCAAGCCACCCCTGACGATGACAGAGGCCCTGGATGCGGGGAGTTCAACTCCCCGGTTCTTGGCTCGAAAGGATTACAGCAAGGCTCATGCCACGTGGGATAAATTGCGATTGGGCCATCGACACTCCAGGCCAAGCGTGGCCAATGCTGCGCTCACAGCACTGACAAACTGAACCAGGCATGTATTGCAGCGCCTAGACCGGCAATTCCTTACGCAGCAACCTCAAGGATCGCCGGCAAAATTTGCCTGTGGCCGATCAGTCCAAACCGGATCGGAATGATTCGGCTAAACGAGGCCCATGGGCATGGGCATCGTCGTCATCTGAGCAACCGCGTCCGCCATCCGGGTTCGGGCCAGTTCGACATCACGGGCTGCCCGATCCACCTGGCCGAGTGCGGCGCCCACCTCAGCATCGCTGGAAAGGTTGCCCAGAAGGGGCAGATCCAGCCTGGGTGCCGGGAAGGCCGACAACGGAAACGCTTCCTCGGGCCGGTCCGGGAAGATGACGGGATCACGAACCTGGCTGCCGACCTCCAGATAGGGCACCAGTGCTTCGATCTGCTTGCGCAGTCCGGAGATGCTGTTCAGGTATTCGATCCGTTCCTGGCTTTCCAGGGTGTAGGGCGGGTATTGCTTGACGATCTGGGTGAGCGCTTGCTTCATCCCGGCCAGTGCATCCTGGATATCCACCATGGCGCGCTCGGCGCTGCGAATCGCCCGAGCCGCCTGATGCGTGCTCTCGAGACTCGCCATGCGCTCCGCAACGGCGGCCGCTTGGGCTGAAAAAGCGGGGGCGACAGACTTCTGGATCGACTCGGCGGGGGCCGCCGGCAACGCTGCGTGAAGCTCGGCTTGGGCAAGCACAGGCCGGGCCGTACCACCCAGCACACTGGGAAGGACAGGAGTTTGGGCTGTGATGGGCATGGACATGCTTCACCTCCTGGACTTCGGGGAGACGGCCTCTCGGCCGCCTCCCCCATCACCCTAGGGTGATCTGGTCCGGCTTAGAAGAGCCTCAGGACCGACTGGGCCGCCTGTGCCGAGAGACTGAGCGCCGTGGTACCGAGCTGCTGGCGCGTCTGCAGGATCAGCAGGTTGGCACCTTCTTCGTTGGTGTCCGCCACGGTCAGGTTGGTCGCGCCATCGCGCAAGGTATTGATCATGTCGGTCACGAAGGATTGCCGCGTGGTCAGAATGCTCAGGTTGGCCGCCAATTCGGAGGACTTGGTCTGCAGGGTCGAAATCGCAGCATTCAGCTTGGTTTCCATCGAATCCAACTCAGCGGTCGTATCGAGGGACGCCGAGGTCAAGGTACCCACGGTATTGATGCCAGCGACACCACCAGACAGGCCAAGACCACTGGACGATGAATCGAAACCAGACATCACCAGCTTGGTGGTGGCGTTCTCGTTGAAGTTGACGGTCAAGGTCTGGGAGGTGCCCGACAGGAAGTTGATGCCCTTGTAGCTGGAATCGCCGGCGGTGTTGTTTACCTGCTTGATCAACTCGTTGTACTGGGTGGTCAGGCCGGACAGGGTGGTGGCACTGTTGACGGTGTCGTTCAAGGCGGAACGGGCTTGGGTGACGATACCGCGCAGGGCCTCGATGGTGGTCAGCACGCCTTCCACGCCGCTATCGGCGGCCTTGACGGTCTGGATCGCCTCACTGATGTTGTCTTTCAGGCCGGCCAGCAGTTCGGCGCGCTGGTTGTGGCCACGGGCGGCAAAGTAGGCGGCCGGATTGTCGACGGCACTGTTGACTTTCAGGCCGGTGGACAGTTTTTCCTGGGTGGAACCCAGCAGCGCGGAGGTCGATTGCAGACTGACCAGGTTGGCCCGCATGGAGGAGGTAAGGGTGATGTCTGACATTTTGAAACTCCTGTTCTAGGTGACGTGATGAGGAATTCTTCCTCGTCGTTCGACAGGCTTTAGTAGCCTGCTTTCAGTCCAATTAACGTCCACCGGATCAGGAACTTTAGGGCGCTCGTAAAAAAATTTACGCAAAACCCTTATAGCCGATGTATTCATCGGCCTGACCATCCATGGTCATGCCCAGCACATCCTCGCCGGCAAAGGCGAACTTGATGTGCGAGGGATCGAGCGTGCCATCCCCGGTGGCATTTTGCTGAATCTTGAACAGCACGGTCGCGGTCAGGGTGTTGGCGTCGTAGTAGACCGCTTCAGGCTTGCCGGGCAAGCTGACTTCGCTGGGGGGCAGCAGCACGCCGAGATTGTAGCCATCTCCCCTGCCCGTACCCAGATGCCGGGTGATGGTCCAGTTCTGCTCGTTCTCCACGGACCGCGCATCCATCGGCTTGCTGAACTGGAACACCATGGAAAACGTCTGGCTTGAGGAGGGTGCTGCGAGATAGGCACTGACATTGCTCAACCGAGTGGCCGGCCCCAGGCTGCTGGGAAACATCGCATACAACTCGCTGGCATAGGTGGCCGTCATTTTCGGGGCCGACTTCTCGTACAGGTAACTGCTCAGGTTGTCCGCCAGTTCGGAGGCATTGCCGCGCAGGGTCTCGACCATTTCGGCCGCGCGCTCGGTCTCGCCCATGTCGACCAAGGCATAGCCCATCTCGGAATACGCCTCCCAATAGTCCGGTTGGGTCGCGATGGCCGACTCGAATGCGGCGATCGCCTGGTCATACTGGCCCATCTTGGCGTAAGCCTGGCCCAGCCCGGTATCGCCATAGGGCTCCCGGCTTTCAATGCGCTTGACCTGCTCGAACTGGATCAGGGCTTGGTCATATTCACCGGTCGCCAGGTAGCCCTGCCCCAGGGAATAGCGATTGGCGGCGCTTGGATTGAGTTTGACGCCCTGCTCGTATTCACGCCGTGCTTCCTCGAATCGGTCCTCGGAATAGTAGGCGTTGCCCAGGGCCATGCGGATGTCGTCGCGGCCGGTATCGATGCGCAAGGCCTGCTGATAGGCCTGGATCGCGGCATTGGCATCGCCATTCGCCAGGTGCGACCGCGCCATATAGTCATAGGCATTGATCGCCGTGGTCGACCGGGGCGACAGTCCAGCGGCCCGTTGCAACACCGGAATGGCCTGGTCGTATTTCTTGGCGACAAACAACTCCAGGCCCTGGGTCAGCGCCCGCTGGGCGAAATTCTCCAACTGGCCACTGCTCGACAGGCCCGCGGCAAAAATGTTGTCGGCGCTGACGTCAAACACGCTCATGAAAAAACCGCCTCCTTTCGAGAGGACCTCATTTCAGGTATAGCCGAGCCGGGCAAGTTCCGCCAAGACGGCGCGCACGCGCGCCATGATCTGGTCGAGATGGTAGCCGATTTCGTCACCGGAAATCCCGTTTGCACTGTCGGCGCGTCCCGCCGCCCAATTCACCGAGGCGGCGATCGCGGCATAGCAGAGGCCCAGCTCCATGGCCAGGTAGCTTTCCGGCATGGCGGTCATGCCGACCATGTCACAGCCATCGCGCGCCATCCGGTCGATTTCCGCCTTGGTCTCGAGGCGCGGCCCCTGGACGCAGCCATAGACGCCGTTCGGCAGGAATTCCTCGCCAACGCGCTTGAGCGCCTCCTGGCAGCGCAAGCGCATGGCCTGGCAATAGGGCCAGGTAAAGTCCAGGTGCGTCACCGGCGACCCGTTGCCGTATTCCGCGAACGTGGTGTCCCGGCCATGCGTGTAATCGATGATCTGGTCAGGCACGGCGAGCTTGCCGGGCCCCAGATCGGGATGGATGCCGCCCACCGTGGCGATCGAAACGACATGGCTGACGCCCTGGGCCTTGAGTGCCCAGAGATTGGCGCGGTAGTTGACCAGATGCGGTGGCACGGTATGACCATGGCCATGGCGCGCCAGGAACACCACGGGATGACCTTCGAGCTCGCCGAATGTCAGGGCCCCGGACGGCAGACCATAGGGGGTGCGGACGACTTCGCGCCGGGTGATGTGCAGGCCGCGCAGTTGGGTCAATCCACTGCCACCGATGATGCCGAGCATGCTCACTCCTCCTTCAATGCATAGATGCCGGGCAGGTTACGCCACAGCCCATAAGCGTCCATGCCCATGCCGAACACATAGCGATCCGGCACGACCAGCCCGACATAGTCCGCCATGACGGGTTTTGCCCGACCGAGATCCTTTTCCGCCAGTACGGCAATCTCCACCCGTGCAGCCCCGAGCTCCAGCAGCTTGGCCCGGACCGCGGCCAGGGTGTGACCTTCATCCAAAATATCGTCGAGCAGCAGGATCACCCGGTCGCGCACCTCACCGCGTGGCAGGGCGCACCATTCGATTTCGCCACCCCGGGTCCCGTCACGGTAGCGGGTGGCATGCAGGTAGTCGAACTGAAGCGGAAAGGCCAGGCGGGGCAACAGTTGGCCGGCGAACACCACTGCGCCGCCCATGACCCCCAGGGCGATTGGATAACTATCCGCCAGACGCTGCGAGATCCGGCCCGCCAGATGATCGAGCGCACACTCCACCTCGGCCTGGCCATACAGCAATTCAGCCTGGTTGATCAGGGCCCAGGCCGCATCCAGGGTGACTTTGTTCATGACTCGATCCGCATCCGCTGACGCCGCGCCTCATACAAACACACCCCGGCCGAGACCGAGACGTTGAGGCTTTCTACCTGGCCGAACATAGGGATGCGCACCAGCACGTCGCAATGCTCGCGCGTGAGTCGGCGCATGCCGGTGCCCTCCGCCCCCAAGACCAGGGCTGCGGGACCACTGAAATCGGCTTCTGCAACGGCCAGGGGACCGTCCTGGTCAGTGCCCACCAGAAGGATGTTGTGTTCCTTGAGTTCACGCAGCGACCGGGCCAGGTTGGTCACCGGAATCAGCGGCACGGTGTCGGCAGCGCCGCTGGCCGCCTTGATCGCCGCCGCATTGAGGCTGGCGGAGCGATCGCGCGGCACGATCACCGCATGGGCGCCAAACGCATCGGCGCTGCGCAGGCAGGCGCCCAGGTTATGTGGGTCGGTGACCCCATCCAGCACCAGCAGCAGGGCCGGCTCGGTCAGATCCTCGATCACTTCGGTAAGCGTGCGCGCCAGCTGGACCGGCTCGACGAAAGCCACCACCCCTTGCGACTTGCCATGGGCCATCTCGTCCAGCCGGCTGGCCTCGCTGGCGACCAGCTTGACCCCTTTCGCCTCGGCCAGCTGGCGCAAGTCCTGGGCGCGCTTGTCGCGCCGGGATACATCGAGATAGATGATCTGGATGCTTTGCGGATGGTGGCGCAATCGCGATTGAATGGCGTGGAAGCCATGAATGATCGTGCGCTGGCTCATTGCTTCTTTGCCGGCTTCTTCTTGGCTGGCGCGGAGACGGAAACCGGCTTGACCGGCGCGCCGTCCTCGGCCAGCACGAAATCGATCTTCGAGCTTTCCAACTCGACCTGGGCCACCTTGATGCGCACCTTGTCGCCCAATCGGAAGCGCTTGCCGGTCCGCTCGCCCAGCATCTGGTGCCGGGCGGCGTCGAAGTGGAAATAGTCCTGGCCCAGCTCCGAGACATGCACCAGGCCTTCGACGAAGACCTCGTTCAAGGCCACGAAAACCCCGAAGCTGGTCACGCCTGAGATGACACCGTCGAATTCCTCGCCCAGTTTGTCGCGCATGTAATAGCACTTCAGCCAGCTCACCACGTCTCGGCTGGCCTCGTCGGCGCGCCGCTCGGTCATCGAGCAGTGGGCACCGATCTGCTCCCAGTCACCCGGCGAATAGGTGGCATTGTCGAGGCAGGCACGGATGGCGCGATGCACCAGCAGATCGGGATAACGCCGAATCGGCGAGGTGAAGTGGGTGTAGGACTCGTAAGCCAGACCGAAGTGACCGACGTTCTCGGCACTGTACACGGCCTGCTTGAGCGAGCGCAGCATCACCGTCTGCAGCAACTGCTCGTCCGGGCGGCCCTTGATCTTGGCCAGCAGTTCGGCATAGTCCTTGGCATGCGGGTCGTCGCCACCGGCCAGCACGAAGCCGAACTCGGCCATGAACTCGTGCAGGGCCTTCAGCTTGACCAGGGTCGGGCCCTCGTGGATCCGGTACAGCGTGGCGTGCTTGCGCTTCTTGAGGAACTCCGAGGCGCACACGTTGGCGGCCAGCATGCATTCCTCGATGATGCGGTGGGCGTCGTTGCGCGCGTAGGGAATGATCTTCTCGATCTTGCTCGTGGTCTCGTCGAAGATCATCTTGGTTTCCAGCGTCTCGAAGTCGATGGCGCCGCGCTTGTGGCGGGCTTTCAGGAGGACGTGGAACAGCTTGTTCAGGTTGACCAGATGGGGCAGCAGGTCGGCCTGGGCCTTGGGCGGCTTCTTCTCGCCCGAGAGCCAGTCCCAGACCTGGGTGTAGGTCAGCCGGGCCTTGGAGTGCATCACGCCCGGGAAGAAGCGGTATTTCTTGATCGTGCCGGTACTGGCGATCTCCATCTCGCAGACCATACAGGCGCGATCGACCTTGGGGTTCAGGGAACAGAGCCCGTTCGACAACTCCTCCGGCAACATCGGGATCACCCGGCGTGGGAAGTACACCGAATTGCCACGGGCATAGGCTTCCTTGTCGAGCGCGGAACCCGGCGTCACGTAATGCGAGACGTCGGCGATGGCGACCCAGAGCTTGAAACCGCGTCCCATCGGTTCGCAATACACAGCATCGTCGAAGTCGCGCGAATCCTCGCCGTCGATGGTCACCAGGGGGAGGTCCCGGATGTCCTCGCGGCCCTCGAAATCCTTCTTGGTGACGCCCTTGGGCAACTTCCTGGCCTGGTCCTGGACCGCCTTGGGAAACTCGAAAGGCAGATCATGCTTGCGCAGGGCGATCTCGATTTCCATGCCCGGGTCGGCGTAATTGCCCAGCACGTCGGTGATACGGCCCATGGCCGGGGTGTGCTTGGTCGGCTGCTCGACGATCTCCACCGTCACCACCTGGCCGAAGGCGACCTTGGTCGGCTCGCTGGGCGGAATGACGATGTCCTGGTTGATGCGCTTGTTTTCCGCGACCACCCATTGGTGGCCATGCTCGTAGTAGAGCCGACCGACGACCTTGGTATTGGCTCGCTCGAGCACTTCGACGATCTTGCCTTCCTTGCGCCCGCGCCGATCCAGTCCGTGCTCGCGACACATCACCCGGTCACCGTGCAGGACCTGGTGCATCTCCTTCTCGGACAGGAACATGTCGCCCGAGGCATCATCCGGGATGAAAAAACCGAAGCCGTCCGGATGGCCCTCGACCCGACCCGCCTTGAGCTCGATCTTTTCCGGCAGGCAGAGGTCGCCGCGCCGGTTGATGATCAGCTGGCCGTCGCGCTGCATGGCGCCCAGGCGACGATTGAAGGATTCCAGCTCTTCCGGCTCGATGTCGAGCCGGAAGGCCATGTCCTCGGCCGGCGTCGGCCCCCCCGCAGCTTCCACCAGTTGCAGGATGAATTCCCGACTGGGCAGCGGGTAGTCGTATTTCTCGCGTTCACGTTGCAGGAATGGGTCTTGCCAACGTAGGCCCTTGCGGGCTCGCGGCTTGGCGGGTGATTTTTTTGAGGGTTTTTTATCAGTCATTGAAAACTCACGTTGACACAGCATGACGGCGTCGCTAAGATGCGCGCCTCTTTGCCCAGGTGGCGGAATTGGTAGACGCACTAGGTTCAGGTCCTAGCGCCGGCAACGGTGTGGAGGTTCGAGTCCTCTCCTGGGCACCAAAGTAAGACAAAAAGCCGGCTTTCGCCGGCTTTTTCATTTCCAGGCTCATTCGAACGGGTGCCGCCGGACGATGGTTTCCTTGCGGTCCGGGCCGGTGGACACGATGTCGATGGGTACCCCGCACAGTTCCTGCATGCGGTTCAGGTAGGCCTGGGCATTCTTCGGCAGTTCCTCGAAGGTGGCGACGCCGACCGTGCTTTCCTTCCAGCCCGACCACTCCTCGTAGACCGGCTCGCAGCCGCTCAGGGCCTCGGAGCCCACCGGCAGGATGTCGCACACTTCGCCGTCCAGGGTGTAGCCGGTCGCGATGCGCACGGTCTCCATGCCGTCCAGCACGTCCAGCTTGGTCACGCACAGGCCGGAGATGCCGTTGATCTGGATCGCACGTTTCAACGCGGCGGCGTCGAACCAGCCGCAACGGCGGGCACGTCCGGTGGTGGAGCCAAACTCGTGGCCCTTTTCTGCCAGCCATTTGCCGTTGTCGTCGAACAGTTCGGTGGGGAACGGGCCCGAGCCGACCCGGGTGGTGTAGGCCTTGGTGATGCCCAGGGTGTAGTGCATCGACGAGGGCCCCATGCCAGAACCGGTGGAGGCGCCGCCAGCGGTGCAGTTGGACGAGGTGACGAACGGATAGGTGCCGTGGTCGATGTCCAGCAGGGTGCCCTGGGCGCCCTCGAACAGCAGGTTCTCACCACGCTTGTTGGCTTCGTACAACTTGCGCGGCACATCGCCGATCATCGGCTTGATCTTCTCGGCCAGTTCCATGGCGCGGTCGAGGGTCTGGTGGAAATCGACGGTCTCGGTCTTGAAGTAGTTCTTGAGCACGAAGTTGTGATAGTCGAGCACCTCGCCCAGCTTGGCGGCGAACCGTTCGCGGTGCATCAGGTCCTGCACGCGGATGGCACGGCGGGCGATCTTGTCCTCGTAGGCCGGGCCGATGCCGCGCCCGGTGGTACCGATCTTGCCGGCGCCTTTGGCCGCCTCACGGGCGTGATCGAGGGCGATGTGGTGCGGCAGGATCAGCGGGCAGGCTTCGGAAATGGTCATCCGGCTGGCGACGTCGATGCCTTCCTGCTCCAGCATCGCAATTTCCTCGATCAGCGCCTCCGGCGAACAGACCACGCCGTTGCCGATGTAGCAATGCACGTTGTCGCGCAGGATGCCGGACGGGATCAGGTGCAGCACGGTCTTCTTGCCACCCACCACCAAGGTGTGGCCGGCATTGTGGCCGCCCTGGAAGCGGACCACGCCCTGGGCCCGGTCGGTCAGCCAATCAACGATTTTGCCCTTGCCTTCGTCACCCCACTGGGTGCCGATCACGACGACGTTCTTGCTCATAATGGAATATCCGTGAATCAACAGGTTAGGAATACAGCGGTTTGATTTTCCAGGTGCCGCCATCGAAGACCAGATGACGGTCGCAACCGGCTTCGAGACGGTGCTCGCCCTGGCCAGGCAACTCGACCACCACCCGCTCGCCGCCGGCGCGCAGCTCGGCGACCCGCTCCTCCAGACCCGGTTCACCTGCCGATGGCGCCAGGATGCCAGTGCGCAAGCGGGGTTCGGGCAGGCTCAACAGGAGACGACGCAGATCGAGGCTGAACCCGGTGGCCGGCCGGGCGCGGCCGAACACCGCGCCGGTACCGTCATAGCGGCCACCCACCGCCACCGACTGGGCCTGGCCGCCCACATAGGCGGCAAACACCACGCCGGTGTGGTAGCCGAAGCCGCGCAGGTCGGAGAGGTCAACCGCGAAGTCCATGCCCGGATGGCTGGCCATCAGGGCCGCCAGGTCGTCCAGGGCACGGAGCACGCCGGGCACGCCCGGCAGTTGTTCCCGCGCCTCGGCGATCACGGCAGGCCCCCCATACAGTTCAGGCAGGACCAGGAAAGCGTTCCGCCAGGGTTCGCTCAAGTCGTGGGTCAGTTGCGCCAGGGCCGGCACATCCTTGCTCCGCAACGCCCTGAACAGCGGCCGCTCGGTGGCCCGGGTCACCCCGGCCGCGGCAACGAGAGCGCGGAACAGCCCGACATGACCCAGACTGACCCGAAACTCGCCCAGGCGGGCCGCGTTCAGCGACGCCAGCAGCAAACTCAGGATCTCCCGGTCAGCCTCGATGCCGGGGTGGCCAAACAACTCGGCGCCGACCTGATAAGGTTCGCGCGCGGCGAGCAAGCCATCCGGCTGGGTGTGCAGCACCGAGCCGGCATAGCACAGGCGGGCCACGCCCTGACGGTTGAGCAGGTGGGCGTCGATGCGCGCCATCTGCGGCGTGATGTCGGCGCGCACGCCCATCATGCGACCGGACAGGGCATCGACCACCTTGAAGGTCTTCAGGTCGAGGTCGCCCGCAGTGCCGGTCAGCAGGGAGTCGAGATATTCCAGCATCGGCGGCCAGACCAGTTCGTAGCCGTAGGTATCGAACAGGTCAAGCAGGCGGCGGCGCAGGAACTCGGCCTGCCGGGCGTAGGGCGGCAGGATGTCCTCGATATATTCGGGCAGGAGCCAGGCGTCGTTCATCGGGTCAGCATCAGCAAGAGTAAACCGGCCAGCATGGACACCAGCCCCATGAAACGGATCTGGCCGTCCTTCATTTCAGTCATCCGGACAAAGGCCTCACGCCAGGCGGTCGGCGCGAGGAAGGGCAACACCCCTTCCAGCACCAGCATCAAGGCCAGCGCGGGCAGGAAGATATCGCCCAGGCTCATCGGGCCCGGCCTTACTTGCCGTTGCCACGGGGCGACTTCATGTAGCGGAAGAAATCGGAATTCGGTTGCAGCACCATGACATCGCTCTTGTCCTTGAAGCTGGCCTTGTAGGCTTCCATGCTGCGGTAGAAGGCATAGAACTCCGGATTCTTGCCGTAGGCAGCGGCATAGATGGCAGCCGCCTTGGCATCGCCCTCACCCTTGAGCGTCTGGGCTTCCCTGTAGGCTTCGGCGATGATCACCTCGCGCTGCTTGTCGGCATCGGCCTTGATCTGCTCGGCCTCGGCGGAACCGGTCGAACGCAACTCGTTGGCGACCCGCTTGCGCTCGGCCTCCATGCGCCGGTAGACCGACTCGCTCACCTCGGTAGGCAGTTCGACCCGCTTGATGCGCACATCCATGACCTCGACGCCGAACCGGCGCGCGTCCTGGTCAGCCGAGGCACGCAGTGATTCCATGATGTTGTCGCGCTCGCCGGAGACCACGTCGTGCACAGTGCGCTTGCCGAATTCGGCCCGCATGCCATCGTTGATGGTCTGCGCCAGGCGGTTCTGGGCCTTCTTCTCGTCGCCGGCAAAGCTGACATAAAACCGCTGGACATCAAAAATGCGCCACTTGATGTAGTAGTCGACCAGGACGTTCTTCTTCTCGGACGTGATGAAGCGCTCGGGTTCGGCCAGATCCAGCGTCAGGATCCGGGTATCGAAATAGCGCACGTTCTGCACCAGCGGCAGCTTGAAATACAGGCCCGGCTCGCGCTTGATCGAGACCACTTCACCGAGCTGGAACACCATGCCGGCTTGCCGCTGGTCGACCGTGAAGATGGACAGGGACAACAGAATCAGGCCCAGGACGATGGGCACCACGAATTGGCCCAGCTTGTTCATGGCCGGCTCTCCCGTTCACGGCTGCGGAAAGAATCGCGGCTGCGCGAGGGCTCCTGCGCCCCGGGGCTGGTGGCAGTCGCAGTCGTGGCGTTGGTCGCGGCCGCTTCCACGGACGCTGCTCCCCCCGCAGCCTGGATCAGCTTGTCGAGCGGCAGGTAAAGCAGGTTGCCACCCTGTTTGTCGTCGACCAGCACCTTGGTGGTATTGGCCATCACCTGTTGCATGGTGTCCTGGTAAAGACGTTCGCGGGTCACTTGCGGCGCCTTGGCGTATTCGACCGCGACCTGGCGGAAGCGGTCAGCCTCACCCTGGGCGTTGGCCACCACGCGCTGCTTGTAGCCCTGTGCTTCCTCCTTGAGGCGGGCGGCAACCCCCTTGGCCTTGGGGATCACGTCATTGGCGTAGGCCTGGCCTTCGTTCTTGAGACGCTCCCGGTCCTGACCGGCCTTGACCGCATCGTCGAAAGCGGCCTGCACCTGTTCGGGGGGCTGGGCGTTCTGCATGTTGACCTTGCTGATGCTGACGCCCGTCTTGTAGCGGTCGAGGATGGCCTGCATCAGCTTGGTGGCGCGGTCGGCCACCTCGGCGCGGCCTTCGTAGAGCACGAAGTCCATCTTGCTCTTGCCGACGATCTCACGGATCGCGGTTTCCGCGGCCTGCATCACCGCTTCATCGGGGTCGCGATTCATGAACAAGTATTCCTCGGGGCTCTTGAGGGTGTATTGCACGGAGAGCTGGAGATCGATGATGTTCTCGTCGTCGGTCAGCATCAGCGATTCGGAAAGGACTTTCGACTTGACGTTGTTGCGGTAGCCCACTTCCACGGTACGCACCTGCTCGACGTTGACCACCTCGACCGACTCGAAGGGCGCGGGCAGATGCCAACGCGGACCTGGCTGGGTGACCTCGATGAACTTGCCGAAACGCAACACCACGCCCCGCTGGCCGGTGTCGACGATGTAGAACCCACTGGCCAGCCAGACCAGAATGGCAAGACCGATCAGCAGACCCGCCCCGGGCAAGGGGAACTTGGGCAGACCGCGATCGCCGAGCCGGTTGCCGCCGCCATCGCCTCCGCCGCTCTTGCGGCCATTCATCATGCCGTTGAGCCGCTGATTGAAGCGACGCCAGAGTTCATCCAGGTCGGGCGGGCCACCGTTACCGCCGCCGCCCCCGCCTTTTCCCCACTGGGGATCATTCCATGCCATCTTGTTGTTCGATTTCAGTTGGTTGTGCAGAGCGCGCGGACCGCGCGAATTCGATCAGCGCCTGTTTCAGGAGATCGATCCCGGCGCCCGCCAGGGCGCTCAACGAGACGCGCGTGATGTTACCACACTCGTCCCGTGCCACCGCCGGCTCGGCGCCGGTCAGGTCGATCTTGTTGAGGATCCGGATCTGCGGCACCTTGTCCGCGCCGATCTCGGCCAGCACCTTGTCCACCTCGGCGATCTGCCGATCCCGGTTGAGACTCGCCGAATCGATCACGTGCAAGAGCAGATCAGCGCGCGCCGTCTCTTCCAGGGTGGCATGGAAGGCCGCCACCAGGGAATGCGGCAGACGGGTGATGAAGCCGACCGTGTCGGACAGCACCACCTGCCCGGTTTCCGGCAGCCAGAGCTTGCGCGTGGTGGTATCCAGGGTGGCGAACAACTGGTCGGCAGCATAGACCCTGGCGTGGGTCAGCGCGTTGAACAGGGTCGACTTGCCGGCATTGGTGTAGCCGACCAGCGACACCGACAATGCCCCACCCCGCTGACGCGCGCGTCGTTGCAGGGCACGGCTTCTTTCCAGTTTGTCGAGCCGGACCTCGATGTTCTTGATCTTGGCACCGATCATCCGGCGGTCCAGTTCCAGCTGGGTCTCGCCCGGACCGCCGCGCATGCCGATGCCGCCCTTCTGCCGCTCCAGATGGCTCCAGCCACGCACCAGCCGGGTTGCGTAATGGCGCAATTGGGCCAGTTCGACCTGCAGCTTGCCCTCGTTGGATCGCGCCCGCTGGGCGAAGATTTCCAGGATCAGCGCGGTGCGGTCGAGGACCCGGCACTGCATCCGCCTTTCCAGGTTGCGCTCCTGCACCGGCGACAACTCGTGGTTGAAGATGACCAGGCTGGCCCCGGCGGCGCGTGCCGCCTCGGCGATCTCGTCGGCCTTGCCGCTGCCAACGAACAGCGCGGCATCGGGCCGGTCGCGCCGGCCCTGGATCACCGACTCGATGCGCAACCCGGCACCGCTGGCCAGCAATTTCAGCTCGGACAGGCTCTCGGCATATTCGGGATCGCCGAAATTGACACTGGCCAGGACCACGGAGAGTCCTTGGCCCGCGTCATCGGCGGTGGGCGGACGGTCAAACATCGGCGGACCCGGCCGCCGTACGCACCAGGAAGATGATTACTCTTCCTCGCCGGCTTGACGGTAGGCGACCGGCCGGGCCGGCACCACGGTGGATATGGCGTGCTTGTAGACCATCTGGGTGACGGCGTTCTTGAGCAGCACGACGTACTGGTCGTAGCTGTCGATATAACCTTGCAGCTTGATGCCGTTGACAAGATACACGGACACCTGCACCTGCTCTTGACGCAGGGCGTTCAAAAAGGGGTCTTGTAACTGCTGCCCTTTGCTCATGGCGTTATTCCTTATGTTGAAACGTCGAAGCTATGAATTGTCGTTGCGCGGGAGGCCGGGATTCTAACCCCTATTTGCCGACAAACAAATCCCGTTACCTTGGCGCGACCGGCTGAAAAGCGGTGTGACGCCACCGGTCCCGGCGAGTTCAAATAAAATCAGCTCAACCGAACCGCTTGACCCGGCTGCGCCGCTGGCGCAACGCCTTGTGCACGTCGTCCTTGCTGGGCGGCGCCTTCGGCTTGCGGCCCTCGAAGGGATTGTGGCCGGTCTTGAACTCGACCCGGAGCGGGGTGCCCTGAATATTGAAGGCGTCGCGGAAGACATTCTCCAGGTAGCGCTGATAGCCGCCTTCCAGGCTTTCCAGATGGTTGCCGTGCACCACGATGATGGGCGGATTCATGCCGCCCTGGTGGGCATACTTGGGCTTGGGCCGGAACTGGCCGGCGCGTGCCGGGTTGTGCCGGGCCACGGCTTCCTGCAGCACCTGGGTCAGGCGCGGCGTGGGCAGCTTGACCATCGCTGCACGGTAGGCTTCGTCGATCGATTTCAGCAAGCCGCCGACCCCGGCGTTCTTGAGCGCCGAGATGTAGTGGAACTTGGCGAAATTGAGGAAATCGAGCTTGTGGGCGATTTCGCGCTTGACCTGGTCACGCCGGTAATCGTCGGTGTCGTCCCACTTGTTGATGGCCACCACCAGGGCCCGGCCGGATTCGAGGATGAAGCCGGCCAGATGGGCGTCCTGCTCGGCGATGTCCTGCTTGGCGTCGAGCACCAGCACCGCGACGTTGGCATCTTCGATCGCCTGCAAGGTCTTGATCACGGAAAACTTCTCCACCGCCTCGAAGACCTTGCCCTTGCGCCGCACGCCGGCGGTATCGATCAGGGTGTACTTGCGTCCGGCCCGCTCGAAATCGACGTAGATCGAGTCGCGCGTGGTCCCCGGCTGGTCGAAGGCGATCACCCGTTCCTCGCCCACCAGGGTGTTGACCAGGGTCGACTTGCCGACGTTGGGCCGGCCGACGATGGCGATCTTGGGATGATCCTCGGCCGGTTCCTCCTGGGCGTCCGGGAAGCCCTCCAGGATCAGCTCCATCAGCTCGCGCACGCCCTCGCCGTGGGCCCCGGACACCGAATAGGGCGCGCCCAGGCCGAGTTCGTGGAATTCCGCCACGGCAACATCGGATAGCATGCCCTCGGTCTTGTTGACCGCCAGGTACACCGGCCGGTCGAGCCGACGCAGGCGTTCGGCGATGATCTTGTCCTGCGGCGTCAAGCCAGAGCGACCATCGACCAGGAAAACGATCGCATCGCCCTCATCCACCGCTTGCAGGGTCTGCTTGGCCATCTCGGCCAGGATGCCGGTATCGGCGACCGGCTCGAAGCCCCCGGTATCGACCACCAGATAGGGCTTGCCACCGACCCGGCCGTGGCCGTAGTGCCGGTCGCGGGTCAGGCCGGGCAGATCATGCACCAGGGCGGCCCGCGACTTGGTCAGCCGGTTGAACAGGGTCGACTTGCCGACATTGGGCCGGCCGACCAGGACGAGGGTGGGTTTCATGATCAGGGGTACGTGACAGAGACAGCGTGACGATAACGGCGCGATGGTGAAGCGTGACAGTAAACCGCGTGTCCGTCACGCCTTTGCATCACGCACGCCTGGTCACGCCCTCGCGTCACTGGATTTTGAAGGCATACACGCCGCCGTTGGCGGTCTGGGCGACCAGGCCGCGGTCGAGGCCGAGCATGCGGCCGGCAATACGGCTGCCATCGGTACTGGCGCGACCAAGCAGGGTGCCCTCCTCCGCACCCAGCACATGCAGCATGCCTTGGGCATCTGCGACCGCGACCCGATTGCCGGTCAACACCAGGGGGGTGCCCAGGCCCCGGCCACGCAAGGTCTCGGAGCGCCACAGCCCGGCCCCGCGCTGCTTGTCATAGGCCAACAGAATGCCTTGCTCGTCGGCGGTGTAGAGATAACGGTCACTCATTGCGACCCCCGACAACCCGGAGAAGTCACGCGCCCAGTAGGGATTTCCGGTCGCCTGGTCGAAGCAGCCGATGCGCCCCTGATAGGTCGCGGCACACACCAGACGGCCATCGGCAGCCAGGGCCCCGGTCACGTCGGACATCCGTTCCAACTCACTGGTCCCCTTGGGCAGGACCACGTTGGTTTCCCAGATCGGCGCACCGTTGTTGAGTGCCAGGGCCACCAGTTTCCCCCCCGGGAAGCCGGCATAGAGGGCCTGATCGGTCAGCAGCAGTTCTGCGGGTTCACGCAGGATCAGGGCAGGCAAGGCCCGGTTGTACATCCAGCGGGTCTTGCCATCCGTCGCCGAGAGCAGCCAGACCTTGCCGTCGTTGCCACGCACGGCGACCAGCCCCTGGGCCGCAACCGGCGTGCTGAGCACCTCACCCCCCAGGCGTGTGCGCCAGGCCGGCTGGCCAGAATCGGCACGATAGGCGATCACCTCGCCCTTCGGTGTACCGACCAGGACCAGGCCCTCGCCCACGCCGACCCCGGCCGACCAGGCTTCCTTGCTGTCCACCCGCCACAGTTCGCGGCCGGAGACGAGATCCAGCTTGACCAACTGTCCCCCGGCGCCGGCGGCATAGATGGCCTGCCCGTCGCTCGCCGGCGAGAAGGCGCCAGCACGCCCGGCGCCAACCTGGGCCTCCCAGGCGCGGGTCAGGGTCAGGCTGGGCCGGAACTCGACCAGTTCGGCCGGCTGCGGTTTGGCCGGCGTACTGCCGCCCAGGCCGAACCACCCCCCTACCGTGCCACACCCAGCGAGCATGGCTGCGCAAACAAGTGCCAGGGCGATCCGCATATCAGCCTCCCAGGCCGTCCAGCTTGGCTTCGGTCATCGACTTGAGCGGGCTCTTGTCGGTCATTTTTTCCATGGCCAGGGTATACGCCGCGCGAGCCTCCGCGGTCTTGCCCTGGACCGCCAGGATGTCACCCTTGAGGTCCGCGTAGAGGGCCGCGAATTCCGGCGCGGGCGGGGTCTCGACCAACTTCAGTGCCCCCGCGTAATCCTTCTGGTCGAGCAGGATGGTGGCCAGGCGCAACGCGGCCAAGGCCTTGAGGCCGGCATCGCCGGCTTGGCCGTGGGCAAACTGGTATTGCGCCTGGGCGCTCTTCAGGTCGCCCGCCGCGAAGTTCGCCTTGCCGGCCACCCAGGCCGCCGGCACGGCGTAGCCAGTACGGCTATAGTTTTCGATGATCTGGCCGGCAGCATCCTTGACCGCCTTGGCATCATTGGCCATGGCCGCCTGGATGGTCCGCTCGAACAAGGCCAGGGCCTCGCCATTCTGCTTGGCGGTCCACACTTGCCAGCCCTTCCAGCCCGACACGCCGATCACGAAGGCGGCCACGCCGGCGATCACGTAGGTGCCGTTCTTGCGCCACCATGCCTTGAATTCGTCTACCTGTTCCTGTTCTTCGAGATCGAGTGCCATGGATCAAACCCTTGCTTGAATGATGAGATGGGCCGCGTCGGCAAGGGCGCAACGCTGTTGGCCGCCCTCGCCTCGCAAAGCCTTGAAGCTGATTTCGCCCCGCTCGGCCTCGTCGTCGCCGATGATCACGGCATGCCGGGCGCCGCTGGCGTCGGCTTTCTTCATTTGCGACTTGAAACTCCCGCCCCCGCAATGCAGAACCACCCGCAAGCCGGCATCGCGCAGGCGCTCGGCGGCAACCATGGCGAAGGCAGCGGCCGGCTCACCGACATTCACCACATAGACATCGGGGCCACACGCCGGCGGATTCTGCCCGGAGTCGGCGAGCAATGCCAGCAGCCGTTCGATGCCCATGGCGAAACCGCAGGCCGGAGCCGGCTTGCCGCCGAGCTGGGCCACCAGGCCATCGTAGCGGCCGCCGGCGCAGACCGTGCCCTGGGCACCGAGCCGGTCGGTCACCCATTCGAACACGGTGTAGTTGTAATAATCGAGTCCACGGACCAGGCGCGGGTTGACCGTGTAGGCAACACCGGCCGCCTCGAGGCCGCGCTTGACCGCCTCGAAGTGGGCCTGGGCCGGGGCATCCAGCTCATCCATGAGCCGGGGCGCGGCTTCTACCAAGGCCTGCATGGCCGGATTCTTGGTATCCAGGATGCGCAGCGGATTGCTGTGCAGGCGTCGACGGGCATCCTCGTCGAGCTGGTCGTGGTGGGCCGTGAAATATTCGACCAACTTCTGGCGATGCCGGGCGCGCGATTCGGGCCCGCCGAGGCTGTTGATCTCAAGGCGGATGCCGTCGGCCAGGCCGAGCAGGCGCCACAGCCGTGCGGTCATCAGCAGGTGTTCGACATCCATGTCCGGCCCGGCATGGCCGAGGGCCTCGACGCCGACCTGGTGGAACTGGCGATAGCGGCCTTTCTGCGGCCGTTCATGGCGGAACATCGGCCCCTGGTACCAGAGCCGTTTGCCCCCGTCGAACAGCAGATTGTTCTCGATCGCCGCGCGCACGCAGGAGGCGGTGCCCTCAGGACGCAAGGTCAGCGATTCGCCATTGAGGGCATCGACAAAGGTGTACATCTCCTTCTCGACGATGTCGGTGACTTCGCCGATGGCACGCTTGAACAGCCCGGTCTGCTCCAGGATCGGCGTGCGCATTTCCTGGTAGCCATAGCTGGCCAGCCAGTCCCGGATGACGGCCTCGAAGGCCTGCCAACGGCCGATCTCGGCGGGCAGGATGTCGTTCATGCCGCGCACGGCGCGGAGGGTGTCATTCATTTGCACAATCTCGGGAAGCGGGAAACGGGAAACGGGAAACGTTGGCGGGAGTCACTTTTCCCATTTCCCTTTTCTCATTTCCCCAGTTATTTGCTGCCATACGTTCGTTGCACATAGGCCTCGACCAGGGCCTGGAATTCTTCGGCGATGCGCTCGCCCTTGAGGGTGACGGTCTTGACCCCGTCCTCGTAGATGGGCGCCACCGGGACCTCGTTGCTGCCCGGCAGGGAGATGCCGATGTTGGCGTGCTTGGATTCACCGGGACCATTCACGACACAGCCCATCACCGCCACGTTCATGTGCTCGACGCCCGGGTAGCGGCCGCGCCAGACCGGCATCTGGCCACGCAGCCAGTCCTGGATCTTCTGGGCCAATTCCTGAAAGAAGGTCGAGGTGGTGCGACCACAGCCCGGACATGCGGTCACCAGCGGGGTAAAGGCGCGCAGCCCGAGGGTCTGGAGGATTTCCTGGGCGACCTGGACCTCGGTGGTGCGGGATTCGCCTGGCTGCGGCGTCAGCGACACCCGGATGGTGTCGCCGATGCCGTCCTGGAGCAGGATGGCCAGCGCCGCAGTCGAGGCGACGATGCCCTTCGAACCCATGCCGGCCTCGGTCAACCCGAGGTGCAGGGCATAGTCACAGCGGCTGGCCAGGTCGCGGTAGACCCGGATCAGGTCCTGTACGCCGGACAGCTTGCAGGACAGGATGATCTTGTCGCGCGCCAGTCCCAGGGATTCGGCGCGCGCCGCCGATTCCAGCGCGGACGCAATGAGGGCTTGGCGCATCACCGCTTCCGGCGCATGCGGCTCGGCCCGCTGGCCATTCTCGTCCATCATCCGGGCCAGCAGTTCCTGGTCCAGGCTGCCCCAGTTGACACCGATCCGCACCGGCTTGTCGTATTGGCAAGCGGTCTCGATCAGCATGGCAAACTGGTCGTCGCGCTTCGCGCCACGACCGATGTTGCCGGGATTGATGCGCAACTTGGCCAGGGCCTGGGCGCACTCGGGCACTTCGGCCAGCAACTTGTGGCCGTTGAAATGAAAATCGCCGATCAGGGGGACTGGACACCCCTGTGCATCGAGCTGCTCGCGGATCACCGGCACGGCGCGCGCAGCCTCGAGGTTATTGACCGTCAGGCGCACCAGCTCGGAGCCAGCCTGCCAGAGTTCACGGGTCTGTGCGACCGTGGCTGCGATGTCGGCGGTGTCGGTGTTGGTCATCGACTGCACCACGACCGGCATGCCCCCACCGATCGGTACGCCCCCCACCAGCACGCGCCGCGTCGAACGTCTCGGTATTGGATTCATTCCAGGGTCAGCCTCGCCACCTTGTCCCCGGTATAGGGCTTGAGGTCGATCGGACGACCGTCGTAGGTCAGTCGCACGGTCGCGGCATTGCCCACCACCAGCCTGAAAGGCGCAGCACCGCGCAGGGTAAGTTGTTCACCCACCCGGAGCAGCCGGGTGTAGCGCTTGTCGTCGCCGGACACCACCTCGATCCAGGCGTCGGTCTGGTCCGCCACCAACTGCACGACATGGCCGGGGTCCGGCTTGACCGCCGGGACACTGGCCTGGGCGGGCGGCGGCACCGGCGCCGAGGGCAGCGGAGGAACGGCCGGAACCACGGGCGCGGCCGTGGGTACCGGCGGCAGTGCCGGGGACGGTATCGTCGAATCGAGTCCGGGCGCAGTCGACGGACCGGGAACCGCGGCGCCATCCGGAACCGTACCCGGAACCAGGGTCAGCGGCGTCGGCGCGGGCTGGTCGACTGGGGATTGGGTGACCGGGGACTGGGCGACTTCAGCCGGAGGGTGCTCGACATAAGCTTCCTCGCCCTGGCTCAGCCAGGCATACAACACGGCAACCAAGGCCAGGAACAGGACAAAGGCCGCCAATGGCAGGAGCAGCCAACGTTTCACCGGAGAGGCATTGAAGCGAACCTCCTCGGAATGGGCCGTGATGGTCTCGGTGGGCACCGCCGAGGAATCCACGGCGGGTAGGCGCTCGTATGGCAATTCGACCAGGCGGGCATAGTTGCGGATGAAACCGCGCAAATACACGGGCGCCGGCAGCCGTTGGGCATCCTCCGCCTCCATGGCCTCGATCTGGCGTGCGGTCAGCTTCAGCTTGTCGGCCACATCCTGGATCGAGAGTCCCTTGGCCTGACGCGCTTCGGCCAGCATCGCCCCGTAGCCGGGCGTGATATCTCCGCTCATGGCTGCTTACTCGGCATGTCGTACTGGCCGGCGAGCAGCCAGGCGGTTTCCCGGGCATCGGGATAGAGACGGCGCAGTTGCAGGCCGTAAGCGGCTTCGGCATCACGCCGGCCGGCCTGGCGTTCGAGTCGGATAGCCAGCCAGAGCGGGCCAGGCTCCAAGGCACCCAGGGTCTCCAGCTTTTTCAGGTGGCCGCGTGCCATGGCCAGGTCACCCCGCGCGTATTCGATTTCAGCCAAGGTGGCCAGGGCCTGGGGCTGGTTCGGCGCGCGGACCAGGGCCCGCTGCGCGAAACGCGCCGCCTCGTCCAGGCGGGCATCCTTGAGCAGGCACTGTCCAGCGTTGGCAAGCGCCTTCTCCGGGGTGGCATAAAGGGGATTCTGCCAAGCCAGCTCGAAGTGGCGCATGGCCTGGTCAATGCGCTTCAGACCACACAGGAAATGGCCGTAATTGTTATGCGCCTCAGAGTAATTGGGCGCCAGATCGATGGCTTTGCGGAAGTATTCCTCCGCCTCCTTGTCTTCCAGCAGGGCCGCGTGCACCAGGCCGAGCATGTTATAGGCCGGCGCGTAGCCACTATCCGAACGCAGGGCCTCGCGCAACTCCTGCAAAGCCACTGGATACTGGCGCCGGGCAAAATACTGCGCGCCCAGTTCAGTATGGATGCGGGCACGCGGGTTGGCGGCCTCGAGCACCTCGGTGTCACGCCCCCCCTGGCTGTGCACCGGCGCCTGGCCACAACCGGCCAGGCACAGCGCGCCGAGCATCACGGCGAAGATTCTCATGCGGCTTGCTCCATGCGGTGAAGGGTTCGGCGGCTGCGATCGACCACCTGGCCCGCCAACTGGCCGCAGGCCGCGTCGATATCATCGCCACGCGTCCTGCGGGTGGTGGTGACGATGCCCGCCGCCATCAGGCGCGATGCGAACGCGCGCACCCGATCGGCCGGCGAACGCCGGAATCCGGAGTCCGGGAACGGATTGAACGGGATCAGGTTGAACTTGCAGGGCACGTCGCGTACCAGGTCGAGCAACTGTTCGACATGTTCCGGGCGGTCGTTGACACCGTCCAGCATGACATACTCGAAGGTGATGAAATCGCGCGGCGCGTGTTCCAGATAGCGCCGACAGGCGGCCATCAATTCGGCCAATGGATACTTGCGATTGATCGGGACCAGCGTGTCGCGCAGGGCGTCGTTGGGGGCGTGCAGGCTGACCGCCAGGGCCACCGGCATGTCCACGCGCAGGCGATCCAGCGCCGGCACGATGCCCGAGGTGGACACGGTCACCCGCCGGCGTGACAGACCATAGGCATGGTCATCCAGCATCAGGGAGATCGCGGTGATCGTGTTGTCGTAGTTGAGCAGGGGCTCGCCCATGCCCATCAGGACGACATTGGAAATGACCCGCTCACCTTTCGGGTCGCGACCGAGCGCCTTGTTGGCCCACCACAACTGGCCGATGATCTCGGCCACGGTGAGGTTACGGTTGAAGCCCTGGCGGCCGGTGGAACAGAACCGGCACTCGAGGGCGCAGCCGACCTGGGTCGAGACGCACAGGGTGCCGCGCTCGCCATCGGGGATGAAGACGGTCTCGACCTGATTGCCAGGACCGACTTCGAGCAGGAATTTTCGGGTGCCATCCTCGGAAGCCTGTTCCTTGAGCAGCACCGGGGGACGAATCTCGGCCAGGTCCTGCAATTTTGCGCGCAGCGACTTGGCCAGGTCGGTCATCTGCTCGAAACCGTCGGCGCCGAAGTGGTGCAGCCAACGCAACACCTGCTTGGCGCGGAAGGGCTTCTCACCGATCTCCTCGAACCAGTCGGTGAGGCCCTTGAGGTCGTAATCGAGCAGATTGACTTTCATGAGGCGTGACGCAGCGGCGAGACAAAAAAGCGCGACGCAAGGGCGTGACACAGCAGCGCACGGTGATCGTCACGCCGCTCAGTCACGTCGTTCTTGTCACGCACCTTTGTCAGGCCTTTCATCCGCTCAGCGGGAGTAGATCTGGTGGCCGGGGAAGAAATAGGCGATTTCCACGGCGGCAGTTTCCGGGGCATCGGAACCGTGCACGGCATTGGCGTCGATCGACTGGGCGAAATCGGCGCGGATGGTGCCCGGCGCAGCCTTCTTGGGATCGGTGGCGCCCATCAGCTCACGGTTCTTGGCGATGGCCCCCTCGCCTTCCAGGACCTGCACCATGACCGGACCGGAGATCATGAAATCGACCAGATCCTTGAAGAACGGACGCTCCTTGTGCACGGCGTAGAAGCCTTCGGCTTCGGTGCGCGACAGGTGGATCATCTTGGCGGCGATGATCTTCAGGCCGGCAGCTTCGAAGCGGCTGTAGATCTGGCCAATGACATTCTTGGCCACGGCGTCGGGTTTGATGATGGAAAAGGTGCGTTCGATAGCCACGTTAGAATCTCCGAATAGGAAAAAGTACCGAAAAAGGCTGGCAAAAATAGCACGAAAGCCGCTTAAAATGAAGGCGGAGACATGACAATCAGGAGCACGACGTGGCCGACGCCAACGCCCCGGAATCCGGCAGCGACCTCCGCCGCAAGGCGTTCATCAGGCTGGGGGTCGCCGCGCTGGTGACCGTCGTGGCCCTGCTGGGCCTGTGGTGGCTGGATCAGCCCGAAGCGCCCAAGGCCAAGCCCAGACCGCCGGCGCCCATCGTCACCGCGCCGGCCACGCCAGCGCCCACCGTCCCCGAACCGCCAGAGCCGGAAATCCCGACCGAAGCGGCCCCCGAGGACGCCCCGGC
>JBMOQW010000024.1:0-47749 GCA_049322515.1 Pseudomonadota bacterium
GCCGGCCGGCGCGCGCGCCATGGCGGATGCCCTGGCGCGCGCCCTGCGCCGACAGTAAATCCGGCCTGGGCTATACTGCCGGGACCGTTGCGATGTCCCGCTCAGATAAAAGGAACCCCTCATGCCCACGCGCAACTGCCTGCTGGGTCTCACCCTGTTGTGTTGGTCGGGCGTCGCCTGGCCGGCCGCCATGGAGGAGGATTTCAAGCAGCTCCTGAACCTGTCGCTGGATGAACTGCTCAACCTGCCGGTGGTCACCGCCTCGCGCCAATCCGAATTGCGTGACCATACGGCCTCGCACATCGTGGTGGTCACCGCTGAACAGATTCGCGAGCGACGCTGGAAAAACCTGGCCGACCTGCTCGAGGCCATGCCGGGTGTCGATTTCCAGCGCGGCACCAAGTCGTCCCAGTACAACCAGTTCACGGTGCAGGGCTATACCGGCCCGAACAAGCTGGTGGTGATGCTCGATGGCGTACGCATCGGCCATCCGGCCGGCGGCAATTTCCCGCTCGCGGAGAACCTGGCCTTGTATCCCGCCAAGCAGGTCGAATTCCTCTACGGCCCGGCCGCGGCACTGTATGGCGCTGACGCGGTGGCCGGGGTCATCAACATCGTCACCGACCGTGCCGAGACCCATGCCGGGGCCTGGGCCTCGGTCGGCACCGGCCGCTTCGACAGCCGGGAAGCCAGCTTCATGGGCGGTGTGAAGACCGAGTCCGGCCTCGCCTTGAGTGTCGGCGGCCATTGGCAGCAGTCGGACCGGGCCCCGTTGCAGGATTTCTACCCCGGGGATTTTCCGAAAGTCGATGCCAAGGCCGGCAACACCGTGGTGGTGCCCGCCGCCCAACGCGAGGACTATATCGGCGATATCGCCAGCTACAGCGTCTACGCCCGTCTCGACATGGACGAGCGCTGGACCCTCGGCTATTACCGCGACAAGTTCCGCAGCCTGACCAGCACCGGGGATCCGCCGCGGACCGCGCTGTATCTCGACGATTCGCGCTGGATCACCACCACCGATACCGCCTATGGCAAGTACCGCTTTACCCTGTCGCCCAAGCTGGACGGTGAGCTGGTGGTCGATTTTTCGCGCATGGAAGTCGATCCCCAGGCCAAGTACAACAACAGCTACAACAACTTCATCGATGGCTATTCCTATGTGCTCGGTGAGCGCCTTGGCATCGAGCAGAACCTGAACTGGCGCCTCGACGACCGGCACCGGGTCCAGGCCGGACTGGGCTACCAAAAGCACTACGCGATCGAGACCGCGTCGCTGCCGGCGCCCTATGACACGGCACGGGGCCCGGATGATCAGGACTATTTCTATCCGAACACCCCGCTGCCCCTGGCGATCCACGACGCCGAATTCGAGAACGTATCTGCCTACGCGCAGCTCCAGTCGGACTGGAACGCCAGCCTGTCTTCCACGGTCGGCTTGCGCCTCGACCGGCATTCCGATTACGGCCAGACCCTGAATCCGCGTCTGGGCCTGGTCTGGCGGGTCAATCCCCGCCATGTCCTGAAAGCCGCCTATGGCGAGGCCTTCCGGGCCCCTTCGCCGGAGGAGTACCTGAGTTCCTTCGGCCTGTTCGACGGCAGCGTCGACGCCCAGGGCCGCTATGTCGGCTATGGCTTCCGGGTGCCCAACTTCGAGCTCGAGCCGGAAAAGGCCCGCACCCTCGGATTGACCTGGGACTGGCGGCCGCGCCCCGACCTGAACCTGGTCGCGCACCTGTACAAGAGCCGGATCGAAAATCTGATCTCCACCTTGCCCAGCGAGGATGTCGAGGCCATTCCTGGCGCCATCCTGGTCAACCCGGAGACCAAGGGCAATGTCGGATACCAGGAGCAGGTCGGCCTCGACCTGATGCTGCAATGGCGCTTCAAGATCGGTGCCCACTGGCGCGGCGACCTGTGGGCCAATGCCAGCTGGGCGGATGGCCATCTCGACGAGGGCAACGGCATCGAGTGGCAGATCGGCCATCTCGCCGAATACAAGGCCAAGCTGGGGGCCACCTTCCGGTACCGCGATCGCTTCACCCTCAGTCCCCAGGTGTTGTGGACCGGCGATGTCACCAATGGCCGCAAGAACTCGGCCGATCCTCCGAATCGGCTGACCACCCCCGGTTACACGGTGGCCAACCTGCATCTCGGCTGGCATCGCCTGCTGGATGGCAAGGCGACCCTGTGGCTCGACATCTACAACGTGTTTGACGAGCGCTATGACGCCGCGCACGGTTCCGGCAGCCGGACTTTCTTCGACATGCCACAGCAGCCGCGCAGCTGGATGACCAGCCTCGAATACCGGTTCTAGGTGCGCATTTCCTTGCGCTTGCCTCTCTGCGTCCGGGCATGGCTGAGCACAGGCCTGGCTGCGATCGGCCTGGGCCTGGTCCCCGTGCCGACGGCCGGTGCGAACGATGCCATGGTCTCCGACCTGGCGGTCAAGGCGGTGCTGTTCTACAAGCTGACGCAATTCGTCTATCTGCCGGGCGAAGCGGGCACGCGCGCGCTCCGGCTCTGCGCCCTGGGCACCCATCCGATCACTGAGGCCTTGCGCAAGCTGGGTCGCGCCACCGACGGCAGCCGGCCACTGGCATTCAGGGCCATCAGTTCCCCGGCCGAGGCCGAGCGCTGCGAATTCGTCTTCATCGCGGGCGTCGAGGCGGGTGGCCTGGACACGGTGCTGGCCCGGCTCAAGGGGGGCAGCGCGGTCACGGTGTCGGACATCCCCGGCTTTGCGCGTGCCGGCGGCATGGTCGAATTCTCGGAGAACCCCGACAAGCCTGGGGTCAAGATCCTGATCAATCGCCAGGCGGCCAAGCGCCAGGGCATCGAATTCAATGCCCAACTGCTGCGCCTGTCCACGTTGGTGGAGCCCTGATGGCCGGCCGGTTTCCGCACCCGCATACCATCCGCACCAAGCTGCTGCTGCTCACCGCCGGTACCCTGCTGCTCGCCATGAGCGTGCTGTTCATCCTGCTGCTGATGCAACAGCACCGGCTGTTGCGTGCGGAATGGGTCGACGCACTGTCCGCCCAGGCCCGCTTGCTCGCCTACAGCAGCGAGGCCGCGATCGCCTTCGAGGACCGGCGCGAGGCCGACCGCCTGCTCGGCTCGGTGATCGCCAACCCGACCATCCTGCGTGCCCGGCTGTACACCGCCGAGGGCTTCCTGTTCACCGAATTCGTGCGCCCGGAGAACCCCCATGTCCTGCCATCGACGTCGCCTGTCGATCCCGAGGGATATCGCTTCGATGCCGACACCCTGACCGTCTGGTCGACCTCACCCAGGCTCGAAGGCATCGCAGCCCGGGTCGAACTGACGGCGTCCCTGTCCACCATGCAGGCTGCGCTGCGCATGAACGCCCTGGAGACCGGCGCGGGTCTGCTGGTTGTCCTGGTCCTGGCCCTGTGGTTGGCGCACCGGGTCGTGCGCCGCTTGTCGGCCCCGGTCGAGCAGCTCGATGGCCTGATGCGCCGGCTGGCCGAAGATGCCACCCTGCCCGAGCGGGCCGACATCGCCGGCGACGATGAGATTGCCCAGCTCGGGCGGGGTTTCAATACCCTGGTCGACACCTTGCAGAGCCGCAACCGGGAGCTGTCCAGGTATCGCGACAACCTGGAACACCTGGTCGAAGCGCGCACCCGCGACCTGAACCAGGCCACCGAGGAAGCACGCCAGGCGAACCGGGCGAAATCCGACTTTCTGGCCCGCATGAGCCATGAAATCCGCACCCCGATGAACGCCATCATCGGTCTCGGCCGCCTGCTCCTGAAGACCCGGCTCGATGTCCGCCAGCGCGACTACCAGGAGAAGATCCTGGCCGCCTCCGATACATTGCTCGGGGTGATCAACGACGTCCTCGACTATTCCCGCATCGAGGCCGGCAAGCTGAGCCTGGAATCGATCCCCTTCGACCTCAACCAGGTGGTCCGCAACGTGGTCGGCGTGGTCGCCCTCAAGGCCCAGGAAAAAAGCCTCGAACTGCTTTTCCACATCGACCCCGCCGTGCCCCGACGGGTGCTCGGCGACCCGCTCCGGCTGGGCCAGATCCTGGTCAACCTGATCAACAACGCGGTCAAGTTCACCGAGTCCGGCGAGATCGTGATCCGGGTTGGCGTGGCACGTCTGGAAGGCGAGCACGCCCGCTTGCGCTTCGAAGTCACCGACACCGGGGTCGGCATTCCTGAAGAGCGCCAGGGCAGCTTGTTCACCCCGTTTACCCAGGTCGACGACAGTATCACCCGGCGCTACGGCGGCACCGGCCTCGGGCTCGCCATCTGCAAACAGCTGGCCGAGCTGATGCACGGCGAGATCGGCCTGGACAGCCGACCTGGCCTGGGCAGCCGGTTCTTCTTCGAGATCGAGGTCGGAGTGGCTGGCGAACAACCGAAGCTGGCCCGGCATTCCCATTTGCTTTCCGACAAGACGGCGTTGCTGGTCGACGACAGCGCCAGCGCGCGCGAGATCATCGGCGCGATGCTCATGGACTTCGGCCTCGATGTCCGCGCGGTGCCGAGCGGGGAGGCCGCGCTCGAGTGGCTGGCCCAACCCGATAGCCACTGTGATCTGGTATTGCTCGATTGGCTGATGCCCGGCCTGGACGGCATCGAGACCGCCCGCCGGATCCGCGCACTTGGCAGTGACTCGGGCCAGGCGCCGGCCCTGTTGATGATCAGCGGCGGCCACTATGAGACCGCCAGCGATCGCATCGAGTCGGCCGGCATCCGCCACGTGCTGGCCAAGCCGGTCAGCGAATCGACCCTGTATGACGCCGTGCTCGAGGTCTTGCTCGGTGCCTCGCTGGCCGATGCCAACCGGCTCGAGCGTCAGCACGAGCTGGGCCAGCAATGGGACCTCGCGCGCATCCGCGGTGCCCGGGTGTTGCTGGTCGACGACGTGCAACTAAACCGCGAGGTGGCCGCCGAGTACCTGCGCGAGGCCGGTCTGCACGTGGATACGGCCAACGACGGGCGCGAGGCGGTGGCCAAGGTGTCGGCTCAGGACTACGCCCTGGTCCTGATGGACTTGCAGATGCCGGTGCTGGATGGCCTCAGTGCGACCCGTGAGATCCGCGCCGATCCCCGGCATGCCCATCTGCCCATCCTGGCCATGACGGCCCATGCCATGGGCGGTGACCGCGAGCGTAGCCTGGAAGCGGGCATGAACGATTACCTGACCAAGCCGATCGAGGCCGACAAGCTCTATCCGGCGTTGTTGCGCTGGATTCCCGAGCAGGCGCCGAGCTCGGGCGGCGAGTCGGCGTCGCGCCAGGGCGTAGCCGAGTCCGAGGCGATCCCTCCCCTGGACGGCATCGACACCGAACGCGGCCTGGCCAACCACATGCGCCGTCCCGGCCTGTACCGGCGCATGTTGACCGGGTTCAGGCAGGAATTCGGCGCGGTCGCCGACGACATCGCAGCGGCCGTGGCGCGGGGTGACAGCATGCTGGCCCGGCGACTGGCGCATTCGACCAAATCGGCAGCCGCGACCATCGGTGCCGAGGCCTTGTCGCGCCAGGCACGGGCTCTGGAAGAACGCTTCGCCGCGGAGCAGATCGCCGAGCCCGACCTGACCGGCTTCGTCGCAGAATTGAAGCGGGTGATGCAGGCCTTGCGGCCGCTTGCCGAGGCCGGGGTGGTGGCGGCGCCGGTGCAGGTCGATCCGAATGTGGCGTTGCCCCTGCTGGATCGCCTGGAAACCCTGCTGCGCAATGATGATGCACGCACCGCGCCGGTGCTCGACGACCTGTCCGACTGCCTGGCCGGCAGCCGCTGGCTGCATGAGTTGCACCTGCTGCGCGAACTGATCGAAGATATCGAATACGAGGCTGCCCTGGCCCTGCTGCCGCGCTTGCGCGGGGTCTTGTCCGGGGACGGCGGCAAGGAATCATCATGAACGACACGGCCTATACCCTGCTGATCGTCGACGACGAAAAGCAAAACCGGACCCTGCTCACCGAGCTGCTTCAGGACGAATACCGGCTGATCCTGGCCAAGAATGGTGTCCAGGCCCTGGAGCGCGCGTTCGAACATGCGCCCGACCTGATCCTGCTCGATGTCCTGATGCCGGAGATGGATGGCCACGCCGTGATCCGCCAGCTCAAGAACGACGAGCGTACCCGCGACATCCCGGTGATCTTCATTTCCGCCCTGGACTCCGCTGAGAGCGAGGAGCGCGGCCTGGAACTGGGCGCGGTCGACTACATCTCCAAGCCGTTCCGGCCTTCCATCGTGCGGGCCAGGGTGCGCAGCCACATCCAGTCGGTGCATCAACGCCGGCTGCTGGAAAAGCTGGCCCTGCTCGATGGTCTGACCGAAATCCCCAACCGGCGCCGCTTCTCCCAGGTCTATGAACAGGAATGGCGGCGTTGTCGACGTGCCGGGGCGCCGCTCTCGCTGATCGTGGTCGACGTCGACCACTTCAAGCTCTACAACGACACCTATGGTCACGCCGCGGGTGATGCCGTGCTGCGCATGGTCGCGCAGACGCTGCGGGCCGCGCTCAAGCGTTCATCGGATTTCGTCGCCCGCTATGGTGGGGAGGAATTCGTGATCCTGCTGCCCGAGGTCGGCCAGGCCGGGGCCCAGGGACTGGCCGAGCAAGTGCGCCAGGAAGTGGAAGGCTTGCGCATTCGGCATCAGGCCTCGCCGGTGGTGCCCTGGGTGACCATCAGCCTGGGCGGGGCCACTGCGGTGCCCCAGGATGCCCAGGAGGAGCCCGAGTTGTTCTGCACCGCCGACGCCAGCCTCTACCAGGCCAAGCATGGCGGCCGCAACCGCGTGGCCTGGGCGGTGCCCGGCCAGCCCTGCGGGCAGTGAGACTCAGGGCCTGACCAGTTCGCGCATGTCGCGCTCAAGCAGCGCGCTGTCGCCCAGGTTCAGTTCGATCAGGCGGCGTAGCTGGCCGACGCTGTCGCTGTCGATGCTGACGCAGCGAAAGCCGACCTGGCGGTCGTCCTGGTGGGCCAGGCGCACGGTCATCTCGATGTGGATCGAATAGGTGAGGTGGATGCTCAGCAGGTAGTCTTCGTCGGCCAGGATCGGCAGGGGTTCGGTCAGTTCGACCAGGCAGCCACGCAGCGACAGGTCCTCGACCCGGCAGGTCCAGGAATGGCCGGCGTGGCTCAGGGTGGCGCGGGCGTCGTGGCCGACGCGGTGGAAATGGCGTTTTTCAGGGTCCATGTCAGGCTCCGGATCAGTCGAGCAGGATCAGGCCCCAGATCACCACGACATTGACCAGGGAGACGAACACCGCGGCACTGCCGATGTCCTTGGCCCGCTTGGCCAGTTGGTGGTTTTCCAGGGAGATGCGGTCGACCGTGGCCTCGATGGCGGAGTTGAGCAACTCGGCCAGCAGCACCAACAAGACCGCGCCGATCATCAGCGCGCGCGCCACCGCCTCGCTGGACAGGAAGAACGCGGCCGGGATCATCAGGCAGGCGAGGATCACCTCCTGGCGGAAGGCGTCCTCGTGCCGGAATGCGGCGCGAAAGCCGGCCATCGAGTAGAACAGGGCGTTCCAGACCCGCTTCAGTCCGGTCTTGCCCTTGAACGCGCTGGCGTCGGTCATCCGCGCCAGGCCAGATCGAGTTCGCGCGCGGCCTTGACGTCGTCGAGCCGCTTGGCCGGCAAGGTGTGCGGCGCGCCCTTGACCCAGTCGGGATCGGCTTCGGCTTCCTGCTTGACCTTGACCATGGCGGCGACAAAGGCGTCCAGGGTGGCCTTGCTCTCGGTTTCGGTCGGCTCGATCAGCAGGCACTCGGGCACCAGCAGCGGAAAATAGGTGGTCGGGGCATGAAAACCGAAGTCGAGCAGGCGCTTGGCGAAATCCATGGCGCTGACCCCGGTGGCCTCCTTGAGCGCTTTCAAGGTGACGATGAACTCGTGGCTGGCGCGTCGGTTCGGGAAGGCCAGGTCGAAGCCGGCCTTTTTCAGCTCGACGGCCAGGTAGTTGGCGTTCAGGGCGGCGAAATCGGCGACCCGGTGCATGCCTTCACGGCCGAGCAGGCGGGCATAGACCCAGGCGCGCAGGAGCACGCCGATGTTGCCGCCAAAGGCGCTCATGCGGCCGATGCTGTGCGGGGCGTCGGCTTCCTCGGCGAGCCGGTAGAAGCCCCGTTCCTCGATCACGAAGGGAATCGGCAGGTAGGGCACCAGACGCTCAGACACGCCGACCGGGCCGGCCCCGGGACCGCCCCCGCCATGGGGCGTGGAGAAGGTCTTGTGCAGGTTCATGTGGATCACGTCGAAACCCATGTCGCCCGGCCGCACCCGGCCCAGGATGGCATTCAGGTTGGCACCGTCGTAGTAGGTCAGGCCCCCGGCCTCGTGGACGATCTTCTGGATCTCGACGATGGTCTTCTCGAACACGCCCAGGGTGGACGGGTTGGTCAGCATCAGGCCGGCAGTGTGCGGGCCGACCGCCGCACGCAGGGCATCGAGGTCGACGTTGCCGTCTCGGTCGGTGGGGATCTCGCGCACCGTATAGCCGCACATGGTCGCGGTGGCCGGGTTGGTGCCGTGTGCGGCGTCGGGGACGATGATCTCGGTGCGCGCGGCATCAGCGCGGGCAGCGTGATAGGCCCGGATCATGGCGACCCCGGCGAACTCGCCGTGGGCGCCCGCCATCGGCGCCATCGAAACGGCTGCCATGCCGGTGACTTCCTTGAGCATGGCTTGCAGGTCATGTAGCGCGGACAGCACGCCCTGTCCGGTTTCTGCGTCGGCGAGCGGGTGTCGGGCCAGGAACTGGGGCAGCATGGCCAGACTGTTGCAGGCGCGCGGGTTGTGCTTCATGGTGCACGAGCCGAGCGGATAAAAATGACTGTCGATGGCGAAATTCTTCTGGGACAGGCGCGTGTAGTGGCGCACCGCGTCCAGTTCGGACACTTCGGGCAGCCCGGGCGGATCGGCACGCAGCAGTTCGGCCGGCAGGTCATCGGCAGCGGCCGGCACGGCCGGCGCCTGCGCCCCGGCACGGCGGCCGGGCCGGGTATGTTGGAAGATCAGCATCTTGGTCCGGTCAGAGCGGTTCGCCGCGCGCGGCGGCCAGGGCGGCTTCGTAATTGGGTTCGTGGGTGATCTCGGGCACCATCTGGGAGTACACCACGCGATCGTTCTCGTCGAGCACGATCACCGCGCGCGCGAGCAGCCCGGACAGGGGCGGGTCCATGATCATCACGCCGTACTGCTTGTGGAAGTCGCGGCCGCGCATGGTCGACAGGGTGACCACGTTGGTCAGGCCCTCGGCACCGCAGTAGCGGGCCTGGGCGAAGGGCAGGTCGGCGGAGATGATCATCACCACGGTGTTGGGCAGGGTGGCCGCCTCGGCGTTGAAGCGGCGGGCCGAGGCCTGGCAGACGGCGGTGTCAAGGCTGGGCACGATGTTGAGGATCTTGCGCTTGCCGAAGTAGTTCGACAGGGAAACGTCCTTGAGGTCCTTGTCGACCAGCATGAAGCTGGGGGCTTTGTCGCCGGGGCGGGGAAAATCGCCGCCGACGGCGACCGGCTCGCCGGACAGGGTGACGGTGGTGGCCATGTGTTTCTCCTCTAAGACTTGTAGGCACAAGGCGGGGCTTCGCGCCGCCGACTCAAAATACGTTCCAATTGTTGCGCATAGCGGTCGAGATCGCCAGCCGTCTTGGTCTCGGTGGCGCAGACCAGGAGGGCGTCGGCCAGGTCGGGATAGTCGCGGCCCAGCGCGTATCCGCCCAGAATGCCTTGGGCGCGCAGCGCACGCAGTACCGGCTCCGGTTCGCCCTCGATGCGGATCACGACCTCGTGCAAGTAGGGCCCGCCGAAGGCGCGGCGCACCTGGGGGATGGCACTCAGGCGGTCGAGCAGGGCGCGGGTGTTGGCGTGACTGGCCAGGGCGACGTCACGCAGACCTTGCGGACCGAGCAGGGCCATGTGCAGGGTGGCCGCGGTGACCATCAGGCCCTGGTTGGAGCAAATGTTGGAGGTGGCCTTGGCGCGCCGGATGTGCTGTTCGCGTGCCTGCAGGGTCAGCACGTAGCCGCGCTGGCCGTCCTTGTCCACGGTGGCGCCGACGATGCGCCCGGGCATCTGCCGCACCAGGGCTTGCTTGCAGGTCATGAAGCCGAAGTGCGGGCCGCCGGAAGACAGGGGAATGCCGAGCGGCTGGCCATCGCCGACGCAGATGTCGGCGCCCTTGGTCCCCCAGGTGCCCGGCGCCTTGAGCAAGGCCAGGCTGAGCGGATTGACCAGGGCGATCGCCAGCTGGCCATGGGCGTGGGCCCAATCGGTGAGGGCATCGACCGCTTCCAGGGCGCCGAAGAAATTGGGCTGCGGGATCACCAGGGCAGCGGCCGGCTGGCCCGCCTCGGCTTCGAGTGCGTTGAGGTCGGTGAGGCCGGTGGCCGGGTCGTAGGGAATCTCGACCAGCGCGATGTCCTGGCTGGCGACCATGGCGCGCGCCACGGCCCGATAGCGCGGGTGCACCGTGGTCGGCACCAGGACCCGGCGCACGTCGCCCCGGCTGGCCCGCACCGCCATCAGCACCGCCTCGCCGAGCGCGGTGGCGCCGTCGTAGAGCGAGGCGTTGGAGACGTCCAGGCCGGTCAGCCGGGTCATCATGGTCTGGTATTCGTAGATCAGCTGCAGGGTGCCCTGGCTGGCTTCGGCTTGGTATGGGGTGTAGGCGGTGTAGAACTCGCCCCGGGTGACGATCTGCCAGACCGCGGCCGGGATGTGGTGCTCGTAGGCGCCGGCGCCGATGAAGTTGAGATAGAAGCCGTCTTGTGCAGCCAGTTCATGGGCTCGTCGGGTGACAGCCATCTCGGATTCGCCTTCGGGAATGCCGGGCAGGCCGGCACAACGCAGCTCAGCGGGAATCTCGTCGAACAGGGCCTCGATGTCGGCGGCACCGATGCTGGCCAGCATCTCGGCGACATCCTGGTCGGTGTGGGGGATGAATGGCATGGGGGTTCAGTGACAGAGTGTCGAGTGACAAAGTGACCGAAAAGCGAGGCGCGGTGACTGGAGGGGGGGCAGTGTGTCACGCGTCACTTCGTCACCGCCTTTCAATGCGCTTCGGAATCGACGTGGGCCTGGTAGGCTGCGGCGTCGAGCAAGCCGGCCAGGTCGCCGGTCGGCTTCAGCTTGAACATCCAGGCCCCGTAGGGATCCTTGTTGAGCAGATCAGGACTGGCTTCGAGGTCTTCATTGATGGCGAGCACTTCCCCGGCCACCGGGGCGTAGACATCGGAGGCCGCCTTGACCGACTCGACCACTGCGCACTCCTCGCCCACGGCGAGGCTGCGCCCGACCACCGGGTTCTCGACGAATACCATGTCGCCGAGCAGTTCCTGGGCATGGTCGGTGATGCCCACGGTCAGGGTGCCGTCGGCTTCCTGGCGCACCCATTCATGGGACTTGGTGTATTTCAGATCGGCGGGAATGGTCATAAGGTAACTCCGTGATTTGAGTGACATGGTGACGCGTGACAGCGTAACAGGTGAAGCGTGACAGCGGGGGTGGTCGCGGCCTCAAAGGTCATCTGTCAGCAGGCTTTTTCCGTGGCGGACGAAGGGGGGTTTCACCACCTTGGCGGGCAGGCGCTTGTCGCGGATCTCGACTTCGACCTGGTCGCCCAGGGCGACGCCGACGGGCACCCGGGCCAGGGCGATGCCGACATTGAGGGTCGGGGAAAAACTGCCGCTGGTGATCTCGCCTTCCCCTTGCGCGGTGAAGACTTTCTGGTGGCTGCGCAACACGCCCCGGTCCTGCAATACCAGGCCCACCAGCTGGCGGGTGACCGGCAGGCGCAGCAGGGCCTCCTTGCCGATGAAGTCACGTTCGGATTTCAGGTCGACGGTCCAGGCCAGGCCGGATTCCAGGGGTGTGGTCTTTTCGTCCATGTCCTGGCCGAACAGGTTCATGCCGGCTTCCAGGCGCAGGGTGTCGCGCGCGCCCAGGCCGATCGGCTTGACGCCCGCGTCGAGCATCGCCTGCCACATGTAGGGCGCGGCCCTGGCCGGCAGCATGATCTCGAAACCATCCTCGCCAGTGTAGCCGGTGCGGGCGACAAACATGGTGCCAATGACGATGGCCGTGAACGGCTTCATCAGGTGGGTCGGACCCTCGCTGCCAGGCAAGGCTTCCCAGAGTTTCTTTGCGGCCTCCGGCCCCTGGATGGCAATCATGGCCAGGTCCCGGCAGGGCAGGATCTGCACTTGGGGCGCGTACTGGTTGCGCTGGGTTTCCATCCAGGCCAGATCCTTCTCGGCGCAGCCGGCATTGACCACCATGCGGAACCAGGTCTCGGTCATGAAGTAGACGATGAGATCGTCGACCACGCCGCCGCCCTCGTGCAGCATGCACGAGTAGAGTGCCTTGCCGGTGGTCTGCAGCTTGTCGATGTTGTTGGCCAGCAGCTTGCGCAGGAAGTCGCGCGCGCCTTCGCCCTTGATGTCGACCGGCAGCATGTGTGAAACATCGAACATGCCGACCTGGCTACGTACCGAATGGTGTTCCTCGATCTGGGAGCCGTAGTGGATCGGCATCTCCCAGCCGGAGAAATCGACCAACTTGGCGTGGACCTCGCGGTGCTTGGCGTTAAGCGGGGTGAGTTTCATGGGGACTCTCTTCGGCGAAATAGGAACTGCGCACCAGCGGGCCGGCCTTGACCCAGTCGAAGCCCAGGGCGCGCGCCTCGGCTTCGTACTCGGCGAATTCGTCGGGGTGAACGTAACGGGCCACCGGCAGGTTGTCCAGCGACGGTCGCAGATACTGGCCGAGCGACAGCCGGGTGACGCCCTGTTCGCGCAGGTCGGCGAGCACGGCCAGGACCTCCGGGCGGGTTTCCCCCAGGCCCAGCATCAGCGACGACTTGGCCACCACGCCGGGAAGCCCGGCGGCGAGGGCCAGCAGGGCCAGCGAGCGTTCGTACTTGGCCCCCTTGCGCGCTGCACGGTAGAGGCGCGGCACGGTCTCCACGTTATGGCCCCAGACCAGGTCGTGCCGGGCAGACTCGGGCAGGCTGGCCAGGGTATCTGCGATGCGGATCAGGGCGGCGCCCTGCACCGAGCGGAAATCCGGGGTCAGGAACTCGACACCGAGGTCCGGCTTGGCCCGGCGCAGGTGGCTCAGGGTGTCGGCGAAGCAGCCCGCACCGCCGTCCGGAAGGTCGTCCCGATTCACCGAGGTGAGCACCACGTACGACAATCCCATGGCCAGGGCGGCCTCGGCCACCCGGCGCGGCTCGTCGGTATCCTGCCACGAGGGGCGACCGGTCTTCACGGCGCAAAAGCCGCAGGCCCGGGTGCAGGTGTCACCCAGCAACATGAAGGTGGCGGTGCCCCGGCTCCAGCACTCGCCCTTGTTCGGGCAACGCGCCTCCTCACAGACTGTGTTGAGGCCCTGGACCGCGCGCGCGGTCGTGGGATACAGGTTGCCACGGCCGAGATTCTGGCGAATCCAGGTCGGCATGCGGGTGACATTGTGGACAGGCTGCACGCGGGGCTCCAAAGCTCGGTCGGCTGAAAATTCCACCCCTCTGTCCGGTTACCTGAGAGATTTGCCCCATCGGTGGCGGCCAGGGCCGCGCTCTCCAGAGTCGCCGTTTTTCCGTGGCCCTTTTGCCTGAGCGATTGTTGGGTGGGTTGCGCCTTCGGCGGGGCCTGGTGGCCCGCTCTCCCACGGAAACGTTGGCGGCCACACTATACCGAAGGCCGCCCCAGGCGGACAAGGGCGGCCGATCAGCGCATGCCGGGGAGCATGCCCTTCATGCCGCGCATCATCTTGCCCATGCCGCCCTTGCCGAGTGATTTCATCATCTTCTGGGCTTGCTCGAACTGGTTGAGCAGGCGGTTGACATCCTGCACCTGGACCCCGGCCCCGGCGGCGATGCGGCGCTTGCGCGAGGCCTTGAGGAGCTCGGGCTTGCGCCGCTCCTCCGGGGTCATCGAGCGGATGATGCCTTCGACCCTGCGCATTTCCTTCTCGCCCTTGGCGAGGTCCTCGGCACCCACCTTGCCGGCACCCGGCAGCTTGTCCATCAGGCTGGACAGGCCGCCCAGCTTCTTCATCTGCTGCATTTGCGAGAGGAAGTCTTCCAGGTCGAAGCCCTTGCCGGATTTCAGCTTCTGGACCGTCTTCATCGCCTCGGCGTGGTCGACCGCCTTGTGCGCTTCCTCGATCAGCGACAGCACGTCGCCCATGCCGAGGATGCGGCTGGCCATCCGTTCGGGGTGGAAGACCTCGATGCCGGTGAGCTTTTCGCCGACGCCGACCACCTTGATCGGCTTGCCGGTGATGTGGCGCACCGACAGGGCGGCACCGCCGCGTGAGTCGCCGTCCAGCTTGGTCAGCGCGACACCGGTCAGCGGCAGGGCGTCGTTGAAGGCCTTGGCCGTGTTGACCGCGTCCTGACCCTGCATGGCATCGACCACGAACAGCGTTTCGACCGGATTCAGTGCCTGGTGGAGTTGTTGGATCTCCCGCATCATCGCTTCGTCGATGTGCAGTCGGCCGGCGGTGTCGACAATGAGGACGTCGTGGAAATGGCGTTTGGCGTAGTCGAGCGCGGCCAACGCAATGTCGAGCGGCTTTTGTTCCGGCGTGGACGGGAAGAAGTCGGCCTCGGCCTGGCCGGCCACGGTCCGCAGCTGGTCGATGGCGGCCGGCCGGTAGACGTCGGTGGAGACCAGCAGCACTTTCTTCTTGCCGCGTTCGCGGATCAGGCGGACCAGCTTGCCGCAGGTGGTGGTCTTGCCGGCGCCCTGCAGGCCGGCCATCAGGAAAACCGCCGGCGGCTGGCTGGCGAACGACAGGGGGGCCGCCTGTTCGCCCATCAGGGCGGTGAGTTCCTTGTGCACGATGCCGATCAACATCTGGCCGGGGGTCAGGCTTTGCAGCACCGCCTGGCCCATGGCCTTCTCTTTGACTTTCGCGATGAACTCGCGCACCACGGGCAGGGCGACGTCGGCTTCCAGGAGGGCGACCCGCACTTCGCGCAGGGCGTCCTGGATATTGTCCTCGGTCAGGCGGCCCTGGCCGCGAAGGTTCTTGACGACCCGGCCGAGTCGTTCGGAGAGATTGTCGAACATGCGTTGTCTTGGGATCGAATCGGCTAAACTCGTGCAGTCTAGCAAATCGAAGCCTTCCTAGAATGCCCGATACCTTCCTGTATCCGCTCGCGGTGCTCCTGTACCTGGGCTTGGCGGCCTACTTCCGGCCGGGCGGCCCGACCTGCTGCCAGCCGACCGGGCCCTCGCGCCTGCTGCTGTTCCTGCCGCTGGCGCTGCATCTGTATCTGCTCGACGAACTGATCATGCCGAGCGTCGGCTTCACCCTGGGTTTCGGTACCACCGTGTCGGCAGTGGCGGCGCTGACCGTGTTGTTCTATGGCCTGGCGGTGTGGCGCTATCCGCTGTCCGGCCTGCAAGGCTTCGTATTGTTGTTCGGTGCGCTGGGTGTGCTCTTGCAGCGCCTGATGCCCGAGGGGCACGCCATCGCGGAGGCTGGGCGGCCGTGGTTCCGGCTGCACATGCTGGCTGGCTTCGCGGCCTACGGGCTGTTTGCCGTGGCGGCGCTGCACGCGGCGCTGATCGCCCTGGCCGAGAAGCATCTGCACCGGCCGGTGCCGCCCCGCATGGTGGCCTGCCTGCCGCCGCTGCTGACCTTGGAAAAGCTGCTGTTCGACATGGTCGGACTCGGCTTTCTCATCCTCACGCTGACCTTGCTGTCCGGCGTGGTGTTTTCCGAGTCGATCTACGGCCGGCCCTTGCCGCTGACCCACATGACCGTGTTCGGCTTGGCGTCCTGGTTCATCTACGCCGGTCTGCTGATCGGTCGTCGCGCCCGGGGCTGGCGGGGCAAGACCGCGATCTACTGGACCCTGGCCGGCTTCGTGACCTTGATGTTGTCCTACATTGGCGTCAAGTTCGTGCTCGAAGTGGTCTTGGGCCGGGGCTGATCGGCTGCTAGACTAGATACGTTTCCCTCAACCGGGCCTCGACTTGGACGAGATTCCCCTGGGTGCCTTGTTTCTGGCGCTCTTGCTGTTGCTGGTGCTGTCGGCCTTTTTCTCTGGCTCCGAAACCAGCATGATGGCGGTCAACCGCTACCGCCTGAAAACCCTGGCCAAGGCGGGCGGACGTGGTGCGCGACTGGCGGAATGGCTGCTGGCACGCACCGACAAGCTGCTTTCCGTGATCCTGCTTGGCAACAACCTGGTCAACTCCGCCGCCGCGGCCCTGGTGACGGTGATCGCCTTCCGCCTGTTCGGCGAGAATGAACTGGCCCTCACCTTGGGAACCCTGGCGGTGACCTTCCTGATCCTGGTGTTTTCCGAAGTGACGCCGAAAGTGATCGGGGCCTCCCATGCCGAGCGGGTCGTGCCGGTGGTCAGCTTTCCCCTGTATTTCCTGCTCCGCCTGAGCCGTCCGGTGATCTGGTTCATCAATCTGTTCGTCCGGGCCCAATTGAAGCTGTTCCGCCTCAAGGTCTCCGAGGAAGGCAGCGTGAGCCCCATGGGGGTCGAGGAACTGCGTACCGTGCTGACCGAGTCGGGCGCGTTTCTGCCCGCGTCGCAGCGCAAGCTTCTGCTCAACCTGTTCGACCTCCAGTCGCTCACGGTGGACGATGTGATGGTGCCCCGGGGCGGGATCGAGGCCATCGATCTCGCCGCCGAGCCTGATCAGATCTTCGCCCATCTGCAAACCAGTCATCATGCCCATCTACCGGTCTTTCGAGGAGAGTTGAACGAGATCGTCGGGGTGGTGCACGTGCGCCGCGCCCTGGTCCACGTCGGTGAAGACGGCTTCGATCCGGTGGCCTTCGAGGAAGACATCAAGCCCGCCTATTTCGTGCCTTCGGAAACGCCGCTACTGACCCAATTGAGCCAGTTCCAGGAGAATCGTCAGTCGCTCGGCCTGGTGGTGGATGAATATGGCGAGCTGCAAGGGCTGATTACGGTCGAGGACGTGCTGGAGGAGATCGTCGGCGAATACGCTGGCGGCGGTCTCCTGCGCGGACGGGGCTGGGAGGTGGACGACAGCGGCGGCTACCGGGTCGAGGGCACCGCCAGCCTGCGTGAGTTGAACCGCAAGCTGGGACTGGATTTTCCGCTCGATGCTGCGCGGACCTTGAATGGCTTCATCCTCGAATACCTGGAGGCGATGCCTGAGCCGGGGGTCACCATCCGGGTCGCCGGGTGTACCGTGGAGATCGTCCAGGTGACCGGGCGTCGGGTCAAGACGGCGCGTATCGTGCCGGTGCCTGTGCCAAATTGAGCGCCTTTTTTGACATTTGCATGTACTCTATGCATTATCGGCCGTAGAGGCTTGTATTTATTGAGGGAGCCGTCGTGGCGGCAAGTGTTGCCAATAATCTGACCGGTCTGGCGCGTGCCTTGGTCCAACAGGGGCTGCTCAACCAGGACGAAGGCGAAACGCTGCAGGCGCAGGCCAGGGCGGCCGGGGAAAGCATCGTCGCCCATCTGGTGCGCACCAAGCGCTTCCGGGCCGCGCAGATCGCGACCTTTGCTTCGATCACCTACGGCTTGCCGTTCTTCGATCTGGATAGCATCGATGCCGGCGTGGTACCGGTCGGCGTCGTGGACCCCAAGTTGATCGAGAAACACCGCGTCCTGCCCCTGTCCAAGCGGGGCAACCGGCTCTACCTGGGTATTTCCGACCCCAGCAACTTGCAAGTGCTGGACGACGTCAAGTTCCAGACCGGGCTCGCGGTGGAACTGGTGGTCCTGGAAGACGACAAGCTCGCGCGTTTCCTCGAGCAAAACGTCTCGGCTCCCCAGGAAGACATCCTCAGAAGCATTGACACCGAGGATCTCAACCTCGAGTTCACCGACGATGAAGCCCAGTCGGCCGCCGATACCGCCGCGGCACAGGACGTCGACGATGCACCGGTGGTACGTTACCTGCAGAAGATCATGCTCGACGCGATCAACGGCAACGCGTCCGACATCCATTTCGAGCCCTACGAGAAGTTCTACCGGATCCGTTACCGGATCGACGGCGTCTTGTATGAAGTGGCCCAGCCGCCTGTGGCCATCAAGGAAAAGATCGCCTCGCGCATCAAGGTCATCTCCAAGCTGGATATCTCGGAAAAGCGGGTGCCCCAGGACGGCCGCATGAAGCTGGTGGTGTCGCGCAAGAAGGGGGTCGACTTCCGGGTCAGCACCTTGCCGACCTTGTATGGCGAGAAGATCGTCATGCGGATCCTCGATTCCAACACCGCGCTCAACACCAAGATCGACCAGCTCGGCTACGAGCCGGAACAACTCAAGCATCTGCTCACTGCGATCGAGCGGCCCTATGGCATGGTGCTGGTGACCGGCCCGACCGGCAGCGGCAAGACCGTGTCGCTCTATTCCTGCCTGAACATCTTGAACAAGCCCGGGGTAAACATCTCGACCGTCGAGGACCCGGTGGAAATCCAGTTACCCGGGATCAACCAGGTCAATGTCAACGACAAGGCCGGCCTGAACTTCGCCACGGCGCTCCGTTCCTTCCTGCGCCAGGATCCGGACATCGTGATGGTCGGCGAAATCCGCGACCTGGAAACCGGGGATATCGCCATCAAGGCCGCCCAGACCGGCCACATGGTGCTGTCCACCCTGCATACCAACGACGCGCCCTCGACCCTCACCCGGATGGTCAACATGGGCATTCCCAGTTACAACGTGGCCGCGTCGGTGCTGCTGATCACCGCGCAGCGCCTGGGTCGGCGCCTATGTCCGAACTGCAAGGCGCCTGTGGACATCCCGCCCGAGGCCCTTCTCAATGCCGGCTTCACGGAAGCCGACCTGGATGGCGGTTGGCAGGCGTTCGGTCCGGTGGGCTGCGATGTCTGCAAGAACACTGGCTACAAGGGGCGGGTCGGCATCTATCAGGTCATGCCGATCAGCGAGGAAATCAACCGACTGATCCTGAGGAACGCCGGTGCCCTGGAAATCGCCGCGCAAGCGCGCAACGAAGGGGTGCTCGACCTGCGCCGGGCCGGCTTGCTGAAGGTCAAGTCCGGCATGACTTCGCTCGAAGAGGTCCTGGCCGTGACCAACGAATAACGATGGGGGCATGACAGCATGGCGCAAGCCAAGACTGCACAGAAGACGATCGCCGAGATTCCCTTCGTCTGGGAAGGTACCGACAAGCAGGGCCGCAAGCTCAAGGGCGAGATGCTTGCCGCCGGCGAGGCCGTGGTGCGGCAAAGCCTGCGCCGCCAGGGCATCAACGCCACCAAGGTGCGCAAGCAGAGTTTCCTGGCTCGGGGCCGCAAGATCACCGAGAAGGACATCGCCTTGTTTACCCGCCAACTGTCGACCATGGTCAAGGCGGGTGTGCCCTTGTTGCAGGCCTTCGATATCACGGCCCGAAGCCATGCCAATCCGGCCTTGCAACGGCTCCTGGGTGCGGTGAAGGCCGATGTCGAGTCGGGTTCCGCGCTCAATCAGGCATTCCGGCGCCACCCCCAGCAATTCGACAAGCTCTATTGCAACCTGGTCGAGGCGGGTGAGCAGGCCGGTATCCTGGAAACCGTGCTGGACCGGATCGCGTCCTACAAGGAAAAGATCCTGGCCATCAAGGGCAAGATCAAGTCCGCCTTGATGTACCCGATCATCGTCATCGTGATCGCGTTCATCATCACCGCAGGCATCATGCTGTTCGTCATCCCCACTTTCAAGACGTTGTATGAAAGCAGTGGTGCCGAACTGCCCGGACTGACCCAGCTGGTCATTACTGTTTCCGACCTGTTCGTCGAATGGTGGTGGGCCATCTTCGGGGTGATCATCGCCGCGATCATTTTCTTGATCCAGGCGCTGAAGCGCTCCCGGGCCCTGCGTGCCTTGGTCGACCGCTGGTCCTTGCGTTTGCCGATCTTCGGTGAACTGATCGAAAAGGCCACGGTGTCGCGCTGGGCGCGGACCTTTGCCTCGCTTTTCGCGGCGGGCGTGCCCATGGTCGAGGCACTGGAATCGGTCGCCGGCGCGTCTGGCAACATCGTATTCGAGGAAGCGACCCTGAAGTTGCGTACCGACGTCGCCACCGGTGCCAGCCTGACTTCCTCCCTACAGGCGGCCAAGGTCTTTCCCAACATGCTGATCCAGATGGTGTCGATCGGCGAGGAGTCGGGGGCCCTGGATTCCATGGTCGAGAAGGTCGCCGACTACTACGAGCGCGAGGTGGACGATGCCGTGGCCGGCATCTCCAGCCTGATGGAACCGATCATCATGGTGGTCCTGGGCTCCCTGATCGGTACCATCGTGATCGCCATGTACCTGCCGATCTTCAAGATGGGGTCCGCGTTTTGATCGAGTTACTGTCGGCGGAGCCCGTCGCCTGGGCTGCCGTCGCCTTGGCCCTGGGCTTGCTGGTGGGCAGCTTCCTCAATGTGGTCGCCTATCGCCTGCCGCGCATGATGGCGCGGGAATGGCAGATGCAATGCGCCGAGCTGAGTGGTCAGGCCATCGAACCCGCCCCCGCCTACAACCTGGTCGTGCCGGGATCGGCGTGTCCATCCTGCGGGCATGCCATCCGCTGGTACGAGAATGTCCCGGTGCTCAGCTGGCTGCTGTTGCGGGGCCGCTGTTCGGCATGCCAGGCGAATATCTCCATGCGCTATCCGCTGGTCGAGGCGCTGACCGGTCTGCTGACCCTGGCGGCCGCCTGGCAGTTCGGTTTCACTTGGCAAGCGGCGGCGGCCTTCGTTCTGATCTGGTGCCTGGTCGCCTTGGCCGTCATCGATTTCGATACCCAGTTGCTGCCCGATGTGATCACCTTGCCGTTGCTCTGGCTGGGCCTGCTGGCAAACCTGATTGGCCTGTTCGTCGACCTTTCGGCGGCCGTGATCGGGGCCGTGGCGGGCTACCTGATCCTCTGGGGGGTCTACCATGTGTTCCGGCTGCTGACTGGCAAGGAGGGCATGGGCCAGGGTGACTTCAAGCTGCTGGCCGCGCTGGGTGCCTGGCTCGGCTGGCAGATGCTGCCCTTGATCATCCTCCTGTCGAGCTTGATCGGGGCGGTGATCGGGGTGGCCATGATCACCTTGGCCGGTCATGATCGCGCCCGCCCGATCCCGTACGGCCCGTATCTCGCGCTGGCCGGCTTGGTGGCGCTGTTCTGGGGGCAGTCGCTGCTGGCCTTCTACCTCGGCGCATGAGGGACCGCCCCTACTGCGTGGGTCTGACCGGTGGCATCGGGTCGGGCAAGAGCCGGGTCGCCGACCTGTTCGCGGCCCGTGGCGTCACCGTGATCGACACCGATCTCATCTCGCGCGGACTCACCGCGCCTAACGGCGCAGCGATCGAAGCCATCCGGGCAGTCTTCGGGCCTGCTTTCATCACCCAGGCGGGTGGACTCGACCGGAACCTGATGCGGTCACGGGTGTTTGCCTCACCTGAGGACAAGGCCCGTCTCGAGTCGCTACTCCATCCCGCCATTCGTGAAGCTGCGGCCACTCAACTCCTGGCCGCGCCGGGTAAGTATGCGCTCCTGGTGGTCCCCTTGTTGGTCGAGACTGGCGCGTATGGCCCCTTGGTCGACCGCGTGTTGGTCGTGGATTGTCCAGTTGAACTCCAGATCGAACGGGTCATGCGCCGGGATCGGCTGTCACGGGCTCAGGTCGAGGCGATTCTGGCGGCCCAGGCCAGCCGCGCCGACCGGTTGCTGCATGCCGACGATGTCATCGACAACCAGGGTGATCCTGATCATCTGGTTGCCAAAGTGGCGGCCCTCGATCGTGCTTATCGCGAGCAGGCCGGTCGAAGGGGCGCGAACGGCATTGCATGAAGGTGACAGCATGCTGCAAAATCGGTAGATGCCTCGGGCGCCGGATTTTCCGGCTTTTGCATCGCACCGGATAGAACACAGGTCCAAGTGATCGTTTACGAATACCCCCTCAACGAACGGATACGGACTTGGTTGCGGCTCGAGGATCTGTTCGACAAGGCCCTGTTCTTCCTGCGTGCCGGCGATCCTCGTTCCCATCATGCCGGTTTGCTGGCCATCTTCGAATTGGTGGACGTGATGGCGCGGCCCGAGTTGCGTAGCGAATTGCTGCAAGAACTCGAGCGGCAGAAATCAGCCCTGGATGCGTTGCGCAGCAATCCTGCGGTTGACACCGAGCGTCTGGCGCTCATCCTGGAGCGTCTTGGGGGCGTGTTGGCGGAATTGCATGGCCAGACCGGCAAGCTGGGCCAGCACATCCGGGACAACGAATGGCTGTCGGGAGTCAAAAGTCGGACGGGCATTCCTGGTGGGGTTTGTGGTTTCGACCTGCCCGGCTATCATCACTGGCTGAATGCCCCACGCGAGGATCGTGCGGCGGATTTGAGCCAATGGCTGGGGCCCTTGTTGCCGATCCGCAAGGGGGTTGAACTGGTGCTCGAACTGCTGCGCGAAAGTAGCGGCAAGTGCAGATACGTCGCCGTTGGCGGCGTCTTCCAACTCATGTTGGGGGGGCGCGTAGTGCAGTTGCTGCGGGTCAGTCTAGACAACCAGTGGCCTTGCGTACCCGAAGTCAGCGCCAACAAATATGCCGTGAACCTGCGTTTTGTCAGCCTCGATCGGCAGCAGAAATCGAGAACCTACGAGCAGGACGTCGAGTTCGAGATGGTGTTCTGCTCACTGATCGGGTCGGCGACCCAAGCCCTCGGCTGAAATCCGTCGGACTTAGTCGCGAGCCGTTACGTTGATGCCGCTCAACTGGTCGAGTTGGGATACCAGGGGCCCCGCAAGGCTGGCGAAACGAGCCCGCTGGCTGGCTTCGAGCGGATAAGCCGCCGGAAGCTTGAGGGCGAGCGGATTCTGCTGGACCCTGTTGACCCGGAATTCGTAATGCAGGTGTGGGCCCGATGCAAGGCCGGTGGCACCCACGTAACCAATGATTTCGCCCTGCTGGATGCGCTTGCCGCGCTTGAGCCCAGAGGCAAAGCGGGACAGATGGCCGTAGGCGGTGCTGTAGGGTGCCTGGTGCTTGAGCACGATCAGGTTGCCATAGCCCCCCTGACGACCGACGAACTCCACCGTGGCGTCGGAAACGGCGCGTACCGGGGTTCCGGTCGGTGCAGCATAGTCGATTCCCTTGTGCGCACGCCAGCGCTTGAGCACGGGATGGAAGCGGTTGGTCGTGAAACCGGACGAGATCCGACTGAACGGAATAGGTGATTTCAGGAAAGCGCGCTTCAAACTCTTGCCGTCGGGGGTGAAATAACCCTCGCGCCCTTGCGTGTCGACATACTGGATGGCCCGGTAGGCCTGGCCCTGATTGACGAATTCGGCGGCCAGCAGGCGGCCCGAGCGGAGTGCGCGACCGTCGTGCATCTGGACTTCGTAGACCACCGAGAAGCGGTCGCCGGTGCGCAGGTCACGGTGAAAGTCGATGTCGCCAGAAAAGACTTCGGCCATGGCCGAAGCGACTGAATCCGGGACATCGGCGGCATCCGTGGCACCAAACAGCGAGTGCTTGATCTGCCCGGAACGCATCACGATCCGGGTTTCCAGCTGGACCGGTTCGGAACGGCCGACAAATCCATCCCCCCTGCGTTCCAATGTGTACAGGGTTTTGTCGTCGATCAGATAGCGGAACAGCAGCAATCGGCCACTGGAGGTGACCCTGGCCAGGACTGCCCGGCCCGCGATGAAACTGGGAACGACCGATCGGCTGGCCTCGATGGCCTTGGGCAGTTCCTCTGTCCGGACATCGAGGCGGCCGAGCAGGGAAGCCAGGGTGTCGCCGGGTTGGATGCGCTCCTCGCGCCAGAAATCGAAACTGCCCGAGTCGGTGGCGACCGGTTCCGGCAAGACCAGATCGGAAACGATGGTTTCCCGTGGGATTTGTGCGGTATCGGTATCGGGCGCGACGCCGAACGCGGTGATGACTTCGAACAGGGGGAGAAGGGAGAGGGCGACCAGCCAGCGCTTGTGGCGCGTCAAAAATGCAAAAATGGGTTGGCTCAGCTGCATCCCGTCGATGGCCTCTGCGTTCTTGGAGGCCACAGGGTAACAAAACCCATGGTCAAATTAAAGACATTTTCGTCCCATACGGGGGGATGTGCGAATTGCCGATAAAAACGTCTAGAATGCTCGGGCGTTGCATGACCCCCGAACCCAGGCCGAATTCCCGCATGCTATTCAAAAGTCGCGAAGCGCAGGTCCACGAACACATTTGCCAAGAGATCGAGACTCGCCTGGCCAGGACCGGCGCGCCCAAGGAAATCCGCCGATTCCTCCTGGAACGCTGGTCATATCTGCTGGCCGGCATCTATTTCAGCCATGGTGACCGGCATCCCGATTGGGAAGCGGGCTGGCATACGGTCAATGCCTTGCTCTGGAGCCTGGCACCGAAGAAGGATCAGGAAGAGACCGAGCAATTCCTGCGTCTGCTGCCGACCCTCCTCGGCCGGCTCCAGGATGGCTGCGAGGCGATGAACATTGGCCTGGAAGAACGGGACGAGCTTTTTTCCCAGCTGGCGCTGTTGCATGCGGCAGTGGCGCGGGCCGGTCTCCTGGCCGGCATCGGCGACCAGACGCCTGCGCCCCGGCTGGCCAAGGATGCCGATGTCGAGTTCACGGAGGCGGAATTGGCCGCGCTTGATCCCGACAGCGTGGCCGGCGCGGATTCCGGGGCAGAGGCCGATCCGGCCGGCGACGGCATCGATCAACTCAAGATCGGCGATGCCTTGCAGATCAGCGTCGACGGCCGGGACAAGCAGTTGTACCTGCAGTGGATCAGCCCGATGGGCGGGATGTACCTGTTCGCCGATGAGGAGGGCTTCGATGCCGTGTCCCTGACCCGGGCCCGGCTGTCGGAAAAACTCGGTCGAGGCGAGGCCCGGCTAGGGAAATAACCGGGTCGGCAGGCCGAGGCCGTCGATCCTGGCGGCCAGGTCGGCCAGCCAGGCTTCCGGCAGACGACCGAGACGGGCTGCTTCCGGTTGCATCGATGGCCTCGCCAACCCGTAGAGCAGCACGCCGCGCAACGGCGCGCCAGCTTCCAGGGCCGCGCGCAACATACTCAGGTACGCGTTGATCTCCGGCGCCTCGGGCGGTACACCATCGATCGAGAACACACAGGTCTGGACCCAAGTCGGACACAGTCGTGCGCACTGGATCAGCGCGCGCAGGACCTGATCCGGCCGGCGCTCGGTCTGGTTCACCCTGCGCAGCCCATAGGGCGTCGCCCGATCCAGCTTGAACCAAGTCTCGCCACCCAGCCGGGCGAGGGCCGTCAGGCCTGTGCGGGTGCTGGGGCGGTGCATCAGGCTGCCGTTGCTGATCAGCAGCGGCTTGACCTGGCCGGTCAGGCCATAGGCCTCGATCATGCGGCCGATCAGGGCCACCACCTCGGGAAATTCGGCCGCGCTGGTCGGTTCGCCATTGCCGGACAGGGCGATGTCGTTGAGCCGGCGTAGTCCCTCCGGGACGGCCTTGGCCAGATAATCGCCCAGGACGATGGCGTCGAGCATCTGGCGCAGTTCTGCTGCCAGGCGGTCGAGATCGATGGCCGGCGGACCGCCCCGCTGGAGATTGGGTACCTGGCAGTAGATGCAGCGCCAGTTGCAGGCATTGTTGACGTTCAGGTTGACGCCCAGCGAGACGCCACCGGCACGCCGGGACAGGACCGGGTAGACATAAGTCAACCCGGCGGCGGCGCGGTCGTGATCCTGGGTGGTCAGGGTCATGCCAGGCTGGCCGCGACTGCAGCGACGCGCGCACGCCGGATCGCGGACGGGATCTCGTGGGTTGACGTGGCTCGCGCGATGGCGCCTGCGTCGATGTCACGGGCGGCCGCCAGGGCCCCCGCCAGGCGCTCGGCCTGCGGATAAGGGTCATTGGCCGCTCCGAGGCGGCCGCGTGCATCCGCAGTGCACACGCGCAGCAGCTCGGCGAAACGCTCCGGCCTTCGGAAGGCGTCGGTGCGTTCGAACAGCGCGATCATGGTGTCCGGGCACAATTCGCCAGCGCGGTGCACGATGCCATGTTCACGCGCGGCCAGGACCGCGAGGTCGCGACACTCGCCTGGCACCTTGAGCCGTGCACATGCCGCTTCGACCAGCGCGACGCCCCGGCCCTCGTGGCCGTGGTGCCGGGGCCAGTATTCCGCTGGCGTGAGGCCCTTGCCGAGGTCATGCAGCAAGGCGGCCCAGCGTCCACACAGGGGCAAATCGTCGGCTGCCGCCTGGTCGATCACCATCAGGACATGGCGGCCGGTATCGATTTCCGGGTGATGCCTTTCCGGTTGTGGTACCCCGAACAGGGCCTCGATTTCCGGCAGCAGGCGAGCCAGGGCGCCACACTTGCGCAGCACGTCGAGCATGCGCGAGGGCCGCGCTTCCATGAGGCCGCGCGCGAGTTCCTGCCAGACCCGTTCCGGCACCAGGGCGTCGACTTCGCCGTACTCGACCATCTGGCGCATCAGGGCCTCGGTTTCCGGCGCCACCGTGAACTCGGTGAAACGGGCCGCGAAGCGGGCCAGGCGCAGGATGCGCACCGGATCCTCGACAAAGGCCGGGCCGACATGGCGGAGCACCCGCGCGTCGAGGTCGGCCCGGCCGCCGTACGGGTCGATCACGGTGCCCGACGCATCCTGGGCCATGGCGTTGATAGTCAGGTCACGGCGGCGCAGATCGTCTTCCAGAGTGACATCGGGCGCGGCATGGCACTGAAAACCGGCATAACCGGGCGCGGTCTTGCGCTCGGTGCGCGCCAGGGCATATTCCTCATGCGTTTCCGGGTGCAGGAATACCGGGAAGTCCTTGCCCACCGGCTGAAAGCCGAGCGCACTCATCTCCGCCGGAGTGGCGCCCACCACGACGTAGTCGCGGTCCTGGACCGGCAGGCCGAGCAGGCTGTCGCGCACGGCGCCGCCCACCGCGTAGACCTGGATGTGGCCGGGCCAGCGCATGGCGAGGACGGCTCAGCGGCCGGCGCCGGTACGGTAGCGGTCGTAATGGCCTCGGCTGCCCTCGCCGCGCAGGTAGTCGAGGCTGGCCTCGAGCGGGGTCGGGCTGCCGAAACGGGCCGGGAAGCCCTCCGGGCACACGTTGTCGACCTGCATGGCGTAGTGGTTGTCGCGGGTCATCAGCTTGCGGCCTGGCTTCAGTTCCATCATGCGGGCGAACCAATAGGAGGTGCCCGGGCCCAGCGGCAGCACGGTCCGCTTCAGGCCGAGCGCGGCGGCGGTGAGACCGACCAGTTGTTCCAGGCTGTAGGCGGTCGGGCCACACAGGTTGTAGGCTTGGCCGAAGGTGGCCGGGTCGTCGATGGCGAGGGCGAAGGCACGTGCCACGTCGGCGACGTGGACCGGCTGGAAGCGGGCACGGCCGTTGGCAAGCGGGACCACGGGGGTGAGCTTGAGCAGGCCGGCGAACAGGTTCAGGAAACTGTCGCCGGGACCAAAGATGACCGATGGCCGGAACACGGTGACATCGAGCGTCTGGTTGCGGCTGGGTTCCAGCACCAGTGTCTCGCCCTCACCCTTGCTGTGCTGGTAGACGCTGGGCGACGCGCGATCGGCGCCCAGGGCGCTCATGTGCAGGAAGCGCCGGACACCGGCATGGCGGCAGGCGTCCATCGCGTGGTGCGGCAACTTGACGTGGGCGTGGATGAAATCCTTGGGCTGGCCATGCAGGATGCCCACCAGGTTGATGACCGCGTGTTGGCCAGCGAACAGCCGTTCGAGCACGCCAGGGGCATGGATGTCGGCTTCGACCAGCTGGACGGTGGGCAGCACCAGAAGATCCTTGGCGCGCTGGCGTTGGCGGGTCGGGACCGTGACGTGCCAGCCCTCGGCGGCCAGCCGGCTGACCAGTTGTCGGCCGACGAAGCCGCTGCCGCCCAGGACGCAGATGTGCTTGGGGTTCATGGAGGTTCTCTTGGCTAGGGAATCAGATAATTAAACACCAAAATCAGCCGGGCCCGGGGTCTGGGCTGGCACCCGGGCGGGAATCACGCCGAGCCGCGCCTTGAGACTGGCGGACGGCACCCCCAGGCGCTGGCTATAGTACATGGCGTTGGCCAGGACTTTCTTGACGTATTCGCGGGTCTCGGTGAAGGGGATGGTTTCCACGTACAGGGTGCCTTCCAGCGGCGCCTCGGCTTGCCAGCGGCGGGCCCGGCCGGGACCCGCGTTGTAGCCTGCGGTGGCGAGGACCGTCGAGCCATCCAGCGTATCCAGCAGGTGTCGCAAGTAATACGTGCCAAAGCGGATGTTGGCGTCCGGGTCGTTCATCCGGGTGTGTGCCTTGCGGCCGAGCCCCAGGCGTCGGGCGATCCAGCGGGCCGTGGCGGGCATGATCTGCATCAGGCCCTGGGCCCCGACCGGCGAACGGGCGTGGTTGACGAAGCGTGACTCCTGGCGCATCAGCCCGTAGACCCAGGCGGGGTCGAGGCCATGTTCCCGGGCCTGGGCTTCGGCCAGGTCACGGTAGGGGGTCAGGTAACGCAGGTCGTAGCTGTGCAGTTCGCGGGTCTTTTCGGCAGTGAGCATGGCACGATCATGCCAATCCGCTCGCCGGGCCAGGTCGGCGGCGGCGATCAAACCGGTGTCGTCGAGGTCGCGCAGGGCCCATTCCCATTCCGCCACGGCGTCACCGATCAGGCCCATCCGGCGCAACAGGAGGGCCCGGGCAAGGCCCGGGCGGGCCTCGATGGCGGCCATCTGGTCCGGGCTGGGGCGATAGTCCTGTGGGCGGGTTTCCATCCGGACCGGCAGTTCTTCGTAGGCCAGCAGGCCGTAGTAGTGGATCTCCCGGGACAGCTGGGCGAACAGTTGGTTGGCCGGGAAGTGGGCATTGAGTGCCTTCAGGGCACGCGCCTTCCAGTAACGCCAGACGGCTTCGTTCTGCTGCGCCGGGCTCAGGGTGCCGATGCCCTGGTAGACATCGAGCCAGCGTCCCGCCCGCAGCATGGCCCGGAGCCGCCAGAGCTTCTGGCTGTCGCTCTGCGGCGCACCGGTGCGCAAGAACCAGTCGACCGCCTTGGGATGGAGCTTGCGTGCTCCGGCCATGCCGATTTCCCCCCAGCCATAGGCCTGCTGGGATTCCGTGAAGGCGAGTCGTACGTTTTCCCAGTGGCCCGCGGCACGTTCCGGATCGTCCTTGGCCAGACGGCTCAAGGCATGCAGGCGGATTTCCCGGGCAGGTTCAGTGTCGATGGCGCTGTTCAGGACCGCTTCCGGGCTGCGCAAGGCCTGGGCGAGCAGTTCGGTGTCGGCGGGTGTGGCCTCTGGCAGGCGCGCCAGGAGTGCCCGGGCGAGCCCCAGGTTGCCGGCTTCCAGGGCCAGGCGCAGGCGTTCAAGACGGGCCGGAGTGTCGAGCCGGCCCTGTTGCTCGAGTGCGGCGAACAAGGGCTCGCAACTGGACGGCAGGTCCTGGCCGGTACGCCACAGGGCAAGGCCCTCGGCCAGCGCGCTGGCGTCGTTGCGGGCCAGTCGGGCACGCAGGTCGAAACACTGGATTTCGCGGTCGCGCTTGGCCAGTCGGGCAGACACCGGGACATAGGCCGGCCAGTTTTCGTCCCGACCGTGGAAACGAGCCACTTCCTGCCAGGCCCGTTCGGACAGGACACTGTCTGGATGGGCCTCGGCGAAGGCCGAAAGCGATTCCAGCGCGGTCGGACCGCTTTTCAGCCGCCAGTAGCGCAGGTAGACCTTGAGTGGATGATCGACGGGTATCCGAGCGTCGAGACGGTTGAATTCAGCAGTCCGGCCTTTTTGTAGCGCGCTGCGGGCGGCGAGCACGTCCTTCTCGACGGACGCTTGGGTGGGGGCCGCGAGGCAACTGATCAGCAGCAGGAGGAATACGAAGGGTAAGCGCACAGCCGCTCGGGACAGACGACGATCCAGGGAGGCGGCACTCTAACACAGTGCCCCCGCGCTTCGGGCGGGGGCGTGGGGCGGTCAACGCTCGTCGACGCTGACGCTGACCCGGAGCCGCAAGTTGGGGCCGGGATCATGGGACAGGAAGGTGCTGTATTCCTCGCCCTTGTAGCGATAGACGACGTCGTAGCCGGCGACACGACGGGTCCAGTGGTCAACGGTGCGGCAGCGCTGTTCCTCGACCGGGCGGCGATAGCCGCGCCGATCGGCGTTGTCGATGTTGTCGCCGGTGATCGCGCCGATGGCCGCGCCGGCCGCAGTGGCGGCCTTGTTGCCATTGCCCTTGCCGAACTGGTGGCCGACCACGCCGCCGACCAGGGCGCCGACCAGGGCGCCGCCGTAGGAACGCTCGTCCCGCTCGTACCGATAACCGGTGCGCTCGGTCCAGCACTCGGTGCGCGGCTCGTTGACCTCGTCATAGACCGGCGTGCTGGATACCACTCGCGCGGTGTCGCTGAAGAAGACCGGCTGCGGCGCCGGGCGATAGGGGCCGGCCCAGGCGGGCAAGGCGATCAGGCCGATCAGGCTGGCGGTGATAAGGGGGTTGGCTTTCATGGCGTTCTCCTGTCTCAATCGGTGTTGTTCGTGTTCAAAGGATGCCGACTCAGTCGTCACGGTCACGATCGCGCCGGCTGCCATAACCCTTGCCATAGCCGTCGTCCCGGCCGCCCCAGTACCTCGGGTCGGCGGGCTCGGCCATGTCGCGCATGCGCTCGTAGAGTTCCTCGCGCTTGTGCTTGCGGGCCTCGGGCGGGAGTTCTTCCCACTGCTCGCGCAGGGCGCGGCGCATGGCCTCGCGTTCCCGAGCGGGCAGGCGACTCCAGTCCTGCTGGAACCGAGCGCCCTCATCCCCCCTCCTATCCGCCACCGGGCCGATGCGCTGGCCGGTGAAGGCGAAGTCCGAACCGGCCCAGGCCGGCGCGCTGGCCAGCAGGGCAATCAGTGCGAACATCCTTGGGCGGGTCATGCGGGTCATGGTGTTTCTCCTTTCAACGATTCACAGCCTATATGCCGGCAGTTTCCCGTCGGTTTCGGCATCCTGTAAATTTGTAATCAATTGTTTCAGAGGATAGGGCATGGAGCCTATACGACAGCCCCGCGTGCTGGTGGTCGACGATGATGCCGGGATACGCGACCTGCTCAAGGAATATCTGGCGAAGCAGGGCCTGGAGGTGGCCAGCGCGCGTGATGGCCGGGAGATGGATCAGGTCATGGCCGACTTCATCCCGGATATCCTGGTGATGGACCTGATGATGCCGGGCGAGGATGGCCTCGCCCTGACCCGGCGTGTCAAATCGGCGCGCGAGCTGCCGGTGATCATGCTCTCGGCACGCGGTGAGGACATCGACCGCATCGTTGGACTGGAGGTGGGGGCCGATGATTATCTGGCCAAGCCGTTCAACCCGCGCGAGTTGCTGGCACGCATCCGGGCCGTGCTGCGGCGCGGCGCGGGTGGATCGGAAGCCATCACCGAGGCGGCCTACCGGTTCGGCCCCTACAGCCTCGACCTGGCCGCCCAGCGCCTGCTCCGCGAAGGCGACGAAGTGGCCATCACCCATGCCGAGTTCGCCCTGCTGAAGATTTTCGTCGAGCATCCGAACCGGGCTTTGTCGCGTGACCAGATCATGGATTGGCTGAAGGGCTACGATCGCGATCCATTCGACCGTTCCATCGATGTCCGGGTGACCCGGCTACGGCGCAAGCTTGAGGATGATTCCGCCAATCCCGCCTATATCCGCACCGTCTGGGGTCAGGGCTATCTGTTCGCGCCCAAGGGCAGGCTGGCTTGAACTGGCGTCCGGACACCTTGTTCGGCCGCACCGCCGCGCTTCTGCTGGCGGTCTTTCTGGTGGTCCAGGGGGCGGCCCTGCTGGTGGTCTGGCGCACCGTGGTCCTGCCCCAGGCCGAGCGTTCGGCCGATGACCTGGCCGCGCGTATGTTGCTGGCGGCGCAGACCTGGGTGGAACTGCCGCCCGAAACCCGCGCCGACTACGAAATCGAGTTGTCGCTGCAACACAGCCTGGAGCTCGGCAAGGTCCAGACGCCCCTGCCGACCGTGCTGCCGGCGAACTACTTCGGTGACCGCCTGGCGGCCTCGCTGGGTCGCCGGACCGGCCAGGCCATCCGCCTCAAGTCCGGTCCGGATCCGGCCTGGGCCTGGGCCGAGTTGCAGTTGGCCGGGCATCTGCTGCGGGTCGGCTTTCCTCGCGAGCGCTATGAATTGCGGGCGCCCTGGGAATCCGGCGCGGCCTTCCTGGCCGGCGCCCTGCTGACCCTGGCGGCGGCCTTGATGGTGGTGCGCCGGATGGCGGGCCGGCTCGGACAGTTGGCCGGCTCGGCGGCGGCGGTGGGCCAGGGTCGCTGGCCAGAGCGCCTGCCGGAAACCGGGCCGCGCGAACTGCGCGACCTGACCGCCGCTTTCAACCGCATGTCGGAGGAAGTCCAGTCCCTGATCGAGAACCGGACCGTGCTGCTGTCGGGGATCTCGCACGATCTGCGCACGCCCATGACCCGGTTGCGCCTGGCGCTGGCCATGCTGGACAGCGCCGATCCGGCGCTGGTCGCGCGCATGGAGGGCGACTTGCGCGACATGGGCCGGTTGGTCGACCAGATGCTGGATTTCGCCCGCGCCCTCAAGGAGGAGGCCGTCGCCGAAGTCGATCTGGCCTTGGTCCTGGCCGGTCTCGCCGAACGATGCTCGGATCCGGCCCGGGTCCGGGTCGAACCGACACCGGCCTGCCCGTCCCGGGTGGCGCCCGCCTCCCTGGAACGGGTGCTTGGCAACCTGATCGAAAATGCCCTGCGCTATGGCGGCGAGGCGCCGGTCGACCTGGTGCTCACGTGCGAGCGCCGGCACGCAACCCTGCGTGTGCTCGATCGGGGGCCCGGCATTCCAGAAGTGGAGCGGGACAAGGTGTTCCAGCCCTTCTATCGGCTGGAGGGCTCGCGCAGCCGGGATACCGGCGGTTCCGGCCTCGGCCTGGCGATCGTGCGCCAGCTCGCCGAGCGCCAGGGCTGGCGCGTGATCCTCTCGGACCGCCCAGGCGGCGGCCTGGAGGCGGCCTTGGTGGTGCCGGTCGACGGGGTCAGAGACGCGGACGCTCGCGGCCGTCGATGATGGCGCGGGCCAGGTCCTCGAGTTTTCGGGAACGGTCTCGGGCGTATTTGCGCAGGCGGTTGAAGGCCGCATCCGGGTCGAGGCCGTGGTCGCGCATCACGATGCCAATGGCCGTGGCGATGGTGCGGTTGCTTTCCAGCGCGCCTTGCAGGCCAAGCTGGCGCCGCTGCAGGGCGTCGATTTCCCGGGCCCGGGCCAGGGCTGCCCGCAAGGTTGGCACGATCGCCCGCACTTCGAGGGGTTTGATCAGGTAGCCCAGAGCGCCCAGCTCGACTGCATCCTTGACCATGGCCTCGTCGTCGTAGGCCGAGAAAAACAGGAATGGCACCGGGGTTTCGTCACGTAGCCGGCGCGCCAGTTCCAGGCCGTCCAGGCCGGGCATGCGGATGTCGAGCAGGGCGAGGTCGAAGGGCTCCGACTGGCAGAGGGCCAGGGCACGCTCGCCATCACGTGCTTCAGTGACTTCGAAGCCGGCCTCGCGCAGGCCTTCGGCAAGAGTGAACAACACGATGCGGTCGTCGTCGGCGACCAGCAGTCTGTCCATGCGAATCAGTCCTTGAAGTGAATGACGGGCGGGTTGATAAGGAGATGGGCGCACAGCCATCCCTGCGTAGTTCTACTATAGTGCAGCCCGGCCCCCTGTTCCGGCAAGAGGGAGCGGACCAGGCTGAGGCCGGTGCCAATGCCACTGCCGGTCTCGAAATCGAACGGATCCGACGCGGGTACCGGGTTGGCGATCACGATCTCGACGCCCTCGGGCTGTGTCCTGGCGCTCACCTCCGGCGCTGGCTCCGGTTCCGGCGCGTGTTTCACCGCATTGAGCAGCAGTTCGTTGAGGATCAGGGCCAGCGGCACGGCTTCTGATTGGGTGACCAAGACCGGGCCGTGTCCGGACGCGGGTTCGGGCAGCGCGATGCGAATCGGGCGCCCGGTCAACTGGCTGACGCCTCGGGCGATCTGGCTCACGGTCTCGAACAAGGGCAGGGCTTCGGAGGCATCTGCGCTTTGCAGGCCGTGCACCCGGGCGATCGAATAGACTTGCGAGATGGCCGCCTCCAGGCGAGGGTTCAGGGCCGTATCCTTGCCCAGTTCGCGGCGCAGCAGGCCGGCCACGCTTTGCAGGTTGTTCTTGATCCGGTGATGGACCTCGCGCACCAGGGCTTCCCGGTGCGCCATCTCCACGGCCAGGCGGCGTCGTTCCCGCTCGCGGCGCTCGCTGATGTCGCGCGCGATGCCGGCGGTACCGAGTATCCGGCCCTCGGCGTCCAGGATGGGCGTCTTGTAGGTCTCCATCCAGGTCGGCACGCCTTGATGGATTTCCTCGGCTTCGAACAGCATGCGTTGTCCGCTGGCCATCACCTCGGTGTCCTCGGCCTGGTAGCGTGCCGCCAGCGCCTCAGGCCAGAGCACCCGGTCGTCATGGCCGATCACTTCGCTGGCATGGTCCTTGCCGACCGAGTGCAGGAAGGCCTTGTTGACGGCCAGATAGTGGCTGTGGCGGTCCTTGAGCCACATCAGGTCGGGGGTGTTGTCGAGCAGCGCGGTCAGGGCGGCATCGCTGTGCCGGCGGGCTGCCTCGACCCGATGCAGGCGCCGGTAGGCCGCCAACAGGACCAGGCTGAGGGCCAGCACGAACAGGCTGGCGACCACGCCCACCAGTAGCGGGGCGCGATAGCGGTCCCAGATGTCCCGGGGGGTGAATTCCGGTGCCGACTCGTAAGGCGGCAAGCGAAGGGCGCGGGCCAGGTTCTCGACATTGAGATAGTCGGCCGGCACCACGAAGCCATGGATGCCGGCGCCGACCGCGGCGGGGTCGTCCGGCGACATCTGCAGCAGCGCGCTGGCGATCTTGCCCACGGTGTGTTCATCGACATGGGGCAGTGCGGCGAACGCCCATTCCGGATACAGGCGGGTCGACACCACAAAGGGGAAGTTCGGCGGCGATTGCGGGTTCACGATGGCGATCCGGCCGGGTGGCAAGCTGCCCTCGCGCAGCATCGCCTCGATGATGCCGGTGCGGACGAAGCCGGCATCAGCGCGTCCAGAGAGCACCGTGCGGACCACCTCGTCATGGCTGCCGACGACATGCAGGTCGACCTCGCGGGTGATGTCGATGCCCGCTTGGAGCAGTTCGAAGGCCTGGGTCTGGTAACCGCCAAGGAATTTCCTGCCGGGCACCGCGATGCGCTGGCCGCGCAGGTCAACCAGGGCGCGGATGTCGCTGCGTTCCTGGCGGGTCAGAATGACACCACCCAGCTGGCTCACCGGCTGGTCCTTCTCGAGGGCAACCAAGGTGGCCATGGCGCCGGTGAGCTTTTGCAGATGGCGGAGCAGGATGAAATGACTCGGGTTGGTGAACACCAGGTCCAGTTCACCCGAGGTCAGCGCCTGCTCCATCTCTGCCTGGGTCAATACCTGCATCTCGATTCGGGCTTCCGGTACCACACGGTTCAGGTAGTCGACCAGGGGCTGGTACTGCGCTGCCATGATCGGCTTCGGACGATAGGCGAACACGCCCAGGGTCAGCGGCTCGGCGGCCCAGGCGGAGCCCAGGCACAGCCAGACCAGGCCGCCCAGCCACGCGCGCCAGTTCATGGCGCCGCCAGGTCCTCGACCGGAAAGCCGGCCAGCGCCCGGGCCGGCGCGTTGAACGGTCCCCGAGGGGCAGGCAGCTTGGCGGCGGCGAGCTGGCGCAACCATTCCTGGCGCGGGTCGAGGCCGCGTTCGGCACATAGCGTCCGGAACCAGCGGTCACCGGTCGCGACGTGGCCGATCTCGTCGCGCAGGACGATGTCGAGGAGGTCGCCGCCCGCGCTGTCACCGAAACCGCGCAGGCGGGCCTGGATGCCGGGCGTGACATCCAGGCCGCGCGCCTCGAAGTAGCGCGGGATGACCGCCATGCGGGCGAGTGGGTCGTGCGCGGTCAGGGTGGCCGCCTCCCACAGCCCGCCATGGGCCGGGAAATCCCCATAGGCATGGCCGAGCCGGCCGAGATGGGCGTTCAGGAGGCGGAAATGCAGGACTTCCTCGACCGCCACGCCCAGCCAGTCGGCATGGAATTCGGCCGACAGGGCGGGAAAGCGGTACACCGCGTCGAGGGCCAGGTTGATGGCCGTGAATTCGATGTGGCAGAGGGCATGGATCAGGGCGGCATGGCCCTCCGGGCCATTCAGGTCGCGCTTGGGCAGGTTGCGCGGCGGGATCAACTCGGGGCGCGCCGGCCGGCCGGGTTCGACCAGGGGCGTGGGATCGTCGATGGCGGTCATGGCCAGGCGGCCGGCCCGCCAATCGTCCGCGAGCTGGTCGACCCGCGCCAGCTTGGCGGCGACATCGGCTTCGGCGAGCGCGGCGCGGACTGCGGAGAACAGGCTCAGCGCAGGCATCGGTCCAACCTGAGCAGGAGGTCTGGCCAGCGCCGGGCAGAGGCCCATCCGGTCAGGATGCCGAGGCCGTTGGCGAGCAGGTCGAGTCCGCTCATGTCGCGATAACCGGACAGCCCCTGGAGCACTTCGATGGCCCCGCTGTAGGCCCACAGGCTGGCGGCAAGCGGGCCATGCGCCCGGATGATCTGGCTGAACCAGGCCATCAGCATGCCCCAGGCTAGGAAGTGGCCGAGCTTGTCATGGGTCTGGACGTCAGGCAGGGATTCGGTCGGCAGGAGCGACAGGACACTGATCCCGAGCAGCAGCAGCCAGCCCAGGAACAGCCAGTGGGAACGGTGGGCCAGGGTGTTCATGGCGGCGATTTTATGCTGTATTCGGGGCTCCGACGCACGAGGTCCACTTCATGTCCCATTACGATGCCTGGCGTTTCGCCACCCGCGCCATCCATGCCGGTCACCTGGCCGGTGATTACCAGGGCGCGCTCAATCCGCCCATCTTCGCTTCCTCCACCTTCGCCTTCGAGTCGGCTGCGCAGGGTGCTGCCCGATTCGCCGGCGAGGAACCCGGCATGATCTACAGCCGGGTCACCAATCCGACCGTGGGCCTGCTCGAGGAACGCCTCGCCAGCCTGGAGAACGGCGAGGCCGGGGTCGCCTTCGGTTCCGGCATGGGCGCCATCGCCAGCCTGTTCTGGACCCAGTTGCGGCCAGGCGACGAACTGCTGGTCGACCTGACCTTGTATGGCTGCACGCACGCCCTGGCCCACCACCTGTTGCCGCAATTCGGCATCGTCGTGCAGGCGGCCGACTTTACCGACCTCGACGCCGTGGCCGCCGCCCTGAGCCCGCGTACTCGGCTGGCTTTCTTCGAGACGCCGGCCAACCCGAACATGCGCCTGGTCGACATCGCCGCCGTGAGCGAGGTAGTGCACCGCCTGAGCCCGGCCCGGGTGGCCGTCGACAACACCTACTGCACGCCCTACCTGCAACGTCCGCTCGACCTGGGCGCCGACCTGGTGGTGCATTCCCTGACCAAGTACATCAACGGCCATGGCGACGTCATCGCCGGCGCCGCGGTGGGGCCGCGCGCGCTGGTCGATCCGATGCGCTGGGTCGGCATCAAGGAGATGACCGGCGCGTGCCTGTCGGCGATGGATGCCAACCTGGTGCTGCGCGGTCTCAAGACCCTGCCGGTGCGCATGGACCGGCATTGCCAGAATGCCGGCATCATCGCCCGCCATCTGGAAAGTCATCCGGCCGTGGCGCGGGTCGACTATCCCGGCCTCGCGTCCCACCCCCAGCACGCCCTGGCGACCCGGCAAATGGCCCAGCCGGGCGGCATGCTGGCATTCGAGCTGAAGGGGGGGCTGGAAGCCGGCCGCCGGTTCATCGACCGGCTGCGCCTGGTGACCCGCGCGGTCAGCCTGGGCGACGCCGAGAGCCTGGCCCAGCATCCGGCCAGCATGACCCATTCCTCGTACAGTCCCGAGGAGCGGGCGCGCCACCTGATCGGCGAGGGGCTGGTGCGGCTGTCGGTGGGGCTGGAAGACGTCGAGGACCTGCTCGAGGACCTCGACCAGGCGCTTGCCTGATCAGTACTTGTCCGTGACCTTGGCGCGCATGCGCCGCTCTGCTTCCTTGACCACCGCCTCGAAACGCTGGCGCACCTCGGCCTCGACGAAATGGTCCGAGACCAGGGGGGGCGGTGGCAGCAGGGGCAGGACCCGGGCCCGGTAGGTCAGGCGGACCGGGGCCTGCTCGCCGGTCACCACCCATTCGCCACGCATGGTGGCGACATCGCCGGACACGGCGCGGAAGCGGATCACCCCGAGCGGCTTTTCTTCCATGGCCAGGACCACGTGGTTGGGCATCACGAAGGCGAACAGCCCGGCGTTGGCGCGCTGTTCGACCAGCTTCGGCTTGCCGGGTGGCGAGACCAGGCGGGACACCTTCATGTCCGGAATGAAGCTGGCCAGGCGGTTATAGTCGGTGAGCGTCTGCCACAGCGTCTCGGCATCGGCGGCGACCTGGCTGGAGGCTTCGATGCGGATGCCGGTGAAACCGACGTCGGCGGAAACGCGCGCCTCGCCCAGTGCCTGGACGGGCAAGGGCAGGGCGGCCAGGAGGCTGGCCAAACACAGTCGGGTCAGGAAGCGCGTCAGCATCACGGCATTGTAGCGCGTAGCATTTCCCCGGCGAGCGCGTTCAACCAGACCCGCACCTGCTGGTCGGCGATCTGGCCGGCGAGCGGGGGCGGCAAGGGCGACTGGGTGAGATCGACGCGCAACTGGTAGGTGAGCGTGACCGGCCGTTCGCCGCGCAATCGCCATTCGCCGCTGCTGTTCTTGAACGGGCCGGACAGGAACTGGAGTTTCACGCCTTCGCCGGCGATCTCGTCGCTGCGCACCACGGTATCGAAGCGCAGGCGAGGGCCGGCGGTGAGCTCGCCGGTTTGGGCGATCAGGCGGGTGGTGCCATGCTGCTCCAGGGTGCGGCTGGTCTTCAGGCCGGGCACGAAGACCGGGAAACGGTCCGGCTGGGTCAGCACCTGCCAGGCGCGCGTCCGTTCGACCGGCACTTCCAGGTGCCCGCTCACGGTGACCAGCCCGGGCGCCAACCGGGTCTCCAGCACCGGCTGGGCGGCGGCCAGGCCGGGGCAGGCCAGGGCCAGGGCAAGGCAGGTGCTGGGGGCGGCTCGCGCAAGGCGGCGTCGAAGGTCGGAAAGTTGCGGCATACTGGCGGCATGATGACCGATCTCCGGACACATCGCCATCTCTGGACCAACGTCGTGTTCCTGGGCGTTCTCGTGCTCGGGCTCGCGGCATATCTGCTCATGCCGCGTGCGCAATATCCGGAAGTACGGCTCAATTGGGTCGCCATCGCCACGGTGTGGCCGGCGGCCTCCGCCACCGAGGTCGAGCGGCGCATCACCCTGCCCCTGGAAGCGGTGGTGCGCGCCACCGGCCAGGTGCGCTACGTGGCGGCCACTTCGCGCGATCACGTGTCGACCCTGCTGGTCCGCTTCGAGGACATCCCGCATGCCGAGTTCGAGCGGCGTCTGACCGTCTTGAACCGAGCGGTCGGCCAAGTGGCGGCGACCCTGCCCAAGGAGGCGCGTCCGCCCCAGGTGGTCGAGCTGACCAGTTCCAGCCTGTTCCCCACCGCCATGGTGCTGGCACCCCTGCCCGCCGGTGACGGTGGGGCCGCGACCCTGGCGCGTGCCACCCAGGCTGGACTGGAGGCCTTGCCCGGTGTCGAGCGGGTCTGGGCGATCGGCCTGCCGGAACCGGAGCTGGCCGTGGCCTTTTCACCCGAGGCCTTGCAGCGCCGTGGCATCGCGCCCGACCGCCTGGCCGCGACCCTGGCCGAGCAGGCCCAGGATGTGCCGGCCGGCGGCGTGCGCATGTCCGAGCGACTCTACAACAGTCGGGTGTCCGGACTGGGGGGCGATCCGACCCAGTGGGCCGCCCTGGCCATCCCGGACCGCCAGGGCGGCTGGGTGCCGCTCGGCGAATTGGCCGACATCCGGTCCGACGCCAGCGCCCGGGAACGGGTGGTCGACGCCACCGGGCGACCGGCGGTGCTGCTCTCGGTAGTCAAGCAGGAGAACGCCAACGCCCTGCGCCTGACCGACGCGGTGGCCGATTACGTGGCGCGCCACAACGCGCGCGCCGGCATGCCCGAGCTGACCCTGGCCGACGACCAGAGCGGTGCCACCCGGCAGGCGATCCAGGCCATGCAGAACAATGCCCTGCTCGGCTTGCTCACGGTGCTGGTGGTGGCCTGGCTGTTCCTGGGCCGGCGCATGGCGCTGCTGGTCAGCGTCGGGGTGCCTTTCGCCCTGGCGGCGATGTTCCTGACCCTCTATGCGCTCGGCGAAACGCTCAACACCTCGGTCCTGCTCGGCGTCGCCATCGTGCTCGGCGTGCCGCTCGACGACGCGGTGGTGGTGGCCGAGGCGATCCAGTTGCGCCTTGCCCAGGGCCACGACCGCCTGACGGCCGTGCGCCTGGCCATGGCCGAGGTGGCGCGGCCGGTGCTCGCCTCGGTGCTGGCCACCGTGGCTGCCTTTGCACCGCTCCTGCTGCTGCCCGGCCTGCTCGGCAAGTTCATGGCCGTGGTGCCGCTGACCGTGATCCTGACCCTGGTCGCCAGCCTGTTCGCTTCGCTCTGGATCCTGCCCAGCCATGTGGTCAGCTGGCGTGGCCGCGAGGCGTGCCCGCCCGGCATGGTGCGTTTCCGGATCCGCCTGGCGCGCAGCCTGCGACGGACCTACGGCCGCCTCCTGGCACGCGCCTTCCGGCGGCCGGCCTGGGTGGCGGCGGGCGGGTTCGGCCTGGTCGGCCTGGCGGCGGCGGGCGGGCTGGGCGGGGCACTGTCGATCCAGTGGTTTGCCTCCGATCCGCTGCGGGTGTTCAACATCAACGTCCAGATGCCGGCCACCGCCAGCCTCGACGAGACACTGGCGATGACCGAGCAGGTGGCGGCGCGGGTCCGCGCCGTGGCACGGCCGGGCGAGGTGCGGGCCAGCCTGGCCATGGCCGGGGTGCAGTTCACGCCGAGCGAGACCCGGCACGGCGACCATTTCGGCCAGGTCATGATCAGTCTGGCCGAACAAGGCGGCGCGGCGCGTGCCGTGGCCGACTTCGTCGCCGCGGCACGCCCGGCAGTGGCCGGGCTGACCGGCGCGGAGACGATGACTTTCCAGGTCCTGTCCGCTGATCTGCCCAGCCTGTCGGCGCTCACCGCACGCCTCACCGGGGCCGATGCCGAGCGTCTCTCCGAAGCGGCCGGTGCCTTGCGCACCGCTCTGGCGGTCATTCCCGGCGTGCTCGATGCGCGTGATGACGGCGCCCTGGGCAAGCCCCTGCTCAGCCTGGAACTGGAGCCTGCGGTGGCCAGCCGGGCCGGGCTCGACCCGAGACGGGTGGCGGCCATGATCCGACTGCATTTCGACGGCCTGCCGGTGGCCCGGGTCCGGGATGGCGCCATCGACCGGTCCGTGGTGCTGCGCGCCGACCGGATGGACGATGCTGCCGTGCAAGCCCTCCTGGAGCAGCCCTGGCCATTGGCCAACGGGCAGGTCGTGCGGCCCTCGGAATTGTTTGCGTTGCGCTTCCTGCCGGCGGCCAGCCAGACCCGCCGGGTCGATTACCAGCAAGCGGTCACCGTGCAGGCCGATCTGGACCGGGCACGGCTGTCGCCGGAGGCGGCGGAAGCGCGGGTACGCGCGCTCTGGCGCGACCTGGCGCCAGCCTACCCCGGAGTGTCGATCGCGTTCGGTGGCGAATTGTCCGACGTGCGCGCCAGCTTGCGCGACCTCGGCTTGCTGTTCGTCGCCGGCAGCCTGCTGATGTATGCGCTCCTGGCCGTGCAGTTCCGCAGCCTGGCCCTGCCGGTGCTGATGCTGGCGACTGCGCCGATGGCCTTCACCGGGGTGATCCTGGGCCTCATCGCTACCGGCCAGCCACTCACGCTCTACACGGTCTATGGCTGCATCGCCCTGGGCGGGGTGGCGGTCAACGCCGCCATCGTCCTGATCGCCGCCGCGCGCGATCGCGCCGAGGCCGGCATGCGACCGCTGCCGGCCGCCTTCCATGCCGCGCGGCGGCGCCTGTTGCCGATCCTGATCACCACGGTGTCGATCCTGGGCGGCCTGCTCGCCCTGGCCTTCGGCGTGGCCGGCGAGTCGCTGCTCTGGGGGCCGTTGGCCGCGGCCATCGTCTGGGGCATGGTGGTGGCGACGCCGCTCACCCTGTTCGCCACGCCGCTCATGTACGCGGCCTGGGCGCACCGCTTCAGCCGAGGGTCGTGTCCAGCACCATCATGACCGCGAAGCCGGTCATCAGGCCCAGGGTGGCCGGGGTCTGGTGGCCGTTGCGATGGGTTTCCGGGATGACTTCGTGCGAGACCACGAAGATCATCGCGCCGGCGGCGAGGCCGAGTCCGATCGGGTAGGCCAGGGCCAGGCCGCTCGACAGGCCGATGCCGAGCAGGGCGCCGAGCGGTTCCATGAGGCCGCTGGCCCCGGCGACCAGCACTGCCCGGCCGGCGCCCAACCCGGCACCGCGCAGGGCCATGGCGACGGCGAGACCTTCCGGGAGGTCTTGCAGGGCGATGGCCGTGGTGAGCGGCAGGCCGACCGAGAGGTCGCCCTGGGCGAACGAGACCCCGATCGCCATGCCTTCGGGCAGGTTGTGCAGGGCGATCGCCAGCACGAACAGCCAGACCCGGCCGACCCGCTCGCAGCCGGGTCCGCAGGGACCAGTGCTGTCGTGCGCGTGCGGGGTGAACTCGTCCAGGCCAAGCATCAGCAACGCGCCCAGGGCCAGGCCGAGCACCACGGCACCGGCACCGAGCGCTGCGCTGCCGGTGATCGATTCGCCGGCTTCCAGGCCGGGCAGGATCAGGGAAAAAGAGCTGGCGGCCAGCATCATGCCGGCGGCCAGGCCGAGCATGACATCCTCGGTGCGCTGGGCAATGCCACGCAGGAACAGCGCCGGCAAGGCGCCGGCCGCGGTGGCCGCAAAGCCGGCCAGGCCACCCAGCAAGGCATAGCGGACCCGGGGATCGAAGCCCTGCGCGAGCTGGTTGGTCAGGCTGTCCAGGAACAGGGCCGCCAGCGCCAGCGTGGCCAGGCCGAGCCCGGCCAGGATCCAGGGATGGCGTTGGACGTGGGCGAGCCAGAGTTGGCCGTAGCTGGGTGCCGCGCTGGCCTGAGACAGGGAGGCCTCGGCCATGGTGGTCAGCGGCGGGCGGTCCCGGCGTTTTGCGCCGCACAGGCGATGCCGGCGGCGTAGACCCGCGCCTGGTCGGCGTCCATGGCGGGCGCTTGGACGGGCGCAGGCTGGGGCTTGTCGGCAAGGCACGCGGCGCGCCATGCGCGCAACGCGGTGTGAAGGTTATGGCGCATGGCGTTCTCCTGGAAAGACATCGCGGGGGTCCTGGCTTTCATTTCAAAACAGCTTCGTCCCGCGAGCAACCTGAAAGTTTCAATCGTCTCGATAGGCAATGCGGAGGCGCCGGTCAACACTCCCTCAATCCGGCACGAATTTCAGCACGTTGCCGTTGATGCAGTAGCGCTTGCCGGTGGGCGGCGGGCCGTCGTCGAAGACATGGCCGAGGTGGATGCCGGAACTGGCGCTGCGCACCTCGACCCGCTTCATGCCATGGCTGTCGTCCTCGTGCAGGGTGAGTGCCCCGGGCAGCGGGTTGAAGAAGCTCGGCCAGCCGGTGCCACTGTCGAACTTGGCGTCGCTGCGGAACAGGCCCGCGCCGGTGATCGGATCGACGAAGGTGCCGGGCCGCTTCTCGTCCAGGTGCGATCCGGTGAAGGCCGGCTCGGTGCCCTGCTTGAAGGCGATGCGTTGCTGCTCGGGGCTCAGCAGACGGAAGCCGAGCCAGGCCCAGAAGCGTTTCTGGTCGCCGTTGTAGCCGGTGTAGCGGGCGACTTCGCGGCCCTGCTCGAAAAGCACGATGGTGGGCGTGGCGAACAGCGACTTTTCCAGAGTCCAGCCGGTCGGCGGGTTGGCGTTCAGGCTGCGCACGACCGGTACCTCCGAGCGCCAGTGGTCGAGTACCTCGGCCTTGAATTGCTTGCAGAAGGCGCAGTCCTCGGCCTCGAACACCACCAGTTGACGCGTCTGGGCCAGGGCCTTGCCATCGAGCGCTGGTGGTGGCGACTGCCGGGCGGTCGACGGCTGGCCGGGATAGGCGACCCCGGTACCGCCCAGGCCGCAGTAGCCGTTCGGGTTCTTCTTTAGGTAATCCTGGTGATCGTCCTCGGCCGGAAAATACTGCTTCAGGTCGGCGATCTCGGTGGTGATGGCGCCCTTGCCGGCCGCCTTGAGGGCGGTCTGGTAGAGGTCGCGGGTCTTCAGCGCGGTGTCGCGTTGCGCCGGAGAATGGGTGTAGATGGCGCTCCGGTAGTTGCTGCCGATGTCATTGCCCTGGCGGTCGCCCTGGGTGGGATCGTGACTCTCCCAGAATTTGGCGAGTACCTGATCCAGGCTGACTTGGGCCGGATCGTAGGTGACTTTGACCACTTCGGCGTGGTTGCGCCCCTGGGCACGACCGGCCCGCAGGGCCCGCTCGTGCGCAAGAATGGCCTCGTAGGTGCCGGCGATGTCGCCATTGGCATAGCCGCTTTCCACGTCGACCACGCCGGGCAGCTCCGACATGCGCTTTTCGGCGCCCCAGAAACAGCCCATGCCGAGCACGATGCTGTCGAGTGCACTGTCGGGATTGGCCATGACTTTGACCGGACTGGCGTCCGGTTCCTTGGCGCAGGCACTGAGCAGCAGGCCCATGCCGAGCAGGAGGATCAGGGAACGGAAGGAGGAAAGGCGGCTCATGGCGGGACTCACGATGCACGTTGGAATGGACTTCCGACCTCGGCGGCCGGTACAGGTTCACTCCCGGCCGCCTGGGGTGGCCCGTCCCGCGTCGCCCCAAGGCGAGTGGGGACAGGCCTGGACAGCTTAGTGCAGGTCGAAGCGGTCGGCGTTCATCACCTTGGTCCAGGCGGCGACGAAGTCACGGACGAACTTCTCCCGGCTGTCATCCTGGGCATAGACCTCGGCATAGGCACGCAGGATCGAGTTCGATCCGAACACCAGATCGACCCGGGTGGCGGTCCAGCGGGTGGCGCCCGTCTTGCGATCGACGATGGCATAGCTGTTGCGGCCGGTGGGCTTCCACTGATAGGCCATGTCGGTCAGGTTGACGAAGAAGTCGTTGGTCAGGGCGCCGACCCGATCGGTGAACACGCCATGCGTGCTGCCGCCGTGGTTGGTGCCGAGGGCGCGCATGCCGCCGACCAGGACGGTCATCTCGTGCGCGGTGAGGCCCATGAGCTGGGCGCGGTCGAGCAGCAGCTCTTCGGGCTGGACCACGTAGTCCTTCTTCAGCCAGTTGCGGAAGCCATCCGCGACCGGCTCCAGCACCTCAAAGGAGGTTGCATCGGTTTGCTCGGGGCGGGCGTCGCCGCGGCCCGGGGCGAAAGGCACGCTGATCTCGACCCCGGCGGCCTTCGCGGCCTGCTCGATGCCAACATTGCCGGCCAGGACGATGACGTCGGCGACGCTGGCGCCGGTCTCGGTGGCGATCTTCTCGTAGATGGCGAGCACCTTGGTCAGGCGGGCCGGTTCGTTGCCTTCCCAGTCCTTCTGCGGCGCCAGGCGGATGCGCGCGCCATTGGCGCCGCCGCGCTTGTCGGAACCCCGGAAAGTGCGTGCGCTATCCCAGGCCGTGCTGACCGTCTCGGCGATGCTCAAGCCGCTGGCGGCAATTTTCGCCTTGACGGCGGCGACGTCGTAGTCGGTGCGGCCGGCCGGCACCGGGTCCTGCCAGATCAGGTCTTCCTTGGGGGCATCCGGGCCGATGTAGCGCGTCTTCGGGCCCATGTCGCGGTGCGTCAGCTTGAACCAGGCGCGGGCGAACACTTCCGAGAAATAGGCCGGGTCTTTGTGGAAGCGCTCGGAAATCTTGCGATATTCCGGGTCCATCTTCATGGCCATGTCGGCGTCGGTCATGATCGGGTTGTAGCGGATCGTGGGATCCTCGACATCGACCGGCTTGTCTTCCTCCTTGATGTTGATCGGCTCCCACTGCCAGGCACCGGCCGGGCTCTTCTTGAGTTCCCAGTCATAGCCGAGCAACAGGTCGAAGTAGCCGTTGTCCCACCGGGTCGGGTGCGTGGTCCAGGCGCCCTCGATGCCGCTCGACATGGTGTCGCGGCCGATGCCCCGGCTGCTGTGATTCATCCAGCCGAAGCCTTGCTCCTCCAGGTCGGCTCCTTCCGGGGCCGGGCCGAGCTTGGCGGCGCTGCCATTGCCATGCGCCTTGCCGACCGTGTGGCCGCCTGCCGTCAGGGCGACGGTTTCTTCGTCGTTCATGGCCATGCGCTGGAAAGTGACGCGCACGTCACGCGCGGTCTTGAGTGGATCGGGTTGGCCATCGACCCCTTCCGGGTTGACGTAGATCAGCCCCATCATCACGGCGGCGAGCGGGTTTTCCAAATCGCGCTCCCCCGAATAGCGGCTGCCTTCGCTACCGCTGGGCGCCAGCCATTCCTTCTCGGAGCCCCAGTAGATGTCCTTCTCCGGATGCCAGATGTCTTCGCGACCGAAAGCGAAACCATAGGTCTTCAGGCCCATCGACTCATAGGCGATGGTGCCGGCGTAGGCGATCAGATCGGCCCAGGAGAGCTTGTTGCCGTACTTTTTCTTGATCGGCCACAACAGGCGGCGGGCCTTGTCCAGGTTGACGTTGTCCGGCCAGGAATTGAGCGGGGCAAAACGCTGGTTGCCGGTGCCGGCGCCGCCGCGGCCGTCGGCGATCCGGTAGGTGCCGGCCGCGTGCCAGGACATGCGGATCATCAGGCCGCCGTAATGGCCCCAGTCGGCTGGCCACCAGGGCTGGCTGTCGGTCATCAGGGCGGTGAGGTCCTTCTTGAGGGCCGCGAAGTCCAGCTTCTTCACTTCCTCGCGGTAGTTGAAATCCTCACCCAGCGGGTTGGCCTTGCGGTCGTGCTGGTGCAGGATGTCCAGGTTAAGCGCCTTCGGCCACCATTCCATGTTGGCCATCGCGGAAGTGGTCGCGCCACCGTGCATCACCGGGCATTTGCCGGCAGATTTCGTGTCGTGTCCGTTCATGTTCATCTCCGTTCGTATTGGTGTGACAGGGGGTGCAACAAACCAGATCGGGGCGGACATTCGTTGAACCAGCGCAGCCACGCTCCGAAGTCATGCAGGGGGGTCCGATACTTCGAGAAACATCCCCATGGCATGGGTGATTCACCTTAACACCTATCCCCGCGCCAAGAAGCCGCAGGCCGATGACTTATCGCAATGTGGTCCATTGCGATTTCCAATCGGAGCCCGAGCAGGCTGAGGTGGCGCGCTTCAATGAGGCCGGGGCCGAGGCCCCGGAAACACGGCTCTGACCAAGGTATGGATGCAGATTGCACAGAAGCTTCAATGAGGCCGGGGCCGAGGCCCCGGAAACACCGCCACCCCGGACAAAGCCCTTGCCGGCCTGCGCCGCGCTTCAATGAGGCCGGGGCCGAGGCCCCGGAAACACCTGCCGAGCAGTTTGCACGGGCCGGGCAGGACATCGAGCTTCAATGAGGCCGGGGCCGAGGCCCCGGAAACACGCGCTTGGCCGTGCCGGAGAGCCTGGCTGGATGACCGTGCTTCAATGAGGCCGGGGCCGAGGCCCCGGAAACACGACGTGAATGCCGTCGAAGTCTCAGCCAATCAAGTGCTTCAATGAGGCCGGGGCCGAGGCCCCGGAAACACAAGCCGGTCCAGCAAGAAAGCCGAGCGTGAATGCAAGCTTCAATGAGGCCGGGGCCGAGGCCCCGGAAACACGGGATTT
>JBMOQW010000025.1:0-208396 GCA_049322515.1 Pseudomonadota bacterium
ACCGGCTCGGTGGACCGATCAAATCTTGAATTCGGCTTGTTCGCGTCGCGATGACCGGCCCGTTGAAAAAAATCGCGCTGGGTCGGATTGGACGGCGTGGAACAGGGTTTTTCTACAGCGTCGTTGACGCTGCAGAAAACCCCCAAAAACACGCTTGGCGGGCATCATCCGGGCACGAAGTTAGACAGGGAGAAGGACTCAATGCTGCGCTGCACACCGCTCCACACCCGCTCAGAAAGCAGCTTGGCCGTTGGCACTGGCCTTTGTTTGTCATGCTCACAACGCGTTCTTCTTCGATCGTAGAGAACTCGCATGAAATTCAAGCACGGGGTGTTGTTCGCCGCGGGTTCCGTCGCGACGGTGTTCGTGTTGGCCGTCTCGATGGATGGGCTACGCGCGCTGTTTCCCTGCGAGGGCTTCGGCTGCGTCGGCTTGGGGGTGATCGCGCTGCTGATCGCCGGCCTGATCGTGGTGGCGTTCCTGATCGGTGGCGTGCTCTGGGGTCCCCCGCCACGATGGGCGTCCGGCCTGTTCGCCGGGGCCATCGCCACGTTGGCCATGCTGTTGGCCTTTGGCGCCCTTTATGGGCTCAACCAGCGGCACATCGCTCAGGGCTGGGAAGCGCATCGGGCGGCCTGCGCCCAGGCTCCGCAACTGTGCCCGGAAGACGCTTCCCGCTGAACACCGATGCGCCACGCCCTCGACCCATGTCTGCCAGGGCGGGGACAACCGCCCCTCCACGCGGTCGCACATCCTTGGTAGGCTAGGTACTCGCCCACCTCAGGAGTCCCGCCATGGACTACCGCCGACTCGGCACCAGCGACCTCAACGTCTCCGCAATCTGCCTGGGCACCATGACCTTCGGCCAGCAGAACAGCGCGGCCGAGGCCCATGCCCAGCTGGATATGGCCTTCGACCACGGCGTGAACTTCATCGACACCGCCGAGATGTATCCGGTGCCACCCCGTGCCGAGACGGTGAACCGAACCGAGACCATCGTCGGCGACTGGCTGGCGCGCCGGCCGCGCGACCGGGTCGTGCTGGCCACCAAGGTGGCCGGGCCGAACCGCAACATGCCCTGGATCCGGGGCGGCCCCAAGGCGCTCGACCGGGCCAACATCCGCGCCGCCGTCGAGGGCTCGCTGGCCCGCCTGCGCACCGACACCATCGACCTCTATCAACTGCACTGGCCGGACCGCAACGTGCCGATGTTCGGCCAGTATCTGTTCGACCCGGCCCGGGAAACCGAGACCGTGCCGATCCGCGTGCAGCTGGAGGCGCTGGCCGAACTGGTGCGCGAGGGCAAGGTCCGCTATGTCGGGCTGTCCAACGAGCACCCCTGGGGCGTGATGGAATTCCTGCGCCTGGCGCGCGAACACGACCTGCCGCGCGTGGTGTCGATCCAGAATCCCTACAGCCTGATCAACCGCACCTTCGAAACCGGCCTGACCGAGATCGCCTTCCGCGAGCAGGTCGGCCTGCTGGCCTATTCGCCGCTGGCCTTCGGCCACCTCACCGGGAAATACCTGGCCGACCCCGAGGCCGCCGGCCGCATCACCTTGTTCAAGGGGTTCGGCCAGCGCTACGAGAAGCCGAACGTGCGCCCGGCCGCGGCAGCCTATGCCGAGCTGGCCCGCCGCCATGGCCTGAGCCCGGCCGCACTCGCCCTCTCTTTCGTCTACCGGCGTGGCGTGGTGACCAGCACGATCATCGGCGCGACCACGCTGGCGCAACTCACGGAAAACCTGGCGGCCTGGCACACGCCGCTGTCCGCCGAGGTGATTGCGGAGATCGAGGCCTTGCATCTGCGCTACTTCAACCCGGCCCCTTGAGACCCGCGCCTACGGGGTGGCGCGCCCCTTCCGTCAGGCGGTCGGGAAGCGGTAGTCGTCCTGGCTGACCAGGTCGATGCCGCATTGCAGGTTCTCGATCCAGCCGAGGAACGCCGCGATGGTGTCCTTGCCCTTGAACCAGCGGCCGTGCTGCGGCACCAGCATCTCGACATCCATGGTGCGCACCATGTTGGCCCACAGCCGGCAAACCTTGTTGGAGACCATGTAGCGCTTGTGGAAACCTTCCATCTTGCCGATGTGGGCAACGAACTGGGCCGGCGTGCTGATCGGCTCGACGATCTCGGCGTGGTGTACCAGCGAGGCGCCCATGTCGCCGCTGAACAGGATCTTCGACTTGGCGTCGTAGAACTGGAAATTGCCCTCGGCGTGCAGGAAATGGGCCGGCACGGCGTGGATGCGGGTGTCCTTGATCGGGATCACCATGCCCGCGTCGGGCATCCCGACGATGCGCCCTTCCCAGCGGTTGATGGTGCAGAAATGCGGCACGAAGCGTTCCCACAGCTTGGACACGTACAGGGTGGCTTCGGTGGCGATCAGCCACTTGTTGAGCGAGGCGACGATGTCCGGGTCCTGGTGCGAGGCGAAGATGTACTTCAGCTGCTTGAACGGGAAATACGGCTGCATGCCCATGATCAGGGCGTTGTAGGTCATGTTGCCGGCCGGGTCGATGAGGGCGCCCTCGCCGTCGGTCTCGATCAGGAACTGGTTGGCCTGGACCGCCGAGGTGTGACTGTCGTCAACCAGGTCGTTGAACATCAGGCAGACGTGCCGGCCATCGTTGTAAAGCTCAATCGCCATGGCGATTTCTCCATCGGGTTGCGTGCGGGGGGATGCGGCCGCCGTCAGCGGCGGGGGGCAAGGATTCTACGCAAACCAGATCAAGCTGGCCATGCGACCGGTGACCGCAGTGCGCCGATAGGAGAAGAACCGCACGGGATCCGAATAGGTGCACCCGCCGCCGCCATACACCGCGGTGACCCCCGCCGCCGCGAGCCGGATGCGCGCCAGGGCATAGAGGTCGGCCAACCATTGGCGCGGCGCTTCGTCGAGGGTGCCGGGCAGGGCCGGCCGGAAGGCGACCGCTGCCAGCGGATGCGGGTCGATGAACGCCTGTCGCACCTCCTCGCCGACCTCGAAGACGTCCGGCCCGATCGCGACGCCCAGCCAGGCCAAGACATCCTCCGGCGGCACCGCCATGCGCGCCACCGTGGCTTCCAGCACGCCGGCCGCCAGGCCGCGCCAGCCGGCGTGCGCGGCGGCGACCACGGTGCCGGCGCGGTCGCAGAACAGGACCGGCAGGCAGTCGGCGGTGAGCACCGCGCAGACCTGGCCGGGCTGGCGGGCCAGGCTGGCGTCGGCGCAGGGAATGGCGGCCGGCGCCTGGCCTGCGCGCCCGGCCTCTTCCCCAGGGGAGGCGGGGCGATCGCTGGCACAACCGTACACCTCGGTGCCATGCACCTGGTTGAGCCAGACCGGTTCTGAAGGCAAATACGCCGCCAGCCGACGCCGGTTCTCCGCCACCGCCGCCGGATCGTCGCCCACGTGGCTGGCCGGATTCAGGCTGTCCCAGGGCGGCCGGCTGACACCGCCGGCCCGGGTGGTCATCACGGCACGCACGTTCGTGGGGGCCGGCCAGTCGGGGACGAGCCAATCAGGATGCATCGAGCTGCTCGATCAAGCCGCGCAAGTCGTCGGGCATCGGCGCTTCCCATTCGACCGCCTGGCCGGTCAGCGGGTGCACGAAGCCGAGCCGGTAGGCATGCAGCGCCTGGCGGGGAAAATCCACCGCGATGCGGCGCCGGCCGGCGTAGAGCAGGTCGCCGACCAGGGGATGGCCGATGTGGGCAAGATGGACCCGGATCTGGTGCGTGCGGCCGCTGTGCAGGCGGCATTCGACCCAGGCCGCCTGGCGGTATTGGGCCAGCACCCGATAGTCGGTGCGCGCCGGCTTGCCGTTCTCCACCACCGCCATCCGGGTCCGGTGCGTGGGATGGCGGCCGATCGGGGCGTCCACCGAGCCCTCAGCCGGGTGGAATTCGCCCATCGCCACCGCCCAGTACACCCGTTTCACGTCGCGCGCCTGCAGGGCGCGCACCAGCGTGGTCTGCGCGGTCAGGGTCTTGGCCACCACCAGGAGGCCCGAGGTGTCCTTGTCCAGCCGGTGCACGATGCCGGCCCGGGGAATTCCAGCCAGCGCCGGCGCATGGTGCAGCAGGGCATTGAGCAGGGTGCCCTCCCAGTTGCCGGCCCCGGGATGCACCACCAGGCCGGCCGGCTTGTTGAGCACGATCACCGAATCGTCTTCATGGACGATGTCGATCCCGATTGCCTCAGCCTGGTAGGGCTGCTCGGAGGGATGGGCGAGCACGGCCAGGTCCACCGACTCGCCGCCCCACACCTTTTGCTTGCGCGACGCTGCCTGGCCGCCGAGCCACACTTCGCCGGCGTCGATCCACTGCTGGATGCGGTTGCGCGAGTACTCGGGCAACAGCTCGGCCAGACTCTGGTCGAGGCGCTTGCCGGCGTGTTCCGGGGGGATGTCGAGGTGCAGGCGTTGCATCGGGTTGCGGCTATAATCCCGCGATCTTTATCGAAGGCGTCGAAATGAACCGAATTCTAGCCGTATTGCTGGTCCTCGCGCTGACCGGCGGGTGCAGCCTGCTCCCAGAACAGATCGACGAGACCAAGGGCTGGTCCGCCGCCAAGCTCTATGCCACGGCCAAGGAAAACCTCAACGAAGGCGACTACACCCAGGCCATCCAGTTTTTCGAGAAACTCGAAGCGCGCTTTCCCTATGGTCCCTACGCCCAGCAGGCGCAACTGGAAGTCGCCTACGCCTATTACAAGGACAACGAGCCGATCTCGGCCATCGCCGCCTGCGACCGCTTCATCAAGCTGCACCCGAACCACCCCAACGTGGACTACGCCTACTACCTCAAGGGCCTGGCCAACTTCATCGAGGACAACACCCTGCTCGCCGCACTGGCCGACCAGGACATGAGCCAGCGCGATCCGAAGTCGACGCGCGAGGCGTTCCAGGCCTTCAAGGACCTGACCACCCTGTTTCCGAACAGCAAATACACTCCGGACGCCCTGGCGCGCATGAAGTACCTGGTCAACGCCCTGGCCAGCCACGAGGTGCACGTGGCGCGCTACTACATGAAGCGCGGCGCCTATGTCGCGGCCGCCAACCGGGCCAAGCACGTGTTGCAGAACTATCAGCAGGCGCCCGCCCTGGAAGAAGCCCTGGCGATCATGGTGGCCAGCTACGACAAGCTGGGCATGGCCGACCTGCGCGACGATGCGCGCCGGGTCCTGGTCCAGAATTTCCCCAAGAGCACCTGGCTGAACGGCGCCGAGACGCGCCAAGACACCGGCAGCTGGTGGAAATTCTGGCGTTGAGCCTCGGCCGTCGTCGCCCGGCCTGACGGCCCCATGGTTTCCCACGCCCTCACCGTCGCGCCCGACGATGCCCAGGACTGGCTGGCCGGCTTGAGCGGCCAGTATCCCGCCGAGGGGCTCGAGCTGCTGACCCGCGCCAGCGAATGGCTGACCGCCCACGCCGGCGACCTGCGCAGCGACAGCGAGGCCGCCCTGGTCCCGCACAGCCTGGGCACCGCCGCCATCCTGGCCGGCATGCAGTTCGACGCGGAAACCGTCGCCGCGGCCCTGGTCTGCGGCCTGCCCGAGGCCGATCTGGCGCACGACCGCCTGGCGCCCCGCCTGGGCGACCGGGTCCAGGCCCTGGCCGCCGGCACCGCCCGGTTGCGCCAGATGGACCGCCTGCTGTCCGAGACCAAGGGTGAGGCCGGCGACCAGAGCGAGGCCCTGCGCCAGATGCTCCTTGCCATGACCGACGACCTCCGGGTGGTGCTGATCAAGCTGGCCGACCGCACCCAGGCCCTGCGCGAACTGGCCGCCGGCGATCCCGACCAGCGCCGCAAGGTGGCCCAGGACGCGCGCGACCTCTACGCCCCGCTCGCCAACCGGCTCGGCGTCTGGCAGCTCAAGTGGGAGCTGGAGGACATGGCCTGCCGCTACCTGGAGCCGGACACCTACAAATCGATCGCCCGCCTGCTCGACGAGCGCCGCCTGGACCGCGAGTGGTATATCGAGAATGTCCTGCGCCTGCTCACCGAGGAGCTGACCCGGCACGGCATCGAGGGGGTCTCGGTCAGCGGTCGGCCCAAGCACATCGCCAGCATCCTGGCCAAGATGCGCAAGAAGCACCTCGACTTCGAAGAAGTCTACGACGTGCGCGCGGTGCGCGTGCTGGTGCGTGACCTGAAGGACTGCTACCACGCCCTCGGCCTGGTGCACGCGCTCTGGCAGCCGATTCCCGGCCAGTTCGACGACTACATCTCGCGACCCAAGGGCAACGGCTATCAAAGCCTGCACACCGCCGTGGTCGGCCCCGACAACAAGGCCCTGGAAGTCCAGATCCGCACCTTCGACATGCACCAGGAAGCCGAGCTCGGCGTCGCCGCCCACTGGCGCTACAAGGAAGGCGGCAAGGGCCAGCCGCAGACCGACAAGATCGCCTGGCTGCGCCAGCTCCTGGCCTGGAAGCAGGAACTGGCCGACAGCGCCGAGCTGGCCCAGCACTTCAAGAACGAATTGTTCCAGGACGAGGTGTTCGTGCTCACGCCGCAGGGCAAGGTGGTCGCCCTTGCCCAGGGCGCCACGCCGATCGACTTCGCCTATGCGGTGCACACCGAACTCGGCCACCGTTGCCGGGGCGCCAAGCTGGACGGCGTCCTGGTGCCGCTCGACACCCCGCTCAAGACCGGCCAGCGGGTGGAGATCCTCACCGTCAAGCAGGGCGGCCCCAGCCGCGACTGGCTCAACCCGCATCTCGGCTACCTGCAAAGCCACCGGGCCCGGAGCAAGGTCCGGCAATGGTTCCGCCAGCAGGACCTGGACACCCACATCGCCGAGGGTCGGGCCCAGGTCGAGCGCGAACTGCATCGCCTCAACCTGACCAACGTCAACCTGGACAAGCTGGCCACCCGCCTGAAGTTCGCCGCCCAGGAAGACCTCTACGCCGCCCTGGGCCGGGGCGACCTCGGTCCCGGCCAACTGGAGCGCGCCCTCCAGGAAGAATTCGTCCCCGCCCCGGAAAAGCCGCTGATCACGCTCAAGCGCACCAAGGCCGGCCCGTCCGGGGTGATCATCGAGGGCGAAAGCAACCTGCTCACCCAGCTGGCCGGGTGCTGCAAGCCGGCGCCGCCCGACGCCATCGTCGGCTACACCACGCTCGGCCGCGGCGTCACCGTGCACCGGGCCGACTGTCCGGTGATCCAGACCCTGCCCGACGACAAGAAGGCCCGGGTCTTGCACGCCGAATGGGGCGGCCAGGCCGGCCAGACCTTCGAGGTCGACATCGAGATCCTGGCCGGCGACCGCGCCAACCTGCTCAAGGACGTCGCCGAGGCGCTGGCCCAGGACAAGCTCAACGTGGTCCGGGTCAACACCGAATCGCGCGATGGCGAGGCGCGCATGCAGTTCACCGTGGTGGTGCGCGACATCAGCCACCTGTCGCGCTTCCTGGCCCGCGCCACGCACATCCGCGGCGTCAGCCAGGCACGCCGCAAGTAAGGGGAGATGCCACGATGACCACGCTTGCCGCCTCCTGGTTTTTCTGGGCCGTGCTCTCGGCGGTGTTCGCCGCGCTCACCGCCATCTTCGCCAAGATCGGCATCCAGGGCGTCGATTCCGACCTGGCCACGCTGATCCGCACCTGGGTCATCATCGTCGTGCTGACCGCCTTCGTCTGGTATGCCGGCAAGTGGAGCAACCCATTCGAACTGTCCCAGCGCACCTGGCTGTTCCTCGGCCTGTCCGGGCTCGCCACCGGCGCCTCCTGGGTCTGCTACTTCCGCGCCCTGCAGATGGGCGAGGCCTCCAAGGTCGCCCCGGTGGACAAGTTCAGCCTGGTCCTGGTGGCAGTGTTCGCGGTCATCTTCCTGGGCGAGCGGCCCAGCCCGCGCGAATGGCTGGGCATCCTGATGGTGGCCGGCGGCGTGCTGGTGCTGGCCCTGAAGCGCTGACCGGCCGGATGGACGACCGCCTCGCCGCCCTGTGCGCCCGGCTCGGCCTGCCGGCCGACCTGCGCCATGACCCGCTCTGGTCCGCGGCCCCCGACTTCCTGACCCTGATCGCCGAGCATGTCCTGGCGCACCGGCCCGCCACCGTGGTCGAATGCAGCAGCGGCACCTCGACGGTGATCCTGGCCGCCGCCTGCCGGCAAAACGGCTGCGGCCGGGTGCACAGCCTGGAGCACGGCCCCGAATTCGCCCAGGCGACCCGGGCCGAACTGGCCCGCCTCGGCCTGGCGGACTGGGCCCGGGTGATCGACGCGCCCCTGGTCGAGTGGCCGCTCGAGGGCCAGCCCCAGCCCTGGTATGCCTGCGACGCCTTGCCCGAGACGGCCATCGACCTCCTGGTGGTGGACGGTCCGCCCGGCTTCCTCGGGCCGCGCGCACGCGGCCCCGCCCTGCCCCTGCTGCACGCCCGCCTGGCCGACGCCTGCACGGTGTTCCTCGATGACGCCGACCGATCCGACGAACGGGCCATCGTGGCCGACTGGCTGGCCCGCTTTCCCGGGTTCAGCGCGCGCTGGCTGGCTGCCGAACGCGGTTGCGCGCGACTCGAGCGCGGCCCGGGCTAGGCGTCCGGGGCCGCGGGCTGGTATCTTTGTACATAAGACGCAACCCCGACACCACTGGGAAGCGTGCACCGCTAGCTCCAGCCCAAGGGAGGCGACACGCCGTGGTCACCGTCAAGCGACTCGCACCGGTCCGGTCCGCATGAGGCCCGTGCCCGCCTGCCCCTCGCCCCCGCTCAGGACGGCGCGATGATGGCCAGCGAAGCGCCCAGCCTGCGCCTGACCCTGCTGTCCCGGTTCGGGGCGCTGGCGGTGGCCACCGCCCTGCTGGTCGGCCTGGTCTTCATCCTGGTCGGCGTTCGACCGATGACCGAGCGCATCGCCGCCGACCACCTCGCCGCCAGCGCCGAGCGGGTCGAGGCCAGCCTGAGTCGCTTGTTCGAGCCGGCCGAGCGCTTGCTGCGCATGCATCTCGAAGCCCTCGGCGACCCGCCTCCGGCGCTCGACGACCCGGCCCCATTCAACCGGCATTTCGCCCCCCTGCTGCGCCACCACCCGAGCATCACCTCGGTGGTGGCCGGCACCTCAAGCGGCCAAGGCTGGATGCTGCTGCGCCTGCCCGACGGGCGCTGGCGCAACCGCTTTACCGACCTGGAGCGCTGGGGGCCACGCCACCGGGTGTTCGAGGCCACGCCCGGCGCACCCGCCACGGCCGGTTGGCTGGACAAGGACTATGACCCGCGCCAGCGGCCCTGGTACCAAGGCGCGGCCGCTCGTTCGGAGGGCCCGTTCTGGACCGAGCCGTACACCTTTTTCACCACCGGCGACCCAGGCATCACGGTCTCCGGCGGGCGCACCCTGGCCGATGGTCGGCGCCTGGTGCTCGGCCTCGACATCATGCTGCGCGACCTGTCGCGCACCACCATGCAGGCCAAGGTCGGCCAGGCCGGACTGGCCCTGGTGTTGACCGACGATCTGCGCGTCCTGGCTTTGCCGGCGCCCCCGTCCGGAGTCACTGGGGCACGCTGGGCCAGCCAGGTGCTGATCCCGGCCAGCCGGCTCGGGCTGGCCCCGGTCGACCAGGCCTTGAAAGCCTGGCGCCGGCCGCCGGACGACACCGGTACCCGGTTCAACTTCCGGGTCGGCAAAAGCCCCTGGCTGGCCAGCATGCGCCCCTTTCCGCTCGACAGCCACCGGCTGTGGGTGCTGACCCTGGCGCCCGAGGCCGATTTCACCCCCGCCTGGCGCGACATTGTCGGTCCCTTGTTCCTGGCCATGGCCCTGATCCTGGTGGCCACCCTGCTCATTGCCCGGCGCCTGGCCGAGGCCTTGTCGGCCCCCCTGGAACAGCTGCTCGAGCAGAGTGAGCGGGTCGGCCGGCTGGATTTCCGCGCCGGCCCGCCGATCACCAGCCAGGTCGAGGAAATCTCCCGGCTGGCGCGCGCCCAGGACACCATGGCCACCCTGTTGCGCGGCCACCAGGACACCCTCGCCGACCAGGCCCGCGCACTGCGCGATCAGATCGCCGCGCTGACCCGTGCCGAGCAGCGCCTGCGCGACAGCGAACAGCATTTCCGCAACCTCGCCAACAGCGGCTCGACCCTGATCTGGACCTCCGGGCCGAACCAGGCCCACGACTACTTCAACCAGCCCTGGCTGCGCTTCACCGGCCGCCCCCTGGCCGAGGCCCTGGGCGAGGGCTGGCTCCAGGACATCCACCCGGAAGATCGCGACGCCTGCCTGGCGACCTACCGGACGGCCTTCGAGCGACGCGACAGCTTCCACATCGATTATCGGCTCTGGCACATCAGCGGCGAGTACCGCTGGATTCATGACGAGGGCGTGCCGCGCTACGGCACCGGTGGCGAGTTCCTGGGCTATATCGGCTACTGCTTCGACATTACCGCGCGCAAGCAGGACGAGGAACGCATCCGCAGCCTGGCCAACTATGATGCACTCACCCACCTGCCCAACCGCCGCCTGCTCATGGACCGGCTCGGCCAGGCCCAGGCCGCCAGCGAGCGACACGGCCAGCACGGCGCCCTGCTGATCCTCGACCTGGACAATTTCAAGGGGCTCAACGACACCCAGGGCCACGATGCCGGCGACCAGATGCTGGTCGAAGTCGCCCGCGTCCTGCTGACCCAGGTTCGCCAGCACGATACCGTGGCGCGCCTGGGCGGCGACGAATACGTGGTGATGCTGGAGGGCCTCGGCCCCGACCCGACCGGCGCCGCCCGGCAGGCGGAAGCGGTGAGCGAAAAACTGCGCACGGCGTTGAACCGGACCTTCCGCACCGAAGCCACGCCGCAGGGCCACCACCTGAGCACCAGCATCGGTCTGACCCTGTTCCAAGGCCGCGCGCCGGCGCCGGAACACCTGCTCCAGCAAGCCGAGGTGGCCCTCTACACCGCCAAGAACGCCGGCAAGAATGCCATCCGCTTCTTCAACCCCGAGATGCAGGCCGACATCGACGCCCGCATCGCCCTGGAAGCCGCCCTGCGGCGCGGCCTCGCCGAGCACGAGTTCCACCTGGTCTACCAGCCCCAGTTCGACGCCGAGGGCCGATTGATCGGTGCCGAAGCGCTGGTGCGCTGGCAGCCCCCCGGACAGGCCCCGGTGTCGCCCGACCAGTTCATCCCCCTGGCCGAATCAACCGGCCTGATCCTGCCGCTCGGGTTGTGGATCCTGGAAACCGCCTGCGCACAACTGGCGCGCTGGGCGGAAACACCAAGCCATGCCGGGCTCACCCTGGCGGTCAACGTCAGTGCCGTGCAATTCCGGCAAGCCGATTTCGCCCATGCGGTGGCGCGCATCCTGGACGACACCCGGGCCCGGCCGGATCGCCTCAAGCTCGAGCTCACCGAGCGCGTGGTCCTGGAACAGCACGAAGCGGTGATCGAACAGATGGAAACGCTGCGCGCGCTCGGGGTCGGCTTCTCGATGGACGATTTCGGCACCGGCTACTCTTCGCTGTCCTACCTGAAGCGCCTGCCCCTCGACCAGCTCAAGATCGACCGCGCATTCATCGCCGGCATACCCGACGACGCCAACGACGTCGCCATCGTGCGCGCCATCCTGGCCATGAGCCAGTCACTTGGCCTGACGGTGATCGCCGAAGGCGTGGAAACCGAGGCCCAGTACGATTTCCTGCGCAGTCACGGCTGCCAGGGCTATCAGGGGTTCCTGCTCGGCCGGCCGGTCGGGATCGAAGACTGGCAGATCCCGCAGTGACTCAGGGGGGCGGCGAGGCGTTGTGACGCACCGTCCATTCGGCCAGGGCCCGGTCGAGATCGCCCCGGGCGCCGATCCAGTCCCAGAACTGCTGGAAATCCTCGCTGGCCGACTCGAGGCGTACCGTCATCACGTGCGACTTGTCCTTCAGGAACAGGGCGATGTTGGCGTCCACCGTGGCCAGGTAGTCGCGCGCCAGGGCCTCGGGGTCCGGCGGCGCCTCGGGATCGAGCAGGATGCCCTCGCGGTAGGCCTTCATGATGCCGAACCCGGCGCGCCGAACGAAACTGGCGGCGGCCGCGTCCGGATCGCGCACCAGGTGGACGTACCAGGCCCGGTCGCCATAGGCCTGGTCGAGCCGGCCGAGCAGCCAAGACAGGCGGTTGTCGGCCTCGATGTGGCGCGCCGGGTAGGCCAGGCGCTGCGGCCCGACCAGGCGCGCGCGGGTTTCGTGGCCGGCGCTGAAATTCTCGATGGGCCGGCAGGCGGCGATGAAGGTGCTGGAGCCGGAACGACCGGCATTCAGGACGAAGACGTTCATGCCACCGCCTCCAGCGCCGCAGCCCAAGCCGCGCGATCGTCGGGATAGGCGGCAAGGGCGCCGGCGATCGCCGCCAGGCGCGCCGTCCGCACCGCGTTGAGGCGGGCCCAGACCGGCGCGCCGTGGCCGAAGTTGCCGCGCAGGTGGTCCAGGAAGCGGTTCATGGCGGCCCGCGCCGGCGCGTCTTCGGCGCGCCAGTGCCACCAGGCAGCTTCCGATTCGAAGCGGTGCGCCAAGGTATCGATGCGCCGCGCGGTGTCGGCCTGGCGCGCCAGGTAGCGGTCGCGCAGGGTGGTCTCGACCGCCGTCACCTGGGCGGCCAGGTCGTCGGCCTCCGGCATGGTGTCCGGGTAGCCGCGCAGCGCCAGGGCCTCGACGCTGAACAGCATCACGTCGCCGTAATACTGGCGCTCGAACTCGCCGCTCAGGTCGACCGTGTCGGCGTGCCGGTCGAGGCCGGGCCGGCATTCCGAACGGCCAAGCTCGACCGGCGCGCGCCGATGCAGCATGGGCAGGTTGGCCGAGGCGAAGCCGGCGCCCCAGCGCGCGCGCAGAAGGCGGCCCAGGGTCGGGCCGGCCATGCGCAGGCGCAGCTCGGCGAACGGGATGAAGGTGTCCAGGGCATCGCCACGCAGCACGTAGTTGCCGGTGTAGAGCGTGCGCGCCGGGGTCGGGTCCGGATCGCCGGCCTCGTAGTAGCTGCGCCGGGTCGGATGCTCGCCGTCGAAAAAGCGATCCAGGCGCGCCGCGAAGCCGGCCAGGCAGGCACGGTGGTCATGCGCGCCGGCCAGGTCGCAGCGATAACGGAACGGCGCGCTCGGGGCACGGAAGCCGAACAGGTCGGACATGTCGTGGTAGGCCGCGTCGCTGGCGGCCACCGGCGGCGCATGAAAACCGCAGGGCGCGTCCGGCGCCTGCCCGGCCAGTTCGGCCAGGAACGCCTCGGCATCGTCGATCAGGGTGCCGGCCATCACCGCCGGCGACACCGGCGGATCGCCCACCACCTTGCCGGTCAGGATCCGGGTCGGCGTCTCGGCGAACAGGCGATCGAGCGCGTTCAGGTAATCGACGGCATAGGGTTCCGCCTCGCCCTCCGGGCTGCGCATGCGGACCCGGAATTCCTGGTCGCTGTCGAAGAACCAGTACAGCCGGCGTCCGCCCTGGGCATGCCGGCGCAACCAGAGGGTGGCGAGATTGCGGGTCACCGAGGCGCCCTTGTGGCCGAAGCCACCGGCCGGGTCGCCGAGCAGGCCGCGCAGGCGCGCCCGCAGCGACTCGGGCAGCCCCGCCACCAGGGCGCGCTGTTCATCCTGGCCGAGATAGTGGCCGTCGAGGCCGCTGTCGGCGAGCACGGCGCGATGGCGGTCCTGGTTGGCCGCTTCCAGGCTGTCGTCGACCACAAGCAGGGCAACCTGCCCCGGATAGGGATAGCGCTCCCGCAACTGGCGCAGGCTGGCCAGGCACTCGGCCAGCTGGCGCGGCCGGTCGGCGACCGGGATGACCAGGACGAAGTCGTGTGCCGCCGCCATCATCGCCGCGAGGAGTAGTTGGGGAACAGGTCCTTGTCGATGACGATCTCGATCAGGTTGATCGCGCCAGCCAGGTCGTGATGCGCGAACAGGTCGTCGAGGTCGTCCGGCTGCTCGATCTTCTTGTAGGCCACGCCGAAGGCCTGCGCCAGCAGGGCGAAATCGGGATTCATGAAGTCGCAGCCGATGTAGCGGCGGTCGTAGTGCTGGAACTGGTTCTTGCGGATCAGGCCCATGGTGCCGTTGTTGAACAGCACCACGTTGACCGGCACGCCGTGGTTGACCGCGGTCATCAGCTCGAAGCCGCACATCTGGAAGCCGCCGTCGCCCAGGATGGCGAAGGTGATCCGCGGATCGGCCAGGCGGGCGCCGATCGCCGCCGGCAGGGCATGGCCGAGCGAGGAGATGCCGGAATTCGGATGGTAGCGGTTGCCGGCGGCCACGTTGTAGAAGTTCTGGGCGAAGATGATGTTGTCGTCGAACACCTGCACGCCGCTCGGAAACGCGGCCTCCAGCCGGCGGAAGAACTGCTCGATGAGGGCGAAGCCGGACTGGAACAGGACATAGTCGCTGTTCACCTGGGCCCGGGTGCGGCCGACCTCGGCCCGGCGCGGCTCCAGCGAGGCGCCGTCGACCGCGTCGAGCTGTTCCAGCACGCCGTCGAGCACCTCGCGGATGTCGCCCTCGATGGCCAGATCGGCCTTGAACACCTTTTCCAGCTGCTCGAAATCGCTGTCCACCTGGGCCACCCGCTTGCCGGCCAGCAGGGTGGGGTCCCAGACGTAGCTGGTGCGCTCGTTGAAGCCGGCGCCGAGGAACAGCACCAGGTCGGCATGATCGACGATGTATTGGTAGGCATGGCCGCTCGACGTGACGCCCAGGCTGCCGAGCGCCAGGGGCGACTGCTCGCTGAGGGCGCCCTTGGCCTTGAGACTGGTGGCCACCGGGATGCCCAAGGCGTCGGACAGCCGGGCCAGCTGGCCCTGGGCCCCGGCCCGCAGGCAGCCATGGCCGGCGACGATGACCGGATGCCGGGCCTGGGTCAGCATGTCGGCCAGGGCGCGCGCCGGCTCCTGGCACTGGCTCTGGCCGCGCGAGCGACGCCCGGTGGCGACCCGCTCCAGGATCGCCGCGTCGACCATTTCCTTTTGCAGGTTGTAGGGAAATGACAGCAGCACCGGCCCCGGCTTGTCCGAGCGCAGGATGCGCGCGGCCTGGTTGAGCACGGTCTCCAGGTAATCGGTGCGCTCGACGATCTTGTTGTAGCGGGTGATGCCCTTGAACAGCGCCACCTGGTCGATGCTGCCGCCCTCGCCCGAGCTTTCCTGCAAGCCGCCCTTGCCGAAGATGTAGGTCGGCGTCTCGCCGGTGATGATGAGTACCGGCAGGCGGTCGGCGTAGGCGTTGGCGATGCCGGTGACCAGGTTGGTGGCGCCCGGCCCGGCGGTGGTGATGCAGGCGCCGATGCGCCCCGAGGCGCGGGCGTGGCCGCCGGCCATGAAGGCGGCGCCCTGCTCGTGCTTGACCAGGATGTGCCGGATGCCCGAATCGCGCAGGCGGTCGTAGACCGGCAGGATATGCGCGCCGGGAATGCCGTACAGGGTATCGACGCCCAGCCGCTCCATGAACCGGACGATGAGTTCGCTGACCGCGATAAGCATGAGTTCAGGGCCGGGCCCGGGATGGATGGGCCCCGGATTTTACCTTCAATCGGGGTCGTCATCCCCCTTTTGGTGCATCGCCTTTTCCTGGCGCGCCCGCCGCTCCGCCTCGCGGGCCCGCTTGTCCTCGACCACCCGCATCTTGAACAAAGGCGTGCGCACCGCCTTGGCCACCGGATTGCGTGGACGACGGGGCGGACCGGAGAAGCGCTTGGCCATGGTCAGCCGCCGCCCGGCGCAAAACCACCCGCCCCGGACCGGTAGACCGGCCTCCGGGATCGGACCTTGAAACTCACCTGTGCGCGCCTCATGCCAAGGATTCTACTGCGCATCGCCCCATCGAGGACGCGGCAGCCGGTCCAGCGAACTCACCACCGCCATGGGGCCGCGATTCAGGACAAGGGTGGCAAAGGCATGCGCAAGGTCTGCGTGCTGGCGGCCAGAGCGTCAATAGAAGAAAGTAGGGGACCGAGCACAGGTTCATTATTTCAAGGGAATTTGATTTGTTATGTTTTCATCCGCCATGCCTAACTTGTGCTTCAACAGGGACGGCCAAATTGCCGACCGCCCGTTAAGCTGACGTTGCCGCCACGCCCCTCGCCATAGAACCGCAAGCCGCCCCGCATGACGACCAACCCGACACCCAGCCCTCGTGGCCGCTTCTTGTTCCGGGCTTTCTTCGCGTGCTCGACGCTGACCACGCTCGTCGCCGTGGCCTTTTTTGTCATCGGGCTGGGCGATGGTTCGGTCTCTTCGTTCAATCTCGCCCTCTGGCTTGGCCTGCTCGGCGTCATGGCCCTCAGTCTGTGGGCCGGCTACGCATGGCAGGCGCGGGGCAAAGTCGGCCTGGCCATTGCCGCACTGGCCGTCACTGCCATTCCGGGCATCCTCGCCGTTCTATTGGTCTTGCTCGTGCTGGTCACGCAGCCCCGGTGGAACTAGCGGCGTCGGGGGGTGTTCGGACTTTGAGACCGTCCGTGCAGACTCTTGCCCGGTCTTCCCTGTCGCCGACCAGTCGCCTCGCCAGAGATCCTTCAGTGTGCTGTCCAGGTCCCCGGCCGGACGGATCATGAGCCTCGGGTCGTAGAGGTTGGCGTAGTAGGGCAATATCCAAGGTGCGTTGGCGCGCTGGAATCCGATGTAGGTTGCCAGCCAGAAGGCGCCGCACAGGCTGACCAGGGCCCAGACCAGCAGCAGGGCGCCGCTCAGCCGGGCGTAGGCGATGCGCAGATGGGCCAGGGCAATGGCCGCCAGCAGGACGGCCAGCAGGGCCCAATAGAAGTAGACATGCCAGGGCCAGCCGACGATGAAGAACAGCCAGGGGATCAGCCAGCCGAGGATCGCATCGTTGATGGCCAGGAAGGCCGCCCCGAGGCCGAGGTGTTCGGCCAGGTGGTGCCGGCCCTGCCGGCTCCCGGTCAGCCACGACCAGCCAAGCACCCAGAGGCCGGCCACGCCGAGCAAGGTGCCGTAGTGGTAGGCATAGGCGATGGCGTCGTCGTCGTTGACCAGGACGATGCCGGCTTGCTGCAGGTAAACCAGCCAGAGCAGCATGAGGGCGATGAACGCGACTCGGCGGCCTGACCCCGGGTCACGCCAGGTCACGGTCATGGTCCGCTCCCGGCCAAGGGACGATAGCGCAGCGCATCGAGCAGCGCGCGCAACAGCGATTGGGCGTTGGCCTCGTCGAAGCCGTGGGCGCCCATGGCGGCCACCAGGGCGTCGGTCCCGGGGATCAACAGGGTCGCGCGGAAGCGATAGTCGTGCAGTCCGGGCAGGTTCTTCAGCGCCCGCCGGCAGGCATGCAGGTCGACCGGCAGGTCGTCGGCCACCCGCAGACGGGCCTGCCGGCATTGCCAGGGACCGAGTTCCCGGTTCGGGGCTTCCTCCAGGTTGGCCAGTTCGCGCAGCTTGTGTTCCTGCACCCGGGCCATCTGGATCGGGCTGAAGCCGGGGCCGTGCAGCCAGTAGTGTCCGACCGCGATCAGGCCGACGCTCAGTTCGTCCAGCACGAAGGCCGCGTAGGCCGATTCACACGATTGCCGGTAGACCTTGAAGCGGTCGCCCACCTCGTCGTCGCGGTCGCCGCCACATTCCCGGTCCGGATGGAGTTGCGCCAGGATGGTGAACGGGCCGAGCCGCCCGGTCCGTGGCCTGGGTTCGAGCGCGGCGCGCACCTGCTGTTGGCCGTATGCCCGGTATTGCCTGGCCATGTCCTGCTTCAAGCTCGCCAGGCTCGGGGGGCCGGCCGTGGGGGCCTGGGCGATCAGGGCGTTCAGGAAGCGGGCGGGGGCCAGGAAGGACGTCGATTGCCGATCGTTGACGATGGCGGTGTTGATGCCCACCACCGCGCCCGCGCCATCCAGGGTCGGGCCGCCGCTCATGCCGTGGTTGATGGCGCCGGAGAAGTGGATCATCGGCAGGCCGGCCTGCTCGGCCTCGCCGTTCAGGGTGCCCTCGACGATGCTGTGCCCGAAGCCCCCGGAGTTGCCGATCGAATAGCCTTTCTTGCCCTTGGCCGGCACGGCCGGGTTGATGGCGAGCGGCGTCGCGTCGAGGGCCGGCGAGATCTCCAGGATGGCCAGGTCGTTGGTGACATCGACCGCGACCACCGAGACCTGGTGCCGGCGCGCGTTGCCGGACAGGACGACGAGGCGATAATCCTCCGGATAGAACACGCTCTTGGCGATGGCGTGGTAATTGGTCGCCACCCGGCGCGGGTTCTCGACCAGGAAGCCGGTCGACCGGGTGTGCATGCCGTCGTTGGCCTTCAGCTCCTGCCGGACCTCGACGATGGAGGGCCGGGCCTGGCGATAGATCTGGTCGGAATTGAGCATGGCCCCGGCGGCCGGACAGGCAACCGCAAGGACACCGGCGACCAGGACCAGGACCCGCCGCCAATCCAGTCTTTGGCTATCGCGCACGGTGCTCCGGGGGTGGGTGGCTGAGTGCCTTTTATAGCCCGGCGCGGTGGGGATCGCCAAGCAATAAAGGCGATCTGCCGGGCGCCTCAGCTGCGGGTCAGCCACCACTCGGCCACTTCCAGGTCGCGCGGCCAGGTGACCTTGAGGTTGCTCATGTCGCTTTCCACCAGCCGGGGCGACAGGCCGAGCGCTTCGACCGCCGAGGCTTCGTCGGTAACCGCCGTGCCGGCCTGGGCGAGGGCCCGGCTGAGCAGGCCATGGCGGAACATCTGCGGCGTCTGGGCGCCCCACAGGCGTTCCCGGGACACGGTTTCCCGGACCCGGCCCGGCGCCCCCTCGCGCTTCAGGGTGTCAGCCACCGGGGCGGCGAGCAGGCCACCGACCGGATCCTCGGCCAGGCTGTCGATCAGCCGGCGCAGCAGGGCGCCGGAGATACAGGGCCGCGCCGCGTCGTGGACCAGCACCCAGTCGTCCGGGCCGACCTCATCGGCGATCGCGGCGAGGCCGTTGGCCACCGTCTCGGCCCGGGTCACGCCGCCCCGGCGCAGCACCGCGAGCTTGCCCAGGCCGGACCAGTCCTGGCGGTCCCAGAGCGTGTCTTCGGGCGACAGCACGACATAGGTGCGGGTCACTTCGGGCAGCGCTTCGAAGGCATGGATGGCATGCCAGAGCATGGTGCGGCCGGCCAGCGGCAGGTATTGCTTGGGGCCGTCCGCCCCCATGCGGGCCCCGACGCCGGCGGCCGGGAGCAGGGCAAAAAAACGGGCGATTCGGGTTGGAGTCTGGGGGGCCATACCCTAAATTTTAAGTGAGAAACCGGAATCAAGGAGTCCGCGATGACCCAGGTCCGCCCGCCCGCCGTGGCCGGCATGTTCTATCCCGGCGATGCCGCCACCTTGCGCCGTGACGTGCGGGCCCTGCTGGCCGACGTCGCGCCCGCGCCGCTGCACGCCAAGGCGATCATCGCGCCGCATGCCGGCTACATGTATTCCGGGGCCGTCGCGGCGCACGCCTATGCCCTGCTCGGGGCCCGCGCGGACAGCATCCGCCGGGTGGTCCTGCTCGGTCCGGTGCACCGGGTCTGGGTGCCCGGCCTGGCCCTGCCCGGTGCCGACGCCTTCGACACGCCGCTCGGCCGGGTCAGGGTCGATGCCCAGGCGGTGGCAGCCATCGCCGACCTGCCCCAGGTCGAAGTCCGGCCCGACGCCCATGCCCTGGAGCACTCGCTGGAAGTGCAGCTGCCCTTCCTGCAAAGCGTGTTGCGCGACTTCACCCTGGTGCCCCTGGCCGTGGGCGGCGCCAGCCCCGCCCAGGTGGCCGAGGTGCTCGACCGCCTGTGGGGCGGCGATGAAACCCTGATCGTGGTCAGCTCCGACCTGTCGCATTTCCTCGGCTACGACGCAGCGCGCCGGATCGACGCCGACACCTGTGCCGCGATCCTGGCCCTGGACACCCACCTGGTCGGCGAGCAGGCCTGTGGCGCCCATCCGGTGAACGGCCTGCTGCTGGCAGCCCAGCGACGCGGGCTGACCCCGCATCTGCTCGACCGGCGCAACAGCGGGGACACCGCCGGCGACCGCCGCCGGGTGGTCGGCTATGCCGCCTTCGCCTTCACCGAGGCTGCGCCATGAGCCACAGCGAAACCCAGGGCCGCCTGCTGCTCGAGCTCGCCCGCGCCGCCATCGCCGAGGCCCTGGCCCTGCCCCACACCCGGCCCGAGCGTCCGGCCTGGCTGGACACGCCGGGCGCGGTGTTCGTCACCCTGACCCAGGCCGGCCAGTTGCGCGGCTGCATCGGTTCCCTGGTAGCCTGGCGGCCGCTCGGCGAAGACTTGACCGCCAACGCCCGCGCCGCCGCCCTGCGCGACCCGCGCTTTCCCCCCTTGAGCCCGCAGGAATTGCCGGACACCCGGGTCGAGGTGTCGCTCCTGAGCGCGCCCGAGCCGATCGCCTGCGCCAGCCAGGCCGATGCCCTCGCCCAGCTGCGCCCGGGCCTCGACGGCGTGATCCTGGAATGGCGCGGCCGGCGCGGCACTTTCCTGCCCCAGGTCTGGGAACAGCTGCCGCGCGCCGAGGACTTCCTCGCCCATCTCAAGCAGAAGGCCGGGCTGCCGGCCGACTACTGGGCCGACGACGTCAAGCTGTCGCGTTACACCGTCGAAAAATTCAAGGAACCGGCATGATCCCCGAATCGCGTCATCCCGCCCGCTGGTGGCACCGGCTCGACGACGGCCGGATCCAGTGCGACCTCTGCCCGCGTGACTGCAAGCTGCACGAGGGCCAGCGCGGCGCCTGCTTCGTGCGCCAGATGCTGGACGGCGCCATGGTGCTCACCACCTACGGCCGCAGCTCCGGCTTCTGCATCGATCCGATCGAGAAGAAGCCGCTCAACCACTTTCTCCCCGGCAGCTCGGTGTTTTCATTCGGCACCGCCGGCTGCAACCTGGCCTGCAAGTTCTGCCAGAACTGGGACATCTCCAAATCGAAGGACATGGACCGCCTGATGGACCGCGCCGACCCGGACGAGATCGCCCGGGCCGCCGCGCGCATGGGCTGCCGCAGCGTGGCCTACACCTACAACGATCCGGTCATCTTCGCCGAATACGCCATCGATACGGCGCGCGCCTGCCGGGCCGCCGGGCTGAAGAACGTCGCGGTCACCGCCGGCTACATGCACGCCGCGCCGCGCACCGAGTTCTACGCCGAGATGGACGCCGCCAACGTCGACCTCAAGGGCTTCACCGACGATTTCTATGTGAAATACTGCGGCGGCCACCTGCAAGCCATCCTCGACACCCTGGTCTGGCTGCACCGGGAAACCTCGGTCTGGGTCGAGATCACCACCCTGCTGATCCCCGGCCTGAACGATTCCGAAGCTGAAATCCGCGCCCTGTCGGACTGGATCGCGAGCCAACTGGGGCCCGACGTGCCGCTCCACTTCACCGCCTTCCACCCCGACTACAAGCTGATGGACCGGCCCGCCACACCGCCCGCCACGCTGGCCCGCGCCCGCGCCCAGGCGCTGGCCGCCGGGCTGCATTATGTCTACACCGGCAACGTGCATGACCGGGCCGGCGGCACCACCTTCTGCCCCGGCTGCGGCCAGGCGCTGATCGAACGCGACTGGTACGAGATCCCCGCCTACCGGCTCGACACGCAGGGCCGCTGCCCGGCTTGCGGCACGCCGGTGGCCGGCCGCTTCGAACCGTTCGGCACGCCGTTCGGGGCACGCCGGATACCGGTCAGCCTGCACGCCGACTGACCCAGGGACCGCCGCTCAGGCCCGATCAGGCCCCCTCCCGCCAACGCGCCAGCCAGACTTCGGCCGGTTCCGGCCGGCCATACAGATAGCCCTGGTGGATCACCTGGCCGCGCGCGTTGAGGAACGCCGCCTGGGCCTCGGTCTCGACACCCTCGGCGACCACCCTGAGGTGCATGCCGCGCGCCACCGCCAGGATGGTCTCGACCAGGGCGGCGTCGCCCGGGTCTTCCGGGGCATCCTGGACGAAACTCTTGTCGATCTTCAGCTCGGCGATCGGCAGCCGCTTCAGGTAGGCCAGCGAGGAATAGCCGGTGCCGAAGTCGTCCACCGAGAAATGCAGGCCCAGGTCGCGCAGTTCGGTCATCCGGGCCACCACTTCGGCCAGGTTGTCGATCACCAGGCCCTCGGTCACTTCCAGGGTAAGGTGGTGCGGATCGGCGCCGCTGCTGGCCAGCAGATCGCGCAGCCAGGCCACGAAGCCGGCGCGGCGGAACTGGCGCGGACTCAGGTTGACCGACAGGCGCAGCGGCCGCCCGGCGGCTTCCTCGCTGGCCATGAGCCGGCAAGCCTGGCCGAGCACCCAGCCGCCCAGGTCGACGATCAGGTCGGATTCCTCGGCCACTGGGATGAACACCGAGGGCGGCAGCAAGCCGCGCTCGGGATGCTGCCAGCGCACCAGCGCCTCGGCGCCGACCCGGCGGCCCTCGGCATCGACCTGCGGTTGCAGGAACAGGCGCAGTTCCCCGGCCGGAATCGCCCGGCGCAGTTCGCGCTCGATGCGGAAGCGCTGCTCGGCGGCCTCGCCCATGCCCATCTCGAAGCAGGCGACCTGGTTGCCGCCCGCTGACTTGGCCCGATGCAGGGCGTTGTCGGCCCGGCGCAGGATGGCCTCGACCGAGTCGGCCTCGGTATCCGGGAACAGGGTCACGCCCAGGCTGACGCTGAGGGCGATCTCCTCACCGGCCACTTGCAAGGGCATCTCCAGGTTGCGCTGAATCTTCTCGGCCACCGCCAGGGCATGGCGCAGGGTCGCCTCGGCCCGGGTGAACGGGAAGGGCAGCAAGAGGGCGAATTCGTCGGCGGCCATGCGCGCCAGGGTGTCCTCCTCCCGGACCAGGCGGCGCAGGCGCGCGCCCAGCGCCGCCAGCAAGGCGTCGCCGAGGGCGTGGCCACGGGCGTCGTTGATGGTCTTGAAGCGGTCGACGTTGAGCAGGACCAGCGCCTCCAGCTGCTGGCCACGGCGCGCCGTGGCCAGCAGCTGGGTCAGGCGGTCGACCAGCAGGGTCCGGTTGGGCAGGCCGGTGAGGCCGTCGAAATAGGCCAGGGCGTGGATGCGCGCCTCGGCCGCCTTGCGTTCGGTGATGTCCTGCTTGACCGCCAGGTAATGGGTGCTCTGCCCGGCCGCGTCGCGCACCGGGGAGATGATCGCCGCCTCGATGTATTCGCTGCCGTCCTTGCGCCGGTTGATGAATTCACCCTGCCAGACCTCGCCGGCGGCCAGGGCGCGCCACAGCGCGGCATAGGTTTCGGGCGGCGTCTTGCCGGACTGGAGCAGGCTGGGCCGCTGGCCCTGCACTTCCTCGCGCCCGTAGCCGGTCTGGCGCACGAAGGCCTCGTTGACATATTCGATGCGGCCCTCGAGGTCGGTGATCAACACGCTCTCGAAGCTCTGCTCGACCGCCAGGGACAGCTTGCCGAGCACCTGCTCGCGCTGGCGGACCGCTTCGGCCATGGTGTTGAAGGCCTGGGCCAGACCGCAGATTTCGTCGCTTCCGCAGGGGGCCACCCGGGCCGTATAGTCACCGCTGGCGAAGCGCCGCGCACCGGCCTCCAGGCGGGCCAGGCGGGTCGTCACCAGGCGGTCCAGGATCAGGCCGAGGACCAGGAAGATGATCGAATAGCCGACCAGGCTCTTGATCAACTGATCGCTCCACAGACGCCACAGTCGGTCATCGAACTTGGCCAGCGGGATGCGGATGCTGACCACCCCGCGCAGGTCGCCGACCTGATAATCATAGGCGGTCGAATAGGCTTCGCGAATGCTCTTCGGTGCCGCTTCACGGCGACCGTGGCAGGTCAGGCAGAACGGCTCCACCCGGATCGGCGCGGTGTAAAGCATGAAGCGCAAACCACGCGCATCGACGATGTCGTCAAGCCGTTCGCTGGCGTCCGAATGCTTGCGGAACCATTCCATGGCGCGCATTTCATCGCGGTCGGCGCGATTGCCCGGGTTGCGCGGCACGTCGGTGACGTTGTTGAACAGGATGCCGCTGTCGTTCCAGTTGCGAAAATCGCGCGAGATGCGCGAGAACGAGTGCGCGGGCAGGAAGCCGATGGTCCGTTCGTTGACCGGCAGCCCGCTGCGCACGAACTGTTCCTGGTAGATGCGCCGGGTGGCCATCATGAAGCCGTACACGGTGCGGGCGTCGAAAGCCGCCTCGGCGCGCAGCTCGGCGGTCAGCTTGCGGTGGGCAAAAAAGAGATCGACGGCCAGCACGCAGCCGATCAAGGCCGCGAGGATCAACCAGATCTTGGTCTTCAGCTTCATACCGGGACAACCCACACGCCAGAAGGGGACGAGGCAAACGAGGGTAATGCGCACACCGGGGCGTCACCTTGACTTGGAACAAATCGGCGTTCTGACCGCAGGCGCCAGGTAGTATGATTATACAGGCCCAACTCACGACGCCAGGACGTGCATGCGCGGCGTCGGGAGCGCTGCGTCCAGCGTCATCACCCAGAACCCGTGCCCGCAGGAGTCATGTCATGCCAACGCGACACCCGAACCGGCTCATCGGAGCGCTCGTGTCCAGTCTGCCCTTCTGGACCCCGGGTGCATTCGCAGCCGATCCGTTGCGCGACTTGCCGCTCGGCCATTTCGTCGACGTGACCAGCCTGGAAATGCTGGCCGACCTGGTGGTCACCGACACCAAGATCGCCCAGTCGCCCGACAGCGTGACCCAGAAGATCGTCGTGCTCCAGGCCGACGACATCGCCGGCCGGCCCGAGCACAACCGCAACCTGGCCGAACTGATGCGCTACACCTCGGGCCAGTTCGTCAACGTGCTGTCGCGCAACGATGCCAACTGGGGCGCCTATGCCGGCCTCGGCCCCAAGTACAACAGCTACCTGCTGGACGGCTTGCCGATCGACTCGTTCGTCGATGCCATGAGTCTCGACCCCCAGGCCATCGAGCGGATCGAGATCCACAAGGGGCCCGCCTCTGTGCTCTACTCCAATTACCTGACCATGGATTTCGCCGGCAATCTCACGCCGCTCGCCGGCACCACCAACTTCGTCCTGCGCCAGCGGGTCGACCAGCCCCTGACCCGGGTTGCCCTCGGCACCGGCAGTTGGAACAGCCATACCGGCCGGCTCCTGCACCAGGGGCGCAGTGGCGCCTTCAGCTACCGCCTGAGCGGTGCCCTGGAAAGCTCGGACTACACGCAATACGGCCCGCAGGGCTCCTGGCTTCAGACCGTCGAGGATCCCGACTACCACAAGACGCGCCTGTTCGCCCAGCTCAACTACGCCTTCGAACGGCCCGAGCATGGCATCACCCTGTTCGCCCACCACACTGCGCACGACGGCGACCTGGGCCGGCCGAACCGGGATTTCGAGCACCGCTATGACACCCTGAACCTGACCTACAACAACCCGCTGGCCGCCGACTGGCACGTCCAGTTCAAGCTGGGCGAGCGGCGCTATGACCGGGCTTTTGGCAACGACGCCTTTCCTGTTGGCCTGGACTCGACCGGTTCCGACCGCATCCGGCAGACGATCCGGCCGATGGACCTGACCGTCAGCCACCGGCAGGGCGAACTCGGCCTGCTCACCTTCGGCATCGACCATCAACGGGTCCATTACTGGACCACCCAGCAGGCCCCGGGCGACGACGCCACCACCCGGGTGAATGACGCCAAAGCCGCCTCGACCGGCCTGTTCGTCCAGGAAAAGCTGCAATTCGGGCCCTGGGTGGTTCGCGCCGGCTTGCGCCATGACCGACTCAGCCACGACTACACCCTGCTCGGCGGCCACATCCCGGACACCGACACGGCCGAGTGGCACAAGAACCTCTGGAGCCTGGGCCTGCGCTACAACGCCCGGCCCGGCCTCGCGCTGTACGCCAATGCCGGCACCAGTTTCATGGCGCCGACCGCCAAGCAGATCGGCGGCACCCTGTCCGACCAGAACGTCGGCCAGGTCGCCAACCCGGACCTGGCCCCGGAAAGCGGGCTGGGCCGCGACCTCGGCCTCGACTGGCAGCTTGGCGAGCGGACCCGGATCGGCCTGCGCGCCTTCTGGAACACGCTCGACGACGCCATCGTCGACAGCGCGCTGAGCGATACCCAGTCGATCTCCGAGAACAGCGGCCAGGCCGTGGCGCGCGGCCTGGAAATCGACCTGGCGCTGCGCGTCGCCGAGCAGGTCGAGGGCTTCGCCAACGCCACCTTCACCCACGCCCGCCTGGAAAACCCCGGCCAGGCCCGGACCGAGATCCCCATGGTCCCGGACCAGGTCGCCAACCTCGGCCTGCGCGTCGGCCTGACCGGGAAGACGACGCTCAATGCCTACCTGCACTGGGTCGGCCGCTATTACGACAGTGCCGATCCGGGCGCCCGGCAGGCCTTCGGCGACTACGCCGTGGTCAACGCCCGGCTACGGCATGCCTGGCGACCGGACACCGAGTTCACCCTGGACCTGAACAACCTGGGCGACCGGCGCTATGACATGCCCTGGGGCTTCCGCGACCCCGGCTTCAACGCCTGGCTCGGCGTTTCCCACCGCTTTTGAGGCTGCCTTGCGCTGTCCGCGTCCTCACTCCTTGTGCGTGCCTCGCGGGTGCGCGGGCGTGCTCGCGCTCTGCCTGTGCCTGTCGGGCGGCGCCCTGGCCGAAGACCTGGCGGCCAAGGTCAAGGCCGCCTACCTGTTCCATCTCACTAAGTTCGTCGAGTGGCCGACGGCGCCGGCCGGCCAGGAATTCCGGATTTGCCTGTATGGCGCCGATCCGGTCGCCGCCCTGATGACCGATCTGTCCAACCGGCCGGTGCGCGACGCCACCCTGAAGGTGCTGGTGGAACCCAGCATCCCGCCCGGCCAATGCCAGATTCTGTATGTCGGCCAGGACGACCGGCGCCTGGCGGACCTGCTGCGCCGGACCCGTGGCGAGCCGGTGCTGACGGTCAGCGACAAGCCCGATTTCGCCCACCAGGGCGGCATGGTCGGCTTCTACCCGGAAGCCGGCAAGATCAAGCTGGAAATCAATCTGGACGGTGCCCGTGCCGCCCAGCTGCGACTCAGCGCCAAACTCCTCGGAATCGCCCGCACCGTGCCATGATCGCCATGCTCAACACCACCCTCGCCCGCCTGCCGATCCGCATCAAGCTGACCGCCATGATCCTGGTCGGCAGCCTGTTCGCCCTGATCGTGCAGAGCATCGGTTTCGTGGTCTACGAACAGCGTCGCTTCAAGGTCGAACTGGAGCGGGACATCGGTTCCCTGGCCCATCTGATCGCCGACGGCAACACCGCCGCGCTCAGCTTCGACGACGACCGTGTCGCCAATGAATCGCTGGCCACCCTGAAGGGCAAGCGCGAAGTCATCGATGCCTGCCTGTACGACGAAAGCGGGCAGGTGTTCGCGCAATACCACGCCGCCCCGCCGGGCGCCTGCCCGGTCCCGGCCCTCGCGCCGGGACAGCTCGACTATGTTGCCGGGCACCTGCGCCTGAGCGAGCCGGTCCAGGTCGACGGCGCCACCATCGGCAGCGTGTACATCCGCGCCAGTCTGGACGAACTGCATGCCCTGCGCCGCGACCTCCTGCTGTTCACCGGGTTGACCCTGGTCCTGACCCTGGGGCTGCTGGCCTGGCTGGCTTCCCGGGTGCAACGGGTGGTGTCCCAGCCGCTCGAACACCTCACCCGCACCGCCCAGGCGGTGCGCATCGAGAAGGACTACACCCGGCGCGCCGAACGCGCCAGCGAAGACGAACTGGGCGCCCTGGTCGATGCCTTCAACGCCATGCTGGAGACCATCGAGAGCCGCAACCGCGACCTGATCGAGGCCAACCGGCGCCTGGCCAACAGTGAAAGCCAGCTGAAGTCCAGCAACGAAGACCTGGAACGCCGGGTCGCCGAGCGGACCGCCGAACTGCAAGCCCTGTTCGACTCCGCCAGTGTCGGCATCGTGCTCATGCGCCAGCGCCTGATCGTCCGCTGCAACCGGCGCATGGACGAGATGTTCGGCTATCCGCCCGGCGCCCAGGTCGGCCGGCCGACCCGCATCTGGTATCCCGACCAGGCGACCTGGTCGGCGTGCGGCACTGCGGCCGAGGCGGATCTCGGGCGCGGCGTCACCCACACCCGCGAGCTCCTTCTTCGCCGGGCCGACGACAGCCAGTTCTGGGCCCGTCTGTCAGCCCGCGCCATCGACCCGAGCCAAACCGAACTGGGCGTGGTCGCGGTGATCGAGGACATCACCGCGCAACGCACCGCGCTCGAGGAAACCCAGCGGGCCCGGACCCTGGCCGAGGATGCCACGCGCATGAAGTCGGAATTCCTGGCCAACATGAGCCACGAGATACGCACCCCGATGAACGCCATCCTGGGCATGCTCTACCTGGTGCTCAAGGCCGACCTGCCGGCCAAGCTGCGCAGCCAGCTGGTCAAGGCCCAGACCGCGGCCAACAACCTGCTCGGCATCATCAACGACATCCTCGACTTCTCCAAGATCGAGGCTGGCAAGCTCGACCTGGAAGCCGTCGAGTTCGGGCTCGACACGGTCCTGGAACATCTCACCGACACGATCGGCGCGCAGGCCGAGCAAAAGGGCGTCGAATTCCTGATCCGCTACGACGTCAACCTGCCCCCGACCCTGATCGGCGATCCGCTCCGGGTCGGCCAGATCCTGCTCAACCTGTGCGGCAACGCCATCAAGTTCACCGAGCAAGGCGAGATCGAGCTGTCCTTCCAGGCCGTGTCCGCGACCGGCGGTGAGCTCACGCTGCAAGCCTGCGTGCGCGATACCGGCATCGGCATGACCAGCGAAGCCCAGGCCCGCCTGTTCGAGAAATTCAGCCAGGCCGACCAATCCACCACCCGCCGCTTCGGCGGCACCGGGCTCGGCCTGGCGATCACCCGCAACCTGGTGGAGATGATGGGCGGCCGCATCTGGGTCGAGGACAGCCAGCTCGGCCGCGGCACCACCCTCTGCTTCACGCTCCGGCTCAAGATCGCCCAGCAAAGCCACGACCCGGTCCTCCTCGAGCAGGCCGGCCCCCTGCTCAAGGGCGTGCGCGTGCTGGTGGTGGACGACAACGAGGCGGCCCGGGAAATCCTCGCCGACATGCTGAGCTTCTTCCGCCTCGAGGTGACCCGCGCCGCCAGTGGCGCCGAGGCGCTCGACCAGATCCGCCATGCCGGGGACAAGCCCTTCGACATCGTCTACATGGACTGGCGCATGCCCGGCATGAACGGCGACGAAGTGATCCGCCGCCTGCGCGCCCTGCCCGACCTGGCGCGCGTACCCAAGGTGGTCATGATCACCGCCTATGGCCGCGAGGACGTCATCCGCCTGGCCGAAGCGGCCGGGGTGGATGCCTTCCTGGCCAAGCCGATCTCGCCCTCCACCCTGCTCGACACCACGCTCGACCTGCTTGGCCGGGGCCGGGTGCTGGCCGCGCCCGCGCGCGCCGAGCCGGCATCCCAGGCCAGCGCGCCGGCACCCGGCCACCTGGCCGGCCTGCGCGTCCTGCTGGTCGAGGACAACGAGATCAACCGGGAATTCGCCATCGAGCTGCTGCGTGGCGAAGGCATCGAGGTCGACACCGCGGAGAATGGCGCCATCGCCGTCGACCGGGTCCGCAGCCAAAGATACGACGCGGTCCTGATGGACATCCAGATGCCGATCATGGACGGACTCGAGGCGGCGCGCCGGATCCGGGCCCTGGGCCGGCAGCCCGGCCAGGAGTCCCTGGCCCGCCTGCCGATCATCGCCATGACCGCGCTGGCCATGGCCCAGGACACCGAGCGTTCCCAGGCGGCCGGCATGAACGACCACATCACCAAGCCGATCGCCCCGGACCGGCTGATGGCCGCGTTGACCCTCTGGGCCAGGCCGGGCGGGCCGGATCTGCCGGCTCTCGCCACCGAGGCGCCGACCGTGCCGGAAGACCTGGCCGCGCTGACCATGCTCGATGCCGCCGAGGGCATCAAGCGGATCGGCGGCAAGGTCGAGGCCTACCGGCGCCAACTGCAACGCTTCCGTGAACACTATCCGGACGCGGCCGGCGAACTCCAGCGCCTGCTGCGCGAAGAAGGCCCGCAACATGCCGAGGACTATTGTCACGGGCTCAAAGGGGTGACCGGCAACCTGGGTGCGCAACCCCTGTTCGAGATCGTGTCCGCCATCGACGATGCGCTCAAGCGCGGCGAACTGCCGGGCGAGGCCGCGCAAGCCACCTTGCGCGAGCGCCTGGATGCCCTGATGCGTGCGATCGACGGCCTCTCGGCTCCGAACCGCACGGTCGCGCCGGCCCGCACCGCCTTCGACCGGATGGCGCTGGTCGGCCTCGCCGAACGCCTGGAAACCGCCCTGCGCTTCGACCTCGGCGCGGTCGAACCCCTGCTCGCGGAACTCCTGGCCGGGGTCGCCGGCACCCCGCTGGCCGAGCCGGCCAGCCTCCTGGCCAAGCAGGTCGATGTGTTCGACATCGACCACGCCCTCGACCACCTGCGCCAGTTACGCGCGCGACTCGACGAAACCCCGACGCCATGACCGACCCTGCCCGCGACCGCATCCTGATCGTCGACGACGTGCACGAAAACCTGCACGCCCTGATGAACATCCTGCGCGACGACTATGCCATCCTGGCCGCCACCCGGGGCGAAAAGGCGCTCGAACTGGCCGCCCGGTCGCCCCGGCCGGACCTGATCCTGCTCGACATCAAGATGCCCGGCATGGATGGCTACTCGGTGCTTTCGCACCTGAAGTCGGACCCGTCACCGCCGACATCCCGGTGATCTTCGTCACCGCCCTGTCCGAGGCCGCCGACGAGGCCCGCGGCCTCAAGCTCGGCGTCGCCGACTACATCACCAAGCCGGTCAATCCCGACCTGCTGCGCCAGCGCGTACGCACCCAGCTGGCACTGCGCCGGCACCGCGATCGCCCGGTCAGCGCCATACCGGCCGAGCATGGCCAGCCGCCCAGCCTGCTGGTGGTCGACGACATTCCGGAAAACATCCATGCCCTGATCGAGGCGCTCAAGCCGGACTATCGCATCCAGGTGGCCAACCACGGTGCCCGCGCGGTCGAGCTGGCCATCGGCGAACACCCGCCCGACCTGATCCTGCTCGACGTGCTGATGCCCGGCATGGATGGCTACCAGGTGTGCCGGCAAATCAAGGCCAGCCCGGTCGGCCAGCGCATCCCGGTGATCTTCGTCACCTTGGTCGATGCCACCGAGGACAAGGTCAAGGGCTTCGCCTGCGGCGCCGCCGACTACGTCACCAAGCCGTTCGACATCGACGAAGTGCGCGCCCGGGTGCGCACCCACCTCGAACTCGCCCGCCTGCGCATCGACCTGGAGGCCCAGGTCGCCCAGCGCACGGCCTTGCTGGAACAGAGCGAACGCAAGTACCGGATCCTGGCCGACTACTCGCCGAACTGGGAATACTGGCTGGCCAGCGACGGCAGCTACCTCTACGTCTCGCCCGCCTGCCTGACGGTGTCCGGCCATGCGCCGGCCGAATTCTTCCAGGATCCCGGCCTGCTCGACCGGCTGATCCATCCCGACGACGTACCGGCCTGGCAGGCGCGCAACGCGCCTGGCGCCCCCGACCTGCTGGTCGTCCGCCTGCGCACCCGGGACGGCGCCGAACGCTGGATCGAGCACATCGGGAAACCGGTGTTCGACCCGAATGGCCGCAGCCAGGGCGTGCGCGGCTCGCTGCGCGACATCACCGAGCGGCGCCTGGCCGAACAACGGGTCGACTACCTGACCCAGCGCGACCCGCTCACCGGGCTGCCCAACCGGGCCCTGTTCAGCGAACTGCTGCACCAGGCAATCCAGCGCGCGGAGCGCAGCCATGACCAGCTGGCCCTGCTCTACATCGACCTCGACCACTTCAAGACCATCAACGAAAGCCTCGGTCACGCCCAGGGCGATGCCCTCCTGGTCGAGGCCAGCCAGCGCCTGGCCGCCGAGTTGCCGGACTGCGAGGCCATTGCCCGGATCGGCGGTGACGAATTCAACATCCTGCTCGACACCGGCCTGCCCTGGATCGACCTGATCGGCCAGCGCCTGATCGACCGCCTGTCGCAGCCGTTCGAGATCGACGGCCATCCGGTCTACGTCGGCGCCAGCATCGGCATCGCCCTCTACCCGATCGACGGCCGCGATGCCGCCACCCTGTTGCGCAATGCCGACGCCGCCCTGCACCGGGCCAAGGACGACGGCCGCGGCCTGCTGCGCTTCTTCTCGCCCGACATGACCCGGCGCGCACAACAACGCCTGACCCTGGAAGCCGACCTGCGCCAGGCCGTGGCGCGCGGCGAACTGGTGCTGCACTACCAGCCCCAGGTCAGCCTGGCCGACGGCCGCCTGGTCGGCATGGAAGCCCTGGTGCGCTGGCAGCACCCGCGCCTGGGCCTGATCAGCCCGGCCGACTTCATCCCCCTGGCCGAGGAAAGCGGGCTCATCTTCGAACTCGGCGAATGGGTCCTGCGCGAAGCCTGCCGGCAGATCGCCGCCTGGCTCGCGGCTGGCCTGGCGCCCCAGCGCACCGCGGTCAACATCTCCGCCCGACAGCTCGGCCGCGGCCAGCTTGCCGACCTGGTGCGCGGACAACTCGCCCAGCACGGCCTGTCGGCCAACCGGCTGGAACTGGAGATCACCGAAAGCTGCCTGCTGATCGACCGTGAGCGGGCCTCCGACACCCTGCGCGCGCTCAAGCAATTGGGCATCAGGATCGCCATCGACGATTTCGGCACCGGCTATTCCTCGCTCGCCTTCCTGCAGGAGCACGAGGTCGACAAGCTCAAGATCGACCTGTCCTTCATCGCCGGCATGCTCGACAAGCCGGACAGCGCAGAGATCGTCAAAGCCATCATCGCACTGGGCCGCAGCCTCGACCTCGACATCGTCGCCGAGGGCGTCGAGCGGCCCGAACAGGCCGAGCGCCTGCGCGCCCTGGATTGCCCCAGCATGCAAGGCTATCTGGTCAGCCGGCCCCTGCCGGCCGAGGCCATGACCCGCTTCCTGGCCGAGCACACGCCAGCGATGACCTAGCCATGCCCCCGGTCCCGGTCCTCCTGCTCGTCGAACCCGATGCCGACCGGGCCGGGCGCGTCACCCGCACCCTGGCCGACGCCGACCTTGAGCATCGCCTCGAAGTCCTCGCCGACCCGGCCGACCTGGGCGCCACCGTGCGCCGCCTGGCGCCCTGCCTGGTCCTGGCCGCCGCCGACCTGGCCGGCCATCCGGCCGAACCGCTGATGCGGGAAGCACGCGCCATCGACCCGGACCTCGGCTTCATCTTCCTGGCACCCGATTTCGGCGGCGAACAGGCCATCGAAGCCATGCGCCAGGGCGCCGACGACTACCTGACCCTGGATCATCTCGACCGCCTGCCGGTGGCGGTCCTGCGCTGCATGGCCCGGCGCCAGCAGGCCCGCGAGTTCCAGGCCTCGGTCGCCTATACCGGCATGCTCACCCATATCCTGCTCGACTCCAGCCAACCCTTCGGCCAGGGCTTCCCGGACGGCCGACTGGGCTTCCACAACCAGGCCCTGCTCGACCTGGTCGGCTACACCGAGGCCGAGTTCGTCCAGCTCGACTGGAACCAGGACCTGACCCCGCCCGAGTGGCGCGAGATCGAGCGGATCAAGCTCCAGGAAATGCACATGACCGGCGAACCGGCCGTGTACGAGAAGGAATACCGGCACAAGGACGGCCACCGCATCCCGGTCGAGATGCGCGTGCACCTGGTCCGCAAGGCCGACGGCACTCCCGACTACTACTACGCCTTCGTCAACGACATCAGCCGCCAGCGCAGCGACATGAACAAGCTCGAGCTGCTCGCCCGCCGCGCCGACGCCCTGCTCGCCCTGCCCAGCGCCGCCGAGCGGATGAACGAAGTCGAGTTCATGCAGTATGGCCAGGAGCTGGCGGAAAAGCTGACCGAAAGCCAGATCGCCTTCATCCACTTCGTCAACGAGGACCAGGAAAGCATCGAGCTGGTCGCCTGGTCGAAGCGCACCCTGAGCCACTACTGCCAGGCCGCCTACGACCGCCATTACCCGATCAGCCAGGCCGGCATCTGGGCCGACGCGATGCGCCAGAAGCGCGCCGTGGTGTTCAACGACTACGCCAGCACCCCGCACAAGCACGGCCTGCCCGAGGGCCATGCCCCGCTGATCCGGCTGATCAGCGTGCCGGTGATCGAAGCCGGCCAGGTGCGCATGATGGCTGGCGTCGGCAACCGGGCCACGGCCTACTCCGACCTCGACGTCGAGACCGTCCAGCTGATCGCCAACGAGATCTGGCACATCGTCCAGCGCCGCCGCAGCCAGGTCCAGGCGGCCCGCTTCAGCCAGGCCCTGGCCGGCTCGGTCAACGAGGTCTACCTGTTCGCCAGCGACAGCCTGCGCTTCGTCGACGCCAACCGGGGCGCCCTGACCAACACCGGCTACAGCCACGACGAATTGCTCGCCCTGACCCCGCTCGACCTCAAGCCCGGGTTCGACGAGGCCGGCTTCCGGGCCTGGCTGGCGCCCCTCCTGGCCGGCACCACGCCCCGCTTGCGCCTGACCACCAGCCACCGGCGCAAGGACGGCAGCAGCTATCCGGTCGAGATCAACGCCGAGTTGACCGGTGACCAGCCGCCCCTGGTCCTGGCCAGCGTCCTCGACATCAGCGACCGGCTCGCCAACGAGGCGCAGTTGCGCCAACTCTCGCAGGCGGTCGAGCAAAGCCCGGCCAGCGTCGTCATCACCGACCTGGAGGCCCGCATCCTGTACGCCAATCCGGCCTTCACCCGGATTTCCGGCTATCCACTCGAAGAAGTCCTCGGCCACAATCCGCGCCTGCTCCATTCCGGCAAGACCCCGGCCACGACCTACGCCGAGCTGTGGGCCACCCTGACCCGGGGCGACACCTGGCAGGGCGAGTTCATCAACCAGCGCAAGAACGGCGAGGAATACATCGAGTGGGCGACCATCTCGCCGGTGCGCCAGGCCGATGGCCAGGTCAGCCACTACCTGGCCATCAAGCAGGACATCACCCGCCAGAAAAACACCGAGCTGGAACTCGCCAACCATCGCCAGCATCTCGAGGCGATGGTCGAACAGCGCACCCGGGAAGCCGAGCACGCCCGCCTCGAGGCCGAGCGCCTGGCCCGGGTCAAGAGCGACTTCCTGGCCAACATGAGCCACGAGATCCGCACCCCGCTCAACGCCGTGCTCGGCTTCGCCCAGATCGGCGCGCGCGACTGCCCGGACGAGGCCAGCCGGACCACCTTCGCGCGCATCCTCGACGCCGGCCAGATCCTGCTCGGGGTGGTCAACGACATCCTCGACTACACCAAGATGGAAGCCGGCAAGCTGGAACTCGACACCGGCATCGTCAACCTGGCCGAGGTGATCGAGCGGGCCTGCGGCCTGGTGCGCGAGCGGGCGCGCGAGAAAGGCCTGGCATTCCGGGTCGGCACCGCCGCCGACCTGCCGGCGGCCTGCCGGGGCGACGGCCTACGCCTGACCCAGGTGCTCGGCAACCTGCTCTCCAACGCGGTCAAGTTCACCGAGCGGGGCGCCGTCACCTTCACCGCCAGCCAGGATGGTGAGCAACTGGTGTTCCGGGTCGCCGACACCGGCATCGGCATGAGCGCGGACCAGGTCGGCCGGCTATTCAAGCCGTTCGAACAGGCCGACAACTCGACCACCCGCCGGTTCGGCGGCACCGGCCTCGGACTGGCCATCAGCCAGCGCCTGCTGGCCATGATGGGCGGAGAGATCCGGGTCGACAGCCAGCCGGGGCGCGGCAGCACCTTCGAGATCCGGGTGCCGCTGGTCGATCCGGCCGGCCGCCTGGCCCCCTTGCCGGCCCCGGCCCAAGCGGTGGCCGTGCCAGCCGAACGCCTCGATGGCCTGCGCCTGCTGGTGGTCGAGGACAATGCCGTGAACCGCCTGGTGCTCCAGGACATGCTGCACCGGCTGGGCTGCCGGATCGACCAGGCCGAGCAGGGCCAGCAGGCGGTCGAGCGGGTGCGCGCCGCCACCGAGGCACCCTACGACCTGGTCCTGATGGACATCCAGATGCCGGTCATGGACGGCTACGACGCGACCCGGGAAATCCACCGGCTGGCGCCCGGCCTGCCGGTGATCGGCCTGACCGCGCATGCCCTCCCGGAAGACCAGGCCAAATGCCTGGCCGCCGGCATGGTCGAACATCTGGCCAAGCCGATTGCGCTGCCCGCCCTGGTCGACGCCCTGCGCCGGCACGCACCGCCGCGCACCCGGCTGACGCCGCCGCCCCCGGCGCCGGTGACCGGCGCGCCAGTCGGCGACGAGCGGATCGACTGGCCGACCCTGGAGGCCCGCTACGCCGGCCGTGAGGCCTTCCTGCAGCAACTGATGCGTACCTGCCTGGAGACCCAGGCCGGCCGCCCGGAACACCTCCGGCTGCTCGCCGACCAGGGCCAACGCGACGAACTGGGCTTCATCGCGCACGGGCTCAAGGGCCTGGCCGGCGATCTCCTGCCCGGCAGCGTGCGCCAGCTGGCCGCCGAAGTCGAAACCGCGTTGCGCGAGCAATCCCCGGAAGCCTGGCCCCTGGCCCGGCACCTGGCCGACCGGCTGGCGGCAGTGCTCGATGAAATCCGGGGTCGCCTGGCCGACCCGGCCGAAACCGAACCTGGCCCGGCGACCCCCGCGCGCTGGCACGCGTTGAAACCGCAACTGGTCCAGCTCGAAGCCCTGCTGGACAGCAGCGACACCCGCGCCCTCGAGCTGCTGCGCGAATTGCGCACCCCCCTGCGCCAGACTGTCGGCCCGCGGGCCGACAGTCTGATCCAGGCCATCGAACTGTTCGATTTCGAAGCCGCCCTGCACGCGCTGCGCCCCCTCCTCGCCGAAGCCCCGGAGGCGACGCCATGACCCTGATGGCCTGGAACGCCCACCTGGACACCGGCTTCGAGGTCGTCGATCGCCAGCACCGCGGCCTGGTCGACCTGATCAACGAGGTCGGCCCGCGCCTGGCCCACGCCGGCGAGGCGGGCGTGGCCGATCCCCAGCCGTTGCTCGACCGGCTGTTCGACTATGCCGCCGTGCATTTCCAGACCGAGGAAGGCCTGATGGCCAGCCACGGCGTGCATCCCAAGGTACTCGAGCACCATCGCCAGACCCACGCCCGCTTCGTCGCCGAGGTCTCCGACATGGCACGCCGCTTCGCGGCCGGGGAAGGCGTCACCGGGGCCGGGCTGATTGCCTTCCTGGCCAGCTGGCTGGTCCTGCACATCCTCGGCGAGGATCAGGCCATGGCGCGCCAACTGCGCGCCCGTGCCGCCGGACTGCCGGCCGAGGCCGCCTACCGCGAGGCCCGGGGCGACGACCTCGACCCCGATCCGGCCGCCCTCAGCGAAGCCTTTTCCGACCTGTACACCCGGCTCACCGGACAAAACGTCGAGATCGACGACGCCCGGATGGCCATCGAGCGCTACAGCCATCATCTCGAGGACCTGGTGCGCGAGCGCACTGCCGAGCTGGAACGGGCACGCGACGCCGCCGAAGCGGCCAGCGTGGCCAAGAGCCGCTTCCTCGGCACCGTCAGCCATGAGCTGCGCACCCCGATGAACGCCATCGTCGGCCATGCCAGCCTGCTCGCCCAGCACGCCCAGGACCCCGCCGAGCAAGCCCATGCCGGACGCGTCGTCGAGGCCGCCCGGCACCTGCTCGAGATCATCAACCAGCTGGTCGACTACGCCCGCCTCGATGCCGGCGAGTCCCTGACGCACAGCGACCAGGCCTTCGACCTGCGCGCCCTGGTCGAGGCCGCCTGCCGGCCGGCCTTGGCCCGCGCCCGGGCCAAGGGCCTGGACACCGGCCTGGACTGGGCCGAGGGGCTGGCGCGCTGGCGCCGGGGCGATCCGCAGCACCTCGCCTTCATCCTGGCCCAGCTGGTCGACAACGCGGTCAAATTCACCGCGCAGGGGCAGATCCGGGTCCGGATCGAGGCCCACGGCGAGGGCCTGCGCGCGCTGGTCGAGGATACCGGCATCGGCATTGCCGAAGCCGACCGTGCCCGCCTGTTCGCCCCGTTCGGCCAGCTCGACGACCGGCCCAACCGCCAGTTCGAGGGCCTCGGCCTCGGCCTCGCCATGGCCCGCCGGCTGGCCCAAAGCCTGGGCGGCGAGGTCGAGTTCACCAGCGCGCCAGGCCAAGGCAGCCGGTTCTGGCTCGACCTGCCCTACCCGGCCGCGCCGGCGCCCGAAACCGGGATGGACCCGCCCCAAAGCCCCGCACCGGCCGCTCCGGCGGCACCCACGCCGGCGCCCCCCCTCGACCGCGCGCAGGTGCTTCGCCTGGGCCGTCTGCTGGGCAGCAACGACACCCGGGCCAACACCCTGTTCGCACAACTCGAACCCGGGCTGCGTACGCGGTTCGGCGCAGGCGTCGACAGCCTGGCGGCGGCCATCGGCGAGTTCGACTACGAGACGGCCTTCGCTCGGCTCAAGCAGCTCATGGAGGGGGCTCGATCATGAGCCGGCAACGTCGTTCTGCGATAGATCAATGGCTGCCTCGAAGCGCCCGTCATGCCCGCCCAGGCAGGCATCCAGGCCTGGCCATGTCGGGGTGCCCGTCGCCTGACGATGGGTCAGGGATCCGCTCACGCCGCGAGGCCACGCCATGCCCAGCACCCTGTTGATCGTCGACGACGAGCCCGCGAACCTGGCCGTACTGGCGCAGATCTTGCAGCCGCACTACCGGGTGCGCGCCGCCAATTCCGGCGCCCGCGCGCTCCAGGCGGCGCGCAGCGCGCCGCGTCCCGACCTGATCCTGCTCGACGTGATGATGCCCGACCTGGACGGCCACGCGGTGCTCCAGGAACTGCGCGCGGATCCGGACACCCGCGACATCCCGGTCATCTTCGTCACCGCCCTGGACGACGACGCCAACGAGGAACGCGGGTTGCGCCTGGGTGCGGTCGACTACATCGGCAAGCCGATCAAGCCGGCCGTGGTCCTGGCCCGGGTGGCGACCCACCTGGAGCTGAAGCTGGCGCGCGATCGCCTGGCCGAGCAGAACACCTGGCTGGAAGCCGAAGTGGCCCGGCGCATGGCGGAAAACCAGCTCACCCAGGATGCCAGCATCCTGGCCCTCGGCTACCTGGCCGAAACCCGTGACACCGAGACCGGCGACCACATCCACCGCACCCAGCAGTACGTGCACTCCCTGGCCTGGGAACTGTCCGACCATCCGCGCTTCGCCGACCAGCTGGATGCGAATGCCATCAAGCTGCTGACCAAGTCGGCGCCCCTGCACGACATCGGCAAGGTCGGCATCCCCGACCACATCCTGCTCAAGCCCGGCCCGCTCAACGCGGCCGAGATGGCCATGATGCGCACCCATGCCCGGCTCGGCGCCGAGGCGATCGAGAAGGCCGAGCGCGCCGTGCACCAGCGCCTCGATTTCCTGGCCACCGCCAAGATCATCGCCCGCTGGCACCACGAACGCTGGGACGGTGGCGGTTATCCCGATGGCCTGGCCGGGGAGGCCATCCCGATCCCGGCCCGCCTGATGGCCCTGGCCGACGTGTTCGACGCGCTGATCACCGCGCGGGTCTACAAGCCGGCCCTGCCGGTCGATGAGGCCCGGCGCATCATCGAGGCCGAATCGGGGCGACAGTTCGACCCCGACGTGGTCGCCGCCTTCCAACGCTGTTTCGGCGAATTCGCCGATATCGCCCGGCGCTTCGCCGACCGCCCGCACGATCCGGCGCCGGACGAAGTCGCCGCCCGCCGCTGAGCCCGCCATGTCCCGCTGGCCGATCCTCCAGAGCCTGCTCGACCTGCCACGCGCAACGCTGTGGACGGTGCTCCGCATCGTGCTGGTCTACGCCGTGTTCGCCAGCCTCTGGATCCTGGGCTCGGACCTGATCGCCGAGCGTCTGTTGAGCGACCCCGACCACCTTCGGCTCGCGCAAAGCCTGAAAGGCCTGCTGTTCGTCACCCTGACCACGCTGTTGCTGGCCTGGGTCCTGGTGCGCCTGGCCGCCCGCGCATCGGACGCCCGCACCGGGCATGCCTTCACCGAGGCACTCCCCGCCTCCCGGCGGCCGCTGGCCTGGGCCCTGGCCGGCCTGGCCCTGCTGTTCATCACCCTGGGCGGGCTGATGACCGTGCAGGAACACCATGAACAGGGCCAGGAAGCGCGCGTGCAACTGCAAACCCTCGCCCACCTCAAAGCCGATCAGGTCTCGCACTGGCTCGAGTCACGCCGCGCCGATGCTCGACTCGCCAGCGGCTCGCCCTACTTCAACGAAACCCTGGCGCGCGGGTTGCCGGCGCTGTCGCCCGCCGAGCGCCAGGCGGTCCAGCGCAACCTGGAACGGTTCCGTGATGCCTACCATTACCAGAGCCTGTTGCTGGTCGATCGCAACGGCGCGATCCAGATCGGCACCAATGACCATGGTCATGGCCTCGGCCCGGAGGTGCGCCAGGCGCTCACCCGGGCCCAGGCCGAGGGCCAGGTGACCCATACCGACCTGTTTCTGGTCCAGACCCCGGCCCCGGCCCACGCCCACCTGGATTTCATCGCGCCGCTACGGACCGATGCGGGTGACGCCCTGGGGGCCCTGATCCTGCGTGCCAATCTCGACCAGGGGCTATTCGCCTTGCTGAACGGCTGGCCTCATGGCGATCTGCACGCGGAGAGTCATCTGTTCCAAGCCGCGGGGACCGACCTGCTGATGCTCACCGAATTGCAGCCCCCGGACGATGCGCCTCTCGGGCGACGCCTGTCCGAGCCCCGGGCCGACCTGCTGGCCGCCCAGGCCCTGCGTCCCGGGTATCGCGCCGGCACCCTGATCGAGGGGGTTGATATTCGCAATCAGCCCTCGATCGGCTTCGCCCATCCGATTCCCGGCACCACCTGGTGGCTGATGACCCAACTCAACCGGTCGGCAATCCGGGCCAGCGCCTCCCTCCAGTCGATCTGGCCCTGGGCGGTGGTCGGCCTCGGCTGGCTGGCTTCGGCGGCCCTGCTGGTGACCCTGCTGCAACGGCGCGAGCTGGCCTTCATCGACAAGCAGCGTCAAGTCCAGACCGAGCGCATCGAAGCCCTGAGCCTGCTCGCGGCCATCGTCAACAGCTCGGCCGACGCGATCTACGCCAAGGACCGTAACGGCCGCTACATGCTGTTCAACCGCGCCGCCAGCCATTTCACCGGCAAGCCGGAGGCCGAGGTGCTCGGCCGCGACGACAGCGCACTGTTCCCCGCCGACCAGGCCAGGATGCTCCAGGACAACGACCGCCGCGTGCTCCGCGAGGGGGGAGTCCTCAGCTACGAGGAACCGCTCAGCACGCCGGACGGACCGCGCACCTTCCTGGCCACCAAGGGCCCCCTGCGTGATGCCGACGGCCAGGTGTTCGGGCTCTATGGCATCGCCCGCGACATCACCGATCGGCAACGGACAGAAGCCGACCTGCGCGCCAAGAACGCCGCCCTGGAACGCTTCAACCAGGCCATGGTCGGGCGCGAACTGGACATGATCCGGCTCAAGCGCGAGATCAATGCCCTGGCCGCCGAACTGGGCCGCGCGCCGCCCTATGACCTGACCGCCCTGGACAGCCCCGCCCCCGGAGATCCGGCATGACCGATCCCGGGCTGCTTGCCCTGGCCCTCACCGTCAACGCCGCGCTCCTGCTCAGCCTGACCCAGCTGATCGACCTGGCCCTGGTGCGTCGCGGCATCCGCTGGCTGGACCGGCCCGGCTGGCCAGCCGGCCTGGTCGTGGGCGCCCTCGGCTGCCTGCTGATCTCGGTCTCGACCGTCCTGGCGCCTGGATTGATTCTCGACACCCGCTCGGTCCTGCTGGCGGTGAGCGGGCTCTTCCTGGGCCCGGTGCCAACGATGGTGGCCATGGCCATCACTGCCACCTGGCGCCTCGGCCTGGGCGGCCCCGGCGCCTGGACCGGGGTCGCCGTGATCCTGGCCTCCGGCCTGCTCGGCCTGGCCGCGCGGGCCCGCTGGCATGGCCGGCTCGCCGATCTCGGCTGGCGCCCGCTGTTCGGCCTCGGATGGGTCACCCATGCGGTCATGCTCGGGCTCATGGCCCTGCTGCTGCCACGCGACCTGGTTGAGTCCACCCTGGCACGCATCAGCCTGCCGGTGCTGGTCTTCTACCCTGTCTTCACCGTGGCCCTCGGGCTGCTGGTCGGCGATCGCCTGGCCCGGCAACGTGACCTCGAGCGTCTGCGCCAGGAAGAAGCCCGCTACCACAGCCTGTTCGAGAACCGCCATACCGTGATGCTGCTGATCGATCCCGAACACGGTCGCCTGGTCGATGCCAATCCGGCCGCCGAACGTTACTACGGCTGGCCACGCGCGCAGTTGCGCGGCATGCCCCTGAGCGACATCAATACCTTGTCGGCCGACCAGATCCAGGCCGAAATGGCCCGCGCCAAGGCGGAACAACGCCAGCATTTCGAGTTCCGCCACCGGCGCGCCGATGGCAGCGTGCGCGACGTCGATGTCTATTCCGGGCCAGTCAACCTGGAAGGCAAGACCTACCTGCTCTCCATCGTTCACGACGCCAGCGAGCGCAAACAGGCCGAGGCTGCCTTGCGCGACAGCGAATCGGCACGCCTGCGGGTCCAGGCGGACGCCCTGGCGGCACAGGAACAGGCCCGCCTGGCGGCCCTCAACCTGCTCGAGGACGCGGTCGCCGCCCGGCACCAGGCGGAAGACTCGCTGCGCGCCCTGGATGCCGTCAATGAGCGGCTGGAACTGGCCCTGAGCGCCGCCGAACTGGGCATCTACGACCACAATGTTCGGACCGGGATGACCACCGTCACGCCGGAATACGCTCGCATGCTCGGCCATGATCCGGCCCACTTCGTCGAGACCACGCACACCTGGCTGGAGAGTCTGCACCCGGAGGACCGCGCACGGGTCAATCAGGCATTCGACGACTACCTCGCCGGCCGTCAGGCCGAATACCGGGTCGAATTCCGCCAGCGTACCGCCCGCGGCGACTGGTGCTGGATCCTCTCGATCGGCAAGGTGGTGGCCCGCGATGACCAAGGCCAGCCCCTGCGCATGCTCGGGGTGCATCTCGACATCAGCCAGCGCAAGGCCGCCGAACAGCGTCAGGCCCGCCAGGCCCGGCGTGACACCACCCTGCTGGAACTGCCGATCCTGGCCGAGCACCTCGACGAAGTCGCCTTCATGACCCACGCCCTCGACCAGGTGGCGGCCATCACCGGCAGCCGGGTCGGCTGCATGCATCTGGTCGCCCCGGACCAACGCCGGATCGAGCAGACGATCTGGTCGAGCGCGGCCCAGGCGCAAGACCCGGCACCCTTCGAGCGACCAGCGCCGGCAGCCCTGACCGGCCCCTGGGCCGAGGCCGCGCAGCACCGCACCGGGGTGGTGTTGAACGCCCCCCCAGAGACCAGCCGACCGGACGGCCACGCACCCGGGTCCCGGCTGATCACGGTGCCGGTGCTCGAGCACGACACCGTGGTAATGGTGCTCGGGGTCGCCGACAAGACCGAGCCCTACGCCGACTTCGATGTCGAGACTGCCCGCCTGATCGGCAGCGACGTCTGGCGCCTGCTGCAACGCAAGCGCATGCTGCACGCCCTGCGCGAGAGCGAGGCGCGCTTCCAGTCCACGTTCGAGCAGGCCGCGGTCGGCCTCGCCCTGGTCGCCCCGGACGGCCGCTGGCTGCGCGTCAACCAGCGTCTGTGCGAGATCGTCGGACGGCCGGCCGAGATCCTGCTCACGCTCACTTTCCAGGACATCACCCACCCGGACGACCTGGCGCTGGACCAGGACTACGTGCACCGCATGCTGACCCGGGCCATCGATCACTACAGCATGGAAAAGCGCTACCTGCGTCCGGACGGCAGCACCGTGTGGGCCAACCTCACGGTCGCCTTGACCTGGAACGATCGCGATGAGCCGGACTATTTCATCTCCGTGGTCGAGGACATCCAGGCCCGCAAGCAGATCCAGGCCGCCCTGCACGACAGCGAGGAACGCACGCGCAAGATCGTCGAGAATGCCACCGATCTGATCTTCATCAACCGCGACGACCGCATCCGCTACATCAACCCGCCCGGGGTGCGCATGTTGCGTGCTGGCAGCGCCGACGACCTGCTCGGCCAGTCAATCTACCGCCTGTTCGACCCCGACTTCCACGAGACCCTCCGTACCCGCATCCGGCAGATGTTGGCCCAGCCCGGGCTGGCTGTGCCAGCGATCGAGGAACGCCTGGTCACATTCGATGGTGGCCGCATCGACGTCGAGGTCAACGCGGTGTCCTACGCCAGCGGCCACCATGTCGATATCCAGGTGACCTGCCGCGACATCAGCCTGCGCAAGCAGACCGAGGCCCAGCTGCGCAAGCTGGCCCTGGCGGTCGAGCAAAGCCCGGAGTCGATCCTCATCACCGACCGGAGTGCCAACATCGAGTACGTCAACCAGGCCTTCGAAACCGTGACCGGCTACCGGCGCGCCGAGGCCATCGGCCGCAATCCCCGCTTCCTGGCCTCCGGATCGACCCCGCCAGACACCTACACCGATCTCTGGCAAACCCTGACGCGGGGTGACACCTGGCGCGGCGAACTGCATAACCAGCGCAAGGACGGCAGCGCGCTGATCGAGTATGCCTTCATCACCCCGCTGCGCCAGCCCGACGGCGGCATCAGCCACTACGTCGCGGTCAAGGAAGACATCACCGAGAAAAAACGCGCCGGCGAGGAACTCGACCGCCACCGCCACCACCTCGAGGAACTGGTCGCCGAACGCACCCTGCAACTACAACAGGCGCTCGACCAGGCCAATGCCGCGACACGCGCCAAATCGGCCTTCCTGGCCAACATGAGCCACGAGATCCGGACCCCCATGAACGCCATCCTGGGCATGACCCACCTGCTCCGCGAGGATCTCGACGCGCCGCGCCAGCTCGACCGGCTGACCAAGATCGAGACCGCCGGCCAGCACCTGCTGCGCCTGATCAACGACATCCTCGACCTGTCCAAGGTCGATGCCGACCAGCTCGAACTGGAATCGATCCCGGTCGCGCTGGCCAGCATCCCGGCCAACGTCGCCTCGATGCTGCACGACCAGGCCGCCGACAAGGGCCTGGCCCTGAAGCTGGACACCGGGCCCCTGCCCGCGGCGCTCCTGGCCGACCCGACCCGGCTGACCCAGGCCCTGCTCAACCTGGCCAACAATGCCCTCAAGTTCACCCCCAGCGGTCAGGTCACCCTGCGCACCCGGGTCGTTGCCGAGGATGCCGACAGCGCCTTGATCCGCTTCGAGGTCGAGGACACCGGCATCGGCGTCCCGGCCGAGTTCATTCCCCGCCTGTTCACCCCCTTCGAACAGGCCGACGCCTCCACCACCCGTCGCTTCGGCGGCACCGGCCTCGGCCTCGCCATCGCCCGTCGGCTGGCCGAACGCATGGGCGGTGAGGCCGGCGCCCATGCCGCGCCAGGGCAGGGCAGCGTGTTCTGGTTCACCGCGCGCTTGGCCAAGACGGCGCATGACATCGCCGAAACGCGCCCCGAGCTCCGCGACATGGGCGCAGCGAAACGCACCCTGAAACACCATCACCGGGGCGCCCGGATCCTGGTGGTGGAAGACGAACCGACCAACCGCGAAGTCGCCGAGGGCCTGCTGCAAGGTGCCGGCCTGGTGACCGCCTGCGCTGGCAACGGCCGGGAAGCGGTCGACCGGCTCGCCGACCAGGCCTTCGACCTGATCCTGATGGACGTGCAGATGCCCGAGATGGATGGCCTCGAAGCGACCCGGCGGATCCGCGCCCTGCCGCTGTGCCCGCAGCCGCCCATCCTGGCCATGACCGCCAATGCCTTCAGTGAGGACCGTGACCGCTGCCTGGCCGCCGGCATGAACGACTTCATCGCCAAGCCGGTCGATCCGCCCCGGCTGTTCGACACCCTGCTGCGCTGGCTGCCCAAGTCGGCCGGCCCGGCCCAGCCCGAGCCAAGCGCAGCAGAGATCGCGCCGGAACCGGCCAGTCCCGGCACGGACCCGGTGCTGGCGCAGCTCGGCCAGTCCCTGGACCCGGCGGGCGTGGCACACGGCCTGGCCCTGGCTGGCGGCCGCGTCGACCGCTATCTGGGCCTGCTGCGCGAATTCCTGGCCCGCCACGGCGACGATCCGGCCCAGCTTGTGAAGCGCCGCGACGCCGGCCAGCCGGATGAGGCCCGAGGCCTGGCCCACGCCCTGAAGGGGGCGGCCGGCAGCCTCGGCCTCGATCGCCTGCACGCTGCCGCGCGGCACTGCGAGGCCAGTCTCCGGACCGGCGCCCCCTGCGATCCGGCGCCCCTGGCCGACGCCCTCGCCGAACTGCGCCAGGCCCTCGACGCCGTGGCCGACACGGACACCGGCGCGGCCCACGACCCGACCGCCGCGCGCGCCACCCTGAGCCACCTGAGCGCGTTGCTGGCTGCCGACGACACGGCCGCCAACGAGCTTTTCCTGGAACACCATACGGCGCTGTCGCTGGCCTATGGCGCGTCGCTCGAACCCCTGCGAAGATGCATCGACGGCTATGATTATCCGGCCGCGCTGGCGGCCTGCGAGGCCCTCCTGGCCGCCCCGCCGTCACCGCCCGACAAGGAGACACTGACATGACCCGCGCCGATGCCGAGCGCGCCCCCACGCCCACGGCCCCCGGTGGCATCCTGATCGTCGACGATCAGCCGGAAAACCTCGCCGTGCTGAGCAGCGTGCTGCAACCGCACTACCGGGTCCGCGCCGCCCGTTCCGGCGAACAGGCGCTGCGCATCGCCGCCATGGCGCCACAGCCCGACCTGGCGCTGCTCGACATCATGATGCCAGAGATGGATGGCTACGCCCTGCTCGCCCGCCTGCGCGAGCAGCCCGCCACCCGTGACCTTCCGGTCATCTTCGTCACCGCCCTGGGCGCCGAGGCCGAGGAGCAGCATGGCCTGGAACTGGGCGCGGTGGACTACATCACCAAGCCGATCAAGCCGGCCCTGGTGCTGGCCCGGGTGCGCACCCAGCTGGAGCTGAAGGCGGCACGGGATGCCTTGGCCAACCAGAACGCCCAGCTAGAAAAGCAGGTCGCCGAGCGCACCCAGGCCCTGAAGCAGACCCTGGCCAAGCTGGAACACCTGAACGGCCATCTCAAGAAAGCCTATTTCGGCACCCTGCTGGCCATCGGCCAGTTTGCCGAATTGCGCGGCGGCGGGATCGGCGAACACTCGCGCCGGGTCGCGGAACTGGCGCGTGCGGTCGCCACCCGGCTGGGCATGAGTGCCGCCGAAGCCCAGGATGTGTTCGTCGCCGCCCTGCTCCACGATGTCGGCAAGATCGGCTTCCCCGACCACCTGCTCAACAAGCCGGTCAGCCTCATGAACAGCGAGGAACTGGCCATCTACCGGCGCCATCCGGCACGCGGCGCCGACGCCATCCGGCACATCGAGACCTTGTCCGGCATCGCCGAGATCATCCACGCCCACCACGAACGCTACGACGGCAGCGGATTCCCGGACGGCAAGAGCGGGCTGGACATCGCGCTCGGCGCCCGCATCATCGCCGCGGTGAGCGATTACGACGCGCTCCGGCGCGGCCAGCTGACCGACCAGTCGATGAGCGCCAAGGAAAGCTGCCAGTTCCTGCTCGAAAACCAGGGCAGCCGCTATGACCCGATGGTGATCGCCCAACTGGAACCGTTGTTGGCGGCCGAAGAAGACTTCGAGATCGATGAACTGGCGGTGGCGGCCCAGCATCTCCTGGAGGGCATGGTCCTGACCCGGGACGTCATCCACCCGAGCGGCTTCGTGTTGCTCTCCAAGGGCACCACCATGACCCGCCGCCTGATCGACCAGCTGGTGGCCGTCGAACAGCAGACCGGCGCACGGGTCAGGGTCCACGTGCAGCGCGAGTTCAAGCGTGTCTGACCCATCCCTGTCGCGCCGCCGCTTCGTCGCCCTGCTGGCCGGCGCCGGCCTGGCCGGCTGCATGGTCGAGACCCCCGCGCCGGTCCGCATCGGGGTCAATCCCTGGGTCGGCTATGATCCCCTGGTGCTGGCGCGCGAGCGCGGCTGGGCAGCGCCCGACCGGGTCCGCGTGGTCGAGCTCGCTTCCAACACGGAAAGCACCCGCGCCCTGCGCAACGGCCTGCTGGAAGGCGCCGCGCTGACCCTGGACGAGGCGCTCCGGCTCCATGACGCCGGCGTGCCCCTGCGCATCGTCGCGGTGCTCGACGTTTCGCACGGCGCCGACGCGGTGCTCGGCGCCCGGGGCCTGACCGACCCGGCCCAGCTCAAGGGCCGCCGCGTGGCGCTGGAAGAAACCGCGCTTGGCGCCCTGGTCCTGCACCGCCTGCTGAGTGCCGCCGGGCTCGGCCCGGACGACGTGCGCACCCTGCACGTGGAGGCCTCGCATCACGTCGCGGTCCTGGAACGGGGCATGGTCGACGCGGTGATCACCTTCGAGCCGATGAAACGGCAACTGGAGGCGCAGGGCTATCCGGTGCTGTTCGACAGCACCCGGATGCGCGGCGAGATCATCGATGTCCTGGCCGTGCGGGCCGAGATCGACCGGCGCCGGATCGAGCCGGTCCTGGCCGCCTGGCAGCAGGGCCTGGCCGAGTTCCTGGCCCACCCGGCCGAAGCCTCGACCTTGCTCGCCCCAGGCACCGGGCTGACCCCGGAAGAATACCTGGTGACCCTGCGCGGCCTGCATTTCTATGACCTGGCCGGCAGCCTGGCACAGCTTTCCGGCCATCCACCCGGCCTGGGCCGGATGGCCGACGGCCTGGTCGGCGTGTTGCTCCGCCAGCGCCTGGTCACCCAGCCGCCGGATTGGGCCAGCCTGCTCGATCCGGGCCCGGCCCGCGCGGTCCTCGAACAGGGCCGGAAACCATGACCTGGCAGCCGCTCCTGGCCTTGCCGGCGCGCCTCCTGGCGCCGCTCCTGCTGGCCGTCCTGGCCAGCCTGGCGATCGGCGTGAACCATTACCTGCTGGTGCGCGACCTGGAAGCCTCGGTGGTGCAGGAGGAAACCCGCCGCCTGCGCGAGCGCCTGGGGCTCGAACAATCCCGCCTGGAAATCCAGTTCGGCCTCGACAATCCCCAGCAGGTACGCCGGCTAGTCTCGGCCCTGGCGCTACACGAGGGTATCAGCCATGCCTGGCTGGTCGAGCACGAGGGCCGGGTGGTTGGTGCCCTGGCCCGGACCCAGATCGGCCAGGACTGGCCGACCCTGCTGGCACGCGAGACACCGGCCCTGGCCGAGGCGGCCCGGCAAGCCCAGGCCTCGAACGATCTTACTCCGCGCATCGTACCGATCCAGGCCGGGCAGGCGCTGCTCGGCACGGTACCGGTCGGCCGCCGCCATCACCTGCTGGTGCGCATGGACCTCGCGGTCGCCCAGACCCAACGCAAATTCGAAGCGCGCGGCCAGTTGCGCCGCGAGGCCGCCAGCGTGGGGCTCTTCGTCCTGCTCCTGGCGGCCTTGTTGCATGCGCTCTGGTTCCGCCGCGCCGCCCGACTCACCGCCACCGCGACGGCGCTCGGCACCGGCCAGCTCGACGCCCGGGCACGCCTGGGCGGGCGCGACGAACTGGCCGCGATCGGCGCCGCGCTCGATGCCATGGCCGACCGGCACCAGCACCAGCAAATCGAACTGCGCCGCCTGGCCGACTTGATCCGCCATTCGCCGGTGGTCGCCTTCACCTGGCTGGCGCAGCCTGGCTGGCCGGTCAGCTACGTCAGCGAGAACGTCGAGGACTGGGGCTATCGGCGCGAGGATTTCCTGTCCGGCCAGCTGCACTACATCGATCTCGTGCACCCGGACGACCGCACCTGGCTGGAAGCCGACGTGGCCGACCACCTGGCCCACGGCCCCGACCACTATCGCCAGGAATACCGGCTCAAGCGCCTGGATGGCGGCTGGCGCTGGGTCGACGACCGCACCTGGCTGACGCGAGACGCACAGGGCGCGGTGACCGCCATCCACGGCCTCATCTCCGACAACACCGAATATCACCGGGTCGCGACCCAGGCCATCGAATCGGCCGCCGCCCTGCGCGCCATTTTCGAGGGCGTGCATGAAGGCATCCTGGTGGTCGACCTGGCTGACACCCGTGTGGTCATGGCCAACCCGGCCTTGTGCACGATGCTCGGCCAGGACGAGGCAGCGCTGATCGAACAACCGGCCGAACACCTGCATCCGGAAGCGGCCCGGGCCAGCCTGCGCGAACGCTACGCGGCCATGGCCCAGGGCCAGTTCGAGGCCCCCCCCCTGCTCTCCCTGCGCGGCCCGAACGACAGCGTCTGGCTGGCCGAGGCCAGTGTCGCGCCGATCAGCCTGAGCGGTCGCGCCTGCGTGCTCTGGGTGCTGCGCGACGTGACCGAACGGGCCCGTACCGAAGCCGCGCTGGCCGAGAGCGAAGCGCGCCACCGCTACCTGTTCGAACACAATCCGGTCCCCATGTTGATCTACGAGCGCCACAGCCTGCGCCTGGTGGCGGTGAACGAGGCCTTCCTGTCCCATTACGGCTACGACCCGGAAGAAGCGCTCGCCTTGCGCCTGCCCGATCTCCACCCGCAGCAGGAAAAGCCCGCCATCATCGCCCTGGCCCGCGAACTGCACGGGCTCGCCGAGGCGGGCGAATGGCACCACCGGCGCAAGGACGGCGACTACATCCACGTGGTGGCCCATGCCCACGACCTGATGCATGAAGGCCGTGCCTGCCAGGTCGTGGTGCTCACCGACATCACCGCGTTGAAACGCGCCGAGCAGGACCTGCGCCAGCGCAACAGCGAGTTGGAACAATTCAACGAGGCCTCGATCGGCCGGGAACTGCGCATGATCGAACTGAAGCGCGAGATCAACGCCCTGGCCAGCGAACTCGGGCGGCCGGCCCCGTATGCCCTGGATTTCGCCGAGCCGCCGGCCGAGGCGCCCAAGCCATGAGCCGAACGGGCCTGTCCCTCGCGTTCCTGGCCGGGGTGCTGGGCTTCCTGCTCATGGCCGGGCTCGCCTGGCACCTGTTCGGCCAGGACGACACCCTGGCCCGGGTGCGGGACGGCAGTCCGCTGCGCATCGGCTATGCCGTGGAAGCGCCCTATGCCCTGGTCGACCGGTCCGGCCGCGTCACCGGCGAGGCGCCCGAGATCGCCCGGCAGATGGCCGAGCGCCTCGGCATCACCCAGATCGAATGGCGGCAGGTCGAATTCGGCCAATTGATCGAAGCCTTGCGCGCGGGCGAGATCGACGTCATCGCCGCCGGCCTGTATGTCACCCCGGAGCGCGCGCGCCTGGTCCGCTTCTCCCGGCCGACCCTGCGGGTCGATCCGGGGCTGCTGGTGGCGCGCGGCAACCCCAAGGCGCTCTCGACCTATCGTGATGTCCTCGCCCGGCGCGATGTCCGGATCGCGGTGCTGGCCGGCGCGGTCGAGGAATCCCTGGTGCGCCGGGCGGGCCTCCCCGAGCAACGCCTGCGCGTGGTCCCGGATGCCAGCACCGGCCGCCAGGCCGTGGCGGCGGGCCTGGCCGACGCCTTGCTGCTGTCCCGGCCCACGGTCCGCTGGATGGCACACCAGGCCAGCCTGGTCGACACCGAAGCCGTCGCGCCCGCCACGCCTGAAGGCGCCGAAGGCCTGCATGCCACCACGGCGTTCGCCTTCCGTAAGGCCGACGGGCCCTTGGCCCGGGCCTGGGACACTGCCCTCGCAGGGTATCTGGGCGGACCTGAACACTTGGCCTTGCTGCGTCGGTTCGGGCTCGGGCCGGACACCCTGCCAGCACGGAATACGCCATGACTGCGCCCACTGCATCCTCGTCCGAGCCCGGGCTGTTCAGCCGGCGGGTGCTGATCGCCGGTCTCCTGGCCCTGGTCGTGGTCGGCCTGCTGGGCACCCTGTACCTGGCCCAGCGTGACCAGATCGCCCGCTCCGGCGCACTGCTCGAGGACATGCGCCAAGCCCAGAACGAGCTCAACAAGGGGTTTCTGCGCCTGCTTCAGGCCGATGCCCTGGGTGCCGACCACGAAGCCCAGGCCGGCCTCGCCCTGATCGACCAGGCGGTGACCACCTACGAGCGGCATCTACGGCAATTGCAGGGCCAAGATGCCGCCTCGGCCGAAGCCTTCCAGGCCGGCGCCCGCGCGTTTCGCGAACGGCTGGCGGCCTGGCGCCTGGCCCCGAGCACCCACGCCCTGATCGAGTTGCGGATCACGTTCAGCCAACTCGAACGCCAGGCCCAGGCCCTGGACAGCCTGGCCCACCGCCAGCGGGTCGCCTTGCAGGCCCGGGGCAATCGCCTGTTCCTGGTCAGCCTGGCCGGATCGATCCTGGCCCTGGTCTGGATCGTCACCCTGCTCGTGCGCGCCGTCCTGCGCGAGCGCCGTGCCCTGGAGGCGCTGACCGAGCAGTACCGCCTGCGGGAAGCCAGCGAGGCCTTGTTCCGGCAGTTGTTCGAGGAAGCCCCGGTCGCGCTCGGCCTGGCCGAACCGGACGGTCGCCTGGGCACCCAGAATGCCCGCTTCGTCGAGCTGTTTGGCTATACCCCGGAGGACATCCCCGATCTCGAGGCCTGGTGGCGCCTGGCCTATCCCGATCCCGAATACCGCCGTGCAATCCAGGAACGCTGGCAGACGAACCTGGCCACCCAGGCGCCGGGCCCGATCGATGCCGGGGAGTACAGCATCCATTGCAAGCACGGCGAGACCCGCATCGTTCGCGTGCGGACCATGCGGCTGTCGAACGGACTGCTGTCCGCCTTCATCGACCAGACCGAGATCCGGCGGGCCGAACAGGCGGCCCGCGAAGCCATGCAGGCGGCCCAGCGCTCCTTCGAGGAGCGCGGCCGCGCCCTCGACATGTTGGCGGCCATCGCCGAGGCGACCCAGGACGCCATCTTCGCCAAGGATCTCGACGGACGTTACCTGCTCTGCAACCGGGCCGCCGGCCGGCTGCTCGGCCACCCGCCCGAAGCGGTGCTCGGGCAAGATGACCGGACCCTGCTCCCGGCCGCCGAAGCGGCCGCCACGCAGGCCGCCGAACAGGCGGTCCTGGAACACGGCCAGAACCGTTCCGACGAGTTGCGCATGCTCACCCCGGACGGACCGCGCGACTACCTGGTCACCCGCGGTCCCCTGCACGATGCCGAGGGCGCGCTCACCGGCGTGTTCGCCATCGCCCGCGACATCAGCGACCTCAAGGCCGCGGAACAGAGCCGCTCGGCCATCCAGGCGGCGCGGGTGGCCCAGCAACAGCGGGCCCGCCTGGCCCTGCTCAACCAGATGCAGGACACCAACGCCGCCCTGGCCTCGGTACGCGCCCTGAACGCCAGCCTGGAAGCGCGCGTGGCCGAGCGCACCGCGGCGCTGGCAGCGGCCAACAAGGAGCTGGAAACCTTCACCTACTCGGTTTCCCATGACCTCAAGGCCCCGCTGCGCGGCATCGACGGCTACAGCCAGCTGCTCCTGGAGGACCATCGGGAGCAGCTCGACGAGGAAGGCCGGCTGTTCCTCGATCGGGTGCGCGAAGGGGTGACCCGGATGTCGCAGCTGATCGAGGACCTGCTCGCCTACTCGCGCATGGAACGGCGCGACCTCTACGGCGTGCCGCTGGTGCTCGCCCACGTCGTGGCGCGGGTCCTGGACGAGCGACGCGACGAACTGGCCGCCCGCGGCGTCGAGCTCGACAACCGGCTCGGATCGGAAACGGCCCTCGCCGATCCCGACGGTCTCGCCATGGTGCTGCGCAACCTGATCGACAACGCCCTCAAGTTCAGCCGCGACCGCCAGCCGCCCCGCCTGGAGATCGTCGCCACCGAGGGCCCGGAATCGACTATCCTGAGCATAAAAGACAACGGCATCGGCTTCGACATGCAATTCAGGGACCGCATCTTTGAAATCTTCCAGCGCCTGCAACGGGCCGAGGACTATCCCGGCACCGGGGTCGGCCTGGCCATCGTGCGCAAGGCCATGCAACGCATGGGCGGCCGGGTCTGGGCGGACAGCACGCCCGGCCAGGGCGCCACGTTCTTCCTGGAACTGCCGCGATGATCCACGACCCGAACACCCGCCCGATCCTGCTGGTCGAAGACAACCCGGTCGATCTCGACCTGACCCTGCGCGCCTTCGCCCGGCGCAAGCTGGCCAATCCACTCCTGGTCGCCCGCGATGGCCAGGAGGCACTCGACTGGCTGCCCCGCTGGGCGGCCGGGGAGCCCCTGCCGCTGGTGGTCCTGCTCGATCTGAAGCTGCCCAAGGTGGATGGCCTGGAAGTGCTGCGCCGGTTTCGTGCCGACCCGGTCGCGCAGGGCCTGCCGGTGGTGGTGCTCACTTCCTCGAACGAGGATCGCGACATCCAGACCGCCTACCAGCACCATGCCAATTCCTACATCGTGAAGCCGGTCAATTTCGACAAATTCATGGACGTGGCCGCCCAGATCGAACTGTACTGGTGCCTGATCAACCAGCCGCCCCTCTGAGCCGCCGACCATGCGTGTCCTGCACGTCGAAGACAACCCGGTCGATGCCGACCTGACCCAGCGCCGACTGGCCCGAAGCGCCCCGGAGATCCACCTGGCACGGGTCGACTGCCTGGCTGCCGCGCGCGCCAGCCTGGCCCATCCGGAAGACTACGACCTGGCCCTGATCGACCTGCGCCTGCCGGACGGCAGCGGCCTCGAACTGCTGGCCGAGATTCGCGCCCGGGCCCTGCCCCTGGCGGTGGTCATGCTGACCGGCTCGGGCGACCAGGAAGCCGCCATCGCCGCGCTCCAGGCCGGCGCCGACGACTACCTGACCAAGGGCGAGGCCGCCCAGGAACGGCTCGCCGCCACCCTGCGCGACGCCTTCCGGCGCTTCGGCGAGGCCAGCCGCCGGCGCGCTTCGCCCCTGCGCGTGCTCTATGCCGAGCACAATCAGGCCGACATCGACCTCACCCGCCGCCACCTGGCCCGGCATGCACCACACATCCGCCTCGAAGTGGTGGCCAGCGTCGAGCAGGTGCTCGCCCGCCTGCCCATGGGCCCCACCGAGGCCAGTGCCTATGACGTGGTCCTGCTCGACTACCGGCTGCCCGGCATGGACGCCCTGGAGGCAGTCAAAACCCTGCGCGTCGAGCGCGGCCTGGACCTGGCCATCGTCATCGTGTCCGGCCAGGGCAGCGAGTCGGTGGCGGCGCAGGCCCTCCATCTCGGGGTCGACGCCTACCTGTCCAAGCATGCCGGCTACCTGCACGAATTGCCGGCCACCCTGGAAAAAGTCCATCACCAGGTCGAGCTGGCGCGCGAGCGCGCCCATCTGAACGCCCTCACCGAGCGCCTCAATACCGTGCTCGACGCCAGCCCGGTGATCCTCTACAGCCTGCGCCTGGAGGCGAGCGGCCCGGTCCCGACCTGGGTCAGCAGCAATATCGAGCGTCTGCTCGGCTTCACGCCGGACGCGGCCCTTGCGCCCGGCTGGTGGCACGACCACCTGCACCCCGAGGACCGCGACCAGGCCCTGGCGCGGGCCGGCGACCTGGCCCGATACGGCCAGGCCATCCACGAGTATCGGTTTCTCGACCGGGCCGGCGGGCTGCACTGGATCCACGACGAATTGCGCCTGGTCACGCCCGCAGGCGGCGGCGCCCAGGAAGCCTTCGGGGCCTGGCGCGACATCACCGAGTCGCGCCAGGCCGAACAGATGCAGGCGACCCGCATGGCCGTCCTCGACGGCCTGCTGCACAAGCGCCCCCTGCCCGACATCCTGGCCGACATCGCCACCCGCATCGAACACCTGCATCCCGACATGCGGGTTTCCATCCTGACCCGCGAACCGCCCGATGGCCGCCTGTTCACCGGTGCCGCACCCAGCCTGCCGGCCTTTTTCAACGCTGCCGTCGATGGCCTGGTCCCTGAGGTCGGCCGGGGCTCCTGCGGCAGTGCCGCCGCCCTGGGTGAGCCGGTCATCGTCGAAGACATCGAAACCCATCCCTATTGGGCACCCTACAAGCACCTGGCCGAACAAGCCGGCCTGCGCGCCTGCTGGTCGATTCCGTTCAAGAACCAGGCGGGCACGGTGGAAGGCACCTTCGCGGTCTACACCGGGCAACCGCGCGGCCCGAACCCGGCCGAACTGGCCCTGATCGAGGAATTCGCGCGCATCGCCGGCCTCGCGGTCGAGCAGGTGCGGGCCGACACCGTGCTGCGCCAGGCCGCCGCCGTGTTCGAGAGCACCCGCGAAGGCGTGGTGATCACCGACCTGACCCCGCGCATCGTCCAGGTCAACCGGGCTTACACCGAGATCACCGGCTACAGCGAGGCCGAGGTGCTCGGCCAGAACCCCGGCCTGCTCCACTCCGGCCATCAGGACGAGGCCTATTACCAGGCGATGTGGGGCACCCTGCTGCAGACCGGCCACTGGCAGGGCGAGATCTGGAACCGGCGCAAGGACGGCGGCGTGTTCCCCCAACTGCTCACCATCAGCACGGTGTATGGCAGCCACGGCATGCCCACGCATTACGTCGGCATCATGACCGACATCACCCAGCTCAAGCACTCCGAAGCCCAGCTGGAACACCTGGCCCACTACGACCCGCTCACCGACCTGCCCAACCGCCTGCTCCTGCAATCGCGGCTCAAGCACGCCATCGAGCACGCCGGTCGCCAGCGCCTGGGCGTGGCGGTGCTGTTCCTCGACCTGGACCGGTTCAAGAACGTCAATGACAGCCTGGGCCACCCGATCGGTGACGAATTGCTGCAAGCCATTGCCCAGCGTTTGCGTTCCCGCCTGCGCGAGCAGGACACCCTGGGCCGCCTGGGCGGCGACGAATTCCTGGTCATCATCGAGGACCTGGCCCGGCCGGACGATGCGGCCACCCTGGCCAACACCCTGATCTGCCTGCTTGAGGCGCCCTTCGCCCTGCCCAGCGGACACGAGGTCTATGTCGGCGCCAGCATCGGCATCAGCCTGTTCCCGGGCGACGGCCGCAGCGTGACGGAACTGATCCAGCACGCCGACGCCGCCATGTACCAGGCCAAGGACCAGGGCCGCAACACCTTCCGCTTCTACACCACGGCCCTGACCTCGGCGGTGAACGTCCGCCTCGACCTCGACGCACGCATGCGCCGGGCCCTGGCCCAGGGTGAGTTCGTGGTCTACTACCAGCCGCAAATCGACACCGCCAGCGGCGCCATCACCGGCTGCGAGGCCCTGGTCCGCTGGCAGGACCCGGAGCAGGGGCTGATCCCGCCCGGCATGTTCATCGCCCTGGCCGAGGAAACCGGCCTGATCGTGCCGCTCGGCGAGTGGGTGCTGCGCACCGCCTGCGCCCAGGCCGCAGCCTGGCGCGCGGCCGGATGGCCCGACCTGAGGATGGCGGTCAACCTCTCCGGACGACAACTGCAACAGCGCCAGATCGTCCGCCAGGTACGCGACATCCTCGACCAGACCGGCCTGCCGGCCGGCCTGCTCAAGCTGGAGCTGACCGAAAGCACCATCATGGGCCGGGGCGAAGAGGCGGTCGCCCTGCTCGCCGACCTGAAGGCCCTGGGCCTGGCCATCGCCATCGACGACTTCGGCACCGGCTACTCCTCGCTCGCCTACCTGAAACGTTTCCCCATCGACGAGTTGAAGATCGACCAGAGTTTCGTGCGCGACATCCCGAGCGACCCCAACGACATGGAGATCGCCGCCACCATCATCGCCATGGGCCGCAACCTGAATCTCAAGGTGGTGGCCGAGGGGGTGGAAAGCGAGGCACAATTGGCCTTCCTCGCACAACAGGGCTGCCACGGCTACCAGGGCTATCTGTTCAGCCGGCCGGTCCCCGCCGAAGACTTCATCCGTCTGATGCTCCCGGAATCAGGACAACCCGCACCATGAGCCACATCCTGGTGGTCGAAGACAACCCCATCAACCAGGAAATCCTGGTCGAACTGCTGCGCGACGCCGGCCACAGTCCGCTCGCCGCCGACGACGGCGAGACCGCCTGGCGCCGCCTGCACGAGCAGCCCGACCACATCGGCGCGGTCCTGCTCGACCGCATGCTGCCGGACATGGATGGCCTGGAATTGCTGAACCGGATCAAGTCCTCTCCTGGCCTCGCGCACATCCCGGTGATCCTGCAGACGGCACGCTCGGACCCCGCCGACATCCTCGAAGGCCTGCGTGGCGGGGCCTACTACTACCTGACCAAGCCGTTCTATCCGGAGGCCCTGCTGGCCATCGTCGCCACGGCCACGCGCGATTACCGCGAGTACAAGGAAATGCAGATCCGTGCCTTGCAGGCCAGCCAGAGCATGCGCTGCCTGACCGAGGGCGAATTCGTGTTCCGCACCCCGGACGAGGCGCGCGACATCGCCGGCCTGCTCGCCAACACCAGCCCGGAACCGCGCAACCTGGTGCTCGGCCTGTGCGAGTTGATGCTGAACGCCATCGAACACGGCAACCTGGGCATCACCTACGCGGAAAAGACCGAGCTGATCCAGGCCCAGCGCCTGCGCGCCGAGATCGAACGGCGCCTGGCCGACCCGGCCTACGCCGAGCGACGCGCGCGCCTGCGTTTCACCCGCGACCGGAACCTCCTGCGCTTCGACCTCCAGGACCAGGGTGGCGGCTTCGATTGGCGCGAATATCTGGAACTGAGCCCGGCGCGGGTATTCGACAACCATGGCCGGGGCATCGCCCTGGCCCGCCTGCTCAGCTTCGACAGCCTGGACTACAACGACCTCGGCAACGCCGCCCTGGCGACCGTGCGCCTGAGCGGCTGAGGGCCCGACTCAGGTCAGCCGTTTCAGCCGCTCAGTCACCGCGCCGAGCTGGTCGGCCAGCACGAAACCCCGGTGGGCCTGCATCTTAAGGCGGGCAAAATAGCGGTGGATCAGCTGGGTCAGGTCTTCTTCCTGGGCTTCGGTCAGGCCGAGCGAAACGAAGGACGCAATCAGGGCTTCCTGCATCTCCAGCATCAGCCGCTCGCCGGCTTCCTGATCGGCGACATGGTCCCGCTTGCAGCCATCGAGCATGCCGCACAGTTCGGTCAAGGCCTGGCCGATGCCGTCGCGGGTCCGGTGATTGCGCCGCTCCAGGGCGATCGACTGCAAGCGGGCGTCGGCGCCCTCGGCCAGAATCGCCAGGTCGTCGCGCAGGCGGCCACAGCGGTCCGGGTCGTCGAGCGGCATGTTCTTGATCAGCAGGGTGATGCCGCCGTAGTTGTAAACGCCGCGATGCTTGAACTCGAAGATGCGGCCCTGGGTGCGGACATGGTTGAGCACCGCCGTTTCCAGGGGCAGGTCGCAGCCCTCCGCGCTGAAGGTGTGCTCGTGGCCTTCCGAGCGCACCTGTACCGCGCATTCCAGGCCGAACTGCTCGACCGAGGCGAGGATCTGCCGGCCGAGCGCGATGTCGGAATCGCAGGCGAACGAGCGACGCATGAAGTCGATCACCACACCCAGTTCGCTCATGCTGCTCATCGCCGTGAACGCGGTCTTCTGGGCGTAGCCGGCCATGTCCCTGAGCTGGCGCTTTTCCTCGAGGATGCGCTGGGCGCGGCGCACCTTGCGCAGCAGTTCCTCAGGCTCGAACGGCTTGCAGATGAAGTCCTCGCCGCCAGCGTCGTAGCCGGCCAGCCGGGCCTCGATGTCATCGAGGCCGGAGACGAAGGTCACCGGGATGTCGCTGGTCTCGAAGTCATCCTTCAGATGACGGCACAGGGCATAACCATCCATGCCGGGCAGGACCACGTCGAGCAGGAACATGTCCGGTTTCTCGGTTGCCAAGTGGGCCAGACACGATTCCGCATCCGGAAACGAACGCACCTGACCCGATTCGGCCAGGAGCATCTCAAACAAATCGCGCAATGTCGGGTCGTCTTCGACCACGAACACCTTGAATTCGGGGGTCATCGGTATCCTCAAGATTTCTTGGGGCATGACGTTACACCCCAGGGGACGCCGACCAATATACCCAATTCATATGTCCTGGTGGCGAATTAAGTGCCCCGCACTCCTCCCGAGCGGGGGCGACGCCCCAACCCGGTTGGTTTACCGGTCGGACCGTCCCGGTTAAGGTAGCACCACGCTCAGTCGATCAGGAAAGGAAATCCCGCCATGTCCTATCTCGAACAACAATGGCTCGAACTCGGCCGCGGCCGCGCCGCCCCCCGTCGCTACAGCAGCCAGCGCGAATTCGAAGCCGATTGGGTGCACGCGCTGCGACGCCGCTACGGCCTGTCCCAGGAAGCCCTGGCAGTGCTGGCCAGCGTCTCGGTGACCACGGTGCAGAACTGGGAAAACCCGCAAAGCCGCAAGAACATCGCCGGCCACAACCAGGATCGCCTGCGCGACATCGAGCGGGATCTCTGGATCAAGTCGCACGTCACCCTGATCGAGCCCTGCCCGCCGGTGATCCGCGCCCTCTACGACCTGCTCACCGCGAACAAGGACGGCAGCGCCCAGGGCCTGGCCGACTACCTGATCGCCAGCCTGCCCGAGTGCGACCCTGAACGGCCCCGCCTGCTGCACTGGGCCAGCCTGGCGCACAGTATCGGCGACCCGGCCTCGGCCAAGGCGCGCGACTACCAGCAAGCTGCCCTGGCCAGCCTGGGCCACGGCCAGGGTCCTTTGGCGGCGGCGATCGAGAACGAGATCCTGGGCAGTCAGTTCGAGGACATGCTCGGCTTGCCCGACGGCATCGACCGCCAGCAACGCGGCCAGGCCCTGCTCGACGCCTGCCGGCGCCTGTTCAGCCGCGACCACCAGCCGGCCTACCTCTGGAACGCCCTGGAAGTGGCCTGCCGCACCCCGCTGGCGACCCAGGCCGGCTACGACCTGCTGGCCGAACTCACCGCCCTGCTCGGCGAAGCCCCGGTGCGCAAGCGGGTGCTGTCGGACGACAGCTTCGAAGCGGTCCGCTCGGCCTACCAAGCCCCGGCTTCGCTGAACTGACCGACGGGAGAACCGACATGACCCGCCGACTCCTGCAAATCCTCGCCCTGCTGGCCGTCCTGACCGGCCCGGCCCAGGCCGCCGCGCCCGATCCGGCGCCCACCTTCACCCCGGCCAGCGCCGAGATCCTCGCCTGGCAACGGGTCGGGGCCCCGGAAACCCTGAACGGCTGAACCCGGCCGACACCTCCCCTCAGCTTTACCTTCGGGGCGACCCGCGCGGTCGCCCTTTGCTTGGCTGAGCGCCCAGGCGCCTGTCAGCCGAGCCGATGCGACGCCATGCCGTCCGCGAGTTTCGGCTCGAACCAGGTCGATTTCGGCGGCATGACCTGGTTGGCGTCGGCGACCGCCATCAGGTGTTCCATGTGGGTGGCGTGCATGGAAAACGCGAGGGCCATCTCGCCGGAATCGACCCGCTTTTCCAGCTCGGCCAGGCCGCGGATGCCGCCGACGAAGTCGATGCGCTTGTCGCGACGGGGATCATCAATGCCCAGGATGGGCGCGATCAGATGATTCTGCAGCAGGCTGACGTCGAGGCGGGCCACCGGGTCATTCGGCACCAGGCTGGGATGCACATGCAGCTTGCGCCAGCGGCCGCCCAGGTACAGGCCGAACTCGCGCGGCTGGGCTGGGCTGACCGGGCCGTCGGCAGGCTCGACGGTGAAGCTCTCCGCCACCTTGTTCAGGAACTCGGCTTCACTGAGCCCGTTCAGGTCCTTGATGACGCGGTTGTAGTCGAGGATCTTCATCTGGTGGTCGGGGAAGATGACCGACAGGAAATAGTTGTAGGCCTCGTCACCCGTATGCCCGGGGTTGGCGGCGCGGCGCGCGGCGCAGACCCGGCTGGCGGCGGCCGAGCGGTGGTGGCCATCGGCGATGTAGAGCGCCGGCATGGCGTCGAACAACGCAGTCAGGCGGGCCACGCTTTCCGGTTCGGAAATCACCCAGAGGCTATGGCGGACACCGGATTCGGACGTGGCGTCGGCGTCCGGGGTCTGCTGAGTGGCGACGGCGATGAGGGCGTCGACTTCGGGCGCATGCGGATAGGCGAGCAGCACCGGACCGGTCTGGGCATTCAGGGCCTCGACCTGGCGCACCCGGTCGTCTTCCTTGTCCGGCCGGGTGAACTCGTGCTTGCGGATGCGGTTGGTGTCGTAGTCGGCCACGCTCGCGGCGGCGACCAGGCCGGTCTGGACGTGGCTGCCCATGATCAGACGGTAGGCGTAGTAGGCCGGACGATCGTCCTGCTTGAGCACCCCGGCATCGAGCATCCGGCGCAGGTTCTCGGCCGCCTTGGCATAGACCTCGGGGGCATAGGGATCGGTGCCCTCGGGCAGGTCGATCTCCGGCTTGGAGATGTGCAGGAAGCTCCATGGCCGCCCCTCGGCGAGCACGCGCGCCTCGGCGGTGTTGAGCACGTCGTAGGGCGGCGCGATGACCTCCTGGGCGCGGCCGGGCGCGGGACGGAGGGCGGCGAAGGGGCGAACGAGCGACATGTCGGCTTCCTGCGGGATTCGAAAGATCGGCATTTTACCTGCTTGGGCCGCTGCCATCGTTTCGGTTGATAATCCGGCCATGGACATCGCCCGCGAACGCCGCAACCAACTCGACTGGCTGGCCCAGGTGGCCTACACCACGGCACGCCTGTTCGTGAAGAACGAGTTGCCGAACCACGCCGCCGCGACCGCGTTCTATTTCCTGCTCTCGGCGGCGCCTCTGGTGCTGCTGGTCAGCTATGCCGCCCAGGCCCTGGCCCGGCTCGCGGAAACCTCGAACCTGGCGTCGATCCTGCTCGCCGCCTTCTACAGCCAGTTCCATCTCGACGCGCTGATGGCCATGGGCTTCATTCCCAGCGGCGCCCGGGCCGCCGTGGGTGGGGTCAGCCTGCTGACCCTGGTGCTGTCCTCGCGCGGCCTGGTCAATGCCGTGCAATCGGCGTTCCGGGTCATCTTCCCGGACGACGCAAAGCGCCGGATGATCGTCAACTGGAGCTTACCGCTGGTCGCCATCCCGGCCCTGTTCCTGCTCGTGATCCTGGCCGTCCTGGCCCAGGGCGCCTTGGCGTTTCTCGCGCAGAGTGACCTCCTGGGCGCGCATGCGGCCCGAGTCCTGCAAACCCTGAACAGCGTGTTCGCCCTGGCTGCCGTCGTGGCCCTGGTGTTCGCCGCCTACTGGCGCCTGCCCCGGCCGCATCCGGAAGCGCGTCTCGCCCTGGTCTACGCGCTGCTCTGCACGGTGGGACTCGCGCTCCTGTCGGCCGGCTTCGGGCTGTTTTTCTCGATCGACAAGTACCGCGCGGTCTATGGCGGCCTGGGCGGTGTGGTGTTCGTGCTGATCGGTGCCTACTTCGCCTGCCTGGTGTTCTACGCCTGCGCGCAAGCCCTGCAAGCCACCATGAAGGTCGACGTGCAGGCCCTGGAACGGCTGTTCCTGGGCGATGACACGGCCGGCCGCAACCGGCTCGAAGGCTGGGTGTTCGGCCGGGCCCAACGCCTGGTCGACCGCTACGGCCGCCGCTTTGCCCCGGGCGAGGTGCTGATCCGCGAAGGCGAAACCGGCGAGTCGGCGTTCTTCCTGTACCGCGGCCGGGTGGCGCTCTGGCGTGGCCCGGAGGGCCAGGCGCGCCAACTGGGCACCCTGGAAGCCGGCGAATTGCTCGGCGAGATGGCCTATTTGCTCAAGGAACCCCGCTCCGCGACGGTACTGGCCGACACCGAGGTGGTCGCCCTGGAATTGCCGCCGGAGTTGCTGGAGGAGCTGATGCGCCATTCCGCGCCCCTGGCCAGGCGCATCATCGGCACCCTGTGCCTGCGCTTGCAGCGGATGAACCAGGCCGGCGGGTAGACCGGGCGGCGAGGGTTTGCCGCACTTCCCGGGCCCGGCTAAACTGCCCGCTTCGCGCGCTGTCCGTGGGGAATTCCCGGCATGTCCATCCAGCATCCCATCGTCGCCGTCACCGGTTCCTCCGGGGCCGGCCTGTCCACCGTCCGCCATGCCTTCAAGGATATCTTCATCCGGCTCGGCATCAAGCCGGCGCTGATCCACGGCGACTCGTTCCGGCGCTACACCGAAAGCCAGTTCGCTGCCCTGCTCCAGGAAGCCCGCGCCAGCCGCCGGCACATTTCCTGGTTTGGCCCCGAGTGCAATTACCTGGCCGAGCTGGAGGCCCTGTTCCGCACCTACGGCACCACCGGCAACGGCATCACCCGCGATTACGCCCACAACGAAGACCATGCCCGCGAGTTGGGCATCCCGGTCGGCGAGTTTTCATCCTGGCACCCGCTGCCGCAAGACACCGATCTCCTGCTTTACGAAGGCCAGCATGGCGGGGTGAAGGCCGACACCTGGACCCGGCGCAAGGAAAGCTACGAGTTCCCGCCCGACATCGACCGTCGGAACAAGAACGCGGTCGGCATCGACGTCGCCCAGCACGTCGACCTGCTGATCGGGATCGTGCCGGCGATCAACCTGGAATGGATCCAGAAGATCCACCGCGACTGCGACAAGCACCGCTGCACCCCGGACGAAAGCATCGAGACCATCCTGCGCCGGCTGGACGACTACATCCACTACATCGTCCCGCAGTTCGGCCTCACCGACATCAACATCCAGCGCATTCCCCTGGTCGACACTTCCAACCCGTTCATCGCCCGCGACGTGCCGGCCCCCGACGAATCGGCCCTGGTCATCCACTTCCGCGACCGCAAGCGGCACGACTTCCGCGACATCATGAAGCGCATCCCCGGCGCGCGCATGACCCGCGCCTCGACGCTCCTGGTGCCGGGCGGCAAGCTGCGCCTCGCGCTGTCGGTGATTTGCGGGCCGATCCTGGAAGACTTGATGGCGCACCGGGCGACGCCCTGACGGCCAATCGCCGGTCGGCGACTCAGGCTAGGGTTGCCAGTCCTGAAAGGGCTGATGCACCCGCTGATATAACCCCGCCAACTGTCCGCTGGCACGCAAGGACCGGAGGGCACGGGTCAAAATCTGATCGACGAAATCCCCACGCGGACCGCGCGGGACAATGAACACGTCATCGAAATCCGCATAATGGATGCGCTGGACCCCGTGCAACCCCAGGCCGCGCAACACTGAATCCGCCTCCTCTTGCGCCCACAGCAGGCCATCGATCCGCCGGGCAGCGATCTTCCTGAAGGCACTCTCGAAGCTGACCAAGGGCCGTGTGGGAACGCCCCAGTCGCTGAAGGGGGGGGCCTCGATGACATAGGGATTGCCTCGCTGCGCAGCCGCGATCAGATCGTCCCGGGTCAGGGCTCGTCCGCTGTGACTGTACAAGACAAAACTCACGCGCCCCATGGCCTCGGTGGAAAACCGGTAAGGCAACCTGGCTTCCGCCTCCGGGCTCAGCCGCATGGCAGGAAACACCAGGTCGGCCTGCCCGGCCCCGACCTGGGTCAAGGCCCGCGCGACCGGATAGGCGTGGATCTGGATGCTGCCCTCCGGATAGTGCTGGTCGAGCGCGCGGACCAGATCGATCAGGGGGCCGGAATCGGCCGAATCCACCAGGCCGGGCAACAGGATGGCATTGGCCATCAGATCGGGGGTCGACACGGACGCGGTACGGCCAGTGCCGGGCCACAGGCTGACGGCCAGGGCCGCCCACACCAGATGCCGTCTGATCAGGTCCACGGCTTGTCCTGCAGTTCCAGGTTCATGCATGAATGCCTCCCGTCGGCAGTCGTCATGAGCAACTCAGTCGGCCATGCGGGCCGCCCCTGAGTTTTCATAAAGCATTGTCGCGCAAAACATTCCTTATGGAACATCTCGTTGATGGCGACATACCTGCCGACGCGCCGGCCGCGTCTTTTTCATCCAACCAGGTGACCCCGCCCGCCGGAGCGGGGAAAATACGGCATTGATCGTCAACGTTTCAGCGCATGTCCACCCTGCCTTCCCTGCCGGCCGCCGGCCAGCGCGCCGCCTTTCCGAAACCGCCCGGTTCCGCCGATAGCCTGATCCTGGCCGATTTGGCGGGTCGATCACGCCTGCTGATCCTGACCGAAACCGCCTTCCAGGCGGCCCGGCTGGCGGAGGAGATCGCCTGGTTCGCGCCGGACCTCGCGATCCACCTGTTTCCCGACTGGGAAACCCTGCCCTACGACCCGATTTCGCCCCACCCCGACCTGGTGTCGGAACGGCTGGCGGCCCTCTGGCAGTCTTCGGAAAAGCGCACCCGGATTCTCGTCGCGCCGGCCGCCACCGCCTTGCAGCGGCTGGCGCCGCCCAGCTTCCTGGCGGCGCATGCCTTCCTGTTCAAGCAAGGCGACCGGCTCGACCTCGAGGTCTTCCGGACCCGCCTGACCCAGGCCGGCTACAGCGCGGTCAGCCAGGTGCTGAGTCCGGGCGAATTCGCGGTGCGCGGCGGCCTGGTCGACCTGTTTCCGACGGGGGCTGCCCTGCCCTTCCGGATCGACTTGTTCGACGACGAGATCGAGTCGATCCGGACCTTCGACCCGGACAGCCAGCGCACCCTGTACAAGGTCAACGACGTGCGCCTGTTGCCCGCGCGCGAATTTCCGCTCGACGAGGCCGGCATCAGCCATTTCCGGCAGAGCTTCCGCGATGCTTTCGAGGGCGACCCGAGCAAGAGCCAGTTGTACAAGGACGTCTCGAACCACCTGGCACCGGCCGGCATCGAGTACTACCTGCCGCTGTTCTTCGACACCACGGCGACCCTGTTCGACTACCTGCCGGGCGATACCGGGGTGGTTTTGCATGGCGACATCCAGGCCGCCGTCACCGGGTTCTGGAACGACACGCGCAGCCGGCATCGCCTGCTGGCGGGTGACAAGCACCGGCCGTTGCTGGCGCCGGACGCGCTGTTCCTGACCGAGGACCAGTTCTTCGGCAGATTGAAGCCCTATGCCCGGCTGGAACTGCCCGCCCCCCAGCCGGAAGGGCATGCGCGTTTCCGGACGCCGCCCGCGGTGGACACCGACCGGCGAGCCGAGGAACCCTACCTCCGCCTCAAGGCGCATCTGAACAGCCATGCCGGGCGCACCCTGCTGGTCGCGGAAAGCCTGGGCCGGCGCGAGACTATCGCCAACGCCCTGGCCGAGTACGGCCTCAAGCCAGCGATGCTCGAAGGTTGGCCGGGTACGGCGGTGAAGGGGGAAGGGGGAAGGGGGAAGGGTGAAAACACCACCACCCAAACTACCCTTCTCCCTTCCCCCTTCCCCCTTCACGCATCCCCCCTTCACACCTTCTACCTCACCACCGGCCCGCTCGCCGCCGGCTTCATCGACACCGAGACCGGCCTCTGCGTCCTCACCGAGACCGAGCTGTACGCGCGCAGCCCGACCACGCGCCCGAGCCGGGCCGGCAAGACGACCCAGGTCGAGGGCCTGCTGCGCGATCTCTCGGAGCTCAAACTCGGTGATCCGGTGGTGCATTTGCAGCACGGCATCGGGCGCTACCTCGGCCTCACCGGCATGGACCTCGGCGATGGCAGCGAGGAATTCCTGACCCTGGAATTCTCCGGTGGCGACAAGCTCTACGTGCCGGTCGCCCACCTGCACCTGATCGCCCGCTACATGGGCGGCGACCCGGACACCGCGCCCCTGCACCGGCTGGGCAGCGGGCAATGGGAAAAGGCCAAGCGCCGGGCCATGGAAAAGGCGCGCGACACCGCCGCCGAACTGCTCAACCTGTATGCCCAGCGCGCCGCCCGGGAGGGCACCGCGTTCGCCATCGACGGACACGGCCTGGCGGCCTTCGCGTCCGGCTTCGAGTTCGACGAGACGCCCGACCAGATGGCCGCCATCGAGGCGGTGGTGGCCGACCTGGGTTCGGGCCAGCCGATGGACCGCCTGGTGTGCGGCGACGTGGGCTTCGGCAAGACCGAGGTCGCCCTGCGCGCGGCCTATGTCGCGGTGGCCGACGGCAAGCAGGTGGCCGTGCTCTGTCCGACCACCCTGCTGGCCGAACAGCACATGCAGACCTTCGCCGACCGCTTCGCCGATTTCCCGGTCAAGATCGCCGAGTTGTCCCGCTTCCGCTCGACCAAGGAAGTCGCCGCCGCAGTCGAGGGCCTCAAGACCGGCAAGATCGACATCGTCATCGGCACCCACAAGCTGGTCCAGCCGGACATCCAGTTCAAGAACCTCGGCCTGGTGATCATCGACGAGGAACACCGCTTCGGCGTCCGCCAGAAGGAACAGCTCAGGGCCCTGCGCGCCTCGGTCGACGTGCTCACCCTGACCGCGACACCGATCCCGCGCACCCTGGCGATGTCGCTGGAAGGCATCCGCGATTTCTCGGTGATCGCCACCGCGCCGCAGAAGCGCCTGGCCATCAAGACCTTCGTGCAGCCCTATTCGGAGGGGCTGATCCGCGAGGCGGCGCTGCGCGAATTGAAGCGCGGCGGCCAGATCTACTTCCTGCACAACGAGGTCGAAAGCATCCAGGCCATGGCCGAGAAGCTGACCACGCTGCTGCCCGAGGCGCGCCTCCAGGTCGCCCACGGCCAGATGCCGGAACGCGAGCTGGAACACGTGATGCGCGACTTCACCCACCAGCGCTTCAACCTGCTGCTCTGCACCACCATCATCGAAACCGGCATCAACGTGCCGACCGCGAACACCATCCTGATCAACCGCGCCGACAAGTTCGGCCTGGCCCAGCTGCACCAGTTGCGCGGCCGGGTCGGCCGCTCGCACCACCAGGCCTACGCCTACCTGCTGACCCCGCCGGGCGAGCAGAAGATCACGGCCAACGCCACCAAGCGCCTGGAGGCGATCCAGTCCATGGAAGACCTGGGCGCCGGCTTCTACCTGGCCATGCACGACCTGGAGATCCGTGGCGCCGGCGAGGTGCTCGGGGAGAACCAGAGCGGCGAGATGCAGGAGGTCGGCTTCAATCTGTTCAACGACATGCTGGCCAGTGCCGTGAAGTCGCTCAAGGAAGGCCGCGAGCCGGACCTGGAAGCCCCGCTCGCGGTCACCGCCGAGATCAACCTGCACCTGCCGGCCCTGCTGCCCGAGGATTACTGCGGCGATGTGCACGAACGCCTGGTGCTGTACAAGCGCCTGGCCAACTGCGCCGACGCGGACGACCTGCGCCGCCTGGAAGAGGAACTGATCGACCGCTTCGGCCTGCCCCCCGATCCAGCCCGGGTGCTGATCGAGACCCACCGGCTGCGCCTGGCCACCCAGCCGCTCGGCATCGTCAAGCTGGATGCCGCCGACCGCGCGATCAACCTCCAGTTCAAGCCGAATCCGCCGATCGACCCGGCCCGCTTGATCCACCTGATCCAGAACCGGCGCGAATACAAGCTCTCCGGTCCCGACCGACTGCGCGTCGAGCAGTCCTCCGACGGCCTGGACGGCCGCCTGGCGGCGATTCGGGCCGTGCTTCGGGAGATCAGCCCAGGTAGTTGAACAGGGACAACCGCGACGAACTGGAGAACGCGCTCATGGCGGCCTGCAGGATGGTCTGGCGCTGCTGCAGTTCGACGATGGCGCGTTCCTGCTCGACCTGGGTCAGTTCGCCGAGGATATCCTCGTTGATGTTGATCAGCGCGGTGTTGGCGCCCGTGACGTCGGCCAGCTCGAGCTGGCGTCCGGCCAGGCTGGTCTGCACTTCCTTGAGCGCATCCATGGCGTTGCTGATGTCATCGTAGGCGGCGGACAGATTCGCCTGCAGCGTGGCCGGGTCCATGCTCGTATCACGCAGATCGATGGCCAGCTGGTCGAGGATCTGGAGCAGATCGGCGCCAGCGACCCCGGGCTGCAGGACATCGGTCAGGCTTTCGTTGGCGCGCAGGGTCCGCCCGCTGTCGACCACGATCTCACGCACGCCGGCATCGCCGGCATAGGTGGTCGCAGCGCTGACCGCGGTCGCCGACGAGGTGGGGTCGAAGACCTGGGTGTGCACGAAAGGCCGGGTGTCGGTCTCGTGACCGGAAAACAGGTAATTGCCCTGGGTGTCGCGATAGTTGGCCAGTTCGGCGATGTGCTTGTACAGCCCGTTCAGGGTCAACGCCGCCTGCTCGCGCAGGGACGGGTCGTAGGCATTCTGGCCCGTGGAGACGACCTCGCGCGCCTTGACGAAGGCATCGTCGAGTTCATTGAGCACGGTCATGGTCTCTTTCTGGACCAACTCCAGCTTGAGCTGGTTGCTGGCGAATTGGCTGCGCGTGGCGAGACTGTTCTCGAGCCCCATGGCCCGGGCGTTGGCCACCGGATCGTCCTTGGCGGCGAGCATGCGCTGGCCGCTGGCGATCTGCTGGTTGAGGCGGGAAATCGCGCTTTGCTGGTTCTGGATGCCATACAGGCTGGTGGCGAAATAGGCTGAGGTGCTGATGCGCATGGCGGTCTCCTTTATCGACCGATGGCAAGGATGTCGTTGAACAGGGTCGACGACGTCTGCAAGGCGCGCGCGGCGGCCTGGTAGATCTGCTGGTATTGGATCAGATTGGCGGCTTCCTCGTCCAGGTTGACCCCGGAGAAGGCCTGCTGCGCGTTGCTGGCCTGGGTGGTCAGGCTTTCGTAGGCGATCACGTTGGCATCGGCCCCGTTGGCCAGCGTGGCATTGCGGCCGACCAGGCTGCTGTAAAAGGTCGCCAGGGTGTTGCTGCCGGTGCTCAGCACCTTGCTGCTGGCCAGGCCGGCCAACAGCAGTGCCTGGCTGTTGTCGCCCGGCCCGGCGCTGGTTCCGGGCGCGAGGGGATCTTCGCCCGCGGCGGCGATGTGGCTGGCCAGGAGGCCGGCCACCACGCCCAGGCTGGCAGCGGCATTCTCGGTCGGCCGGATCAGGAAGCGGTCACCGGCGGCCAGCCCGGCCCCCGCCAGGGTGAAGCCCTCGGCGGGACCGATCAGGGCATTCAGGCCGGCCAGGGAGGCATTGCTGTAGCTGGTGCCGTCGGCCAGCCGGGTCAGGGTGTAGTCGGTGCCGTCGTAGCTCAGCCGGTAATCGCTCATCGCCAGCTGGCCGATGTCGGTCAGGGTCAGGGTCAGGCTGCCACCCCCCGTGTTGGTGCTGGCCGGAGCCGGCTGGCGCAGGGCCGGCACGGTGAAGAAATCGCGTCCGGTCACCCCATCGAGGCCGTAGCCGGCCTGGTGGATGGCGTTGAATTCCGTCGCCAGGGAGTATGCCAGGGTGCCCAATTCGCGCTGGCTGGGCACCAGCACTTCCTCGCGGAAGGCCAGCAGACCGCCGATCTGGCCACCGCCGATCTGGGCGACGCCGATCGGTTCCAGATAGCTGCCGATCTTCAGGGCCGGGGTCAGGCGCGCCGTATCGTTGGGGTCGGCGGTCACCGTGAGGGTGTTGGACTGGTTGCCCACCACCAGGGGCTGGCCAGATCCGACGTAGAGGCTGAAGGCACCGTCCTGCTGCTCGACCGTGGTCACCGTGACCAGCTTGTTGATCTCGCCGACCAGTTGGTCGCGCTGGTCGAGCAGGTTGTTGGCACTGGCCAGGTCGCCCGAGGAGTTGGCCATGACGATGCGGGCGTTGATGCTGGCGATTTGCTGGGCGTAGTTGTTGACCTGGGTGGTCATGTCGCGCATCTGCTGGTTGATCACCTGACCCATGTCGGTCAGCGCGGCATCATAGGCATTCATGCGGCTGGTCAGGATGTTGGCCTTGGACAGCAGGGCCTGGCGCGCGGTGGTCGAGGTCGGATCGTTGGCCACTTCCTGGACCCCGGCGAAGAACTCGGACAGGAAATTGCCCAGCCCGCTTTTCGCATCGCCGAGCAGGGTGTCCACCTGGGAGGCGTAGCTGGCGTAGGTTTCGTAGCGTGACAGCTGGCCCTGGTTGAGCAGCACGTTGTTGTCCAGGAAGCGGTCGTAGGCCCGGGTCAGGTTGTTGATGCTGACGCCGTTGCCGATCGCGCCACTGGTGTACTGGGTGGTGATCGCCGTGGAATAGGCCGCCAGTTGCCGGTGGTAGCCGGGGCTGCTGGCGTTGGCGATGTTGCGCTGGGTCGCCTGGATCGCGGACTGGGCGGCATACAGGCCGCTCAAGCTGCTGCTGATGAGTCCGGTGGGCATGGTGAACCTCCTAGTGAATGGCCGGACGGGCGCAGGCGCCCGCCATGTTCAGGGTGCGCGGGGTCATGCCAGTACCTCGGAGACGCTCGCGATCACGCCGCGCAATTTGCTCGCGTAGGCGGGATCAGTGGCATAGCCGCCCTTGACCAGGGTCGCGACGAAAGTCTCGGGGTCATTGCCCACGTCTTGCAGGCCATACTTCTGGCCGAGCAGGCGGGCGTAGTCGGCAAACGCCTCGCCATAGTCGGCATAGGCCCGGAACGACTGGCTGACCTTCATGGCCAAGCCCTGGCGGTACTCGGTGGTGGTGACCTCGGCGGTCTGGCCGTGCCAGCCGGTGGCCTTGATGCCGAACAGATTGTGGCTGGCGCCGCCCTCGGCGGTGCGGATCTCGCGCTTGCCCCAGCCCGACTCGAGCGCCGCCTGGGCGATCATGAAACGGGCCGGAATGCCGGTCTCGGCTTCGACCGCCTGGGCATGGGGCAGCAGGCGGTCGATGAAGTCCTGCTTGGTCTGGGCGGCACCGCCCGGCTGGGCGGATGACTGGCTGGTCGGGGCCGCCACCGCCTCGGGGGTGGACGCGGGCGTCACCGACCCCGAAGATGGGCGCGCCGGCACGACCTCGTTGCCCACCGGGTCGACTTCGGCGGACGCCTGCACCTGGCTCAAGCGTTCCTGCCAGGCCTGGCCCTGGGCCTCGACGCCGAGCCGCTTGACCACCGCGTCGGCGAGGCCGAGACCGTGGCCGCGGCTGATCTGGCGGGCCCATTGCTGGTCGAGCATCTCCCGGTACATTTTGAGGGTCGAGCTGGAACCGTAGACATCCTGCTCACCGGTGAACTCGGTGGCACGCATGCTTTTCAGCATCATCTGCACGAACATCGCCTCGAACTCGCGCGCCGCCGCCTTGAGCGCGCCGGGATCGCCCGCCGCCGCGCTGCGACGCAGGGCCTGGGCGCCCTGGACATCGACGCTGAGACGGTCGGAAAGGTCGACGGCGGCGAGCATCAGATGATCTCCAGGTCCGCCTTCAGGGCACCCGCCGCCTTCATGGCCTGCAGGATCGACAGCAGGTCCTGCGGCGTGGCGCCGACCGCGTTGAGGGCCTTGACGACATCGCCCAGGCTGGCGGTCGCCGGCACCACGATCAACTCGCCCTGCGCGCTGGTGACTTGCACGTCAGCCGTCTGGGTGGCCACGGTTTCGCCGCCCGCCAGCGGGTTGGGCTGGCTGACCTGGGTTTCGCTGTCGATGGTCACCGACAGGTTGCCGTGCGCGATGGCGCACTTGTCCAGGTTGACCTGCTGGTTCATGACGATGGAACCGGTGCGGGCATTCAGGATGACCTTCGGCGTCGGCGTGGCGGGATTCAGGTTGACGCTTTCCAGCTGGGCCAGGAAGGCGACACGCTTGCCCGGATCGCGCGGCGCGGCCACCTGGATCAGGCGGCCGTCGAGGGCGGTCGCGGTGCCCCGGCCGAAGGCACGGTCGATGGCCTCGGCGGTGCGCGCGGCGGTGGTGAAATCGGTCTCCTTGAGCTCGACGTGCACGTAGTCACCCTGGCCGACCGGGGTCGCCACCCTACGCTCGACCGTGGCCCCGCCCGGAATGCGGCCGGCCGAGAGATGATTGACGACCTGGCTGGAGCCGCCCGCCGAGGCGCCCGCGCCGCCGACCAGGAGGTTGCCCTGGGCGATCGCGTAGACCAGTCCGTCGGCGCCCTTGAGCGGCGACATCAGCAGCGTCCCGCCGCGCAGGCTCTTGGCGTTGTCGAGTGCCGAGACGGTGACATCGATGGTCTGGCCCGGCTTGGCGAAGGGCGGCAGGGTCGCGGTCAGCATCACCGCCGAGACGTTCTTGAGCGAGACGCTGTCGGTGGCCGGCAGATTGATGCCCATCTGGCCGAGCATGGAGATGATGCTCTGCTGGGCGAACTTGCTGGTGGCACCGGTGCCGTCGAGGCCGACCACCAGGCCATAGCCGACCAGCTGGTTCTGGCGCACCCCGGCGAGGTTGGCGATGTCCTTGATCCGCTCGGCCCAGGCCGGGACCGCGAGGCCCAGCATCAGCAGGCCAGCGAACAGAAATCGAGTCGAACGCGCGGACATGGCCATCCCCTCAGAAGGGCAACACGTTGAGGAAGAAGCGGGCCATCATGCTGGTGACCTGGGCGCGATCCAGCGACTGGCGATTCTTCGACTCGATCCGGGCGTCGGCGACCTGGGTCGAGTTGACCGCACCCTCGCGATTGATGTCGCGCGGGTTCACCACACCGGCCAGGCGCAGGTATTCGGTATCGTTGTTCACCGAGACCTGCTTTTCGCCGGCCACCACCAGGTTGCCATTGACCAGCACTTCGACCACGGTGACGGTGATGGAGCCGGTGACGCTGTTGGTGTTGGATTCGTCATCCTTGAAGTTCTGGCTGGTCTCCGAGGCCGGCGACCAGGCGGTGTCGCCGATGCCGAGCACGTTGCCGAGCAGCTTCGGCGCCGGGACATTGACGCTGGCGCTCGACTCCCGGTCTTCCTTGGTCTCCGACTTGCGCTTGACCTCGGTCTTCTCGACCAGCTTGACAGTCAGGGTGTCGCCCACCCGACGGGCCCGGCGATCTTCGAACAGGGCCACGCCCAGACTGGGCTGGTAGATGGCGCCGTCATTGACGGCTTCCCGGACCGGCGGCTGGGGCCGCGCGCTGAGCGGCTGCTGGATATTGGTCGAGGGCGCCGAGGCACAGCCGGCCAGGAGCGCGCCGAGCAGGACAGGAAGCATGGACCGGAGGCAAGCTGACATCGCTGAAACCCTATGGACTGAACCGAGACAAGCCATGTTCTAGCAAGCCACGTGCCCATAGATTTTTCTTTTTTTGTTCAATGACTTGAACGATCCGACCCACGCGAGCGGCAAGCCCACCGGCAAGTCTTGCCGCCCCGTACAGCGTTCGGATCAGGACCGCTCAGATCTGGGTCAGGCGCTGGAGCATCTGGTCGGACGTGGTGATGGCCCGCGAATTGAGCTCGAAGGCGCGCTGCGCCACGATCATGTTGACCAATTCCTCGGCCACGTTGACGTTCGAGGTCTCGACGAAATTCTGATTCAGGACACCGGCGCCGTTCTCGCCCGGATTGGAAATCTGCGGCGCCCCCGAGGCGGCGGTTTCCGCGTACAGGTTTTCGCCCAGGCTTTGCAGGCCGGTCGGATTGACGAAGGTGGCCAGCTGGATCGGCCCCTGGGTGGTCAGGGCATTGTTCGGCTGGGTGATGGTGACCACGCCGTCGCGACCGATCGACACCGCCAGGGCGTCGTTGGGAATGGTGATCTGGGGCAGCACCGGGAAGCCGCTCGCGGTGACCAGGATACCCTGGCTGTCGACCTGGAAGGAGCCGTCGCGGGTGTAGTTGGTGGTGCCGTCCGGCATCTGGATCTGGAAGTAGCCGCGGCCGTTGACCGCGACATCGAGAGAGTTCTCGGTCTGTTGCAGGCCGCCCTGGGTATGCACCCGTTCGGTGGCCACCACGCGGGCACCGACCCCGAGCTGGAAGCCGCTGGGCAGCTGGGTCTGCTGGGAAGACTGGGCACCGGGCTGGCGGATGGTCTGGTAGAGCAGGTCTTCGAACACCGCCCGGCCCTTCTTGAAGCCGGTGGTGCTGACGTTGGCCAGGTTGTTCGAGATCACGTCGAGCTGGATCTGCTGCGCGTCAAGGCCGGTGCGGGCGATGTGCAGGGAACGCATCATGATGGGGTGACCTCAGTTATCGGGCGATGACCTTGTCGCCGGCCCGATGGTTGTCCTCGGCGGCGCGCAGCAGGCGCATCTGGGTTTCGAACTGCCGGGCCAGGCCGATCATGCTGACCAGGGCCTCGGCAGGATTGACGTTGCTGCCTTCCAGGGCGCCGACCGCGAGCCGGACGTTCTCGTCGGCGGGCGCCGCGGCCCCCGTCTTCAGCCGGAACAGGCCGTCGTCGCCACGCACCAGATCGGCTTCCGGGGGGTTCACCAGCTTGATCCGGCCCGCCACCTCGACCGCGTTCCGGTTGCCGCCATTGGGCACGCTGGATACGGTGCCGTCCGTGGCGATCTGCGTCTCCTGATCGGGCGCCACCGCGATCGGTCCGCCATCGCCGACCACCAGCAAGCCGTTGCCGGTCTGCAGGAGACCATTGAGCGACACCTGCAAGTCGCCCATCCGGGTGTAGGCCTCCTGGCCGTTGCCATCCTGGACGGCGATCCAGCCCTGGTTGCGCACGGCGATGTCGAGACTGCGGCCGGTATGCTGGATCGAGCCCGGGGTGTAGTCGCTGGCCGGCGTGGTTTCCAGCACGAAGGCGCGGGTGCGCGCGCCCTCGCCCACCACCGGCAGGGCGCGCATGACGCTCAGCTCGGCCTTGAACCCGGCGGTCGAGATGTTGGCCAGGTTGTGGGAAACCGCCGCCTGCTGGCGGGTGATTTCCCGGGCGCCGGTCATGGCGACATAGATGACGCGATCCATGCGGGTTCAGTCCTGTGCGGCGCGCTCAGCGGATGTTGACCAGGGTCTGCAGGATGTTGCTTTGCGCGGTGACGGTCTGGGCATTGGCCTGGTAGACGCGCTGGGCGACGATCAGGTTGACCAGCTCGGCGGTCAGGTCGACGTTGGATTCCTCCACCGCCGAGGGTTTAAGCTGGCCCAGGGTCCCGGTACCCGGCGCGCCCGGCAGCGAGGGGTCGCCGGATTCGCGGGTCTTGGTCCACTGGTTGTTGCCGACCGGGGTCAGGCCCTGCGGGTTGTTGAAGTTGACCAGGGCGATCTGGCCGAAGTCCTTGGTGTAGCCATTCGAGTAGCGGCCTTGCAGATAGCCGTCCTGGGAGATCGAGACCCCGATCAGGTCGCCTGGGGCGTAGCCGTTCTGGGTCGCGGAATAGACCCGGAAGCCGCTGCCATACAGTGTCGTACCCGAGAAAGACACCGGATCGATGACGATGTCACCGGCGCCGGTGCCGAGCGCGGCGGTGGTCACGGTCAAGGTCGCGAACGGCGAAGTGGCCAGGGTGCCGTCGGAGTTGAAGGTCATGGCCCCGAGCGGGGCGATCGCCGGAGGCGGCGCGGTCACCGCGGAGCCATCCAGGTTGACCGTTTCGCCGGCGGAATTGACCAGGGTCGAGTAAACCTGCCAGGTCAAGCCGTTGGCATCGGCTGAATCCTTGACGAAAAACAGGCGCAGGGTGTGCTGGTTGCCCGCCTCGTCGTAAACGCTCACCGGCGTCGAGCTGTTGTAGGTGGTCGAATCACCGGGGTAGAAATCGGCCGGATCGAGCGCCGGCAAGGTCGAATTCAGGTTCACCGACATGCTCAGGTTGCTGGTCGCCACCGGCGACAGCGATTCGAAACTGATCTGCAGTTCGCTCAGGCCACCGCCGGTGCCGAGGCCCATGACCTTGGTGCCGTTGGCATCGGTGAGATAGCCGAAAGCGTCGGTCTGGAACTGGCCATTGCGGGTGAAGTTGCCGTTCTGCAGGACGAAGAAGCCGCCCCCATTGATCGCCACGTCGAGCGGGTTGTTGGTCGTCGTGATGTTGCCCTGGGTGAACTGCTGGGCCACGGTGCTGACCAGGGTGCCGGCGCCGGCCAGGGCGGTGCCGCCCGAATACAGCGAGTTGGCGTAGACGTCGGCGAACTGGGTGCGTGACGCCTTGAAACCGGCCGTGCTGGTGTTGGCAATGTTGTTGCCGATCACGTCGAGCTGCTTGGAACTCGCGCTCAGGCCACTCAAACCTTGCTGGAAGCTCATCTCATCCTCCGTCAGAAAATTTGCCGCAGGCTGTTCAGGTCGTACTGGCCGAGCCCGGCCAGGTCTGCCTTGAACACCCCGGAATTCATGGTCAGGCTGGTCACCGTCGACAGGCTCAGCGTGGTCGCCGGCACGGTGCCGCCGGCCTGGCTGGCCAGCACGTTCATGCGGTAGTCGCCCTCGGGCAGCGCATTGCCGGCGTCATCGGTGCCATCCCAGACGAAATGAGTGATGCCCGCCGATTGGGGCCCCAGGTCGATCGTCTTCACCACTTCGCCGGCAGCATCCTCGATGGTGACCACGACCGCGTCAGCGGATTTTTCCAGATTCACGCCCCCGCCGGCCTGACCTTCATAGAGGCCGATCAGGTCACCGTCGGCCAGCACCTGATGCCCGATCAGCGAGGCCGCCTGGAGATTCTGGGTGGCATAGAAGCCGTTCAGGAGTTCGTTCATGGTGGTATTGAGGTTGTTCACCCCCTCCACCGTGGACATCTGGGCCAACTGGGAAGTCAGCTCGGCATTCTCCATCGGATTCATCGGATCCTGGTTCTTCAACTGGGTCACCAGCAGGGACAGGAACCGTTCCTGGATCTCCTGCACGCCGCCGTAGGCACTCTCCATCTGGGATGCGACCCCGGTGGAAGATTGAACGCTGGCCACTGTCATGATCATTCCTTCCTATTCATCAAGCCTGCAAGAGCGCCACCGTGCGCTGCATGAGATCCTTCACCGTCGACATCACCTCGGCATTGGTCTGGTACGACCGCGATGCGGAGATCATGTTGACCATTTCCTCGACCGGATCGACATTCGGGTAGGTGATGTAGCCCTTTTCGTCGGCCAGGGGGTGCTTGGGGTCGTAGACCAGGCGTCCGGGCCGATCGTCTTCCAGGACATGGGTCATGCGCACCCCTTGCGCCCAAGGCGTGCGGGGGTCGATCGGGGTGGCCTGGAAGAACACCTGCTTGGCCTTGTAGCCCTCGCCGGTCGAGGCGTGCGCCGATTCGGCGTTGGCCAGGTTGCTGGCCACGGCATTCAGGCGCATGGATTGCGCGGTCAGGGCCGTGGCGGCGATCTGGAAGACGTTTTGCATCGACATCAGCGGCCCTCCGAGAAGGCGGTCTTGAGTTTTTCCGTGGCGCTGCGCATGCGCTCGAGCAGAAACTGGTACTGCAAGGCGTTTTCCGTGAACTGGGCCCGCTCGATGTCCGGGTCGACCGTATTGCCATCCAGGCTGGGTTGCAGCGGCTGCCGGTACAGGAGACCCGCGCCCGTGGTGCCGGTGCCCGACCCCATGCCCTCGAGATGTCGCACTGAAGTAGTCACCAGCTTGACCGGCCCCACCCCGCCCCCGAGCGCGGAACGCAGCGCCCCGGCGAAGTCGAGGTCACGCGCCTTGTAATTGGGGGTATCGGCGTTCGCCAGGTTCGAGGCCAGCACTTCCTGGCGACGCGCGCGCAGGGACAGCGCGGTCTGCACGAAAGAAAATTCCTGGTCGATCTTGTTGAGCATGGCGAAGACTCCTTTGCATACGACCCATAGCAAAGGACATGCCACGCGCTAAGTGATTGATTCTGCGCGCGGCGACCCGCCGTTCCAAGCCAGGCGGCAAGCCCGCCGGGCAAATCTTGCCGGGTGTCAGCCGCGCTCCACCCGGTTGCGGCCGGAGGCCTTGGCGCGGTACATGGCGGCGTCGGCGCGCTTGATCAGTTCGGCCTGGCCTTCCCCGGTGCTGAGCTGCGCCACCCCGGCGCTGAAGGTGATCAACACCTTCTGGTTGTCGTGCAGGAAAAACTGCTTGGTCAGTTCGCGCTGCAAGCGAAGCATGATCTTTTCCGCCTCGTCGAGGTCGCTGTTCGGCAGCAGCAGGATGAACTCCTCGCCGCCATAGCGGGCCAGGGCGTCGGTCGGCCGCAACAATTGCCGGACCACGCCGGCGAGATGAACTAGGGCCTGGTCGCCGGCCTGGTGGCCGAGGCTGTCGTTGAGACGCTTGAAATGGTCGATATCGAGCAGGCCGACCGAGAACGGCGCCACCATGCGCTCGGCCCGGGCAAGTTCGCGCTTGAACGCTTCTTCCATACCCCGGCGGTTGAGCGCGCCGGTGAGCTGGTCCTCGCGCACCAGGGTGGACACCTCCTCGAGTTCCCGCTCCAAGGTGTGGATACGCGTCTCGGCTTCCTCGACATGGTTGCGCGCGGCGAGCAATTCCTGATGGTTGCGGCCCATCTCCTGCTCCATCTGGGTCATGTCGCTGGTCAGCCCGTCGATCACCTCGCCCAGGGTGGACATGTCCTCGGCCTCGGCAATCCGGGCGGCATAGCCCTTGAACTTGGCGTTGTAGCTGCCGGTGCTCTCCGACATCTCGCCGACGCGATTGATGAAGGTGGAAATCAGGCGCTTGAGCTTTTCCTTGGCCTCGTTCAGGCTGCCCTTGAGCTGCTTCTGCTTCTGCACGAGATCCTTGAGTCCTTCCTCGGCCTGGAACAGGGCATGCGGGTTGAGGTCGTCGGCGAGGGTGGCGCGCAGGGTCGCCATCTGCCCGGATAGCCAGGCATCCTCGGACACCAGTTCGCCCAGGTTGGCAAACAGCAGGCTCAGTAGCCGACGGATCCCGGCCAGGTATTCCTGGTTGTCCTCGGCCCGCACCAGGATTTCCCGCCAGAGCCGACCCAGGGCCTCGACGTCGGCTTCGGTGACCTGGTGGCGAGCCTTGACCACGGTCTCGGCCAGGCCCGCGCTCCGGGTCGCCAGGTCGGGCCAAAGGGCCTGACAGCCGCTGGCCAGGGTGGACAGGTAGGCGGCCAGGGCCTGGCCGACCGCGATCGGAATCGCCTTCGTCCCCCCTTCTGCACCTGCCGTGGCCACGGGCGGGACCGCCGGCGGGGTCGGCGAGGCCTCTGCCGGCTTGGCTGCATCGACCGGCCCTGCCCCCTCCACCACGGCGGCGGAACTGCCCGACTCGGCCCAGGAGCGGGCCAGCCCGGCCAACTTGTGGGCAAGCTGCTCAGGGTCGTTGCCGAAGTTGATCAACACCCGGTCCAGCATGTCGCGCTTCTTGGGCTGGGTCAGGCCGGCCTGGTAGGCCTCCCACTGCGCCAGCAGGGCACGGATCGCCTCCGGCCAAACCGGCTTGCCGGGCTCGACTCCCTGGACTTCCTGATAGGCCCGGCGGAAATTCTCCGGCGTCGGCGGTTGTTTGCGGGCGGCCAGCCGCTTGATGGCCTCGCGGGCGATGTCGTTGGGCGCTGCGGAAGGGTCCATGGTCCTGGCTCGGCCGGCACGTTAGAATGCCGCGTATGATCCTTGCAGTCGCCCCGCGTTGTCTACTATCCGCCTGGGGACTCGGCCTGGCGGCCGGCCTGGCTTCGGCCAGCCCGGTGGCCGATCACGCAGCCCTGCGCCTGGCCGCTGCCAGCCACGTCGAGACCGTGGCCCAGGCGGCCTTCCCGGACGCTCAGGTCCAGGTCGAGATCGGCCCCATCGATCCCCGCCTGACCCTCAGTCCCTGCCCCAGTCCGCGCTTCACCTTGCCGGCCGGAGCCCCGCCCTGGGGGCCCGGCAACCTCTCGGTGGCTTGCCAGACGCCCCAGTCCTGGTCCCTGTTCCTGAGCTACCGGATCAGCCTGCGCGGCCCGGCCTGGCTGGCCCGGCATCCGCTGCCGACCGGGCATGTCCCGCGCCTCGACGACCTGACCCCGGGTGAAATCGAGTATGTCGGCGACCCCGGGCGTTACCTGCGCGACCCGACCCGGCTGGCCGGCGCGGCCCTGGCCCGGCCCCTGGCCGAAGGCAGGCCGCTCACCCTGGACGTTCTGCGCGTGCGACCCCTGGTCCGGGCCGGCCAGAAGATCCGGGTCGTGGTCCAGGGCCCGGCTTTCCAGGTCACCCAGGAGGCGGTCGCCCAGGGCCAGGCCGGGCTGGGTGAACGGGTTCGCCTGAAAACCCCTTCTGGACGCGTGATCGAAGGCGTGGTCGAGGCGGACGGCAGCGTGCGGGTGAAGCCATGAAGGCGGGCCGCCTATTAAATATTGATGCGGGGTCGCCGATAATGCGGTTAATCCCTGCCTGGAGCCGAGCGTGAAGATCGACGATTCCCTGAATGGCGTGCCACCGCTGCGCGCGCGTGATCCGCGCAAGGCCAAGCCTCGCTCCGACGCCGGCAATCCCAGCGCGGTGCCGGCCGACAGCGTCGAACTGACCCCGGCCGCGGCCCAGTTCGGTCGCCTGCGCGACGAACTCCAGACGCTCGACACCTCATCCTCGGAAAAGGTGGAGGCCGTGCGCCAGGCGATTGCCGAGGGGCGCTACCAGGTCGACGAGGACGCCGTGGCGGAAGCCCTGGTCCGCGACACCCTGGACCTGCTGCGGCGCCGCGGCGGAGGTCTCCGTTGACGCCGCTCGAAGCCGCGCTCGCCGAGCTGCATCGGGCGATGCGCGAGTTCCACGCCCTGCTCGAACGTGAAGCCGCCGTCCTGCAAGCCGGCCAGACCGAGGCCCTGGCCCTGATCGTGGCGGAAAAATCACACTGGTCGGAAACCGCCAACACCGCCTGGAACCGCCTGATGGTGGCGAGCGGCATCGATCCCCGGCGCGGGGAGTCGCTCGACGCCGTCCTCTCCGCGCAACCGGCCTTGCGCGACACATGGCTCGACGTGCGCCGTCTCGCAGAGCATGCCGACAAGCTCAACCACGGCAACAACCTGCTGATCGAAGCCCAGATGGAACGCACCCGACAGGCACTCCAGGTGCTGCAAAGCGCCGCTCACCGCGGTACGCTCTATGATGCCTCCGGACGCATCGTCGACGGCTTCAAGTCAGGACACACCCTGGACAAGGTCTGAATTTCACCAAGGAATCCGAGATGACTGAAATCACCCTCAAGGTCGGCGGCATGAGCTGCCAGGGCTGCGTCGCCAGCGTCAAGAAACTGCTCGGGGCCGAGACCGGGGTGGCCCACGCCGAGGTCGACCTCGGCCAAGGCGAAGCGCGGGTCCGCTTCGATCCGGCGGTGACCGACGCCAGCCGCTTGGTGGCGATCCTGACCGACGCCGGCTACCCCAGCCACCTTTGATGCATCGTTCGCTTGAACACCGGCCCCCTGCCGCGCGACTGGACCGCGTGCCGGGATAGGGTCCGGGGGCTGTTCAGGGCCAGCCCATGCCGGCCCAACGGTGCGCCGTAAGCGCTACCAGGCCAGGGTCTTGCCCGATTCCTTGGCGATTTTCTCCAGAGTGGCCCGATGCGCTTCCAGTTCTGCCTCGCTGGCCCGCGCGACCCGGAGCCGGACCTCGCCGCCGCCGGTCCGCGCCTTGGGCGGCGGGGTCAGCACGGTCTCGATGGCCAGGCTGTCCTGGCCGCGGGTCATCGCCAAATACACCTCGGCCAGCAATTGGGCGTCGAGCAACGCGCCGTGGTAGGCGCGCCCGGAGTTGTCGACCGCGTAGCGCTTGCACAAGGCATCGAGGTTGTTTTTCTGGCCCGGATGCATGTCCTTGGCCAGCTTCAAGGTATCCAGCACCCCCGCGCAATGCCGGCCGAGGAGGTCGTCGGCCTCGATCCGGCGCAGTTCGGCGTTCAGGAAACCCACGTCGAACGGCGCGTTGTGGATCACCAGTTCGGCATCGGCAATGAAGTCCAGGAACTCGGCCCGGACATCGGGAAAGCGCGGTTTGTCGGCCAGGAAATCGTTGGTGATGCCGTGCACCTCGATGGCGCCGGCATCGATCTCGCGATCCGGGTTGAGGTAGATGTGGAAGGTGCGGCCGGTCAACCGGCGATCGACCAGTTCGACGGCGCCGATCTCGATCACTCGGTGCCCGAGCTCCGGGTTGAGGCCGGTCGTTTCCGTGTCGAGCACGATCCTACGCATGGCCACCCCCCCGACGGGCCTGGTCGACGCCGGCGTTGGCCAGGGCATCGGCACGCTCGTTGCCGGGATGTCCGGCATGCCCCTTGACCCAGCGCCACTCGACCTGATGCTCGGCGGCCAGGCGATCCAGCCGCTCCCACAGGTCCCGGTTCTTGACCGCCTGGCCGGTACTGGTCTTCCAGCCCTTGCGTTTCCAGCCCGGCAGCCATTCCTGGATGCCTTTCTGAACATATTGGGAGTCGGTGTGCACGCGCACCCGGCTGGCACGCTTCAGCTGACCCAGGCCCTCGATCACGGCGGTCAGTTCCATCCGGTTGTTGGTGGTTTCGGGCGCACCGCCACAGAGTTCCTTTTCCCGGTCGCCGAAGCGCAACAGCACACCCCAGCCGCCGGGGCCGGGATTACCCTTGCAGGCGCCGTCGGTAAACAACTCCACGATTCTCTCGTCGTTCTCGGTCATGGCTCTTCAATGATGGATAACGCGGCTGCTCGGTCGCGCCAGCGCCGACTTGACCCGCCAGGGATCATCCCAGCGCGGCGCGATCACCCGCATGCCGCGCACGCGCTTGACCGCGTGCAGTAGATAAACGCCGCCGCCCAGCGCCCACCAGCGATCACCCGCCGCTTCCATGAAACGGAAACGACGCAGCCAGGCTTCCCGATCCACGGGCGGGGCGTAGCAGACCATGCGCCCGGACAGCAGCTCGAACCCGAGCAGGGACAACCAGTCCTTGATCCGCTTCAGGTGCACGAAGCGGCCGTTCCAGGGATAGTCGTGACCCTGGCCGACCAGCCGTTTCAGGCCCCACAGGCTGAGCGGATTGAACCCTGCCAGCAGGAGCCGGCCTTCCGGTCGCAGCACCCGTTCCACCTCGCGCAGCAACTGGTGCGGCTCGGGTGAGAATTCGATGACGTGCGGCAGGGCAATGAGGTCGATGCACTGGTCGGCGATCGGCAACCATTCCGGCCGCGCCCGCATCGCGCCATCCGCGACCGAGGCGGCAAAGCGGAACGGCATCCGGTTGGCGCGCAGGAAATCGACATGACACTGGCCCAACTGCAAGGCATAGAAGCCAAAAATATCGGCACTCGTGATATCGAACCAGGCTTGCTCACGCGCCAGCACGTAGCGGCCGACATCCGATTCGAACCAGTTATCCGTCATCTCCACGACTCTGTAGAATGGCCAACCATGCACCGGCTCCAACCGATCCCTGTCCTGGACGACAACTATGTCTGGGCCCTCCACGATCAGGATGACGCGCTCCTGGTCGACCCGGGTGACGCGGGGCCTATTCTAGCCTGGCTGGCTGCCGGGCGCATCCGGCCCGCCGCCCTGCTCCTCACCCACCGCCACGGCGACCATGTCGGTGGTGTGCCGGCCCTGCGCGCGGCTTGGCCCGGCCTGCCCGTGTACGGCCCGGCCGGCCTGCCTGGGGTCAACCACCCGATCGGAGACGGTGACCGGGTCGTCCTGTCCCGCCCTGGCGCCACGTTCACGGTGCTGTCAGTGCCGGGACATACCCGGGAGCATGTTGCCTACTTTGGCGAGGGACTCCTGTTCTGCGGCGACACCCTGTTCGCCAGCGGCTGCGGACGCGCCTTCGACGGCCGCCCGGACCAGTTGCACGACAGCCTGGTCCGGCTCGCCGCACTGCCTTCGGAGACCCGGGTCTGCTGTGCCCATGAATACACCCTGGACAATCTCCGCTTCGCCCGGCATCTGGAACCCGAACATCCGGAACTGACCGACTGGCAGGCCCGCTGCGAGGCCCAGCGCGCCATCGGCCAGCCGACCCTGCCGACCACCCTGGCCGAGGAGCGACGCCGCAACCCTTTCCTTCGCTGCGACGAGCCGGCCCTGGTCGAGCGGCTCGCGGCCCTGGCCGGCACCGGTCCCTATCCCGGCAGCCAGGCCGCCTGGATCGCCATGCGCGCTTACAAGGACCGCTTCGACGCCATGTAACCATATGTTTTTCAATGGTTTTGAGGCGCGGCGACTTTTTGCTAGAATGGCCCCCGTTACCACGCTGGAAACGGGTTCCGGCCCACCTCCGCCGCCTCCTTGATCGATTATCGCCTCGCCTGTCTGCTCGCTGCCTTGTGCCTGACCCCCTTCCCGGTCCAGGCCACGTCCACTCCACCCGAAGCCTCGTCGGTCACCGAATCGGCGACGACCGAGGTCATTGCTGAAGCCGCGCCCGACCCGGTCCCAGTGATCGATCTCTGGACACGCCTGCGCGACAACATGCGCCTGGGCGACCTGGACAGCCCCCTGGTGGCCAGCCAGGAAGCCTGGTTCATCGACCGCCCGGCCTATCTGGACACCGCTTTCAAGCGTGCCCGCCTCTACCTGTTCCATATCGTCGAGGCGGTCGAGGCACGCGGCCTGCCGGGCGAACTGGCCCTGCTGCCGGTGGTCGAGTCGGCCTTCAACCCGCGCGCCCAGTCGCCCGCCAACGCCTCCGGCATCTGGCAATTCATTCCCTCCACCGGCAAGGTGTTCGGCCTCAAGCAGAACGGCTGGTACGACGGCCGGCGCGACGTCGTTGCCGCCACTGACGCCGCGCTCGATTACCTGGAACGCCTGCATGGCATGTTTGGCGACTGGCCGCTGGCCCTGGCGGCCTACAACTGTGGCGAGGGCTGCGTCTCGCGCGCCATCGCCCGCAACAAGGCGCGCGGCTTGCCCACCGACTACCGGAGCCTCGACCTGCCGCCGGAAACCCGCCAGTACGTGCCCAAGCTGATGGCCGTGCGCAACCTGGTGCGCGACCCGGAACGGTATGGGGTCAACCTGATCGCCATGCCCAACCAACCCTACTTCCAGCAGGTCAACCTGCCCTACCCGATCGAGGCCAAGGCCGCGGCCCGCCTGGCCGGCATGGAAATGGAAGCACTGCTGGCCCTGAATCCCGGCTTCCGGCGCCATGTCATCCACGCCGAATCCCAGGACAGGCTGCTCCTGCCCTTGGACAAGCTCGACACCTTCCAGGCCCGCTTCGCCGCCGAGGAAAGCCAGCGCCTGCGCTTGCGCAGTTACCCGGCCAAGAAGGGCGAGCTGCTGACCCGGATCGCCGACCGCTTCGATGTCACCGTGCAATGGCTCAAGGACCACAACCCACTCGAAGTGAAGCGCGGCAAGCTGGCGCAATCGCAGACCCTGCTGCTGCCACCCAACCGGAGCACGCTGACGGCCCAAGCCAGGCCGGCCACCAAGCCGGTCGCCCGGGCCGCCCCCCGCACCCACACGGTCCGCAAGGGCGACACCCTGTTCGCCCTGGCCAAGCGCTACCAGGTCAGTGTCGCCGACCTCCGCGAGCGCAACGGCCCGCTCAAGATCCTGCGCCCCGGCGACACCCTGCACATCCCCAGCGACGGCTGATCCTGCGCCGGCTCAGATCCGGCCCCGGCCCGGCGCCGACTCGATCAGCCGGCGCGTATAGTCGTCGGTCGGCGCCGCCATGACCCGTGCGGTCTCGCCCTGTTCGACGATGCGCCCGGCGCGCATCACCGCGACCCGGTCGGCAAGGTAGGCCACCACCGGCAGGTTGTGGCTGATGAACAGGTAAGCCAGGCCCTCGTCCCGACGCAGCTCGCGCAGCAGGTTGAGGATCTGCGCCTGCACCGATACATCCAGCGCGCTGGTCGGCTCGTCGCAGATCAGCAGGCGCGGGCGCACGGCCAGGGCCCGGGCGATGGCGATCCGCTGTCGCTGCCCCCCGGAAAACTCGTGCGGATAACGTTCCCCGGCATCCGCCGGCAGGCCGACCCGATCGAGCACCTCGGCGACCCGGACGGCGCGCTGGCGCGGCGACAGCTCGGGACGCAGCGCAATCAACCCCTCGGTCACGATCTCGGCCACCCGCATGCGCGGATCGAGCGACGAAAACGGATCCTGGAACACCACCTGGAGCGCGGCGCGACGCTTGCGCATCTCGGCTTCGCCCAGAGAGCCGATCGCCTCGCCGAGCAGGCGGATCTCGCCGGCGGTGGCCGGGATCAGGCGCAGCGCGGCCCGGGCCAGGGTGGTCTTGCCGCAACCGGATTCGCCGACCAGGGCCAGGGTCTCGCCCTGGGCGATGCTCAGGCTGACGCCATCGACCGCCCGAACCTGGTCCACCACCCGCTGCCAGAGGCCCCGACGGACCGGGAAATGCACCTGGAGATCACGCAATTCGAGCACCGGGACCGGGGCCGGCTCGATGGCGCGCGGGGCCTCGGGGACCTCGATCCGAACCCGGTCGTCGGCCACGACCTCCGCCCGCTGGCAACGCACCCAGTGTCCGGGCACGGTCTCAGCCAGGACCTGGCGTGTGGTCCGGCATTCCGGCAGGACGCGGTCGCAGCGGTCGGCGAACCGGCAGCCCAAGAACTCGGCGACCGGCACCGGCACCCGCCCGGGGATCTGGGCCAGCGGCTGTTCCGGCCGGGCCTGGCTGGGCAGGACCCGGAACAGGCCCTGGGTGTAGGGATGCCGCGGATCGGCGAACAAGGCCTCGCGCGGCGCCGACTCGACGATCTCGCCGGCGTACATGACCGCGATGTGGTCGGCCATGTCGCGTGCCACGTCGAGGTCGTGGGTGATCAGCAGCAGGCCCATGCCGCGTTGTCGCTGCAAGTCCTTGAGCAGGGCCAGGATCTGCGCCTGCACGCTGACGTCCAGCGCGGTGGTCGGCTCGTCGGCGATCAGCACCGACGGCTCGCCAGCCAGCATCATGGCGATCAGGGCACGCTGGCGCTGGCCGCCTGAGAGCTGGAAGGGATAGGCGTCGCGGTGCCGGGCCGGCAGTCCCACCGCGTCGAGCAGGCGCGCCACCTCGACGGCGCGCGCCGAGGCGTCGAGGTCGCGGTGGCAGACCAGGGCTTCCTCGATCTGGGCACCAAGGCTCATGACCGGATTAAGCGAAGTCATCGGCTCCTGGAAGATCATCGCCAGGCGACCGCCACGCACCGCACGCATGTCCCGTTCCGGCAAGGAAAACAGGTCCTCGTCGTCGAGCCGGGCCTCACCGCCGGTCAAAGCCACGCCGTCCGGCAACAGGCGCATCAGGGCCAGGGCGGTGAGGCTCTTGCCACAGCCCGACTCGCCTAGCAGGGCGACGCACTGGTTGGCCGACACCTCGAGCGACACCCCGGCCACCGGCACCCGCCGCATCGGGCCGGTCCCGATCGCCACGGCCAGGTCGCGCACCGACAGTCCTCGCCCGCTCATGACCGGCTCCCGGTGCGAGGATCGAGCGCGTCGCGCACGCTGTCGGCGAACAGGTTGGCCGCCAGGACCAGAACGAACATGAAGGCGAAGGCAGCCACCAGCTGCCACCACACCACCGGTTCCCGGGCCAGTTCCAGGCGGGCCCCGTTGATCATGTTGCCGAAGCTCATCATGCCCGGATCGACCCCGACCCCGACATAGGACAGCACCGCCTCGGCCAGGACCAGACCGGAAAAATCCATGACCACGGAAATCAGCACGATGTGCTGGACGTTGGGCAGGACATGCCGGGTCAGGATGCGCCGGTCCGGCACCCCGAAGGCGCGCGCGGCAACGACATAATCCAGCTCGCGCACCTTGAGGGTTTCCCCGCGCAGCAGGCGGGCCAGCCCGGTCCAATTGGTCATGCCCAGGATCAGGCAAAGGAACAGCAGGCGCAGGTCGGCCCGCTCGGCGCCAGTCTCGAACCAGTCCGGATGGGTTTCCAGCTGGGTCTGCATGAGTAGCACGGCGGCGGCGATCAGGAGCACGCCGGGAATCGCGTTCAAGGTGGTATAGAGGTATTGCACGACATCGTCGACCCGGCCCCCGAAATAGCCGGCGGAGATGCCCAGCCCGACCGCCAGCGGCAGGGTTACCAGGGTGGTCAGGGCGCCGATCAGCACCCCGGTGCGAATGCTCTTCAGGCAGATGTAGAGCACGTCCTGGCCGACCTTGTCGGTACCGAGCACGTGATAGGCCGGGGCCAGGGCAACCAGCATCCCGCTGACCAGCAACAAGCCCAGCAAGGTCACCAGCGCCGCATTGTGCGCCGGGCCGGGCCGCACCCGCCGACGCACCCAGGCCGCCACCAGGCCCCAGGCCGCCACGGCCACCGCGGCCCCGGCCAGGGCCCGCACGGCGATGTCGCCGGGCCGGTCGCGCTCGGGATCTTCGAGATGGGCGCCGCCATGGCGCAGGCGGGGAAAATCGCGCACCTGGCGACCGTCGGCCAGGATCAACGACTCGCGCACGTAGAGATGGGTGGCGAATGGCGCGGAGTAGGTCTTCTCCTGGGTCTCGGCGATCGGCGCGAGCAGGTGGTCGAGCAGGCTCTTCACCTCGGGCGCGTACTGGGTCTCGGCCCCGGCGCTATCCGCTGCCGGCGGCAGGGCCGGACGGTAGTGCAGGGAATCGAGCAAGGCGATGGCGACGAAGGCGGCCAGCACGACCGCGGCCGACACCGCCATCGGATCGGCCGCCACCCGGCGCCAGGGCACCGCCAGGTGCGGTTGCCGGCGCACCTGCCAGACCAACCCGGCCAGGCCGGCGACGAGCAGGAAGATCAGGGCATCGGTCCAGAGCAGCACCGGCATCATCGCAGCCTCACGCGCGGATCGACCAGGGTGTAGGACAGGTCGGTGAGGATCAGGCCGACGATGTACAGCACCGCGCCCAGGAACACCATGGCGCGCACGATGGCGAAATCCTGGGCATTGATGGCGTCGATGGTGTAGCTGCCCAGGCCGGGGATCCCGAAAAACGACTCCATGATCAGGCTGCCCATGAACAGCAGCGGGAACACCGCGACCGCGCCGGTCAGGATCGGCACCATGCCGTTCTTCAGGATGTGGCGGAACAGGACCCGGGTTTCCGACAATCCCTTGGCCCGGGCGGTACGCACGTAGTCCTTGCCCGCCTCTTCCAGGAACAGGGTGCGGTACCAGCGGGCGCCGGCGCCCACGCCGCCGACCACGCCGATCAGGATCGGCAGCCAGACGAAGCGGGCGGCGTCGAAGCCCCCCTGGTAGCCGGACACCGGCGCCAGCTGCCAGACCTTGGCGAAAAGATACTGGCCGCCGATGATGTAGAACAGTCCCGACACCGACATCATGGCAACCAGCGCCACCACGCCGGTCCACTCGACATAGGTGCGCCGGAAAATGAGCAGGATCAGGGCCACGCTGATGTTCACGGTCAGGCCGATCACGAAGGTCGGCAGGGCGATCGCCAGGCTCGGCCACATGCGGGTGCGGATCTCGTTGCCGATGTCGCGGCCGTCTTCCGAGCGACCGAACTCGAGCGCGAACATGGTCAGCGACTTCTCGAAGAACACCGTCTCGGTGACCTTGGCCACCCCTTCGGCGGCCGGATTGACCAGCATCGGCTTGTCATAGCCCCGCACCTGCTTCCATTGTTCGATCGCTTCCGGAGTCACCCGCTTGGCACCCAGGTGCAGGCGGGCCATGTCATCCGGGGTGTTGACCAGGAAGAACAGGGCGAAGGTCAGCAGGTTCACCCCGAGCAGGATCGGCACGGCATAGAGCAGACGGCGCAGCAGGTAGGCACTCATTCGGCGGCCCCGGATGCGACGACCATGACGCAGCCTCCCCGCGTCGGCCGCTGGCGGCATTCGCGGACGCTCGCCCCCCGCTGCGCGGGGCCCCGGTCGCTGCTCATGCCGCTGCCTCGGATGCCATGACCATGACGCTCACCTCCCCGCATCGGCCGCGGGCGGCATTCGCGGACGCTCGCCCCCCGCTGCGCGGGGCCCCGGTCGCTGCTCATGCCGCCGCCTCCCACGCGTTGGCTTGCTGCCGGCGCCGCCAGGCGCGCCAGGCCGGCCACAGGGCGGCCAGCAGGAGCCCGGCGGCGAGCACCGGCCCGGCCCAGCGCGGCGTGTTCCAGCGGGCCCGCGCCCGTTCGCGGGCGACCGGATCGACCCGCCGGTACTTGAGTTCGTTGTTGGCCATCAGGTTGGGCTTCACGTTGCCGACCCAGGCCTGCTGGAGCGCGAAGCTCTTCGGATGCAGGCCGAACAGCCAGGGTGAATCCTCGCGCAGCAGGGCCACCATGCGGTCGATCACCGCTTGGCGCTCGGGACCGTTGTCAAGGTGCTTCATGCGCGTGAACAGGGTGTCGAATTCCGGATTCTGATAGTTGGCGGCATTCTCGCCGCCGCCCCCGACCTTCTTGTTCGGGCCATAGAGCAGGAACAGGAAATTTTCCGGGTCCGGGTAATCGGCATTCCAGCCCCACTCGAAGATCTGCGCCGTGCCCTGGCGCATCTTGTCCTGGAACCGATTGTAGTCGGTGCCGCGCACCACCAGCTCGATGTCGATCTTGCGGAACTGCTTGCGCAGCCAGTCCAGGCGGGCCTTGTCGTCCGGGCCCCGCGACGCGGTGTCGAAATGCAGCACCAGCGGCTTGCCGGTGGTCCGGTCGCGCCCGCCGGGATAGCCCGCCTCGGCGAGCAGGCGCTTGGCCGCCTCGATCGGCTTGCGTCGCGGCCGGCCGTCGACCCAGTCATAGACGACCGGGTTGATGCCCTCGGCACCCTCGCGGTAGCCGAACAGGCCGGGCGGGATCGGCCCCTGGGCTGGCACGCCACGGCCATTGGCGAAGATGGCGATGTATTCCTCGATGTCGAGGGCGATGGCCAGCGCCTGGCGCAGCTTGCGGCCGCGCGCGTCGAGACCGCCCACCACCGGATCGAGCATGTTGAAGCCGGTGTAGAAGGAACTCGCGGTGATCGCGGTGCGCAAGGCGACGCCCCGCTCGCGCATCTCGGGCGACAGGCCAGCCTCGCCATCCGGCCCGAAGCGGACTGCCTGTTCGAAATTGTCCGAGCTGATCCCGGAGGCGTCGTACCAGCCCTGGAGAAACTTGTTCCAGTGCGGGATGGTTTCCGATTCGTAGCTATACACCGCCTCATCGATGAAGGGCATCGGCTGGCCAGCGTCGCGCAACAGCCCAGCCTCGGCATCTCCCGGCTCGCCTTCGGCGGGATAGGGCTCGCCCCGGAAATTCGGATTGCGGGCTAGCCGGATCTGGCGATGCGGCGCGTGCATGGTCATCATGAATGGTCCGGTACCCACCGGCCAGAGGTCGAGGGACTGGTTCCGCTCAGCCATCCCGGGCCGGTCGTACCAGGCATCGACCTCGGGCGGCACCGGGGCAAAGAATGGCATCGCCAGCCAGTAGATGAATTGCGGATATTTGCCCCGGATCCGCAGCCGATAAGTGTAGCGGTCGACCACCTCGGCCCCGGCCAGGTCGAAGCGGGACAGGTCCAGGGGACCCGGCGCCTGCTTCCCGGCCTCGGCGAGGCTTTTCCCCAGTTCGCGCAAGCCAACGATGTAGTCCGACATCAATCCGAAGATCGGCGAATGCAGGCCGGGATGAGCCAGACGCTTGATCTGATGCACGTAATCGGCGGCCACCAGTTCCCGATCGGGCGCCAGCGCCGGATGTGGCTGGTAGCGGATGCCCGGCTTCACGCGCAGTTCGTAGACGCTGAAGGCGATCCGCTCAGGCGCGGCGTCGTCAGGCAGCGGTTGCGCATGGGCATCCAGAAATACCGGCCGGGGCACCTCGACCACGGTCAGGGGCTCCAGTTGATAGGGCCGCTTCAGGTAGTGGTATTGCAGGGGGGGCTCGTAGATCTGGCCAGTGAACGCGACTTCGTTGCTGCTGTAGGAGCGGGCCGGATCAAGATGCTTGGGGCGTTCGCCGAACGCCGCGTAAAGGATGCGCTGACCGGCTTCCGTCGCCGGATAGGGCGAATTCACCGGCCCGGAACAGGCGGCCGTGAACAGACACAGGGACAATAGAAAAACCGGGCGCATTCCGGCGAGTGTAGCCGAAACCGCGCCCGGTCTGGAGGGCTTACCGGGCGGTCAGACCTTCAGGTCGTCGAGGCTCTTGCCGGCCGCGAGCAGGTCGCTGACCCAGCGCGGGCGCTTGCCGCGACCGGTCCAGGTCTGGCTGGCATCGGCCGGGTTGGCATACTTGGCGGCCACCTTGCCGCCTGCGGCGCGCGGCTTGCCTTTCGATTTCTGGCTGGACATCAATTCTTCCAGGGTCACGCCCATGGCCTTGGCCTTGTCGCGAAATTCCTGGAGCAGGTTCAGCTTTGCCTCGCGGCTGCGCATTTCCATTTCCACCACGATTTCATCTTGCAACGCCTTGAGCTCGGCGATCGAAAGGGATTTTAGATTGACTTTCATTGTGCGCCCCATGCGAAAAATTATTCGAGAATATTGAATCCATGACTTCGGCTTCAATGATTATCAGAATATTCGCGGGGAAATAATCGGTCAAGGAATTTGACCATCACGGATAAATAAATACCCCCAAGTGACTTGGCCGACACCTTTCTTCGATCCCGTGTTGCCAGGACCCCACGCAAAAGCATGGCTTGATTTCGTCAGACCCGTGAAGGCAGGTATCCAGTTGTTTGATGTGACTCGGCTCCCGACTTCGCGGGAGCGACGAATCGAGGGATATTCCAGGTCCCTATTATTTGTTTTCCGGTGCGGCGGCGGCAAAGGGCGGCTGATATTCAACCTTGGCCTGGCTCCGCAGCTTGACCAGTTCAGCTTCGACCTTTTCCCGTTTCTTGGCGTTGGCCAAATAACGGGTAATCATGTCCCGCGCCGCTGCCTCGGTCACCGGACGTGCCTCGATGCCCGCCAAGATCAGGACCGTCAGCTTGCCGGCCTTGCCCAGGGTCAGGCTCTGACCCGGATTCATGTCCTTGAGCCGTGCCAGCAGTTCACTCGGCAGTTCTTCGGCACCTTTCACCGATTGGCGGCCGGCAACCTGAATCCCTTCAGCCTTGAGCGACTCGACCAGCGCCTGGGGATGTTTGGCCTGGGCAATCAGGCCCTGGACCTTTTCCTGATTTTCCGGCGTGGAACCGATCATCAATTCCTGCAATTGATAGATGCGGCGATTGGCAAATAACTCGGGATGCTGCTCGTAATAGGCTTTGATCTCGGCATCACTCGGCACCGGAATATCCTTGGTCAGCGTGGCGACTTGCGCTTCAGCAAGCCACTGGCGACGGACCGCCTCGATTTTCATCTTTAATTCGTCCGATTCATCGAGTTTCGAGCGAATCGCCTGCTGGGCGAGGAGTTCCTGATCGACCAGATTGCCGAGCAGGCGATTGGCCAAGGTTTGCTGCTGATCGGCCGGCACTTCGCCGAGTTTCTTGAGCTCACTGTCGATTTGCAGTGCAGCAATGGGCTGGCCATTGACTTGGGCGGCGGCCTTCAGGGGGGTGTCGGATGGGTTGCCACACCCCGTGATGATCAGCAGGGGCAGTGTAGCCAACAACAGGGATTTATTCAGATTCACGTCGATGTCCTCATCACAATATTTCAGCAGCGCGGTCCGCCAGTCGGGACCGTTCACCCCGGGCCAGCATGACATGGCCACTGTGCGGCCAGCCCTTGAAGCGGTCGACGACGTAGGTCAGGCCGGAGCTGCCCTCGGTCAGGTAGGGGGTGTCGATCTGGGCGATGTTGCCCAGGCAGACCACCTTGGTGCCCGGGCCGGCGCGGGTGATCAGGGTTTTCATCTGCTTAGGCGTGAGGTTTTGCGCTTCGTCGATGACCAGGAACTTGTTCAGGAAGGTGCGACCGCGCATGAAGTTGAGCGACTTCACCTTGATCCGGGAGCGGATCAGGTCCTGGGTGGCGGCGCGCCCCCACTCCCCGGCCTCGTCGTCGGATTTGTTGAGCACGTCCAGGTTGTCCTCGAGCGCGCCCATCCAGGGCGTCATCTTCTCCTCCTCGGTCCCGGGCAGGAAGCCGATGTCCTCGCCCACCGGCACGGTCACCCGGGTAAAGATGATCTCGCTGTACAGCTTCTTCTCCAGGGTCTGGGCCAATCCAGCGGCCAGCGTGAGGAGGGTCTTGCCGGTGCCGGCCTGACCGAGCAGGGTGACAAAATCGATGTCCGGATTCATCAGCACGTTGAGGGCGAAATTCTGCTCGCGGTTGCGCGCGATGATGCCCCAGACGCTGTTCTTCTGGTGGCTGTAGTCCTTGATGGTGACCAGGGACGCGGTCTTGCCCTGGACTTCGGTGACCAGGGCGTGGAAGGGCTTGGTCCCTTCCTGGTAGACGAATTCGTTGACCAGCAGACTGTTGCAGAGGGGACCGGTCAGGCGGTAATGCACCCGGCCGTCCTGTTGCCAGGACTCCATGCCCTTACCATGGCTGTCCCAGAAGTTGTCCGGCAACTCGCGCACGCCGCTATAGAGCAGGTCGGTGTCTTCCAGCACCTTGTCGTTGAAGTAGTCCTCGGCCAGGAATCCCAGGGCACGCGCCTTGATGCGCATGTTGATGTCCTTGGACACCAGGATGACCGGCCGGTTGGGATACTTGTGCTGGAGGTAGGACACCACGCCAAGCAATTGATTGTCGACTTTGCTGGCCGGCAGGACCGAGGCGATGTCGCTCTGGATGCTGTGGGTCTGCAGGTAGAGGCGGCCGGTAGCGGCTTTGTGGCTGTGTGCGGCGAGCGGGATGCCCTGCTCGATGTCGAGCTCCTGGGTGCTGACGATCTCCTCCAGGAAGCGGCTGGCCTGGCGCGCGTTGCGAGCGACCTCGGTCACCCCTTTCTTGTTGTGGTCCAGCTCCTCGAGCGTGGCCATGGGGACGTAGAGGTCATGTTCCTGGAACCGGAACAGGCAGGTGGGATCGTGCAGGAATACGTTGGTGTCGAGGACGAACAGCTTGGTCTGGGATTTCGGTTTTCTGGCCATGAGGGAGAGGGGTCGGATGGAAAATCAGAGGGATTGCACGAAGGCGAGCACTTCCTGGACGTGGTCGGGCACCTTGACCCCGCGCCAGGCCCGGGCGATCCGGCCATCGCGGCCGATCACGAAGGTACTGCGCTCGATGCCACGCACCTTTTTGCCGTACATGTTTTTCATTTTGATGACATCGAATGCGGCACAGGCCAATTCCTCGGGATCGCTCAGCAGCTCGAAGGGCAGATTCAGCTTGGCCTTGAAGCCCTCGTGCGATTTCAGGCTGTCGCGCGAAATCCCGAACACCGTCGCGCCGGCTTGCCTGAAAGCCGGATGGGCAGCCGCGAAATCGAGGCCTTCGGTGGTGCAGCCCGGCGTGTTGTCCTTGGGATAGAAATACAACACCAGAATCTGGCCCAGATAATCCGCCGGGCGGAAACGGAGCCCGCCAGTGCCCTGCACCTCGAAATCTGCCACCTCGTTGTTGTCCATCGTCCACCTGTATGCCGTCGAATTCGTCACATTATGTGGTGCCCCCCTCCATGCGGCAACCTGATCCAGCTCAAGTCGTCGATAATTCTTCCGTTAACATCGCAGTAGATTTGCCTACAATCGGAATCAAACCTGCCGTACTGATGGAGATCGCCTTGTTCACAAAAGCCACCCAATCGATCCAGGTCAAGGTCGCGCTCGCCGTCGCCCTGGCCTTCGTCGCGATCCTGGTTGTCTCCACCGTGCTCACGGTCACCAGCGAACGCCGGCTGGCTGCCGAAATCGCCACCGACAAGGCCATGGTGATGGGCAATTCGTTCTTCGACGGCGTCAATACCATGATGCTCACCGGCAATCTGGACCAGAAAGCCTCCCTGCGGGAAAAACTGATGGCCGAACCCGGGGTGACCGACCTCCGGATCGTCCAGGTCGCGGGCAAGATCACCCCGACCCCGGCACCGGAGTCGTTGCCCAAGGATGACCTCGACACCCGGGCCCTGGCGGGTGAGAAAGTGGTCAAGCTGTACGAGGTTGACGGCGAACGGGTGGTCACCGTGCTGACCCCGATCAAGGCCGTCGCCAACTACCACGGCACCAACTGTCTTACTTGCCATGACCTGCCGGAGGGCACGGTGGTCGGCGCGGTCCGCACCACCTATTCCATGGCCGCCCTGGACAGCCAGTACAACCGCAACCTGATGATCAACACCGCCATCAACTTGGCCCTGTTCGTGGCCGGCCTGGGCTTGGTGTTCATGATCCTGCGCAAGCTGGTCATCAAGCCTTTGCTGGTTATGCGCGAAACCATGCATGCCATCGAACAGAACGCCGACCTGACCCGCAAGATCGAACTCGCCGGCGAATGCGAGGTGGGCCTCCTGGCCAATTCCATCAACAGCATGCTGGACAAGTTCCGCCACAGTCTGGGCCGCGTGGCCGAGACCGCCGGGCGGGTGTCGCAGGCCGCCGACCACATCGCCAGTGTCTCCGAGGGCACCGCCAACGCCGCCGGCCAGCAACGCACCGAGACCGACCAGACCGCGGAATTCATCGGGGATCTGCGCAACCTGGCCGGCGAAGTGGGCGACAACGCCACCCAGGCCGTCAACGTGTCAGCCGAGGCGGAACGCCAGGCCACCCAGGGCACGGCCATGACCCGCGAAGCGATCGGCGGGATCCTCGAACTGGTCCAGGAAATCGAATCCACCGCCGGCATCATCGAGCAGCTCGACAAGCGCAGCCAGAACGTCAGCAACGTCCTTGACGTGATCCGCGAAATCGCCGAACAGACCAACCTGCTTGCCCTCAATGCCGCCATCGAGGCGGCCCGTGCCGGCGAGGCCGGTCGCGGCTTCGCGGTGGTCGCCGACGAAGTCCGCAAGTTGGCCACGCGCTCGCACGAATCGACCCGCAGCATCGAGGAAATCGTCAGCCAGCTGCAACACGAGGCCCGCCAGGCGGTCGGCACCATGGGCCACGCCCGCAACAGCGCCGAACACGACAGCAAGCAGCTCGAGCAGGCCCTGGCCAGCCTCGACCAGATCGTCGCCCGGGTCTCCGAGATCCGTCAGATCAACGAGCGCATGGCCACTTCGGTCGAACAGCAGCGACGCCTGACCACCAGTTCCAGCGAGAAGGTGCTCAACATCAGCCGGATCGCCGACCACACCGCCAGCGAGGCCACCCAGACCCGCGGCGTGAGCGAGGAACTGGTCAACCTGGCGCACGAATTGAACGCCCTGGTCGGACGGTTCAAGCTTTGACGATGCGCTGACTGATTTACCGTGGTGGGTCCCGCGCTGGCGGGAACCCTGCTGAGGCGGGAATGGCGCCTGTGTTCCAGGACCTCGGGGCCCGCCCCGCCGCTGCAGAGAGGCGGATCAGGCCGTTCAGTCGCGGAAATTCTGATATTGCAGCGGGAAATCCGTGATCGACTTGCGCACCAGGGCGATGGTCTCCTGAAGCACGTCGCGCTTGGCCCCGGACACCCTGACGGTGTCGCCCTGGATGGTGGCCTGGACCTTGAGCTTGCTGTCCTTGATCAGTTTGATGATCTTCTTGGCCAGTTCCTGCTCGATGCCCAGCTTGATCTGCAGTACCTGCTTGACCTTGTTGCCGGACACCTTCTGGATGTCGCCGTGCTCCAGGCGCTTGGTGCTGTCGTGTTCCTTTTTTTCCAGCTCGGGAAACAGGATCATCTTGACCTGGTCGAGCTGAAAATCGGAGTCGCCATACATCGTGATGGCCTTGGCCTTTTCGTCCAGTTCCACTGCCGCGCTGGTGCCCTTGAAGTCATAACGGTTGCCGATCTGGCGAGACGCCACCTCGATGGCGTTCTTCAGCGCGACCATGTCGGATTCGGAGACGATGTCGAAGGACGGCATGAGGCTTATCCGAAATGACAGACGTAATGGTACGGTTCGGTGACTTCGATCTCGAAGCTGGAATTGCCCGGCACGGCAAACGATTCGCCAGCCCGGCTGGACTGCCAGTCCTCGCCCTTGAGCTTGTAACGGCAGGCGCCGGCCACGCACTCCATGATCTCGGGCACGCCGGTGTTGAAGGTGAGCGTGGCGGGCAGGATGACGCCGACGCTTTTCTTGGTGCCGTCGGGGAACTGCACGGTGTGGGAGACGCACTTGCCGTCGAAGTAGACGTTGGCCTGCTTGACCACGCTGACGTTGTCGAACTGGGACATGATCTCTCCTGATTACTCGCCGCTGCGGCGGATGTGGGCGTTGGCGGCGATGCGCATGCGCAGGGCGTTGAGCTTGATGAAGCCGCCCGCGTCCTTCTGGTCATAGGCGCCGGCATCGTCCTCGAACGTGGCGATGGTGGAATCGAACAGGGAGTCGGTCTTGGAATCGCGGCCCACCACGATGACGTTGCCCTTGTAGAGCTTCAAGCGGACGAAGCCGTTGACGGTCTGCTGGGTGTGGTCGATCAGGACCTGCAAGGCCTTGCGCTCGGGGCTCCACCAGTAGCCGTTGTAGATCAATGACGCATAGCGCGGCATCAGGTCGTCCTTGAGGTGGGCGACTTCGCGGTCCAGGGTGATCGACTCGATGGCGCGGTGCCCCTTGAGCAGGATGGTGCCACCCGGGGTTTCGTAGCAGCCGCGCGACTTCATGCCAACGTAGCGGTTCTCGACCAGGTCGAGGCGGCCGATGCCGTGCTTGCCGCCCAGGCGGTTCAGCTCGGCCAGCACTTCATGGGCCTTCATGGCGACACCGTTGATGGCGACCACATCGCCCTTCTCGTAGTCCAGAGTGACGTACTCGGCTTCGTCCGGCGCCTTCTCTGGTGACACCGTCCAGCGCCACATGTCCTCTTCCGCCTCGGCATTGGGGTCTTCCAGGTGCCGGCCTTCATAACTGATGTGCAACAGGTTGGCGTCCATCGAATAGGGCGAACCGCCCGACTTGTGCTTCATGTCGACGGGAATGCCATGCATCTCGGCGTAGTTGATCAGCTTCTCGCGCGACAGCAGGTCCCACTCACGCCAGGGCGCGATGACCTTGATGTTCGGTTTCAGGGCATAGGCACCCAGCTCGAAGCGGACCTGGTCGTTGCCCTTGCCGGTGGCGCCGTGGCAGATGGCATCGGCGCCGGTGGCGTTGACGATCTCGATCAGGCGCTTGGCGATCAGCGGCCGGGCGATCGAGGTGCCGAGCAGGTATTCGCCTTCATAGACGGTGTTGGCGCGGAACATCGGGAAGACGAAGTCGCGCACGAACTCCTCGCGCAGGTCGTCGATGTAGATCTGTTCCGGCTTGATGCCGAACTTGAGCGCCTTGGCCCGGGCTGGCTCCAGTTCTTCACCCTGGCCGAGGTCGGCGGTAAAGGTCACCACCTCGCATTGGTAGGTGTCCTGAAGCCACTTCAGGATGACGGAAGTATCCAGGCCGCCCGAGTAGGCGAGCACGACTTTCTTGATGTCACTCATGATGTCACTGTCTCAAACAAACGAATTCAATGGGCCGCGCCGTCCACCACAACCACCTGGCCAGGGAAATTGCCGACCCGCAGCGCGCGCAGGTCGGATTGCTGGCTGGCCCGCTCGATTTCGATGCCGACCAGGCGGCCATCTGCGCTCAAGTTCAGGATCAGGCCGGCATGGGCCTCCCAGGCTTGGGTCGGGTTCTCCGGCGAGAGCTCGATATAGAGCGAGTCGATGTCTTTCAGATAGGCGATGTTCATGCGTCCACGCGACCGAGCAGCAAATATTCCATCAGGGCCTTCTGGGCATGCAGGCGGTTGGCGGCCTCTTCCCAGACCACCGATTGCGGGCCGTCGATCACCTCGGCGGACACTTCCTCGCCCCGGTGGGCCGGCAGGCAATGCATGAACAGGGCATCGGGCCGGGCCGCGCGCATCATCTCGGCATCCACCTGCCAGTCGGCGAAGGCTTTCTGCCGCTCGGCGTTCTCGGCCTCGAAGCCCATGCTGGTCCAGACATCGGTGGTGACGAGGTCAGCGTCGCGACAGGCTTCCATCGGATCGGCGAATGATTCGAAATGCGCGGTGCCGAACAATCCGGCACGTTCAGGCTCCACCTCGTAGCCGGGCGGGGTCGAGACATGGACGTTGAAGTCGAGAATCTCGGCGGCCTGGAGCCAGGTGTTGCACATGTTGTTGGAGTCGCCGATCCAGGCCACGGTCTTGCCCTGGATCGAGCCGCGCGTCTCGATGTAGGTGTAGATATCGGCCAGGATCTGGCAGGGGTGGTACTCGTTGGTCAGGCCGTTGATCACCGGCACCCGGGAATGGGCGGCGAAACGCTCGATGATGTCCTGCTCGAAGGTCCGGATCATGACCAGGTCGACCATGCGCGAGATCACCTCGGCGGCATCCTCGACCGGCTCGCCGCGCCCGAGCTGGGTATCCCGGGTGTTCAGGTAGATCGCCGAACCGCCGAGCTGGTGCATGCCGGCCTCGAAACTCAACCGGGTGCGGGTCGAGTTCTTCTCGAAGATCATCGCCAGGGTGCGGTCGGCGAGCGGATGGTAGGGCTGATAGCCCTTGAAGCGTTCCTTGATGAGCCGGGTACGTTCGAACAGATAGTCGTATTCGTCGCGGGTCAGGTCGCGGAACTGCAAGTAATGCTTGACAGCCATGGCGACCTCAGTTCAGGAAGGCCCAGATCAGCGCGGCGAGCTTGTCGGTCAGCAAGGCGGCCTCGTCCTCGTTCATGACCAGGGGCGGAATCAGGCGCACCACGGTGTCCGAAGTGACGTTGATCAGCAGTTTTTCGGCCAGGGCCAGCTTGACCAGGTCACCGCACGGACGGTCGAGCTCGACCCCGATGATCAGGCCCTGGCCACGGATTTCCTTGACGCCGGGCACGCTGCCCAATTCCTTGCGCAGGGTATCCATGATGAACTGGCCGACCCGTACCGCGTTGTCGGGCAAGTGATCGGCCGCCATCACGTCCAGGGTGGTGAGCGCCGCCGTGCAGGCAAAGGGATTGCCGCCGAAGGTCGAACCATGCTTGCCATAGGTGAACACCTCGGCCGCGGCACCGCGCGCCAGACAGGCCCCCACCGGCACCCCGGAGCCCAGGCCCTTGGCCAGGGTCATCACGTCGGGCAGGCTGTTTGAATGTTGGAAGGCGAACCACTTGCCAGTACGACCGATGCCGGTCTGGACCTCGTCGAGCATCAGCAGCCACTCGTTGGCATCGCAGATGGCGCGCAGCTTGTCCAGATAAGCGGCTTCAGGAATCTGCACCCCACCCTCGCCCTGGTACGGCTCGACCAGCACGGCGACGATGTTGTTGTGGTGCTCGGCCAGCTTGGCCACCGCATCGGCATCGCCAAATGGCACCCGCACGAAACCGCCGACCAGGGGCTCGAAACCGGCCTGGACCTTGCGGTTGCCGGTCGCCGACAAGGTCGCCAGGGTACGGCCATGGAAGCTCTTCTCCATGACCACGATGGCCGGGTTGTCGATGCCCCGGTGGTGGCCGTGCAGACGGGCAAGCTTGATCGCCGCCTCGTTGGCCTCGGCGCCCGAGTTGCAGAAGAAAGCCTTGTCCAGCCCGGACAATGCACACAGGCGGTCGGCCAACTGTTCCTGCTTGGGAATGCGATAAAGGTTCGACGTGTGGATCAGGGTGGCCGCCTGCTCGCACAGGGCCTTGGCCAGCACGGGGTGGCCATGGCCCAGGCCGGACACGGCCACGCCAGCCACCGCGTCGAGATACTTGTCGCCATTTTCGTCGTAAAGCCACACGCCCTCGCCGCGCACGAAGGCGACAGGCTGGCGGGCATAGGTCTGCATGAGATGCTCGGACATAACGTTCACCAATAAACGAATTCGGCGGCCATCAGCCGCCGGGAACGGTCAACTATACCCCCATTCGATGTCGGAAAAAACCTTGCCCGCCCATCCACTTGCGCGAGGCTCGACGCCCTGTCGTCCACCTTATCCACAAAAACTGTGGATAACTCTGTGCACAAGGCATGCACAAACACGCTAAGGTGGCGTCCCATCAGGGATTCTATGGCCAAGGCCATTTCTTGAGCCGTTCATTAAACATATATAATTCAATGACTTATAAAAACATCCCGTTGGATCAAGCAGATAGACAAGGGTAAGCAAAATGGACCCATGGCGATGTGGATGAAATCCCCTTGTCAAGTCCGCAAAAACCCAGTCGGGAAGCGCTTGAGCGCCACCTCGCAGCGCCGTCAAGGGCGGTCATGCCAATAACGCCGCTCACTGTCGCGCGCCCGCGTCAACCGCAGGCCGGAAGCCGACGCCCGGATTCGGATAGCGCCCTCGTGGTCGGTACGTGACACGTGGGCGCCCGCCGCCCGGTAACGCGCAAGGACCTCGGCCGTGGGATGGCCATAACGATTGCCCCAGCCGACCGAGATCACGGCATGGCGGGGCCGCGCCGCACGCACGAATTCGGCCATCGAAGATCCGCTGCTGCCATGATGGGCGACCACCACGATATCGCTGGCCAGGGCCGCCGGCACTGTCTCCAGCAGGCTCAACTCGCCCAGCCGGCCGATGTCCCCGGTCAGTAGCACGGCGCCCCACGGACTCGCGACCTTGAGCACGCAACTGCGCTCGTTGTCATCGAAACCCGGTTGGCCGTAGTAGCGTGACGGCGGGTGCAACACGGTAAAGGTCACGCCGTCCCAGCGCCAGGATTGCCCGGCCTGGCACAGCGCAAAGCCCTGACGATGCTCCGAGGTCCAGCGTATCCTGGGGACCAAGGCGCGCAGCAAAGCCTCGGCACCGCCGGCATGATCGGTATCCAGGTGGGACAGCATCAGGGCATCGACGCGAAACACGCCCTGCCCACGCAGGTAAGGAATGACGATGCGCTCACCGGCATCCTCCCCGGAGGCATAGCGCGGCCCCGCGTCATAGACAAGGGTGTGCCGCGCCGTGCGCAGCACCACCGCTTGACCCTGGCCGACATCGAGCACGTCGATCTGAAACGCTTCCCTGGGCAAGGCCTCGAGTCGCGGCCAGAACAGCGGCAACAGGCACAGCCCGCCCACCCAGCGCCCCGGCCAGCCGCGCGGCGCAAGCATGAGCGCCACGCCCAGCAAGGCGAGCAGGAAAGCCGGCCAGCCCGGCCGCATGCCGGGCCAGACGGCCAGGGGGCCGTCGGCCAGCCAGGCCAGGCAGGCCATCAACCCGGTCAGCAGCAGGTGCGCGATCTGCGCCACACCCTCCAGTCCGGGCAGCGACGCGGCCAAGGCCAGGGGCACCACGCCCAGGCTGACCACCGGGATGGCCAGGGCGTTCGCCACGGGCGAGACCAGCGACACCTCTTGGTACCACCAGAGCAAGGCCGGCACCAGCGCCAGGGTCACCGCGCCTTGCGCCCCGATCCAGCGCCGCCAGGGCGGCAACCGCCCCACTCGTCCGGCACCGGCATACATGAGCACGGCCACGGCCCCGAACGACAGCCAGAACCCGGGCGCCAGCATCGCCCAGGGATCGATCAGGGCCACGCCCAGCGCCGCGCCCGCGAGCAGCCGGCTGGGCGAATCGCCGCGCCCCAGCCAGACCCCGAGCGCCAGTCCGCCGAGCATGTAAAGGGTGCGCTGCGCCGGTACGCCAAACCCGGACAGGGCGACATAGCCCAGGGCGGCGAGCAGACCCGCCAAGGCGGCCGCATGACGCGCAGGCCAGCGCAACACCAAGCCGGGCATGCGCCGCCAGGCGAGATTGACCAAGCCGTGTACCAGAGCCGCCAGCAAAGTCACATGCAAGCCGGAGATCGACATGAGATGGATCACCCCGGTCTGCCGGAACAGGGTCCACTGGGCCTCGGAAATGGCATTCTGGTCGCCGATCGCCAGCGCGATGACCACCCCGGCGTAGGGTTGGCCGACCAAGGCGCGGGCCAGCCGCGTGCGGACCGCCTCGCGGACGGCGTCGATCCTGGCGCGCAGACTGAATGGACAGCGGGTCGAGATCGCTTCCGGTTGCACCAGATAGCCTTGCGCCCGGATACCCCGCTCGAACAGCCAGCCCTCGTAGTCGAACCCGCCAGGATTGACGCTGCCGCGCGGTGGCGCCAGGCGCGCGACCAGGCGCAGGCATTGCCCCCCACGGGGTGCCGGAGGCGCCGCCGCGAAGCTGACATGGCTCAGTTGCACCCGCGTCGGCACCCGTGCCCCCGGGGTCAGGACCCGAGTCGGTTCGAACAGCGTGCGCCAGCCACGCGGGGTGAGCTCGGGCAAACCCAACACCCGGCCCTCGAGCACCAGATCGCGCCCCGTCCAGGTGTCCGTCAAGGCATCCGCCATGCGCACCTCGGCGCGCCAGGTGGCATAGGTGAATCCGAGCAGGCCGGCCAGGACCAGCGCCAGGCCGGCGCGTGCCCGGCTGCGCGGCAGCCCACCGGTCAACAGCAAGAGCGGCGGCAACAGCCAGGCCCAGCGCATGTCCGGCAGTTCCGGCCGCGTCTGTAGCCAGGCCGCGCCGCACACGAAGGCCAGGATCAACAGCCGGACCGGCATCGCCCCGTTTCCCGCATAAAATCGAGCACCACCCCTGAATTGTTCTGTTCATGCCGCGCAAACACTTCCGCAAGTATCTGCCCGACCACGCGACCGTGCGCAACCATCGTCACCTGCGCTGGCTGAGGCCACTCCTGCGCCACCCCAACCTCTGGCACCTGAATCGCCACTCGGTCGCCGGCGGGGTCGCCGCCGGCCTGCTCGGGGGCATCATACCCGGCCCGGTGCAAATGCTCACCGGGGCTGTCCTGGCCATCCTGTTCCGGGTCAACGTGCCGGTGGCCATGCTCACCACGCTGTACACCAATCCGCTCACCTGGGGTCCGCTCATTTTCGCCGCGGTCTGGATCGGCGGGCTGTTCACCGGGGAACCCCTGGCCGACGTAAAGCCGCCGGCGTTCGACTGGGCCGGAGGCCACTGGGCCGACTATCTGCCTGCCCTTTGGCAGTGGTTCCTCGGCCTCGGCCACACCTATCTGATCGGCAGTGGGGTGCTCGGCCTGTCCCTGGCCGTGCTCGGCTATGCCAGCGTGCAACTGGCCTGGCGGCTGTACCTGCTGGCCTATCTGCGCCGGCGCAGGCGCCGGACTCAGGGCACCGGCTGAAGCAGTTGGCCGTCGCGCAGTTCCAGTACCCGCTGCATGCGCGCCGCGAGATGCGGATCGTGGCTCACCACCAGGAAGGCGACGCCGTGCCGCTCGTTGAGATCGATGAGCATGTCCTGGATGCGTTCCGCGGTACCCCGGTCCAGGTTGCCGGTCGGCTCGTCCATCAACACGCAGGCGGGATCGGCCACCAGGGCCCGGGCGATGGCCGCGCGCTGACGTTCACCGCCCGACAGCTCGCCTGGCCGGTGCGATAGACGATGCCCCAGGCCGACTTCCTCCAGCCAGGGGCGTGCTGCCTCGAGCGCCTCGGCACGCGACTGACGGCGGATCAGGAGTGGCATGGCCACGTTTTCCAGGGCAGTGAATTCGGGCAGCAGATGATGAAACTGGTAGACGAAACCGAGCGTCCGATTGCGCAGTTCCCCCCGCGCGGCCTCGCCCAGGCGCCAGAGATCCTGGCCGCGCACGGCGACCGTCCCGGTATCCGGCGTATCCAGGCCGCCCAGGACATGCAGCAGGGTGCTCTTGCCTGAGCCGGAGGCACCCACCACCGCAACCCGCTCGCCGGCCGCCACGCTGAAATCGATGCCGGCCAGCACTGGCACCTCGACCTTGCCCTGCCAGTAGCGCTTGCGTACCCCGCTGCAGGCGAGGACCGGCGGATCACGCGGATCACTCATAGCGCAGCGCCTCCGCCGGATGCACGCGGGACGCCCGCCAACTCGGGTACAGGGTGGCCAGGAAGGCCAGTCCCAGGGACACTCCGCCGATGATGCCGACATCCGACCAGACCACCTTGGAGGGCAGCTCGGAGATGTAATAGACATCGGCCGGGAACAGGTCCAGCCCGACCGCCCGCTCGATCCACGGCACCACCGTCTCGATGTTCAAGGCCAGGAGCACGCCAGTCACCACACCGGCCAGGGTGCCGATCACCCCGATCAGACTGCCCTGGACCATGAACACCTTCATGATGCTGGCTGGCGGTGCGCCCAGGGTCCGCAGGATGGCGATGTCCGACTGCTTGTCGGTGACCGCCATGACCAGGGTGGACACGATATTGAACGCCGCCACCGCGACGATCAGCAGCAGGATGATGAACATCATGCGCTTTTCGATCGCCACGGCGCGGAAGAAATTGGCATGGCTCATGGTCCAATCGGTGATGAAATACCCGGCGTGCAGGGTTTCCGACAGGGCCCGCGTCACCCAGGGCGCACGGTCCATGTCGGCCAGCTTGAGGCGCAGGCCGCTCACCGCGTCGCCGAGCCGGTACAGGCGGGCGGCGTCATCGAGGTGCATCAGGGCCAGGCCGGCATCGTATTCGTACATGCCGATGGAAAAGATGCCGACCACGTCGAACTGCTTGATGCGCGGCAGGAGACCAGCCGGCGTGACCACCCCCTGCGGCACGATCACCGTGACCTGGTCGCCCACCCCCACCCCCAGGCTGGCGGCCAGTTCGGCGCCCAGCACGATCTCGAACTCGCCCGGGGTCAGGTCGGCGAGCGCCCCGGCGCGCATGTGCGCGCCGATGTCGGTGACCTGGCCATCCTGCTCGGGCAGGATGCCGCGGATCATCGCGCCCTTGGTGTTCTGGCCGACCGCCAGGAGCCCCTGGCCCGAGACATAGGGCGCGAAACCGCGCACCTCGGGATGACTGCGGACCTGCTCGGCGAGGCCCCGCCAATCCTGCAAGCGCTCACCCGAGCCGGTGATCTCCATGTGCGAGGCGACCCCCAGAATGCGGCTGCGCAATTCTTCCTGGAAGCCGTTCATCACCGACAACACCACGATCAAGGCCATCACCCCGAGGGCGATTCCGGCCATGGACACCGCGGAAATGAAGGAGATGAAATGATTGCGCCGCTTGGCGCGCGTGTAGCGGAGACCGATCCAGAGTTCGTAAGGCAGCATGCGCGGCAGTCTGCCACAGGCCGCGCATGCGGCCAAATCAGCGGTAGCGCGCCCGAGCCAGATAATCCCGCTCGCCCGAGCAGGCGCACATCACCTCGCGTTCGCGCAGCACCGCCAGGTGCTGGTCCAAATAGTCGCGACGTGCCTCGGGCGCCTGCAACTCGGCCACGATCTGGCGATGCCGCTCGCACTCCGCCTCGGTCATCAGCCGGCCACAGCCGGTTAGCTCGGTATTGGCGAACACGGGTCCCGCCAGGCCGGTGGAACCCATCAACAACAGCGTCATGAAACGTGTCTTCATGCGTGTCTCCCAGGGTGACGAATAAAATCCCGATTATATTTGTCAACTATTCGCTGTCAAGACGACAAACCGCGGTACCCGCCTCAGGCCCCAATCAGATGCCCAACCACCGAACGGGCATGCCCGGCTCGGCGATGCTCGTACAGATAAATCCCCTGCCAGGTGCCCAGGGCCAGGCGGCCATCGACCACCGGGATCGACACCTGGGTCTGGGTCAATGCCGCGCGCACATGGGCCGGCATGTCGTCCGGACCTTCCTGGGTATGGCGGTAGATCGGGTCCTGCTCCGGGACCAGGCGCGACAGGAAGGCTTCCAGGTCGCGCCGGACATCCGGGTCGGCATTCTCCTGGATCACCAGGCTGGCCGAGGTATGGCGCACGAACAAGGTCAGCAGGCCGGTGCGCAGCCCGGCATCCCGCACCCAGGCGGCCACCGGGCCGGTGAAGTCGTACAAGCCCTTGCCACGCGTGGCGACGGTGAATTCAGTCTGGTGTTGCTTCAGCATGCTGCGGCTCGCAAGACCTCAAATTTAGTAGATCGTTACCATTTTCGACCTCAGGATCAACCCGCAACATCCTGTCTGTCACGCCCAAGACCCTGTAAGGCGGTCTCTACAGAATCAACGATAACAGCGTGGCACCCCAAATAAACGGGAAAGGACACAGGGATGAAACATCGAACCACAGCGTTGGCCTGGTACAGGCTATCCGCGGGGGTCGCCATACTGCTGGTGGCCGGTTGCGCCGTGCAGACGCCCCCCATCGAGCGCAAGGAAGCACCGCTCACTCCTGCGGAACAGAGGGATGCCCAGCGCGCGCTCCAAGTCATGCCACCCGCCAAGCCGGTCCTGAAACGCAAAATCGCCCTGGGCCGGATCAGCAACGAAACCAACTATGGCCGCTCGCTCTTGCGCGATAGCCAGGGCGATCCCCTCGGCAAGCAGGTCACCGACCTGCTCAGCAAGGCACTCACGGAGACCGGCGCCTACCTGGTATTCGAACGACCCGACCTCAACCGAATCCAGGCGGAAGGGCAGCTGACTGCAAGCCAGCTCAATCTGATCGGTGTCGATGCGCTGATCGTCGGCTCGCTTACCGAGTTTGGCCGCAAGACCCTCGGTGAGACAGGCTTCGTATCGGCAAGCAAGCGGCAGGTTGCTTTCGCCAAGATCGATCTTCGACTGGTCGACACCCAGACCGGACATGTCTTCTTCGCCACCTCGGGCGCCGGTGAAGCCTCGACCGAGACCGCCTCGACCTTTGGCTTTGGTTCCCAGGCCGGCTATGACGGCACCCTCAACGACGCTGCCATCCGGCAAGCCGTGATGGATGCCGTCAATCGTCTGAGCGTGGAAATGAACGCCCGCCCCTGGGAAACCTTCATTCTCAAGACGGAAGGCGGAAAGCTATTCCTGTCCGGCGGCAAACATCAGGGCCTGCGGCCTGGTATGACTTTCTCGGTACAAACCCGTGGCGAGCGAGTCAAGTCACCACAAACGGGCGCGTTCATCACGTTGCCAGGCCGCCCCTTGGCACGGGTGCGGGTCGACACGCTTTTTGGCGAGGAGGAACTCAACGAAGGCGCCATCGCCAGCGTGATTTCAGGAACATTGGCCGACCATGCCATCGACCAACTGGTCGTGCGTCAGGACGAGGGAGCCCAACCATGAAGCATCAGCTTGTAAGCCGGAATCTCCTGGCCAGCTTAGGTCTGGCGACTCTGCTGGCCAGCGGCGGCTGCACCCAGATGCCCACCGAAAAACAGGGCGCAGTCGACCTTCGTCCACAAATTGCCTTTCAGGTCAGCGACGAACGCCTTCACGAAGCGACCGTCAAGGTCGATGGTCGTGCGGTCGGCCGCCTGGGTGATTACCTGAACGACAAGGCGGCGCTGCGGCTCCTGACCGGCATGCATTTGATCCAGGTCGAGCAGGCTGGACGGCTGCTGCTTGAGGAAAGACTCTACCTGGGCGACGGCGCCAGCCGCTCGCTCCAAGTTCATTGAGGAGACCGGCATGACCCGCTTTCTACTGCCACTCTTCCTGCTGTCGAGCGCCCTGCTGAATGGCTGTGCGCATCAGGGCCTCTACGATTGGGGCCGCTATGAGCACGATCTGTATACCGCCTACAAGGATCCCGCCCAAACTGAAGCGCTGCGCGCTCGCCTGGAAGAACACATCGGTGCGCTCGAAGCTTCCGGCGCCAAGGTGGCCCCGGGACTCTATGCCGAGCTTGGCACGCTGTACTTGCAAGCAAACCGGACTGATCAGGCCATCGCCTGGTATGCCAAGGAGCAAGCGACCTGGCCTGAAAGCCGTGGCCTCATGAGTACCCTGATCGCCCGCCTCGGCAAGCGCGACAACGCGGCGAAGGAGACTGAACAATGATCAAGGCCGTCTACGCCACCCTCGCCCTGCTCATGCTGGCCGGTTGTGCCACCCCCCCTCCGCAGAAGGACTTGTCGGCCTTCCAAGCGGCCGCGCCGCGCTCCATCCTGATTGTTCCCGTGGTCAACAAATCACTGGATGTCGATGCGCCCAACTATGTATTGGCAACCCTGCCGACGCCTGTCGCGGAAAAGGGCTACTACACCTTTCCCGTCCATACCACCAAGTACATCCTAGAGCAGGAAGGTTTGTACGAAGGAGAAAAAGTCCACGAGCAGCCACCGGAATCCTTAGCGAAGTTGTTCGATGCCGATGCCATCCTGTACGTCACGATACACCGCTGGGATGCCCAATATGCGCTCATCACCACCACCGTGACAGTCGACTTCGAATATCGGATGGTTGACAAGCACGGCAACGCGCTCTGGCATGAAAAGAAAACCATGGTCTATACCCCTCAGACCAATAATTCCGGCTCCGTGGCCGGGATGTTGCTGAGTGCCGTCATCAATGCCGCGATCACCCGGGCCGCACCCAACTATCTGCCCCTGACCCAGGCGGCCAACCGGCAAGTCTTCCATTTCCCACCCACGGCCATCCCGGACGGCCCCTACCGTCAATCTGAAACCGGAAAAAAATAACCGCGCCAACCCCTGCCGGCCTACGGATCGGCAGGGCATACAATGGCGCCATGTCGCGCCTTACCCTGCTCATCAGCCGTCCGTTGCAACCCCGGCCGGCGCGTCTTGACACCCTGTTCGCCCGGGGTCGCCCGCAGTCCGCCCCCCCGGCCGGGCACGCGCTCACGTGGCATCTGGCCGAACAGTTCGGCGTCGAGGTCGCGGCACTGCCGGCACTCTGCTTGCGTCATGACGGACACGACCCCGATAGAGATCCCTGGTTTCATGCCGATCCGGTGCACCTGCTGGCGGGGCTGCACAGCATCACGCTGTTCGACCTCGGCGGCCAACCGCTCGACGCCGACGAGGCAACAGCCCTGGGCCAGACCCTGAATGCCCATTTCGCGGATACGGTGGCATTTCGGGTGCCGCATCCCACGCGCTGGTACGCCCGGTTTCGTGATCCGCCGCCCGTTGCGCCGCGCCCCCTGGACGAGGTCGCCGGCAGAGCCATCGATCTGGCGACCCTGGGCGGCCGGGAAAACCGCGCGCTGCAGGCCCTCGGCATGGAGATCCAGATGCTGCTGCATGACCATCCGGTCAACCTGCGCCGCGAGCAGCTCGGATGGCCCACCGTCAACGGGCTCTGGTTCTCGGGCGGCGGCCAGCCCCGCCCCCTCCGGACCCGCTTCGACCGCGTCCTGGCCGAAGACTTCACCGCGCGCGCGCTCGCCGCGGCCGCCGGGATCGAGCCCGCCCCCCCCGTACTGGCTCAGGCCAGGCTCGATACCGGCGACTGCCTGGCCGTGCTGCCCGCCTCGCTGTCCCCGGAAACCGCCAACACCGAGTGGTTCACACCGCTGCTCGACGCCTTGCGCAGACGTCGCTTGCACGAACTGGTGGTGATCGAAGCCTTTCCCGGTGGTCGCGCGGCCCGGCTGCGCCCCTGGGACGCACTGGCCTTTTGGCGCGGTTAACGCGTCACCGCGCCAGGCACCCCGTCAAGATGCAGGCGATCGTCCCACCAGCCGCCACCGCTCATGGCCTTGGGACCGAGCGGCCCGTTCCAGCGCAGGGTATAGCGCTGACCCGCGCCGACCGCGGATAGCCGATACACGCCGGCCGGCAGCGGACCGGCCTGGATGCGCAATTCGCCTTCCAGGCGCCCCTGCCGGTCTTGTCCAAGGGTGAACCGGTCACCCTGCAATTCGAGTTCGCCGACCGCGCCGCGCGTCCAGGCGGCGTCGAACAGCGGTGCCAGGACCGCAACCGAGGTTTTCAGCCGGGCGTCGCTGAGCTGGACCCCGCCGGAGGCGGGCCCCAGACCGGCGCCGAGTATCAGGTCGCCGGCCCGGTTGTCGACCCTGAGCGGCGCGCCGCCGGTCAGCAGCCGGTGCGGCGCAAGCTGCCAGGACACCCCCCGAAGCAGCAAGGGGGCCTGCTTCGGCACCTGGATCGACAGGCTCGCCGCCGTGCCGCGCCAGATGCTGCCTTCGACCCCGTGCAAGGCCACCCGGCCAGCGCTGGCCTTGGCCACACCCCAGGCCATCAAGCCGGCCGGTGCGAACACGGCCAGGGCGACCAGGTAAACGAGCATGGCCACCAGCCAATGACGGGATTTCATCGGCCCAGCACCAGTTGTCCTGTCACCTGGCCGTCGGCCAGGGGATCCAGGCGGGCCTCGCGCACGAACAGGTGGGATTCAGCGGCCAGGCTGGCGAGCCAGGCCTGAATTGCAGCCATGGCGGCACGCTCGACCCGGACCGGATATTCACCTGGTGCCCCGGCTTCGATCTGAACCGCCAGGCCGGCCGCGCGGGCACTCGCCGCCAGCACCTCGGGCGCCGGCGTCGCCACCGGACTGGCCGCCTGGGCGCGCAGTTCCCCGGCCTGTTTCGCCAGCCGGTCGATCTCCGCGGCCTGGCGGTGCAGCTCCGGCAGACGCTTCTCCGCGCGCGCGCCCGCCGTGATCAGGGGCTCAATTGCCCAGACCCACAGGGCGGCCGCGAGCAGCACGCCGCCCGCGAGGCCGAGGGCGACCCGTTCCCTGGGCGCCCGCGCGGCCCAGGCGTGTTGCAAGGCATTCATGGCGCCCGCCTTTCGATGATCAGTTCGTCGATGCCGGCTTGTTCAGACGCCCGCCGCGTCATCGACAGCCCGGCCGCCGCCCAGGCTTCGGGGACCGCCAGGCCGGCTGGCAACAGCAGGGTCAGGACGCCCGGCCGGTAACGCAGACCCCGCGCGGACTGGCGCGCAGACGCCGGCAAGACCTGCCCGGCCGCGGCCAGCAAGGGCAGCAGGTCATCCTCGGTGGGCTGCCCGGCACGATGGCTCAATTCAGCGACCTTGCCGCGCATCTGGCGCACCGGATCGATGACCACCTTGACCTCCGGAAATGCCGCTGCGAACGCCGCCCGTTGCGACTGCGCCAGCCGTTGCGCGGCCCAGGCCTGGATGCCGGCCTGGGCCAGCAAACCAAGCCCGTTCACCGCAACCAGGGCCAGCGCCAACCAGGCGACCGGACGCCAGGCCGCGCCGTTCACCGTCCAGCCGGCCCGGCGCGCGAAATCGCCCTGGCGCAGGTCGAGGCCGGCCGCCGTCGGAACCGTGGCCCATTCGTAAGGCGCCCCGGCCTGGCTCGGCAGGTCGGGCGCCGCCCCCGCGCTCGGCGCGGTCCTGAGCACCAGCGACCGGGCCGCGCTGCGGGCCAGGGCCAGTTCGATCAAGGCCCGGGCCGGCTCCGGCGCGGCGGGCAGCCCCAGGGCAGCGCCCTCGGGCAGCACCAGGAACGGCGTCGCTTGCCAGACCAGGACGCCGGTCTCCGGCTCGGGCGGCACCAAGCTCGACTCGGCCCAGACCCGCTCCGGCGTCCGGCCGGCCTCGGCGAGCCGGCGCAACACCTCGGCGAACCAGGCCCGATCGACCACCGCGAAGGCCGCCTGGCCGTCGGCACCGACCGGACCGGAAACGGCATGCACCGACTCGGGCGCCTCGGCGAGACGCTCTTCCAGGGCAAACGCCAGCGCGGCGCCGGTCAGCCGGCGGCCGCCCGGTGGCGCGTAGCGACCCACCGTGACCCGGTCGGCCGCCACCACCGCGTGACAAGGGAGATCCTTAGCCAGGGCCTCGGGCACCGCCTCGCCGCGTTCGCGCACCCGGCCCGAGGCATCGACGCGCGCCCATTCCAGGGGCGCGTCGGTCTCGGCGCCCGCGCCCAGCTTCAGCCACAAGGTGTCCTTGGCATGTTTCATGACAGCGTTTCCATCAAGTTGATCCGGCCCCGGACAGGGCCTGGTTCAGGTCGACCGGGGCATCGATGACCAGCGGCCCGGCCAAGCCGCGCGCCCGCCAGACCACGGTCGGCAGGCCGCCCCCCCGATGCAGCAGGGCTTCGCCCTCGGCCCGGGTCCCGCCCAGGCGGACCGCCAGGCGGACCAGATAATACTGGCTGGCGACCGTCAGGCGCTTGGCATCGACGGAGATGCCGGCCGGCAGGGCGCGGCGAAAATCGTCCAGGCTGGTGAACGGGGTCTCCACGCGCCGTGTCGCCAGGGCCTCGATCAGACCCGGCTCGACCTCGGGCAGCAGCGCCGTGAGCAACTCCGGGGAGGCCGTATTGACGTTCACCGGGGTCGGCTCGGGCAGCACCGTCACCTGGGGGCGCAGGCGCTCGATCACGGCCGGCTCGAATCCGCGCACCCGGTACAGCTCGGCCAGGTGGCGCAGCGGCCGGTTGGCGGCTCGGCCAGGTGGCTCCAGCCCGGCATACCACGCATCCTCGGCGCCGCCCTCGCGCGGCACGCGGTCGGCATCGACCCAGTCGGCGAGGCTGTCGGCCAGCCCGGCCTCGAGGCCCAGTCCGATCAGCAGGCGGGCGAAGGCAGCGCGCTCGGCCTCGCCGTCGGCGCCCGGCCGGGCCAGGTTGTTCAGGTTGAACAGGCCATGCTGGTCCTGCATCACCCCGCTCAGCAGGCCGCCCTCGGCCGGATAGTCGCGAATGCCGCGCGCCCAGAATTCGCCAGGGTGGTCATACGCGCCGCGCTTCTGGTCCTCGCGCAGGATGTCGCGCGCCCATTCGACGCCAGCCTGCCAAACCTGCCAGGCCTGGGCCGACTCGGCCCGACGCTCGGCCAGCCCGAGACGCACCAGGTTGGAATGGGCGAGGCCGACCGCCAGCACGGTGACCAGGGCCACCACCAGCAGCACCGCGAGGAGCGCCACGCCGCGCTGGTTCATGGCAAGGCCACCACACGGGTCAGTTCGGCCCCGTCGGCCAGCACCAGGCGATACTCGACCGCGCGCGGCAGGCCGGTGGTGCCTTCCGCCTGCCAGGTCGGACGCCAGGCCCCGGCCCCATCGCGAAACCGGAAGCGCAGTTCCCGCACCTCGGCGTCGAGCAGGACCTGGGCCAGGGGCTCGGTCGTGAGCAGCGTGTCGTCGGGGTAGCGCAGGCGCTCCAGGCGTCCGTCCTGGCTCCGGTAGCCGATCACCGCCAGGCCGGCCTCGGCCGCTTCGGCCAGGTTCGAGCCGGCCCGCACGAAGCGGATTTCGCCGGTCCGCCCGGTGTCGCCGCCCTCGCCGCGCAGGGCCAGTTCGCCGGGCAGGTCCCGGGCGAACACCAGGTCGCGCTCGATCGTGTCGAGCGCCCGGGCCAGCCGGGCGAAGCTGCGCCCGGTCTCGTCCAGATGCCGCTCGGCGTCGGTCATCGCCGCCACGGTGCGATAGGACAACACCGACAGCACGGCAAGGATGAACATCGCCACCAGCATCTCGACCAGGGTCAAGCCGCGCTGTCGGTTCATCGCCGCACCAGGTAGGCGGTCAGTTGCGCCAGGGCGTAGTCCGGCGCCTCGGGCCGGGCCACGGCGACCCGCACCAGGCGAAAGCGCGGATTCGGCGTGGCACTGATCTCCTCGCGCCAGCGCAGTTCCACGCCGGCCTGGACGGCCCGGCCCTCGCGCGTGCCCAGCTCGGGCGGCAGCGGATCGCTCTGTCGTTCGGCCACCCGGTTCTTGGCCAGCCAGAGGGCCAGGGTGCGTTCCCGCGCCGCGGCCTCGCCGTCGGTGGCCACGCCGACGGCCTTGCCGGCGGCGGTCAGGGCGACGGCGGCCACGAACAAGGCGACCAGCACCTCCAGCAGGGTGAAACCGGCCGCTCTCACAGGGCGGCCCCCGGGGACGGCTGGCGGATCACGCGGGCTTCGCCGAGCGGCGACAGGCTGATCTGCATTTCGCTCGACTCGCCGCGCAAGCGCCATTGCCGGGGCACGATGTCGGCATCCGGGGCAAAGCGCGCCTCGCCCCGATCGGCCAGGCGCAAGGGCGGCTCGAAACGGCGCGGCGCGTAGACGTCGTCGCCGGTCAGCGGCGACCAGGCGCCGGTCTCGTCCCGGCGCAGGAATTCATAGCCGTCCGGGGTCCAGCGCACGGCCAGCACCTGGCCGGTCAGCTCCGCCTCCTGGACCAGGCGTTCGGCCAGCCGGGCCAGGCGCCAGGCCTCGGCCTCGGCGGCACGGTCCGGGTCCGGTCGCAGCAGGCTGGTGGCGAGTCCGGCCAGGGTGCCGACGATGGCCAGCACCACCAGCACCTCGATCAGGGTGAAACCGCGGGGTCTCAGAGCGACCAAGAGCCGACTTCCGCGTCGACACCCTCGCCGCCCGGCAAGCCGTCGGCGCCCAGGCTGAACACGTCGATCTCGCCGTGCACGCCCGGGTTGAGGAATTGATAGGGATTGCCCCAGGGATCGTTGGGCAGCCGCTCGAGGTAACCGCCCGGCTTCCAGTTCTTGGGCTGCGGCTCGCCGGCCGGCCGCTCGACCAGTGCCGCCAGGCCCTGCTCGGTACTCGGGTAGCGCTGGTTGTCCAGGCGGTAGAGCTTGAGCGCCTGCATCAGGCTGGAGATGTCCTGGCGCGCGGCGGTGACCCGGGCCTCGTCCGGGCGGCCCATCACCTTGGGCACGATGAGCGCGGCCAGCACGCCCAGGATGACCACCACCACCATGATCTCGATCAGGGTGAAGCCGTGTTGTCGTGTCTGCATCGGAAAGTCCTCAACGGATGATTTGGTTCATTTCGAAAATCGGCATCAGGATGGCCAGCACGATGGCCAGCACCATCACCCCCATGCCCAGGATCAGCAACGGTTCCAGCAAGGTGGTGAGGCGGGTCAACCGGCGGCCGAGTTCCTCGCCCTGCTGGCGGGCCGCCTTGTCGAGCAGCTCGGGCAGCCGGCCACTCGCCTCGCCGCTGGCGATGAGCCGGGTCAGCACCGGCGAGAAGCCGCCCTGGGCCAGGGCCCGCGACAGGCTCACACCCTCGCGCACGCGCGTCGCCGCCTCGGTCGCCTGGGCGCGCAGGAGATCGTTGCCGAGCACCCCGGCGGCCGCGTTGAGCGCGGTCAACAACGGCACCCCGGCGCCGACCAGGATCGCCAGGGTATCGGCGAAGCGGGCCGTGTCGGTGGTGCGCAGCAGGCGGCCGAGCACCGGCAGACGCAACCACAGGGCATGGGCGCGCAGCCGGAGGGCCGGCTGGCGCAGCGCCCGGCGACCGGCCCAGACCGCCACGGCCAGGCCGCCGAGCAGGAACGGCCAGGTGACCCGCAAGGCCTCGCTCAGCCCGATCAGAATCCGGGTCGGCCAGGGCAGCACCGCCTTGCCCTGGGCGAACACCTGGAGTACCTGCGGCGTGACATAGGTCAACAGCCCGATCAGCATGAGCAGGGCGACCCCGCTGACGATGACCGGATAGGCCATGGCCGCCAGCCATTTCTGGCGCAGCGCCTCGCGGCCCTCCAACCAGCCGGCCAGGCGGTCCATGACCCGGGCCAGGGCGCCGGCATGCTCGCCGGCCTCGACGATGGCCCGGTACAGCCCGTCGAACGTCTTCGGATGCGCGGCCAGGGCCCGGCCCAGGCTCTGGCCGCCGCGCACCTCGGCGCGCACGGCGGTGAGGATCTGCTTCAGGCCGGCCTCCTCGGACTGGTCGATGAGCAGGCCGAGCGCGTCTTCCACGGTCAGGCCGGCTTCCAGCAGCACCGCGAACTGGCGCGTCATCAGGGCCAGCGAAGCCGCCGCGATGCGGGTCGCGGGACGTCCGGCGGCGGCTTCCTCGCGCGCCGACTCCAGGGTTTCCGGGCTCAGGCCCTGGGCGCGCAACTGGGCCCGCGCCTGGCGCGGGCCGTCCGCCTCCAGCACGCCCTTGCACCGGCGGCCACGCGCGTCCAGGGCGGTGTAGCGGTAGACGGCCATCAGTCGCGCGTCGCGCTCAGCACTTCTTCCACGCTGGTGACGCCGGCAGCCACCCAGCGGCCACCATCCTCGCGCAGGGAGCGCATGCCTTGGGCGCGGGCCCGCTCGCGCAGGGCCTGGTCGGAAACGCCGTCGTGGACCCCGGCACGCAGACCGTCGTCGAGGATCAGCAATTCGTGGATGCCGGTGCGGCCGCGATAGCCGCTCTGGCCACACTCGGGACAGCCCTCGGCGTGCCAGGAAGTGCGCGCCGACTCGGGCAGGCCGAGGGCAAGCCGCGCCGCGTCGGGCAACGGCCGCTCGACCCGGCAATGCGGGCAGACCTTGCGCACCAGGCGCTGGGCCAGCACGCCGACCAGGGCCGAGGCCAGCAGGTAGGGCTCGACCCCCATGTCGACCAGGCGGGTGACCGCGCTGGCGGCGTCGTTGGTGTGCAGGGTGGCCAGCACCAGATGCCCGGTGAGCGAGGCCTGCACGGCGATGCGCGCGGTCTCCAGGTCGCGGATCTCGCCGATCATCACCACGTCCGGGTCCTGCCGGAGGATGGCGCGCAGGGCGCGGGCGAAATCCATGTCGATCTTGCCATTCACCTGGGTCTGGGCGATGCCGTCCAGGTCGTACTCGATCGGGTCCTCGACGGTCATGATGTTGCGGCTGGCCGCGTCCAGGCGCTTGAGCAGCGCGTACAGCGTGGTGGTCTTGCCGCTGCCGGTCGGACCGGTGACCAGGAGGATGCCGTGCGGCCGATGCACCAGGGCATCGAGCTGGCCGAGGATGTCGGCATCCATGCCCAGCGCGGCGAGGTCGAGCCGGCCGGCCTGCTTGTCGAGCAGGCGCAGCACCACGCGTTCGCCATGCGCCGCCGGCAAGGTCGAGACCCGCACGTCCATCGGCCGCCCCGCCACCCGCAGCATGATGCGGCCGTCCTGGGGCAGGCGCTTCTCGGCGATGTCGAGCGCGGCCATGATCTTGATGCGCGACACCACGGCCGGTTGCAGGGCGCGGTTCAGGGTGAGCACGTCCTTGAGCCGGCCATCGATGCGGAAGCGGGTCACGGCGCGGGTCTCGTAGGGTTCCAGGTGGATGTCGGAAGCACCCTCGCGCACCGCCTGGGTCAACACGGCGTTGATCAGCCGGATCACCGGGGCATCGTCCTCGCTCTCCAGCAGGTCTTCCACCTTGGGCAGGTCCTGGGCCAGCGCCGCCAGGTCCTCGTCCTGGGTCAGGTCGTCGGCCAGCTGGGCAGCCTCGTCGCCATCCCGCGAGTAGGCACGCGCCAGGGTCTGCGCGAATGGCTCGGCCTCGACCACGGTCAGGCGCAGCTCGCGGCCCAGCACCCGGCGCGCCTCGGCCAGCGCGGCGAGGTCGAAATCGGTGCGCGCCAGCAGCTCGGCACGGCCATCGGCGTCGAGCCCGCGCAACACCAGGCCGTGCTGGCGGGCAAAGGCGTAGGGCAGCGCGCGCGGTTCGCCCGGGGTCATGGCGCGGCCGGGGTGTCCAGCTTGAGGTCCGGCGTCAGCCAGAGCGGACGTTCGCCGGGCGGCAATTCGACGGCCATGCCGGCCCGGTCGGTGCCTTCGCCGAATCGGCCGCGCACGTAGTCGTAGCGCGCGTTGGACAGCGCCTCCAGGCTCTTGCCGTCGCGCACCACGGTGGGCCGCAGGAACACGAACAGGTTGGTCTTCACCTGCTTGCGGCTGTCGGAACGGAACAGGCGGCCAAGACCGGGAATGTCGCCCAGCACCGGCACCTTGTCCTGGCCGTCCTCGAAGCGGTCTTCCATCAGGCCGCCAAGGACCACCACCTTGCCATCGTCGATCACGACCGAGGTATCGATGGAGCGCTTGTCGGTGATCAGGCTGGCGATGTCGGCGGCCTCGCGCACGCTCGACACTTCCTGGTACAGCTTCATGCGGATGCTGCCGTTCTCGGAAATCTGCGGCTTCACCTTGAGGGTGAGGCCGACGTCCTTGCGCTCGATGGTCTGGAATGGCGAAGTACTGCTGGTGGTGCTGCTCACCGTGTACTGGCCGGTTACGAAGGGCACGTTCTGGCCAATGACGATCTTGGCTTCCTCGTTATCCAGGGTGAGCAGGTTGGGGGCCGACAGGATGTTGGCGCCGACCCGCGCTTCCAGGGCGCGGGCGAGCAGACCCAGGTTGAGGATCTCGACGTCCTCGCCGCCGATCGGCAGGGTCACGGTGCCGTCCATGACGCCGATGTTGATGCCACGCCCGACCCCGGCCAGGTTCTGGCTGGCGGCCAGGATATTGGAACCGTCCTTGCCAAAGTTGGTGCCGCCGATCACCTGGGTCGAGTCCTTGCCGGCACCGGACAGGAATTGCCATTGCACGCCCAGTTCGGCGGCCTTCTCGGCCGACATCTCGACGATCAGCGCCTCGACGAAGACCTGGGCCGGCCGCGTGTCGAGCTTTTCGATCACCTGGGCGTACTGCGCCTGGAGCACCGCTGGACCGACCAGGATGATGGCGTTGGCCGCCGCGTCGGCCAGGAACTGGATGCCGCCGACGCTGGCCGGGGTGCTGCCGACGCTGCTCGTGACCGTGGTCTGCGGGGTCGAGCTGACCGCGGCCGGGGTTGCCGTGGCGGCCGCCGCGTCGGCACTCAACATGCCGCGCAGGGTCTGGGCCAGCTTGGTGGCGTCGGCATTGCGCAGGTAGACCACCTTGGGCTGCGCGGTCTGGCTGTCCGGGCTATCCAGCTCGGCCACCATCTGGCGCACCCGCTCCAGCCGGGACGGATTGTCGCTGCGCACCAGCAGTGTATTGCTGCGGCTGTCGGCGGCCAGGTAGAGCTTCTGCGAGGCGGCCTCGTCCTTGGCTTCGCCGAGCACCTTCTGCAACAACGCGGCCACTTCGGTCGCCACCGCGTGGCGCAGCTTGATCACTTCGGCATCGCGCCCGGCCGGCTGATCCATGGCCTCGATCAGCTTGTTGATGCGGCGCAGATTCTCGGCGTAGTCGGTCATCACCAACAGGTTGCCGCCCGGCAGCACCGAAATCACGTTGTTCGGCGAGATGAGCGGGCGCAGCACCGGCAGCATCTGCGCCGCATCGGAAAACTGGAGCGGATAGACCTGGGTGACCAGGCTGTCGCCGCCGGCAGCCATCTTCTTGCCCGAGGTGGCCATGTAGTTCTGCTTGGCCTCGGACTCGGGAATGATCTTCCAGGCCCCCCGGCCCTGCACCACCACGAAGCCCTGGGTGCGCAAGGCCGACTGGAATACGTCGAACACCTGCGCCTTGGGCACCGGCCGGCTCGAGACGATGTTCACCGTGCCCTTGATGCGCGGGTCGAGAATGAAATTGCGTCCGGTGATGAAGCCGACCGCCTTGGCCACGGCGGCAATGTCGGTATTGACGAAATCGAGCGACACCCGCTCATCGGCGCGTGCCACGCCGGCGGCCAGACAGAGCGCCAGCACGGCGGCCTTGATGATTGATCCAGTCATCCTCATTCCTATTCTTCGCGCCGGATGCGAACCGGCACGGGGGGGGTGGCCACGGACGCCGGCGCGACCGGGGCCAGGGTGGGCGGGGGCGATTCCGGACGCTCGATCCGCTCGACGCCGCCCGATCCTTCGATCAGGACATGGCGTTCGCCCACTTCGCGCAAGACGTAGCCGGGCTCGACCTCGTCGCCGACCCGGAAGGCCCGGTCCTGGAGGCCCGACACGGCCAGGATGCAGACGCCCGGATGGCCGGGATAAGTCCAGCGCAACACGAAGCGTCCGGAGGCGACCGGCGCCGCGCGCCCCTGCCCGGTAAACCAGTCGTCCAGGGGCGGTTCGGACACGGGCCGGGTCACCAGCTCGGCCGCGGGTGCCTCGATCGGCAGCAGGCGCCAAGTCCACCAGGCCAGGGACGTGGCCAGGGCCAGGAGCAGCCCCCAGAACAGCCCCCGGGCCGCCCTGTCGAGCCACCGGGAATCAATCGCTTGGGCCAAGGCCGGCATCACTTTCCATGGGGAGATCGCACGCAAAGACTTCCATTATGTTGGCTTAATTTGACAAGGAGATTGCGGCGCCCGGCCGCAAGGAAGCCCGGCCAAGTATCACAAATCGGAAATAAAACGGCAATCAACAATCGGCAACATGCCGGGCTGATTTCACTCACCTGCCCTTGGGAGCTCGACAATGAAGTTGAAGAAGATCGCCCTGGCCGTCATGGCCATCACCGGCGCTGCCACCGCCTCCGTTTCCCTGACTGCCTGCAATGGCGACGACGACAAGAAGGTCGTTTCGGTCGAATTCGTGGAGACTTTCGGCTCCCCGACCACCGTCGATGCCATGTCGACCACCGCGGCCACCGCCAAGGCCGTAGTCACCTACGACGACGGCAGCAGCAAGGAATACCCGCTCACCTACCACACCCTGTTCAGCCTGCAGGACAAGGTCGGTGGCAACGCCCATCCGGCCGGCCAGTTCTACGACTACCAGATGAACCCGCTGATGGACCCCTATGGCCAGCCGCTGGTCGGCGAGACCCCGGATGCCAACAGCCTGATGAAGGTGGACGACAGCCTGTTCCTGGTCACCCACATCGAATACGACTGGCTGCTTTCCAATGGCGCCGAGTCCTACACCGTGCCCGACTGGTACGGTCGGGTGCCGACCGGCATGATCCTGACCGGTCTGACCCAGGCCGATGACGGCACCCTGAGTGTCAAGAGCCAGCGTCCGATCGACTTCTCCTCGGTGAACGGCACCTGGATCAACTGCTTCGGCTCCCTGTCGCCCTGGAACACCCACCTGGGCTCCGAAGAAGATTACGACCTCCAGTACAACCCGCTGACCAGCAAGTACGGCACCACCACGGCCGGCATCGAAGCCATGACCGAGCTGTACTGGAAGAACACCCAGACCGCCAACCCCTATCACTATGGCTTCATTCCCGAAGTCACCGTGAAGAAGGACGGCACCACCTCGGTGGTCAAGCACTACGCCATGAGCCGCGGCACCTGGGAACAGACCAAGGTGATGCCCGACAGCAAGACCGCCTATTTTGGCGATGACGGCACCCACGGCCTGATGGCCATGTTCGTGGCCGACAAGGCCAAGGACCTGTCCGCTGGCACCATCTACGCCGCCAAGTGGACCCAGACCTCCGCCGATGGCGCGGGCGCCGCCGACCTGACCTGGGTCAAGCTCGGCCATGGCACCAACGCCGAGATCAAGGCGATCATCGACAGCGGCGTCACCTTCACCGACATCTTCGACGCGGTGGCTGCTTCGAACGGCAGTTGCGCCGACGGCTACACCCGGGTCCGCGTCGGTTCCACCGCCGACGAGTGCCTGAAGGTCAAGACGGGCATGGAGCAAGCCGCTGCCTTCCTGGAAACCCGTCGCTACGCCGCGATCCTGGGTGCCACCACCGAGTTCACCAAGATGGAAGGCATCGCCGTCAACGCCAAGGACAAGAAGGCCTACATGGCCATCTCCGCGATCCGCGACAGCATGACCAGCATGTCCGGCGAGCCCGCCGACCACATCAAGCTGTCCAAGAACTCGGCCGGCGCGACCTACACCCTGGACCTGGCCGGCGGTCAAAAGACCGTCAATGGTGCCGAGGCGATCAACTCCGACTACGTGGCGACCAAGATGTACGCCGAATCTGCCCTGGTCGGCAAGCCGATCAGCACCGATGCCTATGGCAACACCGCCGACGTGAACACCATCGCCAACACCGACAACATCTTCTTCTCCGAGAAGATGCGCACGCTGTTCATAGGTGAAGACTCGGGCATGCACGTCAACAACTACGTCTGGGCCTACAACGTCGACACCAAGAAGCTGACCCGTATCCTGGCCGCCGCCGCCGGCGCCGAGAACACCGGCCTGCAAGTGGTCGACAGCCTGGGCGGCCACGCCTACATCATGAGCAACAACCAGCACTGGGGTGACCTGCCGGGCAGCGTGCCGGCCGATCTGGAAGCGCAACTGGCTGCCAAGATCGACAAGTTCCGCGCCCCGGTCGGTTACATCGGTGGCCTGCCCGCCATCAAGTAATCCGATCGTGCTGACTTGATCGAAGCCTGGGCCGGACGAAAGTCCGGCCCATTTCATTGCAAGGACATCCTGATGAAATCCGCGAACTTGAATACCTCACTCCTGGCCGCCCTGGCCATTGCCGGCCTGGGCGCTTCGGTGCTGTTCGGCTGCAATGGCGAGGGTGATGCCGACCCCGGGACGACGAATCCTCCTGGCACGCCGACCCCGCCCGACATCACCGTGGGCAACCTGGTCGGTGACCGGGTCAGCCCCCTGATCTTCACCAACCCCTATGCCCACGTGCCGGCCCAGTGTTACATCGAAACCTCCGCGGGCACCCAGAACGCCTGCCAGTACTGTCACACCAACGGTCTCTACCACGAAGGCATGGGCAACAACCCGCAAGCTGGCGCCGCCGAAAACATTGGCAACCTGCAAACCGACTACAGCTTTGCGTCCTATGACACCACGGCGCCCCTGGCGGTGATCAACCGCTGGGAAAACACCCTGTACCCGGAACGCCTGCTGGCCCGCGTCCAGGCCCTCGGTCAGAACCCGGCGCAATGGGACATGAGCGTCTGGATCCGCCAGGACAACTGGTCCCCGGCCCACGCCCAGCGCGGCGGCAACCCGAAGAGCTGGGATGCCGCGGTCGACAGCGCCTGGCGCCTGTTCCCCAGCCTGGATCCGGCCGACCTTCCGGCCGGCACGGATGGCCATGTCCGCTCGGTCCGCGAAGGCAACGGCTTCTTCAAGGACGGCTCGACCTGGATCACCGGCTGGCGCGCGGTGAACTTCATGCCCTATGGCATCTTCACCCCGATGACCGGCTCGGTGTCCGGTATCTACGTCCGCCTGCCCAAGGCCTTCATGCAACGGGAGGATGGTGCCTACGACCTGGCCACCTACAACGCCAACCTGGACCTGCTCGAAAAAGCCATCCAAAACCGTCTGAGTGACGCCGACGGCCGCCAATACCTGGGCCTCGCGAAAACCATCCCGCTCTACCAGGGCGTCTATCCGGTAGGCACCGAATTCGCCCATCCGCTGCACTACGTCGATGTCGCCGCCGATGGCACCCAGGCTTCGGTGAGCCGCTTCCCCGGCACGCGCGCGACCCGGGTCAAGGAAATCCGCTACATGTACAAGTGGCAGGACTTCCATTTCGACCAGTTCCGCCCGGGTGACAAGGAAGAAGGCCGCTCGATCTACGGCAACGACAGCCAGGGCTGGATCGACAACGGCGCCGGCTGGTACCTGGCCGGCTGGATCGAGGACGCGAACGGCAGCCTGCGCCCGCAGAAGCGCGAAGAGATGATGCAATGCCTCGGCTGCCACAGCGCCGTGCGCAAGACCGAATTCCCCTCCTTCACGTCCGGCACCGGCAACACGGTGGACAGCACCTGGGCCCTGCCGCGCAAGTTCGCTGGCGCGGCCGGCTGGAAGGAAATGGACTACCTGGGCTACCGTGCCACGGCCGGCGTGTCGGCCAGCGCCACCCCGGGACGCGCCACCTTGGGTGACCCGCTCAATCGGGGCATGGCCAAGGGCGAGTTCCGCCACTTCCTGGAAACCGTGGTCGGCGCCAGCCTGTACGGCGACATGCCCGGCGCCATGGACCGTCATTTCACGGCCCGGATCAGCACCGCCCAGGGCTACAGCGCCAATTGGCCGGCCCTCGACACCCAGAGCGCGAGTGCCTTCCAGGCCAGCCAGGCCCTGCGCCAGAAGCTGATGCGCGAATACACCGCGAGGCGCGGTCATGTCCGGGCCGACGGCAGCCTGGAAGCCGATCTGATCTTCCCGCCCGCCAACGACGCGCTGGCCGGCGCGGCCCGCTACCGCCAGGTGGTCGTCACGCAAAGCTACGTCCAGGGCAAGGACGTGTTCCCGGAAACGCCGGTCACCTTCCGCTACTTCCGCACCCCCGCCCAGGCCTACGCCAAGCTCGACGGCAGCGCCTACGCGCTCGGCGAGATCATCACCGAACGGCCGATCTACCTGGACGACCCGACCTCGATCGACTACCGGCTGGGCAGCGCCAAGACCCTGATCGACCCGGACACCGCGTTCGCCGCCGGCGGCACCTACAACCCGGACTACTCGCCCCTGCTCGACCCGGGCCGTTTCGAGTAAGGCCCGGAAAAGCCCGCTCGGAATCCTATCCGGCGGTTGACTTGGGAATGCCCGAGATCACCCGCCGGATTCCGAACGACACGACCAGCACGCCAAGGAAGACGGCCACCGCCCAGTAGCCACCCAAGACGTCGATGGACGCCACCGCGACGACCAGGGCAACCCCCCACCAGATCAGTCCACTGGTCATCTCGCCCCCCATGGTGCCGCCCAGGCCGGGAATCATGTCGCGGCGCTGCAACCAGATCGCCCAGGCCGCGAGCCCCGCGGCCACCCAAAGCAAGACCATTGCCCACATCGACATTTCCATCCTCCTGGCGTGCCATGCACGATTGAACAACCGTTAACGCGGTGCCCTACCCTTGCTATAGCCCATGACATCGCCGGGTTCATCATTGGCGTCGCTACGGATATCCATTCAGGCTGACAGGGCTATAACACAGTCATGATGGCGAGAAATCCCCCCACTCCGATCAGGATGGGCAATCGCGCGCGTGGACTGACCCTGCTGTTCGTGGCCTGCCTGCTTGCCCTGGTGCCCCACCCTGGCCCATGCGCGCCCCCCGCCGGTGTAGACCCGGCGTACGTCGCCCTGGAAACACTGATCCGGGAAACCCCGCTGGAAAGCATGGACGAAATCTGGCTACTCGACCGGGTCTATCGCCCGCACGCGGCGCCGCAGCGATATCTCAAGCAAATCCTGGGGGCACCGGAACTGGCCACCAAGAACGCCCGCATGGCCCGCCTGCGCCAAGCCTATGACCTGGCCTTCTGGATCGACCTGGCACGCAGGCGTGGCTGGGTCATCGAACTGACCAACCAGGGCAAATCACGCGAGCACCTGAGCGACCTCGACCAGACCGGCTGGATCATCGCCGGCCCGGAGGCCAATCGTCCGAAGAACTTCGCCGAAGTGGAACACCTGTGGGCGGAATACCACCGAGGCCATGGCATCCAGCCCGGACAACCGGACATGACCCTGTTCAACGGTGACCAGTTTCTGCCCGACGCCAAGAACGCCCGGCAAGGCAGCGCCGAATTCATCACCCAAGTCACCGGCACGGTGCTCGCGCTGCGCCAGAATGCCGAGGCCTATTACGTGCCCGGTGCCAACAAGGACCAGACCCACAACCGGGCCCTGTCGGAAGGTCGCACCCTGCATATCGCCTGGGATTTCGAGGAAAACTGGGCGGTCATCAACGGCAAGCCATTCGACCTCGACGCATTCCGGGCCGGCAAGATCGATCTCACCTATCTCAAGGCCAGCGACATCGCTAATCGTTACCAGGGCGTGCATGCCGACGCGCCCTGGCGCAACGCGCTCGGCAACCTGGCCCAGAACACCGAGAAATTCGTCACCCACCCGGACGACCCGATCGCCCGGCAAAAATATGGCAACCGGATCATCGATGGCGCCTTCGGACGCATCCTGGGCGTGACCCAGAAAGATGGCGTGGGTGGCACGCAAACCTATTACGCGGTCCATGCCAGCCAAGCGGATCCCGCCACCAAGCGCACCTTCAAGGAAACCTTCATCCGCCAGCTCTATGGCGAAGACCTGCACCGCAATCGGGTCGACGAACTGATCAAGCTATTCGACACCTCGATGGACATCGAGGCCGACAAGGACCTGCGCCAGGTCCAGTACGACCCGCGCAAATACTACGGGCCCTACCTGGACGAGGCTGCCGCCAACCTGCGCCGTCGGGAACCCGACCTGAAGGGCGAGGCCTTGCATGCCCGCGCCCTGGATGAGGCTGAACGCCTGTTCGTCCAAAAGCAGCTCCAGGCCTACGCCGAAGGTGCCAGCAAAGTGATGGCGCATATGGTCAAGCACGATTTCGGGCCCGAGGGTCGCCTGGTCAACCGGACTGAATTCATTGGCAGCAAGGCCGACTACGAGGCCATGGTCAAGCGCCAGGCCGAACGCCAGGTCGAAGTGGCTCTGCTGTTCGAGATCGTCGAGCGCATCGACGAACCCGGCCTGCGCAAACGCCTGCGCAACGAGATGATCGACAGCGCGGGGACCAGCCACGAATTGCGCAGACTATTCAGCCAGTTCGCCGACCTCGGCCAAGCCGGCCGCCAGGCCATCGACGACTGGCTCAGGGCCTCCAGCGAGGGCGGAAAACTGGCCAAACCCGCCGACTTCTATACCCGGATCGGCGACGACGTGAAACGGGTGGTCGGCGACCTCGACCAGGCGGCCGCCAAAGGCCCGCGCGAAGTAGCCCTGAGCCGCACCCGGGCCGCCGTGGCGACCACCCTGGGGCCCCGGCAAGCCAGCCGACGCGACCAGGCGCTCCAGTTTCTCCAGACCGCCAAGGGCATGGGCGGCGAATTTGCCCAGAACTACTGGAATGAATTCAAGGACGGCCTGAACTTTTTCTTCTACGCCGACACGGGCATCAACCTGATCCGCAGCTATGAGCAAGGCTGCCTGAATGGCGGCCTGCACGGCAGTGATTGCGGCTGGCGCATCGCCCATGATGCGGCCAGCAATTTCTTCTGGGGATTGCCGATCATCGAAACCTACGGCACTGCGGCGAGCAGCATGCTGAGCATCAACCAGGGGGATGCCAGCGGCTTCTTCTCGCTGGCCATCGCCCTGGCCACGCGGATCGGCGCCGACACCGGCATTGTCCCGTTGTACGGGATCTACAAGCTTGCCGATGGCGTCTACGAGATCAGCTACGCCTACATCGTCGACCTGCTCAACAACGACGTCCTCCAGCAGGCGCTGAAATCCAACCCGACCGGCCAGGAGCGCGGCCTGCGCTGCGACATCGAGGACAAGACCTTCCGAGCCGACACCCCCCGCTTCCCGCTGTTCCATGGCGAAGTCGACAGCCGCGATGACGACACCGGCCCGGTACGCATCGCGGTGCCCGCCGACCACTGGCTCAAGCATGACCGGGCCCGGGCCGAAGCCACCGTGCGGGCCGAATACGGGGGCGCGATCAACCATCTCTTGCTCAGCCGCAAACTGAAAGCACACAGCCCGCAATGGGTCGAGGCGGAACGCCAGCTAGTGACGCGCTTCACCTGCGAGCTGCCCTATTACCAACGCATGGCCCGCCTCTATGAGCGCTTGTCACCCCGGCTGGAACGCTACATTGCCCAGGCACGTGCCGAAGGCCGGGACATCGAGGACCGAAGCTTCGAAGCCATGGAAGCCTGCGAGCGCAGGGAATACCGTGAGCGCGCCAAGCAACGCGCGTTGGCCGCGGCCAAAAGCCCCGAGGCGATGCGTGAGTGGGCGCTCAAGGAAGCCGCCATGGAATCGCCCATCTCGCTCTGCCTGCCGCGTGGCATCGAGGCGGCCAGCGCGGTGTTGCGGCCATTCATGAACCGTCAGATTAAGGACTGGTTCGAGCAGCAACCGGACGGCTTCCGCGCCCAGTTTTCCACCACCTTCGAAGCGGCCACCGAAGGCAATCGCGTGGTCGAACAAGTGCGCGGCATCGGCCGCTGGTTCGACCGCGTCGTCCTGGGGCGCGATCCAGCCCAGAACAACCGCGAGGCCCTGCTGCGCGAACTGACCGACATCCTGATCCGGGAATATGTCCTGAGCCAGTACACCCATGAGCAACGCGCCGCCTTCAACCAGGACATGGCGGTCAAGATGGCGGCCCTGGCCGCCAATGTGCAGATGGCCGAGCGTCTGCTGCGCGCCGTGGTGGCTGGCCAACGCGAGTTGGGCGCCTCGTTCGCCAGCCAAGTCGCCAAGACCGCCGCGCAGGTGCATACCCAGCCTGTCACCCCGATCGCAGCCACGCTGAAACTGCGCCTGCCCGATTACCCGGTCCGGCTGGGCCGTGACCTGCCGCTCGACGCCAATGTGCGCGGCGAATACCCCCGGGGCGGGCCGCAAGCCGCACCAGCCTGGCAGGTGCGCTACCGGATCCGACTCCACGACACGGTCCGCGAAGGCCCACCGGACGGACTGATCATCACGCCAGAGGTGGCCCGCGACCTCCAGGTCGAGGACCATGCGATCTATGCGCTCAAGGCCACGGTGGTGGCGCAACTGATCGATGGTGACGGCCAGGTTCAGGCCGAAGACCAAGGGGACATCAGCCTGTTCGACATCCGGCCCCGTCCTGGCCGGGCCTCCGAGTCCCCCGCCGCCCCCGCGACACCGGTCGATGTCAGCGACTTGCTGGACCGTCTGCGCGCCTTGGAACCGCGTGCCGAAGAAGCGGCCAGCACGGCCCGGCAACGCTGTGCCGAAGCGGGTCGCCAGGCCCTGCTGGCGGAAGCCGAGATCAAGACGCTGAATACCCTGATCGGAGCACTCGATGCCGACACCCGCAGCCGCGCCGTCTGGCTGGAACGCGCGACCCGACAGGCCCAGGATAGCCAGCGGCTGGCGCAGGCCGCCTATGCCGCAGCCCAGGCGATCGGCGATGCCCGCAAGCGGGCCGATTTCGCCGCCGACGAGGCCTGCGAAGGCCTGACCCGGATCCAGTCCGCCCCCCGTGACAGCGACCGTCAGCAGGCGCAACGCGCCATCGCGGCAGCGGTACAGCGCTGCAAAGCGGAACTGGCCACGATCAATCAGCAGGAAAAGCTCGCCCACAACGCTGCCCAGGACTGCACCCGCCTGCGCCAACAACTCCCCCCGCCGCCGGCCGATAACAGCGAAGCGCCGACCGTGAAACTCGACGCCAGCGTCGCCCGGGCCGGTGCCCGCCGCACCGGGGGTCGCACCGCCCAAGCCGAGGCACGCGCGCAACTCGAGCTGACCCGACAGGCCGGCACATCGGCCCAGGCCCTGGTGGACGAAGCGCGGCGCCGGCTGCAAGCCGACGGTGACCGCACCCGCGCTACGCAGCAGCTGAGCGAGATGGACGCCATCGTGGTCCGCATGGCACGCACGCGACACGCCGCCGAGGGCTGCCCCGAACAAGTCGATGCCGCCTTGCTGCGTGCCGAACAGGCCGCCCAGGCCAGCGCCGAATCGATGCGCATGGCTCGCGCACGCGCCGAACAGATCACGCGCCAGATACGCGAGGCCGCGCCGGTCAAGCACGCTGAGGCCGAATGCCGTTCGGCGCGCGCCTCGGCCGACAGCGCCAGCCTGCTGGCCCAGTCGGCGCGGGTCATGTGCCAGGACGGCGCCACCTGCCAGGCGATCGCCGAAGACCTGGTCCGGCAGCCCCAGGGCGTCAAGGTGCCCAGCGTGATCGGCCTCGGCCTCGAGGCGGCTCAAGCCCGCCTCAGCCAGTCCGGACTGAAGGTCGCCGGCATCCAGGTCAGCCAGCCTGCACAAGCGATCCACCAGGAGGGCACGGTGCAGTCGCAAAGCCCGGGACCCGGCTCGAACATCGCCCGTGACGGCGGCGTCACCCTGCGAGTCTGGGGCCCCCCCGACCGCAATGCGCTGCTCGCCGCCACCGATTGCAGCGCACTGCCCGGCAGTGTGGCGGCCTGGAACCCTCAGCTCAACCTGCCGACCTGCGTCTGCCCCGGGGGCCACGTGCTTCGGCCCGACGGTGGCGCGTGCATCGATTGCGCGGCATATGAAGCCCATTTTGCCGCGGCGATCAACGGCGGCCAGTTCATGGAGGCGGCCGGACTGCTCGCCCAGACCCGGGATTGCCCATGGCATGGCCGTGCCGCGGCTGCCCTCCAACAGGCTCAGGATGATCAACAACGCCAAGGCCGGTTCGCCCTCGAATGCCTGCAACTGGAAACCCAGATTCTGGCGGCCTTGAACGCGAAGAACTTGAGCCAGGCCCAGGCGCTCCTGGCCGAAGCCCGGCAACGCCAATGTCCGATGGACCCGAGCACCCCGGATTACGTCCGCCGCGCGGAAAACCTGCAACGGCAACCGCCCCCCGTAGCCATGCCCTGGCCAGTCCCGCCGCCCGGCCCCAGCGAGCCGGTACGCCAGGTGCGCTGCAACGACACTGCCAAACAAGGCGGCAACACGCCGGAAACCCTGGTGGTCGACCTGGGCCGGATGCAGGGCACATTCCGCTTCGACTTTGACATGTTCGGCGTGCCCGACCGGATGCTGGTGCAGTATGGCGGCGGCACCTTCGACACGGGCTGTGTCGGAAACAATCAAGGGGCCGGCCGCGGCAAGGGCGCCGTCGACTTGCATTTCTACGGTTCCAGCCAGGTCACGGTCCGGGTGCAACCCGCCTGCGAGGGAAAATCGACCCAATGGAAATTCACCGTCCACTGTCCGAGGTGACCATGGCCACAGCTGCCCCTGCTCATCGTCCTGTAGGGTGGTACGCCTTCCTTCTGATGGCCTGGCTGCCAGCCAGCCAGGCCAGCGAGGTTCTGATCAGCGCCCTCGGCGCTCGCGGTAGCGTGGTACTCGAAGCCACCGGTTCGGCCACCTTGCCCCCCGGCACCGAGTTCGAGTTGACCTATCAGGCCGGCCTGCTGCCCATGCTGATCGGTCGCTATCGGGTCATCGCCAGTCAACCTGGCCGCATCGACGCAAGCCCGGTCAGCATCGCCGTCCCCCCCAGCCAGGGCATGCGTGTACGCCTTGATCAGATCTCCAGCCCAGTCACGCCACCCAAGGGTCCCGCCTCGTCCGGGATTCCGCCCGAAGCAGGTCGCGTGATGGCCGTTCATGGAAGCACCGTCGATATCGAACTGGCCAGCGGGCACAGCGCGCGAGTGGGGGATCGCCTTGGCCTCGCTTTTGAAGCCCCCCGGGTCGGTCGAGTCGCCATCCAGGGAAGTTGGCGCATCACTCAAGTGCAGGGTCGACGCGCCTCCGCCGAAGCCGAGGGGCTGACCGGCCAAGCCCGGGTCGGCCAAATCGCGCTGCCGCTGCCGGCCGCACCGCTGCCGGCCGCACCCGCCGACCGAATGGGCGGCTTGTTCGACAGCATCGCCGAACCAGGCGCACTCGACTTCGATCGCTGGCTGTCCAATCAAACCAAGCCATCCAGCCAGGCGACCCAAGCAAGCGGACGGCCTTGGGTCGGACTCACCCTGCAAGCCCTGACCCCGGAATTGGCGGAATCGTTTGCCCTGGCGGCGAACAGCCCCGGCATCCTGATCGCCAATGTCGATGCCGACAGTCCCGGCCACCGGGCGGGACTGCGCGTTGGCGATGTCATCCTGCAAGTCGACGGGCACCCCCTGAGCCCGGACCAGCTCGTCGATCGGGTCGCTCAGGCCACGCCAGGCCAGGTTCTGCGCCTGCGTGCCTGGCGCGGCGGCAGCGCGCACTTCATCGGCCTGCGGGTGGGCACGCACCCCTGACGCGACAGGTATCCAAAGACCCTGGGATAGGTCGGTCTGAAACCCAATATGCAAAGCGTCCTGCCTGCCACGCGAAGCGGGCCGCCGAGGCGCTATTCCGGCTCGTGTGTCCTGTCCTGCAATACGGCCAGAAACTTCCCTGCATCGAGACGCACTGCCAACTGACGCGGGCTTTCCCCGAGTACAGTCAACCGATCCGGATCCGCGCCGAGCCCCAGGACGACCCGGGCCAGATCCGCCGAGTCGTTGCTGGCGGCACGGTGCAGCAGGGTCCAGCCATGGACATCGGCGGCGTTGATGTCAGCACCGCCCTCGCGTACCAGATAGCGAATCAGAAACGTGCCGGTCTCGGGATCGATCGCCTCGGTGAACAGCAAACCGGCCAGCAACAAGGGCGTTTGACCCTCGGGGGTCGGCACGGACGGATCGGCCCCCGCCTCGACCAGCACGGCCGCCACCGGCCCGCCGCCCACCCGCGTGGCCGCGTAATGCAAGGCACGCCAGCCCTGGCCATCGACACGATCATGGCGCGCACCAACCCGGATCAACAGGCGGGCCGTCTCGGCATCGTTGGCCACCATCAGGGCGGTCATGCCGGTATCCGGGATGACTGCGTCGGCCGAGACCCCAGAAGCCAGCAAGTGCACCAGCGTCTCCCGATCGGACGAGGCCGCGGCCTGATTCAATTGCCATGCCAGTGGCGGCTCATCGTACGGCGCAGCGACATTCTGGCCGCTGTCCGCATGAAGCATCGGACACGCGAGCAGGAGCGTGACGAACCCGTAGACATGAAGGCGCGACATCGAGTTTCCCAAAATGGAGCCCTGCTATTGGCATAGCACAGTCCAGGTCAGGCCGCAGACCGGCCTCAACCGACGATCAGCTTCAGCCCGATCAGGATCGTGGTGATCTCGAAGGCGCGCTTGATCCACAGGTTGCCCTTCTTGATCGCCACGTGGCTGCCCAGGTAGCCGCCCAGGATCGAGCCGGCCAGCAGCACCGGCATCCAGGTCCATTGCACGGTGCCGAGCACGCCGAGCACCACGGCCCCGGTGCCGTTCCAGAAAAAGCCGCACAGGATCAAGGTGTAGGCCACGGCGCGCTTGTAGTCGAGGCCGAAATGGCGGATCAGCCAGAGGGTCAGGAACAGCCCGGTGCCGGACGTGATCGAGCCGTTCAGGAAGCCGACCACGAACAAGCCGAACATGCCGAGCCAAAGACCCCTGCCGGCACGATTCTTCGGTTCAAATTCCATGCCCAGCTTGGGCTTGAACACCGAATACAGGCCCAGGCCCAGGGTCAGGAGGCCGAGCACCAGGATCGCCGGCCGCTCCGGCACGTGCAGGATGGTCGAGGCGCCGACCACCACGCCGGGCAGGCCGGCGCCCAGGATGACCAGGGAAAAACGCCGCTCCAGATGGCTTTCCTTGAGATGGCGCAGGGTCGCGCCGATGCCCAGGAACACGCTGGCCACCTTGTGGGTGGCCAGGGCGACGCCGAACGGCAGGCCCAGGAAGATCAGCATGGGAAACTGGATCAGCCCGGCGCCACCGCCGGACAGCGCGGAAAACCAGTTGGCGACGAACGACGCGACGAACAGGACCAGCTGGTCGGCCAGCGACACGCCTACCCCGTCACGCCAGCGGTCACCGGGTGCATCACGTAGACCAGCTTCAGGCCGGCCTGGCCCACCCGGGCCAGGAGCACGCGCGCCAAGGCTTCGTCAGCGACGAACTCTACCGTTTCCGGCAAGGTCCCGGCCAGCTCGAAGAAACGGTCCTCGACCAGGCCATGCCGGCCAAAGCCCGCGCTGGCCCGAAACGCCGTGCCGCCGGCGATGCCGATGCCGCGCGCCTGGGCGAACAGCCAGTCCTGGATCGGCTCGCCGGCATGGCGCAGGCCCTCCTGGACGAAAAAGCGCAAGCACAAGGTGGTCATGGCGTCATCCCTTGAAATGGTGATACGTGAGCACGCCCAGGCCGGTCATCGCCAGCGAACCGGCCACGTGCAAGCCGATGGCGGCCAGGCCCAAGGCCACCTGGGCCCGGGCGAACAGCGTGAAGATCTCGGCGGAAAAGGTCGAAAAGGTGGTCAGCCCGCCCAGGAAACCGGTCACCAGGAGCAGCCGCCACTCCGGCGACAGCCCCGGATGCTGGCTGAAGAAGGCCACCGCCAGCCCGACCAGATAGCCGCCGGCAAGATTGGCTGCCAGGGTGCCGAGCGGAATCGCCGGATAGCGGGCGTTCAGCCACAGGCCCAGGCCCCAGCGCAGCCAGGCACCGAAGGCGGCCCCCAGCCCCACCGCGAAAAACGCCGTCATCCCCACAGTCCGCTCCGCCATCAGTAAGCGGGCATTATCCCGCAACCCGGCTTCACTCGCCCAGGCCCAGGCCGCGCAGGGCGGCACGATACCAGGCGCCATTGTCACCATACACCGCATAATGCGCGGCCAGGGTCAGACCGCCCAGCACCGCCACGAAACCCAAAGTCGACCGCCAGTGCCGGCGGGCCACCTGGCCCGCGTCACCCAGGTGCAAGGCATGGTCAGACGTGGCGGCCGCCAGGTTGATGTCGATGGCGGGCGGATGCGCGCGGTAGGTGCCGACCAGGGTGACCTGGGTGGCGGGCTCGACCACGCGTTCGCTGAATAGCCAGTGGTCGGGATCGATCCGGTCGAGCAATTCGGCTTCGCTGGTTTCCCCGATCCGCAGGCCCAAGGCGCCCAGCGCCGCCCGATTGATGACATGCGCCGGCAAGCCGGCCAAGCCTTCGCTCATCATCGACGCAACCCGAGGCAGGTCGGCCAGCTCAGGGGTCACCTGCCAGTCGGTATTGGCCAGGTGGCGCGCGGCCTGCGGCAGATACGCCCGGCCGCGGAACTGGGTTTCAGGCACCTCGCGCAAAGCCGGCACACCCAGTACGGCGAGGGCTGCCGAAGCGGTCTGCAATGCGCAGGGCACCGCCCACTGGCCGCGCCAATGCGCAACTTGCCGGCTGGCATCGCCGACTTCGTTGTCATGCGAACGGCCCGCATAGGCACAGTAGATCGCCGGCCGCTCGCTGAACGGCGCGCGCGGCACAGGCCCGGTCGGCACCAGGGTGCCCGAAATCCGGATGCACTGGCCGTCCTGCCAACGGGACACATCGGTCTGCGGTCGGTCCCGAAGCCGCCAGGCCTGGGCAAGCCCCTGCACGCTGGCCAGGGAAAGCGTGACGCCCAGCCCGAGCACGACCGCCACGGTGCCGCCGAACGGCAGTGCGTCAGCCCACCGGTATTCCAGAACCACGGCCACGGCGTAGAGCAGCATCAGGGCAAGGCAGCCGCGCAGCATCACGCCGCCCCGGCCGCAGTCAGCTGGCCGGCCTGGCCGGCGCCTTGGGACCGGTGCGCCCCGGTGCTGGGCTGTGCTACAAAGATAGCTCTGTCCATTCGGGAGACCTCCATGTCACGCTTGTCTGCCAACGCTCGGTCCAGCGCCCTGCTCCTCGCCGGGTTGCTGTTCACGTCGCTGACGGCCGCCGCGGGGGAGGCCTCGGGGATATTGAGCCAGAACTTCAAGTCCGGGCAAGTCACGGTCAAGCCCAAGCACGCCTATCTGGTGAGCGGACCGGATTTCGATGGCCGCAGCATTCGCCAGCTGATCCTTTCGGAAACCGATCTCGCGTCGGCCATCCAGGCCTGCGACAGCTTCGCCTGCGCCACCTGGGACCTGCTTGCCGGCGCCAGCGTCAAGTTCGACGGCGGCGCCCGGCTCGGCTACTGGCTGGTCGCCGACGGCCAGCGCAAACAGCACTCCGGCGTCGCCAAGCCGGAATCCATGACCCTGAGCGTGGACACCCAGAAACGCCTGACCGGGTCATGGACCGTGACCGACGACGGCCAGGGCACGACGGCTTCGGTGAAATTCGACGCGCCCCTGGTCAAGACCTTCAGGAAATAAACCGTCCGGCGACCGGCCGAATCAGTATTTCACCCGCACCCGCCAGGTCAGCACGCTCTTGCCTTCGGCCGGGACCTTGACCCGCCAGGTCGCGGTGCCGGCACTCGGCTTTTCGTGCGGCTGGCTGGACGACAGGATGCGCCAGTCGCCCGGCATCGGCTCGACCACCTTGACCTCGACCGGCTCCTTCTTGGCGTTGCGTATCTCGATCGCGTAGGCCGATTCGTGCACGTTGTCGGAGACACGCTCGAATTCGGTCTGCTTCTTGTCGGCGGTGACGTCGAAGGCCTCGCCGAGCTTGAGTCGCACGGTTTCATTGCGGGCGGTGTGATCGATGCGGTCCTCGCCGACGAACTGGGCGCGCCCGGCGCGATCCTTCTTGTACACCCGCACCACGCCCTTGGGCAGCGGCAGGCCCATCTGACCGCCCTTGTTCTCGAACTGCACGTACACGGCCGGCTTCAGCTTGCGGCCCAGCTCACCATGGCGGCCGTAGTAATAGTAATTGGCGCCTTGCAGGACATATTCCTTGCCGGCTACAACCCCTTGTGCCGACAACAGGGCGACCTGCTTGGTCTGGTTTTCCAGGATGCTGGTCGGCCGGTCCAGGGTGTAGAGGTGGTAGTCGAGCAGCGATTCCTCCTCCATCTTCGGCGCCGCCGCGGCCATTGGCACCGCCTCGCGGAACATCATCGCTGGCCGTTGCTCCGGACGCACCCGGTTCACTTCGCCGGCCACCAGTTGCAGGCGGGCGTCGCGGTAGGCCGCGCCGCTGGTGTTGGTCAGGGTCACCCAGCCATTCAGGTCGAGGCGGTCCTCGGCATCGGACAGCTCGGCCACGTAGTCGGCCTTCCAGGACAGGCCGCCGGTCAGGTAGGACAGCTCCAGGCCCTGGGACCCGGCCCGGTCGACAGCCAGGCGCATCGACAAGGTCGGCTGGTCGCGCAGGGTGCCGGGCACGCTATCGAAGGCCAGGCGGCCGGGCACGCCGGTCTCGATCCGGTCTGGGAACTGCAAGACCACGCCGCTGTTGGCCGACAGCACGCGGGCGGTCTCGAAGGTCTCGGCGCCGGTGGTCGGATGGGTCTTGATCACCCGGACCTCCTGGCCGACGAATTTCTCCAGCAGCTTCTCCGGGGTGAGCAGATCGAAGTCGAAATTCTGCTCGAGCAGGACCAGGGAACGTCCGTCCAGGGACCGCAGCAGGGCGGTCTCCGGCTGCATGCGCGCCGAGACGTTGCGCCAGGCGAGCACGTTCTCGCCCTGGCCGAGCTCGACCTTGCGGGCATCCTTCACCAGGGCAAGGTCGCCGTTGTAGATGGTCACTGCAAGACCGGTCTGCTCTTTTTCAGTGGAACGACGTTCTTCGGTGGCCCAGGCGGTTGCCGCCAGGCCGAACAGGATTGCCATTGCCAGGATTTTCATGAGGGTTCTCCAAACGCCGATTGATCGATCAAGACATCCACGCCCGCCGCCGGCCGGATTGCCGCCGCCGGGATTCGCCTGCCCGCCCGCCAGGCGGCGACCGCTTCCCGCTTGCCGGCGCCGCTCACCAGGAACAATACCCGGCGCGCCTCGGACAACCGGCGCGCCGACAGAGTGACCCGCTCCGGCGGTGGTTTGGGGGCGCCGAACACAGCCAGCACATCGGCGGCGTCGGCACCCTCGCCCCAGTCGTGACCGGGAAACAGGCTGGCGGTATGGCCATCCTCGCCCAGTCCGAGCAGGACCAGATCGAACGGCCCCACACCGGCCAGCTGGCGGGCGTAGGCTTCGGCCCCGGCCTGGGCACCGAGTTCCGCGGGCATCGGGCATAGATTCGTTCTAGGCAATGCCACCCGATTCAACCAGGCCCGTTCGGCGAGACGGGAATTGCGCGCGTCATGTTCGGGCGGCCGACAGCGTTCATCGCCATACCAGACCCGCCAGCGCGGCCAGTCGTGGTCTTGTTCGGCCAGGGCCCGGTAAACGGTTTCCGGGGTACCGCCGCCGGCCAGGACGATGTGGAAGGCCCCCCGGGCCGCCAGGGCTTCCGTCTCGGCGCCGGCGACATAGGCGAGGGCACGCTCAAGCCAGTCGGCGGCATCGGCGGCGACATGCCAGCGGGTCGACATCGGCAGCTTCCCCATGCAGGTAGAATACGGCGATTTTACCCGCACGCCCGTTCATGACCCCCATCCTCGTTTTCGACCTCGAATGCATTCCGGATATTGCCGGCTTGCGCCGCTTGCACGACCTCGGTCCGGACGTGCCAGACCAGGAAGTGGCCGACATGGCCATGCTGATGCGCCGCCAGCAGACCGGCGGCTCCGACTTCATGCCACTGCACTTGCAGCGCGTGGTGACCCTCTCTTGCACCCTGCGCACCGGCGACAGCTTCAAGGTGTTTTCCCTGTCCGAACCGGACCTCGGCGAGGCCGAGATCGTCCAGCGCTTCTTCGACGGCATCGAGAAATACACCCCCCAGATCGTGTCCTGGAACGGCGGCGGCTTCGACCTGCCGGTGCTGCACTACCGGGGCATGCTGCACGGCGTGAGCGCGCCGCGCTACTGGGACCAGGGCGAGGATGACAAGGACTTCAAGTGGAACAACTACCTCAGCCGCTACCATAGCCGGCATCTCGACCTGATGGACCTCCTGGCCCTGTACCAGCCGCGCGGCGCCGTGGCGCTCGATGCCCTGGCCAAGCTGTACGGCTTCCCGGGCAAGCTGGGCATGGACGGCAGCCAGGTCTGGAGCGCCTGGCAGGCCGGCCAGATCGCCGATATCCGCGACTACTGCGAAACCGACGTGGTAAACACCTATCTGGTCTACCTGCGCTTCCAGCTGATGCGCGGCCACCTCAGCCGCGAGCAGCACGACCGCGAGGTCCAGCTGGTGCGCGACACCCTGGCCGGCATCGATGCGCCACACTGGAAACAGTTTCTGGAGGCCTGGGCATGAGCTACCGCCTCCAGATCGAATCGCTCGATCACGAAGGCCGCGGCGTCGCCCACCATGAAGGCAAGGCCATCTTCGTCGATGGCGCCCTCACCGGGGAAACGGTCGACGCCTCGCCCTATCGCAAGAAGGACACCTTTGAGCAGGCCCAGATCGAGCGCATCCTGAAACCCAGCCCATACCGCGTGGCGCCCAAGTGCACCTGGTTCGGCCTCTGCGGCGGCTGCACCCACCAGCACCTCGACGAAGCCGCGCAAGTCGCCGCCAAGCAGCGCGTGCTGGAGGACTGTTTCGCGCACATCGGCAAGGTTGCGCCGGAAACCATGTTGCCGCCGGTGCACGGCCCGACCTGGGGCTACCGCACCAAGGCCCGCCTGTCGGTGCGCCACGTGCCCAAGAAAGGCGGCGTGCTGGTCGGCTTCCACGAACGCAAGAGCAGCTACGTCGCCGACATGCTCGGCTGCGAAGTGCTACCACCGCACCTGGGCACGATGCTGCCGGCCCTGCGCGGGCTGGTCGCCGACCTCGCCATCCGCGACCGCCTGCCGCAAATCGAAGTCGCGGTCGGCGACGCAGTCACGGTGCTGGTGCTACGCATCCTGGAGCCGCTGACGCTGGAGGACGAAACCAAGGTGCGCGCCTTCGCCGACCGCCATGGCGTGCAAGTCTGGCTGCAAGCCAAGGGCCCGGACACCGCCCAGCCCTTCCATCCCCTCGACGGCCCGCCGCTCAGTTACAGCCTGCCCGAGTTCGACCTGGTCATGCCGTTCAAGCCGACCGAATTCACCCAGGTCAACCACGGCGTCAACCGCATGCTGGTGCGCCGCGCCGTGCGCATGCTCGACCCGCGCCCGGGCGAGACGGTGGCCGATTTCTTCTGCGGCCTGGGCAATTTCACCCTGCCCATCGCCCGGCGCGGTGCCCGTGTGCTCGGCATTGAAGGCAGCCCGGCCCTGGTCAGCCGGGCGCTGGACAATGCCCGCTTGAACGGGCTCGATCACCTGACCCGCTACCAGGTCATGAACCTGTTCGAGATGGCCCCGGAAATCCTCGCCGCGCTCGGCCCTTTCGACAAATGGCTGATCGACCCGCCGCGCGATGGCGCCATCGAACTGGTCAAATCGCTGCCCGAGGACGGCAGCGGGCCGAGCCGGATCGTCTATGTCTCGTGCAACCCGGCCACGCTGGCCCGCGATGCCTCGGTGCTGGTGCACACCAAGGGCTACGTGCTCAAGTCGGCGGGCGTGGCCAACATGTTCCCGCATACGGCGCACGTGGAGAGCATCGCGCTGTTCGAGCGAAGCTGAAGACGAGGGCGGACAGCGAGTGAAGGAGATCGTTATGCGCCTGATTGCCAAGCTGTTCCGATCCCGACCGGACGCCAGAAAGTCTACCGACCATTGGCGTCGAACGCTGACAGGGCGGCCCGACTGGATGCTGGAGAACATCGTCCGTAACCCTGGCGAGTTCACTCTCGAGATGCGCACCGCAGCCAGTGAAATCCTGGCGCAAAGACGAACATGCCTTGCAGGGACGGCCAAAGACTGCGGCATCGGCTCCAGGCATGGGCAATAAAAAAGGCGGCCGAAGCCGCCTTTGCGTTCACGTCCGTGGCCGCTCAGTCATCGCCTGAGGCGAAACCAATCAGGTGCAGCAGGCTGGTGAACAGGTTGTAGATCGACACATACAGGCCCACGGTGGCCAGCACATAGTTGGTCTCGCCGCCATTCACGATCTCGCTGGTCTGCCAGAGGATCATGCCGCACATCAGCAAGGCGAACAGCGCCGAGACCGCCAGGGCCAGGGCCGGCATCGGATAGCCGAACATGGAGGCCAGCAGGACCACGATCGAAGCCACGAAGGCGACCAGCACACCGACCATCAGGAAGCTGCCCATGAAGCTGAAGTTCTTGCGCGACACCAGGGCGTAGCCGGACAAGCCAAGGAAAGCCGCGCCGGTGATGCCCAGGGACATCATCACGACTTGGGGACCGTTGGCCATCGACAGGTAATGGTTGAGCACGGGGCCGAGGCCGAAACCGAGCAGGCCGGTGACCGCGAACACCACGCCGATGCCGGCGGCCGAGTTGGCGGTGCGCGGCACCACGAACCAGAGCAGACCCAGGGCGATCAGGCTGGTGACCAGGCTGACACCGTAGGGCACCGCCATGGCCATGGAAATGCCGGCCATCACGGCGCTGAAGATCAAGGTCATGGAAAGAAGCATGTAGGTGTTGCGCAGAACCTTGTTGCGCGCGACCTCGACACTGGCGGAACCACCGTAGGCGGTCATGTCGTATTGGGATTGCATGGCTGCGTTTACCTCATGGGTTGAAGACAGGCATAAGACTAAGGGCGCTGCGAATAAGTTTCAACCGCCACGAATCGCCCGACTTCTGTAAAATGGGCGGCTTTTCAAGCGCTTAAAACGGAAAACCATGGCACTGATCGTGCAGAAATACGGTGGCACCTCCGTCGGGTCCATCGAACGCATCCGCAACGTCGCGGAGCGCGTCGCCAAATTCAAGATGCTCGGGCATCAGGTCGTCGTCGTCGTCTCCGCCATGTCCGGTGAAACCAACCGCCTGATCGGCCTGGCCAAGGAAATCAACAAGGAGCCGGACCCGCGCGAACTGGACGTGCTGGTCTCCACCGGTGAGCAAGTCACCATCGCCCTGCTCTCGATGGCGCTCAAGGATCTCGGCCTGAAGGCGAAAAGCTACACCGGCTGGCAAATCCCGCTGCGTACCGACAGTGCGTTCACCAAGGCCCGTATCGAGCACATCGACGATAGCGCCATGCGCGCCGACCTCGACAGCGGCCACGTGGTCGTGGTGGCCGGCTTCCAGGGCGTCGATGCCGACCACAACATCACGACCCTGGGCCGGGGCGGCTCGGACACCACCGGCGTGGCCATGGCCGCCGCGCTCAAGGCCGACGAGTGCCAGATCTACACCGACGTCGACGGCGTCTACACCACCGATCCGCGCGTGGTGCCCGAAGCCCGCAAGCTGGACACCATCACCTTCGAGGAAATGCTCGAACTGGCCAGCCTGGGCTCCAAGGTGCTGCAGATCCGCTCGGTCGAGTTCGCCGGCAAATACAAGGTCAAACTGCGGGTGCTATCCAGCTTCGACGAAGAAGGCGAAGGCACCCTGATCACTTTCGAGGAAGAATCCATGGAACAACCGATCATCTCCGGCATCGCCTTCAACCGCGACGAAGCCAAGCTCACCATCCTCGGCGTGCCTGACAAGCCGGGCGTCGCCGGCCACATCCTGGCCCCGATCGCCGACGCCAACATCGACGTCGACATGATCGTGCAGAACGTCGGCCACGACGGCACCACCGACTTTTCCTTCACGGTGCATCGCAACGAGATGAAGAAGGCCATGGAAGTGCTCGACATCGTCAAGTCGGCGATCGGCGCGCGTGACATCAAGGGCGACGACAAGATCGCCAAGGTCTCCATCGTCGGGGTCGGCATGCGTACCCATGCCGGGGTCGCCAGCAAGATGTTCAAGGCCCTGGCCGCCGAGAACATCAATATCCAGATGATCTCGACCTCGGAAATCAAGATTTCCGTGGTGGTCGAGGACAAGTACATGGAGCTCGCCGTGCGCGCCCTGCACCAAGCCTTCGAACTGGACAAGGAACCCACCGCGGCCTGAACCCCCGCGATTGATTTTTACTGGCCGCGCGGGTATCCTGCCGGCCTCTCGCATCCGGTTCCCGGGCGCGAGAATGGAGACGTGGCCGAGTGGTCGAAGGCACTCCCCTGCTAAGGGAGCATCTGGGCAAAACCTGGATCGGAAGTTCGAATCTTCTCGTCTCCGCCAAATCATCCCCTGGCGTCGGCAATCCTCGTCGACGCACTTGCGCGCTGCCGTCTTCGCGGCCAAGATAATCCGCCTCGCACTTTCATCGGAACGAAGCGTGACCCTGCCCGCCGACCGCGCCAACGGAATCCTGCTGCACCCCACCTCACTGCCCGGCCTACATGGCTCCGGCGATCTCGGCCCCGAAGCCCATCGCTTCCTGGACTGGCTGCACAGCGCCGGCCAACGGCTCTGGCAGGTCTTGCCGCTGGGTCCGGTCGGTCTCGGCAATTCTCCCTACATGGGCAGTTCGGCATTCGCCGGCAACCCACTCCTGGTCGATCTCGCCGCCCTCGGCCAGGCCGGCTGGCTGACCGCCGAGGAATTGCAGCCTCCTGTGACCAAGAATCCCTGCCGGATTGACTTCGAGACCTCCGGTCGCTACCGGATGGAACGCCTGCGAAGCGCCGCACGGCGCTTCTTCGCCCAGGCCGACCGCGCCGCAATGCAGGCGTTCCAGGCCTTTGCCCAAGCTGAATCCGAGTGGTTAGACGACTACTGCCTGTTCATGGCCCTGGATGGCGAACATCCTGGGCAGACGTGGGACCGGTGGCCAGCCGCCCTGGCGACCCGCGAACCAAAAGCGCTCCAGGCGGCCCGTGCCCGGCTGGCCGGGGAATGCGATTTCTGGCGCTTCACCCAGTGGCAGTTCTTCCAGCAATGGCATGCCCTCAAGGCCCGCGCCCAAACCCTCGACATCCGGATCGTCGGCGACGTGCCGATCTTTGTCGCCCACCATAGCGCCGACGTCTGGGCCCATCCCGAGCTGTTCGAACTCGATGCGCATGGCCGCCCAACGGTGGTCGCCGGGGTGCCCCCCGATTATTTCAGCGCCACCGGGCAACGCTGGGGCAACCCGCTGTTCCGCTGGGAGCGGCATCGGGTCGAGGGCTACCGCTGGTGGCGGGCACGCATGGACCAGGCCCTGCGCCTGGCCGACATCGTCCGCATCGATCATTTCCGGGGTTTCGCCGCCCATTGGGAAATTCCCGCCGAGGCGCCCAATGCCATCGAAGGGCGCTGGGTCCCCGGCCCCGGGGCCGAGTTGTTCGAGGCGCTTCGCCAGGACCGGAGCGATCTGCCCATCATCGCCGAAGACCTGGGCATCATCACGCCCGATGTGGAAGCCCTGCGCGACCAGTTCGGCCTGCCCGGCATGCGCATCCTGCAGTTCGCCTTCTCCGGCCAGGCCGACCATGCCTATCTGCCGCACAACTATCCGGCCAACACCGTTGCGTACACCGGTACCCATGACAACAACACCCTGCTCGGCTGGTGGCGCGATGCCCCCGAGCGCGAACGTGCCTTTGCCCAGCATTACCTCGGCAGCGACGGCCAGGCGATCCAATGGCCTTTCATGCGGGCCCTGTCGCAGTCGGTGGCCAATCACGTGATCTTCCCCATGCAGGATGTCCTTGAACTGGACGCCTCGGAACGCATGAACGTGCCTGGCGTGCCCCTGGACAACTGGGCCTGGCGTTTCGAATGGACGCAGGTGCCGTATTGGCTGGCGGCCGTGCTCAAGGACCTCGCGGCTGCTCACGGTCGCACCGCCTTCGATGGACTCAGGTTGCCGTCCTGATGACGACAGGGTTTTGTCGGTTGGTTTATACCACCCGGATCGAACATGACAATCATTCGATCCATGCCATAATGGATCGACTATTTGTCGACCAACCATCAGTGCCGACGAGACACAACAATATGTCATCCTGACCGTGGAGACCGGCAAGGCATGAATCATCGTCATCAGCAGTCCAGCTTGGGGAAACGGGCATTGCTCCGACCCGCGTTCCCACGCCTCCTCCTGACCACCGCGCTGTTCGCCTTGGCCGCACTCCCGGCCCACGCGGAACTTGCCTCGGACTGGCGTGCCGACATTCTCTATTTCGTGCTCATCGACCGTTTCGCGGATGGCGACAAAAGCAACAACGCCCGTGTCGAACGGCGCAACCCCGGGGGCTACCATGGTGGCGACCTCAAGGGTCTGACCGGCCAGCTCGACGAGCTGGCCGATCTGGGCATCACCGCGCTCTGGATCAACCCGGTCCAGAAACAGATGCCGCGTGGCCTCCCGGCCCAGGCGCCGGCCAAGCTGGGGGTCGGCGAATTCAGCCACTGGGGGTTCCACGGCTACTGGATCGACGATTTCCAGGCGATGGAGCCGCAGTTCGGCAGCCGCGACGACCTCAAGACCCTGGTCGACGAAGCCCACAAGCGTGGCATCAAGGTCCTGCTCGACGTGGTCTATAACCATTCCGGCTACGGCTCGCCCTATCGCCAACGCAAGACAGCCGACGGCCAGGACTGGATGCGCTTCGGCGAGGGCAACTGCGAGATCGACCCGGTCACCTGTGCCGTCGGCGGCCTGCCCGATTTCCGCACCGAACTGCCCGAGGTGCGCAAGTACCTGCTCGACGCCAATCTCGAACTGGCGAAATACGCTGGCGTGGACGGCTTCCGGCTCGACACCTACAAGCACGTCGAGCGCGATTTCTGGCGCGAGCATCGCGCCCGCACCCGGGCGGAACTGCGGCCGGATTTCTTCCTGCTCGCCGAGCACTGGGGCGGCACCGCCAGTTCGCTCGACCCCTTCTTCGCCCGTGACGAGGTCGATGCCGGCTTCGACTTCAGCTTCAAGGGCAGTTGCGAAGCCTTTGTCCAGAAACGTGGCCGCGCCGTGGCCTTCGGCAGCTACCTCGGCAAGCGCCACGCGGTCCGGCCCGGCTATCTGGTCTCCCATTATCTTTCCAGCCACGACGAGCCGATGGCGCTCGCCAACCTCGGCCGGGACAAGGACAAGTTCCGACTCTGCGTGGCCGTGCAGATGACCTCGCTCGGCCTGCCAATGATCTATTACGGCGAGGAAGTCGGCCGGGGCGGCAGCGAATGGCCGCTCAACCGCAACGACATGCCCTGGGGCGAGCGCGATGTGCTGCCCGGCAAGGGCATCGCCCGCGATGCGTCCCTGCGCGACTACTACAAGCGCCTGATCCTCCTGCGCAAGACCCATCCCGCCCTGACCCGGGGCGATTTCCAGCTCCTCACCGGGCCGCAGGACCCCGACCTCAGCTATGTCCGCCAGGATCCGGACAGCCCGGATCGGATCTTGGTGGTCGCCAACCGGGAAGCCACGCCACTCAAGGTCAGTCACGCCTTGCCCGCAGCCTGGGCGGGCAGCCGGCTGGCCGATGCCGAATCCGGCGAGACGATCGCCGTCGCCGACGGCCGCTTCGAAGTCACCGTGCCGGCGAAGTCCGCGCGCATATTCCTGTCCATTTCGCCGGAGGCCCCCTGACATGGCGTCGATCCGACTCGACAACCTGCACAAGAGCTACGGCGAGGTCGACATCATCCGCAGACTGAGCTTCGACATCCGGGATGGCGAATTCATGGTCTTCGTCGGTCCCAGCGGCTGCGGCAAGTCGACCACCCTGCGCATGATCGCCGGCCTGGAAACCATTACCCAGGGTGATCTCTGGATCGGCGACCGCATCGTCAACGAGACCCATCCCAAGGATCGCGACATCGCCATGGTGTTCCAGAGCTACGCGCTCTATCCCCACATGACCGTGTACGACAACATTGCCTTCGGCCTCAAGATTCGCAAGATGCCCCAGGCCGAGATCGATCGCCGGGTCAAGGAAGCGGCCACCATCCTGGGCCTGGACACCCTGCTCGACCGCAAACCCAAGGCGCTCTCGGGTGGCCAGCGCCAGCGGGTGGCCCTGGGCCGCGCCATCGTGCGCAATCCGTCCGTGTTCCTGTTCGACGAGCCCCTGTCCAATCTGGATGCCGAATTGCGCGTCCAGATGCGCGCCGAAATCAGCCAGTTGCAGCGCCGCCTGAACACCACCACGGTCTATGTCACCCACGACCAGGTCGAGGCCATGACCATGGGTCACCGCATTGCGGTGCTCAAGCCGATCAAGGATGGCGAGCCCACCAACCTGATGCAGCTGGGCACCCCGATCGAACTGTATGATCAGCCCCAGAACATCTTTACCGCGCGCTTCATCGGCACCCCGCGCATGAACATGTGGCCGGCCCGGATCAGCGAAGCCGGTGATGCGGTCGAGGTGTTCGGACTGCGCCTGCCGGTCAGCGCACAGTTCAGCCAGGCCGCGCGCGATTGGCGCGGCAAGCCGGTGTCACTCGGCATCCGCCCGGAACACATCGGCGTCGCCCATGAAGTCGACTGGCCGCAGACCTGCGCCATCACCGGCCAGGTCGAGATGGTGGAACTGCTCGGCCATGAAGTGGTGATGCACCTGCGCGTCGCCGACCAGCCGGTGGTCGGGCGCTTGCGCGGCCATGCCGGACTGCCCGCGCCGGGCCAGGAGTTCACCATGCTGATCAACACCGAAGCCATGCATCTGTTCGACCCGGCCAGCGAACTGCGGCTGGGCCTGCCTGGCTGACCCACGCATTCGACGAGGAGAATGAAATGACACATCGACTGGGCCAATTCCTCATTGCCTGTGCCCTCACGCTCGGCTTCGCTGCCGGCCCGGCCACGGCCGACACCCTGACCGTCTGGCATGCCTACCGGGGCGACGAGAAGGACGCCTTCGAGAAAGTGGTGAAAAGCTACGAGGCCAGGAACCAGGGTACCAAAGTAGAGGTCCTGGCCATTCCCTACGACGCCTATGCCGACAAGATCAGCGCGGCGGTGCCGCGTGGCAAGGGGCCGGACGTGTTCATCTATGCCCAGGACCGCCTGGGCGGCTGGATCGAATCCGGCAAGACCGTCGAGCCGATCGACTTCTTCCTCGACAAGCCGACCCAGGCCCAGTTCCTGCCCGGCATGCTCGACGCCATGACCTACAAGGGCTCGGTGTACGGCCTGCCGATCAACTACAAGATGATCACCCTGATCTACAACAAGGCCTTGGTGAAAGCGCCGCCCAAGTCCAGCACCGAACTGGTCAAACTGGCCAAGAGCCTGACTCAGGCCAGTTCCGGTCGCTATGGCCTTGCCTACTGGTATACCAACTTCTATTTCCACGCTGCCCTGATGAACGCCTTCGGTGGGCGCGTGTTCGACGCCAACGGCAAGCTGGTGCTCAACTCACCGCAGAACATCAAGGCCATCGAGCAGATGATGCAGTGGTACAAGAAGGACACCATCCTGCCGCCCGAGCCGTCCGAAGCCCTGGTCGCCTCGCTGTTCAACGAAGGCAAGGCCGCCATGGTGTTCAACGGCCCCTGGTTCGTCGGCGAAATCTCACCCAAGGTCGACTTCGGCCTGGCGCCGCTCCCGGTCATCGATGGCGCCGGCAAGAAGCCGATGAAACCCTGGGTGACCATCGAAGGCGCCTATGTCTCGGCCGCCTCCAAGCAAAAGGACAAGGCCTACGATTTCGCCAAGTACCTCACCTCCGATGAAGCCGGTCTGATCCTGGCCCTGGAAGGCCGCCAGCTGCACACCAACAAGGGCATCTATGCCGACAAGCGGGTAGCCGGCGACCGCGTCCTGAAGGCTTTCCACGACCAACTGGCCAATGCCGAGCCGATGCCCAACCGGGCCGAGATGACCATGGTCTGGTCGCCCGCCACCACCGCCATGAACAAGATCACCAAGGGCAGCGCGACCCCTCAGGCAGCCTTGAAGGAAGCCGCCGCGAACATCCAGAAGGGCATCGACGCCCTGCGCAAGACCCGCTGAGCACGGCACGTCCATGTCGCTGCCGCGCTGGCTGACCCAATCCCACGCCGTGGGCCTTGCCCTGGCGCTGGGCATGGTGCTGGCGCTCACCGCCTGGCTGTTCGCCGACGCCGAGCGCGACCAGCGTACCCGCTTCGAGCAACGCCAGGTCCTGGTCGAGGCCAATGCCCTGGCCGACATCCTGGCCCGTGCCGCGCCGGAGGCCGTGGCCGGCCTGATGAACGACTGGCGTGCCCGCGAACCCGGGCATGAATCGGCCATCCTGGTCGGTGGCATGGAACTGCTCGGATCCACCCGACCGGAAGATGGCGCACCGCGCCGCCTGGTTCGCGAGGAAAAACCGCTGTTCGACCTGGCCAACCAGATTCGCTCGGCCCGTGAGACCAACCTGGGCGAGGAAGTCGTGCGCAAGAAGCTGGTCCAGTTCGAGGCCCAGCCTGGCGGCGCCTATCTGGTCACCGTGCCCTATCTGGCGCAGGGCGAGTTCGCCGGCATCCTCCAGGTCCGCATGCAGCCGGCGCCGCCCGCCTCGCCATCCGCTGGCCTGGGCGCCCTGCCCCTCTGGCTGATCGCCCTGGTGGCCGGCCTGTTCCTGCGCTCGCGCCAGGAATCCGGCATCGATCTCGGCAAGCTGGGCGCCGTGGCCCTGTTCATCGGCCTGGCGCTGTTCCATCAGCACCAGCGCATGCAGGCCTTCGAGGCCGCCGATCAGGCCGCGACCGCCCAGGTCGCCGAGGCCGTGCGCCAGGCCTCGGCCCATTTCGGGGCCCAGGCGGCCGGCTCGGCCAGCCCCTGGGATACCGACGCCTACCTGCGCCCGCTCAATGTGGTGCAAGGCGACGGCCAGATCGTCGAAGCCGAGCGGATTCGTCGTCTCGACGAGCAAACCCGATTGTTCCAGCGCAGCCTGTGGGCGGTGACCGGGCTCGGGCTCGCTGTCCTGCTGCTGTTCCTGTTCGGTTTTGTCCGGCGCGGCGTCCAGACCCTGCGCCAGCACGCCGATGCCTACGCCTACGTGGCGCCGGCCATGGTCGGCATGCTGGTCCTGGTGTTCTTCCCGTTCCTGTACGGGATCACCCTGGCCTTCACCGACACCACCCTGTTCAACGAGTCGCTGCCGTTCTCGGAACGCTGGATCGGGCTCGACAACTTCGCCGCCATCCTGGGCGATTTCAACCTGTACGAACGCGGCCCGGACGGCCTCATCTGGAATTACCAGAATTTCTACTGGACCCTGATGGTGACGGTGATCTGGACGATCACCAACGTCGCCATCGGCGTCAGCCTCGGCTTCATCCTGGCCATGGTGCTCAATACCGAGGACCTGCGCGGGCGGGCCATCTACCGGGTCCTGCTGATCCTGCCCTGGGCCATTCCGAACTACATCACCGCCCTGGTCTGGCGTGGCATGTTCCACCCCCAGTTCGGGGTCATCAACCAGTTCCTGCAGATGATCGGCATGGCCCCGGTGGCCTGGTTCGACGGCGTGGTGAGCAGCTTCATGACCGGCCTGGTCACCAACGGCTGGCTGTCCTTCCCGTTCATGATGGTGGTCATCCTCGGGGCCCTGCAATCGATCCCCAAGGACATGTACGAAGCCGCCGAGGTCGAGGGCGCCAGCCGCTGGCAGCGCCTGCGCCACATCACCCTGCCGCTGCTCAAGCCGACCCTGATCCCGGCTATCGTCCTGTCGGTCGTCTGGACCTTCAACATGTTCAACATCATCTTCCTGGTCTCGGGTGGCGAACCAGCCGGCGCCAACGAGATCCTGATCACCAAGGCCTACAAGATCGCCTTCGAGAACTACCAGTACGCCTACGCGGCCGCCTACTCCACGGTTATCTTCATCATCCTGCTGGTGTACGGCTTCTTCCAGACCCGGATCACCAAAGCCACGGAGTCGTTCTGACATGGCCGACACCCTGCGCCCGAAGAACCACGTCCTGATCCACGTCGGGCTGATCAGCTTCACCCTGCTATCGATTTATCCGGTGCTCTGGGTGCTGGCCCTGGCCTTCTCCGGACAGCAGAGCGTCGGCATCGTCGACCTGCCCCAGGATCCGACCTTCTACGACCGCCTGCGCGCCATCCTGCCGATCCCGGCGCAGTTTTCGCTGACCAATTTCACCGAGGTGTGGACCGAGCAGTCCTTCGGCCGCTGGCTCTGGAACAGCGCGGTGATCTCGTTCATGACCACCATCCTGGGCGTGTTCCTGGCCTGCACCGCGGCCTACGCCTTTTCCCGCTTCCGTTTTCCAGGCCGCAACGCCGGCATGCTCATGTTCCTGGTTTCGCAGATGTTCCCGGGCACCCTGATGCTGATCCCGCTATTCATCATCATCGTCAAGTGGCTGGGCCTGGGCAACACTTACATCGGCCTGGTGATCGTCTATGCGACCACCGCGATCCCGTTCTGCGTCTGGATGCTGAAGGGTTATTTCGACACCATCCCGATCGACATCGAGGAGTCGGCCCTGATCGACGGGGCCTCCCGGCAGGTCATCTTCTTCCGCATCATCCTGCCCTTGGCCAAGCCGGCCATCGCCATCACGGCGCTGTTCTCATTCATGACTGCATGGAACGAATTCATCCTGGCCTCGGTGTTCATGGAAGCCGAAAGCAACTACACCGCGCCGGTCGGCCTGCGCTTTTTTGTCGGCGGTTTTTCATCACAATGGGGGTATTTCGCGGCGGGTTCGGTCATCGTGTCCCTGCCGGTAGTGCTATTGTTCTTGTATCTGCAGAAGTATCTGATTTCTGGTTTGACGGCGGGCAGCGTGAAATAGCCTTACGCGCCCGCTGTCGATGTCATGACAATTCAACGAGGAGCAACCATGAAGCAGAAGACCCTGATCCACGCCCTGGCCCTGGCCACCGGCATCCTGTTCGCGGCCTCCGCCCAGGCGGTCGAATTCACCGACGCGCGCGGCGACGACAACGGGCCAGGCAACTACACCTACCCCACCGATGGGGTTTACAAGGCAGGCTCCTTCGACTTGACTAAGTTCACCGCCAAGAAGAAGGGCAACCAGGTCGAGTTCGCGATCGACGTCAACAGCGCCCTGGAAGATCCCTGGGGCATGGGGGTCGGCTTCGCCGTGCAGATGGCCTTCGTCTTCATCAAAAACAAGGACGGCGGCCACAGTGAGGGGTTGCCCGGCCTCAATGTCCAGTTTGCGCCTGGCCACGAGTGGAACAAGGTGGTCGTCCTGTCGCCGCAGAAAAAGGGGCGGGTGGTCGGCGAAGCCAAGTCCAAGGCCGCCAAGATGGCGGACGACATCGTGGTGCCCAACCTGACCCGGGGCAGCAGCCGCACCATCAAGGCCAGCGTGCCGCTGGCCGAGCTGGGTGGGGACGGCAATGTCGACGGCTGGTCCTTCCAGGTGGTCATGCAATCGAACGAAGGCTTCCCCGCCGAAGGCGACCTGCTCACCCGCAAGGTGAACGAATACGAAGGCCAGCACCGCTGGGGCGGTGGTACCGACGGTGACTGCGACCCGCACGTGATCGACCTGATCGAATCGGCGGACGCCAGTCAGAAGGACATGCTGGCCTACACCTGCGGCGCCGATGGCAAGGCCGAAAAGATGGCCACGCTGAAGATGATCAAGAAATAACCCTGCTAGTCCCCGCTTAGGAGAGAACACAATGACAACCCCGACCATGAAGCCCCTGTGCCTGGCCCTCGGCCTCGCTCTCGCCGGTCCCGCTGCCGCCGTGCAGCTCGATTTCAGCGGCTCCAACATCTACATGAAGTTCCTCGACGGCAACCAGCGCAAGGAAGCCGGCGGCAGCATCGACACCGCCAGCGGCGGCGACCAAGGCCAGTTCTCGGAACTGGAACTGCGCATCAAGGCCACCATCTCGCCGCAGGTCGAGGCCGGTGCCCGCATCCAGAGCCGCAGTTCGGCGGCCTACTGGAGTGAATTCGGCTTCCAGGGCGAGGATGACAGCGCCACCTCCTTCACCCACAAGAAGTTCATGAAGCTGCGCGGCGCCTATGTCCAGCTCACCCCCGGCTACAGCTGGCTGAACACCGCCCTGATCGGCTCCAGCGACTGGGGCATGTTCGACCCCTTCACGGTCGGCAAGATGCGCTATATCGACCGCGACAACCTGAACGGCGTGTACTTCAAGGGCCCGCTGGCCAAGGGCTCCTGGGAAGCGGCCTGGGTTTCCATGGCGGAATACCTCGGTCCCGAGTTCAGCGCCGGCGACCTGGAAGCCAACGATGGCACCTTCATCGTCCAGGTCAAGCAACCGGTCGGCCCGGTCAAGCTGACCGGCATCCTGCAACGGACTTCCGACCAGGAGCGCGACCCCGCCGATGTCGACATCTGGGACGGCCAGACCACCGACGCCAGGATGAGGAACACCGTGTTTGCACTGAAGGCCGAGGGCAGCATCATGGACGGCCTCGACGCCAGCGGCGCCTTTTACCGATCCAGCTATGACACCAACAAGCAGTTGGCCGACTGGAGCAACCTGCTCGGCAACGACTACGACGACAATGCCTTCCTGATCAACGTCGACTGGTCGCAGACCCCGCTCGACAACTTCTCGGTGCGCTTCCAGCACTTCAACATCGGCGCCGGCTACGTCAGCGCCACGGCGGCGCGCCGAGAATCCGACGTGCTGCTGACCGAGGGCTCGGAAGCTGCCTGGTACGGCTGGGGCGATTCGACCTGGCTGGGCGGCCGCGCCAACGACATGCTGCAAGTGCCGATCACCATCCGCGACAACGACTACACCGACTTCGACGAAACCGGTGCCGAATCGTCGATCGGCTGGAAGGGCAATACCCTGCTGTTCGGCTATGAAGTCGCCGACACCCCGATGAGCCTGGAACTGAGCCGCATCGACTACAACCAGAACTGGCAGAATTGGGGCGGCGACCAGGACATCTTCAACGTCATCTCCTGGGGTGGCCCGACCGGTCCCGGCTTCCGCGAGGACCAGGACCGCAAGACCGACATCCTGGTATTCAAGGCCAACCACCAGTTCCCGGTGGCCGGCGGCCTCGACCTCGGCTTCAAGTACAAGTGGGTCAAGGACAAGGACAAGCGCGACAAGACCACCAGCGCCGACAACTACGAAGCCGAGGACAGTGGCTTCTCGGTCACCGTGGGCAACCAGTTGCACAATGACCTGTACGGCAGCATCTCTTATGGCCTCTACAACCGCGACATCAGCCTGGGTTCAGACGACTACGACAACAGCAAGAGCATCTGGTCCCTGCGCCTGAGCTACAACCTGTCCGGATTCGAGGCCGGCTTGCTGACCCAGTATGTCGACGGCGACGGCGATCCGACGATGTCCGGGACCAAGATCGACTTCTCGCAATACCGCACCAAGGCTTTCCTGAAGGCCATCTTCTAAGTCGATCCGTTCCGTTGTCCAGAGCCATTCCCTCGGGAATGGCTCTGTCCAGTTGTTTCGCGCAACATTACCCGCCCCGCCTCCCGCATCGAGGTATGACCAAGGAGCCCGTCGTGCAAGCCCGTCATCTGATTTTTCCCTTGATCCTCTTCGCGCATCTGGCGACCGCCGCGCCCCGGCCGCTGATCTCGTTGACCGATCCGGTAGGTGACGACCACGGCGATGGAACACTGGTCTACCCGTTGCGCAGCGACTTCGAGCCGGGCGACCTCGACCTGGTACGTCTGTCACTCAGCCAGGATGACGACGGCTACTGGTTCGAGGCCGAATTCAAGAATCCCATACGCACCCCCGACCTCGCCACCGGCGGCGTCGGACCGGAATCCCTGGCCGAGTTCGCCCGCAAGGGGTTCTACACGTTCAACATCGATATCTATATCGACGGCGACCGCAAGCCCGGTGTCGGCAATCAATTCACCCTGCCCGGCCGGGGCGGCGCCCGCATCGACCCGGCCTACGCCTGGGAAAAGGCCGTCGTGCTGACGCCCCGCCCGGAATTCATGCGGGCGAAACTGCTCGATGTCCTGGAAAAGCAATTCCCCGACCGGCCGGTCGGCGAGGCCGAGGTCAGCATGGACCAGGCCTTCTATTTCTCCAGCCGGATCAAGGTACGCGGCAAGACCGTGGCCTTCTTTGTCCCGGCCCGCTTCCTGGCCGGCATCAACCCCATGGACATGGCCATCACCGCCCTGGTCACCGGCGCCGTGACCAGCAACCCGGCCGGGATCAGCCTGTTCCCGACCCAGAAAACCCCGCTCGAGGAACTCGACCTCGGCGCCATGCAACCCAAGGCCGGGCGCCCCAAGGACACCTTCGGCCACACCGGCCGCAGCAAGCCATTGCCAGTCGTCGACCTGCTGCACGGCCAACCCGACCAGCAGGCCACCCTGCTCAAGACGGCCCTGAAGAGTGCGTCCTGGGGCGCCCATGCCGGCCAGGACGCCGCTCCGGTCGCCGCCCCAGCTGCGGTGACCCAGTCCGCTGCAGCACCCACCCCGGCGGCACCGGCGACCACGGAAGGCTCGCTCTGGTCCCGTTCCTGGGGCGCGGTCAAGGGACTGTTCAGCGAGGAACCGGCGCGCCCTGCGCCCGTCGCGCCGGCCCAGGCTGCGCCGATCCAGGCCCTCATGGATCCAACCAAGCCGGCCCCGGCGCCCTCGGTCGCCCCCGAGGCCAGCCCCGTGCAGCCGCAATCCTTCTCCCAGCGGCTGCGCACCTTGCAGCAACTGCTCGACGACAAACTGATCACCGAAGAGGAATACAAACAGCAGCGCGCCCGCATCCTGAATGAACTCTGAGACACTAAAAGCCGTTGCCAAACGCCGGGAGTTCTTTATAATGCGCGCTCTTTACACGCGCTCGTAGCTCAGTTGGATAGAGTACCTGGCTACGAACCAGGGGGTCGTGGGTTCGAATCCTGCCGAGCGCGCCAAAACACCCGCAAAGGGCCTATCTCCGGATAGGCCCTTTTGCTTTGCTGCATACGCCTTTCAGGCGCCGAGCATTTCCCCGGCGTGCCGGCGCGTCATGTCGGTGATGGTCACGCCGCCCAGCATGCGGGCAATCTCATCCACCCGTTCATCCTGGGTCAAGGCCTGCACCCGGCTCAGGGCGTGGCCATCGACGGTCTCCTTGCGTACCTTGAAGTGATGATCCGCACAGGCAGCCACCTGCGGCAAATGGGTCACGCACAGCACCTGGTGGCGGCTGCCGAGTTCGGCGAGCATGCGGCCGACGATTTCGGCAACGCCCCCGCCGATACCGGCATCGACCTCGTCGAAGATCAAGGTCGGGGCACCGGCACTTTCCGAGAGGATGGCCTGCAGGGCCAGACCAATGCGCGAGAGTTCACCCCCCGAGGCGGTTTTCGCGAGCGGCTTGAGCCCCTGTCCGGCGTGCGGCGCAACCTGGAACTCGATGCTTTCCAGACCGCCGGCTTCCGGCGTGCCTTCGGTCAGGCCGACCTCGAAACGCCCCCCGTGCATGGACAGGCGCTGCATGCTTTCGCTGACCGCCTTGGCCAGTCTCACGGCGGCCTTCTTGCGCTTGCTGCTCAGGGTATCGGCCAGGGCGTGATAGTCGGCACGCGCCCGCTCGGCCTCGGCACGCAGGCCCGCCGGGTCGGTCAGGCGATCGAGTTCGACGAGCCGGGCACGGGCCTCGTCGAGCAAGGCCGGCAAGGCGTCCGGGCGGACACGGAACTTGCGCGCGGCGTCGCTGATCTGGGCCAGCCGGGCTTCGGCCTGGCTCAAGGCGTCGGGATCCAGCTCGATCTTCTCTGCGTAATGGCCCAGTTCACGGGCGGTTTCCTCGGCCTGGATCAAGGCGCCATCGATCATCTCGAGGGCGGGCGCCAGGCGCGCGTCGATCTCGGCCAGGGCCGCGAGGCGGATATGCGCGGCGCGCAACAACGCGGTCACGCCACGTTCGTCGCCATCGAGCTGGCCGACCACCTGCTGGGCGCCTTGGAGCAGTTCCGCGGCATGGGTCAGACGCCGGTGCTGGTCTTGCAGGGTGGCCCACTCTTCCGAGCCGAAGGCCAGGGCGGTGAGTTCGTCGACGCGCCATTGCAGTCGGTCGCGCTCCTCGGCGGCCTCGGCGGCATGGGCCTCGGCCTCGCGGCAGGCCTGGGCGAGCACTTGCCATGCCCGCCAGGCGGTCGCCACCCGTGCGGCCAGATCGAGGTTGCCGGCGAACTGGTCGAGCAGCGCACGCTGCACGCCGGGTTTCAACAAGGAGTAATGGGCATGCTGGCCGTGGATGTCGATCAGGTGTTCGCCAGCGTCCTTGAGCTGGGCCAGGGTCACCGGCCGGCCGTTGATGAAGGCGCGCGAGCGGCCACCGGCTTCGACCGTGCGGCGCAGCAGGCAGGTGTCGTCATCGCCTTCCAGATCGTTGTCCTTGAGCCAGGCGAGCAAGGCCGGCGTGACCACGAAGCCGGCCGTGATCTCGGCCCGCTCGCCCCCGGCACGCACCACGCCCGCCTCGGCGCGTTCGCCCAGTGCGAGTTGCAGGGCGTCGAGCAGGATCGACTTGCCGGCGCCAGTCTCGCCGGTCAGGGCGGTGAACCCGGACGCGAATTCGAGGTCGAGTCGATCGACCAGGACAAAATCGCGGATGCTCAACGAAATCAACATGGTGACCCGGTGTCGGCTTGACCGCGCGACGCCCACCCGGCGACAAGGGCAACCGCCGCCACTTTGTCGCAGGTCACTCGGTCACTGTTTTTCATAGCTTTTCCCCCCAGCGCAGCTTCTGGCGCAGGGTGTCGTAGTAGTTGTGGTCGACCGGCTGCAACAGGCGCACAACGTTGCGCGCGCGCTGGATCACGACCCGGTCGCCGACCCGCATGTCCTGGTGGTTCTGGCCGTCGAAGTGGACCCGGCAATCGTCGGCGTGGATCAGGTTGACCTCGATTTCCGAACGGCTGTTCACCGCGATCGGCCGCGCCGACAGGGTGTGCGGACAGATCGGCGCCAGCACGAAGGCTTCCAGGGTCGGGTGCAGGATCGGCCCGCCGGCCGACAAGGCATAGGCGGTGGACCCGGTCGGCGAGGCGATCACCAGGCCGTCGGCCCGCTGGCTGTAGACGAACTTGTTGTCGATGTAGACCTCGAACTCGATCAGCCGGCCCATGGCGCTCTTGCTCACCACGGCATCGTTGAAGGCATACATGTGGAACAGCAGGTCGCCGCCGCGTTCCAGCGCGCAGTCGAGCATGATGCGCGGCTCTTCGACGTAGTGGCCCTCAAGCATCTCGCCCAGGGTGGTCAGCATGGTGTCGACCGAGACATCGGCCAGGAAGCCGACCCGGCCCTGGTTGACTCCGATCAGGGGCACCTTGAAATCGACCAGCGACCGGGCGATCGCCAGCATGGTGCCGTCGCCGCCCATGACGATGGCGAGGTCGATCTCGTTGGCGATGTCCATCAGCGGTGCGCAGGGCAGTTCGGTCAGATGACAGAATTCCGCGGTGTGCGTGCTCAGCACCACCTCATGGCCGCGCTGCATGAGAAAGTTCGCCAGCCTCAGCATGTAACCGCTGATGCTGGTGCTGTTGTGTTTGCCGACCAGGGCGATTTTCTTGAAAATTTCTGGCATAGGCGGAATTATAGAGTCGAGTTCACCGGCCAAAGATGCAAATAATATGCTGAACGAGCGTGCCCGCATTCTCCTCAAGACCCTGGTCGAATGCTATATCGACGAGGGCCAGCCGGTCGGCTCGCGCACCCTGGCCAAGCAGACCGGGCTGAACCTGTCGCCGGCCTCGATCCGCAACATCATGTCCGACCTCGAGGAAGGCGGTTACATCGCCAGCCCGCACACCTCCGCCGGCCGGATCCCCACGCCCAAGGGCTACCGCTTCTTCGTCGACACCCTGCTCACGGTGAAGCCGCTCGGCGACCCCGAGATCAGCCAGCTGGAATCGCGCCTGGCACCCGATGACCCACAGCGGCTGGTGGCCTCCGCCTCGCGCGCCTTGTCCGAGCTGACCCAATTCGCCGGCGTGGTCCTGATCCCGCACCGGCGCCAGCAGGTGTTCCGCCAGATCGAGTTCATCCCGCTCTCTGAAAAGCGCATCCTGCTGATCATCGTCACCCCCGAAGGCGAAGTGCAGAACCGGGTCCTGCTGACCGACCGGCCTTACAGCGAGTCGCAGCTGGTCGAGGCCGCCAACGTCTTCAACCGGCATTATGGCGGCCAGTCCTTCGAGGTGGCCCGGGCCCGGCTGATCGAGGAACTGGGCCACTTGCAGGCCGACATCAGCCGGCTCATGCAGGCCGCTGTGCAAGCCGGCAGCGAGGCGCTCGGACGCATCGAACCGAATTACGTCCTCAGTGGCGAAGTCAATTTGCTGCGGACCCCCGATCTCGCCACCGACATGGAACGCCTACGCCAGCTGTTCAACCTGTTCGAGCGCAAGACCGACCTGATGCAATTGCTCGACCTGGGTGGCCAGGCGCGCGGCGTCCAGCTCTACATCGGGGCCGAATCGGGGGTCACCCCGCTCGATGAATGCAGCGTGATCGCCTCACCCTACGAAGTCGACGGCCAGGTGGTCGGTACCCTGGGCGTGATCGGCCCCACCCGGATGGCCTATGAACGCGTCATCCCGATCGTCGACATCACCGCCCGCCTTCTTTCCAACGCCCTCTCCCACCATTGAGAACCCCGTGAGCTTCTTCCAGACCGAACCCGAATTCCGCCACGACCAGCCACGCCGCATCGGCATCCTGCTCATCAACCTGGGCACTCCGGAAGCCCCCACCGCGCCCGCATTGCGAACCTACCTCAAGGAATTCCTCTCGGACCGGCGCGTGGTGGAAATTCCCCGCGCAGTCTGGTGGCCGATCCTGAACGGGGTCATCCTCAACACCCGGCCGGCCAAGTCGGCGCACAAGTACGCCAGCATCTGGCAACCCGAAGGTTCGCCCCTCAAGGTGCACACCGAGCAACTCGCCGCCCGCCTGGGGGAAACCCTGGCCACGCGTCTTTCCGAGCCGGTGCGGGTGGCCTGGGCCATGCGCTATGGCCAGCCTTCGGTGGCCGCCATGCTGGGCCAACTGAAACGCGAGGGCTGCGACCGTCTCCTGATCATGCCCCTCTACCCGCAGTACGCCGCCAGCAGTGCCGGCACCGCCCTCGATGCCGTCTACCGCACCCTGCTCAAGACCCGCGCCCAGCCCGACCTGCGGACCGTGCGCCATTATCACGACGACCCCGGCTACATCGATGCCCTGCGCCAGAGCGTGGCAAGCCATTGGGCCGAACACGGCCGGCCGGACGTGCTGCTCATGAGCTTCCACGGTGTGCCCAAGCGCAGCCTTGAACTGGGCGATCCCTACCACTGCGAATGCCTGAAGACCGGCCGCCTGCTCGCCGAAGCGCTCGACCTGGCGCCCGAGGCCTACCGCATCACCTTCCAGTCCCGGTTCGGCAAGGCCGAGTGGCTGCAACCCTACACCGACGCAACCCTGGCCGAACTGGGCCGCCAGAAGACCCGGCGGGTCGATACCCTGTGCCCCGGCTTCGCGGCGGACTGCCTGGAAACCCTGGAAGAGATCGCCATGGAAGGCAAGACCACGTTCCTGCAGGCCGGTGGCGGCGAGTACCACTACATCCCGGCGCTCAATACCCGGCCAACCTGGGTATCGGCCCTGGCCGACCTGGTCGAGCGCCACCTGGCCGGATGGCGGGACGCTGCCTACGATGCCGACCAAGAGCAAGCCCGCCTGAAAGCCCGCCAGGAACGGGCCCGCGCCCTGGGTGCGAAAAACTAGCGTAACCCGGCGAAAAACCGCGCCAATATTAGGGTTTGCTTGTTGATATCCGACTACAAATCTCTCAACATTTCGGTTGATGCAAATCAAGAACGCCCGAACGGCGTTTTTATTTTGTTTCGGTTGGCGGCCCGCCGCCCTTTTTCCCAAGCTGGAGGAGCACTATGAAAAAATCCATCGCCGTAACCTTGTTGCTCGCGGGAGCACTGGGCGCCGTCGCCTCGGCCCACGCCGATCCGCGCGCCCGCTTTATTGCCGCCAACTGTTCCTACTGCCATGGCCCCGAGGGCAAGAGCCGCGGCGCCGTGCCGAGCCTGGCCGGCCTCGAAGCCAAGTATTTCGTCGACCAGATGAAGGCGTTCAAGGATGGTTCCCGTCCGGGCACCGTGATGAAGAAGCATGCCGCCGGCTACACCGAGGCTGAATACGAAATGATGGCCAAGTACTTCGCCGCCGTTAAGTGATCGCGATAGAGGAGAACATAGATCATGAGCATTAATCGTCGCGACTTTCTGAAAGCATCCGCCGGCGCCGCTGGCATCGCCGCGGTCGGCCCCCTGGCCGGTTGCGCATCCACCCAGACCGCATCGAGCGGCGCGCCCAAGGTGATCGTGGTGGGCGCCGGCTTCGGCGGCTCGACCTTCGCCAAATACCTGAAAACCTGGTATCCGAAGGCCCATGTCACTGTCATCGAGCCGAACGACCACTTCACCTCCTGTCCGTTCTCGAACACCGTGCTGGCTGGCATCAACCAGATGCAGGACATCGAGCTGCCCTACACCTACCTGCACCAGATGGTCGATACCTGGGTCAAGGACAAGGTCACCGCGATCGACTCGGCCAAGCAGACCGTGACCACTGCGGGCGGCAAGACCCTCGCCTACGACAAGCTGGTCCTGGCTGGCGGCATCGAACTGCTGTTCGACAAGGTGCAAGGCTACGACGCCGAAGCCCAGAAAACCGTGAAGCATGGCTGGAAGGCCACCCGTGACCAAACCGGCGTCCTGCGCCAGCAACTCGAAGCCATGCCCGACGGCGGCACCTTCGTGATGTCGGTGCCGATGTCCCCGTACCGCTGCCCGCCCGGCCCCTACGAGCGCGCCTGCATGGTCGCCACCTACTTCAAGAAAGCCAAGCCGAAGTCCAAGATCATCATCCTGGACGGCAACCCGGACATCGCCTCCAAGAAGGGCTTGTTCCTGGCTGCCTGGAAGAAGCACTACGGCTACGGCACTGACAACAGCATGATCGAGTACCGCCCCAACAACATGCCGCGCGCGGTTGACGCCAAGAAGATGATGGTCGGCACCGAGTTCGACGACGTCAAGGGTGACGTGATCAACGTGGTGCCGCCGATGCGCGCCGCCGCGATCTGCGGCATGGCCGGCGTGCGCGATGGCAACAATGGCAACTGGTGCACCATCGACTACACGACGTTTGAATCCAAGGTGGTCAAGAACGTCCATATCCTGGGCGACTCCGCGCTGACCAACTTCCCGAAGTCGGGTTCGGTGGCCAACAACACCGGCAAGATGTGCGCCTATGCCATGAGCGAGATGTTCAGCGGTCGTCCGGTCGACCCGGCACCGGTGGTCACCAACACCTGCTACTCGGCGGGCTCCGAGACCACCGCCTTCCACGTCGCCACCGTGTTCCGTTGGAACGACGAGAAGAAGGCCATGGTCCCGCCCAAGGATGCCAACGGCGTGTCCAGCGAAGAGAGCGAACTCGAGATGGCCTACATGGAATCCTGGGCGCGCAACGTCTGGTCCGACACCCTGGCCCTGCCCGAGAACTACAAGTTCACCGCCAAGGGCTGAGCCGTCGTCACATCGAGCGCAAGGGGGCTTCGGCCCCCTTTTTCATGGTGGCACCCGCCCCGCCCTGGATCAAAGATCGAACACCTGATCTGGCTGAAGCGGCCTCACACCGAGCGTCGTGCCGCCGGAGGGTGCCAGTTCCGCCATGATCTCGGCCTCGCCGCCCGGTTTCAGATGGGTGATCCAGACTTGCGCGGTGGACCGCAGCTTGGCCAGATCGGGCAACAAGGTGGCCGGACAGTAATGATCGGAAATCTCGGCGATGTGCTCGTGACTGTTGGCGAACGAGGCTTCGACGATGAAGTGGCGCAAGTCATCGGTCGCGTTGGCGAGCTGGAACAGATCGGTGTGGCTCGCGGTGTCGCCGGAAAAGATCAGGCTGCCGGTGGCGCCGCGTAGGAGAAAGCCGACCGCCGGCCGACCATGGCTGGCCGGGATGGCGATGATCTCGCGCCCATCGAGCCGCTCGGGCACGCCGATGTCCAGCGCCGCGTAGCGCATGGCGGGGCGATGCACATCGGGGATCCGGGCAAAATCCGGCCAGATCTGCCAGTTGAAGAGATGCGCCTTGAGGATCTCGATCACCTCGGGCAAGGCATGCACGAGCAACGGCGACGTGCGTACCGCGCCGACGCTGTCGAGCAGGAGTGGCAAGGCCAGGATGTGATCGAGATGGGCATGGGTGATGAACACGTGGCGAACGCGTGCCATCGCTTCGAGCGACAACCGGGTCACGCCGCTGCCGGCATCGATCAGGATGTCGTCGTCGACCAGGAACGATGTGGTGTGGCGTTCGCCGCCAATGCCCCCCGAACAGCCCAGCACCCTGACCTGCATCGCCTTCTCCCTCATTTGCTCGTGTAGACAAAGACACCGTCCCAGTCCTCTGGCGGCGGCTCGCTCCGGAAATGGGCCACGCGCTCCAGATACACCGTGTACAGCTTGCACGGCCGGCGGCTGTTCAAGTCCGTGAGCGCAACCTCGGCGGCATCCCAGCGGCGCCGCAGGTAGTCCTCCAGGGCGGCTTCGAAGCGGCGCGCCTCGGCCAGACGGTCCTCGGCCACCGCACCAGCCTCGCCCAGCGGTTCGTAGATGGCGACCGGCTGCTGCTTGCCCTTGACCCGGACCCGATCAACCGGCATGAAGACCAGCTCCGGACACGCCTGCCGGGTCTCCTCGCCGACCAGCACGCCGACCCCGTATTGCCGGGTCAGTGCCTCCAGGCGCGAAGCCAGGTTCACCGCGTCCGCCATCACCGTGTACGCCATGCGGAACGCCGAACCCATGTTGCCGACCGCCATGCGCCCGGTGTTGACGCCGACGCCGACACTCACCGGCGGCCAGCCGCGCGCCGCCAACTGCGGGTTCAACTCTGCCAGAGTGGCCTGCATGGCGAGCGCGGTCAACACCGCATCGCGGGCATGGTGTTGGTCGCTCATCGGCGCGCCCCAGAAGGCCATGATGGCATCACCTATGTACTTGTCGATGGTGCCCTGGTGATCCTGCACCAGGCGGGTCATGTGCGACAGGTAGACGTTGAGCATGGCGGCCAACTCCGAGGCTTCCAGCTTTTCCGAGATGCTGGTGAATCCGACGATGTCGGTGAACAGCACCGACATCACCCGCGACTCGCCGCGCAGGCTGTAGCGCTCCGGGTCCTTGGCCATCTCGTCGACCAGCTCGGGCGGCACATACTGGCCGAACAGGCGGGTGATCTGGGCCTTGGAACGTGCCTCGACGAAGAAGCCGTAGGACATGTTGATGACGAACAGGCCAAGCACCGCGACCAGGACCGTGGCCACGGGCAGATGGGCATGCCATTGGGCCCAGGCCGCGTAGTCGGCACCGAGCAGGGCGACCGCCAGGGCCAGGGTGACCAGGGAGGCGGCCAGGGGCGCCAGCAAGGGCAGCCCCGCGGCGAGCGCCAGTCCGAGCACCACGACCAGGCCGATCTCGAGTGTGCGGGCCCAGGGAGGCGTCCATTTCACGGTGCCGTCGAGCACCCCGGAAATCAGGTTGGCGTGGATCTCCACGCCCGGAAACACCTTGGCGGTGGGCGTCACCCTGAGGTCCATGATGCCGGGTGCGGAGGAGCCGATCAGCACCGCGCGGCCCTCCAGGTCGGCCACTGCGGCACGGCCGGCCAGCACGTCGGCGGCCGAGACATAGCGGAAGGCGCCCGGCGGCCGGTAGGGCACGGCAACGCGGGCCTGGTCGTCCATGGGGATGCGCAGGCCATCGAGGTCGAGCGCGGCCGGGTGGACACCCTCGGCAGGCAGCACGCGGGGGGTGCCGGCGGCCATGGCTTGCAGCGTGGTGAGCAGGGCCAGGGCGCCATAGCAGCGGCCCTGATGTTCGATGACCAGGGGCATGCGCCGGGCGACCCCGTCGAAATCCGCGTCCATGTTGAAAAAGCCTGCCGAGGCCGCCGCCCGGGTCAGGCCGGGCAGGTTGGCACTGAACGCCGCCGCCTGCATCGGCCGCACGCCGGCGCGATGCAGCTCGGCGCACTCGAGCAGGGGCGCCGGCAAGCCGTCCGGGTTCACCGTTTCGGCGCCGGTGGCAAAGGTGAAGTAATAGCCCAGCACCGAGGGACCGGTGGCCAGCGCGCGGGCCAGCTCGGCATCGTAGTCGAGGCGTGGCCGCAACTGGCGCACCAGGGCCGGGAAGGAGGGATCGTCGCGCAGCGCGCCGCGCGCCAGCTGTTCCAGGACCGGCAGGCCGGAACTCTGGTCCGGCTCCGCGAAGAGGATGTCATAGCCGACCGAGGCCACGCCGTAGTCCTGGAACAGGCGCGCCGTGAGCCGGGCCGTCTTGTCCCGAGACCAGGGCCAGCGGCCGAGTTCGCGCAGGCTCTTCTCGTCGATGTCGACGATCACCACGCGGTCGTCGAGCGCGTCGATCATGCCCAGCTCGAGCTTGGTGTCGTAGAGCACCATGTCCAGGCGGGACAGGCTCTGGAAGTCATGGAGTCCGCTGGCATGCAGCAACAGCAGGGCCAGGAACGCCAGGCTGCCGACCAACTGGAAAACCAGGCGGCGGGCACGCAGATTCAGTGTAGTGATCGGCATGGCAGGCGGGCACTCGGGGGGACGGGCATGTCCGGATTGTATCCCGCCCCGGCGGCGGCGGACCGGTTCGAGCGGCGGCGTCCGGTTGGGCCGTACGTACCGCTCCCCGGAGCGGTATGATGCCGGCCATGGAGCATGTCATCGACCGACTCAGCCGTCGCGGCGCCGCCTTCCGGGCTTGGCTCGGGACCTGGCGCCGGCTGGTGCGTTTTGGCGCCGAGGCGGTGGTGGAAAGCCTGACCCCGGCCACCTACAACAGCGCCACCCGTTCGGTGGTGCAGAAACAGATCTATTTCACCGCCTGGCAGATTCTGCCCGGCTTCAGCCTGTTCTCGGCCCTGCTCTCCTTCGTCCTGATCCAGATCGTGGTCGACAGCGCGCGCGACTTCGGTATTGCCCAGCATGCCCTGGAGATGTCGGTCAACCTGCTGGTCATGGAACTGCTGCCGCTGCTCACCGCGTTGTTCGTCGGCCTGCGCTCGGGCGCGGCGATCAACACCGAAGTCGCGCTGATGATCGTGCACAACGAGATGAAGGCGCTGGAAGCGGCCGGCGTGGAACCGATGCGCTTCGAGTTCATCCCGCGCGTGATCGGCGGCGTGGTCTCCGTGCTCGCCCTGACCGCCATGGCCAGCACCCTGGCGCTGTGCCTCGCCTACATCGCCGTGTATGGCTTCCAGACTTCCAGCCTGCCCGAGTTCAACCACATCCTCGGCAGCCTGTTCGACCTGCCCACCATCGTGCTGCTTTGGGCCAAGGTGTTCGCCTTCGGCCTCGCGGTCACCGTGATTCCGATCTCAGAGGGCCTCGCCGCGCCGCCCGGCAAGCTGTTCTTCGTGCCGATCTCGGTGCTGCGCGGCATGGTCCGCCTGTTTTTCGTGCTGATGCTGATCGAGGTGCTGTCATTGATCCTCAAATACATCTGACCTGGGTCACCGATCCGAGCGCGCGCCTGGCCGCCCTGGCCCGGGCCGAGGGCGCCGACGCCTCACGGGTCTCCGAGGACCTGCCCCTGCGCGCCAACCTGTCGGTGCTGGAGAACATCGCCGTGGTGCCGCAATACCGGCGCAACCTCGCCTATGCGGCTGCCGCCGACCTGGCCTGGGACCTGCTCGTCCGGCTCGGCCGTACCGAGGCCGCGTTCAAGCGCGATCCCGACCTCGATGGCGAGGAACGTTTCGTGGCCAAGTTGCTGCGCGCGGCCATCCGCGCGCCCTCTATAATCGTCATCGACCGACCGGCCCTGCTTTTGCCGGACACGCACTATCCGCCCTTCGTCGAAGCCTGCCTGACGGCCATCGCGGATCAGTACAACGAATGCTGGATCGTGGACTACACATGGAACGAGCCCCTGTACGCGCGCCGCTGATCAAGAACCTGGACTTCAAGGTCGGGTTGCTGCTCGCCCTGACCCTGGCCCTGGCGCTCGGCTTCCTGGTCTACACCCTGTACGCGCGGGGCGCCTTCGAACGGACCCAGCAACTTACCCTGATCGCCGAGAACGCCGAGGGCGTCAGCCCGGGCATGCGGATGACCTTTGCCGGTTTCCCGGTCGGCCAGGTCAAGCACATGGCCCTGACCGAGTCCGGCGAGGTGCGCGTCGAATTGTCGGTCCCGGTCAAGGATGCCAAGTGGCTGCGCGAAACCAGCGTCTTCACCCTGGAGAAATCCCTGGTCGGCGGCGCCAAGATCCGGGCGTTCTCAGCCAACCTGGCCGATCCCCCGCTCAAGGATGGCGAGGTGCGGCCTTTGCTGGTGGGCGACGCCGCCGCCGAGTTGCCGGCCATCGTGGCCGAAGTTAAATCGCTGCTCGCCAACCTCAACCAGATGACCGACGACGACTCCAGCCTGAACCGCAGCCTGGCCCATGTCGAGACCGTCACCGGCCGGATGACCGGCGACCAGGGCGTGCTGGCCGGCGTGCTCGGCGAACGCGACGCGCGCAAGGTCGCGGCTACCCTGGATCGCACCAACACCTTGCTTGGCACCCTCGATGGCGTCTCCCTGAAGGTCGATGGCATACTCGCCAAGACCGACCAGCAGGTGTTCGGCCAAGGGGGCGTGATGGACGAGACCCGGCGCGCCACCGTCCAGGTCAACGCCCTGCTTGCCGAGGTCCGCGAAAGCCTGAAGAAGGCCGATGCCATCCTGGCCAACGGGCAGGCCATCTCGGCCGACGTCAAGGGCGCAACCACCGATCTCGCCAGCCTGCGTGCCGAAGTCGACGCCAGCCTGGTCAAGGTCAACCACCTGATCAACGAGATCAACCGCAAGTGGCCGTTCGCCCGCGACGTGGAGGTGAAGCTGCCATGACCCGCCTGCTCGCCTGGCTGTTGCCCCTGCTCCTCGCCGCCTGCGCCAGCGCCCCGCCGCCACCGGACTGGAAGCTCAACGCCCAAGGCGCGCTGGAAGCGCATCATGGGCATTACCTGGACGGCCACACCCGCCTGGCCGACCTGAGTTATGCCAAGGCACGCGCCGAGGTCGCACGCACCGGCCGTCCGGATCTCGCCGCGCGGGTGGCGCTGGCCCGCTGTGGCGTGCGTGCGGCCGCGCTGGTCTTCGACGACTGTCCCGACTATCGCGCCGTCGCCGAAGCCGCGGCAGCGACCGAGCGGCACTATGCGGGCTTCCTTTCCGGCGACTGGACCGGTGTCGAAGCGGCCGCCCTGCCCGAGGCCTATCGCCCCCTGCTCGCCCGCCCTGAGGTGGCGACGCTGGCCGAGGTGCGCGACCCGGTCTCGCGCCTGATCGGCGCCGGCGTACTGTTCAGACAGGGACGGCTGCCGCCCGAGGGCCTCACACTGGCCATCGACACCGCGTCCGAACAAGGCTGGCGACGGCCCTTGCTGGCCTGGCTCGGCGTGGCGCTGGCCCGGGCCCGGGAAGCCGGCGACAGCCCCGCGGTGGCCCGGCTTACGGCCCGCATCGCCCTGGTGGAAAGCGCGCAGCTGCGCTGAGATCCCCGCCCCGGAAGGATGTCCGCAATACATGAGCTTTTTGCTCATATAATCGCGTTCACCTGAGGGGGAGACTCAAGTATGGAAACACTGACTCAATGGCTGCACGCGCCCTGGCCCTGGTACGTGGCCGGTCCGCTGATCGGCCTCATGGTCCCGCTGATGCTGTTCGTCGGCAACCGTTCGTTCGGCATCTCGAACAACCTGCGTCACCTGTGCGCGATCACCCAGCCACGCCAGGTCGAGGTCGATTTCTTCAAGTACAACTGGAAGGAACACACCTGGAGCCTGGTGTTCGTGATCGGCACGGCCCTGGGCGGTTTTCTCGCCGGCGTGGTGTTCGCCAATCCCGACCCGGTGGCGCTGACCCCGGCCGCCCTGGCCATGATCCAGTCGTGGGGCTTCGCCGCACCTGCCGGCGAATTGATCCCCGACGAACTGTTCGCGCCCACCGTGCGCAACCTCACCTTCCTGTTCACCGCCGGGGTGCTGGTCGGTTTTGGCACCCGCTACGCCGGCGGCTGTACCTCGGGCCACGCCATCACCGGCCTGTCCACCCTGCAACTCGCCTCGGTCTACGCGGTGCTCGGCATCTTTGCCGGCGGCCTGCTGTCCTCCTGGCTCCTGGTCCCCCTGCTCCTGCAATGAACCGCTACCTGCCCTACCTGCTGGCCGGCATGGCCTTCGGCTTCATCCTGGTGAAATCGGAAGCCGCATCCTGGTACCGCATCCAGGAAATGTTCCATTTCCAGAACTTTCACATGTTCGGCGTGATGTTCTCGGCCATCGCCACCGGCCTGCTGAGCGTCCAACTCATCAAGTACCTGGGTCGCCGCCGTGCCCTGGACGGCCAGCCTATCGAGATACCGACCAAGCCGCCCGGTCGCAAGAGCTACATACATGGCGGCTTCATTTTCGGCCTCGGCTGGGGCTTGATCGGGCTGTGTCCGGGCCCGGTGTTCGCCCTGGTCGGCATGGGCTCGATCGGTGCCCTGGCAGTGCTGGCCGGTGCCCTGCACGGCACCTGGCTGTATGGCGCGCTGAAAGACAAAGTGCCCCATTAATAATCTTGATTGACGGCACAAATAGTTGCTTTGACAGGGCCGGGCTGTCGGACTACCCTTGCCCGGCTTTTGCCCCAATTGCATGTGAGGAGACAATAGAAAATGCGTAAACAGCTGTTCGTCCTGGCCGCCCTGTCCTGCGCCGCCACCGCCCAAGCCGCCCCCCTGATGTCCGCCGAGTGGGCCAACCAGGCTTGCCAATACTGGAACACCAATACCGCCCTGACCACCGAGCTGGCGGAAAAATGGTCCAAGAACGATGGCGGCCGCGGCTACAAGGTGATCCACATGTACCGCACCGATTGCGGCGAGAAGACGGCCGTGGAAATGACCATTTCCACCCAGGGCGGCAAGACCACCTGCGTCTATGCCGGCCCGATCAAGAACGCCACGCTGAATTTCGACATGGACTACAAGATGCACGCCGAAACCAAGCGCTGGAAGGAAATGGGCGCCGGCGAATACGGCCCGATGCGCGCCATGATGTTCGGCCGGTTGCGCTTCGAAGGCCCCAAGGGCGAGGCCATGAAGGTCATGGGCCCGTTCGAGCAATTCCTGCTGATTCCCGGCAAGGTGCCGGGCGAAGACGCCTGCCCGGCCAAGTAATCCGGTCCAGGATGAAAAAAGCCCGCTTCGGCGGGCTTTTTTCATGGTCCAGCAGACACCCCGCTCAATGCAGCCGAGGCACCCCCTGTTCGGCCGGAAACCCGGACTGAATTTCCTCGGGCGTGGCGTCACGCATCGACAGGATCTCGGCGACACACTTGGCCACGCGCCCGGCCAAGGGATTGTTGCCATCCAGGGTGATGCGGCCGTTTTCGATCGCGGTCACCCGGAAAGTCAGTACATCGCCGTTCTCGTTCTGCATCTCGGCCTCGGCGCCGACGAAGCGGATCTGGGGTGGCACGTTGTCGAGCTCTTCCTCGATCACCAGATCGGGATTGCGCTCGCCGAAGGCGCCCGGGGGCAGGAGCGATTCCACCTGGTCGCCCACCTTGTGGCCATCCAGGCTGTGCTCGATCTCGTCGAACAGGCCGCTGCCCGCCCCATGCACATAGCCGGTGGGCATGTCCTGCTGGCCCATCACCTGGCCGCTCTCGTCCAGCACGCTGTAGCGGATATAGACGACCTTGTGCTTGCTGACCACTTCATCGCTCATGGCGAACTCCTGAAAAATCGGTCGCGCAGTGTAGCAGATCAGCCATGGCCGCCACGGCGCATGACGCCGCCGCCCTCGGCCAGGCCCCCGCCCCCGCTCAGCGGCGTGAACAACGCGGCCGGAATGGCCAGGCCCAGGGTCTGGTAGAGCCGGCGCAGCTTGGCCCGGTACAGGTTGTCGAAGGCGGCGACACTGGCCCCCGGGTTGTAGTCGCCGAACCACCAGAACCAATCCGAGCTCTCGCAGGAGCGCAACTGGGTTTCCGCCTCGCGGCGACGCGCCTCGGACAAGCCGGACAGGGCTTGGTCGTAAGCCGTCTTGGCTGCGCAGAGCAAGTCCCAGGCGCGGTTCTTGGCCGGATCGCCCATCCAGGTGGTGAAGTCGCCATAGACCCAGCTACCGGCCGAAAGACGGGGCAAGGCGGCGACCTGGTCCGGATACAGGTCGAGATACTCCGAAAAGGTCGTGGTCCGGATCGCGGGATGATGGCTCAAGGCTTCATACAGTTCGGACAGGAAGTACCAGCCGTTGTAGGGGTAGTACTCCCAGGCGTTCTCGCCATCCAGGATCACCGAGACCACGGGCTCGGCGTGCGTGACCTGACGGTAGCGCTCTTCGAGGGTCCGGGGAAAGTGGCGCACCGCGTCCTGGGCAAACCAGCCCTTGTACTCGAAGCCGATCAGGTCGGACAGGTGATCGTCCCGGAAGAAGGTCACCGTGCGCTGCCCGTCCAAGCGACAGGGCCGGCTCAGCCAGGCCTGCGGATGACTGCTGTCGAGGCCGGCCTGGTACAGGCTGTGGCGCAGGACGCCCTCGCCGCTCGCCACCCAGCGCACCCCGGCCTCGGAAAACAGGGCCAAGGCGGCTTCCGAGACGCCCCCCTCGGCCGGCCACATGCCGGTCGGCGGCTTGCCGAAATAGGCCGCATGCTCGGCCAGGGCTGCGTCCAAATGCACGCGCACCCGCGCGGGGCCACCCGGGTAGTGGGTTGCCGAGGGCAGGTGCAAGCCCGGCCGGGCCTCCCGCGCCGACTGGAAATCGATCAGCAGTGGCGCGATCGGATGGCTGTGCGGCGTGGTCGACAATTCGATCTGACCCCGCGATTCGAGCGCCTGGTAGCGCGGGATCAGGTCGGCGATCACCTCACCGATCAAGCGATACAGCTGTTCCCGTTCTTCCAGCTCGAAATGGCCGCCCTTTTCCATCAGCTTGACCAGCCAGGCATGCTCGCGGCGCAGCGATTCCCCGGTCCAGGCCAGGTGATACCAGGTCACCAGGTCGGCCAGGTACTGGCCGGATAAATGCTCGATCTCGGCTTCGCCGTCCTGGCCCGCCGCCTGCCAGAGCCGGTGCAGACGACGATAACCGGGGAAGGGATCGAGCATGGTCGGAAAGTTCAGCTTGAAGCAGGTCTCGACCAGCGTCCTGCGCCGATCCGGCGACAGGCTGGCCAGGTCCGGATGCACCAAGGCCTCGAGCAGCGGATCGCGCAGCTGGCTGGTGCGGAACTGTTCGACATAGTCGTCCAGCTGCTCGAGCAGGGTGGGCACGAAATTGACCACCGCGCGCATGTCCGGCCAGGCTTCGAGATGCGCGGCCATATCGGAGTAATCCTTGAGCGCGTGCAAATAAGTCCAGGGCAGAAAATAGCGCCCGTCTTCGGTACGATAGTCGGGCTGGTGGAAATGCCAGCACAATACGAGATGAATCACGACGCGAACCTCGTCATCGATGGAGCGGACATTCTACCGCCGAAGCATGACCGGTCTGCGCTCGATCCGAGAGCCCCCGCAAATGCCAGAACGCCAACCCGCCACCGACACCGCGCCAGCCATGCGCGATCAGGTCCGTCCCTTCTTGTTCGAAGCCCTCGACATCCGGGGCGCCCTGGTCCAGCTTGGCGACACTTGGCGCGCGCTCCAGGCCCGTCGCGCCTATCCGGCGCCGGTCGCCCGCCTGCTCGGCGAGATGACCGCGGTCACCGCCTTGATTGCCGCCAACCTGAAGCACCCCGGCCGCATGACCTTCCAGCTCAAGGGCCAGGGACCGGTGGAACTGCTGGTGCTGGATTGCGATGAACGCCTGCGCCTGCGCGGCATGGCGCGGAGCCGGCCCGAGGTGGTCGAAGCCCCGGTCCCGGACTTGCTCGGCCATGGCCAGCTGGCGCTGACCCTGGAATCGGCGCACATGCGCCAGCCCTACCAGAGCCTGGTCCCCCTCGACGGTGACAGCATCGGCGCCATTTTCGAGCACTATCTGGAGCGCTCCGAGCAGCAGCCGACCCGGCTCTTCCTGCAGGCGGGCGCCGAACGCGCCGCCGGCCTGTTCCTGCAGAAGCTGCCGGACGCCGACCGGCGCGATCCGGACGGCTGGACGCGCATCCAGCGCCTGGCGGAGACCGTACGCCCCGCCGAACTGACTGGCCTGGGGGGCGTCCCGCTTCTGTCCCGGCTGTTTCCCGAGGAGGATATCCGGGTCTACGACCCCCGCCCGGTCTCGCACCACTGTCCCGAGGATTGGCCCAAGGTGGAGGCCATGCTGCGCACGCTCGGCCAGGCCGAATGCGAGGCGACCCTGCGCGAGCACGGCGAAATCCTGATCCAGGACGAGATCTGCGGCCATGACTACCGTTTCGACGCGGCCCGGATCGCGGCTTTGTTCAACCGAACCTGATGGCCTACGTCCCCCTCCTGCCGGCCCGGCTCGAATTCAACCCCGACGGCGTGCCCTGGTCCTCGGCCTACGGCGATGTCTATCACGCCGCCGCGGGGGGACCGGCCCAAGCACGCCATGTCTTCCTGGCCGGCAATCGCCTGCCGGAGCGCTGGCAGGCCCGCGACCATTTCACGATCCTGGAAACCGGATTCGGCACCGGCCTCAATTTCCTCGCCACCTGGGCCGCCTGGCGCACTGACCCGCATGCCTGCCGGCGGCTGCACTACCTGTCGGTCGAACGCCACCCCTTCACCGGCGCCGACCTGGCCCGGCTGCACGGCGCCTGGCCGGAATTCGCGCCGCTGGCGGCCGAATTGCACGCCGCCTGGCCGACCCTGACCCCCGGCTTCCATCGCCTGGAACTGGACGCCGGCCGGGTGCAGCTCACCCTGCTTCTGGGCGATGCCGCGTCCCTGCTGACCAAGCTGCGTGCCGAGGTGGATGCCTTCTACCTGGACGGGTTCGCCCCGGACCGGAATCCCGAGCTTTGGTCGCCCGGGCTGATCCGGCGGCTTGGCCAGCTGGCCCGTTGGGGGGCCTCGGTGGCCACCTGGTCGGTGGCGGTGCCGGTCCGACAACTGCTTGCCGAGGCCGGCTTCAGGGTTGATCTGAGTCCCGGTTTCGGTGGCAAGAAAGCCATGCTGGTCGGGCGTTTCCTGCAGGAACGACCCCGCCTGTCGCCCCCGGTCCGCGAGGCGCTGGTCCTGGGCGCCGGCGTGGCCGGCACCACCGCGTGCGAACGGCTGGCCCGGCGAGGCTGGCGGATCACCCTGATCGACCGCCGGCCCGGTCCCGGGCAGGCCGCCTCGGGCAACCTGGCGGGCATCCAGATGCCGATGCTGTCGCGCGACGACAATATCGCCTCCCGCCTGTCCCGGGCCGCCTACCTGTATGGGCGGCGCACCTGGCACAGTCCGGCGATGCGCGCCGCTGGCGCTCGCCTGGCGGCCTGCGGCGTGATGCAATTCGCCCGTGATCCAGCACAGGAAGCCCTGATGCGCGGCACGGCGGATACCTTGGCCCTGCCAGCCGAGTACCTCGAGTTCCTCGACGCCGCGGCGGCGACGGTCCGGCTCGGTCATGCCGCGCCGGCCGGCGGCTGGTGGTTCGGACAAGGCGGCTGGGCCCATCCGCCCAGCCTGTGTCGCGCCGCACTCGAATTGGCCGGGGCATCCGTCGCGTATCGCTTCGACACTTCGGTCCGCACCCTGCGCCGGGTCGGCGAGGCCTGGCAGGCGCTCGCCGAGGACGGCACGCTGATCGGCGAAGCGCCCCACCTGATTCTGGCCAACGGCGCCGAGGTCACTGCGCTGGCCCAGGCCGCACGCTTGCCGATCCGCGCAGTGCGCGGCCAGGTCAGCCTGATCGCCGAAGGCCGGCTGCCCCGGCTGCCCGCCTGTCTATGCCGGGATGGCTATGCCACCCCGGCGGTGGATGGCTGGCACGCGGTAGGCGCGTCCTACGACCTCGACGACGACCCGCAGCCGCGCGAACGCTGCGCCACGGACAACCTGGTCCGCCTGGGCGGCTTGCTGCCGGACTGGGACAGGCGTGGCCTACTGGACGGACTCGGTCACCGGGTCGGCTTCCGCCCGGTGGCTCCGGATCGCCTGCCGCTGGCCGGCACGCTGCCGGACTGGGACACCCTGCCCACCGACACCGCGACCCGATTGGCCGACATGCCCCGCCAGGCCGGTCTGCACGGCCTGCTCGGCTATGCCTCGCGCGGGCTGGTCTGGGCCGCCTTGTTGGCCGAGACCCTGGCCTGTCAACTGGAAGGGGAACCGCTGCCGATGGAAGCAGATCTGCTCGACGCGGTGGACCCGGCGCGCTTTCCGCTCCGGGCCCTGCGCAAAGGTCGCTAAAGGGAAATTACTTGGTGGCGGCGCCGCCCGCCACCTGGGCCAGGGTTTCCTGGATGATGTAGGGGGCCTCGACGATGCGCATGAACTGGCCCATGCCGACCGCCGGCCAGCCGAGTGCGATGCGGTAGCGGGCAAACAGGTGCTGGGCCTTGCCACCGACCACGTAGATCTCATAAGGCAACGCGGCGATGTTGTCGGTGCCGATGGTCTTGACCCACCAGCCCTCGCCCTCCTTGGCATCATTCATGGCCACCCCGAACACCGCGATCTTCTTCTCCGGCACCACCACCTCGTAGACCTTGCTGGTCTTCGCCGTGCCCTTGGCAAGATTGTCCTGGATCGCCTTGACGGCATCCTCGAAGCTCAGGTGCTCGATCAGCAGGTTCTTGTCGGAGTCAAAACTCTCCATGCCGAACATGTATTGGTATTCGGACAGGTCGGTCTTGGCGACGTCGCCGCCGAAAGTGCCGCGCGCACCGAGGGTGCGGCCGAGCTTGGTCTGCACGGCCTTGATGGTTTTCTCGGCCACCTTGAATCCGCCCCGGAAATAGGCGCGATACCAGTAGTCTGGATTCATATAGGAGACGCTGCCGTCGGCTTTGACGCCGATCCGGATGGGCGCGCCGACGATATTGGCACCGCCCAGGGATTTCACCGTACCCAACAGTGCATTGTCGGTCACCACCACCACACCATGGCCAGGCAGGCCCGGGGGCGCATACTTGCCGATCACCGTGAAGCCCGCCTTGGCCAGCTTGTTCTCCACCACCGTCATGACGTCCTCGATGCCGCCGGCGGCAACACGGTCGCCATTGACATAAGGCGCGAGCGCCCAGGCCCAGGGGCTCAACAGCATGAGCGCGAACGCGCCCAGGAACTTACGCATGCTTGTCTCCACATCAATAAAACGGGGCCGGCGTCGTCTCCGCCAGCCCCGCGATTCTACCTGCTCGCGCTTAGAAACGCTTGCTGTACATCAGCTGCCAGTTCATCTGGCTGTGATCGATGGACATCTGCGTCACGGCGCTCTGGACCGTCACTTCCGGTGCGAAGGCCAGCGAGAAATTGACCTCGGAGCTGGGGTCGATCTCGTAGCCGAAGCCCACCGTGTAATGGTTCTCGATGGTGGCCGGGAAGAGCGGGTTGGTGATGCTCTCCGGGATCGGGTTGCTGGCCAGGTTGACACCGCCGCGCAGGGTCAGCTTGTCGGTGGTCTTGTAGGCCACGCCCAGCATGAAGATGTCCTGGTCGTCCCAATCCTGGCGCAGGGTGGCCTCGAAGGTCTGGTTGGCCAGGCCCATGCCGACGTTGCCGGCGGAACTGTTCGCGGTGAAGGTCATGTGGAAGTTCTTCATCACGTCGGACCAGTTCAGGCGCTTGTAGTCGAGCGCGATCATGGTGCGGTCGTTCGGCTTGAACGACACGCCCAGGCCGAAGGTCTCGGGCCACTGGAAGTCATGCACCGCGAGCTTGCCGGGCACCGGGATGTCCATGTTGTCGCCGGTACCGGTGGTGACGCCCAGGGTCATGGTGCCATTGCCCTTGAAGTCGCTCATGTCGGTCTTGGAATGGTAGGTGCCCCCCACCTGCACGCTCGGGCTGGCCTTCCACACGAAGCCGATCTTGCCGGCGAAGCCGGTACCGTTGGTCTTCTGCCGGACATTGAAGGAATCGCCGTTGGAGAAATCGAAGTGGCCATAGCGGATATCGGCCACCATGCCGCTCTGCATCATGCCGTTCAGGCTGCCGAGCATGGTGCTGGTCGGGCTGATGGCGCCAAAGTAGTTGGTGCTGCCCGGCATCATGTCGCCGAACATGTCACCGCTCAGCGGCATGGCCAGGTCGAGACCGCCCCAGACGAAATCGAGCGAGCCGCCCACGCGGAAGGCCGGGCTGAGGTCATAGGCGACCGGGAACAACACGCGGCCGACGCCCAGCTCGGAGCGGGCTTCCATGCCGGTCATGCCGGCGCTGCCGGCGGCGCCATTGGACATGGCATAGCCCAGCGAGCGATAACCACTGACGAAGGAATCCTTGCCATATTCCGTACCCATGCCGCCCTGCGCGAACATGCCCACCCCGTAGGTCAGCGCGCCGGTCTTGCGCGACCAGCCCACGGCCGGCATGAGATAGGCATCGCCGCCGGATTCGGCATCCGGCATCATGGGCATCTTGCTGGTGACATCCGGGCCCAGGAAACCGACCGCGAGGTCCAGGCGATTGCTGCCGTCGGCGACCAGACCCAGGGTGGCCGGGTTGTTCATCATGGCGGCGTTGCCGTTGTCGTAGGCCATCGAGGCACCCCCCATGGCATGGGCGATCGGGCCATAGCCCTCGAGGTTCATGCCATTGGTGGCATAGGCGCCGCTGGCAAATCCGGCGGCGGCAAGAGCGAATGCAAGTCTGTTCAACGTCATTGGTGTGTCTCCCCCACTTGAAGCGGTTAAAAAAAGTGCAACCGGCGCATGGTAGCCGCGCCGTCATCGGGCCGCAACGAACAGTAGATTATTCGAATATTCGGCCGTTATCGGGACATAAAAAAAGCCGCTCGAAAGCGGCTTTGACAGCAGACAGCCTCAAATGAAGAGGCAGATGTCGGAATCGCCTGCGAACTCGAAGAAGGTCGCCGCACCCACGTAGTCGAGTCCGTCGATGAAGTCGGAATGTTCGAAGCCGAACAGTTCCACGGTCATCTGGCAGGCCAGGAACTTCACATCCGCTTCCTGGCAGAGTTCGCGCAGTTCGGGGATGGTGGCGACGCCGTTGTTGGCGATGGTTTGCTTCATCAGCGCGGTGGCCACCGACTCGTAGCCTGGAATCACACACTGCAGGGCATTCGGGATGTTCCAGTTGATGTCCTTGAACCACTTCGGGCCGAACGGCATCTTCATGGGCATGCCGGGATTGCCAATCGGGCTGACCTTGAGGCCGGAGAGATCCTTACGCACCAGTTGTAGACCATAGAACGTGAAGAAAATCTGGGTTTCATAGCCCAGGGCCGCCGCCGTGGACGCCAGGATGAACGGGGGGTAGGCCCAGTCCAGAGTGCCTTTGGTGGCAATGATCGCGAGTTTTTTCTCTTCCATCTCACACCTTCAATCGTTTGTGTTGGGTTGCGGGACCAACCAGGCGATGCAGACTGTTCGCCCTGTCTTGTGCCATCCGCCCGGGCCTCGCTCCGGATGTGAACAGGGCCTCGACATCGAGGCCCTTGTGAGTCATTGGCGTCTGGCGACTGCTTACTTCTTCTTGATGAAGAAGGTGTACTCGCCACCGGCTTCGGCGGAGGACAGCAATTCGTTGCCGGTCTGCTTGGCGAAGGCGGCGAAGTCCTTGACCGAACCCGGGTCGGTGGCAATGATTTTCAGCACTTGGCCGGAGGTCATTTCGTTCAGGGTCTTTTTAGAGCGCAGGATGGGCAGGGGACAGTTCAAGCCGCGGGCGTCGAGCTCTTTATCGAAGTTCATTTCTGCTCCTTGTTCACAAAATAAGCATGTGCTGAAAATTAGCCCGCAAACATTAAACCACTTAATGCTCGAATGCAACGGGCGGGAAGGCGCGGCGCGGGCCGAGGCCCACGCCGCTTGAGGAAGATCAAGAATCAGCGGTTCGTCGCGATGGGCTTGCCGGCGCGTGCCCAGGCGGCGATGCCACCGGAAAGGTTGTGCATATTGTCATAGCCCTTGGCCTGCATGAAGGCGCAGGCCTGGGCCGAACGGGCCCCGGACCGGCAGTAGACGACCACCGGCCGGTCCTGGGGAATTTCGTGCGCCTTGATCGGGAGCAGGTGGAGCGGGATATGGATCGCGCCATCGATGACGCCGGCGGATAACTCGGACTCCGTCCGGACATCGATCAGGTGAATGTCATCCTTGCGGCCGTGCAAGAATTCGACGTCAACTTCCTTGATACCGTAAGCACCGAACATGGGGATCTCCTGGGACAGTATATTAGTTGCCACTAATATAAGTGAAATAGTGCAGTAATTCAATAGGCTATCCCCCGGTCGACGGCCTGCCCGGCGAACCGGCCGACGCCAGGCGTCGACTCCGGTCCGGAATCGCCCACGAAGGGCGCGGAGTTGCCTGCCGATGGCTTACAATTGACGGATTCATTCAATGTCATTGCCTCGCCATGAACAGCAGCGAAATCCGCCAGAAATTCCTTGATTTCTTCGCCTCGAAGGGCCATGCCGTGGTCGCGTCCAGTTCCCTGGTGCCGCACGACGACCCCACCCTGCTGTTCACCAATGCCGGCATGAACCAGTTCAAGGACGTCTTCCTCGGCTTCGACAAGCGCCCCTACACGCGCGCCGTCACCTCGCAGAAATGCGTGCGCGCCGGCGGCAAGCACAACGACCTGGAAAATGTCGGCTATACCGCACGCCACCACACCTTTTTCGAGATGCTGGGCAACTTCAGCTTCGGCGACTACTTCAAGCACGACGCCATCCGCTATGCCTGGGAGTTGCTCACCGAAGTATTCCAACTGCCCCAGGACCGGCTTTATGTCACGGTCTATGCGGAGGACGACGAGGCCTTCGACATCTGGACCCGCGACATCGGCCTGCCCCCCGACCGGGTCATTCGGATCGGCGACAACAAGGGCACCCGCTACGCCTCCGACAACTTCTGGATGATGGGCGATACCGGGCCCTGTGGTCCGTGCACCGAGATCTTCTACGACCATGGCCCGCACATTCCTGGCGGCCTGCCCGGCACGCCGGAAGAAGACGGCGACCGCTACATCGAGATCTGGAACAACGTGTTCATGCAGTTCAACCGGGACGAGCAGGGCGTCATGCACCCGCTGCCCAAGCCCTCGGTCGACACCGGCATGGGCCTGGAACGGATTTCCGCCGTGCTCCAGCACGTGCACTCCAACTACGAGATCGACCTGTTCAGGAAGCTGATCGCCGCGGCCGCACGGGAAACCCGCTGTGCCGATCTGGACAGCCCCTCCCTGAAAGTCCTTGCCGACCACATCCGCGCCTGCGCGTTTCTGGTCTCGGATGGCATCATCCCGGGCAACGAGGGCCGCGGCTATGTATTGCGCCGGATCATCCGCCGGGCCATCCGGCATGGCTACAAGCTGGGCGCCCGTGCCGCCTTCTTCCACAAGATGGTGCCCGACCTGGTCGCCGAAATGGGCGAAGCCTACCCGGACCTGAAGGCCAATCAGGCCCGGGTCATGGACGTGCTGAAGATGGAAGAAGACCGCTTCTTCGAGACTCTCGAGCATGGCATGGCGATCCTGGAAGCCGAGTTGACCACCCGCAGCGGCCAGACCTTCAGCGGCGCCACGGCCTTCAAGCTGCACGACACCTTTGGCTTCCCGCTCGACCTGACCCAGGATGTCTGCCGCGAACAGGGCGTCTCCGTCGACGTCGAAGGCTTCAACGCCGCCATGGCCCACCAGCAGGAGCAGTCGCGCGCCGCCGGCAAGTTCAAGATGGCCGCCGCGCTCGAATACACGGGCCAGCCGACCACGTTCCATGGCTACGAAGCCCTGGCGGTCGAGTCAGCCACGATCACCGCGTTGTATGCCGACGGCAGCCCGGTGGACGTCCTGCATGCCGGCCAGTCGGGCGTGGTGGTCCTCGACCACACGCCCTTCTACGCCGAGTCGGGGGGTCAGGTCGGTGATGCCGGCGAACTGGTCGCCGGCGCGCCGGGCACCACGCTGTTCGTGGTGGCCGATACCCAGAAGATCCAGGCCGACGTGTTCGGCCACCATGGCGAACTGAAGGCCGGCGAACTCAGGATCGGCGACACCGTGTCCGCCCGGGTCGATGGGACCCGGCGCGCCCGTACCCAACGCAACCACTCGGTCACCCACCTGATGCACAAGGCCTTGCGGGAAGTGCTGGGCCCCCACGTGCAACAGAAAGGCTCCCTGGTCGACCCGGACAAGACCCGCTTCGACTTCGCCCACAACGCCCCGGTCAGCGCCGAGGACATCCGCCGGGTCGAGCAACTCGTCAACGACGAGATCCTGGCCAACGCCGGCACCCAGGCCCGCGTGCTGCCGATCGAGGAAGCCCAGAAGCTGGGCGCCATGATGCTGTTCGGGGAAAAATACGGCGACGAGGTGCGGGTGCTCGACATCGGCAGCAGCCGTGAGCTGTGTGGCGGCACCCACGTGGCCCGCACCGGCGACATCGGCCTGTTCAAGATCGTCGCCGAGTCCGGGGTCGCCGCCGGCATCCGACGCATCGAAGCAGTCACCGGCGACCACGCCCTGGCCTTCGTCCAGGCCCAGGAACGCCTGCTGGCCCAGGCCGCCGGCACCTTCAAGGCGCCAACCCACGAGCTGCCGGGCAAGATCAGCCAGATCATGGACCACGTCAAGGCGCTGGAAAAGGAATTGGCCCGACTCAAGTCCAAGCTGGCCGCCAGCCAGGGCGACGACCTGGCCGACCAGGCCGTCGAACTTGCCGGCATCAAGGTCCTGGCCGCGCGGATGGACGGGGCCGATGCGACCCTGCTCAGGGAATCCCTGGACAAGCTGAAGGACAAGCTGAAATCGGCCGTGATCGTGCTGGCCTCGGTCGCCGACGGCCGGGTCAGCCTGATCGCCGGGGTCACGCCCGACCTCACCACCCGGCTCAAGGCGGGTGAATTGGTCAACCATGTCGCCGGCCAGGTGGGTGGCAAGGGCGGCGGCCGGCCGGACATGGCCCAGGCCGGCGGCAACGACCCCTCGCGACTCGACAGTGCGCTGGCTTCCGTGCTGGAATGGGTGCGCGCGAAACAACAATAACTCGGGAAAGACTGCACCATGTTCGGGTTCTTCAAGAAGAAAGCGGATGAAGACGGCGTCCTGACCAATCTGAAGACGGTCTCGCGCTGGATCCAGGAACTGCCCGCGGGCGACATCTACAGTGCCCAGGAAAAAGTCGTCCAGAACCTGATCCAGTTCAACCACTCGGACAAGGGCTACACCAAGGACCGGCTTCAGGTGCTCATGCACCTGGACGAGGAAACGCGGGAGATGCAGGCCTCGCTGTGCCTGCAATACCTGCGCAACGCGCGCATGTCGAAGGCGATCGAGTCCCGCCTGTGGATCGCCATCCACGCTTTCTTCTGGGAAATCACCCGCAGCTACCATGCCTTCCTGATGGACTTCGTGGCCAACCCGGGCGGCAGCAAGATCCAGACCTCGATCCCGCTGATCACCGCGCGCGCCATCCGGGGCTTCGCGGACATCATCAAGTGGCGCTACTTCCGCTACGAGAAGATGGACGAAAAACTCTGGCTGCGCCTGCACAACCTGTACCGGATCGCGGAATTCGACAACTTCGTCAACACCCCGGTCACCGTCTACCGGGGCGATGGCCGCCCGCATTCGGCCGGCGAGGAATATGGCCAGGCCATGCTGCTGGCCCCGTTCGGCAGCGGCAACCTGCTGCCCCGCGAGATCGAAATGATCGACCAATGGCTGGACCACTGGTCGTCCGACATCCGCATCGACCCGATCTTCGACCCCGAGCGGCACACCTTCTACGTCGACGTCAGCAAGGGCCACGGCGTCAAGCGCTGCCGCAACCAGGCCTCCGAACCCAACCTGCGCTTCATTTCCACCCAGCAACTGCTAGCCCGCATCGCAACCATCCGGGAATCGCTCAAAAATGGCGCGGCCCCGGCGTCGCTCGGCCTGACCGAGGATTTCCGCCTGCCGGAGGGCTATACCCTGCTCAACCAGGTCGAATCGGAATGGTCGCCCCTCGACCAGCGCGACCGCCGGCGCAGCCCCCGGTTGCCACAATCGGGTCGCTGGAAGGTGCTGCACGGGCTGACCAGCATCTGCTTCGAGGTCAGCAAGGGCGAGAATCACCCGCTTGGACAACCCCAGCTCTCGCCCGAGGAAATCCTCGACATCAAACTTTATGGATTCGTCACCGAACGCACCAAGGCCCGGCGGGTCGAGATGGCCAGGGAATCCATCCAGCAAAACAAGCAGGAGCTCTGGGACCAGCATGATTCCAGCACCACCGGCGTGGGTTTCCGCATCGGGCAGCTCGACAGTCCCTGGGCCAAGGTCGGCAAGCTGGTCGCCGCCGCGCCGGTGGAGAACAACCAGTGGGTCCTGGGCGTGGTCAGCCGCTTGGCGCGGCACGACACCGGCAGCCGCCTGGTCGGCCTGCGCCTGATGCCGGCGAAATTCGTCCCCGTCACCCTGAAGCCGGATGTCGCCACGCCCGAACTCGGCTACATCGTCGACGAGCACGACGCACAGCTAGGTGACCAGATCAGCCAGGCCCTGTTGCTGACCGATGAGGACGGTACCGAGGAACTGGTGATCGATGGTGCCAGCTACGCCCGCGACCGCACCTACATCCTGCGCCAGGCGCAGCGTGACCACCGGGTGATTCGCCTGGGGGCGGTCGAGGAAACCGGTGATGCCTGGCTGCGGGTCGGCTTCACCGTGGTGGCGGTGTAGCCGCCGCCGCGTCCTCGGCCAGACAACGCCCGCCGTCCACCGGCGTGGCCCAGGCCGGCAACGCCACCTTCAAGCGATCCAGGCGCCCGGCGTCTTCCGGTGCGCAGCGCAAGCGCGCCGTCAGCAGACTGGGACGCGGACCGAACTCAGCCTTGGCCAAGCCCTTGCCGCGCAACTGGTCGCGAAACTGGCGGGCCTGGCTCTCGCCGACGAACACCCCCAGGGAGAAGGCCTGCGCCATCGGGCCCTGGTTGATCGGCAGCACGTCTTTCACCCCGGCCGCCTGGAACCCCTTGATCGCCTTGTCACGCTGGACCGCCTCGTACTCGGGTGGCCAGAACACCCACCAGCCCAGCTTCTTGTCGAAGCTGTACACGCACTCCGCGGGCCCCAGACCGGCGGAGGTCAACACCTCGCGCAAGGCCACGTAACGGTTCTGGTCCAAGCCCTCGAGTTCCAGGCACAGGCTGGGCGGCGAGGCGGCGGGAGCACTGGCCACGACCGGGCGAGCGTCGGTGGCCGGCGCAGCCGCGGGTGGGGCCACCGGCTCGCGCCACAGGATGATTTTCTCGGCGTTGATCTCGGCCGGTGGCCGGGTGCGGTCGGCAGCGGTCATTTCCATGGCGAACCCGGCGGCCAGCACCAGTCCATTGATGGCCACAAGCCCCCAGATCAATCGGCGGCCAAACCCAGATCGCGTGCCAGCCAAAGCAAACCCTCCAATACCAGTTGTCGTTCCAGCAGCGTCCCGGACGGCAGCAACGGCGCCAGCTGTGCGGCGTCACCCCCAGTCAGGACCAGCCCGGCCGGTTGGCCAAGCCGGTCCTCCAGGCGCTGGCGCAAGGCCTGGATCGTGGCCACGTGCGCGGTCAGGGCCCCGGTAGCGATGGCCGACGCGGTCGAGCGTGGAAAGGCTTGCCAATCTCCCGCCGCTACCGCCAGCCGGGCGGTGCCGCCCGCCAGGGCCTGCCGCATCAAGCTCAGGCCGGGCAGGATCATACCCCCGAGAAACACGCCCTCGCCAGTCAGGGCGTCCACGGTCAACGCGGTGCCCGCGCTGGCCAGGACGCAGGGGGCAAGACCGCGCCGGTGACAGGCCAGCAGGCCGGCATAGCGATCCGGCCCGAGCTGCTCGGGCGCCGCATAGTCGTTCACCAGACCGTGGCCACGTGCCGAAGGCCGCAGCCAGTGGGCCGGGCAGCCAGGCAACGCCGCCTTGACCGCGCTGGCGACCGCCTTGTCGGCCACGCAGGACAGCACTGCGGCGGTCGGGGCATGCGCATGCGCCGCCGCCGCCAGCGTGCCGGTCTCCCCGGTCGGAGCCTGGTCCGGGCACAGCCATTGGCCGGCATGATGGAACACCCATTTGGTCCGGCTGTTGCCGATATCCACTAGCAGGATCACGCGACCGCCCCCGGTCGCAGGCTGACCTCCCCGGCATGGATGGGCTGGACACCGGTGGCCGTCTCGATAAGCAGCACGCCGGCCGTGTCGACGCCCAAGGCGATGCCTTCGACCGGCTCCGTCCCGCCCAGGACCCGCACCGGCCTGCCCTGCCAGACATGGCGCCCCTGCCAGGACTCGCGCCAGGGCGCGAAGCCGTGCCGGTCGAAATCCTCCAGGACCCGATCGAGGCTGGCCAGGATCCGCGCCAGCAATCGGTTGCGGTCGACCTCGGTCGCGATCAGGTCGGACAGTGCGATGGTCGCCGCGTCAGGCAATGAAGGCGCCGCGCGGACATTGAGGCCAACCCCGATCACCGCCGTGGCATGGCTGAGCATGTCGCCCTGGGTCTCGATCAAGATGCCGGCCAGCTTCGCGCCGCGCGCCAGGACGTCATTCGGCCATTTCAGGCCCAGGTCGCGCGCGCCCGAAGCTTCCAGGGCCTCGGCCAGGGCGACCCCGATCGCCAGGCTGAGGCCGGACAATGCGGTGAGTGGCCGATTGAAGCGCCAGAGCAGCGAGAAAGTCAGGCCGGCGCCGGGCGCAGCCAGCCAGGTCCGGCCGCGCCGACCGCGTCCGCCGGTCTGCCACTCGGCCGCCAGGACGGTCTTGTGTGCCGCCCCCGACGCAGCCTGGGCAAGCAGGCGCGAATTGGTGGAATCACACACCTCTTCCAAGGCCAATCGATAGCCCGCCGGCAGGTCCGCGCGCACCGCCTCGGCAGTGAGCCAGCTGCACGGCTCGGCCAGCCGATAACCCCGACCCGGCACGGCATGGATCGCGACGCCCAGGCTTCGGGCGCGTTCCACCAGATTGTGCACGCTGGCCCGCGAGACATTGAGGTGGCGGGATATCTCGGCACCGGAGCGAAACGCCTCCGCCGAGAGCTGTCGCAATACCGCGAAGGATTGGGTCCAGGCATCGTCCATGCAGGCATTCTAACGCGCGCATCCGGGTCGAGCGGCGTGCCGGTGACCCTGCGCCGGGGCCGGACCGTCGACTTGCCCCGCCCAAACGTGTCGAAATGCGACGTTTGTGGCAAAAATAGGACGAAAATCTTGTTCAAGGGAGTTGGTTGTCCCTATTCCTGTTGCTATGATGAATGCGCTTTTCAGCCCCCTCAGGAGACCTCGATGAACAAAGCAGAACTCGTAGACGCCGTTGCCCAGAAATCCGAACTGACCAAGGCCGCTGCCGCCAAGGCTGTCGACGCCGTGCTGGCCGCCATCACCGACACCGTCGCCAAGGGCGGTTCCGTCTCCGTGATCGGTTTCGGCACCTTCGAACCGCGCAAGCGCGCCGCGCGCAACGGCAAGAACCCGAAGACCGGCGAAGCCATCAAGATTGCCGCCACCACGGTGCCCGCCTTCAAGCCCGGCAAGGCTTTCAAGGACAAGGTCGCCGCCAAGAAGGCCAGCAAGAAGAAGTAATCGGGGAACCCCATCGAGAAAAGGCGCCCACGGGCGCCTTTTTTTCGTCTGTGCGGCAGCCGCCCGGACGCCATCGGCGCGCACCGAAGGCTATAACTTTGGTTAAACTTCGCGCTTCAGCTTCCCGATAGGCCCTATGACCGCGATCGAGCCCTGCCCCCCGCATACCGCGCGCCGCCAGCCCCGTGACCAGATCGGCCTGCCAGTCCTGCTGGTGGAGGACCAGCGGGCACTGGCAATGCTCCTGCACCGCATGCTGCAGGACCGCTGGGGCTGCACGGTGCACATTTGCGCCAGCCTGGCCGAGGTTCGTGCCAGCCTGGCCGAGGGGCATCCCTACCTGGTCGCACTCTGCGATCTCAACCTGCCCGACGCCGAGCATGGCGAAGTGATCGACGTGGTCAGTCAGGCCGGGTTGCCGGTCATCGCCATGACCGCGGCGTTCGGCGACGAACTGCGCGAGGCGATCTTGAAGAAGGGCGTGGTCGATTACGTGCTCAAGGAGAGCATCAATGCCTTCGCCTACGTCTGTGAACTGGTCGGTCGCCTGGCCAAGAACCGTGGCATCAAGGTGCTCGCGGTCGACGATTCGCCGAGCATTCGTGCCCTGCTCAAGCACGCGTTGGAAATGTACGGCCTGGATGTCCTGGTCGCCCGCGACGGTTCCGAGGGCCTGGCCCTGCTGCACCAGCATCCCGATCTCCGGGTCATGCTGGTCGACTATCACATGCCGGTGATGGACGGCTTCAGCCTGACCACCGAGGCACGCAAGCTGCGTGGCAAGGACAGCCTGGCGATCATCGGCATCTCGGGCAACGAGGATCCGATGTGCTCGGCCCGGTTCCTCAAGAATGGGGCCAATGATTTCATCCACAAGCCGTTCCATTTCGAGGAAGTCATCTGCCGGGTGAACCAGAACCTGGAAATGCTCGAGCTGATCGAAACCAACCGGCAGGCGGCCCACGTCGACTTCCTGACCGGCCTGCGCAATCGCCGGCATTTTTTCCACGCTGGCCGGGACCGCTTCGAACAGGCACGCCAGGCCGGCATGCCGGTGCAGGTGGCGATGCTCGACATCGATCATTTCAAACAGGTCAATGACCAGTTCGGCCACGAGGGCGGCGATCAGGTCCTGAAAGCCATCGCAAGGGGCCTCGAGGAAGGCTTCGCCGATCAGTGGCCGGCCCGCCTGGGCGGCGAGGAATTTGCCATCCTGTTCACCGGCATCGCCCCCGAAACCACCCGCGACCGGCTCGAACAACTGCGCCAGCGAATCGCCGGCCTGGCCGTCGAGACCACCGCCGGTCCGGCCCGGGTCACGCTCTCGATCGGCCTCGCCCAGGAGGCGACCGGCCCGCTCGACGACTGGGTACGCTGCGCCGATACCGCCCTCTACCAGGCCAAGCAGGCCGGCCGCGATCGCCTGGTCCTGGCAGCCTGATCCCGGCCGGTCCATGGCCGGGCAGGCTGGCCGAAGGCCCGCCATTTGGACGACAATCGGGCCATGCCCGCCATTTCCTGGAAAGTCCTCCTGGCCTTCGGGGTCGCCAGCCTGGCGCTCGACGCGGTCAGCAACCCGCAGACCGTGCTGCCCCTGGCGCTCGCGCCCTGGACGCCGCCCACCGGCCTGTCCCTGGCCTTCCTGCTCCTGTTCGGACTGCATTACGCGCCCTGGCTGATCGCCATCACCATCCTGGTCGGCCTGCCCTGGTATGGCCTGCCCACCGACTGGCTGGCGGCGCTCTGGGCCGCCGTCCTGCTGATGCTCGGCCTGGCCGGGCTGGCCGCGTGGCTGCGCATGGGCCTCAAGATCAACCCGCGCCTGGAATCCCTGCGCGACCTGTCCTGGTTTCTGATCGCCGCGGTCCTTGCGGCCTGGCTGGATGCCGGGGTGCACGTCTTCTCGCGCAGTCCGGAAGCCGCCCCCGACGCCTGGGCCTGGCTGGCCGACCTGGTCAACTACTGGATCGGCGCCCTGATCCGGGTGCTGGTGGTGGCGCCCCTGGTGATGGCCAACGACTGGACCCGCTGGCGGCGCTGGCAGCCGAACCGGGAGATGTTCTTCCAGGCCATCACCATCGGGGTCGCCCTCTGGGTGATCTTCGGCCTGCGCTATACCGACGAATTCAAGTTCTTCTACCTGCTCTTCCTGCCCCTGATCTGGGTCGCCATGCGCTACGGCCTGTCTGGCGCCACGGCGGCGCTGGCGCTCACCCACCTGGGCCTGAATGCGATTCTGGAATGGCAGGCCCTGCACGCCATCACGGTGGTCGAATTCCAGATGTTGATGCTGGGCCTCGCCCTCACCGGTTTGTTCCTGGGCATGACCGTCACCGAGCGGCGCGCCACCGAGGAGCGCCTGCTCCGGCGCGAAGCCGACCTCAACCAGGCCTTGCGCCTCGCCGCCGCCGGCGAAATGGCACAAGCCTTGGCGCACGAACTCAACCAGCCGCTGTCGGCCTTGTCGAACTATGCCCAGGCCAGCCGCATGATGCTGGCCAACCTGGACCAGCACGGCCCGTTGCTCGCCGATACCTTGAACAAGATCGCCGACGAGGCCAACCGGGCCGGCCAGGTGGTGCACCGCCTGCGCGAGTTCTTCCGGGGCGGCACGGTGCGCATGGAACCGTGCGGGGTAGCCGACCTGGTCGAGGAAGGTATCGCCCCCCTGCGCAAGCGCGCCAGCCGGTTCGGCATCCAGCTCGAGGTGGTGGTGCCCACCAGCCTGCCGGCCGTCTCCGCCGATCGGGTTCAGATCGGCACCGTGTTGCTCAACCTGGTCGGCAATGCCATCGATGCGCTGCGCCACAAAGACGACGGCGACCGCCGCATCGAGATCAGTGGCGACGCCTTGCCCGACACCGGCCTGGTGCGCCTGTGCGTCACCGACAGCGGCCCCGGCATCGCCCAGGAAATCCAGGACCGTCTGTTCCAGCCCTTTGCCACCAGCAAGCCGGAAGGCATGGGCCTCGGTCTCGCCATCAGCCGGACCCTGGTCGAGGCGCATGGCGGCACCCTGGTGCTCAGCCAGCGTCGACCGACCCGGTTTTGCTTTACCCTGCCGATCGAAAGCGCGCCCTCGACGCGCCCGGAACCCCGCCCCCTGTCCAGCGAGCCCCCTCATGCCTGACACCACCCTGTTCATCGTCGACGACGACCATTCGGTGCGCGACTCGCTCTCCCTGTTGTTGAATTTTCGCGGCTTCAAGACCCGCGAGTTTGCCAGCGCGGAGGATTTTCTAGAGGCCTGGAAGCCTGAGTGGAGCGGCTGCCTGCTGCTCGATCTGCGCATGACCGGGATGGACGGCCTGGCGCTGCAACAGATCCTCAACGAGCGCCATTCGCGCTTGCCCATCGTCTTCCTCACCGGCCATGGCGACATTGCCCAGGCGCGGGCCGCGCTCAAGGCCGGCGCGGTCGATTTCCTGGAAAAGCCGATCGACCACGAAGCCTTGTTCCAGTCGCTTGCCGAGGCGCTGCGCAAGAACACCGAGCTGCAGGAGGCCGAACGTCGCATGGCCGACATCGAGGCCCGCATGGCACGCCTGTCGGAGCGCGAGCGCCAGGTCATGGAACGGGTGGTGGCCGGGCGCCACAACCGCGAGATCGCCGCCGAGCTGGAGATCAGCCCGCGCACGGTGGAAGTCTTCAAGGCACGCATGATGGAGAAGATGCAGGCGCGCAGCGTGCCGGAACTGGTCAAGCTGGTCCTCGAAGCCAAGGTTGAATAATCGGTAAGGGAATCCCGTACGGACCCCTCCCGATTCGGGGCTGGCCACAAACCCCTAGACTCACGGTTCCTGCCCGACCGCCGGGTCATTGGCATCCCCGACCCCACAGGAGACCCTCATGAACCAACAACTCGACCTGTTCGTCACCACCCTGCAAACTTTCTGGGCCGAAATCGCGATGTTCGTGCCCAAGCTGCTCGCCGCCCTGCTGCTGCTCGGCCTCGGCTGGCTGCTGGCCCGCGTGCTGCGCGCCGCCGTGGAACGGCTGCTCAAGGTCCTGCGCTTCGACACCCTGGCTGAACGCTCGGGCCTGGAAGCTCTGGCCAGCGCGGGCGGCGTCAATCTATCGCTCTCGGCCCTGGTCGGCAGCCTGGCCTACTGGCTGGCCATCCTGGTGGTCGCCGTCTCGGTGGCCAGCAGCCTCGGCCTGACCACGGTCGCCGAATTGCTCAATCGCATCGCCCTGTACCTGCCCAACGTGCTGGTCGCCGTGCTGGTCCTGCTGTTCGGTACCCTGCTGGCGCGCTTCGTCAACCGCCTGATGTTCACCTGGCTGAACGGCATCAAGGCACCCAACGCATTGACCCTGAGCACCGGCGCCGAATACATGGTGCAGGTATTTGCCTTTTTCCTGGCGCTGGAGCAACTCCAAATCGGCACCCAATTGGTCACCGCAGCCTTTTCGATCGCCTTCGGCGGCTTGGTGCTGGCCCTGGCGTTGTCGTTCGGCCTCGGTGGCCGGGAATGGGCTGCCGAGAAAATTCGCCAGTGGTCCGGGCGTTGAGCCTGGATACGTGCTTCCCTTACGGATACCCCCGATATTCCCGCTTCGAGGCCGGGGGTAGGATGCCGACCGTGCTCGCCCATGCCCCGTGAAATGACTGTCCGCAACCTGTTGCTTTGCCCTCCGCCGCTGACCCTGTCGCCGGACGCCACCTTGAGCGAGACGCTCAGCCTGATGATCCAGCGCGAGGTCAACCACATCCCCCTGTGCGACGATGATGGCCGCTTCGTCGGCCTGGTCAGCAGCAATGCCCTGTTGCGCGTCCTGATGCCGGGTGACACGGCCCCGGCCAATGAACCCGACGAGGTCGCCCTGGGCCACCTGATTGGCCGGCTGCATGACAGCGGCCATCGCTGCGTCGGCGACCTGGTCGACACCAACGTGCACCCGGTCGAGTTGGAAACACCGATCCTGGAAGCCGCCCGGCGGCTCTCCAACACTCCCGCGCCGCTCCCGGTCGTGAACGGGGCCGGGCATCTGGTGGGCCTGCTCGGCCGGCGCTTGCTGCTCACCTACCTGATCGACAAGGGCCGGCCACACTGAGTCAGACCCTGGCCCGGTCCGCTTGCATCTCCGCGGGCAGGCGCCTAAGGTGACGGGCATCGAGGGGAGCCCGCCAAGTAACGACATGCCTTCCGTATTGCCCTCCCGGGAAATCTTCATCAAGCGGCGCGCCTATTGGCTGGCCTTGATCCTCAGCCTGGGGCTGGCCTTGCTGGCATCCTACCTGTGGAATGCGCGCGAGATCGAGGGCCATGCCCGTGACCTCGCCACCTTGCGTGCCCGCCTGGTGTTTCACATGATCCAGTCGACCCGCGCCTGGATCGCGGGCCATGGCGGCGTGTTCGCGCCCGACAGCCCCGAGCTGGCCGAGTTGCTCAAGCGCGAAGGCGATCTCCGGATCCGGCTCACCAGCCTGCGCCCGGTCAATCCGGCCAACACCCCGGATGCCTGGGAGGCCGCGGCCCTGCGGCGCATGGAGGCAGGCGCGCGAGAGGTGATCGAATTCAACGATGCCGGAGCCGCCCCCGAGTTCCGCTACATGGGCGCGCTGTTGGTCACCGCCACCTGTATGGAATGTCATGCCCACCAGGGTTACCAGCTGGGCGACATCCGCGGCGGCATCCGCGTGACCCAGCCCGCGCATGTCCTCCAGGACAGCATGCAGCGTCAGCGCCGGACCAACGCCAATGTCCACCTGGCCACCTTCGTCCTGGTCGCCGGCTTGCTCTGGTTCGGCCTCGCGGCATTGCGCAAGCAGGTCCTGCGGGTCGAACAGGAGCGCGACCAGCGTCAGAAGGTGGCCGAGGCCCTGGCCGACAAGATGGCGCAACTGGAAATCGCCCAGGCCGACCTGGTGCAGAGTGAAAAGATGGCCTCCCTTGGTCGCATGGTGGCAGGCTTCGCCCACGAAGTGAACACGCCGGTCGGCATTGCCCTCGGCGCGGTGTCGCAGAACCTGGAATCGCTCGAGCACAGCGAAGCCCTGCTCGACCACGAGGAAGTCACCGAATCCGATTTGCGCGCCGGGTTTGCCTTGCAACGGGAAACGGCCCGCCTGGCCCTCGACAACCTGCATCGGGCGGCAGCCATGGTGGCCAGTTTCAAGCGCACCTCGGTCGACCAGAGTTGTGACCAGGCCCGCGACTTCCGGCCCCGGGAATTGATCGAGGATGTCTTTCTCGGCCACCGCAACCGCTTCAAGCACACCCGGATCGCGCTGGTCGCCGATTGTCCGGTAACACTCGACGCCCATGGCCCGGTCGGTCCCCTGGTGCAGATCCTCAACAACCTGGTCGACAACAGCTACCACCACGCGTTCGCGGATGGCCAGCGCGACGGCCGGATCGAGATCGCGGTGACGCGCCCGGACCCCGGCACGCTGTGCATCGATTACCGGGACGATGGTGCGGGCATGGACGACGCGGCCCTGGCGCGCCTGTTCGAGCCGTTCTACACCACCCGGCGGGGCCAGGGTGGCAGCGGGCTCGGCATGTACATCGTCTACACCCTGGTGACCCAGGCCCTGCGTGGTGACATACAATGCCGGAGCCAGCCGAATCAGGGCTTCCGCTGCGTGATCCGTCTGCCGCTCGGACCCGCCCAGTCGACCACAGGACCTGCCTCATGAAGCTGATCCGGAAAACCGATCAAGACGCGCGCGCGAACGAGTCCACCTCGAGTCGGGACGCGCCCTGGCGCCTGCTGGTCGTCGACGATGAACCGGACGTGCACAGCCTGACCCGCCTGAACCTGCGCGAATTCCGCTTCGCGCAGCGGCCCCTGGACATCCTCTCGGCCCACTCCGCCGCCGAGGCGAGGGACATCCTGGCCCACCGCGACGACATCGCGGTCGCCCTCGTCGACGTGGTCATGGAGACCGACGATGCCGGCCTGCGCCTGGTCGAAGCCATCCGCAACGAACTGCACAACCCGATGATCCGCCTGATCATCCGCACCGGCCAGCCCGGCGTGGCGCCGGAACGGTTCGTCATCGACCACTACGACATCGACGACTACAAGGACAAGACCGAACTCACCGTGCAGAAGCTGTACACCACGGTCCGGTCCTCCCTGAAGGCCTACCGCGACCTGCAGATCATCGAGCTGAACCGGATCGGCCTGGAGAACATCCTGGCCGCGACGCCCGATCTGTACAAGATGGAAACCGGCACCCTGGAAGAATTTTTCCGCGGGGTCCTGAAGCAGATCATCGGCTTGTGCAAGCTGCGCGAATCCAGCCTGATCACCACTGTCGACGGTTTCGTCACCACTTTCGAGGCCAACGAGATCCAGATCCGCGCCGGCACCGGCGACCTGGCCTGCGCGCATGACAACGACCGCTTCCAGGAAATCCTCCGCCTCTGTTCGGAAGCCATCCTCAACCATGTACCGCCGAGCGGGCTGCGCAAGGAAGCCGTTGTCGTGCCGCTCGTGGCCCAGAACAAGCCGCTCGGCTTCATCTACCTCGAATCGGAAACACCGATCGACGAACTCGACCGCCGCCTGATCCTGATCTTCGCCAACCAGTGTGCCGCCGCCCTGGAAAACCTGCGCCTGCACATCAGCCTGCAGGAATCCTACGAGCATGCCATCGACATGCTGGCTCTGGTCGCCGAATACAAGGACAGCAGCACCGGGTCGCACATCCGCCGGATCGCCGAATACAGCCGCATGGTCGCCCTCGAACTCGGCATGGATGCCAAGGTCGCCGAACGCATCGGCAAGGCCAGCCGCCTGCATGACGTCGGCAAGGTGGCGATTCCCGACCACGTGCTGCGCAAGCCGGGGCCATTGACCGCCGAGGAATATGACCTGATGAAGCGGCACGCGGAGATCGGTGCCCGCATCCTAGAGGGCGACCCGGCCATGGACCTGGCCCGCGAGATTGCCCTGACCCATCACGAACGCTTCGATGGCGGTGGCTACCCGGGCGGCCTGCGCGGCGAGGACCTGCCGCTGTCCAGTCGCGTCGTCGCAGTGGTCGACGTGTTCGACGCCCTGGTCAGCCGGCGTCCCTACAAGGCCCCCTGGGGCGTCGAGGAGGCCATCGCCGAACTACGCAAGGAAGCAGGCCAGCGACTCGACCCACGCGCGGTGTCGGCCCTGGAAGCACTGTATCGTCGGGGCGCGCTGGATGCGCTATTAGCGCCACCCCCCACCGACTAATAAGGGATCCCCTTACGTATCTTTCCGGATTCGCGCGGCCACCGAATCCGCTATCTTGGCAGCCATGGTCGGGTTCTCCCGGCACCGCCCTCCGGGCGGCAACCCATGTCTCTGAGCAGGACATCCGCGTACAGCGGTCACTTGCGGGGCGGCCCAGCCGCCCCGATTTTTTTGTCCTGTGCCGTTGCCGGACCGACACCCGGGTTCATTCATTGGCCTGCAGCGCCGGCAAACAGGCCGCTCAGCCCGGCAAGAGTGTTTATACTTCCGATAGACCCATCTGAACCCCTACGCCTGCATTCATGCGCATTCCAGCGGCCCGCCCGGCCCCGTCCGCTTCCTTGACGATGCGGCTCATCCTGCTGGCCCTGTGCGTCCTGTGTTCGTCACTCGCCTGGGCCGATGCTTCGGCCCGCACCCCGATCCGGTTTGGGGTGTTCGCCTACCTCGGCGCTGAACAAACCCGGGCCCAGTACGCCCCGCTGATCGAGTATCTCAACCAGACCCTGACCCAGGAACGCGTCGAACTCGAGGTCCTGGACATGCACGCCCTGGAACAGGCCATCTCGGAGCAGCGCGTGGATCTGGTCACCACCAACCCGACCCATTTCCTGGTGGTGCGCAAACGCTTTCCCCTGACCGGGGTGATCGCCACCCTGGTCGCCTCGGCCGATGGCCGGCCGGTGTACCAGTTGGGTGGCGCCATCATCGCCCGCACCGACCGCAAGGATCTCAATGGCCTGGGCGACGTGCGCGGCCAGCGGATCGCCGCGCCCAGCCCGCGCCACATGGGCGGCTACCGGGCCCAGGCCTACGAACTCCATCTGTCTGGCGTCCATCTGCCGGAAGACGCCAGCCAGATCCTGGAAACCGACACCCATCAGGCGGTGGTCCACGCGGTGCTCACCGGCCACGCCGACGTCGGCTTCGTGCGCGACGGGGTGCTCGAGAAGATGCAGGCCTGGGGCGAGCTCAAGCCCGACCAGATCAAGATCATCAATGCCCAATACCACCCCAACTACCCCTTCGTCGTATCGACCCGCCTGTATCCGGAATGGCCGGTGTTCGCGCTGCCGCACGTGTCCATCGATGCCGTGCGCCATATCGCCGCCGCGCTGCTGGCGCTGGAGCCCGACCATCCCCTGGCCCGCGCGGCGGGCATCCATGGCTACACCATTCCGGCCGACTACCTGGTGGTCGAGGATCTGGCCCGCACCCTGCGCCTGCCGCCCTTCGAACAGGCCCCGGAATTCACCCTGGTTGACATCTGGCAACGCTGGAAGCCGTTCCTGATCGCATTGTTCCTGGCGGTCGGCGTGATTGTCATCCTGCTCGCCGCGCTATACCGGGCAGCCTGGCGTGAACGACGCCAGTCGACCCGCACCCAGCGCCTGCTGGAAACCCTGGGCGAGGGCGTCTATGGCACCGACCTGGCCGGGCGCTGCACCTTCGTCAACCCGGCTGCCCTGGCCATGCTCGGGCTGGCGGAGCGGGAGTTGCTCGGCCGCGACCAGCACCGGATGTTCCACTATCAATACGGCGATGGCCGGCCCTACCCGGACACCGACTGCCCGATTCACCATACCCTCCGGGACGGGGTCAGCCGACGCACCGAGGAGTGGTATACCGACAAGCATGGGCGCCGGTTCCAGGTCGAGCAGGTGGTCAGCGCGCTGCGTGAGGGCGAACGCATCGTCGGCGCCGTGGTGGCCTTCCAGGACATCGGCGCCCGCCAGGCCGCGCTGCGCGAGAGCACCCGCCTGATGCAACGCAACATCCTGCTGCTGACCTCGGCCGGCGACGGCATCTTCGGCACCGACCTGCAGGGCCGCTGCACCTTCGTCAACCCGGCCGCCCTGGCCATCATCGGCTATCCGGAAGACGAGGTGATCGGCCAGGACCAGCACCTGCTGTTCCATCACCGGCACCCGGATGGCGCGCCCTACCCGCATGTCGACTGTCCGATCCACAAGACCCTCGAGGACGGCGTGGTGCGTGAAGTCGAGGACTACTTCATCACCAAGACCGGCCGCGCGGTGCCGGTGCACCTGAAGGTGACCCCGATGATCGAACTGGGGCAGCGGGTCGGCGTGGAAGTGGTGTTCCAGGACATCTCGGAGCGCAAGGCCATGGAAGCCCGGTTGATCGAGCTGGCCAGCACCGACGCCCTGACCGGCTTGGCGAATCGGCGCCACTTCCTGGAACTCCTGGCCCAGGAGTTGTTGCGGGTGAAGCGCTTCGAGCACGCGGTGACCTTGCTGATGATCGACATCGACCATTTCAAGCAGGTCAACGACCAGCATGGCCACGCCGCGGGCGACCAGGTCCTGCGCGGCTTTGCCGACGCAGTCCGAAGCACGCTCCGGCAAACCGATGTGGCAGGCCGCCTGGGTGGCGAGGAGTTCGCGGTGATGCTGCCGCACACCAACCTGGAAGCCGGGGTCGCCTTCGCCGAACGACTGCGCCAGCGCCTGACCGAACAGCAACTGCTGGCCGAGCGTCCCGATTTCCGGATCACGGTCAGCGTCGGCGCCACCCGGCTGGAACCGGCGGACGACCACCCCGACGCCAGCCTGGCACGCGCCGACCAAGGCTTGTATCGCGCCAAGGCAAGCGGCCGTGACCGCATCGAGGTCTCGCCATGAGGTCACTGGGCGCCTGGGCGCGCTGGCTGGTCCTGGGCCTGTGGTGGGCGTGCTCCGGCGGCCTCCCGGCCTGGGCCGAACCCGCGCGCGCGCAGCCCGCGCTGGACCTGAAGTCAGTCCGCATCGGGGTGCTGGCCTTTCGTCCGAAGCCGGAAACCGAGGCCCGCTGGCAGCCGCTCGCGGCGTATCTCAACCAGAACATCCCGGACGCCCGCTTCGTCCTGAAAATCCTTCACCTGGCCGAACTTGAAGCCGCCGTGACCCGTCACGAGGTCGACTTCATCTTCACCCAGCCCTCCCATTACGTCCTGCTTACTTACCGCAACGGCCTCAGCTCGCCGCTCGCCTCCCTGGTCAACAAGGAAGGCCGCTTCGGCGTCAGCACCTTCGGTGGCGTGATCTTTACCCGGGCCGACCGGGACGACCTGAACCAACTCGCCGATCTGCGCGGCAAGACCCTCGCTGCGGCGGCACTCGACTCGCTGGGCGCCTATCAGATGCAGGCCGCCGAGCTGATCCGCGCCGGCATCGAGATGCCCCAAGGGGTGCGCCTCCTGGAAACCGGCCAGCCTCAGGACCGGGCCCTCGACGCCGTGCTGGAAAGTCGTGCCGACGCCGGCTTCGTGCGCACCGGCGTGATCGAGTCGCTGGTGGCCGAGGGGCGGCTCGACCAGTCGCGCATCAAGCTGATCGGCGCCCAGTGGCAACCGGACTTCCCCTTTCTGGTCAGCACCCGCCTGTACCCGGAATGGCCGTTCGCCGCCCTGCCCCATGTCCCGCCCGACCTGGCCCGGCGGGTCGCCGCCGCGTTGCTCTCGATGCCCCACGAGGGCGAGGTGGCCCGTCGCATGCGCATCGTCGGCTTCACCATTCCGGGCGACTACCGGAGCATCGACGACCTGCTGCGCCTGCTGCGCCTGCCGCCGTTCGACAAGACGCCGAAATTCACCTTCGTCGATGTCTGGCACCAATACCAATCGCGCATCGCCGGCTTGGCCCTGGCCGCCGCACTCGGCCTCGGCCTGGGCGCACTCGGACTCTGGCTGCTCAACCGCCGGCTGCGCCAGGAACGCAACCGGGTGGCCCAGAGCGAGTCACGCCAGAAGGGCCTGTTCGAGGCCCTGGGCGAAGGCGTGATCGGCTGCGACATGGACACCCGGTGCACCTTCATCAACCGCCAGGCCCTGGCCATGCTCGGCTACCAGGAAGCGCAATGCCTGGGCCAGGACCTGTACCGGCTGGTGCATGGCCCGCATCCCGACCAGCCCGTGCCGCCCGCCGACACCGAGATGCTCGGCGATCGCCTGAGCCTGGCCGTGCTGGGTCACAGCACCCTGCACGGCGAGGAGATCTTCCATCGCCAGGACGGCACCGCCTTCCCGGTCGCCTTCGTCGCCACGCCGCTGCTCGAGAAGGGCCGCGTCACCGGCAGCGTGATCGCGTTCAGCGACATCGGCGAACGCAAGCGCACCGAAGCCCGCATCCGGCAACTGGCCTTCTATGACAGCCTGACCGGCCTGCCCAACCGCAGCCTGCTCATCGAGCGCATCGGCCAGCGCCTGGCCGACCCCCAGACCCTGCCGCTCGGCCACGCCCTGATCCTGATCAACATCGACCGCTTCAAGCTGATCAACAATGCGCGCGGCGCGGTGACCGGCGACGCCCTGCTGGTCGCCATCGCCAGCCGCCTGTCCGGCCTGTGCCGGCCGGATGATTCCCTGGCCCGTCTGGGGGGTGACGAATTCGCCCTGCTGATGCACGAGGGCCGCGGCCCGGCTGCCTTGACCCGGCCCCAGGTACTGGCCCGCTGCGACCAGATCCATGCCCTGATGAAAACACCGTACCACTTGCAGGGCGAGACCTTCAGCATCTCGGTCAGCCTGGGCGCCGCGCCGTTTCCCGAGGCCAACGTCGACCGCGTCGACAGCATCCTGCTGCGCGCCGACACCGCGCTGCAGCACGCCAAGCGCGCGGGCGGCGGGCAATCGGTGTTCTTCGAGCCACACATGGCGGCCCTGGTCGAACAGCGCTTCCGTACCGAGCGAGAACTGCGCCATGCCATCGAGGCGGGCGAACTCCGCCTGTTCCTGCAGCCTCAGGTCGATGCCCAGGGTGAACTGGTCGGCGCTGAAGTCCTGATCCGTTGGCAGCACCCGGAACGGGGCCTGCTGACACCGGGCGAGTTCATTCCCCTGGCCGAGGAATCCGACCTGATCGTCGAGCTGGGTGCCTGGGTGCTGTCCGAAGCCAGCTACCGCATGGCCGAGGCCGAACTGACCGGGCTGCCACTGCGCCTGGCGGTCAACATCAGCCCGCGCCATTTCCGCCAGGGCGGCTTCGTGCCCTGGATTCGCGACGTGCTGGCCGCTGCCAACATCGATCCGTCCCGGCTCACCCTGGAAATCACCGAGAGCCTGGTGATCGACAATCTCAATGACGTGGTGGCCCGCATGAACGAACTGGCCGCGCTCGGCATCCGGCTCTCGATCGACGACTTCGGCACCGGCTATTCCTCGCTCGCCTACCTGAAGCGCCTGCCCATCCACGAACTGAAGATCGACAAGACCTTCGTCCAGGACGCCCCGGTCGATCCCAACGACGCCGCGCTGGTGGAAACCATCCTGGCCATCGCCGCACACATGCGACTCGAAGTGGTCGCCGAGGGCGTCGAGACGCCGACCCAGGCGGTTTTCCTGGGCGAACGCGCCCGTATCGTGCAGCAAGGCTTCCTGTATGGCCGGCCCGAACCGGCCCAGGTCTGGCTCGCCCGCTGGCGCAAGTCGACCCGGGCCATCGACTGGTTCTAGCCGCCGGCCGGTTGTCCGATCCGTCACGAAGTTTTGGCACAATGAAGGCCCGTCCACCCTGCGAGCCTCACCCCCATGCCCCTGCCCGCCTTCGGCCTGCTCATCATCGGTGACGAGATCCTGTCCGGGAAGCGCCAGGACCGGCACTTCGCGCAAATCCGCGAGCTCATGGCCACCCGCGGCCTCAAGCTGGCCCAGGTGACCTTCCTGGGCGACGACCGGACCCGCCTGACTGCCTTCCTGCGCGACAGCTTCGCCAGCGCCGAGGTGCTGCTCAGCTGCGGCGGCATCGGTGCCACGCCGGACGACCATACCCGGCAGGCCGCCGCCGCGGCGCTGGGGGTGCCGCTCCTGCTGCATCCGGAAGCCGAACGCCTGATCACCGAGCGCACCCTGGAACGCGGCCTGCCGGTCACTGCCGGGCGCCTGGAAATGGGCGAGTTCCCCCAGGGGGCGACGCTGATTCCCAACCCGGTCAACCGCATTCCGGGCTTTTCCATCCGCCACCACCATTTCGTGCCCGGCTTTCCGGACATGGCCTGGCCGATGCTCGAATGGGTGCTCGACACGTACTATCAGAGCCACTTCCATCAGCAGCCGGAAGCCGAGCGGGCCTGCCTGGTGCTCGATCTGGCCGAGGCCACGCTGACGCCGCTGATGCTGGAGATCGAACGCGACCACGCTGGCGTGAGGATCTTCAGCCTGCCAATCCTGAACCGTGCCCAGCCCGACCAGTACCGCATCGAACTGGGCGTCAAGGGCAACCCGGATGCCCTCGATGCGGCCTTTGCCCGCCTGCGCCAGGGTGTGCTGGAGCTGGGCGGACGCATCGAGTGAACAGCGTCGCCCGGGTCGAGGTCTTCGCCCAGCGGGTGCTGAACCCGTTCCGGGGCGTCTTGCAGGTGATCCGTTTCCTTGGCGCCGAGGCGGTCAGCATGGACGGCGAGCACTGGGACCTCTACGTGCGCAACGACAGCCTGCTCGACGGCCTCGACACCGACGGTCACCGGGTCCTGGTCAGCGAGATCCGCTACGGCAAGTGGAGCGCGGCACACGGTCTCAAGCGGGGTGCGCTGTACCCCTCGGAGGACTTCTACCGCATGGAGCGCCAGGGCGAGGTGGTGTACGACGCCCTGCGCCAACTGCATGCCCAGGTGCCCTTCCCGCTCCGCGACCATTTCGAGCGCTGGCTGCTCGACCGTGCCGGACAGCCCCTGGTGCTGCTCGACAGTGCCGTCGACCAGGCCGGCATGGCCGAGGCCGACTGCGGCCTCTGGCGCATCGGCCTCAGCAACGAGACCCAGTTCACCAGCCCGGCCCTGGCCGACTGCCCCGACGCAGGCAGCCGCAGCGCGGGCCGCTATCTGATGGATTACATCAACGGCCTGGGCAGCCAGGTTGCCTGGTTCTCGCGGGGGCCGGACGGCTGCGGCAGGCGCCTGGACACCGAACAAACGCTCCCGGCCGAGGCCTTCCCCCGGTTGCTCCTGCGCAGCCAGGGCCACGATCCCGCGCACGGTCGGCTGGTCGCCGACTTCATCGACGGCCAGGCGCCCTGGCAGCTGCTCCTGAGCGATCTCGACCCGGCCACCCGCGCCCGCATGGAGCACCTGGCACGCCACCAGGCCAGCGCCGTGGCCCGCCTGTTCCGCCTCTATCCGGTGGTGATCGACGCCGACCAGATCAACGCGGCGCGGGTCGAGGCGCGGCTGGACCAAGCCCTGGCCCAGGGGCCGGGCGTTCCGGACAGCGACCTGTCGACCTTCTACATCGAACTGGATACCCCGGGCGCCGTGTAATCGGCGCCCCGGTACCGAGGCCTCAGACGGACACCTGCGCGCCAAGGCGCCTATCGGACTTGCGAATCGTCGGCTACGAAACGTCCGCGCCGGTCCATTTTCTGCCGTCTTTTTGGGCAATTGTTCGACTCTTGCCCTGCAAGTTCGTCAAAAACTATCCTCGGCGGGGGCGTTTCTCGCTTTCGACGCCCCAAGTCCGACAGGCGCCTAGGCCACGAACGCCATCACGGGTAGGATGCCGGCACTATCCCGTCGTGCCCTCCCGATGCTGCCCCCCGACACTTACCGCCGCTTCAATCGCCTGCGCTGGACCGTCTACGCCATCCTGGTGGCGGCCTACATGACCGCGTTCTTCCATCGCATGGCCCCCGGCGTGGTGGCGGCCGACCTGATGCAGGCGTTCCAGACCTCGGGCGCCGCGCTCGGCTCGCTGGCGGCGATGTATTACTACATCTATACGGCGATGCAGATTCCCGCCGGCGTACTGGCCGATACCCTGGGACCGCGCATCAGCGCCGGGGTCGGCTGCCTGGTGGCCGGGGCCGGCTCGATCCTGTTCGGCCTGGCGCCCGACTTCGCCACCGCGTCAGCCGGGCGCCTGCTGGTCGGGCTCGGCGTCTCGGTGATCTTCGTGGGCCTGATGCGTTCCAACGCGGTCTGGTTCAGCGAACGCCGTTACGGCGCGGTGAGCGGGCTCACCCTGTTCCTCGGCAATCTCGGTTCCATCCTGGCCGCCGGCCCCCTCGCCGCGCTGCTCGGCTGGTATTCCTGGCGCACCGTGTTCGTTGCCGCCGGGATCCTGTCCCTGGGCCTGGCCGTGCTGACTTTCATCGGCGTACGCAACCGGCCCGAGGACGCCGGTTTCCCTCCGGTGCATCCGCCCCGGCCCGGCGTGCGCCCGCACTGGCTCAAGGAACTGCGCGCGGTGCTCGGCAACCGGGCGGTCTGGCCGGGCTTCTGGGTCAACTTCGGGGTGACCGGCTCGCTGCTCTCCTTCGCGGGCCTCTGGGGGGTTCCGTTGATGCGCGACGTGCATGGTCTGGACCGGGCCGACGCCTCGCTCTATACCACCGTGGCGCTGGTTGGCTTCGCCCTGGCCGCTCTGGGCGCCGGGGCCTGGTCCGACCGCCTGGGCCGGCGCAAGCCGATCATCCTGGGCGCGGCCCTGCTGTCCTGCCTGAGTTGGCTCGCGCTCATCCTGCTGCCCTGGCAGGCCGGCCCGACCGGCCTGTTGCTCTACGGCCTGCTCGGCTTCGCAGCCGGCGGCTTCGTGGTCGGCTACGCAGCCGCCAAGGAAGTCTCCGCACCGGAAAACGCCGGCATGGCGATCGCCCTGGTCAACACTGGCCTGTTCCTGGGCGCGGCGGTCATGCAGCCGCTGTTCGGCTGGGTTGCCGACCTGTCCTGGGATGGCCGGCTGCTCGACGGCGCACGGGTCTACGGCTGGGCCGGCTATCGCAACGGCTTGGCGGTGTCGGCCGGGTTCGCCGGCCTCGCCGTGCTGGCTGCGACGCGGGTCAAGGAAACCCGTTGCCGCAACCTCACCCGCCCTTGAGTCAGGACGCTCGGATTTTCAGAAACAACACCACCGAGGCCAGCGCCAGGGTGATGCCGTTGCCCAGCATGATCGGCACGCTGCCGAGCAACACGCCGTAGGCCAGCCAGAGCGCCACGCCCAGGGTGAACAGGGCATACATGGGCAGGGAAATGCCGGACAGGTCGCGCGTGCGCCAGGACTTCCAGGCCTGCGGCACGAAAGCCACGGTGGTCAGGAAGGCGGCGGGGTAACCGATCAGGTTGGTGAGATCGAACGACGCGGCGCCGGTCACAGTTCGACCATGACGAATTCCGACTTGGCCACGCCGCATTCCGGGCACTGGAAGTCCTCGGGCACGTCGGCCCAGGCCGTACCCGGCGCGAGGCCGTGATCGGGGTCGCCCTGGGCCTCGTCGTACACATAGCCACAGACAATGCATTGCCAGACTTTCATGGCGCGGATCTCCAAAACAAACAGGTCATTGGGCCTGCCCCGGCCGCACCTTGGCGACGCAGCCGAGATCGGTGGCGAGCACCGCCTGGCGCACCGCCTCGATGGCGCGCGGACGCGGGAAACTCTTGCGCCAGGCCACCGAGACCAGGCGCGAAGGTGGGGTGTCCTTGAACGGACGCAGGGTCAGCAGGTCGTCGTCGACGTAGTTCATGCGCGTCGCGGTGCAGGGCAGCACGGTCACCCCAACGCCACTCGCCACCATGTGCCGGATGGTTTCCAGGGACGAGCTTTCCAGGGTCTTGGCGAGGCCGCCGCTGGCAGTCCGGTTCAGGCAGGGACAGGCTTGCAGCACCTGGTCGCGGAAGCAGTGGCCGGTGCCGAGCAGGAGCATGTTCTCGGCTTCCAGGTCGGCGCTGCTGATGGCTTTCTTCTTGCGCAGTGGATGCGCGGCCGGCAGGGCCACCTGGAACGGCTCGTCGTACAAGGGCAGCGAGAGCAGGCCGGGTTCTTCGACCGGGGTGGCCACCAGCATGGCGTCGATCTCGCCCTTCTTCAGCTTCTCGGTCAGCACCTTGGTGTAGTTTTCCTCGAGCAGCAACGGCATGCTCGGGGCCGTCCGGTTCATCTCGGGGATCAACCAGGGCAGCAGGTAGGGCGCGATGGTGTAGATCACGCCGAGCTTGAGCGGACCGGCCAGGTCGTCCTTGGCCAGGGCCGCCAGGTCCTTGATGCCGTCCACCAATTCGAAGATGCGCGCGGCCTGCTCGACCACCCGCTCGCCGGCCGGGGTGACGCTGATTTCGCCGCCGCCACCACGCTCGAACAGCAGGACGCCGAGCTCTTCCTCGAGCTTCTTGATCGCCACCGACAGGGTCGGCTGGGCCACGAAACAGGCCTCGGCGGCATGGCCGAAGTGACGCTCCCGGGCCACGGCAAGGACGTACTTCAGTTCGGTGAGGGTCATGTCACACGGGAATAGTTATTTCGTATCAATGTTTAACCAATACGCATGAAAAGTCTATCTCCGGCCCCCCTTCAAAGCAGGTCGAGCAGACCCTCGCGTTCCGGCCCGCGCGGGTCGATTTCGCGCACCTCGACCGTGACCTCGGTGCCGGCCAGCGCAGTCCTGTCGACCAGGCCGGCGGCGTCGAGGTCAAGCGGCCGCGGGGTGATCAGGACGAAGTCGTCGCCCATCACCCGGAACAGCACGGCTTCCGGATAGTGGCGGGTCAGGTGCGCGGCGAACTCGGCCAGGACCTGGTTACCGCCCGCCCAGCCGAGGCGCAGATTGAGCCGGGTAAATTGGCGCAACTGGATCAGGTAGGCGTGGCGCAACCGATCCGGCAGGCCATTGCGCAGCATCAACTGGAGGTAGTGGCCGTTGTGCGCGCCGGTCAGCGGATCGTCGAAGAAATAGGCGAAGCGCTGGCGTTCCAACGGGGTCTTGGGCAATTGATCGGACGCCGAGGGTGGCTGTACGTCGCGCAGCACTTCGCAAGCCGCCTCGACCACGTCGGCGGCGAACTGCTCGCCGGCCAGGCTGCGCAATTCCTCCAGGGCCCGCGCGACTTCCTTGCGCGGCTTGTAGATGCGGTTGGTGGTCATGGCGTCGAAGGCATCGGCCACCGCCATGATCTGCGACAGGCGCGGAATCTGGCCATCGGCCAGGCCGTGCGGATAGCCGGTGCCGTTCTCGCGCTCGTGGTGATAGCGCATGATCTCGGCCAGGTCCTTGTACATGTCGATACGGATCAGGGTGCGGTAGCCTTCCTCGGCGTGCTGCTTGATCAGCTCGTATTCCAATGGCGTCAGCTTGCCTGGCTTGAGCAATACGGCGTCGGGAATGGCGATCTTGCCGATGTCGTGCAGGATCGCCGCGCGCTTGAGGTTCTCCACCTCGGCGTCGGGCAGCTCGAGCTTGCGTGCGATCAGCTCGCAGTAGTGCGCCACCCGGCGGGTGTGGCCGGCCGTATAGGTGTCGCGCTTTTCGATCATGTCGACCAGCGAGAGGATGGTCTCTTCGTAGTTGCTGATCCGCTCCCGTTGCAGCCGGCGGGTTTCCTTGCGCTGGTCGAAGGCATGGATGCCAAAGCCGAGGTCGCCGGCCAACTGGTCCAGCATCGCGCTTTCCTCGGCGTCGAAGGCGTCCGGCCGCGTGGTCATCACGCCGAGCACGCCGAGCGGTTTGGCGTAGGCGTCCTGGCGCAGGGGCAGGACGATGAGCGCGCGGATCCCGGCCTGGACCAGTTCCGGCCCGAGCCCATCGGGTTCGGTCTCGATCACCGCGCGGTTCACGGCCAGGCATTCACGGGTCGCCCGTTGATCGAGACAGGCGGTGACGCCGCGCATGTAATCCGCCGCGCCATAGGACCGGGAAGCCACTTCAAGCATGCCGTCGGTCAGCAGGCCGACCCAGGCGAACCGGTATTCACCGCGTGCCACCAGGCGATCGCAGGCGGCCTTCAGCATCTCCTCCTTGGAGGCGGAGGTGATCAGGATCTGGTTCACGTCGGCCACCATTTCCACCACGCCGCGCTGGAAATGCTCGCGTTCGAGCAGCTTTTCCACTTCCCGGGTGCGGGCCTGGATACGGGTCTCCAGGGTCGCGTTGACGCTGTAGAAAAACCTAAAAAACCGCCCCCACGGCGGGCATAATCCGAACACGGAGTTCAGCACAGGGGAGGGACTTCAATGGCGCGCTACAAACCGATCCACAAGGGCATGAAGCTGCT
>JBMOQW010000026.1:0-45865 GCA_049322515.1 Pseudomonadota bacterium
CTGGGCTTGGGCCTGGCCCTGGGGCTTGTGCTGGGGCTTCGGATGGTGGGGCTTGGCGTTTGGCTTGCGGTTCTGCTGCGCCGCGGGCACGGTGCGCAGGTCGCGGCCCGGACCGTTTTCCTGGTTGCCGGGCGCCAGGACGATTTCCAGTTCGACGATCTCGTCCCACTGGGCCTCGGTGCGCTGGTTGTCCGGGATGGCCAGCAGGGCTTGCAGCCGCCGGCGCGGTGACTGGGGTTGGTTGTTATCCATGTAACGAAAGTCCCATCGGTTGGGGTGGTCTCTCCAAACCTGTCGGGCGGGCGGGCCGGGTTTTTCGGAGAGGCGCGTCGCCTGAAGCCGCCCGGTGTCGATGATGGCTTCGGCGTGACGGTGATGACCGTGGCCGGCGATTTTACTCCTTCGCGAGGGGAAAGCGCCATGCCTGGCGGCTTCGAGGGGCGCCAGGCCGCGACCTGGGTCAGCGCGCCGCCAAAGTCAGGCCCATGGTCGTGTAAAGCGCGTCCTCGCCTATGACTTAAGCGACCTTGGCCTGCGCCATCCGGATCTCGATCGCATCCCAAGGTGCAGAAATCAGATTGTCGGCATCTTTTTCCACCAGGCCATGCTCGAGCAATTTTTCCACGTCCGCATGGACGTTCGAATAATTGCGTTTGAGATCTTTCGCCAGCGCATAGATGGACATGGGCCCATGAAGACGCAGGAAGTCGAGGGTGTCGATTCTGGCCGGCGTCAGTTCTGAAAACAGGGTCCGGGCCGATTCGAAGACCAGGTGATAGTCGACATCGGCACCGGTCTGCGCCATGGCGAGGTCGTGCCTGGCTTGCGCCAACGCATCTCCCCTGTACCCCAGTTCGATGATGGCTTTCATGGGATGTCCTCCGATTTCGCAATGTCCTTCTCAAAATCATCCAGCAACTGTGCCAGCGTGGTGAATCGATACGCCGATTCTGTCCCGTTGAAGTGCCGATGATCGCCCTTGCCCTTCTCATTGTCATAGCCAACGAGCCGGACGCCTGGGCGGCCATAGAACAGGCTGTACTTGAAGGCATGGCTGCACGGCGGAACCGGGCTCGAGACTGACCAGATCACGATCTCCGTGATTGTGCCGTCATCCCTGATTTCCTTGGTTTTAACCAGTAGCCTCGCCTTCATGTATTGCACTCTAGCAATATATTGTTCTTAGGCAATACGTCAACTCGGAGTTTCCCCACCCCCAATCCGAGTTCGCCCCCCAACGCTTGAAAGCGCAATTTTTTGGTGCGGGGATGAATATACGCCATCAGTCCGCCTGGTCGGAAGCTCACCCGGCGGGTCGGCGGGCCGGCTTGCCGGCGACCGCGTTCCCCGCTAGTCTTGAATAGGTAACTTATTCAAGAGAGGAGTTTTCCATGGCCACGCATGGCGGTGCCCGGCCGGGCGCCGGACGGCCGCGCCAGCTCGGCGGGCCGGGCGAGCCGACCAAGGTGGTGCGCTTGCCGGCCAGCCGGGTCGACGAGGTGCGCCGCTATCTGCGCGCCACCGCGGCGCGCTGGCCGGATAGCCTGGTGCCGCTCGGCGCGCCGGCCCTGGCGCCGGTGGCGCAAGCCTTGCCCTTGTTCGCCTCCCGGGTGCCGGCCGGGTTTCCCTCGCCGGCCGAGGATTATGCCGAAGGCCGGCTCGACCTGAATGAATATCTGGTCGAGCATGAGGCGGCGACGTTTTATGTCCGGGTCAAGGGCCATTCCATGACCGGCGCCGGCATCCTCGACGGTGACGTGATCGCGGTCGACCGCGCCCTGGAGCCGCGCCACGGCGACATCGTGCTGGCGGTGATCGACGGCGAGCTGACGGTCAAGGAACTGCACGCCCAGCAGGGCCGGGTGCGCCTGCTGCCGCATAGCCCGGATTTCGCGCCGATCGAGATCCGCGAGGGCCAGGAGTTCACCCTCTGGGGCGTGGTCAAGGGCGTGGTGCGCAAGCTGCGATGAGCGCCACGCCGCAATTTGCCCTGGTCGACGGCAACAACTTCTACGTCTCCTGCGAGCGGGTGTTCGCGCCGCGCCTGGAGGGGCGGCCGGTGGTGGTGCTGTCCAACAACGACGGCTGCGTGGTGGCGCGCAGCGAGGAGGCGCGCGGCCTCGGCATCGCCATGGGGGTGCCGTATTTCCAGGTGCGCGACTTGCTCGAGGCCCACGGCGGCCTGGCCCTGTCGAGCAACTACACCCTGTACGCCGACATGAGCCGGCGCATGATGAGCGTGATCGCCCGCTACAGTCCGGACCAGGAGATCTATTCGATCGACGAGTCCTTCCTGTATTTCCGGGGCTTCTCCACTTGGGACCTGACCGGGCACGCGCGCCGGCTGCGCGCCGAGGTGCGGCAATGGACCGGGCTGCCGGTCGGGGTCGGCCTCGGCCCGACCAAGGTGCTGGCCAAGCTGGCCAACCGGCTGGCCAAGCGGCATCCGGACTTTCGTGCCGAGGGCGTGTGCAACCTGGCCGACATTTCGCCCTGGCGCCAGATCGCCTATTTCACCGAGGTGGCGGTCGACGACCTGTGGGGCGTCGGCCGGCGCTGGGGCGAGGCCTTGCGCGGGCTCGGCATCGTGTCCGCGCAGGACCTCAAGATGGCCGACCCGGAGGCCATGCGCCGGCGTTTCGGCGTGGTCATGGAACGCCTGGTGCGGGAGCTGAACGGGGTCGCCTGCTTCAGCCTGGAAAGCACGCCGCCAGCCAAGCAGCAGATCATCTCCTCGCGCTCCTTCGGGCATCCGGTCACGGCGCCGCGCGACCTCGACGAGGCGGTGTCCAGCCACGCCGCCACGGCCGGCGAGAAACTGCGCCGGGACGGCCAGGCGGCCGGCGCGTTGCAAGTGTTCCTGCAGACCAACCCGTTCATCCCCGGCGAACCGCAATACCACCCGGCCACCCTGGTCCGCTTCCCGGCGCCGACCCGCGATGCCGCGCGCCTGATCGCCGCCGCCCGGCGCGGCCTGCGCCGCATCTACAAGGCCGGCTACCGCTACAAGAAGGCTGGCGTGATGCTGCTCGACCTGCGCGACGACCAGGTGCGCCAGGGCGACCTGTTCCTCACCCCGCCAGTGGGCGGCGACGCGCGCCGGGCCCGGCTCCAGGAGGTGGTCGACCGGGTCAACGCGGAGTTCGGGCGCGGTCGCCTGCGCTTCCTCGCCGAGGGCGTCGCGCAGCCTTGGCGGATGCGGCGCGAGCGCCTGAGTGGCGACTATGTCTCGGACTGGGACGGACTGGCGTCGGCCGAGGCCTGAACCCGCGGACTATCCAGCCGGCGCCGGCGCGGCGAAAATGTCGGCTCCACGTGCCACGAACGCCCCCGACATGTCCGAATACTGCTTCACCTACGGTTCCCTGATGTGCCCGGAGATCATGGCCGAGGCCGCCGGCCGGCCTTGTCTGGGCGAGCCGGCCGAATTGCCCGGACATGCCCGCCACCCGGTCGCCGGCGAAGCCTATCCCGGTGTGGTCGAGGCGCCCGGCAGCCAGGTCGCGGGCATCCTGTACCGCGATCTCGATGCCGCTGCGCTGGCCCGCCTGGATGCCTTCGAAGGCGAGATGTACGAACGTCGCCGGGTCGAGGTCAACCGGGTTGGTGGCGGGCGCGTGGCCGCCTGGTGTTATATCGTGCGGCCGGAATTCCGGAATCGCCTGTTGCCCGGCGACTGGGATTTCGAGGCCTTCCTGGCCGAGGGCAAGCGGCGTTTCATGGCCGATTACCTGGGCTTCACCGTGCTCGATCGCGGTTGATTGTTTCCGATCAAGGACGCGGCCGGTGCCGCGCCGTAAACTCATCCAGCCGATGTCCCTGGATTTATCGATTTTCAAGGAGGAACCATGTCGTTCAAGCTCGCCCCGCTGCCCCTGCTGGTGTCGCTCGCCCTGACCGGCTGCGCCACCCAGGAAGCCCTGGACGCCCAGACCCAGCCGATCGCCACCCGGCTCGACCGGCTGGAACACTCGCTCAAGGAAGTCCAGACCGCCGGCCAGGACCGGCATGCCGTGCTGATGCGTGACATGAATGCCTTGCGCGATTCGGTGACCCGGCTGGAAGCCCGCCTGGACCAGACCCAGGCCGGTGTCGACCGGCTCGGCCCCCGGGTCGCCCAGGTGGAGCAGCGTCTCGACGAACTGGCGACCCAGCTTCCCAGCCGGCTCGGCGCGCTCGACACGCGGGTCGATGGCCTGGTCGAACGGCTCACCGAACAGGCCGCCGCGCTGGGCGCCGCCCAGGCCGGGGTCGATGGACTCACGACCCGGGTTGGCCAGGTCGAGCAACGCCTGGACGAACAGGCCACCCTACTGCCGGGCCGGTTCGATGCCCTGGAACAGCGGGTCGCCGGGGTCGCCGGACAACTGGCCGAGCAGGTGACCCGGAACACTGACCTGGCCGCCGCCCTGACCGCGGCCCAGGCCAGCCTCGACGGCCTGACCCCGCGCGTCGGCCAGGCCGAGCAGCGCCTGGACGAACTGGCCAGCACCCTGCCCGGACGCCTCGGCGCGATCGACCAGCGGGTCGACGGCCTGTCCGGCTCGGTCAAGGAAGCCCTGGCCCTGGCCACCCAGGAAAACATCCGCCTGAACGGACGCGAGGCGTTCACCGCCACCCTCACCGACGACAAGACCCTGTACCCGATCAACTCGCCGGAACTGGGCACCCGCGACCAGGCCAAGCTGGATGAACTGGTCGGCCGCCTGGCCGGGCTGGACCAGGACTACCACCTGGAAATCCAGGGCCACACCGACGACATCGGCACTGAGGACTACAACTACGAGCTGGCCAAGGCGCGCGCCGACGTGGTCAAGCGCTACCTGCACGAGCAGAAGGGCATTGCCCTGAGCCGCATGTCGGCGATTTCCTTCGGCGCCAACCAGCCGCTCGACCGACATGCCAACCACAACCGGCGCATCCACATCCGGGTGCTGGTGCTGAAGTAAGCGGGTCTGGGGTCGCAGCGGGGCCCGCGTCCCAGCGGGCCGGCATGCCAGGAAGACAATCGGGGATCACGGTTTTCTTGTTGTTTGTATCCGGTCTTATGAGAACCGGGGTCTGTCCCCAATATGAGAACCAGGGGTCTGTCCCCAATATGAGAACCAGGGGTCTGTCCCCAATATGAGAACCAGACCCTGAATGTGAATGGGTACACGATGAAATTAACGAGAATAATCCGTGGTCTGTCCCCTATTAGCCTGGTCCCCTATTAGCCTGCGCGGCCACAAGAAGGCCATCGTGGCGATCGCCCATAAGCTGATCCGTACCATCTACTTTATGTTCACTCGGCGCCAGGCCTATCGCGACTCGGGGTTCGATTACGCCGCCGCCAATGTGAAAAAGAATGCGTCCCGCTGGCTCAAGGCCTTGAAGCGTTTCGGGTATTGGCCTGAAACCCAAACAGCCTGACCCGCGTTAGTGTGTCACCTTGTTACCCTCCTTGTAGGCAGGGTGGCTTCCTTATGCCTCGGCATCACTGGCTTTCACGGTAACGTGGAGGTCACCGGCCTGCGCGGCTTTTGGCGCAGGTCCGGTGGACCGCAAGGTTATGCATCTTCTTGGTCACCAGGCTTCAACTCAAATGGCCGAGCCGCTGCGTATGCCTTGAAGACGCTATCTGCGAACTGGTAGTAGCGCTCTCTGGTCTTTTTCAAGACTGCTCCATATTTGTCAGTCCCAAGTTGGCCGACATAGACGGACACGGTGCCGGACTCGATGCCAAGCTCTTTGCCGATACCCGCATAGAGTTCCGTTGTGTGGATTTCATTTTCGGCACGCTCAGCGAATCTCTTCAGGATAACTTCCCTTGTGTACGAGTGACCAATAGCGGTTTTGTAAGTTGTCTCTTGGATTGGAGCAGATCCTTTCAGCGCGATCTCGGACAGCGCTTCCTTGGCGGTTTCCTCGGTGATAATCGATTTACCCTCTGCGATAGCACGCAACAGCGCATGCTTCCCAACCAAGTGAATGTAAAAAGGGTGACCACGTGCAATCTTGATGATCCAATTACGTGCCCCAGCATCGAAAGTTTGTTTCTTCTCCAACAGAGTCTCAGCGCGATCAAATATCTCCGAGAGTTCCTCGTCGCGCATTGGTTTTACATAGACAGTGCCATCGGCCAGTTGCCGCGCAACGGATTCATGTTCTGTCACGAGGTCTTGTACCGTCGTGGCGACTCCCACAAGTGCGAAGGTCACGCCCTCGGGCCCAAGGGTTTTGAGCAATGAAGCAAGTCCTTCTCGGTTTTTTATACGGTCAAACTCGTCGATAATTATGAGAAGTCCATGCTTGGCCACGCCCGTCTTCACGACGGCGCGACAGGCATTTGTAAAGACGGAAACGATGTCAGCCTCAATTTCTTGCGCTCTCTCTGTAATCGCATCAGTCTTCTTCCCGCCAAGCTCGATCACCTTGACAGAAAACTTCGAGCCGATTTCACCCGACGACTTCTTCTCGACGACCTTAAAAGGGACCCACGGCGCTAGAGCTTCTTCATCCGAAAGAAGGCGGAGCATGAGCATTTCGATGCTCTTGATTGAGTCATCGCATGCGATATAGACGGGCACAAAATCAAGCGACTCAAACGGCTGTTGTTTCAGCCTCCCAATCAATTCCTTGTCGTTTGTGGCTAGCTTAGCGAGTTGCCGAGCTAGGGAGGACTTCCCAACGCCTCGTTGCCCGTATAGGACAATCTGTGCCCCATGAGACTGGAGTGCCGTGGAAAGCGCCATCAGCTCATCGTCTCGGCCTGCGAATCTTTCAATGTCCTTAATCTCTTGCGCAGGAGTGAAGACGTTGATTGGTGAAATTTCGCTCATGAATATCTCCGAAATTTGAGCTGATATGCATAACAGTGTATTAAACAGAATCTTGTATATCAGTGATACACAGATTCCGTGTAGCAAGCCTTGACTGCCGCCCTGTCGGTGTGTGTATCGTTGTGCTGTGAAGTATCATCATCCAAAGCTACGAAAAAATCACTATCGGGAGTGTAGCCATGGCCGAGGCAGGGCGCGTCGAGCGGGAGCGGCGTTTCTGGGACCGTTACATCACTATCCTTCATAAACATGGCATTAAGCCGCCTTTCGACCGTTGGCACGTGGTCCGGGCGGAACAGTTTCTGAAGGCATTTCCTGACCGGAAACTGGCGGACCACAGCCCCGACTCGGTTCGTGGCTATCTTGAGGGCGTGGATGACGGCGATCTCCTTTGGCGCCAACCCGCGGCCCGACCGGCACGCCAAGCACAACCGGCGCAGCGACATTCGGGTGCGGATGCTGAATTAATCCGACGGTCCGGCGCGCTCAGGTGTCGCGCACGGCGAGCTGGTCGAGCAGCCCGGTCATGGTCTCGCCGAGTTGTTCGATGGCGGCGACCTGTCCTTGCAGCGTCGCCGGGTCACGATGCCGGCCTTGCTCTGCGAGTTGGTGCGCGGCCTCATGGATGCGGTCGTGCAGGGCGACGATGTCCTGGATCTCGGGCTGGCTCAGGTAGCGTTCGAAGCCGCGCTCGGCCAGCCATTTGCCAAAAGCGCAGTGGTGCCGGTCGAGGATCGGCTGTTCGGTGGTGCGGCCGTCGATCCAGCGCTTGAGTTTTGCCATCCAGGCCCGGAATTCGACGATCGCGAACAGGGTGGGCAGGGCCTCGGGGACGACTTGGGTGCGCCGGGTCCAGGCCGGGTCGGGGCGCCAGGTGGCGGCCCAGGCGGGAATCTCGGCGGCCGGCATCGGCCGGGCGATGGCATAGCCTTGGGCCTGCCGGCAGCCCAGGGATAGCAGCAGCAGGCCTTGTTCGACGCGTTCCACGCCTTCGGCGATGGTCTCCCGGGAGAACGCGTTGGCGAGGCCCAGGACGCCTTCCAGGATGGCCAGGTCGCCCGGATCGTCGAGCATGTCGTGCACGAAGCCACGGTCGATCTTGAGCACCTTGGCCGGCAGCCGCTTCAGGAAGATCAGGGTCGAGTAGCCGACTCCGAAGTCGTCCAGGGCGAAGTCGACGCCGATCCGGCCACAGTCTTCGATCACCCGGCTGATCCGCGCCATGTCTTCCAGGGCGCTCGATTCGAGGACTTCCAGGGCCAGGTCGCCCGGCTCGACGCCGGGGTGGCGGGCCAGGCACGCGGTCAGGCGCTCGACGAAATCGGGCTGGCCCAGATGCCAGCCGTCGACGTTGACGCTGATCGGCAGCGGTTGCCCGGCCTGGCGCCAGGCTTCGATCTGGGTGGCCGCGGTATCGATCACCCATTCGCCGATCCGGGCACCGAGGGCATGATTGGCCACCATGGGCAGGAAGCTGTCCGGCGTCAGCAGGCCGCGCTCCGGGTCGCGCCAGCGGATCAGACCCTCGACCCCGAGTACCCGGCCGCTCTTCATGTCCACCTTGGGCTGGTAATGCAGCTCGAACTCGCCCTTGTCGAGGGCTTCGGCGATCCGTCCCTGTTGCTCGAACCGGCTGCGCACCGCGCTGTCGGTGCCGAGGTCGAACTGGCAGTAACGATTCCGGCCAGCCTGTTTGGCGGCGTACATGGCCTGGTCGGCCTGGCGGATCAGCTGGTCGGCATCGAGGGGTTGGGCCTGGGGATAGAAGCTGAAGCCGATGCTGACCGAGACGCGCAGTTCCCGGTCCCGGAGATAGACGGGCTGGGCCACTGCGGCGAGCAGGCGGTCGAGGATGGTGGTGCAGGACTCCCGGGTCGGCGTGTTCATCAGCACCGCGACGAACTCGTCGCCGCCGAGCCGGGCCAGGGTGTCGCCGTCGCGCAGTGATTCCAGCATGCGGCCGGCAATCTGGGTCAGCAGCTGGTCGCCGACGTCGTGGCCGTGCCGGTCATTGACTTCCTTGAAGCCGTCCAGATCCAGGTAGGCCACCGCCAGGGGCACGCCGGCCCGCCGTGCCTGGGCCATGGCCTGGTGCAGGCGGTCGGCGAGCAGGGAGCGGTTGGGCAGGTCGGTGAGCGGGTCGTAGTGGGCGATGTGCTCCAGCTTGTGCTGCTGTTCCTTGTAGGACGTGATGTCGGTGAACATGGCCAGGTAGCGCCAGGGCTTCCCGGCGTCGTTTTCGATCACGCTGATGGTCTGCAACAGGGCGTACAAGTGGCCATTCTTGTGCCGGTTCCACATCTCGCCCTGCCATTGGCCGCGTTCCAGCAAGGCCCGCCACAAGTCGGCATAGTAGTTGGCATCGTGCTTGCCGGAGCTGAGCAGGCGCGGTGTTTGGCCGAGGACCTCGGCGCGGGTGTAGCCGGTGATGCGCTCGAAGGCTTCGTTGACGTCGACGATGGTACCTGCCAGGTCGGTGAGCATGATGCCCTCGTGGGCATGCTCGAACACGCTGGCCGACTGGCGCAGGGCCTGTTCGCCACGCAGGCGCGCGGTGATGTCGGTGTAGACGATGACCACGCCATAGCCGGGCTGGCGCAGGGGCGCGGCGGCCACGTCGATCCAGCGGGGTTCGTCGTCCGGACGCTCGACCCCCATCACCACATCGCGGATCGTGCGCTGTTCACGAAGGGCGCGCACGCTGGCGAACTCGTCCGCCGGCATCGGGCTGCCATCCGGCCGCACGATGCGCCAGGCCGGGTGGTCGATCGAGCGATCCCCGGCGACGGCCGGGTCGACACCGAGGATGGCCACCGCGGTGGGGTTCGATTCCAGCAGCTGGCCGTCCGCGTCGGTCAGGCTGACCCCTACCGGCAAGAGCTCGTAGAGCAAGCGGTACTTGGCCTCGCTGATCGCCAGTGCCTGCTCGGCGGTCTTGCGCTCGGTGATGTCCTGGCGGGTGCCCGACATGAGCAGCGGCTTGCCGTCTTCGGTCCAGCTCGAGACCTTGCCCCGGTCCAGCACCCAGACCCAATGGCCGGCCTTGTGGCGCATGCGGGCCTCGCATTCGTACTGGGACAGGACGCCGGCGAAGTGGCGTTCAAGCAGTTCACCCGAGCGTTTGAGGTCGTCCGGATGGGCCAGTGCGGTCCAGGTCTCGATCGTGACCGGGGCCAGGTCGGCCAGGGTATGGCCGACGATTTCGGCCCAGCGCTCGTTGAATTCGATCGCCCCGGTTCGGACGTTCCAGACCCAGGTGCCGACATGGGTGCCTTCCAGGATGTCGTTCAGCTTGGCGCGTTGCGCGATGATTTCCGATTCCTGCTGTTTTTGCGCGCTGATGTCGATATGCACGCCCGACATCAGGAGCGGCTGGCCGCCCGGGCTGCGTTGGGCGACCCGGCCGAGGCCGAGGATCCAGACCCAGTGGCCGTCCCGATGGCGCATCCGGAAGTCTTGCCGGAATTCCGCCAGGGTACCCGCTAAATGTGCTTCGACCTGGGTGCGGAGTGCAGCCAGGTCATCGGGGTGGACGCGTGCCGACCAGGCATCGAAGCTGATCGGACCAAAGCTGTCACGGGTTTCGCCGAGCATCTCGGTCCAGCGTTCGTTGATGTCGATCGTGCCGCTGTCGATGTGCCACTCCCAGGTGCCGGCGTAGGTGCCCTTGACGATGTTGGCGAGCCGGGTGCGTTCCAGCTGCAAGCTGTCGCGCGAGCGCCGGATGACCGCCAGCATGGTGTTCATGGTGTCGGTCAGGCCGGCGACTTCCCGGTAGGCCAGGGCCGGTATTGCCTGGGTGGGAATGCCGTCCGCGTCGCGTTGTTCGATGACCCCGGTGACCTCGCTCAGGGGCCGGATCACCAGGCGGTGGACCAGCCACAGGAGCAGCGCCGTGAGGACCAGGGCCGCCACGGCCGTGGTGAGGAGACTTGCCTGCAGCAGCCTGCGCAGGTCTTGGCGGATCGCATCGTCGGTGCGGTATACGGTGAGGTGGCCGATGGGCACGCCTGCGGTCGAGTGGATCGGCGCCGAGGCGCTGAAGAAGGTGTCGGTCAGGTCGGCACGCTGGCCGGCATCGGCGGGGTCGAAGTCGGCCAGCGTGCCGTCCCGAAGACGGATCTTGCCGGTGGTAAAGGCCGGCTCGCCGATCACCTTGCCCATCAGGAAATCGTTCACCACGATGGCATGCTGCCCGCTCAGCTCGACTTCCGTGGTCACCAGTTGCTCGTATTCGTTGACCGAATAGGCTTCCATGTAGGGTGCGATGTCGCGGGTCAGCCGGGCCAGGGTCAGCTTCGATTCGTGTTGTAAATCGGCGATCAAGTGGCTGCGCTGGGTGTCGTAGACGTGGGCCGCATACAGGCCCAGCACGATGATGACCGTGGCGGCGACGACGCCGGCCAGGTGAGCGAACAGTGAACGCCGGGAGCCCGTGGGCGTGGCCATGAAGGCTATTTCACCTCGAGTCCGAGCACGTTGCGGCGGATGGTCGGCAACAGGGCCTTGAGGTTGTCACGCGAGACCGCCAGCACCGGGAGGCTCTGGTGCCTGGCGACACGGCCGCCCTTGAGATGGGTGTCCAGGGATTGCACCGCCGTTTCCCCCATCAGGAACGGCTGCTGCATGCCGGCGCCGACCAGGCGTCCTTGTTCGATCATGTCGATGAATTCCGGCTCGGCGTCGAAACAGATCAGCAGGATCTGGTCCGTCCTGGCGGCGTGCGCGATGGCGTCCAGGGCGGCCTGGTAGCGGTCCGAACCTTGCAGCCAGAGGGCACGCAGGTCGGGGTGCTTGGCGATCAGCGCGCGGGTGAAGTCGTAGGTTTCCTGATAGGAAAAGCTGACTTGCTGGCGCAGGTCGGCGCCCCGGATGCCGGCCTCCTGGAGGGCTTGCATGAAGCCGGCCGTGCGCGCCTTGCCATTGGCGCGCTTCTGGGGGATGGCGATGATGCCGACGCTGCCCTTCTGCCAGCCGCGTGCCTTGAGCGCCTGGCCGAGAATCCTGCCGAGCTGGTAGGCGCCCTTGCGGTTGTCCGAGACGATGGTGCTGACATGGGGGCCGCCGTCGGTGCCGATGTCGGCGATCACCACCGGGATGCCGGCCTTGCCGGCCAGCTTGAGCAGGGTGACCGCGGCAGAGGAATGCGTGGGGGACAGGATGATGCCATCCACCCGGTCCCGGATCGCCCGGGTGACGAACTCCACCTCCCGCTTGGCGCTGTTCTCGGCGCTATAGACCTCCAGCCGATAGCCCAACTGTTCTGCCTGGTGGGTGACACCACGGCGCAGGATGTCCCAGAACGGAATGCGCAGGTCGGAGACGATGTAGGCCAGCCGCTTGTCCTCGGCAAGGACTGAGCCGGATATCGTCAGGGCGACGCCCAGGAGCAGGAGCCGAGTCAGGACGGTACGTCGCGTGGTGGGCATGGCAGGCACTCCTGGGGGCTCGGGGACTGGTACATTTTAACTGGGCTGACGGACGCCAAGGCAATCCCCTGTCAGCGGGCCTCGACCCGGACCCCGTCCGTGATCCGGTCGTCCGGCCGGGCCACCACCGCGTCGCCCGCCTTGAGGTCGTCGAGCACCTGGACCTGCAGGCTGCCTCGCTGGCCGACCTGGATCGGACGCAGCTTGGCGCGACCGTCCTGGACGGCGAACACGGCCCAGCCGTCGCCCTGCTTGAACAGTGCCCCGGCCGGGGCGAGCAGGACCTCATCGGCGTGCCAGAGGGTGAATTCGGCCTCGATCCGGTAGCCGTCGGCGAGCCGGCGCCAAGTCTCGGGCGGGCTGGTCAGGTCGACCAGGACCCGCACCCGCTGTTCTTCGACGCCGAGCGCCGAGACCTTGGTGAAGCCGGCCGGCTCGACCACCCGAACCACGCCGGCCAGTGGCGTGTCGCCCCCCCAGCGGTCGATGCGGACCGGGGTGCCGGGCGCCAGGCGCACGGCGGCGGTGGACAGCACCTCGACCAGCACTTCCAGGCTGGCCGGATCGCCCAGTTCGACCAGGGCCTGGCCGGGCTGGACCGGGCCCTCGCTTTCATGCGGCACGGCCAGCACCCGGCCGGCCACCGGTGCGCGCACCGTGACCACGCCCTGGCGCGCCGGTTGCCCGGCTTCGGCGAGCACGGCGCGCGCGGCGCCGAGTTGGTGTTCGGCGGCGCGGGCCTGGGCCTCGGCGGCCTGGCGGTTGGCGGCGCCGGCCTGCGCGCGGGCGCGGGCCTGGTCGACCGCCGCCTGGGCCACGAAGCCGTCGCGCTTGAGGGTTTCGGCACGGTTCAGTTCCTGCCCGGCCAGCGCAGACTCGGCCGCGGCGGCCTGGACCGCCTCGCGGGCGGCGGCCAGCGCGGCTTCGGCACGGGCGACCTCGGCCACCGCCTGCGCGTGCGTGCGCGGGTCGAGGGCTGCGGCGCGAGCCGGCTCGATGTGGGCCACGACCTGGCCGGCAGCCACGGCATCGCCGACCTTGAGTTCGATCCGGCGCACGAAGCCGGCCACCGGCGCAGCCACCGCGTAGCGATCGCGGACCCGGGTGCGGCCTTCTTCCTCCAAGGTGACCGATAGCGGTCCGCGCGCCAGGGTGGCCACCTCGACCGGCACCGGGCCGGGCAGGAAGGCGATGATCAGGGCGGCCAGCAGGGCCAGGGCGACGAGCAGGGGGACGAGTTTTTGGGTCATGGTCACTCCCGTGTTTTCAAGACACCGATCAGATCGAGCCGGCCGAGCTGGCGCCAGGCGATCAGCCCGGACAGCAGCGCCGAGACCGAGATCACCGCCGCGCTGAGGGCGTAGTTCTGCTGGGTCAGCACCAGCGGCAGCCGGTACAGGTCGGACTCGAAGGCGACCACCAGGATGCCGCACAGCCCGGTGCCGACCAGGAAGCCGACCGGGATCGCGGCCAGGGTGAGCAGGCCCAGTTCACCGAGCAGGATATAGGCGATCTCGGCGCGCGTGAAACCGAGCACGCGCAGGCTGGCCAGCTCGCGGCCCTGTTCCGAGAGGGCGAGGCGGGCGCTGTTGTAGACCACGCCGAAGGCGATGGTGCCGGCGAGCAGGGTGGCGACCAGATTGAAGAACAGCACGAATTCGCCCAGGGTGGCGTAGAAGCTCTTGATCGCGGCGGCATGGGCGACCAGGCCGAGCACCCGGGGCCGTTGGTGCAGTTCGGCGTAGAGCCCTTCGCGCCCGTTCGCGGTCTCGCCGAGATAGGCGCCGGACACCACCGGGCCCTCGCCGAGCAGTCGGTTGAGCGCGTCCTGGCGCAGGTAGGCGGACACGCCGAGATACTGCTTGGTGATGCCGCGCACCGGAACCTCCAGCACCTGGCGGCGGCCTTCGAGGATCTCCACGGTGAGCGTGTCGCCCGGTTCGACGTGCAGGATGTTGCGCGCCAGGTGATCGGTGAGGACCACGCCGTCGGGCGGCAGGGGCACCGGCTGGAGTTCGCTGTCCAGGGCGCGGTGCAGCTGGCCGTCCGGCTGGATGCCGTAGAGGGCGCTTCGATAATGGTAGTGGCCATGCCGGAGGATGGCCGGCACGTCGCGGAAGCCTTCCACCCGGCGCACCCCGGGCAGCGCGGCCAGCTCATACAAGGCGCGGCCGGCAGTCGGCTCGACGAAGGTGACCGCGAGGTCCTCCCGCGCCGCCTGGCGGAACTGCACGTCGACCATGAAATCGATGGCGCCGCGCTGGTAGTTGCCGACCATCATCAACCCCCCGGCGCAGGCGATGCCGAACAGGGTGAGCAGCGACTTGACCGGCCGTCGCTCGATGTGGCGCAGGATCATGCGCGTGGGCTGGCCGAGGTGGCGTTGCAGGCCGAGCCGTTCGAACAGGGTGGCGCGATAGGCGACCGGGGTTTCCGGGCGCATGCCTTCGGCCGGCGTCAGCCGGGTCGCCTTGACCACCGCGAACAGGGTGCCGCCGACCCCGGCCGCCGCCGCCACCGCGAAGGCGATGATCAGCGCCGGTGGCCGCAGCACATATTCGAGATAGGGAAAGCGGTAGATGTCCATGTACACCCCGGCCAGGCCGTGGCCGAACCAGGCCCCCAGGGCGACCCCGCCGGCCACGCCGACCGCGACGATGGCCAGCACCAGCTTGAGGTAATGCACGCCGATCACCGCGTTGCCATAGCCGAAGGCCTTGAGGATGGCGATCTGGTCGCGCTGGGTGGCGATCAGCCGGCTCACCACCACGTTGAGCAGGAAGGCCGCCACGCCGAGGAAAATGGACGGGAACACGGTCGCGGTGGTTTGCAGCTGCTTGAGTTCCTCGGCCAGGAAGCGATTGGAAAACTGGTCCTTGCGCGGATAGGCGCCGACCCCGCCGTAGCGGGCCAGGGCCTGGTCCAGGCGTTCGATCACCGCCTCCGGCGAGGCGCCCGGCGCCAGGGTGGCGGCGACCCGGTTGAAGGCGCCATCCATGTCGTAGGCGGCGGCCAGGGCGTGGCGGCCCATCCAGAGCACCCCGTAACGCTGGAAGTCCGGGAACATCGCGCCGGGCGCGATCTGGTAGACATATTCCGGCGACAGGGCGACGCCGACCAGGGTCAGCCACTTTCGCTTGCCGTCGATGATCGCGCCGACCCGGTCGCCCGGCTGCAGGCGGTGGGCGTCGGCGAAGGTGTCGCTGACCAGGGCTTCGTCGGCGCTGTAGGGGGTGGGCCAGCGGCCGCGCTTGAGATGCAGGCCATTGAGCACGGGCTTGCCGCGATCCGGGACCGACAGCAAAAGGCCGGTGATGGGGTCGCCGAAACCCTCGACTTCCAGCTTGACCTGGGCCACCACGCGGGTTTCCAGTTCGCGGATACCGGGAATCTCGCGCAGCCGCTCGGCGACCGGCTCGGGCGCGCGCACCAGGGGCGCGAACACCTCGGCAAAGCGGTAGTCGCGGTAGAAGCGATCACGGGTTTCCACCAGCGAGTCGTAGGTCGACAGGGACATGACCAGGGTGGCGACGCCGCCCATGATGACCGCGGCGATGGCGAGGGCCTGGCCGCGCAGGAGCCAGAGGTCTCGAAGGAGTTTGCGGTCGAGGGGCTTCATGGTTTGCTACGGTGCTGAGGCCGGCTTTGGCCGGGAGGCGCCCGGCGTGCCAGGTCGATGTCTTTTGCGCATGGCCACGAAACACCCCATCACCACACCAAATCCCGCGCCGACTTCTTCACCGCATTGCCATGCACCTCGACGATCCGCCCGTCCGAAAGCCGGATCACCCGGTCGGCCATGGCCGCGATGTCGGCGTTATGGGTGATCAGCACGGTTAGCGTGCCCAACTCACGGTTCGCGGTTTCCAAAGCCTCCAGCACCACCACCCCGGTGGCCGAGTCGAGCGCCCCGGTCGGCTCGTCGCAGAGCAGCACCGCCGGCCGCTTGGCGATGGCGCGGGCGATCGCCACCCGCTGCTGCTCGCCGCCCGAGAGCTGGGCCGGGAAATGGTCGAGCCGGTTGCCCAGGCCGACCAGGGCGAGGGCGTCTTCCGGGCGCATCGGCGCCTGGGCGATCTCGGTGACGGCGGCGACGTTCTCGCGCGCGGTCAGGCTGGGGATCAGGTTGTAGAACTGGAACACGAAGCCGACATGGTCACGCCGGAACCGGGTCAGGGCATCGTCGGAGGCACCGGTCAGGTCGCGCTCGAGGTAGCTCACCTGGCCGCCGCTGGCGGTGTCGAGGCCGCCCAGGATGTTGAGCAGGGTGGATTTGCCGCTGCCCGAGGGACCGAGCAGGACCACCAGTTCGCCGGCGTACAGTTCCAGGTCGATGCCGCGCAGGGCATGCACTTCCACCTCACCCATGCGGTAGATCTTGGTCAGGCCCCGGGCCCGGAAAACGGTTTTCTGGCTCATGGTTCAGGATAGGTCGAAACCGGTCCGGGTGCCTTGCCAGCGCGTTGCGATCCGCCTACGCTGGCGGCCCGCCCATAACAAATGAGGAGATGTCATGTCGTACCGCTTAGGTTCCATCCTTTTTGCCGTGGTTCTGGCCCTGCCCGGGGTTGCCCTGGCCCTCGACCCGGCCAGCCTGCCCAAGATCAAGGTGACCAAGCTCGGTCTCTATCTGGAGGCGCGCGAGGTGCCCGAGTTCCTCAAGAAGCACAGCCCCAACGTGCTGTTCGTCGACCTGCGCACGCCGGAGGAGCAATTGTTCGTTGGCGTGCCCGAGGGTATCGACGGCACCGCGCCGTTCGGGATCATGAACTATGCCAAGTGGGATGCCGAGAAAAGCACCTACGTCCGCTTCCCCAATCCGGATTTCCTTGGCAACTTCGAGTATTGGGCACTCGACAAGGGGGTCGACAAGACCGATCCCATCGTGCTGATCTGCCGTTCCGGCGACCGCAGCGCGCTCGGCGCCGATCTGCTGGCCCGGCATGGTTACAGCCAAGTCTGGTCAGTGGTGGACGGGTTCGAGGGCGACCTCGCCAAGGACGGCTCGACCAAGGGCCAGCGTACGGTGAATGGCTGGAAGAACGCCGGACTGCCCTGGTCGTATACCTTGAAGCGCGACAAGGTGTTCATCAAGGAATGAACGCTTCCCGGGGTTATATCCGATAAAAACACTCGGTTATAATCCCGGCATGACTGCCGCGCCCACCTTCCCCAAGTTGATTCCCCTGCCCGCCGTGGACCGTCCGGTGACGGTGCCGGTGGACCGCCTGGCCGATGTCAGATCGGCCGCTGACCTGCCCACCCGGCTGTTGTTCGGCGATCTGGTGGCCGGGTCGTTCGGTCCGGCCAAGAAAGGTTGGGTCGCCGAATGGCGCGACGCCGATGGCCACTGGACCCGGTTCCGCTACGCAGGTGGCCTGTCCTCGCTGGAGTTGTCGTTTCTGGGCGACGAAGTCGTGACCCTGGTCTCGGCCGAGCGTTTCGCCGACCTGGGCGCCAGTGTCCAGGGCCTGCATCCCGGCGCCTGGCTGGCCAAGCTGGGCGAGCGGCTGGAGTCCATGTACAACCTGCGCGTATTCCCGCACCGAGAGGATGACGCCGTGGCCGGCGATTTTCCCGATGGCCACTTGGTCAGCCTGGTGCTGCCGGTGCCGGCCGACCGGCTGGCCGACCTGTTCGCCCTGCACAAGGCCTGGCAACTCGACGCCGACCTGCGCACCCCGGTCGATGGCTATCTCCGCTATGCCTTCAGCAGTGTCAATTACCTGGAAGGCCGCAACCATCCGATGCTCGCGCATCCGGCCGGCCTGGTCATGCATCATGTCAATGCCCTCGGCACGCCGGCCGCCGAGATGCCGGTGCGGGAAACCGATGCCGAGGGTATCGCGGCCTGGACCCTGAATCGCGGACATTACCTGTATGTCGGCCACTTCCGCCTGCGTGACGTGGCACGCGTGGTCGAGCGCCTGGCCGGCGCCGGTCTGCTCGGTCCGGCCGGCGCGCCGCGCGAGGGCTGGCCCTGGGCGCCAGAATTCGGGGCTGCGTTGCTGCCCTTCGGCTACGAATATGTCGCCACCAACGCCTGGTGGTACGACCGCGACGGTCGCCGCCGCTTGTTCTATCCCCGGTTCGCCGATGCCGACGACCGCCAGTCCCTGGGTGGCCAGAGCGGTGATCTCTGGATCAAGGCCCTGATCCGCGACGCCGCCAAGGCGGCCGAGCAATGCCGGGTCGAGACCGCACGCGCCTTTGCCGAAGGCCTGGCGGAGGCGGCCGGCAAACCGGCTGGACCGTCGCATTGAGTGCATTCGGGCCGGCTCATGGCCGATCGGCACGACGCTGGATGAAGGCATGACCCAGGTGGAATGATGCCGTCCGACGCGCACTCGGGGGCACGCATGTCCCGTCAAGTCAACGGTTGTGGTGGCGGGCTGGCCGGATAGCCCCAGAACACCGGCCAGTCGATGGCCGGCCAGTTCGGTTCCGCTTCAGTGACGCCGATCACGGCGTAGTTGACCAGGGCGGTGTCCCGCTCCACTGGAAGCTTGAGCAGTCGGCCACGCGCTTCCATGAAGGCCATGACGTGGCCGGCATTTTCACCGCTGCCTTCGCGGCGCAGGACCACCGCCACCTCCCGGTTGGCCAGGCGTACCAGGGTGCCGGGCGGGTACAGGCCGATCTGGCGCGGCAACAGCAGGGCGACCTGGGTATCGATGCGGCCGCGCTCGCCAGCGAACAGATGCTTGTAGGCGCTGTGCGGCGATTTCGGTGCCCGGTAGCGGCGGCCGCTGATGCGTGCCGCGTAGACGTCGGCGACCCGGAGCAGACGGGCGCCCAGGCTGATGTCGTCGTCGCGCAGGCCGAGCGGATAGCCGCTGCCGTCCAGATGTTCATGATGTTGGCGCACTGCCGTGAGCCAGATCGGATCGGCGACGCCACTGGCCTCGAGCAGGCGGGCGCCGTATTCCGGGTGGCGAGTGAGATCGTCTCGGGTCTGGGGATCGAAGCCGACCCGGCCGTCGGCCAGGTCGGCATGCAGGCGCATCGCAGCGATGTTCATGGTCAGGCTGGCGGCGGCCACCGAGGCCCGGGCATCCTCGTCCATGCGCGCGCGGCCACTCAGGTCGAGCACGATCAAGGTGGCCAGCAAGGTGTGCCGGGCCGCCGCATCTCGCATCGGCAGCAGGCGCACCAAGCCCAGGGTGGCGTCGTGATCGTCATTCAGTAGCTGGGTCAGCACCCGCAACAGGTCTCGGATCGACGGCTCCAGATCGCGGGTGCCGGCCTGGCGCAACACCTGGGGATAGTCGCGCATCACGAAGGCCAGCCGGGCCGGCAGGTCCGAGCCGGCATCGTCATCGCCGGCCTGGCGGAACAAGGGCCGCATGGTCAGCCGGGCCAGCTGCTCCGGGGCGGCCAGGGTCAAGCCCGCAGCCGCGACCAGGACACCGGACGCGGTGAACAGGTCCCAGGGCAGGGCCCGGCCGAGCATCGACTCATCCAGGGTAACGGGGCGTAGAGGCACGAAAGCGGGCGACTTGGGGACGATGCGCGTTATTATTCCACAGCGTCAAACCCCCTTGAGGAAAGCATGACTGTCCACGCCCTGAACGATCAGGAAATCGGCCTGCTCCGCAACGAAGTCGAAATGCTCATGCAGGAGCGCCAGAAATTGCTCCGGGTCGCCGGTGCCGCCGCCGTGCTGGTGGCCAACCTTGATATTGCCACCCTGCCGCACGACCAGGAGACCATCGACGCCGCCGAATTGCTTGGTGAGGGGCTCAATGCCCTGAGCGAGGAAAGCCTCAACGACGCGCTGCGCGCGGTGGGTGCGGAGATTGAGTAGCCTGATGACCGGCTGCTTCTGAGCAAGCCGGCGCGGTCCCGATTCCAGGTGCATCGGGCCGCCGGGCGGCGACCGGTATAATCTTCGCGCCATGACCGATCCCGCCTTCGTCCATCTCCGCCTGCACAGCGAATATTCGGTCCAGGACAGCATCCTGACGATCGATGGTGCGGTCGCCCGTGCCGCTGAATTCGAGATGCCGGCCCTGGCCCTTACCGATCTCGCCAACCTGTTCGGTCTGGTGAAGTTCTACAGCGCGGCCCGGAAAAAAGGCATCAAGCCCCTGATCGGCTGCGATCTCTGGCTGGCTGGGCGGGACCAACCCGACAAGCCTTCGCGACTCCTGTTGCTGGTGCAATGCCGGGAAGGCTATTTGCGCCTGTGTGAATTGCTGACCCGGGCCTATCGCCTGCAGATGCACCGGGGCCGCGCGGTGGTGCGCCACGAATGGTTCGAGGAACTCGGTACCGACGGCTTGATCGCCCTGTCCGGGGCGCACTGGGGCGAGATCGGCCAGGCCCTGCTCAACGACGCCTGGGACACCGCGCGCGCCTACGCGCTGGACATGGCGCGCTGGTTTCCGGGCCGGTTCTATCTGGAGATCCAACGCACCGGCCGGCCGGAATCGGAAACCCACCTCACCCAGGCCGTCGCGCTGGCCGGGGAACTCGACCTGCCGGTGGTGGCGACCCATCCGGTGCAGTTCCTGGCACCCGACGACTTCAAGGCGCACGAGGCACGGGTCTGCATCGCCGAGGGTTATGTGCTGGGCGATCGCCGGCGGCCGAAGCACTTCTATCCGGACGACTACTTCAAGAGCCCGGCCGAGATGGCCGAATTGTTCGCCGACCTGCCCGAGGCCTTGGCCAATTCGGTGGAGATCGCGCGGCGCTGCAGCCTGGTCCTGGAACTGGGCAAGAGCAAGTTGCCGCTGTTCCCGACCCCGGACGGGATGAGCCTGGACGATTACCTCCGGCAGCGGGCGCGGGCGGGCCTGGCGACGCGCATGGCCAGCCTGTTCCCCGAGCCCGAGGTGCGCACGGCGCGCGCGGCCGAATACCACGACCGTCTGGAGCTGGAACTCGCCACCATCATCCAGATGGGCTTTCCGGGCTACTTCCTGATCGTGGCCGATTTCATCAACTGGGCCAAGCACAATGGCGTGCCGGTCGGTCCCGGGCGGGGTTCAGGCGCTGGCTCGCTGGTCGCCTACGCCATTGGCATCACCGATCTCGACCCGCTCAAGTATGCACTGCTGTTCGAGCGCTTCCTGAACCCGGAACGGGTGTCGATGCCCGACTTTGATATCGACTTCTGCCAGGACAACCGTTACAAGGTGATCGAGTACGTGCGCGACAAGTACGGTGCCGATGCGGTCAGCCAGATCGCCACCTTCGGCACCATGGCGGCGCGCGCGGTGGTGCGCGACGTTGGCCGGGTACTCGATCTGCCGTACAACTTCTGCGACCAGTTGTCGAAGATGATTCCCTCGGCGCCCGGCAAGAACGTCACCCTGGACCAGGCCCTGGCCGAGGTGCCCGAGCTCAAGGAGCGCTACGACAACGAGGAGGAAGTGCGCGAGCTGTTCGATCTGGCCCGGAAACTGGAGGGCCTGACCCGCAACGTCGGCATGCACGCCGGCGGGGTGCTGATCGCGCCGGGCAAGCTGACCGACTTCTGCCCGCTCTACTGCGCCGAGGGCTCCGACTCGGTGGTGTCGCAGCTGGACAAGGACGACGTCGAGAAGGTCGGCCTGGTCAAGTTCGACTTCCTCGGCCTGCGCAACCTCACCATCATCGACCTGGCGGTGAAATATATTGCCCGGCTCGACCCGGCCCAGCAGGTCGATCTCAACAGCCTGGCCTTCGACGATCCGGCGGCCTACGACATCCTGAAGAAGGCCAATACCACGGCAATCTTCCAGGTCGAATCGGAAGGCATGAAGAAGCTCCTGGCCAAGCTGGAACCGGACCGCTTCGAAGACATCATCGCCGTGCTCGCCCTCTATCGTCCCGGTCCGCTCGGTTCCGGCATGGTGGACGACTTCATCCTGCGCAAGAAGGGCAAGCAGGCCATCGACTACTTCCATCCCGACCTGAAGGCCTGCCTGTCGCCCACCTATGGCGTCATCGTCTACCAGGAACAGGTGATGCAGATCTCCCAGATCATCGGCGGCTACACCCTGGGCGGCGCCGACCTCTTGCGCCGGGCCATGGGCAAGAAAAAGGCCGAGGAGATGGCCAAGCACCGGGAGATCTTCAGCAAGGGCGCCGAGGCAAAGGGCTACGGGGCGGAACTGGCCATGCGCCTGTTCGACCTGATGGAAAAGTTCGCCGAGTACGGCTTCAACAAGTCACACACCGCCGCCTACGCGGTGATCTCGTACCAGACCGCTTGGCTCAAGGCCCATCACGCCGCCGCCTTCATGGCCGCCACGCTGTCCTCGGACATGGACGACACCGACAGCGTGCGGGTGTTCATCGAGGATGCCCAGAAGAACGGCCTGGTCATTGCGCCACCCGACGTCAACCAGTCCGAATACCGCTTTTATCCGGTTGATCGCAAGACCATCCGCTATGGGCTGGGCGCCATCAAGGGCACGGGTGAGGCGGCCATCCAGAATATCCTGGCGGCGCGCGACCAGGACGGGCCCTTCCAGGATCTGTACGATTTCTGTCGGCGGGTCGACCGGCGCATCGTCAACCGCCGTGCGATCGAGGCGATGGCGCGCGCCGGCGCCTTCGACAGCCTGCACGAGAACCGCGCCGCCGTGCTCAATTCGGTCGGGATCGCCATGGAATGGGCGGAAACCGCCCAGGCCAACGCGGTACAGAACAGCCTGTTCGGCAACGATCCCGAAGAGGCCCATCTGGACTTGGCCAAGACCCCGCCCTGGTCGATCAAGGAACGCCTGGTTCAGGAAAAAGCCGCGCTCGGCTTCTATTTCAGCGGCCATCCGTTCAGCGCCTATCGGGACGACCTGGTCGGCATCGTCGACCGCAGTCTGGCCCAGGTCGCGCCGCAGCCCCGACCGCAGTGGATGGCCGGGGTGGTGATGGAAGTGCGGGTCCAGAACACGCGGCGCGGCCGCATGGCCTTCGTCCAGCTGGACGATGGCGGTGCGCGCCTCGATGTCGCCGTCTACAACGAGTTGTTCGAGGCCACCCGGGGCCAGCTCAAGGAGGATGCCCTTCTGGTGGTGTTCGGTAAGGCCAGCCATGATGATTATTCCGGGGGCATGCGGGTGGTCGCCGAGGAAATCCATACCCTGGAGCAAGCGCGCAACCGGTTCGCCAGCCGGCTGCTCCTGAACATCAACGGCCAGGCCAACGCCGCCAGCCTCGGCCAACGACTCGGGCCCTATGTCGCCGGTGCCGAGGCCGCGGGGTGTCCCATCAGTGTGGTCTATCGCACCGAGGGCCAATCTTGCGAGATCGAACTGGGCGTCAGTTGGCGGGTTCGCCTGGAAGATGCCTTGCTGGAGGATTTGCGCGCTTGGTTGCGGCCTGAGAACGTCCGGGTGTGCTACGGTGCGGCTCGCGCAGTGACGCAGTAACATTAAATTAATTTATGAGTATCTTTACCTGAGGGTCGTCATAGGGTATTGCTCTCGCCTGTGTAACCTAATCAAAACAATGCATTGAGATTAGTCAAGTGGCCTTCGGGGTGTTGTCGATGTGCCACAGGGGGATGAATGCGTGGCTTGCCTATAAATAAATATTGAATAGTGATTCGTTATATTAGATAATGCTTATAACACTGACGCCGACGCATTCTCCCTGCGTTGTCAGTGTTGTCTCCTCCATCCTCCTCCTTTGGTGGATTTCAAGCCCGGTCTCTGACCGGGCTTTTTTCTTGGCCATAGACTGTAGAATTCGCAGCCATGCACACATGTCGGCGGCGGCCATGACTCAACATCTCTGGTATCTGCGCGTGAAAGGCGTGGTCAGCGGCCCGTTCCCCGCGCCGCAGTTGCGCCAGTCGTTCAGTCTGGGCGAACTCGATCTCGACGATGCCGTCAGCCTGGATGGCAAGCAATGGTTGACGTTGATGCAGTCCGGCATTCTCGACAGCCAGCCCGCCAAGGCGACACGGGTTCCGGACACCGACGATGACTGGCGCCGAGAGCGCGAGAAAGCCCGCTTGCGCTGGTTGGATGATTCGATCGAGGTGGCTGGCGACATGCCGGTGCGCGATGACGAAGTCGGTCTCCGCTTGCGTCAGCACGAAGCGGAAACCCGCAGCCGGCTGGATGCCGAGTCGCGCCGCCCGCCCGCCTTTTTGGTCGGGCTGGCGGCCTTCCTGATCATTGCCTTGATCGGTGTCGGTGTCTGGCTTGGTCAGTCCGGGCAAAGTGGCATCCAGACCTCGCTCGCGAACAAGGCCATTGACTGCCAGCAGCCACCAGGCGAAGGGGTGAACTGGAATGGATGCGACAAGCGCGAAGCAGTCCTGGCCGGCGCACGGCTGAAAAACGCGCGCCTTGCCAAGGTCAAGCTCGAGCGCGCCGACCTGTCGGCGGCCGAGCTCGCCTACGCGGATCTTCAGGGCGCCAACCTGCGCGGCGCCAGCTTGCGCGGGGCCGCCCTCAACGCCGCCAGTCTCGGACAGGCCGATCTCACCGGAGCCGACCTGACCGGCGCAGATCTGCGCTTTGCTGTACTGACCGGAGCATTCATGGAGGGCGTGCGTCTGGATGGGGCCCGCCTGGACCAGGCAACCTGGCTGGATGGCCGGGTGTGTGCGGTGGCCTCGGTGGGCGCATGCCAGTGAAACACATCACCTCGCGCGACAATGCCCAGTACCGGTCCTGGCTGGCGTTGGCCGAGGCGCGCCAGGCCCGGCGCACCCGCAATCAGACCTTGCTGGATGGCGCACACCTGATCGTCGAGGCGACCCGGGCCGGCATCACGCCGGTCCAGTTGATCGTGGATGCCGAAGCGGGCGATCCCGAATCCTGGCGCCAGCGTTATCCCGGCGTGCCGGTGAGCGTACTCGGCCATGACTTGTTCAAGCGGCTGGCGCCCGTGGCCACGCCGACCGGCGTGCTGGCCCTGATCGACATTCCACGCCCGCTGCACGTACCGGAGCCAGCCTGCGTGGTCATGATCGAAGACGTGCAGGACCCGGGCAATCTGGGGGCCTTGATCCGGACCGCGGCGGCGGCCGGCGTGGAGGCCCTGCTATTGTCGCGTGGCTGTGCCGAGGCCTGGTCTCCGAAGACGCTGAGGGGAGGACAGGGCGGCCATTTCCAGGTGGCCCTGCACGAAGGCGTCGACTTGGTCGAGGCGGTACGCCGCCATGCCGGACCCGTGTATGCCGCCGCACTCGGGCAATCGGCCTCGTTGTATGACCTGGACTTGTCCGGTCATCCCGCCTTCCTGTTCGGCAACGAAGGGGCCGGCCTGAGTGCGGCGGTGCTGGCCGCGGCGACACCGTTTTCGATCCCGATGCCGGGCACCGTCGAGTCGCTCAATGTCGCGACCGCGGCGGCGGTGTGCCTGTTCGAGCGCGTGCGGCAGCGTGAGGCTGGGCGATGACCTGGCGCGTCGTCGGACTGACCCTGTGGCTGATGTTGGCCGGACTGATCCCGGCCTGGGCGGCATCCGTGCCCTTGCCGGCGCTCGAAGCTCGGGTCATGGACCAGACCGGGACGCTCTCGGCGGCGGTGCGTGGCCAGCTGGAGCAGCGCCTGGCCGAACTGGAGCAGCGCAAGGGCAGCCAGATCGCCGTGTTGCTGTTGCCCACCACCGGCGATGAGGCCATCGAACAATTCAGTATCCGGCTTGCCGAGGCCTGGAAGCTGGGGCGCAAGGAGGTCGATGACGGCGCCATCCTCCTGGTCGCGATCCAGGACCGGACCCTGCGCATCGAGGTGGGCTACGGGCTGGAAGGTGCGATTCCGGATGCGGTTGCCAAGCGGATCATCGAGGAAGTGATCGTGCCCCGGTTCCAGGCGGGCGATGTCGAGGGCGGCGTGGTCGCGGGGGTCGACCGCCTGATCGGCTTGGTCGATGGCGAGGCCTTGCCTGAGCCGGCCGCGAACCTGAAAGGCACCGATTTCGACAGTGTATTTCCGATGGTGATGGTGTTCATGTTCGTCATCGGCGGGGTGTTGCGCAGCCTGTTCGGCCGGTTGCCGGGTGCCCTGATCGCCGGCGGCGCAGCGTTCGTGGGGGCCTGGATGATCGTCGGTGCCTGGATGATGGCCGCTTTCATCGGTCTCGTGGTCTTCATCTTCACGCTGGGCGCTGGGCTGGGCGGCGGTAGCGGCGGTAGCGGCGGGAGCGGCAGAAGCGGTGGTGGCGGTGGCTGGAGTTCCGGCGGGGGCGGATTCTCGGGTGGCGGCGGCGGCTTCGGTGGTGGTGGCGCGTCGGGACGGTGGTGAGGACAGACATGCTGGGACGAATGCTGAGACATCTCTGGTTGCCGGATTGGTGGCGGTTTCGCGTATATCCGGCCGCGTCCTTGACGCGCATCGAGGCCGCCGTGGCGGCCGCTGAAGCAGGCTGCCGAGGCGAAATCCGGGTGGCCATCGAGGCCGCGCTCGATTTTCCTGCGCTCTGGTCGGGCTGCTCGGCGCGGACGCGGGCCTTGGCGCTGTTCTCGGATCTGCGCGTCTGGGATACCGAGGACAACGACGGCGTGCTGCTCTATGTCCTGCTCGCGGATCGTGATGTGGAGATCGTCGCCGACCGGGGCGCCGCGGCTCGGGTCGCCCCGGAAGCTTGGGAAGCCGTGTGCAGCGAGATGGAAGACCGGTTCCGGATTGGCGAGCATGAAGCGGCGATTCTAGTCGGCATGGCCAGGATCGGAGAATTGCTGGCGGAAGCCGAGGCGAGTGGACCGCGCGCCAATGGCTTGCCCAACCGGCCGACCCTGATCCGGCGCTGAGTACGCCGGTCAGCGACGTTTTTGGCGTCGACCCGGGCCACGGATGATGGCGCGGACCGTGGTGCGCATCATCGCTCTTGGTTTCGGGATGTGTTCCTTGAGGGCTTGACCAGTCGTTTGTACCGGGCCGGTGTGGATCGGTTGGTGCGCGGCGGCGGCGGTGGCCAGGAGGCGCTCCAGTTCCGCCTTGTGTTCACGCATGTTGAACAGGTGCCAGCGCCGTACCATGGTCATGCTGATGATGATGAAGCTGCCGAACAGCAGGATGACCAGCCAGATCGGCAGGTCCGCCGACACCATCAGCGTGTACAGCGCGAGCATGATCAGGATGCCGAGGTTCTCATTGAAGTTCTGCACCGCGATGGAGTGGCCCGCACCCATCAGGATATGGCCGCGATGTTGCAGCAGGGCATTCATCGGCACCACGAAGAAGCCGGCCATGGCACCCACCGCGATCATCAGGACCGTCGCCGGCAACAGGCTATGCACCGGGATCATCAGCAGGGCGGCGATGCCCATGGCGATGCCAACCGGGATGACCCGCACCGACTTGTCGATCGGGATCAGCTTGCCGGCCATGACGGCACCGATCGCCACCCCGGCGGCAAAGATGCCCTGCAGGTAGGTGGCCTGATGCAGGGGGATGCTCAGGGCGACCTCGGCCCAGCGCAACATGATGTACTGCAGAGTCGCGCCGGCGCCCCAGAAGAGGGTGGTCACGGCCAGGGTGATCTGGCCGAGCTTGTCGGTCCAGAGCAGTTTCACGCAATGGGCAAAATCGCGCACCAGGTAGACCGGGTTGCGGTGCAGGACCCGGTGGTCGACGCCGGTGTCGGGCACCCACAGGTTGAACAGGGCCGCGATCAGGTACAGGCCGGCGATGGCCGACATGCTGTAGTCGAGCAAACTGCCCGCGACTTCGCCGAACAGCACACTGTCGGCGGCATGGAACAACTCCTGGACATAGGGACTGATCAGCCAGCCTCCGGCCATGGTACCGATGATGATCGCGGCGACCGTCAGGCCCTCGATCCAACTGTTGGCGACCACCAGCTTGGAGTGCGGCAGGTATTCCGTGAGGATGCCGTACTTGGCCGGCGAGTAAGCCGCCGCGCCGAGGCCGACCACGGCATAGGCATAGAGCGGATTGGCGCCGGCAATCATCATCACGCAGCCGATGATCTTGATCGTGTTGCTGATCAGCATGACCCGGCCCTTGGGCATGGAGTCGGCGAAGGCGCCCACGAAGGCGGCCAGGACCACATAGGAAATGGTGAAGAACAGCTTCAGGAGGGGTTCGTACTCAGCCGGGGCCTGGATTTCCCGAAGCATCGCGATCGCGGTGATGAGCAGGGCATTATCGGCCAGCGCGGAAAAAAACTGCGCTGCCATAATGATGTAAAAACCGCGATCCATTTATATATCAAGCCGGTGACCGATCCCGGTTTATATCATGCGACCGGACCCCATGCCATCCTGAAGTGAAGACAGGACGCGGCTTGCGCGTGTTTTGCCGGTTAAACTACTGGCCTAAATAAGCGGATTATGATTCAATAAAATTTATTGGTATTTTGGGTTTTCTTATGGCTGACCGCCGCCTGCAAGTCTTTTTCACCGTTGCCAAGCAGCTTTCGTTCACCAAGGCGGCGGAATTGTTGTTCATGACCCAGCCGGCGGTGACTTTCCAGGTCAAGCAACTCGAAGAGCATTTCAATACCCGCTTGTTCGAGCGTTCGCATGGCAAGATTTCCCTGACCCCCGCCGGTGAGTTGGCGCTCGACTACGCTGAACGCATCCTCAACATGACGGCCGAGATGGAAGCGCGCATCTCGGAATTGACCGGCCAGGTGAGCGGTCCGCTCCTGATCGGTGCTTCGACCACCATCGCTGAATACATGCTGCCCAAGCTGCTGGGCGAGTTCAAGCGCAAGCATCCTGAAACCCAGGCCCGCCTGACCGTGGCGAATTCGGAAACCATCGAACACAAGGTTGCCGACCATACCCTGGACCTGGGGCTCATCGAATCACCCTCGCACAACCCCAACCTGGTGACCAAGGTTTGTTGCGAAGACGAGTTGGTCATGATCTGTGCACCACAGAGCGAATTCGCCAACCTGAACCTGGTCTCGCCCGCGCAAATTGCCGCGCATCCCTATATCAGCCGGGAATCCGGATCGGGTACGCGCGAGTGCATCGACGACTATTTCCGGCTCAATGGCGTGAATCTGGACGAACTGAACCTGGTCATGGAGCTCGGCAGTCGGGAAGCCATCAAGGGCGCGGTGACCGCGGGCCTGGGTGCGGCCATCGTCTCGGTCACCACGGTGGCCAAGGAGCTCAAGCTCGGCGAACTGTCGGCCGTGCCCCTCGATCCGCCCTTGCGCCGGCAGTTGTCGCTGGTCTATCCCCAGGAAAAATTCCGCAGCAAGTTGCTCCAGGCTTTCCTGGACTTCATCGACTCCAGTTCCCTGATCCGGGATACCAACAACCTGGTGCTCTGATTCGCGATGACCGCCGACGAGCGACGCCTGCTCAAGCTGTTTCGTGCCCTGCCGGCCACGGGACAGACCAGCGTGATCGACTACGTCGAGTTTCTCGTCAGCCGTGCCGAAAACGCACCGCCCCCCGTCCCGAGTCAGCCGCTCGACATTCCCCGTCCGGCCGAGGAATCGGTGGTCAAGGCGATCAAGCGTCTGATGGCGACCTACCCCATGCTGGCGCGTGACAAGCTGCTCAATGAAACCTCCGCGCAACTGACCCGCCATGTGGTGCACCGGCATCCGGCTCCGGAAGTCATCGATGAGTTGGAGCGCCTGTTCAAACGGCATTACGATGCCCATACCCAATCTGCAAGTGAGCCCGTCCCATGACCAACGCCGATCAAGCCGAACTCGATAAATTCAGTGCCCTGGCCCACCGTTGGTGGGACCCGGCCTCGGAATTCCGGCCTCTGCACGAAATCAATCCCTTGCGCCTCGAATGGATCGACCGCCTGGCCTCGGTGTCAGGCAAGCGTGTCATCGATGTCGGGTGCGGTGGCGGCATTCTAGCCGAGGCGATGGCCGAGAAAGGTGCCCAGGTCACCGGGATCGACCTCTCCGACAAGGCGCTCAAAGTGGCCAAGTTGCATCTTCTCGAATCGGGCCGGCAAGTCGAATACCTGGCCATTGCCGCCGAGGACCTCGCCGAGCAACGTCCGGAATGCCACGACGTGGTCACCTGCATGGAAATGCTTGAACATGTGCCCGACCCCGCCAGCACGGTGCGGGCCTGCGCTCGACTGTGCAAGCCGGGGGGCTGGCTGTTCTTCAGCACCATCAATCGCAATCCGAAAAGCTACCTGTTTGCGATCGTCGGCGCCGAGTACATCCTCAATCTGCTGCCCAAGGGCACGCACGACTGGTCCCGATTCCTGAAGCCGTCCGAGCTGACCCGGCTGACCCGGCAGGCCGGATTGGACATGGTCGAGCTCATGGGCATGACCTACAACCCGTTCACCAAGGTCTATTCCTTGGGTCGGGATACCGACGTCAACTACCTGATCGCCTGCCGCAAGCCTGGTTGAATCATGTCCTCGCGCCAGGTCCAGGCAGTGTTCTTCGACCTGGACGGCACCCTGGTCGATACCGCACCCGACCTCGGCTGGGTCTTGAACCATCTGCTGGACAGGCATGGCTTGCCGACCCGTTCGATGCATGACATCCGCCCGCAAGCCTCTCATGGCACCCAAGGCTTGCTGAAGCTCGGCTTCGGTCTTGACCCGACGGCCCCCGAATTCTCGACCCTGCGCGCGGAATTCCTGGACCTCTATGGCAAACATCTCGCGGTGGCGTCACGGCCCTTCCCGGGCGTCGCACGGCTGCTCGACGAACTCGACGCGCGCCGAATCCCTTGGGGCGTGGTCACCAACAAGCCCGCACGCTACACGCGCCCGCTGCTGGAAACGCTGGGACTGTACGCGCGCGCCTGCTGCGTGGTCTCGGGCGACAGTTGCCCACGCCCGAAACCAGCGCCGGAGCCGATGTGGGCAGCCTGCCGGGCCGTCACGGTGGCCCCGGAGACCTGCCTCTACGTGGGCGATGCCGAACGCGACATCCAGGCGGCCCACGCAGCGGCCATGCCGGCGCTGGTCGCCCTGTACGGTTATCTGGCCGAATCCGACCAGCCGGACACCTGGGGTGCCGAGGCTGCCATCGGCCATCCCCTGGAACTGCTTGACTATCCGGGCCTGGCTACGTAGTCTCGACGACATGAGTGAACTTTTTCGGAAGCTTCATCTCTATCGTAGAACACCTGGGGCCGACCTGGCTTCGACGTGGGTTGCAAAGCAGAAAAGTGCATACCGAGGACCAGTTCCCTCGTAAATCTACTGGAACAAAATAGTCGCCAACGACGAAACTTACGCTCTGGCCGCCTAATGGCCAGACTCCACACCGGTTGGTCCATGGGCCGGGTCGGGAAACCGACAGTGGAGTCATTCACATGGACTCGCTTCTGGCCGGGCTACTTGGCACGAAGTTAAACTAAGGTGGCTCGCTCGGGTCCAGCCTGTTCGGCCGGCGTGAACCGGGTTAAAACCAAATGACCGGACTAAGTATGTAGATCTTGCTGTAGAGGACTTGCGGACGCGGGTTCGATTCCCGCCGGCTCCACCAATACTGAAACCCCAACCGTTCTCGGTTGGGGTTTTTTCTTGCCTGATCCCGCCGGTTCCCGCGTGTTCTTGGGAGTTCCTGCGGAAGCCTGCGGACTTCGGCAACCACCCGAATTACCCGTTCCGGGCCACATTCCACTCTCTCCAGGCCATTCCTCGCGCCGACCTAGCTCCCAGAAAATGGCCCGAAGTCCGCAAAGCCCACAGCCCCCCCATTACAGATCAACGGGCTACGCGCGGACGGATCAAGCGGTTGGATTGTCAATCAGCATCGAAAATTGACCAGGTGTCACCGACGCTGGTAGCGATGAGGATGATGCCAATTCCATGCCCTGAAACTAATCCATTGGATTACAATCCAAGCCCATGATTACCGTTGCCGAGGTTCCAGAGTACATTCGACGTGCGGAGAAGCTGTTATCCGATGCGGAGCGGCGTGATGTGATCGAGTATCTGGCCGCGCACCCGAAGGCGGGCGACCTGATGGAAGGCACGGGCGGGGTGCGCAAGTTGCGCTGGGGCCGGGGTGGGCAGGGTAAATCGGGTGGGGTCCGGGTGATTTACTACTTCCACAGCGAAGACATGCCGCTGTACCTGCTGACCCTGTTCGCCAAGAACGAACAGGCCAATATCAGCAAGGCGGAGCGCAACGAATTGGCCGGGCTGGTGGTCATTCTGGTTAACGCATGGTTTGAGAGGTGACACGATGGGAAGCGCATTCGAGAGCATCAAGCAAGGACTGACCGAGGCCGTGGCCCATGCCAAGGGCAAGAAGGTGGCGGCCCGGGTTTATCAGCCGGCCGCCGTGGATGTCGCCTCGCTACGCAAGCGCCTTGATCTGACCCAGGAGCAATTCGCGGCGCGTTTCGGTTTCTCCGTGGCCACGCTTCGCCATTGGGAGCGCGGTGATCGCAAGCCCCAAGGCCCGGCCCTGGTACTGCTCAACATCATCGACCGCGATCCGAAGGCGGTCATGCGCGCGCTTGGGTGATCTCACGGCCCGGCGGGGTTGGTGTCCAATGTCATCCAATCACCGGGGGGGTATTTTTGGGATATCTGGAGAAATCGGACTTGGTAAGAATGGCCTGAAATAGCCGTTCGGCAGGGTGTACAGGGTCGCGGGTTCGATTCCCGCCGGCCCACCATTAATACCCCCCAATCGTATCCGACGCCGTCCAAGTGAAGGCGTTTTTCTTTGTGTTTGCGCTGGGTGATGGATTGCCAGTCACATGAACCGCATAACATGATGAATTTAAATTTTTGTTTATGCGAAGCAATGCTTTTGAAGTGTGCTTGGCGCCCACGGCGGGAATCGAACCCACGACCTACCGCTTAGGAGGCGGTCGCTCTATCCACTGAGCTACGAGGGCGAACCCGGCAAATTTTAACCGTTCTGCAGGCTGGCCTGGGGATTTTCCCGGTGGCCTTGGGCCTCGTGGATCCGTGCCATGGTGGCTTCGAGCTGGGCGCTTTCCACGGGTTTGGTCAGATAGCCGTCCATGCCTGCGGCAAGGCATTTGTTTTCATCATCGGTATGGGCATGGGCGGTCAGGGCGATGATCGGCAGGTGACCGCCTTGCATGGATTCCATGCCCCGGATCGCAGCAGTGGCTTGGTAACCGTCCATTTCCGGCATCTGGATGTCCATCAGAATCAAGTCGTAGCGATTCTTGTGGATGTGTTCGAGCACCTGGATGCCGTTTTCGACCAGGGTGGCTTGATGACCGAGATCGGCTAGCATGTGGCGGATGACCCATTGGTTGACCGGGTTGTCTTCGGCGACGAGGATGTTCAGGCTGTGGGGCACGGAGGCAGAGGGAGCGGCGTCCTCTGAGGGGGCCAGGGCCTCTGGAGCCGGCGCCAGAGCGAGCTCGAGCTCGAAGGTGAACTCGCTGCCATGGCCTGGCGTGGAATCGACTTCGATACGACCACCCATCATGTGGACCAGGCTTGCGGCGATCGCCAGGCCGAGGCCGCTGCCGCCATGGCGCCGGCTGGCGGTGGAATCGACCTGGAAAAAGGCGTCGAAGATGGTGGCCTGCTTGTCCTTGGGAATGCCGATGCCGGTATCCCTGACCCGGAAGGCGATGCGCGCGGGATCGCCCTCTGCATCCAGGCGGTGGAGTTCGAGTTTGACGCGACCGTGGTCAGTGAACTTGATCCCGTTGCCGATCAGGTTGCCCAGGATCTGACCAAGGCGGACTGGATCGCACAGGACGTGCGAGGGGAGGCTGGGGTCGAACGCGACTTCCAGGTCGAGTCCCTTGGCATGGGCGCTGGCGAGCAGGGGCTTGAGGCTGCGCTCGATCAGCCCCCGCAGGTCGACCGGCTCGACATGCAGTTCCAGCCGCTCTGCCTCGATGCGGGAAAAGTCGAGGATGTCATTGATGCTTTCCAGCAGGCTGGTGGCCGAGTCGCGGATCATGAACAGCTGCTCCCGATGGCCCTCGACCTGGATTTCCTTGAGCAGCAAGCCGGCGAGACCGATGATGCCATTCATCGGGGTGCGGATCTCATGCGAGATGTTGGCGAGAAAGTCCGATTTTGCCCGGCTGGCGGCTTCGGCGGCTTCCTTGGCCTGACGCAGGGTGGTTTCGGCAGTCTTGCGTGCGGTGATGTCCTGGAACACGCCGACCATGTGAGGCGGGCCGTCCGGCTGCTCGATCAGCTTGCCCTTGGAGGTGAACCAGCGGACCTGGCCACCTCGTACCAGACTACGGTACTCGACTTCGTACTCGTTGAGTTCACCGTCCTTGTAGCGGCGGCCGACTTCCAGGACCCGCTGGACATCATCGGGATGCAGGAAGCGGACCCAGGTGGCATGGATCTCGTCGCCAACGTCCTCGGGCTTGGTGCCAAGCAGGTCGTGCCAACGCGAATTGACCACGCCCTTGCCAGTCCCCGTGTCGACGTCGAAGAAGGCCAGGTCGGCACCGGCCAGGGCCAGGTCGGCGCGCTGTTCGGACCGGATGAGCGCGGCAGCGTGCTGGCGCTGCTGGCGGTCGATGCGGAGCAGGCTGGCTGCGACCAGGGGAATGAGCAGTACGGCCATGACCAGGCTGGCGATGGCCAGCGAAGTGGCGGGGCGGTCCAGGATCAAGACCAGCAGCAGCAGGGCCTCGGTGGTTGCCAGGCTCGACAGCAGGAACGAGACGGATTGATTGAACTGCATGGGGCTCGACCGGATAGGTGGGGCATGGTAGCGGGCCGGATCAAGCTGCGCCCTGGTACATTTGTCTTGTGACGGACTGGATACCGACCATAATGAATCAATGACAACCCGGAGGGCCTGTCATGAAACACCTCACCCAGCAAGAGCGCGCCGCGGTCAAGGCGGCGCTGGAGCTTCGTCTCAATGCCCTGGCGGAAGTCATCCGGGCAGGCATGTCGGATCGCGAACGGTTGAGTTTCAATGAGATTCTGGGCCGATCGAACGGAGACAGCAGTGATGAGGCCTTGGCGATCACCCTGGGCGATGTCTCGGAGGCCCGGCTGACCCACGAAATCAGGCAGTGGCGGGAATTGAAGGCCGCCGAACAGCGCTTGGCCGTCTCCGAGGATTTCGGCTTGTGCGAAGCCTGTGGTGAGCCGATTCCCATGCCCCGGCTGTTGGCTCAACCGGGGGCCAGCCGCTGCACCGATTGCCAGACCCGATTTGAACACACGCATGCCATGATCGGCAACGGAACCCTGTAGAATCCGGGCCTTTGCCCGGGATGGCGGCGGTGCCATCCGTGCCCAAACATGCCCCTGCTGATTCTCGACAAAGTTGAACTCGCCTTCGGCCATTGGCCCTTGCTCGATCTCGCCAGCCTGGTGGTGGACAAGGCCGAGCGGGTTGGCCTGATCGGCCGCAACGGCACCGGAAAGTCGAGCTTGCTGCGCCTGGTCGCCGGCCTTGAGCGCCCGGATGCGGGCGAAGTCTGGCGCCAGCCTGGGCTCCGGATCGGGTATGTCGAGCAGGAGCCGGTATTTCCCGAGGGGCTCAGCTTGTACGAGGCGGTCGCCGAGGGCGTGGGCCCGATGCGGGAGATGTTGCTCGCCTATCACGAGGAAGCCCACCGGGTCGCGGAGGGTCAGGGTGATCTCGAAGTCCTCGACCGGCTCGGTCATGACCTCGAAGCCCATGACGCCTGGCGTTTGTCCGCCCGGATCGAGGAAAGCCTCAGTCGCCTGGCGTTGCCGGCCGATGTGCCGGTCGCCAGCCTCTCGGGGGGCCAGAAAAAGCGGGTTGCCCTGGCGCGTGCACTGGTCGCCGAGCCGGAACTGTTGCTCCTGGACGAGCCGACCAACCACCTCGATTTCACCGCCATCGAGTGGCTGGAGACGCTGCTCAACGAGTTTGCCGGCGCGGTGCTGTTCATCACCCATGACCGGCGTTTCCTGGATCGGGTCGCGAACCGCGTGGTCGAGCTGGATCGGGGCATCTTGCGTGAATATGCCGGCAACTATTCTGCTTATCTGGCGAAGAAGGCCGATCAGTTGGAAGTCGAGGTGGCCCAGAACCGCAAGTTCGACAAGTTCTGGAAGCAGGAAGAGGTCTGGATCCGCAAGGGCATCGAGGCGCGCCGGACCCGCAACGAAGGCCGGGTCCGGCGCCTGGAAGCGTTGCGCCGGGAACGTGCTGCGCGCCGTGAGCGACTGGGCCAGGTCGGTTTCAGTCTCGATGCCGGCGAGCGCTCGGGCAAGTTGGTGGCCGAGCTGGAACAGGTCAACCTGGCATTCGCGGGGCGGACCCTGATCCGCGATCTATCGACCCGCCTGATGCGCGGCGACAAACTTGGCCTGATCGGCCCCAACGGCTGCGGCAAGACTTCGCTGATCCGGCTCATCCTCGGCGAACTGGCGCCGAGCAGCGGTCGCATTCGGCAAGGGACCCAGCTCAACATCGCCTATTTCGACCAGTTCCGGAACACGCTCGATGAGCAGGCGACCTTGATCGACACCATTTCGCCCGGTTCGGATTACGTCGAGATCGGCGGACAGCGGAAGCACGTGATCGGCTACCTCGAGGAATTCTTGTTTCCGCCCGAGCGGGCCCGCGCCAAGGTCTCCGCCCTGTCCGGCGGCGAGCGCAACCGCCTGCTCCTGGCCCGGCTGTTCGCCCGGCCGGCCAACCTGCTGGTTCTGGACGAGCCGACCAACGACCTCGATATCGATACCCTTGAACTGCTCGAGCAACTGTTGCTGGATTACCCGGGCACCGTGATCCTGGTGTCGCACGACCGGGTGTTCCTCGACAACGTGGTGACCCAATCGCTGGCCTTCGAGGCCGAGGCTCAGGTGGTCGAGATTGCCGGCGGCTATTCCGATTGGCTGGCCTGGCGATCCCGACGTGCGGAGCCGCCGGGCCGGGACAAGGTCGAAAAGCCGCGCGCCCCGGCGCCGGCGCGCAAGCCGTCCGTCGACAAGCTGACCTACAAGGAGGCCCGCGAACTGGAAGCCTTGCCCGGGACCATCGAGGCACTCGAAGTCGAGCAACACGTGCTCAACGGGCGGCTGGCCGATCCGGAACTGTACAAGCGGGAGCCGGCCCAGGTGGCCGGCCTGCGGCAGCGGCTGGACGAGATCGACAACCAGCTCCTGGCGTTGCTGGCGCGTTGGGAGGTCCTGGAAGCCAAAGCCGCGGGCCGCTGAATCAGGCGTCGCTCAGGCCCCAGACGCAGACCCGGTCGCGGCCCTGGCTCTTGGCACAGAGCAGGGCGTGGTCGGCACGTTCGATGGCCAGGTTGATGTCCTCACCCGGGTCCAGCGCCGCCACTCCGAACGAGGCCGTGACCTGGACGCGGGTTTCCGGCGTCAGGCTGATCACCTGCTGCGGCAGGCCTTCGCGTAGCCGGTTGAGCAGGCTTTCCGCGCGTTCGATCGGGGTGTTGGGCAGGCAGACCAGGAATTCCTCGCCGCCATAGCGAAACAGGCTGTCGTAGGCGCGCAGGCCCTGTTTCAGATAGCGGGCCACCTCGCGCAAGACCCGGTCGCCTGCGGGATGGCCATGACGGTCGTTGACCGACTTGAAGTGGTCGATATCGAGCAGGCAGATCGCGCAGGCATGACCGCTGCGTAGGGCACGCCCGGCCTCGGCAAGCAGTTGGCTGACCATGGTGTTGCGGTTCCAGGCGCCGGTCAGGTGATCCACCGAACAGACCCGCTGCACCAGTTCGAACTGGCAATCGCGGATCTTCTGCTTGAATGCACCGGCCAGGTCCATGAAGTGCTCGTAGATGTCGGGCGAGACCTGGCCGGAGGCTTGCCGTTCCGAGATGACGGCGCGCGCGGCGGCGTGCGTGGCCTGGTGCGGCGCGGCCAGGCTGGCGAGACCGGGTTCGCGGGACAGCAGGGCCGGGTCCAGGGTGTCGTACCAGAGGCCGAAATTGCAGTGGTGGTGGGCGTCTTCGGCGAGGTCGTTGGGATGGGGCGGCTGGCCGCAGATCAGGGTCCGGTGCAGGCTGCGCTGCCAGTGCAGGTGCAGGGCCAGGGCGCGATCCAGCTCGCGCAGGATGTGCATTGCTTCGTCTAACGGCAGGGCCGGCGCGGGTTGGGGCTGGAGGGCGGCCATGGTCAGTCGGTGGGCATCGAGCGGCCGCCCAGCAGGGCCAGCCAGCCCCGCGCAATGCGGTAGATCACCCAGAGTCCTGCGATCAGCATGACCACGATCGCGGCCGGGATGCCGAGCAGGGTGATCATCAGCAGGAAGGCGATGGCCAGCCAGAGCAGGGTGAACCAGAAGGTGCGGATCTGCCAGCGGAAATGGCTGTCCAGCCAGGTGCCCCGGACATCCGAGCGTTTCGCGTAATTGAGGATCACGGCGATGATCGACGGCCAGCCACTGAGAAAGGCGGTGATCACGAAGGCCGCGCTGAACAGGCCGGCCAAGGCACTGAACGCATGCAGCCCGTAGATCAGGTGGGTGATGAACAGATTGGCCTCGTCGCGCGCGGGGATCACCTCCACCTGGGCGGATTCGTGCGAGGTCTTGGTTGGGGTCTGCGGCGCCATCAGTGCTCCCGGCTTGGTGAGGATCGTGCGATTGTCATGCCATTGGCGACCAGGGTCCATGGTTGATTTGCAGGGGATGGCCCTTGATTTGATGAATGTTACGTGTCCGGCCTTGCCAGTGCCTGCGGCCAGGCGCACCCTACGGGTCCAACCACGGAGAGGGTCGAGAGGAGATACCAAATGAACAGAATGTCAGGGTTGATGGTGCTGCTGCTGGGGTTCGGCGTGGGGTCCCCCAGCCTCGCGGCCGAGCGCGATCCCAAGGCCGAGAGTACCGCCACCGTGCAGAAGACCTGCGAATGTGTGCGTCGCCACCCGAGCGGTTTTCCCATCATCGAGCCGCGACTGACCTCCTGCAAGGTGACCCTGGATGGCCGGGGCCAGGTGCTGACGACCGAATGCGTCAATTGTTACTCGGTGTGCAGCGACAAGCCGACGAGTTGATGCCCCACTGACACGGGTGCCATCCGGCTTGCCGGGGCGAGGGCCTGAAGGCATCATCCCGGTATGAAAATCGCATTGGCCCAGTTCAACGCCACGGTGGGCGACCTGGACGGCAATTCCCGCAAGCTGCTCGAACTCGGCCAGGCCGCCTGGCAGGGTGGGGCGCGCCTGATGGTGACGCCCGAACTGGCCTTGTGCGGCTATCCGCCCGAGGACTTGGCCTTGCGGCCGGATTTCTATGTCCGTTGCGCGACCGCCCTTGAAGCCCTGGCCGCCGCCTGGCCTCCCGAACTTGCCGTGGTGGTCGGCTTTCCATGGCAGGAAGCCGGATGCCGCTACAATGCCGCCGCCCTGGTCCGCAATGGCCGGATCGAGGCGCGCTATTGCAAGCAATGGCTACCCAACCATTCCGTGTTCGACGAACTGCGCACGTTCGATGCCGGTGATGCCGCGCTGGTGTTCGACCTGGACGGTACCCGGTTCGGTGTCGTGATCTGCGAGGACATCTGGCGTGACGGCCCCGCTGAGCAGGCCCGCGCGGCAGGCGCCGAGGCCCTGCTGGTGCTCAATGCGTCGCCATTCCACAAGGGCAAGCTGGCGACCCGGCACGCGGTCGTCACGGCCCGTGCCCGCCAGAATGCGCTGCCGGTGGTGTATGTCAATCTGGTGGGTGGGCAGGATGAGCTGGTGTTCGATGGCGGTTCATTCGCGGTGGCCGCGGATGGACGACTTGCCGCGCAGTTTCCCGAGTTCGAAGCCGGCTTGCAGTGGCTGGATTGGCAAGACGGCGTGCCTGACGGCCCCCGGCTTCCTGCGCTCGAAGTGGAAGAGAGCCTCTACCGCGCCCTGGTGCTCGGGGTGCGTGACTATGTCGACAAGAACGGCTTCCCAGGGGTCATCGTCGGCTCCTCCGGCGGCATCGACTCCGCGCTCACATTGTGCATCGCGGTCGATGCCCTGGGCGCCGAGCGGGTGCGCGCCTACATGATGCCTTCGCGGTATACCGCCGACATCAGCCTGATCGATGCCCAGGCCCTGGCCGACCGGCTCGGCATCCGCCATGGCGTGCTCGAAATCGGCCCGATGTTCGATGCTTTCCGGGCTGCCCTCGCGGACGAGTTCGCCGGCCGGCCGGAAGACCTGACCGAGGAGAATATCCAGGCCCGGGTGCGCGGCGTGCTGCTCATGGCGCTGTCCAACAAGCGCGGCGACATGGTCCTGACCACCGGCAACAAGAGCGAGATGGCGGCCGGCTATGCCACGCTGTATGGCGATATGGCCGGTGGTTTTTCCGCGCTCAAGGATGTCTCCAAGACCTGGGTCTGGCGGCTGGCCCGCTATCGCAACCGCCTGTCGCCGGTGATCCCGGAGCGGATCATCACCCGGCCGCCTTCGGCAGAATTGCGCCCCGACCAGACCGACCAGGACAGCCTGCCGCCCTACGAGGTGCTCGACGCCATCATGGAGCGTTACATGGAGGCCGACATGGCCCCGCGCGACATCGTCGCGGCCGGGTTCGACGAGGCCGACGTCCGCCTGGTGGTCCGCCTCATCGACCGTTCCGAGTACAAGCGCCGCCAGGCTGCGCCGGGCGTGCGCATCACCCAGCGGGGGTTTGGCCGGGATCGGCGCTACCCCATCACCAACAAGTATCAGGCCCCATTCGAATAGGAGTTGTCATGAAGAAGATCGAAGCCATCATCAAGCCGTTCAAGCTCGACGAAGTGCGCGAAGCGTTGTCCGACATCGGCGTGACCGGTCTGACGGTCACCGAGGTCAAGGGTTTTGGTCGCCAGAAGGGACACACCGAGTTGTACCGTGGCGCTGAATACGTGGTCGATTTCCTGCCCAAGGTGAAGATCGAGATGGTGGTCGCCGCCGGCATGGCCGACACGGCCATCGATGCCATCGTCAAGGCCGCGCGGACCGGCAAGATCGGCGACGGCAAGATCTTCGTTTCGGACGTTCAGCAGGTCATTCGCATCCGAACCGGGGAGACCGACGAGGCGGCGATCTGAGCGCCACCCCGGTCGGAATTACTTGAACAGCCCGCGAATCCGGGTCAGCACGTCCTGGAATTCCCGATAGTTCACCGGCACCTTGCTGAAATCGGCCGGGTGGCCTGCCTTCATGTCGGCCTCGACCGCGCCCAGGCCGGCCGCGAAATCCTCGAAGCGTCGATCAAGATGAACGGCCACCAGGAGGGCGGCGACGAACGGTAGCGGGGCCAGCAGGACCAGCACCAACAGCATGTGCAGCCGGTTTTCCTTGACGCGGTCACCAAATTCGGTGCGCACCGTGATGAGGCCCAGCACGTCGCCCCGCTTGGCTTGCGAGTGGCAGCGCAGGCAGTTGTCCTGGGCCACCAGCGGCAGATGGTAGGTCAGGGCCTTGTCGCCATCGACCTGGCGGGGCCGCCCACTCTCCAGCGCGGCCTGCGCTTCAGCATCCAGCGCTTGCCCGTTCACCGCACCGTATTGCCGGCTGACGGGTTCGGCCCGATAGAAGGTGATGCGCGTCGGCGTGTTGGCCACCGAGGCCGCGGCATGGTCGGCGAAGGTGATGACCTGGTCGCGCTTCCAGCCCTGGCTCATCAACTGGTACATCGATGAAAAGGTGATCTGGGCGATGGTATCGGCCTGCTGGTAGGCCGACTTCTTCATCATCTGCTCGCTGAAACCGGTGAAGAAGTAATAGCTGGCGACCAACAGCAGGCACGAAACGGCAGCCGCCACCCACAGGATGAGCCTGGCAAAGGATTGCATGGGTATGTCTCCTCGTTGATGCGCACCAGCAGGTTCCGCGGGTTTGTGTCACCCCGTCTCTCCCACGGGGCGGGTTGCGGTAACCCTGGTGTCGACAAGGCCTATGGTCGGCAATTGGCCCGGCTTTGTAAAGCCAAGCCTTCAGTCGGGCAGCTTCTTGCCCGGATTGAGGATGCCGTAGGGGTCGAAAACCTGCTTCAGCTGGTGCATCAGAGCGAGGGTGGCGGGCTCGAATTCCTGGGCCACGAAGGCGCGTTTTTCGCTGCCGATGCCGTGTTCCCCGGACAGGCTGCCACCCAGTTCGAGGACGGTCGAGACCAGGCCGGCGCGGGCGGTGCGCGCGCGCGCCATCTCGTCGGCATCATCCGGGTGGACCATCAGGTTGACGTGCAGGTTGCCATTTCCGGCATGGCCAAAGGCCACCACGGGCACGGCATGGCGATGGCCCAGGCCATCGATGGCATCGACCAGGGCCGCCAGGCGCGCGACCGGGACCACCACGTCCTCGTTGATCTTGAGGGGGGCGATCTTCTTCACCGCGTGGGAGAGGGACTTGCGCGCGGTCCACAGATCGGCGATGTCGGCGGCGGAGAAACCACTCTGGATTTCCAGCAGCCCCTCGCCCTGAAGCGCGGTGCGCAAGGCGTCGAGATCACGCGGAATGTCCTCCGGATCGCCCTCGACCTCGACCATCAGGGCGGCCTGGGTACCGGCCGGCAGGCCTTCGGCAGCCCCGTATTCGCGGATCGCCTCGATCGAGCGGCGGTCCATGAATTCAAGCGCGTAGGGCACCACGGGCTGGCGCATGGCCCGGATCACTGCCTCGCAGGCGGCATGATTGCTGGCGTAACAGACCCGCAGGGTGGCGATTTGCCGAGGTGCCGGAATCAGCTTGAGGGTAGCTTCGGTGATCAGGGCCAGGGTGCCTTCCGAGCCGACCAGCAGGCGGGTCAGGTCGTAGCCGGTGGCGTACTTGGTGGTGCGGCTGCCGGCGCGGATCTCGTGGCCATCGCCCAACACCGCACGCAGGCCGAGCACATGGTCACGGGTGGCGCCATACTTCACGGCACGGGGACCGGCGGCGTTCATGGCCAGGTTGCCGCCGATCCGGCAATAGGCGCCGGAGCCGGGATCCGGCGCATACATCAGGCCCGCCGTGGCGGCGAGCGCGTCGATGTCGTCGGTGACCACCCCGGGTTCCACGACCATGAGCCGGTTGTCCGGATCGAATTCCAGGATCCGGTTCATGCACTCGAAGCTGACCACCAGACTGCCCGGGGTGGGCAGGGCGCCACCGACATTGCCGGAGCCGGCGCCACGTGGCGTGATCGGCAGGCGCTCCCGGGCAGCGATGCGGACCAGGCCGGCGACCTGATCGTGGCTGGCGGGGAACAGCACGGCCTCGGGAGGGCAGGATTTGGGCGTTTCGTCACTGGCGTAGAGCGCCAGACTGGCCGGATCGGTGTGAACCCGGTCGGCACCCAGCAGGGCGACGAATTCCTGGATCAAACGTTCGGTCAGCATCAGCCGTGCGTGGCCTCGACCAACTCGGCGGCCTGGGCCATGGCATCGCTGTCCGGGAATCGGGCATGGATTTCCTGGATCGCGATGTCGTAGAGCGGGGCGACGAAGGGGGCGCGGGCCTGTTCGGTCATGACGTGGCGCAGCGCCTGGGTCATCACCTTGTCGAGCGACACCAGGCGCCGGGCCTTGATGATGCCGTCCTCGGCGTCGACCAGGGTGATGATCAACCGGCCGCGTTCGCCGGTCGGCTCGTCGGGCAATTCTCGTTCAGCCTCGGGCACCCGGTGGACATTGAAGGCGACGTCCGACCACTCGCACACCGTGTCGATCTTGTAGAGCAGGAAGGCGACCGGCCCGTGGCTCAGCAGACCGACGGTGACTGGCTGGTCACGCAGGCCAAGGATCTCGGCCGGCGTGGGCTGCCGCCAGAACAGGGTCAGGTCGTGGGCGCCGTGCCGGTAGATGTAGCGCGCACCTTCGTCGTAGCGGTTGTGCTCCGGAGAGAAACGCTCGCCGATGCGCCGGCTGTCGGCCGGGATCTCGGGCCGGGTGAACGTGTGGATCTCGCTCATGCGTCCTCGGCCGGGAGCAGGGCGGCGAGCATGGCGACCATGCCGGGGTCGAAGTCGAAGCCGGCGTCCATGCCCGGGTTCAGGGCGATCGACAGGTCTGCGCTCATGCGCCGCAGGAGCCAGGAGAACTCGGTCAGCAGGCCGCCGCTGTAATCCGGGAAGTCGGCCAGGAAATCCTTGGCCCGATCCGGACCGCTGAACACGATGAGGGCGCGGTTGCCCTCGTCGTCCTCGAGGACCAGCGGCTCCGCCTGGGTGCTGCGCTGGAACCCGGCGATCTGGTGCTTTTCGTCGCGCACCGGCATGAACACCTGCATGTCCATCAGGCGGTGGGCAAATGCTTCGGGTTCCACTTGGCCGGACAACATCTCGGCCAGCAGGCGTTCGATGTCGTTGCGAGGTTCGAATTCGTAGGATTCCATGGGGCGACATCCGCGCAAAGGAAGCGAGCATAGCACCTGCCGCCAGGTCGGGGAATGCGGCGGCGTGTCGTGCGTGATCAGGGATCAAGCCATTTTATCGGGTCGATTTCCCAGGCTTCGAAGGATTCGTGGCCGATCACCTTGTCGCGGCTGAGCGGGTGGGCGAGGTCGATGACCTCCGGCGGCAGGTAGTGTCTTTGGGTGGCGTGGTAGAAAACCTTCACCACCGGATGCATGAGCTTGTCCGGATGCTGTTCGAGGACCACGCCGAGCCGTCCGCTTTCCAGGCGCACCAAGGATCCGGTCGGGTAGATGCCCACTGCCTTGATGAATTTGCGCACCATCTCGGGGTCGAAGTGGAACTTGCTCCATTCCAGCAGCTTGCCCAGGGCCTCGGTGGGCGGCATGCCCTTGTGGTAGACCCGGTCCGAGGAAAGCGCGTCGTAGACGTCGACGATGGCGCCCATTTGGCCGAACAGGGAAATCTCGGCGCCCTTCAGCTTGTTCGGATAGCCGGTGCCGTCGAATCGCTCGTGGTGCTGGCCGGCGACGTCGAGGGCGATCTGGGAGATGCCCGGCGTGTTCTGCAGGATGATGATGCTCTGCACCACGTGCGACTTCATCTTGGTGAATTCGGCATCGGTCAACTTGGCCGGCTTGTTGAGGATCTCGTCCGGCACCTTGGCTTTGCCGACATCGTGGAGCAGGGCGCCGATGGCGATTTCCTTGATGGTCGCGCGGTCCAGTTCCAATCCGCGGGCGAAGGCGATCATCAGCGTGCAGACTGACACCGAGTGCTGGAAGGTGTAAGCGTCGTGCTCCTTGAGACGGCCCAGGGGCAGCAGGGCATCGGGATTGCGGAAGATCGAGTCGACCATGTTTTCCACCAGCGGCTCGATGCGCTCCATCTCGATCTGTTGCCCCAGGCGGATGTCGCTGATCATGCTGCGCACGATCTGGTTGGCTTCCGTGTGCAGGCGCACCGCGCGGTAGCGTTCCTCGGCGAGGGGCGCGCGTGCCGGTCCACTGGTTTCTTCGGCGATCTTGTTCAGTTGGGAGCTGATGTCGCGCCGGACTTCTTCCTGGGTGGGGGCGGCGTTGTCGAGGCCCTTGCCGCGCGAGGTGTCGATGTACACCTCGTGGATGCCGAGCCCGACGATCTTGTCGATGGTGGCGCGGTCCTTGATCAGGAAATGGTTGGCGACGAACGGGTGGTCCATCCAGCCGCAATTGATGTCGTGGATATACATGCCCGGCGCGAGCTGCTGGACGTCCACCTTGTGGATCGCCTGCGGCGAGCTGCTCATCGACGAGCCTCCGGCGCAGCTTCGGACGTGACACCCGGGGAGGGAAAGCGGCGTAGGGGGGGTGGCAATGGCAGCATGGGCACGACATAGGTAGGATGACGTGAGGGCAGCTCGAATAACCCGTGTTTTCCAATGAACCCAGCCACTGAGCGATGCCCGTAACCGAATCCGGCTCAAATTCCACAACAAATCGCTGCTTTCCAGAGCAGCACTGCCCGGTTTTTACCCCG
>JBMOQW010000027.1:0-198908 GCA_049322515.1 Pseudomonadota bacterium
GGAAGCCCGACGCCAGGCTGCGAAGCAGGCCGAGGCGGCACGCCAGGAGGCCGTGCGCCAGGAAGCGGCGCGCTTGCAGGAAGCCCGAGAGGAAGACGCGCGACGCGAAGCGCGCCGGCGTGCCATGGGGCGCATCCTGGAGGAGGAAGCCGCCCGCCGCGAGGCCGCGCAAGCCGAACGCAGCCTGCCCTGGCATACCCCCCTGCGCCGGGCCCGGCTCTGGGGCCGCACCGACCCCAACGGCGAACTGATCCGTTATGCCGAAGCCTGGGAGCGCAAGATCCAGCTCAACACGCCGGTCGAACGGGTCCGCGAGCTGGCCGCCCGGCCGCATGGCAAGGCCTTGGTGACGGTCGCCCTGCGTAGCGACGGGACGATCGAGTCAGTCACCCTCGTGACCTCGAGCGGGGTGCCCGAGGTGGACGCGGAGATCCAACGCATCATCCATGGCACGACCCCCTACCCCCCCTTCCCGCCGGCCCTGGCGAACCAGTACGACGTGGTGGAAATCCGCCGGACCTGGTCCTTCGACACCGCCGTGCGGCTGTATTGAGGGCGGCTACGCCGCCGCGTCTTCCCCGCCCAGCGCCTCGACCAGTGCCGGGATCAGCTTGGCCAGCTCGCCGGTCATCAAGGCGAACTCGACCTGGAACATCGCCTCGGCATCCTCGGCCTGTTCGCTCTGCTCCTTGAGAAGATCGAGGAATTGCAGGCGCTTGATCTCCAGTTTCTCGGTCAGCACGAAGGAAATCCGGTCCGACCAGGTCAGCCCCAGGCGGGTCACCTGCTTGCCGGCCGCGATATGTTCGCGGATTTCCTCGCCGTCGAGCGCGTGGCGGACATAGCGCACGGTGGCGCGGTCTTCGCCGGGCAAGCGCAGTTCACAGTCGCGGTCGATGCTGAAGCCGCTCGGAGCCTCGTTCTCGGCCAGCCAGGCGGTCATCGCCCCGGACGGGGACAGTTGGGTGTGCGGCAGGCTGAGCGCCAGGTCGGGCATGCTGTCGGAGAGCAGCTTGACCACTGCTTCGGCCTTGGCGGCGCTGCCGGCGTCGACCGCCAGCCAGCCGTGCACCGGGTCGAGCCAGGCATGCACGGTGATGCGCCGGCTGAAGGCGCGCGGCAGCAGGTCGTCCTCGATCTGCTCGCGGATCTCCCGGCGCCGCTTGGCGCCCGGGGTGTAGCCTTCGGCTTCGGCGATCTCGGCGATCTTTTCCTCGGCGGCCTGTTTGACCACCGAGGCGGGCAGCAGCTTTTCCTCGATGCCCAGGGCGATCAGCAGTTGACCCTCCAGGCTGTAGACATAGTCATCCTCGGCACGGATCGGGCGCCAGCCGAGGCGCTGGCGCTCCAGCCCGCCGCAGGGGGTGAGCGGGCGTTGCGCCAGGCGTTCGTTGAGCGCGTCGGGATCGAGCTTCTGCCCGGGCGTCAGGCGATACAGTTGCAGGTTGCGGAACCACATGGGACATCTCTCCAAATCACCCGGTCCGGTGGCCCGGACGGAGCGGTCATCGATCCGGGGTTATTTGTTGATCAGGGCGGCGTCGAGCAGGGCATCGAGCTGGGCCTTGTGCAGGTCGGGATCGCCGACCGCCGGCGAGGCGGATTCCGGCCGCCCGGCATAGCGTACCGGCAAGCCGCAGATTTGCCGAAGACGCCAGGCCATGTAGCGCCAGGCGCCCTGGTTCTGCGGTTCATCCTGGCACCAGTAGAGCGCCTCGGCCTCGGGATAGCGTTCCAGCTCGGCACACAGTTCCCGATCCGGGAAGGGGTAGAACTGCTCGATGCGGATCAGGCCGACATGATCCAGGCCGCGCTCGCGCTTGCGCGCCGCCAGGTCGTAATAGACACGGCCGGCACAGGCGACCAGGCGGGTGACCGGGGTCGGGTCGGTCTCGCCGATCACGGTCCGGTAGGGGCCCTGGGTCAGTTCCTCCAGGGGCGAGGCGGCTTCCGGGTGGCGCAGCAGGCTCTTGGGGGTGAACACCACCAGCGGCTTGCGGTAAGGACGCACCACCTGGCGGCGCAGCAGGTGGAAGAATTGCGCCGCAGTGGACGGTTGGCAGACCTGGAAATTTTCCTGCGCGGCGAGTTGCAGGAAGCGCTCGATGCGCCCGGAGGAGTGTTCCGGCCCCTGGCCTTCATAGCCATGCGGCAGGAACATCACCAGCCCGTTCAGGCGGCCCCACTTGGCCTCGGCGGCGGCGACGAACTGGTCGACCACCACCTGGGCACCGTTCACGAAATCACCGAACTGCGCTTCCCAGATCACCAATTCCTGGGGTGAAGAACTGGCATAGCCGTACTCGAAGGCCAGCGCAGCTTCTTCCGAGAGGAGCGAATTGACCACCAGGAAGTGGGCCTGGTCAGGCGCCAGGTTTTGCAGGGGAATATGGACGCCGGCGTCCCAGCGCTGGCGATTCTGGTCGTGCAGCACGGCATGACGGTGGAAGAAGGTACCGCGTCCGGAATCCTGGCCGGTCAGGCGCACGCCATGCCCTTCGGTGAGCAAACTGGCATAGGCCAGCGACTCGGCCATGCCCCAGTCCACCGCGAGCTTGCCTTCGGCCATCTGGCGCCGGTTGCCGATGACCATGACCACGCGCGGATGCAGGGCGAAGCCTTCGGGAATGTCGGTCAGGCGGGCGCCCAGTTGAACCAACCGTTCGTGTGCCACGCCGGTGTCGGCGGGGGTTCGCCAGTCCATTCCGCGATAGGGCCGCCAATCGGCCACGAACGGGGTGTAGGGACGGGCCTCGGATTTCGGCATCCGCTCCAGGGCCGACTTGTAGGCCTCGATCATCGCCTCGGGGACGTCGGCAGACAGGGCGCCGGTTTCGACCAGATGCTGGGCGTACCGGGCACGCACCGGTTCATGGTCACGAATCCGGCGGTACATGGCCGGCTGGGTGACCATCGGTTCGTCCTGCTCGTTATGGCCCAACCGGCGGTAACAGACCAGGTCGATGGCGATGTCCTGGTGGAAGGTCATGCGGTAGTCAAAGGCAATGCGCGCGGCGCGCAGTACCGCCTCGGGATCGTCGCCGTTGACGTGCAGCACGGGGGCCTCGACCATCTTCATGACGTCGGTGCAGTACAGGCTGGAACGGGTATCGCGCGGATCGGAGGTGGTGAAGCCGATCTGGTTGTTGACCACCACATGCAGGGTGCCGCCAGTGGTGAACCCGCGCGTGGCGGACATGTTGAGCATTTCCATCACCACGCCCTGCCCGGCCATGGCGGCATCGCCGTGGATCAGGATCGGCAGCACCTTGGTACCGTCCAGATCGGCCCGCTTCTGCTGCTGGGCACGCACCCAGCCAAGCACGGTGGGACCGACGATCTCCAGATGCGAGGGATTGAAGCCGAGCGCGACCCGGATCGGTCCCGCCAGGGTGTCGACCTCGCGGGCATAGCCCTGGTGGTATTTCACGTCTCCGGTCAGGGCGCCTTCCGGGTTGGCCGCCGGATCATGCTCGAAAAAGGCCAGCACCGAACGGCCGATGACATTGTGCAGCACATTCAGGCGGCCCCGATGCGCCATGCCCAGGCCGATTTCCTCGACCCCGGCGCCGGCCGACAATTCGAGCCAGGCATTGAGCAGCGGAATCAGCGACTCGCCACCCTCGAGGGAAAACCGCTTCTGGCCGACGTAGCGGGTATGGATCACCCGTTCCAGGGTCTCGGCGGCAGTCAATTGGCCTAGCAGCCAGCGCTGGCGCTCGAGGGAAGGCGGGGCCCAGCCCTCGCCGGTCTCCAGACGACGCTGCAACCAGCGCTTCTTGGCGGTATCGGTGAGGTACATGTATTCGGCGCCCAGGCTGCCGCCATAGGCCTTCTTCAGGCGCGCCAGGATGTTGCGCAGGGTGTCGCGCGGCGGCCCGTTCAAGGAACCGGTATCGAACTCGGTGTCGAGGTCGGCGGCAGTCAGGCCGTGGTGGGCGGGATCCAGTTCCGGGACCCCATGCGGCTCGCGATGCCGGATCGGGTCCAGGTCGGCGACCCGCACACCGTGGAAACGCCAGGCGTTGATCAGCTGCAGGACCGAGACCTGGCGGCTGTCGCAACTGGGCAGGACGGAATCCGATGCGGCCAGGACCGGCCGGGCGGGCAGTGCCGAGACCGTGCGGGCCCCCGGCACCACCGGCGGCACCAGGCGTCCCTCGGCATCCAGGGCGGCCAGGTAGTCGGCGCTGGCCGAGTAGTAGGCCGTCCGGGCCATCAGCCGCGCTGCGCCATGGGCAGGTAGTCGCGGCGCGGGGCACCGGTGTAGAGCTGACGCGGACGGGCGATCTTGTGGTCGTGCCCGGAGATCATCTCCTTCCATTGCGCGACCCAGCCGGCGGTGCGGGCCAGGGCGAAGATGGCGGTGAACATCGAGTTGGGGATGCCCATGGCACGCATCACGATGCCGGAATAGAAGTCGACGTTGGGATACAGCTTCTTCTGGATGAAATAGTCATCTTCCAGGGCAATGCGCTCTAGTTCCATGGCCAGCTTGAACAGCGGGTCGCCATGCAGGCCAAGCTCGTCGAGCACCTCGTGGCAAGTCTGGCGCATGATCGCGGCGCGCGGGTCCATGTTCTTGTAGACCCGGTGGCCGAAGCCCATCAGGCGGAAGGAATCGGTCTTGTCCTTGGCCCGCTTGATGTATTCGCCGATGCGCGAAGCGTCGCCGATTTCTTCCAGCATCTTCAAGGTGGCTTCGTTGGCGCCGCCATGCAGCGGCCCCCACAAGCAGGCGATGCCGGCGGCGATGCAGGCGAAGGGGTTGGCGCCCGAGGAACCGGCCACCCGCACGGTCGAGGACGAGGCGTTCTGCTCGTGGTCGGCGTGCAGGATGAAAATGCGGTCCAGCGCGCGCGCCAGGATCGGATTCGGCACGTAGTCCTCGCAGGGCGTGGCGAACATCATGTAGAGGAAATTCTCCGCGTAGTTGAAGCGGTTCTGCGGATACATGAACGGTTCGCCGACGTTGTACTTGTAGCTCCAGGCCGCGATGGTCGGCACCTTGGCGAGCAGGCGCAGGGCTGCGGACTCGCGCTGGGCGGCGTCGAAAGGATCCGAGGAATGCCGGTAAAAGGCCGACATGGCGCCCACCACCCCGACCATGACCGCCATCGGATGGGTATCCCGCCGGAAGCCCCGGAAAAAGTTGGCCATCTGGTCATGCAGCATGGTCTGGTGGCTGATCTTTTCGACGAAGGCGGTCTTCTGCGCGGCGTTGGGCAGTTCCCCGTTGAGCAGCAGATAGGCGGTTTCCAGGAAATCGGAATGCTCGGCTAACTGCTCGATCGGATAGCCCCGGTAATAGAGCAGGCCCTGGTCGCCATCGATGAAGGTGATGTCGGACGAACAGCTGGCGGTCGACAGAAAGCCAGGGTCGTAGGTGAGGATGCCCTGGCCGCTCAGGCTGCGGGTGTCGATCACATCGGGCCCCAGGGTGCCGGACATGATCGGCAGCTCCAAGGTACGGTCGCTGTCACTGAACTTGAGGGTCACGGTGCGCTGGCTCATCGGATTCTCGGCTGAAGACTGTGTTGAGTCCGATTGTAAGTAAAAGCGCGACCCGAGGGACAGCTTTTGCGGCCCTGCCAGGCCAGGCGCCAGTCATCGACACCGGCGCGATGCAGTATCATCAAGCCCTATCGTCCCGCGCACACTCAATCTGCAACGCGCACTCACCCTGCCACGCCCGTCCCAACGGCCCATGACGCCTAGCTTGACCTCCCGCCTACGGGGCCTTCTGGTCTCATTGATCCTGTTTCTGCCAGGGACCTGGGCCTGGGCCGAATCGACCGACCCGCGCCTCGAACCGGTCGTGGTCCAGCTCAACTGGAAGCACCAGTTCGAGTTCGCTGCCTTCTATGCCGCGCTTCAACAAGGTTACTATCGACAGTTCGGCCTCGACGTGAGCATCCGGGAAGGCGGCCCCGGGATCGACGTGGTCAAGGAAGTGACTGAAGGCCGCGCCCAGTTCGCAGTCGGCACGTCGTCCCTGGTGGTCGACCATGCCCGGGGCGCCCCGGTGGTCGCCCTGGCCGCGCTGATGCAGCATTCCGCGACCGGATTGCTGGCGATGCCGGCCCGGGGCATCCGGACCGTCCATGACCTGGCCGGCCGCCCCATCGCCGTCGATCCACACACCCGCGACGAGATCAAAGCCTACCTGTTGGCCTCCGGCATGCCGGAGGCACGCATCCAGTTGGTCGACCAGACCGACTGGACCCTGGACTCCCTGGAGCGCGGACTGATCGCCGCCAAAACCCTGTATGTCTCCAACGAACCGTTCTGGATCAAGGGCCGGGAACATGAATTCCTGATGTTCACCCCCCGCTCGGCGGGCATCGATCTGTTCGGCAACATCCTGTTCACCTCGCGCGCGCTGGCGCAGAACCAGCCACAACTGGCCAAGGCCTTCCGGGATGCCACCCTGCGCGGCCTGGCCCATGCCCTGAGCCAGCCGGACACGCTCGTCGAATTGATCCTGCGCCGCTACAACAGTCAGGCCAAGTCCCGCGAGCACCTGATGTTCGAGGCCAGCCAGATCTGGGAATTGACCCGGCCCGACTTGGTCGAGCCGGGCTACATGAGCCCCGGCCGCTGGCAGCACGTCATCGAGGTGTATGCCCGCCAGGGCCAGATTGCCAAGGAATACCAGTCGAAGGGCTTCATTTTCGATCCCCTGGCGCCCAAGACGCCGCTCTGGCTGCTCGCCGTGCTGGCCCTGCTGGCGGTGCTCCTGGTGATCGCGATCGCGGTGATGTTCAAGTTCCGGCACCTGAACCAGGCCTTGCAGCGGGAAATCAGCGAACGCGCCCAAGCCGAGGACACCATCCGCAACCTGGCCTTCTACGATCCGCTCACCCTGCTGCCCAACCGCCGGCTGCTGATCGACCGTCTGCATCAGGCCCTGGCCCTGTCCAGTCGCAAGCTGCGTCATGGCGCCCTGCTGTTCATCGACCTGGACAATTTCAAGCTGCTCAACGACACCCATGGCCACGACACGGGCGACCAGCTTCTGGTCGAGGTGGCCCGCCGCCTGCAAGGCTGCGTGCGCGAAGGCGACAGCGTGGCGCGCCTGGGCGGCGACGAATTCGTGGTCATGCTGGAAGACCTGGATGAGACCGCCACCGAAGCGGCTAACCAGGCCGAGATGGTGGCCGAGAAGATCATCGACCGTCTGGCCCGTCCTTATCTGCTCGGCAGCCTGGAACACCACAGCACCGCCAGCCTCGGCATCACCCTGTTTCGCGACAAGTCGGATGGCCTCGACGACCTGCTCAAGCGGGCCGACATGGCCATGTACCAGGCCAAGGCCTCGGGCCGCAACACCCTGCGTTTCTTCGACCCCACCATGCAAGCCTCGGTGCAGGCCCGGGCCCAGCTCGAGGCGGAATTGCGCCAGGCCATCAAGCGCAACGAATTCATCTGCCACTACCAGCCGCAAGTCGACCGCCAAGGCCGGGTGGTCGGCGCCGAGGCCCTGGCGCGCTGGCAGCACCCGGTGCGTGGCCTGGTCCTGCCGGGGACCTTCATCGGGCTGGCCGAGGAAACCCACCTGATCATCCCGATCGGCCAGCAACTCCTGCGCCAGACTTGCGAACAGCTGGCAGCCTGGTCCCGGCATCCCGATACCGCGCACTTGACGGTCTCGTTCAACGTCAGCGCCCGGCAATTCCACCATCCGGATTTCGTGCCCATGGTCGAGGCGGTCATCAGCGCGACCGGCATCGAGGCCAGGCGCCTGATCCTTGAGATCACCGAGAGCCTGCTGCTGGAAAAGATCGAGGACAGCATCGCCCGGATGCATGCGCTCAAGCAGCGTGGGGTCCGCTTTTCGATCGATGATTTCGGCACCGGCTACTCCTCGTTGGCCTACCTGAAGCGCCTGCCCCTCGACGAACTGAAGATCGATCGTTCCTTCGTGGCCGACATCGAGTCGGATGAAAACGACGCCGCCATCTGCGCAGCCTTCGTCAGCCTGGCTCACATCCTCGGCTTGCGGGTGGTCGCGGAAGGCGTGGAAACGGAGGAGCAGCGGTATTTCCTGGCCACGGTGCACCCGTGCGACTTGCTTCAGGGCTATCTGTTTGGCCGCCCAGGCCCGGCTAGCGAACTCCTGCTCGGCTCAGGCCGGCTCGCGTAGCCGTACGAGAATGCTTGCCTGGAGCGGATCGACGGCCGGCTGGCGATCCAGGATCAGGTCGAACAACACCGGGTCTTCGAGTCCGAGCAGGGCTTCGTAGGCGTCCAGCTCGGCCGGGCTCAGGCGGGCCAGATGGCGGTCGAGAAACAAGCCCAGGATATGGTCCAGTTCCAGCATGCCGCGCTGGCTGCGCCAGCGCAGGCGGTTCAAGCCCTCGCTCATAGGGCCCGTTTGACCAGGAGGCCCTTGATCTTGCCGATCGCCTCGGTCGGATTGAGCCCTTTGGGACACACCTCGACGCAGTTCATGATGCCGTGGCAGCGGAACAGCCGGTACGGGTCCTCGAGATAGTCGAGCCGTTCGTCGGTCGCCTGGTCGCGGGTATCGGCGATGAACCGGTAAGCCTGCAACAACGCGGCGGGCCCGAGGAACTTGCCCGGATTCCACCAGAACGACGGACACGAGGTGGTGCAGCAGCCGCACAGGATGCATTCGTACAGGCCATCCAGCTCGGCCCGGTCTTCCGGGGCCTGGAGCCGCTCGCGCTCCGGCTCCGGGTCGAGGTTGATCAGGTAGGGCTTGATCGCCTTGTAGTGCTGATAGAACTGGTCCATCTCGACGATCAAGTCGCGGATCACGCCCAGGCGCGGCAGGGGCCGGATCTCGATCGGCTCTTTCAAGCCTTCCAGCGCGGTCACGCAGGCCAGGCTGTTGACACCATTGATGTTGAGGCCGTCGGAGCCACACACCCCTTCGCGGCACGAGCGCCGGAAAGCCAGCGACTCGTCCTGGGTTTCCTTGATGGCGATCAGTGCGTCGAGCACCTTCTTGCCCTTGGGGTCGAAATCAATCTCGTAGTCCTGCATGCGCGGTGCAGCGCCGGATTCGGGATCGTAGCGGTAGATGCGGAATTTCATGGCAGGGCCTGTCGTTTGGGGAAAAGGGACACGAGACTCGCCGCCGTGCGGCTCACGGGAAACACGAAGACCCCGCTTCCCGTTTCCCATGTCCCGGTTCCCGAGTTCATCAATACGTCCGTTCCTTCGGCTGGAACGTCTCCACCGTGAGCGGCTTGAGGCGGACCGGCTTGTAGTCCAGCTGGTCGTTCTCGCGCGTATACAGGGTATGGCGCAGCCAGTGGTCGTCGTCGCGCTGGGGATGATCCTCGCGGGTATGCGCGCCCCGGCTTTCCGTGCGCGCCAGGGCCGACACCAGGGTGGCACGCGCGATCGGCATCAGGTTCTCCAGTTCCAGCGCTTCCAGGCGGGCGGTGTTGAACACCTTGCTATGGTCGTCCAGCACCGCGTCGGGCAGGCGGACCTCGACCTGGGTCAGCTTCTCGATGCCGGCCTGGAGCAGATCCGCGCGCCGATAGACGCCACAATGCTCTTGCAGGATGCGCTGCATCTCGACCCGCAGCGCGGGCACCCGTTCGCTGCCCGTGCGCTTGTCCCAGCGGGCCAGGCGGGACATGGCCGGATCGGTGGCGTCGGCGGGCAGTGACCGCGGGATCGGGTTTTCGCGCAGATACTCGATGGCATGGTTGCCGGCCGCGCGACCGAACACCACCAGGTCGAGCAATGAATTGCCGCCCAGGCGGTTGGCACCATGCACCGACACGCAGGCGCATTCGCCCACCGCGTACAGGCCTGGCACCGCTTCCTCGGGGCCGAACCGCTCGGGCGCCACCACCTGGCCATGCAGGTTGGTCGGGATGCCGCCCATCATGTAGTGCGCGGTCGGGGTCACCGGCATGGGGGCCTCGCAAGGGTCGACCCCGGCGAACTGGATCGACAGCTCGCGGATACCGGGCAGGCGGGCCTTCACCTTGTCGGCGCCGATGTGGTGGATCTGCAGATAGACGAAATCGCCGTGCGGTCCGCAGCCTCGCCCGGCCAGGATCTCCTGGGCGATGGCGCGCGACACCACGTCGCGCGAAGCCAGGTCCTTGGCGTTCGGCGCGTAGCGCGCCATGAACTTCTCGCCGTCCTTGTTGAGCAGGAATCCGCCCTCGCCGCGCACGCCCTCGGTGATCAGGCTGCCGACCTCGGGGATGCCGGTCGGATGGAACTGCCAGAACTCCATGTCTTCCAGCGGCAGGCCGGCGCGCAGCACCATGCCGAGGCCGTCGCCAGTATTGATGTGGGCATTGGTCGAGTGCCGGAAGATGCGGCAGGCGCCGCCTGTGGCCAGCAGGGTGACGCGCGACTCGAACAGCATCGGCTCGCCGGTCTCGATCTCGAGCGCCACCACGCCCAGGATGTAGCCCTCGGCATCGCGCACCAGGTCGATGGCATGGAACTCCTCGAAGAACTGGGTACGCGCCGCGATGTTGCGCTGGTACAGGGTGTGCAACAGCGCATGGCCGGTACGGTCGGCCGCCGCGCAGGTGCGGATGGCCTGCTCGCCGCCAAAATTCTTGGACTGGCCGCCGAACGGCCGCTGGTAGATCTTGCCGTTGTCGAGGCGCGAGAACGGCAGGCCCATGTGCTCCAGTTCGTAGACGGCGGTGGGCGCGTTGCGGCACATGAACTCGATGGCATCCTGGTCGCCCAGGTAGTCGGAGCCCTTGACCGTGTCGTACATGTGCCAGTGCCAGTCGTCCTCGGACACGTTGCCGAGCGCGGCGGTGATGCCGCCCTGCGCGGACACGGTATGCGAACGGGTCGGGAAGACCTTGGACAGCACCGCTACCTTGAGGTCGGCCTGGGCCATTTGCAAGGCGGCGCGGAGTCCGGCCCCTCCCCCCCCAATAATTACAGCGTCGAAGGTTCTCTTGGGAATCATGCCAATGTCCAAAGAATGTCGGCCACCCAGATCAGGCAGCCCAGATAGAGAACGGCAAACAGGAAGTGCAGCAGCAGGCGTGGCCCCAGGCAACGCGGGCAATGCACGTAGTCGATGACGATCTCGCGCATGCCGATCCAGGCGTGGCTGAGCAGGGCCGCGAAGAACAGCAGGGTCGCCAGCTTGGCCGGGACCGGAGCGAACAAGTCGCGCCAGGCATAAAAACCTTCACCACCCGCCAGCCAGGCATAGAGCGCGAACACGGGCAGATAAAGGGCCATGACCACGGCGCCGGCACGTTGCACCAGCCAGATCGTCAAGCCACGACGGGCACCACCGACGTGTCTCATAGCCAGCACCCCAGCATGAAGAGTGCCGTCAGGCCAAGCGCGGCGAACAGTACGGCCCAGGCCGATTTGCGGGCCGTGGCCTTGGCCTCGCCCAGGCCGATGTCGAAGCCGAGATGGCGCAGGCCGGCCAGGAAATGATGCAGGAGCGCCCAGACCACAGCCAGCACGATCAGGAAACCCAGCCATCCGGACAGGAATCCAGTAACGGCGGCATAGTCTTCCGGCGAGCGCAGGCTGAGCATCCAGACGTACAACACAACGGGGATGGCCAGCGACAGGCCGGCGCCGCTGACCCGGTGGAAGATCGAAACCCAGCCGCCGATGGGCAGGCGGATCTGGACCAGGTTGAGAAAGAATGGGCGCTCAGGTTTCATGGCAGCCTCAGGCGTTTGCCGCCTCCGCCACCGCCTTGGGCACCCGCTCGGCCAGGCGCGGATCGAACGGCTTCGGGAGGATGTAGTCGCGGCCGAATTCCAGGCGCTCGAGGTTGTAGGCCGCCAGGACCTCCGCCGGCACCGGCTCGCGCGCCAGATCGGCCAGGGCCTTGGCTGCGGCGATCATCATGGGCTGGGTGATTGCCTTGGCGCGGGCGTCGAAGGTGCCTCGGAAGATATAGGGGAAGCCGAGCACGTTGTTGACCTGGTTCGGGTAGTCGGAGCGGCCGGTCGCCATCAAGGCATCGTCGCGGGCGGCCTTGACCTCGGCCGGGCTGATCTCGGGGTCGGGATTGGCCATGGCGAACAGGATGGGCTTGGCGGCCATGCTTTTCACCATGTCCTGGCTGACCAGGCGGGGGCCGGACACGCCGATGAACACATCAGCGCCCTGCATGGCATCGGCCAGGGTGCGCATGTCGGTGTCCTTGGCGAATTCCTGCTTGTGGGCGTTGAGGTCGGTACGGCCGGAATGGATGACCCCCTTGCTGTCGACCAGAGTCATGTTGGCCTTGTTGCCGCCCATGGCGATCAACAGGCGCATGCAGGCAAGTCCCGCCGCGCCGGCGCCCAGGCAGACCAGCTTGATGTCGGAGAGCTGCTTGCCCTGCACGTCGAGGGCGTTGATCAGACCGGCACACATGACCACGGCGGTGCCGTGCTGGTCGTCGTGGAAGACGGGGATATCAAGCCGTTTCTTGAGTTCTTCCTCGATGGTGAAACAGTGTGGCGCGGCGATGTCTTCCAGGTTGATGCCACCGAAGGTGGGCGAAATGTTCACCACCGTCTCGATGAAGCTCTCGACGCTGGGCGCCGCCACTTCGATGTCGAACACGTCGATGCCGCCGAAACGCTTGAACAGCACGCCCTTGCCTTCCATGACCGGCTTGGAGGCGAGCGGACCCAGGTCGCCCAAGCCGAGGATGGCGGTGCCATCGGTGATCACCGCCACCAGGTTGCCCTTGTTGGTGTAGCGGTAGGCGTTGGCCGGGTCTTCGGCGATGGCGCGCACCGGCTCGGCCACGCCCGGTGTGTAGGCCAGGGACAGGTCGGCCTGGGTGGCGCAGGGCTTGGACGAATCGACCGAGACTTTGCCCGGACGGGGAAACTCGTGGTAATCGAGGGCGCGTTGTTTCAGGTCAGTCATGGACGACTCTCTCGGTTAAGGGGTGCTGCCACCCTATCATGTTGCAGCGCAACAGAAAACGGATGGTGAGTGGGGTAATGGGCTTCAATTGATCATGCCCAGGGTGCGCGGCAGCCAGAGGGACAGCTCCGGCACGAAGGTGACGATCATCAAGAACGCCAGCATCGTCAATAGCCAGGGTGATACTGCGATCGACATTTCGGTCAAGCCCAGCTTGCTGATGCCACTGGCCACGTACAGGTTCAGGCCGACCGGCGGCGTGATCATGCCGATCTCCATGTTGACAGTGATCATCACCCCGAAATGCACCGGGTCGATGCCCATGGCCATGGCAATCGGGAACAGGATCGGCGCGGTGATCAGGATGATCGACGAAGGCTCCATGAAGTTGCCCATGACCAACAGCAGGATGTTCACCGCAAGCAAGAAGCCGACCACCCCCAAGCCGCTCGACATCAGCCAGTCGGACACGGCCTGGGGAATGTTCTCGTGGGTAAGCAGGAATGAGAACAGCACCGCGTTGGTGATGATGTAGAGCAGCATGGCGCTCATGTTGGCCGAGGCCAGGAGCACTTTGGGCACATCGCGCAGGGAAAATTCCCGATAGATGAACACCACGACGAAAAAGGCGTACACCGCGCTCATGGCGGCCGCTTCAGTCGGCGTGAACAGGCCGGAATAGATGCCGCCCATGACCACCACGATCAACATCAGGCCCCAGATCGACTCCTTCAGGGCGATCGCGCGTTCCTTCCAGGTCGCGCGCTTCTCACGCGGGTAATGATGCTTCCAGGCCCGGTACCAGGTGGTAAACAGCAGCATGACGGCGAGCACCGCCCCCGGGATCACCCCGGCCATGAACAGGGCGCCAATCGAACTGTTGGTCGACACGGCGTACATCACCATGACGATGGACGGTGGGATCAGGATGCCCAATGCGCCGGAACTCGCCACCACCCCGGCGCCGAAGCGCATCGGGTACCCGGCCTTGACCATGGCGGGCAGCAGGATGGAGCCGATCGCCACCACGGTGGCCGGGCTGGAGCCCGACACTGCGGCGAACAATGCACACGCGACCACCGCGCCCAGGCCAAGGCCGCCATGCCAATGGCCGACCAGGGACGTGGCGAAGCGGATCATCCGGCGCGCCACGCCGCCATGGGTGAGGAAATTTCCGGCCAGGATGAAGAACGGGATCGCCATGATCTCGAACTTCTCGATGCCGGTGAACAGTTTGAGGGCCACCGACTCGACCGGCACCTGGGTCAGCGTGTACAGGAAGGTCAGCACCGTCAGGCCGAGCGAAATCGAGATCGGCATGCCGGTGAGCATGAGCAGGGCCAACAGGCCGAAGATGATCAGGGCAGTCATGGACGCGACTCCTTGTCGTCCTCGGGCAAGAGCGGTTCCTTCAATTCATGCGGGTGCAGGTTGTCGTCCATGCGGTAGATCCGGTCTTCCTCGCCCGCCGGTGGTGGGGTGTCGTCGTTCATGCCGGCGACATGGCCATGATCATGGTTGGGCAATTCACCGGTGCGCAAGAATCGCCAGGTGACTTGCAGGAAACGGAAACACATCAAGTAGGAACCCAGCGGAATGGCCGAGTAGACGATCCAGGTCGGCCATTCCAGATCGGGGGTGGTCGGACCTTCATAGAGGTCGCCTGTATCCAGCCCACGCCAGGTCAGCCAGGCGTAATGGGCCCCGTTTTCCCAGATGAAGGCGGCCCCCAGGGTACCGATGATGCCGGTGAACAAGGCGCCCGCGAGCAGGCCGAAGACGATGAACACCCCACGCTTCTTGTCGCTCAAGCGGTTGATCAGGACATCGACCCCGACATGGATGCCGGTGCGCACGCCATAGGCAGCGCCGAACTTGGCCATCCAGACGAACAGGATGATGGTCAGCTCCTGGGCCCAGGCGAGATCGAGCTGGATCAGCCAGTCCTGTACCGCCTCGCTGGGAATCCAGGTCGAACTGGCCAGGTAGCGATGCACGACCGCCGTGAAGGTGATCAGCGTCGCGGCCGCCATCAGGAAGGCGATGAAGATTTCTTCCAGGCGATCAAGGATTTGTCCGCAGGCTCGAAACATCACTGCGTTCGTTTTCAATGGCATGGGCGGTATCCGGCTGCGTGGCACATTCCCTCTCCCACAGCCCCGACCCCCAGGGGGCGGGGTGCGCGGCAGCGCGGGAGAGGGCCGCGATCAGATCGACCGGCTTACAGCTTGCTCGGATCGAACCCGGTTTCCTTGTAGATGGACTGGACCAGTTCCATGCCCACCCGGTCGTCCATCTTCTGATGCACCTTCACCAAGGCCTTCTTGAGGGCATTCTTTTCAGCCGTCGTCGGGGTGTGGATCGCCGTCTTGCCGGCCTTGCGCACCATCTCCAGGGCCTGATCGTTTTCCTGCTTGGCGATCTTGTTGGCGTAGTCGGTCGACTCCTTCATCGCCTGTTCCAGCTTGGTCCGGACATCTGCCGGCAGGCCATCCCAGAACTTCTTGTTGACGATCACGGCATAGCCCAGGTAGCCATGGTTGCTCAGGGTGAGGTGCTTCTGCACTTCGTGCATCTTCTGGGTGTACAGGTTGGAGATCGGATTCTCGGTACCATCCACCACGCCGGTCTGCAAGGCCTGGTAGACCTCGGAGAAAGCCATCACCTGAGGCAGTGCGCCGAGTGCGCGCATCTGCGCGTCGAGCACCTTGGACGACTGGATGCGCATCTTCAGGCCACGGAAGTCGGCCGGTTCCTTCAGCGGCTTGTTCGCGGAAAACGACTTGAAGCCGTTGTCCCAGAAGGCCAGGCCGCGAATGCCCTTCGGCTCCAGCTTGTCGAGCATCGAACGGCCAATCGGGCCCTCGGTGACTTTATGCAACTCGTCATAGTTATCAAAGATGTAGGGCAGGTCGAAGACCTCGAATTCCTTCACCCCGAGCGGACCGAACTTGGCCAGCGACGGCGCCAGCATCTGCACGGCACCCAATTGCAGCGCCTCCATCTCTTCCTTGTCCTTGTACAGGGTGCTGTTCGGATACACCTCCACCTTCACCGCGCCCTTGGTGAGCGCCTCGGCGCGCTGCTTGAAGTAGTCGGCCGCCTTGCCCTTGGGCGTGTTCTGCGCCACCACGTGGCTGAACTTGATGACGATCGGGTCGGCGGCGTAGGCGCCAAACGAAATCAGGGCGGCGGCCAGGCCGGCGAACAGGGTCTTCAGCTTCATTCGAGGTCTCCTTGGATAGGGCATGCCGATTCGAGGCCCTGGCATTGTCATCAGCGCGCTCCCGCGGGGAAATTGTGGATTTCCACAATCCCCGGCGAATCGCCATAATCCGGCCCGGGAGAGACCATGACCGACGCCATCGACACCTTCATCACCCGCTGGCAGGCTGCCGGCGGCTCGGAACGCGCCAACTACCAGCTGTTCGTCAGCGAATTGGCCCGCCTGCTCGGCCAATCCGAGCCGCACCCGGCCGGCGACCTTGATCGCGACAACGGCTACGTGTTCGAACGCCGCGTCACCTTCAGGCACGGCGACGGCAGCAGTTCAAACGGCTTCATCGACTGCTACCGGCGCGGCGCCTTCGTGCTCGAAGCCAAGAAGATCAAGGCTGGTGCCGAGACCAAAGGCTTCGACGACGCCCTCCTGCGCGCCCGCGCCCAGGCCGAAAACTACGCCCGCGCCCTGCCCGCTGACGAAGGCCGGCCACCCTTCCTGCTCGTCGTCGATGTCGGCCGCGTCATCGAGGTCTACGCCGAATTCAGCCGTACCGGCGCCACCTACACCCCCTTCCCCGACCCGCGCAGCCACCGCATCCGGCTCGACGACCTGCGCGACGCCGCCCTCCGCGCCCGCCTGGCCACCATCTGGCACGACCCGCTCTCGCTCGACCCGACCAAGCGCACCGCCCGCGCCACCCGCGAAATCGCCGTGCGGCTGGCCCGTGTCGCCCAATCGCTGGAAGGCCGCCACCCCCCCGAAGCCGTCGCCGGCTTCCTGTCCCGCTGCCTGTTCTCCATGTTCGCCGAAGATGTCGGCCTGCTGCCCAAGACCGACGGCGTCGGCGCTTTTACCGGCCTGCTGAAAAGCCTGCGCGACAGCACCGCCCAGTTCGTTCCCCTGGTCGGCGAACTCTGGAAAGCCATGGACAGCGGCGAATTCTCCGTCGCCATTCGCGCCCAGCTGCCCCGCTTCAACGGCAAGCTGTTCAAGCAGCCAGAAGTGCTGCCGCTCGACCGCGACCAGATCGACCTGCTGCTCGAAGCCGCCACCGCCGACTGGAGCGAAGTCGAACCCGCCATCTTCGGCACCTTGCTCGAACGCGCCCTCGACCCCGCCGAACGCCACAGCCTCGGCGCCCACTACACCCCGCGCGCCTACGTCGAACGCCTCGTCCTGCCCGCCGTCATCCAGCCCCTGCGCGAAGACTGGGCCAACAGCCAGGCCGCCGCCCTGCTCCTGGCCAACGAAGGCAAACCCGCCGACGCGCTGAAACTGCTGCACGACTACCACCACCGCCTGTGCCAGATACGCGTGCTCGACCCCGCCTGCGGCTCCGGCAACTTCCTCTACGTCACCATGGAACACATGAAGCGGCTGGAAGGCGAAGTGCTCAACCAGATCGAAGCCCTCGCCGGCGGCCAGGACCGCCTCGAAACCGAAGGCCTCAGCATCGACCCGCACCAGTTCCTCGGCATCGAACTCAACCCCCGCGCCGCCGCCATCGCCGAAATGGTCCTCTGGATCGGCCACCTGCAATGGCACTACCGGACACGCGGCCGCGTCCTGCCGCCCAGCCCCATCCTGCGCGACTTCAAGAACATCGAATGCCGCGACGCCGTCCTCGCCCACGACGGCATGACCTACGCCACGGATGAACACGGCGTGCCGATCACCCGCTGGGACGGCAAGACCACCAAGTCGCACCCCGTCACCGGCGAACAAGTCCCCGACGAAACCGCCCGCGTGCCGCTAGAGGTGTACGCCAACCCGAGGCCGGCCGAGTGGCCGGCGGCGGATTATGTGGTGGGGAATCCGCCGTTTATCGGCAACAAGCGCATGCGTCTGGCACTTGGCGACGGCTACACCGAAGCCCTGCGCGCCGCATGGCAGGACACGCCCGATACCGCAGACTTCGTCATGTACTGGTGGCTGCATGCCGCGCAACTCGTCGCCCAAGGCAAGCTGTCACGCTTCGGCTTCATCACCACCAACAGCATCACCCAGATATTCAACCGCCGAATCGTTCAAGAAGCCCTCGATACTGGCCTGCATATCGACTTCGCCATCCCCGATCACCCCTGGGTGGATAGCGCGGACGGCGCCGATGTCCGCATAGCCATGACGGTGACCTCCGCCGGACAGGCAGAGGGGCGCTGGCAAGCCGTCGTAGCCGAACGTGAAGGAGGAAGCGAAGGACTGGAAGTGGAACTGGCGGAGCGCATCGGCATCATCCATGCCGACCTGACGGCGGGCGCCAATGTCGCTGGCGCTCAACCCCTGCGCGCGAATGCCGGGCTTTGCTATCAAGGCATGAATCTGGTCGGCAAAGGCTTCCGCATCACACCAGAAGAAGTGCCGCGACTTGGCTACTCGCTCGACAACCTGCCGCCAGAGATCAAGCCGCATCGAAACGCGCGGGACATGATGCAGGGTGGCGAAGACATCTTTGTCATCGACTTGTTTGGCTATACGGCGGAGGAAGCACGCTCACGTCATCCAACGCTTTATCAATGGTTGTTTGATCGCGTCAAGCCTGAACGCGACCATAACAAGGACGCCCAACGCCGCCGCGATTGGTGGTTGTTCGGTCGATCAAACCGTGACTTACGAAAGTCATGGGTCGGTCTTGAGCGAATAGTCCTCACACCCGAAACATCGAAGCACCGTGTGTTCTCATTTCAGGCCCTGCCGTTTTGCCCGGACCACAAGCTCTATGCGATTTGCTGCGAGGATGCTTGGGTTTTGGGTGTGTTATCGAGTTCTGCTCACATACCTTGGGCGCTTGCGGCGGGCGGTCGGCTTGGCGTTGGAAACGATCCAACCTGGACCAACACCACCTGTTTCCTGACTTTCCCCTTCCCCGCCGCCACCCCCGACCAGCAAGCCCGCATCCGCGCCCTGGCCGAAGAACTGGACGCCCACCGCAAGCGCCGGCAGGCCGCCCACCCGGACCTGACCCTGACCGGCATGTACAACGTGCTGGCCAAGCTGCGCACCGGCGAGGCGCTCTCGGCCAAGGACAAGCTCATCCACGAACAGGGCCTGGTCTCGGTGCTGAAACAACTGCACGACGAACTCGACGCCGCCGTGCTCGACGCCTACGGCTGGTCCGACCTGCTCCCCTCCTCCCCGGAGGGAGGGGCTGGGGGAGAGGGCGCGTTTGCTGACACCCTGCTCGAACGCCTGGTTGCCCTCAACGCCGAACGCCGCCGAGAGGAAGCTGCCGGCCACGTGCGCTGGCTACGTCCAGAATTCCAGAACCCCTCGGCCAGCACCGCCGAAGCGGGCGCCGCCGCACCGACCGAAACCGCCGAATCCGCCGCCAAGCCCGCCTTCGCCATCACGAAACAACCCTGGCCCGCCGCCCTGCCAGAACAAGTCGCCGCCGTCGCCCGGGTACTGGCCGACGCCACCATCCCGTTGTCCGAAGCCGACCTCGCCGCCCGCTTCACCGGCAAAGGCCCGTGGAAAAAACGCCTGCCGCAACTGCTCGACACCCTGGTCGCCCTCGGCCGCGCCCGCGCCGTGGACGGCGGCTGGCTCGTTTGATCCGGTTCTGCACGATCTATTGTCTTGCCATGCCAGTTCATTGATGATTCACCTCAATGCCTGACCCTGAGTCTTCTCGTGAAGCCATTCATCGCCCTTGATCAACACCGTGCCGCCATCCGGGAAGCCACTGATCGGTTTCGCGCAGCCAATCCACGCGTGTTCGGTTCCGTCCTGTACGGCGCAGACCGCGAAGAGAGCGATCTTGATCTGCTGGTCGACGCACCCCCAGGAACGACGTTGTTCGACCTCGGCGGCTTGCAAATGAAACTTGAGGACTTGCTCGGGGTTCATGTCGATTTGCTGATTCCGGGCGATTTGCCCAGCAAATTTCGCGATCATGTCCTGGCCGAGGCACGACCGGTATGACGGGCAACCGGCTGGCTGATTATCTCGAACCTATCCGTCAGGCGGCCACCGTTGCCTGTGTCTTTGTCAGCGACATGACCCGAGCCGATTTCCTGGTTGACCGTCGCACCCAGCAAGCCGTGGTGATGAATCCGGTCATCATCGGTGAAGCCGCCACCCGGATCATGGACCCATACCCGAAGTTTGCTGACGCGCATGCCGAAGTCCCTTGGCGAAGCATGCGGGGGATGCGGAATCGAATCGCTCACGGCGACTTCGAAATCGACTTCGATGTGGTGTGGGATACGTTCATGGTGTCTTGCCCGAAGGGCTCAACTCACTGGCCGAATTTGGCGATTCACCTCACATTAACACATGGCGCCCGACCCCTGGCCACGTGCAACACAGCCCCGCCGCAGTGGCCCGACACCCGGGTCGACTTCGTTCGCGCCCATGTGTTCGATAACCGCGGGCTCGGCTGAACCATGGACGTCTTTGCCCGCTGGGCCGCCATCCTCCTGTTGTTCGCGTTGTTGCTGGATATTTTCGGGTTATTTCCCGAATCGTCCCTCTGGAGTTGGATCTTGTTTCCGTTGGCGCTTTTCCTGTTCTTGTATCCGCTGCTGCGACGTTGACTGGCCCATGACGTCAGCTTCAGCGAGTCCCTGGTTGGCACCACCGCCTTGACGCGCGGGATATCCATGCACGGGCTGCCGATGCCCCTGTAAATTTCATTGTGCCGACGTTGACGGAGCAGTTCGAAGTCCGGGCAACGGCTTACGACAACAGCATCTGGCGCCGCTACATCGGCCTGTTCACTGGCCGGACCGATCTGCTGGCGGTGGTGCGCCTGAACCGGGACGGCAGCCTGTTCTGGAACTACATGCAGGCCAACTCGAAAAGCCTCGACAGAACCAGGATCGGAGGGCTGATCTATGAAAGGTAGGCGACCGGTTGCCCACGGCGCGTGGCTGCTGGACGCCACCGGTGGACCTAACGCCTGCTATTGGGTCCAGCCCCAGCAGGTTTCGCGCGGTCGCCTGATTCAAGAATAGCACGGTGATCCGGATCGAATACACCGGCCATGAACTGCTCGACGATCTGGTATGTGCCGCTGTTTGGCCCCGTACCGGCGGTAATTGACCGATCAGAGCATGGCCGGCATGGCGCTGATTCGGTCGAGCGCTTCCTTGGCCTGGGCCTCTGCCTTGCGCAAGTCATAGTCGGTTTGCAAACCCATCCAGAATTCCGCGCTGGTACCGAAATAGCGCGCGAGGCGTAGCGCGGTGTCGGCGGTGATGCCGCGTTTTTCCCGGACAATGTCGTTGATACGCGGCGCCGGCACGGCAAGCGCCATCGCCAGCGCGTGGGCAGACAGGCCCATGGGAAGGATGAACTCTTCCCGCAACACTTCGCCCGGATGGATCGGGCGCATGCTGCTGATGACTTTACTCATGGTTCAGCGTTTGATCAGCCGCAAGTCGGTGGTGAACAGTTCGGGCGCCCCGATGTGGATTTTTGCAATGCCCGGATGCGACGGATTGATCAGGTAGTTGGTCTCGGCCGGGATGACTGCGCTCGGCACGGCGAGCACCGCGCTCGACGCACGCCGGATCCAGTCGCCACCCAGGGCTTGCAATGCCTCGCGGGCCGCGGGGTCGCGCCAGTGGCCGGGCAATTGTGCCGGGGTGAGCCGCTCGACCTTGAGCCCGGACGGCAGCCGGGCCGGGATCGCGACATAGCGGGCGCGCAGCGGCGCGTCCTGTACCAGCATTTCCAGCATGGCCAGCGATTGGCTGCCGGCGGTGTACACCATCGGCACGCCTTTCGGGTTCCAGCGTCCGCCGTACAATCGGGCGCCCTCGCCGGAAAACGCCGAATCGGCGAAGCGCGCCGTGACCAGGCGCCAGACGGTGAGCATCAGGCGAACACGCCGTGCTCGATCCGGCCCAGGGTGTCCAGCACGGCTTCGGCGCCGATGTCGGTGTCCATCAGCGACAGCGGCGTGACCCCACCGAGCGCGGCGTTGGGCGATTTCAGCCAGTCGAGTGCGGCGGGCCAATCCTCGAAGACGGTTTCGGCGCGTTCCGCGACCCGCGCCAGACGCAGCAGCTTGGCCGATTCCTCGCTGTTGAACAGGCCTTCTTTCTTGCGCCGGGCCAGGGTGCGCTCGGGAATGGCCAGGGCGCCGGCCAACTCGGCCTGGGTGAGGGCCAGGGTGCTGGCCAGGCTATCGACCGCCGCCGAGGAAATCCCTTGGCGCAACAGATCGACCCATTGCATGGGTGTGCGGGGCCAACGGGGCAGATGACCGCCCAGCAGGGCTTCAACTGTTCGGGCAGCGCGCATGCGAGACTCCACTGAATGCCATATGGCATTCAGTATATACAATATTGGCATCAACCTCGCACCCAGCCAACACGACCGGCGGAACCGGCCGGAACGGCGACCGCCCAGGTGCGCCGCCGGCCCCGCAGCGCAGCCCAGGCCCACAGCCCGACCAGCAGCAAGGCCAGGCTGGCCGGCTCGGGCACCGTATTCGCGGCGATGAGCGCCAGGGCGGCCTGCCCCATGATGTCATGGACGCGCGCGGTGGGATGGAGACCGTCGAAGAAGATCGACTGGTCGCAACTGACCGCGCCTGGCAGGAGGCAAGGCAGATCGGCATCGAGAAAGCCATAGCGGGCCCCGCCGGTCCGGGTGTCGGCGACCAGCTCGTCGAGCAGGCCGAACAGGTCCAGCGGCAGGATCTCGACCGGGCGGGTCGCCGCCAGGTCCGCCAGGGTCACGGACAGCGCCTGGTTGTAGCTGGACACCAGGGCGGTCGACTCGGCCCGGTGCCCGGCCGACTCCGGCACCGCGCCCAGGTCGGGCACATTGGCGACGAGCACGTGACGGACACCGGTCGCGATCAAGGCTTCCAACGCAAAACGCACCTGGTCGTGCACGGTCTGGACATCGGAAAAAGGCGTGCTCGTGACTTGGTGCTGGGCGTCGACATAGCGGAAATCATTGCCGCCGATCATCATCACATCGAGCGCGTCCGGGTCGGCAACGCCGCCCCATTGCCCGAGGATCTGGGCTTGCAGCCCGGTGTTGGCACCGGCGATGCCGTCCATGCCGGTGAACGCCCCGGCCCAGGCGTAGTTGTTGCCCCCGGCCAGCCAGGCGGTGGCCGCAGAGGGCAAGCCGAGGCCGGCGGCGAAGGTTTCCACCCAGGTCGGGCCATTGGTCAGACGCCCTTGGTGGTAGGGCGGATCGGGCGGCTCGACGCCACCGGAAGCCAGGTAGACATTGCCCGTGTCGGACAGGCTGTCGCCAAAGATGAACAGGTTGCTGTAACCGGCCTGAGCCGATGCGCTGGCCAGCAAGGAAAGCAGGCCCCACACGAACACGCGACGGACGCGCGAATAGAGATCAAGCATGATTGTTCTCCCTGGTGATATATATGGCGGCCGGCAAAATGACCGCCAGCGGCTTGCAAGCCATTGATCTGCAAGCAAGCGATGGCCAGTATGCCACTTTCATCACTGGCATGTGTCTTTCGTACCATTTTCAGGCGCCTCTCTATATAAGCATTCGCTTATTCAGCATAATGCGCGGCCGCTTCACCCCCGAGACCCTGACCCATGCCCACGCGCCTTCACCGCAGCCGTCAATTCCTATTGCTCACCACGGCCTGCCTGACCCTGTCCACCACGCCAACTCAGGCGGCCTTCATCGGCTCGGCCTGCAGCACCGACCCGATGGTGCTGACCATGACCAGCACCATGCTGGCACTGTCCCAGGACATCGGCACCATGGCGGACCGGATCCTGGTCACCGAGGACAAGATCGGCGCCATGGCCGACCGGATCGGCGTGATGGCGGACCGCATCGTGGCCACCGAGCAGTTGCTGGCCGAGACGCTGGTCGAGCTTCAAGGACAACACGCCGCGCGTCAGCACAGCCCGTTGATCCTGTCCCCGGCTACCGGCGACACGGTCTATCGCGCCATGGCGCCGCGATTGCAGCTGTTCAACGACAGTGAAAGCTTTGTCCTGCACGTCGCCGACCGCGCCGACCTGACCTCGCCACGCATGATGCCGATCCTGGTCACGCCGCAAAATCCGCTCGCCGGACAATGGCCGGCGCTGATGGCGGAGTTTGCCGAGGACACCGTCTACATGGCGGTGCGCGGTGTCAGCGAGACGGCCGCCCTGACCGACCTCTCGAACTGGGTCCGCGTCCACCTGCGTTGAGCTTGCTCCGCACGCGCCGGTCCCTGGGCCGGCGGCGTCGCGAAGGGCCAGGTCGATTACCATAACGGCATGGCCGACTTTGCCTTCCCTCCCCCGCCCACTTCTGGCCGCTGGCTCTGGTGGCTGCCTCGGCTCGCCTTCGGCCTGTTCGTCGCGTCCGTGGCCATCCAGATCTGGCTCAACCAGCGCGCCGACAGCGAGGCCGAGCGGGCCACCCTGCTCAATGACATGCTCTGGCTGGAGCAGACCCTGCGCTTCAACCTGGACCACAACGAGGAAGGCCTGGCCCGTCTCGAAGTCACCGATGACTTCGGCGTCGCCCGCTTCGAGGCCCACGCGCGCGCCCTGCTCGACAACCAAAGCGGCCTGGTCCGGGTCATCCTGCTCGATTCGCGCGGTACCCCCATGTTCGACCTGCCAGCCAATGCCATGCACAGCTCGGAGCGCGCCCGGGACAACGCCCGGCGCCTGGGCAAGGCGGCTTATGGCGAGCCGTACCAGGACAGTTCCGGCCACTGGCTGTTCGAGGTTCACGTGCCGCTGATCCGCGAAGGCCGCATGGTCGGCGACGCCGTCGGCGTGTACAGCCTGGACCGCCTGATCCACGACGCCGTGCCCTGGTGGCTGGCGCAGCGCAACCATATCAGCGTGCTCGACCTGGAAGGCCAGCCGCTGGCCGCCCGTTCCCGCCTCGATCCCGGCGCCGTCGACACCGGTCACCGGATTTTCTTCGACCCGCCGGGCCATGGCCTGATGCTGCAAGCCGTACCGATCCGGCCGCCGGCCTCGTGGACCGGCACGTTCCTGACCTTTTCCCTGGTGCTGCTGGCGACCCTGGTGGTCTGGAGCCTGTGGGCCTTACGCCGCGACGTGCAGCAACGCCAGGCCGCCGAACAGGCCCTGCGCGAACAGCACGCCTTCCGGACCGCGATGGAGAATTCCCTGCAAACCGGCTTGCGCGCCCGCGACCTCGAAGGCCGCATCACCTACGTCAATCCGGCTTTCTGCCAGATGGTCGGCTGGCGCGCCGAGGAACTGCTCGGCCACGCCCCGCCGATGCCTTATTGGGCAGACGACGAGATGGACACAGCACAGGCCATCAACGCGCGCATCCTGTCTGGCCAGGGACCGCGTTCCGCGTATGAGATCCACCTCAAGCGCCGTAATGGGGACACCTTTCCAGCCTTGGTCCACACCGCACCGCTGATCGATGCCGCTGGCCGGCAGACCGGCTGGATGAGCTCCATCGTCGATCTCACCGAGCAGAAGCGCGCCGAGGAACGCGAGCTCCAGCACCAGGCCCACCTGCAGGCCACCGCCCGCCTGGTCTCGATGGGCGAGATGGCGTCCAGCCTGGCGCACGAACTGAACCAGCCGCTGGCGGCCATTTCCAGCTATGCCGTCGGTTCCATCAACCTGATCGAAGCCGGCCAGACCGACCTCGCCGAAACCCGCAACCTGCTGGCCAAGATCCAGGCCCAGGCCCAGCGCGCCGGCCAGGTGATCCGGCGCATCTACGATTTCGTGCGGCGCGCCGAGCCGAAGATCGAACCGTGCGAATTGACCCGGCTGATCGACGAGGCGATCGCCCTGGTCGAGGTCGACGCACGCCGGCGCAAGGTGCGCATCGTGCGCGAATTGGCCGACGGCCTGCCCTCCCTGGAGGGCGACCGGGTGCTGCTCGGCCAGGCCTTGTTCAACCTGATGAAGAACGGCATCGAAGCCATGCACGACAGTCCGGACCCACAACTCACCGTGCGCGCCGATGCCGACGAGGAATGGGCCATCATCGCTATTGCCGACCGGGGCCATGGCATCACCCCGGAGGCGGCCAAGGCGCTGTTCGAGCCGTTCCACACCACCAAACGCGAAGGCATGGGCATGGGCCTCAACATCTGCCGGTCGATCATCGAAGCCCACCAGGGCCGTCTCTGGCTGGAACCAAACCCGGACGGCGGCAGCATCTTCTACGTCAGCCTGCCGAGGCACCGGCGATGAGCACCGCGCACCTGATCGATGACGACGATGCCATGCGCGACGCCCTGGCCTGGCTGCTGCGCTCGCGCGGCGTCCCCAGCCGGTCCTGGGACAGCGCCGAAGCCTTCCTGGCCGACTACGCGCCCGAGATGGCCGGCTGCCTGGTGCTCGACATGCGCATGCGGGCGATGACCGGCATGGAGTTGTTCGACCGACTGCGCGAACTCGGCTGTGCCATGCCGGTGATCTTCCTGACTGGCCATGGCGACGTGCCGCTTGCCGTGCAGGCGCTCAAGAACGGCGCCTTCGACTTCCTGGAAAAGCCGTTCGACGACAACCAGCTGGTCGACCGGATCATCGAGGCCCTGGCCCGTGACGCCGAGCAGCGTGCCAGCGGACGCGCGCACGACGACCTGCGCGCCCGACTGGCCACCCTGTCGGCACGCGAGCGCGAAGTCATGGACGCGATCCTGGCCGGCAAGCTGAACAAGGTGATCGCCGACGAGATGGGCATCGCCATGCGCACCGTCGAAGTCCACCGGGCCCACCTCTTCGAGAAGATGGGCGTCAAATCCGCGGTGGAACTCGCCCGACGCCTCGCGGACAATGCCTGATCCCACCCACGCCGCTATCCCCATGCCCGACACCCCGCCACCCCCCGAGCAGGCCCGCCTCGCACTGATGCTGGACCGGTTGCGTCCAGGGCGGGACGATCCGGATCCGGCCAGCCGCGTGCGCACCGAGACGGAACGCCTGCGCGCCTGTCCGGAGGAACGCGACCTGCTGCGCGCCGATCTTCTGTCGCTGCTCGCGCTGGCGGGCCAGAGCGCGTTCTATGCCGAAGCCGGCATCCAGTCCTCGCTCGGCTTTGCCATGGAACTGCGGCAGCGCATCGGCTTCCGGCTCCTGCCCCGGGTGGCTGGCGGCGACCGCCTGGAAGACGTGGCCGGGGCGCTGTTCAAAAGGCCCCGCGACGCGGCCTGGATCAACGCCGTCCCGGAGACCGACTGGCTGGCGCTGGCCCGTGTGCTCGGTCTGGACCGGATCGAGCACGGCCAGTCCTGGGAAGCCATCACCGCGCTCCTCAATGCCGCCCGCAGCGTGTCCTACCGGATTGCCAGCGTCGGCCTCGACAACGAGCTGCTGCGCATCGAGCCGACCCTGGACCGGCTGGAGTCGCCGTTTCTCGCCCAGAACACCGAATTCATGCCGCTCTACCTGAGCGCCCTGGCGTCCGGCACCCTGCCCGATGCCGATGCCGCGCGCCACCTGCCGGTCCTGCTCGATCAGTGCGACGCCGTCATTGGCCGGGTGCGCCGACGGGCCCGCGACAATGGCACCAGCATCCACCTCACCTACCTGCTCGCCCGCCTCGACCAGTTGCTCGCCCGGCTACGCCTGATCCTCGACGTGTTGTTCGACCCGCACCATGGCGAGCACGCCGTCCGCTTGTTCAAGACCCTGGTGATGGCCATCCGCGAGCGCGACAACGTGTTCCGCTTCGTCGGCGAGAACGTCAACCTGCTGGCCCGCAACGTCACCGAGCACGCCAGCCGCCACGGCGAGCACTACATCGCCGGAGACCGTGCGGAATGGTGGGCCATGGGCCGCGCCGCAGCCCTGGGCGGCGTGATCATCGCCCTCATGGCGGCAATGAAGATCCAGCTCGGCCACCTGCACCTGCCGCCGCTCACCGAGGGTCTGGTTTTCGGCCTCAATTATGGTCTCGGCTTTGCCCTGATCCACATGCTGGGCGGCGTGGTCGCCACCAAGCAGCCAGCGATGACCGCGACCACCCTGGCTGGCGAATTGGAGGATGCACGGCCACGCGAGCTGGGCCGGTTGGCCAGCCTGGTGGAGAGCGTGGCGCGCACGCAGTTCGCCGCGATCGCCGGCAATGTCCTGCTGGCCCTGCCGGTCGCCCTCGGCCTGGCCCTGGCCTGGCCAGCCCTGTTCGGTTCTCCGCTCGCCCAGACTGACAAGGCCATGGCTCTGCTGGCCGAGCTGCATCCCTGGACCAGCGGCGCCCTCTGGTATGCGGCGGTGGCCGGAGTCGGCCTGTTCCTGTCCGGCCTGGTGGCCGGCTATTACGACAACAAGGTGCGTTATCTCGGCACGGCTCAGCGTATCGCCCAGCATCCATGGTCGCGTCGCTGGCTCAAGGCAGAACGCCGCGAGCGCCTGGCCAGTTACATCGACCTGCATCATGGCGCCCTGATGGGCAACCTGCTGTTCGGGCTCTACCTCGGCCTGGCCGGCAGCGTGATGCCTCTGACCGGCCTGCCGATCGACATCAGGCACGTCGCCTTCGCCAGTGCCAACGTCGGCAGCGCCTGGGCCCTGACCGACTTCACCGTACCCTGGCCGGTGCTGGCCTGGGCCCTGGCCGGGGTGATCGGCATTGGCGCGGTGAATTTGCTGGTCAGCTTCGCGCTGGCGCTCTACGTGGCCATGCGCTCGCGCCGGCAAACCCTGGCCCTGGTGCCCGGGCTGATCGCCCGGGTGGCCGGCAACTTCCTGCGCCAACCCTGGCGCTTTCTGCTGCCGGAGGCCGCCGACGCGGCCCGGCCTCCGGCGCGCCCGGACGATCACTGACCGCCACGCCACCCTTCGCGGTCACAGTCGCGATCCATGCGCTTGGCCATCCGCTTTTCCATGCGTGCCATGCGTTGCTTCTGCATGGCGTCCAGCTTGGTGGACTGCTCGGGGGTGAGCAGCGCGCGCATTTCGGTGCGCATGGCGTCGCGCATCTGGGTGCGCTGCTCGGCCTGCTGGGCGAACAGGGCCTTCATCTTTTCCTGCTGTGCCGGATCGAGGTCGAGCATCCGCGCCATGCGTTCGACGCGGGCCGTGTCGTCCGGCCCCTTGCCATCGCCATGCCGGCCGGGACCGAACCCGGGCATGGCGGAAACGGCGGTGGCGAGCGTGAGGGTAGCGACCGTGGCAAGGGCGATGAGGGATTTTTTCATGATGGACTCCTGAAGGTGGGCTAATCCGGCCGGCGACATGCCGTCCTTGCTTCACACTCTAGGCAGCCACCGTGCAGCAATCGGGCAGGGATTGTGCAAACACTGTGGAAATCAGACACCGCGTTCGTAACGATAGCCGGCGCCGTACACGGAATGGATGATCTCCTCGCCCGGCAGGGCCTGTTCCAGCTTCTTGCGCAGCTTCTTGACGTGGCTGTCGATGGTGCGGTCCGACACCACGCGCTGATCGGCATAGATGCGGTCCATCAGCTGGGCGCGGCTGAAGATGCGGCCAGGCGCCCGGTACAGGGTCGCGAATAGCTGGAATTCGACCGCCGTCAGCTCCGCCTCGCCGGTAGGTCCACGGACCCGGAACGCGGCTTCATCGAGAACCAGCGGACCGGCCGGTGCCGCATCCCCGGCCACCGCCTCACCCCGGCGCAGCACGGCCTTGACCCGGGCCACCACCTCGCGCGGACTGTAAGGCTTGCAGATGTAGTCGTCAGCGCCCAGTTCCAGGCCGAGCAGGCGGTCGATCTCGTCGACCCGCGCGGTGGCCATGACGATCGGCACCCTGCTGAAAGCGCGCAGTTCGCGGCATAGGTCGAGGCCGTCGCGACCGGGCAGCATCAGGTCGAGGATGATCAGGTCGGGCGCGTGCGCGCGCACCCAGGGCAACACGGCGAGGCCGTCGGCCAAGGCATCGACGGCGAAGCCGGCGGCGCGCAGATAGTCGGCCAGCAAGTCCGCCAGCTTGGGCTCATCCTCCACCACCAGGACCCGGCGCGGCACATTCATGCGGACACCGGCAGGGTCACATCGACGCGCAGGCCGCCCAGGGGCGAAGCCGCGGCCTCGATCTGGCCGCCATGCGCCTCGACGATGTTGCGGCAGATCGCCAGGCCGAGACCGGCGCCGCCATGGGCCCGGTTGCGCGAGCCCTCGACCCGGTAGAAGCGCTCGAACAGGCGGCCCAGGACCTCGGCCGGCACCCCGGGCGGGCTGTCGTCGAAACGGAACACCACGGACTCGGCCCGGCGTTCGACCGAAATCGCCAGGCGGCCGCCGGCATCGGTGTAGCGCAGGCTGTTCTGGAGCAGGTTGCGGAACAGCTGGGACAAGCGATCCGGATCGGCTTGCAGATGCACCGGCGTCCCCGGATCGGACACCTCGACCGCCAGGCCCCGGCGTTCGAACTCCCCGGCCAAGGCCTCGACATCATCGCGCAGCAGGGCCAGGGCATCGACCTCGCGCTTTCGATAATCGAGCGCACCCAGGTCGCTCATCGAGAGCTGGTGCAGATCCTCGACCAGGCGGCCGAGGCGCTCGACATCGGCGGCCAGCGAGGCCACGGCTTCGGGGCCGAGCGGGCGCACCCCGTCCTGCAGGGCCTCCAGTTCGGCGCGCAACACGGCCAGCGGCGTGCGCAGCTCGTGGGCAATGTCCGCCATCCAGTGCCGGCGCGCCGCCTCGTTGCGCTCCAGGGTATGCGCCAAATGGTTGAAATCCCGGGCCAAGTCACCCAGCTCATCGCGCCCGCCTTCTGCCACCCGGGTCGCCAGGCGTCCGGCAGCCAGGGCTCGGGCACCCTCGGCCAGGCGGCGCACCGGCTTCACCAGGACATGGGCCAGTGGCCAGGATAGGCCGGCGGCGAGCAGGCTGGCCGCCAGGGCGATGACCACGATGGCCCGGCGCTGTTGCTCCATGAAGCGGAGATCGACCCATTCCCGCAAGGGCCGGCCGGTGGCGCGCCCCAGATAGCCGATCACGGCATCCTCGACGCGGATCGGGGTCAGGGACAAGCGCTCGGGCGGAATCGGTGGCCCCGCGAGCAGCTGGCGTCCGGCATCGAGCAACACCCAGCCGCCATCGAACGGCCCGGCACCGCGCCCCGCATGGCCCTCGTCGGCCACGTGCAACAGCCTGCGCCAGCGCCGACGGTCGTCACGCAACCCTTGCCAGCCCTGCTCAGTCACATACAGGTCGGCCAGAAATTCGACCAGGCGCTCCGCGCGCGCCTGCTGCCGGCCTTCGACAAAGCCCACGAAGCCTTTGTCCAGGGAGCGCTGCATGAAGCCGACCATGAGCGCCACCACCAGTAAATTGGCCAGCAGCAGGGCAAGGAACAGCTTGAACCGGATGGAAAAGCGCATGGCCTGGATGGTAACGGTCAGGCCGTGGCCTGGATAGCCTTGGCTCAACCCGGCATCGGCTCCCCCTCGGCGTAGGCAGGATCCACGCCATCCACAACGGGACATGGACAACGCGTGCCGATAGGCGGCCACCCCGACGGCGTCCATCCCCGTTTACACATCCTGCCCCCTACGAGCAACGGTGGGTCGGCGTCCAGATGCCCTCCCGAAGCAGCCACGAAGGCCGGCTTCGCCATAGCTTGGTAGAATGCGTATTCCAAATTCTCCCAGCCCGATCCTTCGCCATGACCACGCTCTTCGACGCCCGCCAGACCTTCGACGCCGGCAACGGTAACACCGGCACCTACTATTCTCTGCCGCAACTGGAAAAGGCCGGGGTCGGCCCGATCTCGAAACTGCCGGTCTCGATCCGCATCGTGCTGGAATCGGTGCTGCGCAACGCCGATGGCGTGAAGGTCACCGAGAAGCATGTGCGCGACCTGGCCAACTGGGCCCCGAACGCGACCCGCACCGAGGAAATTCCCTTCGTGGTGGCGCGAATCCTGTTGCAGGACTTCACCGGCGTGCCCCTGCTGGCCGACCTGGCCGCCATGCGTTCCGCCGCCGCCCGCGCCGGCAAGGACCCGAAGAAGGTCGAGCCGCTGGCGCCGGTCGAGATGGTGGTCGACCATTCGGTGCAGGTCGACGTGTTCGGCCAGGCCGATGCCCTGAACCAGAACATGAAGATCGAGTTCGAGCGCAACCGCGAACGCTACCAGTTCCTCAAGTGGGGCATGCAGGCCTTCGACACCTTCAAGGTGGTGCCGCCCGGCGTCGGCATCGTGCACCAGGTGAACATGGAATACCTGGCCCGTGGCGTGATGGAAAAGGATGGGGTGTACTACCCGGACACGCTGGTTGGAACGGACAGCCACACCACCATGATCAACGGCCTCGGCGTGGTCGCCTGGGGCGTCGGCGGCATCGAGGCGGAAGCCGGCATGCTCGGCCAGCCGGTCTACTTCCTGACCCCGGACGTGGTCGGCGTGGAACTCACCGGCAGCGCCCAGCCCGGCATCACCGCCACCGACATCGTGCTGACCATCACCGAGATGCTGCGCAAGGCCAAGGTGGTCGGCAAGTTCGTCGAGTTCTACGGCGAAGGCGCGGAAAAGCTGCCGGTCACCGACCGCGCCACCATCGCCAACATGGCCCCGGAATACGGCGCGACGATGGGTTTCTTCCCGGTCGACGAGGCCACCTGCCAGTATTACCTGGCCACCGGCCGCGACCAGGCCAAGGTCGATGCCCTGCGCAACTACTTCATGGCGCAAGGCCTGTTCGGCATTCCAAAATCCGGCAGCATCGAATACAGCCAGACCCTGCACCTCGATCTCGGCAGCGTGAAGCCCTCGGTGGCCGGCCCGAAGCGGCCCCAGGACCGCATCAACCTGTATGCCCTGAAGGAATCCTTCGAGACCCTGTTTGCCCTGCCCAAGGACCAGGGCGGCTATGGCAAGTCCGAGGCGGAACTGCCGGTCAAGTACACCCTGGCGGATGGCAAGACCCAGCTCGGCCATGGCGACGTGGTGATCGCCGCGATCACCTCCTGCACCAACACCTCGAACCCCGGCGTCATGCTGGCGGCCGGTCTCCTGGCCAAGAAGGCGGTGGAAAAGGGACTCTACACGCCGAGCCACGTCAAGACCTCGCTCGGCCCCGGCTCGCGCGCGGTCACCGAGTACCTCAAGGCCGCCGGCCTGCTGGACTCTCTGGAAAAGCTCGGCTTCGGCGTGGTCGGCTATGGCTGCACCACCTGTATCGGCAACTCCGGCCCGCTGCCCGAGCAGGTGGAAAAGGGCATCCTGGAGCATGACCTGGTGGCCTGCTCGGTACTGTCCGGCAACCGCAACTTCGAAGCCCGCGTGCACCAGAACGTGAAGGCCAACTTCCTCATGTCGCCGCCCCTGGTGGTGGCCTTCGCCCTGGCCGGCCGGGTCGACATCGACATGGCCAACCACCCGATCGGCGCCGGCACCGACGGCCCGGTCTACCTGAAGGACATCTGGCCGACCGCCGAGGAAGTCGCCGCCCTGGCGCACCACGCCGCCGAGGCCGGCGCCTACGCCATCTACAAGGATGTCGGCGCCGACAACCCGCTCTGGGACGCCGTGCCGGCACCGGCCGGCGAGGTCTACCAATGGGATGCCGGGTCCACCTACATCCAGGAGCCGCCCTTCTTCGCCGGTGCCGCCGCGCCCAACCCGGCGGTCCGCAATGCCCGCGCCCTGGCCATCTTCGGCGACTCGGTGACCACCGACCACATCTCGCCCGCCGGCGGCATCAAGGCCGCCGCGCCGGCCGGCAAGTACCTGGTCGAGCATGGCGTGACCCAGCAAGACTTCAACAGCTACGGCGCCCGCCGGGGCAACCACGAAGTCATGATGCGCGGTACCTTCGCCAACGTCCGCATCAAGAACCTGATGATCCCCGGCAGCGAGGGCGGCGTCACCCTGTACCGGGGCGAGCAGATGTCGATCTACGACGCGGCCATGAAGCACCAGGCCGAGGGCACCCCGCTGATGGTGTTCGCGGGTGAGGAATACGGCACCGGCTCGTCACGCGACTGGGCCGCCAAAGGCACCCAGCTGCTCGGCGTCAAGGCCGTCGTGGCCAAGAGCTTCGAGCGCATCCACCGCGCCAACCTGGCCGGCATGGGCGTGCTGCCGTTGCAGTTCAAGGACGGCATGGACGCCGCCTCGCTCGGCCTCAAGGGCGACGAGACCTTCGACCTCCTGGGCCTGGAAAACGGCATCACGCCGCAGCAGGACGTCAGCCTGGTGATCAAGCGCGGCGATGGCTCGAGCCAGAGCGTGCCGCTCAAGCTGCGCCTGGACACCCCCATCGAGGTCGAGTACTACCACGCCGGCGGCATCCTGCCCTTCGTGCTGGCTCAGTTGCTGGCCTGACAGACCTTGGCCAACACGGCCAGCAGTTCGGCCGGATCGACCGGCTTGCGCAGGACGCCGAACACGTCGGCGCGCGTCGCCAGGTCCGCGGCCGCTTCGGCGTCCCCGGTGACCACCAGCGTGGGCACCCGGGGCCAGACCGAGCGGACCAGGGCCATCACTTCGTAGGCGGTCATTCCGCCGGCCAGACGAAAATCGCTGAGCAGGACATCCGGTTCCCGTTCCAGACTGGCCAGGGTCGCTTCCAGTTCAGCCACTGAGTCGAAGGCATCGTAGCGCACGCCTTGCAGTTCCAGAAGGGCCACCACGGCGCGGCGTACCAACTGGTCGTCATCCACCATGACGATGTAGCGACCAGACAGGTCGACCGACGCCGCCATGCCGACCTCGACTAAGGCCCTGGCCGGAATCGCCTCGGCGCGCGGCACGCTCAGGCAGAAGCGGCTGCCTTCACCCAATGTCGAGGTCACCGTCAAGGCATGTTCCGGCAGCAGGGCCAGCGTGGCCTTGACGATCGACAAGCCGAGACCGACGCCTTTCTCGCCCTGTGGCAAGGTGTTATGAATCTGGAAGAAGGGCTTGTAGATGGCGCCGCTCGCCAAGTGTTCCTCCGCGATACCGATGCCGTTGTCGGCCACCGTGATCCGGACCACCGCCGGGTCGGCTTCGACGATGACCCGGACCTTGCCATACGGAGCCTTGCCCGGGTCGGTGAACTTGATCGCATTGCCGATCAGGTTGACCAGGATCTGGCGCAGCAACTCGGGATCCGTATGCACCACGAGCGCGCCCTCGGGCGTGACGGCCGGCTCCAGGCGAACCCCCCGATACTCGGCCTGCGCGACCATCGCGCGGTGCACGCTGTCCAGCCATTCGCGCAGATCGACCCCATGCAGGGCGGCGCGCACCAGGCCGGATTCCAGGCGCGACAGATCGAGCAAGCCGGCCACCTGGTCGCGCATGGCATGGCTGGCCTGGGTCACCAGTTCGAGCAGATCGAGGGCAGTCGGGTCCCGGCAGGCTTCGAGCCGGGCCTGGAGCGGCAGCAAGGCATAGGCCATGGCCTGCAAGGGCTGCTTGAGATCATGCACCGCCTGGGCCAGGAAACGGGATTTTTCCCGGTTTTCCCGTTCCGCCGACTGGCGCTGTCGTTCTTCCATTTCGGCGAGTGCCTGCAAGCGGGCATGGGCCTCACGCTCCAGGCTGATGTCGCGCACCGTGACATGCAGGGCCCGGTGGCCTTCCAGCGTCAGCGCGCTGACTTGCCAGGTGGCCGGAAACTCATGGCCATCGGCATGCCGGTGGCGCCATTCACGGAACAGGCCGCCCCGGGTATCGGCCAGGGCCAGGACATCGGCCAGGACACGCGAGGTCGCCAGGCCAGGTGCCTGCTCCGGGGGTGAAAAATCCGCCAGGGAACGGTGGTGCAGCCCCTGCTCGCCGACACCGAACAAGGCCCAGGCCGCCGGATTGTGGTCGATGATCAGCCAATCCGGGCCGGCCAGGATGAACTGCGCATCCCGTGCCGCCTCGAACAACAGCCGGTAGCGGCGTTCGCTCTCATGCATCGCGCGCGTCGCGCGCGCCACCTCGGTGTGGTCGATGCCGATCACCAGGTTGAAGCTGCCGGTCGAGGCGAAGCGAAACTCGACATGACGCATCTGGCCGTCGCGACAGGTGACCAGGGCATGCTGGGGTTCGATTGCCCCGGCCTCGGCGATGGCCTTGGCCACGGCACGATGCCAGCGCTCCCGATAGAAGTCACGCGCCTCCGGATCGGGGTAGGCGAGCGGCCACCAGTCCTCGACCGAAAGGTGTGCTTCGACCGGATAGCCGAACAGCTCGGCAAAGCGCGGGTTGGCATAGAGCGTGCGCTGTGCCGGATCGGACACCACCAGCGCGCAGGGCAGATGCTCGGCGAGCAGGCCGAACAGCTTCGGATACCACCCGGCCAGGGGATCGTCCGGGGGCAAAGACGTATCAGCGGGTCCCGTCACGTTTGATCCAGTCATCCAGACAGCACCTCGAATCACGAGGCGATCGGCCGATGCCGAATATTGGCGGTGAAGCCGAACCGCGCGCACTCCCACAGTTGTCGGATTTCAAAGCCCCCGCCGCCGGATGGAGGGCGCCGAGGGCCACGGTCGGACACCCCGAGCGCTCCGTCGTATACTGCGCGGGCAATCAGTCCAATAGCCACCAAGAGGAGACTCCCATGAAGCCCCGTGCCCTGTCCTTGTTCGCCCTCCTGTTTGCCAGCGCCGCCCTGGCCAATCCCGGCCAGCAAGTCACCCCGCCCATGCTGGTGCCGGTTCCCCTCGAAGGCTACAACCCCTACATGATGATGCCCTACGGCATGCCGCAAGCGCCGATGGCCTTCCCCCAGGCGCCCATGACCATGCCGAATCCCTACATGATGCCGATGGCGCCGGGCCTGCCCTTCGCCCTGCCCATGCCGCAAATGCCGGCACAGGCTTTCCCTCAGATGGCCGCACAGCCCTCGGCCCAGCCGGCGCCCCAGCCCGCGCCCCCGCCGGATAGCCTGAGCGCGTTCGGCAATGCCCTGGCCCAGGCCGCCGCCCCGGCCCTCACCTCGCTGGCCGCCGCCGCCCAGACCTCGGTCACCTCGGCGGCCGTGAACCCGCCGCCGCCCCAGGCGGCGCCGGCCACGGCCAATCCCTACCTGCCCAATCTCAATTTCAACCCGTTCCTGGTCCTGACCAACCTCTACAACCCGAGCAAGGCCTACCGGCCCTACGAAATGCGCCGCTTCATCGAGCAGCCGGAAAAGACCGCGATGATCCAGATGATGCTGCCCTTCACCACCGGGCTGCTCAACATGGGCATGCCGGAGGCCATGAATTACTTCGCCTACAAGGTCAAGGCCAAGCCCGGCCTCACCTTCGAGGACGTGCGCGAGTCGCTGCTGCTGCGCGCCAACCAGACCAACATGAAATTCGTCGGCGACAACCTCATGTGGAAGGACTTCCACGCGGTGCTCGACGACAAGAGCGCGCCGCGCATCGAGGTGCTCAGCTTCTGCGACATCGCGGTGGCCCGCGACCTGCTCAAGCTGAGCCCGGAATTCGTGGTCTTCCTGCCCTGCCGGATCGCGATCATGGAAGATGCCGACAAGAACATCTGGCTGCTCATGGTCGACTGGAACATGGACTGGGTGAAGGGCTACGAGAACAAGCTCGGCCTTACCCCCGAGTTGATCAAGGGCGCCGACAGCATCAACAAGCGCATGATCGAGATGATGAAGGCCGCCGCCAACGGCGATCTCTGACCTGGCTCAGTCCGGCGCCCCGTGCGCCGGGGCGGCCCGCAACCAGAAGGTGACCGGACCGTCGTTGACCAGCGCGACCGCCATGTCGGCGCCGAACACGCCGGTGGCCACCGCTCGGTGCCGAAGGCGCGCCATCGCCACCAGGGCCTCGAAGCAGCGGCGCCCCAGCGCGGGCGCCGCCGCCGAGGAAAAGCTCGGCCGGGTGCCCTTGCCGGTATCGGCGGCCAGGGTGAACTGCGGCACCAGCAGCAAGCCGCCTTCGATGTCGGCCAGACTGCGGTTCATTCGGCCCTCGGCATCGGGAAACACCCGATAGCCCAGCACGCGGTCGAGCAGCCGCTCGGCCTGCGCCTCGCCATCGTGCTTCTCCACCCCCACCAGCACCAGCAAGCCCCGCCCGATGGCGCCGACTTCCTGATCCGCCACGCGCACGCTGGCCGAACTGACGCGCTGCAACAATCCGATCATGGAGTTCTCCTTGCCCATAGGAACCTGGAATGCGCCCCTTGACCGCGCATTGTCCCACTTCAGCCCGCGTGAATCCGGCCACGCACACCACCGGCAGCGGTCACCCTTCGGGTCACCCGCGCCCAGCCCGGTGGCGCGTGCCACTGCGTGTCCCCCGCTTGGATCACCGCGTCCGACATGGCCGGGATGACGAACAAGCGCGCCCTGCTACATTCAGAACATGAGAACCCTGCCTCCCCCGACGAAGCCGGCCACCCACGCCGGGTTGCCCCTGTATTGGCTCTTGACCCTGGTATTTGTCGGCATCGGGCTGGCCACCACGTGGCTGGTCCGCGCCGCACTGGAAGATCGCCAGCAGGTGGTGATCACCCAATGGGACCAGATGGAATCGCGGCGCACCGCCGAGCAAATCTACCAGCATCTCTATTCCGCGATGCGCAAGGGCTGGAGCCGCGCGGAACTGGACGACACGATCCAGCGCATCGCCACCAGCTACCCGGACCTCGAGATCCGGCTGGTACGGGGGGCCGAGGTTGCCGCCCAGTATGGCGATGACGACCGTTCCAGGCTTGACCGTCGTGACGACCCGGCGGTGCGCAGCGTCCTGGGCAGCGGACGGCCGATCCATTTCGGCGACCCGGCCCAACTGCGCTATCTGATGCCCCTGCGCAACCAGGAGGAATGCCAGGGCTGCCATGACGCGCCGGTCGGCACGGTCAACGGGCTGATCGACATCCGCATGGCACCGGACACGCTACGGGCCCCGATCCAGGCCACCCTGACGCCGGTGCTGAACCTGATCAGCCTGCTCCTGGTGGGCATATTCCTCACCGTGTTCCTGTTGTTGCGGCACCAGATCGTCCGGCCCATCGTCGAACTATCCCGCCACATCGGCCGCCTTGGCGCAGACCTCGACCAGGCCGAGCCGATCGCTTCGCGTCGCGGATGGCCCAGGGAAATCAACCACCTGGCAGGGAAATTCAACCAATTGTTGCGGGAAGTGCAACACAGCCATCAGGGACTGCGTGAGCTGGCGGTGCGCGACACCCTGACCGGGCTCTACAACCGGCGCTACTTCGACGAAATGTTCGCAAAAACCTTGAGCCAGGCAGATCGCAACGGCCATCCGGTCAGCCTGCTGATGCTCGACCTGGACCGCTTCAAGCCGATCAACGACCGGTATGGTCACGCCATGGGCGACGCGGTGCTCGCCGCGGTCGGCAAGACGTTGCTGGAACTGACCCGGGAAGGCGACATCTGCAGCCGGGTGGGCGGCGATGAATTCTTGATCATCGCCGTCGATTGCGATCCCGGCGCGGCACACCAGCTCGGCCAGCGCATCGTCGAATCGATCGGCACGCTCACCTGGCCGGCCGGCGACGAGACGGTGACGGTCCAGGCCAGCATCGGCGTTGCCAACTACCCGGCCAATGCCCGCAGCCTGGAGGACCTGATCGCGGCCGCCGACCAAGCCATGTACCGGAACAAGCGGACCCACGCGGCCCGCCCGCCGGCTTGAGCCGGGCCGGACGCGCCGATACGGCCTCAGCTGACCTGGATGGCAACCTTGCGCGGCTGCGCGTGCTCGGCCTTGGGGATACGCAGGGTCAATACCCCCTGTTCGAAATTCGCCGTCACCTTGTCGCTGTCGAGTTCCTTGGACAAGGTGAAGACACGCCGGTAGCGCGGCAGTCCGACTTCGGCATGGGTGGCCTGCATGCCCTCGGGCAGGTCGAGCTGGACCTCGCCTTCCAGCACCAGGGTGTCATCCTCGATCTGGATGCCGAGCCGGTCCTTGGGTACGCCGGGCAGGTCGGCATACAGGGTGATGCCCTGGCTATCTTCGACCACGTCCACCGGCGGCATCAGGGTGGCTTCCTCGCGCCGGCTTTCCTTTTCGGCGGTACGGGTGTTCATCTCGATTCCTCCTTACTGGATGGTGATGCGACGCGGTTGGGCCGCGGCCTTGCGGGCCAGGCTGATGTGCAGCACACCATCCTGGTACTTCGCGGTCGCGTCATTCGGGTCGACGTCGTCGGGCAGGCTGACCACGCGCCGGAAGCGCCCGGTGAAACGCTCGTCGATATGCACGCTGGCCTGCTCGGGCAGGGTCACCGGCTTGCGTTCACCGGACACGGTGAGTACGCCCTTCTCGATCTGCACGTCGAGGCTGGCGGGATCGACGCCCGGAACGAAGGCATACAATTCGACGCGCTGGGCCGTACCGCCCAGGTTCATGGCGGGGAAGCCCCGGCTCAGGCCGCGGATACTCGGCGTCGGGTCGATGGCCTGGGTCAGCTCGCGTTGCAGGCGCTCCAGGTCCGCGAACAGGTCGCGGGGAAAACGTTGCCGATACATCATGGTGAATCCTCCTTGCGGTTGACTGCATTCCGGATATGGGTGCACCACACCGCGCTTTCAATCCCTTGAAATGAGGCCTTGCGAACCCCATGTGGCGGGCAGTTATCGCGCGTCGAAAGGGCCCCGATGCAAGACCGCTTTCTCATCCGCCTGTTCTGGCTCACCCTGGCCGCCGCCACGCTCATCCTGATTTGGCGCGCTGTCCCGCAACTCTCAGGCCTGCTCGGCCAGACCCCCGATGCCACGCCGAGGCTGGTCACCCCGCGCGGCGACCTGGCGGCCGACGAGCGCGCCACCATCCAGCTGTTCGAGCAGGCTCGCGCCACGGTGGTGTTCATCACCACCAAGACCCAGGTGATGGATGTCTGGACCCGAAACGTGTTCTCGGTGCCACGCGGGACCGGCTCGGGGTTCATCTGGGACGACGCCGGCCATGTCATCACCAACTACCACGTGGTCGAAAACGCCAGCGAGGCCACCGTCAAACTGGCCGACGGACGCAGTTTCCAGGCTGCCCTGGTGGGCGCCTCGCCGGAGCACGACATTGCCGTGCTACGCATCGGGGTCGGCTTCAAGCGGCCGCCGCCGGTGCCACTGGGCAGCAGCCACGACCTCAAGGTCGGCCAGAAAGTGTTCGCCATCGGTAACCCCTTCGGCCTCGACTGGACACTCACCACCGGCATCATCTCCGCCCTCGACCGCTCGCTGGGCGACCGCGGCGGCCAGCGCATCGACCATCTGATCCAGACTGACGCCGCCATCAACCCGGGCAATTCAGGCGGCCCGCTGCTCGATTCCGCTGGCCGCCTGATCGGCATCAACACCGCCATTTACAGCCCCAGCGGCGCCTCTGCCGGGATCGGCTTCGCGGTGCCGGTGGATACCGTGAACCGGGTGGTGCCGGCGCTGATCCGGGAGGGCCGGTACCTGCGCCCGAGCCTGGGCATCGAGGTCGACGAAGCGCTCAACCGGCGTCTGGCCGAGCGCCAGGGCCTCGAAGGCGTGGTGATCCTGCGCGTATCGCCCGGCTCAGCCGCCGAGGCGGCGGGCCTGAGGGGCGCCCGGGTCACGCAGGCTGGCGGCATCCTGCCCGGCGACATTCTGGTCGCCCTGGACGGCCAGCCGGTCCGCTCGGTGCGTGACCTGCTGGCCCGCCTGGACGATCACCGTATCGGCGACCGGGTCCAGGTCACGGTGTTGCGCGACGGCCAGGAAGCCGTGCTCCAGGTGACCCTGCAACCGGGCACCTGAGGCACTGCCCTGCGGCGGCCGACCTGGCGCCCCCGGACTCAGAGCTTGAAATGGCCGACCAGCTGCTCCAGCTTGACGGCCAGGGTCTTCAGTTGCTCGACCGCATCGCGCATGCCCTGGGCAACCTGGGCATTGGCCTGCGCCATGTTGCTGATCTTTTCCACGTTCTGGGCAATCTCGGTGGCGGCGACCGACTGCTCACGCGTCGCGGAAGCGATATCGGCGACATTGGCGACGACATCATCGCTGTTCGACTTGATCTGGTGCATCGACGCGCTGGCATGGGCGGCCATGTCGACGCTGACATCGACCAACTTGGTGCTGAGATCGACATCGGCGACGGCATTGGCTGTCTCGGTGCCGATCGCGCCGACGATGCGGTCGATGTCGACCGTCGCCTCCGCCGTACGCGCCGCCAGATTGCGCACTTCGTCGGCGACCACCGCGAAGCCCCGCCCCTGCTCGCCGGCACGCGCCGCCTCGATCGCGGCATTGAGCGCCAGGAGGTTGGTCTGGTCGGCGATATCCTTGATCACGCTGACGATGCTGGTGACTTCGCGCGAGCGTTCGCCGAGATCCTTCATGCGGCCGGACAGGGCGTGCATGTTGTCGGTCATGCGCCGGATTTCCTGGCTGACGCGCACCACGTCGGTGACGCTCTGCTCGGTCGATTGCCCGGCCACACGGGCGATCTCGGCGGCATGGTTGGCCGTATCGGCAATGTGATGCACGCTGACCGTGACCTGCTGCACCCCGGCGGCGGTATCCGCGGCGGCGTCCGACTGCCGCTCGGATGCCGCCTCCACTTCGCGCGCCGAATCGGCCAAGCCACTCGCCGCCTGGCTCACCGCCAGGCTTTGCGAGCGCACCTCGCGGACCATTTCGCACAGGCTGTCGATGAAGGCGTTGAACGCCGTGGCGGTCCGGCCGATCTCGTCGTGATTGGCGATCGTCAGGCGCGCGGTCAGGTCACCCTTGCCGGAGGCGAGCTGCTCCATGGAGTGGGCCAGGTGGTCGAGCGGACGGGTCAGGGCGCGAACCAGCACATGCAACAAGGCCAGGACCAGGGCCAGGGCAATCACCCCGATCAGAATCGAGAGGTTGCGCGCGCGGACCGCGCCGGCGACGATCGCCTCGGTCGGCACGCTGACGCCGGCCGACCAAAACTGGCCGGTCCCGGCCACCTTGATCGGGTGGAAAAAGACAGTGAACTCGGCATCCGAGTAGCTGAACGGTTCACCCGCCGCGATCCTGGCCAGATGTGACGCCAGCGGATCCGCCTTGTCCACCGCCTTGCCCACCTGGGCCAGGTCGGGATGCACCACGTTGAGGCCCCCTTCCGACACCAGGCGGACATGGCCGGTTTCATAGGGACGCAGCGCACCGTACTTGTTCTGGAGATCCTCCAGGGACAGGTCCATGGCGGCCACGCCGAGCATACGTCCGGTCTCAGGATGCTTGATCAGTACCGCGAGTGAGCTTTCCAGCACTTCGCGCCCCTGCACTTCGTAGAAAAACGGCTCGGTGATGCTGTCGCGCCCGCGCTGTTTCGGGACAAAGTAGAAATCACCCCAGCCGGGCCGCTCGTAGGCCGGCTGATACTGTTCCAGACGATCTCGCCATTCGGGGAAGCGCGCCACCTCCGCGCTGTCGTTGGTCTTGTCGAGGGCCGCCTTGCCATCCTTGCCGCGCGTGACATACGGAATGTAGCGCCCGGACGGGTCGTGCCGGGGCCAATCGAGGCGATAGGCATCATCCAGGCCATCGAAGGCATTCGGCTCCCAGACCATCCAGAGACCGACCGCCTGGGGCGTGCTGTCGAGGGTCTTGAGCATGATCCGATTGAAGGCGGCCCGGTCGGTCGTGCCGGCTTCCCGCAAGCCGAGCGCCGCGCTGGCCAGGACCCTTGGCGTCACGAAGCCAAGGTCCAGGGCGCTGGCCACCTGATCGGCAAAATGCTCGGCTTGTTCCTCGGCCAGCGCATAGCCGTGCGCGTTGGCCGATTGATAGCTTTGAAAGGCAATCAGGCCGACCATGGTGGCCAGGGCAAAGGCGATCGCCAGCCCAGCGATCAGGGTGATCCGGTTACCCAGCCGCCCCCAACGGGGCGTTGCATGATCAGGGGTCGTCATCGTCAACCTCGCTTGCGGCGCCAGGGCCGCAGTGCTGGCGTTACCGCCGCGGGTGGCGTGCAGCTCCGGGCCACCAGGCAACCCGCGCGAACGCTCGGGCAGCGTGCCGGACTGAGTTCCCCACGCCGGCCAAGGACCCAGTCCGCGGGGATTCTCTCCCCGATCAGGCGAGCGACAACATCGGAGTCATGACGGATGACCTCTGTCACGGGCCGGCGTGACAGCCCCGGGGCAGCGCCCCGGACCTTCCTGTGCCGGGATCGGCATCCCGACGGGCGGCCGGCCTCGGTGGGCCGGCCGCCCGAGCGAACTCACCGCTCGGCTTCGATCACGTTCTCGAACACGAATCGGCTGTGCTCGACCTCGACCCGGATCACGTCCTTCGGCGCGAACCGTCCGGACAGGATTTCCTTGGCCAACGGGTTTTCCAGTTCCTGCTGGATGGCCCGCTTCAAGGGCCGGGCGCCGTAGATCGGGTCGAATCCGGCTTTGGCCAGCTCGGCCAGGGCGGCGTCGCTGACCTCCAGCTTCATGTCCATCTGGGCCAGACGCTTCTCCAGGTATTGCAACTGGATGCGGGCGATACGGGCGATGTGCCGTTCGTCCAGGCTGTGGAACACCACCACCTCGTCGATTCGGTTGATGAACTCGGGCCGGAAGTAGTTTTTCACTTCCGCCATCACGGCCAGCTTGATGACCTGGTAATCGTCGCCGGCCATCTGCTGGATCATCTGGCTGCCCAGGTTGCTGGTCATCACGATGACGGTGTTGCGGAAGTCCACGGTACGGCCCTGGCCATCGGTCAGGCGGCCGTCATCGAGCACTTGCAGCAGCACGTTGAAGACATCCGGATGCGCCTTCTCGACCTCGTCCATGAGGATGACGCTGTAGGGCTTGCGGCGCACCTGTTCGGTGAGATAGCCGCCTTCCTCGTAGCCGACATAGCCGGGCGGCGCGCCGATCAGGCGGGCGACCGAATGCTTCTCCATGTACTCGGACATGTCGACGCGGATGATGTGGTCCTGGCTGTCGAACAGGAAATCGGCCAGGGCCTTGCACAGCTCGGTCTTGCCGACGCCGGTGGGGCCGAGGAACAGGAAGGAGCCGTAGGGCCGGTTCGGATCGGAGAGACCGGCACGGGAACGGCGGATGGCGTCGGACACCACGCGCACGGCCTCGTCCTGGCCGACCACGCGGTGATGGATGCGGTCTTCCATTTGCAGCAGCTTGTCACGCTCGCCCTGCATCAGCTTGGACACCGGAATGCCGGTGGCACGCGAGACCACCTCGGCAATCTCCTCGCTCCCCACCTCGCGGCGCAGCAGCTTGAATTCGCGCTTGCCCTCGCCGGCCGCCTCGGCCTGCTTCAGTTGCGCCTCCAGCTGCGGCAGCTTGCCGTACTGGATCTCGGCCACCTTGTCGAACAGCCCCTTGCGTTGCAGGTCGGCCATCTCGGCACGCAGGCGGTCGATTTCTTCCTTGACGTGGGCAGAGCCCTGGACCACGGCTTTCTCGGCCTTCCATATCTCTTCCAGGTCGGCGTAGTCCTTCTCCAGCTTGCGGATTTCGTCCTCGATCAGGGACAGGCGCTTCTTCGAGGCCTCGTCTTTCTCGCGCTTGACCGCCTCGCGTTCGATCTTCAACTGGATCAGACGGCGGTCGAGCTTGTCCATGCTTTCCGGCTTGGAGTCGATCTCCATCTTGATCCGTGAGGCCGCCTCGTCGATCAGGTCGATGGCCTTGTCAGGGAGGAAGCGGTCGGTGATGTAGCGGTGGCTCAATTCGGCGGCCGCGACGATGGCCGGGTCGGTGATCTCGACGCCGTGGTGGACTTCGTATTTCTCCTGCAGGCCGCGCAGGATGGCGATGGTGGCTTCCACCGAGGGCTCATCGACCAGCACCTTCTGGAAGCGGCGTTCCAGGGCGGCATCCTTCTCGATGTATTTCCGGTACTCATCCAGCGTGGTGGCACCGATGCAGTGCAGCTCGCCGCGCGCCAGGGCGGGCTTGAGCATGTTGCCGGCGTCCATGGCGCCCTCCGCCTTGCCGGCGCCGACCATGGTGTGCAGTTCGTCGATGAACAGGATGATGCGGCCCTCGTCCTGGGCGACCTCCTTGAGCACCGCCTTCAGGCGTTCCTCGAATTCGCCCCGGTACTTGGCGCCGGCCAGCAGGCCGGCCATGTCCAGCACCAGCACGCGCTTGTTCTTCAGCGTCTCGGGCACTTCGCCGTTGACGATGCGCTGGGCCAGGCCCTCGACGATCGCGGTCTTGCCCACGCCCGGCTCGCCGATCAGCACCGGGTTGTTCTTGGTGCGCCGTTGCAGCACCTGGATGGCGCGACGGATCTCGTCGTCGCGGCCGATCACCGGGTCGAGCTTGCCCAGGCGGGCGCGCTCGGTCAGGTCGAGGGTGTACTTGGACAGGGCCTGGCGCTGGCCTTCGGCGTCCTGGGAATCGACCCCCGAACTGCCGCGCACGGCGTCGATGGCGGCGGTAAGGTTCTGCGCCGTGGCGCCGTGCTCCTTGAGCAGCTTGCCGGCCTCGCCCTTGTCCTCCATGCAGGCGAGCAGGAACAGTTCGCTGGCGATGTAGGCATCGCCGCGCTTCTGGGCCGCCTTGTCGGTCAGGTTGAGCAGGTTGTTGAGATCGCGCGAGATCGACACCTCGCCGCCCTGGCCTTCCACCTTGGGCAGACGGTCGAGCGCTTGCTGGATCCCGGTGAGCAGGGCCGGCACCCGGGCCCCGGCGCGTTGCAGGATGGCGCGCGCCGAGCCGTCGTCCTGGTTGATCATGGCGGCGAGCAGGTGCAGGGGCTCGATGTAGGGGTTGTCGTTGCCGACCGCCAGGCTCTGGGCTTCCTGGAGGGCCGACTGGAACGGCGTGGTGAGCTTGTCGAAACGCATGGGGAACTCCGATGGGGTGATTGAGCCGGAGATGGGGCGCTTAGCCTGGATTTCAACCGGGGTAAAATGCCGGTCAAGGAGACTTCAATGCCACCCAACGAAAACATCATCCAATTCAATATAGACGCTGCCCTGGCCGAGGACCTGGACCAGCGCGGCGACCTGACCGCCCGCCTGATCCCGGAACAGCACACCGCGCACGCCCGGGTGATCACCCGCGAAGACGCCGTCCTGGCCGGCCAGCCCTGGTTCAATGGCGTGTTCCGCCGGCTCGACCCGGAAGTCCGTCTGTTCTGGCTGGCCGAAGATGGCGAAGCGCTCAGCGCCGGCCAGACCGTATGCGAAATCAAGGGCAACGCGCGCGCCATGCTCAGTGCCGAACGTCCGGCGCTGAATTTCCTGCAGACCCTGTCCGGGGTCGCCACCGAAACGCGCAACTATGTCGCCGCCGTGGCCGGCACCCGGGCGCGCATCTACGACACCCGGAAGACCCTGCCCGGCCTGCGCGCCGCGCTCAAGTACGCGGTCCTGTGCGGCGGCGGCGAGAACCAGCGCATGGGCCTGTTCGACGGCATCCTGATCAAGGAAAACCACATCGCCGCCGCCGGCGGCATCCGGCCTGCCCTGGAGCAAGCGCGCGCCCTGGCCCCCGAGGGCGTCGGCATCCAGATCGAGGTCGAGACCCTGGCCCAGCTCGACGAAGCCCTGTCCGCCGGCGCCCGGCTGATCCTGCTCGACAATTTCGATACCGATGGCCTGCGCGAGGCGGTGCTGTTCACCGATGGCCGCGCCGAACTTGAAGCCTCGGGCGGCATCACGCTCGCCAATGTGCGCTCGGTCGCGGAAACCGGTGTCGACCGGATCTCGATCGGCGGCCTCACCAAGCATGTCCACGCGCTGGATTTGTCGCTACGCTTTGTCTGAGCCACCCGGATGTCATCCGACATCTGCGGCCTGGTGTGAATGCCCCGCCCTGGCTAGTATCTAGACGCCATGGCCGTCCTCGATGGATGGCCTTCCGCCAGGGCGGCCACGCCAACCCTGGCAGCCTCGGTGGCCCAGCCCGAGGGACCATGGCAAGTGCCCGCCCGGCTCGTCCAGCAGGCGAGGATTCATGGGCCAGGCCATTCAGGCTGGCCGGCACCATCCACCCGGGAGGGGCGATATGCAAATGACCGCTGCGATCTCCCAACGCTTCGCCGCCTATCTCGCCGACGTCAGCGCCGGGCTTCCCCAATCGAGCACCCTGCGCGCCATCCGGGAGGGCTTGCTCTGGCTGGTGCCGGGCCTCCTGGTATCGGCCTTCATCCTGGTCCTGGCGGCGGTGTTCGCCCACCTGCCCGGCCTGGAAAAATCGGCCGAGGATTTGCTGGTGATCCGCGCCGGCATCAATGATCTGATCCCGCACATGGCCGCGGCATCGATCGCCTACATGCTGGCCCTCAAGCATCGCATGGCCGGACCGCCGGTCGCCTTCGTCAGCCTGATCTACATCGCCATCGCCGACCTGCTGATCCGCCACCTGGCGCCCGGCGCCATCCCGATGCTGTTGTTCATCGCCATCTCGATGCCCATGATCACCGTGCCGCTGCTCGCCTGGTTCAGCGAGAAAACCTGGTCAAGGCTGATGCGGGGCGAGCTGGCCGGCAGCAATGTCCGCATGACCATGAACCTGATCGTGCCGGCCTGCCTGGTCGGCACCGGCTTGGTCGCGGTGCTGATGATCCTGTCGCACACGCTCGACCTCGGCGCCCTGGCCGAATACGACTGGCTGACCCCCGAGGCGATTGCCACGGCCCCGTATGAGAGCGGCATCCTGTATGCCGCCATGAATTCCCTGCTCTGGTTCTTCGGCATTCATGGCGCCCACGCCCTGCTTCCGGCATCGCAGGCCATGGAAGCCGCCGTGCAATTGAACCGCAGCGCCATCGAAGCCGGCCTGTCGCCCAGCCATGTCATGAACGCCTCCCTCTTGTCGATCTGGGTGTTCGTCGGCGGCAGCGGCGGCACTTTCTCCCTGATCCTGGCCATCCTGCTGCTATGCCGGAACCAGACCTTGCGCCTGATGGCCCTGGCCAGCCTGCCGATCGCCCTGTTCAACGTCAACGAGATCCTGCTCTTCGGCCTGCCCCTGATCTTCAATCCGAGGCTGTTCCTGCCCTTCGTCCTGGTGCCGGTGGTCAACGTCGTGATCGCCGTCACCGCCAGCCAGGCCGGCTGGGTGGCCACGCCGAGCACCCTGGTGTCCTTCGTCAGTCCGGTCGGCCTCAATGCCTACCTGGCGACCGGCGGGGACTGGACCGCGCTGGCCTTGCAAGCCGGCGTGGTCCTGGTCGGCCTGCTGATCTATGCCCCCTTCATCCTGCACATCGATCGCATGACCCGCACCAACCGCGAGGTCTACCTGAAGTCCCTGGACACCATGTACACCCAGCTCCATGAGGATGCCACCCTGTACAGCTATGACCCGATCGGCACCGCCCGGGAGATCCGCGAGCGCCAGGCGCGCCTGCGGGACACCCTGGAAAAGTACAGCAATGCCGAGTTCATCCTCGAGTTCCAGCCCCAGGTGCACGGCAAAACCGGCGAATTCCTGGGTTGCGAAGCCCTGCTGAGGGTGCGCGAAGCCGACGGCAAGACACGCTTCCCGGCCCAGTTCGTCGACGCGCTCCGTGAAGCCGGGCTGATGACCGGATTGGACCTCTGGGTCGCTCGTGCCGCAGTCAAGCAGGACAGCATGTGGCAGAACCAAGGCCTGGCGGTGCACACCAGCATCAACGTCACGGCGGAAACCCTGATCGACAAGCACGCCTTGAGCGTCCTTCTGGAAACCCTCGAAGAAGCCGAGGGGCGGCTCGCCGTGGAAATCACCGAACAAGCCCTGGCCAGCAACCCGACCGCGATCGGGGCGGCGATTCAGGCCCTGCACGGGATCGGCGTCAAGGTCTACATCGATGACTTCGGCACCGGCTATTCCTCGCTCGGTTACCTACACCAGTTCGATTTCGATGTCCTCAAGATCGATCGCAGTTTCGTCCTGGCGCTCGACCAGCCGCGTGGGGAAAACCTAATGAGCGGGGTCCTCGACCTGGCCAACCGGATGGGACTGCGCTGTGTCGTCGAGGGGGTCGAGACGGAAACCCAGCGCGCCCGGGTGATCGCCGAACACCCGGTGGCGATCCAGGGCTGGCTGTACAGCCGGTCACTGCCGGGGGACTTGATCCCCGCCTTCGCGGCCGCCCATGCCACGCAGTGAGCGCCGGCCGGATTCGACTTCCAGTGGATGCTCGCGGTAGGGATGGCGGCCGCGCAGCCAGGTCCAGACGCCAAGCAGGCCATAGGCCGGCAGGAACAGCGGCCCCAACCACTCGTACTGACGCACGTGCATGCGCTCGTGTTCACGCCACACGCCGAGCGCGCGCGCATCGCGGGCCAGGATGACATGGCCCAGGGTGACCGCCTGCACCTGGGCCCCCAGCACCTTGGGCAGCCAGGCATCGGCGATTTCCAGGACCCCGCGCCGCACCCGCCAGCCACGTCCGTCCAGGCCGCCGAGCACCCCAAGCAGGCTGTTCGGCGCCGCCCAGAGATAAGCCAGCCCGCGCAACAGCCCGATCACCGGCCGACCTTGGGGTAGGCGGTGTGGCCGCCACGCAGGAACACAGAGAAGACGCGGCCCTCGTCGCGCCAGGCGCGCGCCGCGTCACCCAGGATGTCGAGCAGGACAGCCCAGGCTTCGGGGGCCTCGGCCTCCGGCACGCCGGCGTCCTCGATCAACACAAAGGTCTCGCCCTCGAACCAGGACAAATCGTTCAGGCATTCCTCCAGGGCATCCCAGTTGCGGTCGAAGTAGTCGGGAAACGCGAGCTTGTCCGCCAGCTCGGTCAAGAGGGCCTGCTTGCTGGTCATGCGGGTGCCGGACACGACCACCGCGCCCGGGAGATCCTGGGCCTCGGACAAGCGGTAAAGGCCATTGCGGGCGGGAGCGGCCAGGATCTCGGCCAGGGTCGGCGCGCTCATTCCTTGATCCTCCAGAAAGTCTGGTAATGGTCCGGGGTGTAGTAGTACTCACCGGGCCGGCCGGCGACGATGCGGCGGGCACCACGCGTGCGCACACCCGGGGTCGGCACCGTAAATTCGCGGTAATAGCCCTTCGCCTGGGGCGGCAGGCGGTTTTCCCGGTTCTGGAACACGATGCCGTCGCGCTTGTAGGGGAAGGGTCCGCCCTGCTTGATCAAGGCCAGGGTCTGCCGGGCCTCCGGCGGCAAGCCGACCAGGGCCACGATGCGCAGGCCCTCGCCCTTGGGCTGGAACCAGAATCCCTGCGCCCCGCCCCAGGCCAGCCAACCAAGCAGGAGGACCAGGAGGAACCGCCAGACCGGCGGCCGCGACTTCATTCGAGGCTATGCGCGGCGATCACGGCCTTGACCGCCTCGACGTCGACTTCGAGCACTTCATAGCGACGCGGCAGGCTCTCCAGGTCGTCGAGACCGGCCGGACGTTCCGGCTTGCGACCGAGCGCCTCGACGATGGCCGCCTCGAACTTGGCCGGCAGCGCCGTCTCCAGGCAGACCAGGGGTACCCCGGGCCGGCGCCGTTCGAGACCCACCTTGAGGCCGTCCGCGGTATGCGGGTCGATCACCGTGGCATATTTTTCCCAGGCCATGCGGATGGTGGCCATGCGATGGGCATGGGTGCTCTTGCCCGAGACCATGCCGAATCCCCCGATCTGGTCGAACAGGCCATGGGCCTTGAGATCGAAGGCGCCGCCCCGGTCGACCGCATGCCACAGTTCACGCACCTTTTCGGCGTCGCGCCCGGTGAGGTCGAAGATGAAGCGCTCGAAGTTGGAGGCCTTGGAAATATCCATCGACGGGCTGGAAGTATGCGCCGTCTCGGCCGAGCCCCGTGGCCGGTAGACCCCGGTGCGGAAACACTCGTCGAGCACGTCGTTCTCGTTGCTGGCAACGATTAGCTGGTCGATGGGCAAGCCCATCTGGCGGGCGATGTGACCGGCACAGACATTGCCGAAGTTGCCCGAGGGCACCGAGAAGGAGACTTGCTCGGCATTGTCCTGGGTGACCGCGAAATAGGCCTTGAAATAATAGATGGCCTGCGCCGCGACGCGCGCCCAGTTGATCGAATTGACCGCGCCGATGCGGTGCCGGGTCTTGAAGTCAAGGTCGTTGGACACCGCCTTGACGATATCCTGGCAATCGTCGAACACCCCACGCATCACCAGGTTGTGGATGTTGCGGTCCTGCAGGGTGTACATCTGGGCCTGCTGGAACGGGGTCATGCCTTCCAGGGGCGAGAGCATGAACACCTGGACGTTCTTCTTGCCGCGCATGGCGTATTCGGCGGCCGAACCGGTATCACCCGAGGTGGCGCCGAGGATGTTGATATCGCGGCCGGCCTTGTCGAGGGCATACTCGAACAGGTTGCCGAGCAGCTGCATGGCCATGTCCTTGAACGCCAGGGTCGGCCCGTTGGACAGTTCGAGGATGTACAGACCCTCTTCCAGGGTGCGCACCGGGGTGATCTGGCTGAAGTCGGAATCCGGACGGCCATGGCCATAGGTCTCGGCGGTATAGGTCTTGTCGACCAGGGCCTTGAGATCGGCGGTCGGGATGTCGTCGGCCAGGCGCGACAGCAGGGTCAGCGCCAGCTCCGGATAGGACATGCCGCGCATGGCGTCGAGGTCGTCGGCGGAGAAGCTCGGGTAGGTCTCCGGCATGTACAGCCCGCCATCCGGGGCCAGGCCGCCGAGCAGGATTTCCGAGAAGGTCATGGCGGGCGACTGGCCCCGGGTCGAGATGTACTTCATGTCGATTCCTATCAAATGAGGTCAGGCCACCTGGTTGCGGCCGCGATGCTTGGCCATGTACAGCTTGCGGTCACATTCGCGGATCACGTCCTGGACCACTTCGTTGTCGATGAACGGGGTCTTCAAGCCATTCACTTCGAGGAGGCCGAAGCTGCATTGCACGGTCAGCGCGTCTTCGCCATCCAGCACGAGCGGACTGCCGTTCAGGCACTGGATCAAGGTCTCGGCCAGACGCAGGCCCTGGGCATATTCGGTGGACGGCAGGATGACCAGGAACTCTTCGCCGCCATAGCGGAAGATCAGGTCGGACTGGCGCAGCACGTCGCGCATCCGGTCGACGAAATGCAGCAGGGCGCGGTCGCCGACGGCATGGCCATGGCGGTCGTTGATGGTCTTGAAATGGTCCAGGTCGCCCATCAGCACGCAGAAGGGCGTCTCCGTAGCGCGCGAGATCTCCAGCTGGTTCAGCATGATCCGGTCCAGGCTGCGCCGGGTCAGCAGGCCGGTCATCGGATCCTTGCTGTAGACGCTCATGATCACCAGGCTGTTGAGCATGGATATCTCGTTGCCCAGATCGAGCGAGTAGGTTTCCGCCTTTTTCAACTGGGCCAGGACGGGCAGGCTGCTAGTACCTTTCAGGAGCGTGCTCAGCTCGGCCACCACGGCGTGCATGGTGGCATGGATGCGGACGATTTCCTTGTAGTGGCTGCGATCCCGGATCAGGCCGACGCCCTCCTCGTGCAGCCAGCGGCCGAAGTCGCAGCGTTCGTGGTCGACCTCGGGCATCGCCGCCGGATCGCGCCGGGCCACCGCCTCGGTCAGGCGTTCCATCCAGGCCAGGTGGCGCTCGAAATAGACCAGCAGGTTCTTCTCGGACAAGGCGGCGATGTGTTGCAGGCGCACGTGGTTGCGGGTTGCCAGGTCGCGCAGGTAGTCCTTCAGGAAGACCGCCGCGAGATGATCGAGCAGGGCATCGAAGAAGCTTACCGCCGCAGTCACCGCGCCGGGCTGCCCGGTGTGCACCGCCTCGCGGATCAGGGCATCGCGCAGAAAGGCGATTTCATGGCTGACGATCATGAACGGCACGTTGGCCTCGCCCATGCGCCGGACCAGGGCCTGGCAGGGCGCTTCGTTGCCGTGTACCAGGGCTTGTTCCAGACAGTCGGCCAGCAGTTCCTGGTTGACGCAGCCGCCATGGCGATGCTGGCATTCATCGGCCAGCTGGGAGCCGGCATAGCGGTCGCGCAAGCCGGTGAACAATTCGGCCAGCAGGGCGCGCTCGCCGTCGGGCGGAAAGTGCGGCAGCGGGCGGTCGGGCGTGTCGGTCATCCGGGGGCGGTCGGCCGGCGCTTATTGCAGGGTGTCCAGGCGCAAGCGGGTGATCTTGCCCTGCACCGCGGGCAGTGCCTCGACCTGACCGATGACCGCCTCGATGTCGGCCTCGCGGCAGACGTGGGTGAGGATGACGATGTCGGTCTCGCCTTCGCCGTCGCCCGGCTCCTTCTGCATCATGGCGTCGATGGACACGCCCCGGTCGGCCAGGATGCGGGTGATGTCGGCCAGCACGCCGGGCTTGTCGAGCACGCGCAGGCGCAAGTAGTTGGCCGTCTCCACCTCGGCCATGGGCAGAACCGGCAGGTCGGACAGCTGGTCCGGCTGGAAGGCCAGGTGCGGCACGCGGTTCTGCGGGTCGGCGGTGTGCAGGCGGGTGACGTCGACCAGGTCGGCGATCACCGCGCTGGCGGTCGGCTCGGCGCCAGCGCCCTTGCCGTAGTACAGCGAGGCACCGACCGCATCACCCCAGACCAGGACCGCGTTCATGGCGCCCTCGACGTTGGCGATCAGGCGCTTCTCCGGGATCAGCGTGGGATGCACGCGCAGTTCGACGCCGGTGTCCTTGCGCTTGGCGATGCCGAGCAGCTTGATGCGGTAGCCAAGTTGTTCGGCGTACTTGATGTCCTTGGCCTCCAGCCTGGAGATGCCTTCGACATGGGCCTTGTCGAACTGCATCGGGATGCCGAAGGCAATCGCGGCCATGATGGTGGCCTTGTGCGCGGCATCGACGCCCTCGATGTCGAAGGTCGGGTCGGCCTCGGCGTAGCCCAGGCGCTGGGCCTCGGCCAGCACGTCGGCAAAGGCGAGGCCCTTGTCGCGCATCTCGGACAGGATGAAGTTGGTGGTGCCGTTGATGATGCCGGCCAGCCACTGGATGCGGTTGGCCGAGAGGCCCTCGCGCAGCGCCTTGATGATCGGGATGCCACCGGCCACGGCGGCCTCGAAGGCAACCATGACACCCCGGGCCTGGGCGGCGGCGAAGATCTCGTTGCCATGCACGGCGAGCAGGGCCTTGTTGGCGGTGACCACATGCTTGCCGTTGGCGATGGCCTGGAGCACCAGGTCCTTGGCGACGGTGTAGCCGCCGATCAGCTCGATGACGATATCGACCTCGGGATCGTTGACCACGTCGAGGCCGTTGCCGGTGACCTTGGCCCGGCCGCCGGTGATCTGCCGGGCCATTTCCAGGTTGCGGTCGGCGACATGGGTGATCTGGATCGGCCGGCCGGCGCGGCGGGTGATTTCCTCCGCGTTGCGGTTGAGGACGGTCCAGGTGCCGCCGCCGACGGTGCCGATGCCGAGCAGGCCTACATTGATGGGTTTCATGGTGGGTTCTTCAGTGATGGATCAGGTCGAATGACGCTTGCGGTAGCCGGCCAGGAAGCGTTCCAGACGGTGGAAGGCCTCGCGCAGCACCTCTTCATGGGGCAGGAAGACGACGCGGAAATGGTCCGGGTTCGGCCAGTTGAAGCCGGTGCCTTGCACCACCAGCACCTTTTCCTCTTCCAGCAGTTCGAGCACGAATTCCTGGTCGTTCTGGATCGGGTAGACCTTGGGGTCGAGCCGGGGAAACAGGTACAGGGCGGCCTTGGGCTTGACGCAGGACACCCCCGGGATGGCGTTGAGCATTTCCCAGGCGATGTCACGCTGGCGGGTCAGGCGGCCATCCGGGGCAACCAGTTCCTGGATGCTCTGGTAGCCGCCCAGGGCGGTCTGGATGGCATGCTGGGCCGGCACGTTGGCGCACAGGCGCATCGAAGCCAGCATGGTCAGGCCCTCGATGAAATCGGTGGCATGACGCTTCTCGCCGGACAGCACCACCCAGCCGGCCCGGTAGCCGCAGGAACGGTAGTTCTTGGACAGGCCGTTGTAGGTCAGTATGAGCAGGTCGTCGGCCAGCGAGGCGAGTGGCGTGTGCGTGTTGCCGTCGTACAGGGTCTTGTCGTAGATCTCGTCGGCGCAGACCACCAGCTGGTGCTCGCGGGCAATCTCGATCAATGCCTTGAGCAGGCTGTCCGGATACAGCGCACCGGTCGGATTGTTCGGATTGATGACGACGATGGCCTTGGTCTTCGGCGTGATCTTGGCCTTGATGTCGTCCAGGTCGGGCAGCCAGCCGGTCGCTTCGTCACACAGATAATGGCGCGGCGTGCCCCCGGCCAGGGTCACCCCGGCAGTCCAGAGCGGATAGTCGGGCGCCGGCAGCAGCACTTCATCACCGACGTCGAGCAGGGCCTGCATGGTCATCACGATCAGCTCGGACACGCCGTTGCCGATGTAGATGTCCTCGATCTGAACACCCTTGATGCCGATCCGCTGGGTCTCGTGCATGATCGCCTTGCGCGCCGAGAACAGGCCCTTGGAGTCGCAGTAGCCGGCGGCATCGGGCAGATTGCGGATCACGTCCTGGACGATTTCCTCGGGTGCATCGAAGCCGAATGGCGCCAGGTTGCCGATGTTCAGCTTGAGGATGCGGTGGCCCTCCTCCTCCAGCTGCTTGGCGCGTGCCATCACCGGGCCACGGATGTCGTAGCAGACGTTGGCAAGCTTGGCGGACTTCTTGAGCGGGCGCATCTTGGGCTTTCGGGGTCGTTTGCCGGTCGTCACGCGAACAGGCCTTGTTCGTTGATGCAACGGGAAAAACGCGAATCGACAGACATGGGGGCATCACACACAGGAAAGCGTGTAATCTTACCCGACCGCGTAATTTCACGGCAAACCAAGCGCATGAAACTGCACCTGTCGCAAGCGGCCGGCATCCATCTGATCACCGGTCATGGCCCGGGTTACCTGGAAATCGACCGCGTCCGGCGCGGGCACAGTGTCGTCCTGCTCCCGGACCGGGTGCTGGACTGGCCGCCCGACCGCTTCGAGGCGATCGACAGCGCGAGCCTGCAGGGCCTGGTCGAACTGCGCCCTGCCCTGGTCATCCTGGGCACCGGCGCGAGCCACCGCTTCCCGCACCCGTCGGTCTATCGCAACCTCATCGAGGCGGGCATCGGGGTCGAGCACATGACCACCGCCGCCGCCTGCCGCACCTACAATGTCCTGGCCGGCGAGGGGCGCCTGGTGGCCGCTGCCTTGATCGTCGAAGGCGGGGCCCTCGGCTAGTCCTTTCGTACCGCGCTCGATTCAAACAAACGCCACCCACCCGCCACGAAACGGTCATCTCAGCCGCTTAAGGTGCCCGGCATTCCAACCAGAGAGGTCAATGCCGTGGCCGTCCAACCTGATCGTCCCTTGAAACCCCTTGTCCGCCTCCTGCTCAGCGGCGTGCTAGCGTTCTCGATCGCCGCGTGCGACGACGACGGCCTGCCGTTCGCCACCCTGAATGGCAAGGCCCCCCTGGTGATCGGCCATCGCGGCTCGCCCGGTCAACTGCCCGACCATACCCTGGAGGGCTATCGCCTGGCGATCCAGAACGGCGCAGACTTCATCGAGCCCGATCTGGTCGCGACCAAGGATGGCGAACTGATCGCCCGCCATGAACCGAACATCACCGGGACCACGGATGTCGCCGATCATCCTGAATTCGCCGATCGTTACACCACCCGGATGGTCGACGGCGTGGCCGAGTCCGGCTGGTTTGCCACCGATTTCACCCTGGCCGAGATCAAGACCTTGCGCGCCAAGCAGCCCATGGCAGACCGCGACCAGTCACACAACGGGCAGTACGCGATTCCAACCCTGCGGGAAATCCTGGACCTGGCCAAGATCGAGGGGGCCAAAGTCGACCGCAAGATCGGCATCTATCCGGAAACCAAGCATCCGACCTACCACATCGACGCCGGCCTGGCGCTGGAAGACCGGCTGCTGGCCCTCCTGTCCGAGTATGGCTATACCAAGAAAGACTCGCCGGTGATCATCCAATCCTTCGAGGTCGCCAACCTGCAATATCTGCGTCCCCGCACCCAGGTTCGCCTGGTGCAACTGGTGGACGGCAACGATTACGACTTCGTGACCGGCAAGGTCACCTTCGCGCCCCCCTATGATCGCCCGTACGACTGGACCCGCGCCGGTCGCACCGAGAACTTCGACAGCATGCTGACCCCCGCCGGCCTGGCCGAAATCAAGAAGTACGCCGACGGGGTCGGTCCCTGGAAACCCTACATCGTGCCGATCAAGGGGGTCTTCGACGCCCATGGCCAGATGCTCGACCAGAATGGCGACGGACAGGTGAACTATGCCGATGGCGTCTCGCAACCGGCCACCACCTTGGTCGCCGATGCACACAAGCTCGGCCTCATGGTGCATACCTGGACCTTCCGAAACGAAGCCAAGCGGCTCGCCAGCGACTATCAGGGCGATCCCAAGATGGAATACCTGCAATTCTTCCGACTCGGGGTCGACGGGCTGTTCTCCGACTTTACCGACACGGCGGTCGCCGCCCGCACCGCCTACAAGAAGGAATTGGGCCGCTAGCGCCGAGCCGGGGGTCAGTCCAGACTGCCGCCTTCGCGCAGCCTGTCCTCGTCCTTGATGACGATGCGGTTGTCGCGCACCTCGACATAGCCCAGGTCGGAGAGCTTGTGCAGCAAGCGTGACAGGGTCTCCGGCTTGACCCCGATGCGCGAGGCGATCACCTGCTTGGGCGCTTCCAGGACCACCTCGGTCTGCCCGGCATCGTTCGGCTCGGAATGGTCGAGCAGGTACTGGAGCAGGCGGTCGGTGCCCTTCATCAGGGTCAGGCTGTCGATCTCGTTGACCAGCTTGTGCATGCGCGCGCTCATGCCGGCCAGCAGCTTGAAGCAGCGGCTGGCATCCTGGGCCAGCCAGGCCTTGAAGTTGGCGCCATCGATCGCGACCAGACGGCTGTTGACCTGGGCTGCGGCGTTGACCGGATAGCGGCCGCCCATGAACAGGGCCGCCTCGGCAAAATAACGGCCCGGGCCGACCAGTTCGATGACCTTCTCGTCACCCTGGGGCGAGCTCCGGAACAGACGGACCAAGCCCTCGCTGACCCAGTAGAAGGCGCCCACCGGGTCGCCCTGGCTGAACAGGAGCTGGCCGGCCTGCGCCTCGTGCGGAACGGCATGGCGGATCGCTTCGAGATATTGCGCGTCCTCCAGGCCGGAGAAAATGTAGCTGCGCCGCAAGGCGAGCAGTTCCTGCTGAGCGAGTTGCGGATTCATGCCGGCATGACCTCGGCAAAACGGTGGATGGCGGGAAACTCGCCGGTATCCTTGGGCGGCTGTCGGGTATCGGGCTGCCGGATGGCCAGCAGGTGCCGGATGCCGTAGGCCGCCGCCGAGCGCAGCACGGGCAGGCTATCGTCGGCGAGCAAGGTGCGGTCCGGGTCGAACGGCTCGACCACGCGCAGGGCCCGCCAGAATTCCGGCGACTCCTTGGCCAGGCCGAAGCTGTGCGAACTGTGCAGCGCGTCGAAATAGGATTCCAGTCCGGTTCGGCGCATCTTCAAGCCCAGGCTCTTGTGGTGGGCATTGGTCACCAGCACGACCCGCTTGCCGGCGGCACGCGTGGCGCGCAGGAACTCGGGCACGTCGGGATGCACCTGGATCAGGTGCGCGACTTCCTCCTTGAGCCGGGCGATGTCGAGGGCCAGGGCTTCGCTCCAGTAGTCGACGCAATACCACGCCAGGGTACCGGCCTTGGCGTTGTAGCGACGAAAGCACTCGGCATGCGCCTCGGCCGGATCGAGGCCGTGCCGCTCGGCGAATTTCTCGGGGATATAGACCTGCCAGAAATGATTGTCGTAGTGCAGGTCGAGCAAGGTCCCGTCCATGTCGAGCAGGACGGTGTCGATCGCGGCCCAATCGAGCATCAGAGCAGGCCGTCCTTGGCGATGCCCTGGCGACGCAAGACCCGGCGCAGGGTCTGGAGGCCCTCCAGCTGGATCTGGCGGACCCGCTCGCGGGTCACGCCGAGGTGCTCGGCCAGCTCTTCCAGAGTGGCCACCTCGGTATCGTTGAGCCCGAAGCGGCGCTCGATCACCCAGCGGTGCTTGTCGGACAGTTCGCCCAGCCATTCCTGGACGTACTGTTCGATCTCGAAGGCTTGCAGCATTTCTTCCGGCATCTCGGAATTCTCATCGGCGATCGCTTCGCCGATCGACAGGCTCGGGTCGATGTCGAGCGGGGCGTCGAGCGAGGCCATGCGGTCATTCAGTTGCAGGACCCGGCGCACTTCCTCGACCGGCCGGCCGGTCAGCGCGGCGACATCCTCCGGCCCGGCTTCGGGCAGGCCATGGGTCTCCAGATGACGCTGGGCGCGCAGGAAGATGTTGAGTTCCTTGATGACATGGACCGGCAGGCGGATGGTGCGCGACTGGTTCATGATGGCGCGCTCGATGTTCTGGCGGATCCACCAGGTGGCGTAGGTGGAAAATCGGAAGCCGCGCTCGGGATCGAATTTCTCCAGGGCATGCATCAAGCCCAGGTTGCCCTCCTCGATCAGGTCGAGCAGGGTGAGGCCGCGATTGATGTAGTGCTTGGCAATGTTCACCACCAGGCGCAGGTTGTGCTCGATCATGCTCTGGCGGGCGGCGAAATCACCCTTGCGGACGCGCTGGGCCAGGTCGCGCTCCTGCTCGGGGGTGAGCAGGGATTCACGACCGATCTCGTTCAGGTACAGCTGGGTCACGTCATGGGTCTCGTCGAACAGGTAGTCCGACTCGACCACCAGCACACCTGCTTCCGGCTCCTCGACCGGCCCGACCGGAGGCTCGATGTCCTCGGATTCCACGAAATCGTCTTCCTGCATGTCTCCGTCCTTAACGCGGCAGATAGGCCATGGGATCGACCGGCCGTCCGTTCTCCCTCACCTCGAAGTGCAGCATGACCCGATCGGCATCGCCATCCCCCATTTCGGCAATCGGCTGACCGGCTTTGACCCACTGCCCTTCGTGGACCAGGATCCGTTCATTGTGTCCATAGGCGGATAGTATCGCCGTACTATGCTTGATGATGATGAGTTTTCCGTAGCCACGCAAGCCCGCGCCGGTATAGACCACCTTGCCGTCCGCTGCGGCCCGGACCGGTGCGCCCCGCTCGCCACCGATGTCGAGGCCCTGGGCCCCGGGCTGCGCGGCGAAGCCCTGCAACAGCGGTCCGTCGGCAGGCCGGACCCACACGCCAGGCGGGTCATCACCGAGGCTCGGTGGGGCGGCTTGACCGGGAGGCACCGGGGCGGCCGCGACCGGCCTGCCGGCCACCGGCACCGGGGGTTTCAGGCGCAGCAGCCGGCCAACCGCCAGGCGGCCGGGGTCGTCGAGGTCGTTCCAGCCGGCCAGTTCGCGATAGTCGAGGCCATGGTCGAGCGCGATCCGGAACAGGTTGTCTCCCCGCTTGACCCGGTAGAAGGCCGGCGCTGGTGCCGGCTTGGCGCGGACTGCGGGGGCACGCTCCCGGATCGGCGCCGGCGCCTGGCTGAAGGAACACGCAGCCATCAGGCTGGCCAGGCCCAGCGCCAGCCCGACCCGCCACATCAAGCCACGCCAGGCAGCAAAGGCACGAAACGGACCGACTCGACCTCGCGTTCGGTATAACCGCGCTCACGGGCCTCGATCACCACCATGGTCTGCACGTCGCCGCGCCCGACCGGTGCGACCAGGCGCCCGCCCGGCTTGAGCTGGGCCTTGAGCTCGTCCGGGATGTAAGGCATGGCGGCGGCGACCACGATGGCGTCGTAGGGCGCCCCGGCCGGGTAGCCCTGGCTGCCGTCGGCGTTCTTGATCAGGACATTGTTGATGCGCAACTCGCGCAGGGTGTGGCGGGCGCGCCCGACCAGCTTGGCGATCCGTTCCACGCTGACCACTTTCTTGGCCAGGCGAGCCAGCACCGCCGCCTGGTAGCCGCAGCCACCGCCGATCTCCAGGACGAGCTCCATCGGCTTGCCCTGGCAGGCCAGCTCGCAGCTCTGGGCGACGATGTAGGGACTGGAAATGGTCTGCCCCTCGCCGATCGGCAAGGGGGTGTCCTCGTAGGCGCGGTGTTGCAGGCCTTCTTCAAGGAACACATGGCGTGGCACCGTGGCCATGGCATCGAGCACCAGCGGGCTCTGGATGCCCTGCTCGCGCAAGCGGTCGACCATGCGCGCCCGGGTGCGCTGCGAGGTCATGCCGATTCCGGCAAGGCCATTCATCGCGCCAGCCATTCGGACACCTTGGCCATCTGCGGATAATGGGTCAGATCGAGCTGGAGCGGGGTGATCGAGACCCGGTGCCCGGCCACGGCATGGAAATCGGTGCCGGCGCCGGCATCCTGGGCGGCCCCGGCGGCGCCCACCCAGTACATGGTCTGGTTGCGCGGATTCACCGTCTTCACGGTGTCCTGCGCCTTGTGCCGGCGGCCCAGGCGAGTCACCTCGACGCCGGCCAGGGCCTGGAACGGCACATCCGGCACGTTGACATTGAGCAAGGTCGGCTCCCGGACCGGATGGGCGGCGAAGCGTGCGACCAGGTCGACCGCGACCCGGGCCGCGGTGTCGAAATGATCCTGGCCGCCATGCACCAGGGACAGGGCGATGGCCGGGATGCCGAGCAGGAAGCCCTCGGTGGCGGCCGCCACGGTCCCCGAGTAGACCGTGTCATCGCCCATGTTGGCGCCATGGTTGATGCCGGACAGGATCATGTCCGGCAGCTCCGGCAAGAGACCGGTCACCGCCAGGTGCACGCAATCGGTCGGGGTGCCGTTGACATACTGGAAGCCGGACGGTGCACGTCGCACCATCAAGGGCCGGTCCAGGGTCAGGGAATTGCTGGCGCCGCTGCGGTCCCGCTCGGGCGCCACCACGGTGACGGCATGGTTGGCTTCGGTCAGGGCGGCGGCCAGCGCGGCCAGGCCGGGGGCGAAGTAACCGTCGTCGTTGCTGAGCAGGAGGCGCATGAAAGCGGGGTGTAGGAGAACCGGTCGGATTTTACTACCGTTTGCCGCCGCCGGAGGCGCGCAAAAGCACCCAATCCATCGCCCGCGTCGAAAGCCAGCGCTTCAACCAGGCAAACGCCACCGCCGGTACGGTCACCGGATAGCGCGGCTTCGGGCGCCGGCTTTCCAGGGCATGCACCAGGCGCTCGACCACCGCCTCCGGCCCCAGGGTAAAGGGCGCCACCGGACCCGGATTGCGCAACCGCGCAAGCTGCGCCTCATACTCGACCCGGTGCCGGCTGGCCTGCCAGTCGATGTGTTTCTCGAAGTGCGGCAGACAATTGTCCCGGAAGCGCGAGACGATCGGTCCCGGCTCGATCAGGCTGACCTCGACGCCGCTGCCGGCCAATTCCAGGCGCAGGGTGTCGACCAGGCCCTCGACCGCGAACTTCACCGCGTTGTAGGCGCCCCGATAGGGAAATGCCGCGTAGCCGAGCACCGAGCCATTGAACACGATGCGGCCATGCCGCTGCGCCCGCATCACCGGGATGGCGAGATTGGTCAACTCGACCCAGCCGAACAGGTTGGTCTCGAACTGTTCGCGCAAGGCATCCCGGGTCAGGTCCTCGACCGCGCCGACCTGGCCGAAGCCGCCATTGTTGAACAGCGCGTCCAGGCGCCCTCCGGTGCACGCCAGAACTGCGGCGAAGGCGGCCCGGATCGAAGCCGAATCGTCCAGATCGAGGACCAGGCTCTCCAGGCCCTCGGCACGCAGGCGGTCCACGTCATCCGGCTTGCGGGCGCTGGCGAACACCCGCCAGCCACGTCGGGCCAGGGCATGGGCGGCGGCATGGCCGATGCCCGAGGAACATCCGGTGATGAGAACGGTCTGGTGCGCGGTCATGCCGGAAGACTACCCGATCCGGCTTGACGGGGTCACGCGGCGCCCGCCTAATGGGAAATGGCGAAGCGCCCCCGGTGGTTCAAGGGGAACGCCATTGCGTCATGCCGTCCCGTTGCCGCCCTCGTGTCACGCCTGTCACGCCAATCCATCCTCGACGCCTTCACCATGAACCCCAAGATCGACGAATTGCTGGCCCGGATCCGCGAGTTGCAGAACGAGCTGGAAGCCGAACTGGAAGAAAAGCGGTCGCAGTTCCGCTATCACCTGGAAAACCACCGGGCCCGCTTCGAGCAGGACATCCTGGCCCTGCACCGGCGCCTGCGCAAAGGCAGCCTGCGCTACCTGTTCGAGGCGCCACCGCTGTTCATCCTGACCGCACCGGTGATCTACGGCGCGGCGCTTCCGTTGGTCCTGCTCGACCTGGCCGTGACCACCTACCAGTGGATCTGCTTCCCGGTGTACAAGATCCCCCGGGTGAAACGCGCCGATTTCTTTGTCTACGATCGCCACCTGCTGCCTTATCTGAACTGGATCGAGCGCTTCAATTGCCTGTACTGTTCCTATGGCAACGGGCTGATGGCCTACGCCCGCGAGATCATCGCCCGCACCGAGCAGTTCTGGTGTCCGATCAAGCACGCCCGCCGATTGCCCGCTCCGCACGACCGCTATCGCGATTTCTTCGACTATGGCGACGTGGAGCGCTACCGGGCCGAACTGGCACGCCTGCGCAAGGCCTTGGCCGACCTAAACGACCGTCCCTGAACAAAAATCGCCCCGGCCCCCTGCGAAAACCCGGCCGGGTTGGCTAAAATCGTGGCCAGGCCCGGACTGTCCGTGTCGCCCCCAGCCCTAACCCACGGATCGTCCGTTGCCATGACCGAAATTCCCGCCAAGAAACCTGCCCGCGATCCGGTGCTCGAACAACTGATCGCCACCTTTCCCGCCTTTCGCGATACCTTGCCCCTGGCCATCGGCATCCACAAGCTGATCCGTGAACGACTGCCCGAACTGACCCGCGACCAGGTCGGCCGTGCCCTGCGCATCCACACCGGCAGCACCCGCTACCTCAAGGCCCTGTCACGCGCAGAACAGCGCTTCGACCTGGACGGCCAGCCGGCCGGTGAAGTCACCGAGGAACAGCGCAAACAGGCCGCCGGCCAGGTCCGCGAGCGCATCCAGAAAGCCAACGAACGGCGCAAGGCCGAGGAAGAAGCCAAGCGGAAGCAGGAAAAGCTCCAGCAACTGGCGGACAAGTTCAACCAGCGCTGAGCCCCGTGGCGCTTCCCGAGCGGCTGGCCTTCGTCGACCTGGAAACCACCGGCGCCAACCCGGTCGAGGACCGCATCACCGAGATCGGCATCGTCAGCGTCACCGGCAACGTGGTCGAGCGCTGGAGCCAACTGGTCAACCCGGGCTGCCGGATTCCCGGCTTCATCGAAACCCTGACCGGCATCCGCAACGACATGGTCGCCGACGCCCCCGGCTTCGAAGCCATCGCCGACCAGGTCGCGCAACGGCTGGCCGGCCGCACCTTCATCGCCCACAACGCCCGGTTCGACTACGGCTTCCTGAAGAATGCCTACAAGCGGCTTGGCCGGACCTTCCAGGCTGACGTGATCTGCACGGTGAAGCTGTCCAGGCAACTGTTCCCCCAGTTTCCCAAGCACAACCTGGACAGCCTGATCGTCCGCCACGGACTGGTGACCGAAGACCGCCACCGCGCCCTGGCCGACGCCGAACTGATCCATCAGTTCTGGCAGCAGTTGCACGCCACGCCGGGAACGGAAGCCCTGGAGCACGCGTTGCGCCAGCAACTGAAGCGCCCCAGCCTGCCGCCCCACCTCGATCCCGGGGTCCTCGACGACCTCCCGGAAAGCCCCGGGGTGTATCTGTTCTACGGCGAGAACGACGTCCTGCTCTATGTCGGCAAGAGCGTCAATCTGCGCCAGCGCATCCTGTCGCACTTCAATGCCGATACCCGCGAATTCCGCGAACTGCGCCTGGGCCAGCAGTTGCGACGCCTGGAATGGCACCGGACCGTGGGCGAACTGGGCGCCCTGTTGCTGGAGTCGCGCCTGATCAAGACACGCCAGCCGGTGCACAACCGGGCCCTGCGTCGCAACCATGAGCTGTGCGCCTGGCAACTGGACCAGCCGACCCCCGGCGATTTCCGGCCCCGTTTGGCACGCGGCGGGGAACTCGACCTGACCGACACCCGCCCCTTCTACGGCCTGTTCACCAGCAAGCGCGCCGCGCACCTGGCCCTGAAGCGCATTGCCGAGGCACACCAGCTATGCCTGGCCACGCTCGGCCTGGAAAAGACCACCGGACCCGGCCGGCCCTGTTTCGGCTACCAGTTGCAGCAATGCCGGGGGGCCTGCATCGGCCACGAGGATCGGCTCAGTCATGGCGCCCGCTTGCTGGCCGCCCTTTCAGGCCTGCGCCTGCAAGCCTGGCCCTACCCGGGCCCGATTGGCATCGTCGAACGCGACCCGGTCAGCGAACGCCAGGAAATCCATGTCGTGCTCGGCTGGTGTCACCTGGGCAGCGCCCGCGACGAACTCGATCTGGCGGAGATCCTCCGCGGCCGCCCTGCCCCGGTCTTCGACCGGGACACCTACCAGCTGCTCACCCGTCACCTGCATGGCCCTCGCGAAGTCGTATGCCTGGGGGATGCCATGCCCCGTGCGGATGATTAAAATGCCGCCCGATTTCGTAGCCCCGTCATTGAAGTGGAAAGCCCTTGCCTCGACTGTGGCGCCTGCTGCGCGTATTTCAGGGTTGCGTTCTACTGGGCCGAAACCCGTGCTGAAAATGGCGCCAGCGTGCCGGAAACACTGACCGAAGCGATCTCGCCCTTTTTGGTCGCCATGCGCGGCACCCTGTCCGCGCCGGTCCGCTGCATCGCGCTCGAAGGCACGCCCGGACGCTCGACCCGCTGCACGATCTACCCGAGCCGGCCAAGCCCATGTCGTGACCTGAATCCCTGGCGCCCGGACGGCGAGCCCGACGAAAAATGTCAGCGTGCCCGCTCAAGTCATGGCTTGCCGCCTTTGCCCTCCCGCGTCCGCCCGACACTCCAGGAAGCCAACCAAGCAGCGCAACCAGCGAGCTAGCCCGTTTCCCGGGTGGCGTGTTTGGCAGGATCGATCGCGGACGGATCGGCATCCTCGTCGATCTCGAAGCCCCAATCGCCCTGCTTGTACCAGTCCTCGCCGAGCGACTCGATCGGATGCTCGGTGCGGCCCGAGCCATTGCCGCAAATCAGGTTGTCGGCCGGACAATACTTGTCGCAGCCCCAGCAGATGCGCTCGGGATGCTTGGGCCGGAGGGGGAACTTCTTCGCCATGGGCTGGCCAGGTCGAGCACCGGAAACCCGGCTCAGGCCGGGCCGAAGTCATCCAGTACCAGGTCGACATCGATGTCGACCACCGCGTCGAGCACCTGGCCGACCACGTCGGCGTGCTCGTCCGACCATTCCGCTTCGGGCTCATCCGAGCGCGTCGCCAGCGGCGCCAGGTCGAAATCGACGTAATGCTCGCCGATCTTCAGCACCTGCATGCCGGAGGCGTGTTCGACCATGTGCCAGTCGTCCGGCACCTCCAACACGGCTTCGATCCGAACTTTCAGGGTCTTCATGGCAGGCTCCTTGGGTGACGCACCCCTTATATCAAACCCGCGCGGCAATTGCACCGCGACACCGGTCGATTCACGCCTTCTTCACGAACTCCGACTTCAACTGCATGGCGCCGAAGCCATCGATCCTGCAGTCGATGTCGTGGTCGCCCTCGACCAGGCGGATATTCTTGACCTTGGTGCCCACCTTGACCACCAGCGAGGCGCCCTTGACCTTGAGGTCCTTGATCACCGTCACGGTATCGCCATCCGCCAGCACGTTGCCATTCGAATCCTTGACCACGCGGGTCTCGTCGGCAGGCGCGCTGGCGACTTTCGGCCACTCGTGGCCACACTCCGGACAGATCAAGGAGGCGCCGTCCTCGTAGGTGTACTCGGAACCGCATTGCGGACATTTCGGCAGGACAGACATCAGGCACTTCCTCATCGGCGCACCGCAACGCAGGCCCGCGCGCGGTTCAACAACAAAAGCAAAAGGCCGCCCAAAGGCGGCCCGGTGCGTGGATGTGTGGTGGGTTGTGTAGGATTCGAACCTACGACCGACGGATTAAGAGTCCGCAGCTCTACCAGCTGAGCTAACAACCCGAAAGAGCCGCGCATTTTACGCAAGCCATCGGCGAATATCCAGTTTTTTGTTCAGGGTTGGCGCCTGGAAAGGTAAAATCCAGGGCTTTACCGTCACGTCCGATAGCCATCGCCATGTCCGAACCCAGCCAGCCGGCCCTGCCCCAAGACGAAAACCAGATCATTGCCGAGCGGCGCGAGAAGCTTGCCGGGTTGCGGACTTCCGGCGTGGCGTTTCCAAACGACTTTGCGCGCCAGGATTACGCGGGTGACTTGCACGCCCGTCATGGCGAAACTTCGGCCGAGGCACTGGCGGAATCTCCGGTGCAGGTCCGTCTGGCCGGCCGCATGATGCTCAAGCGGGTGATGGGCAAGGCCAGCTTCGCCACCTTGCAGGACATGAGCGGGCGCATCCAGATCTATGTCATGCGTGACCAGATCGGCGAAACCGCCTACGACGCCTTCAAGCGCATGGACCTGGGCGACATCCTGGGCGTGGCCGGTCATCTGTTTCGCACCAAGACCAACGAGCTGACCCTGCACGCCACCGAAGTGCGGCTGCTGACCAAGTCGTTGCGCCCGCTGCCGGAGAAATTCCACGGCCTGACCGACACCGAACAGAAATATCGCCAGCGCTATCTCGACCTGATCACCAACGAGACCTCGCGCCAGACCTTCATCCGCCGCTCCAGGATCATCCAGGCGATGCGCGAGTTCTTTGTGGCCCGCGGCTTCCTGGAAGTCGAGACGCCGATGATGCATCCGATCCCGGGCGGCGCCTCGGCCAAGCCATTCGTCACCCACCACAACGCACTGGATATGGAATTGTTCCTGCGCATCGCGCCCGAGCTGTACCTGAAGCGCCTGGTGGTCGGTGGCCTGGAGAAGGTGTTCGAGATCAACCGCAATTTCCGCAACGAAGGCATCTCGACCCGGCACAACCCGGAATTCACCATGGTCGAGTTCTACGAGGCCTATCGTGACTATGTCTATTTGATGGATTTCGTCGAGCAGATGTTGCGCGAGGTGGCGGTGCGCACCCTGGGCCATGCCGTGGTGCCCTACCAGGGCCAGATGATCGACCTGTCCAAGCCGTTTGCGCGCCTCACCGCCTTGCAGGCCACGGTCCAGTACAACCCGGAACTGGCCGGCCAGCCGCTCGACGACCGCGACTTCCTGGTCGAGGAACTGAAGCGGCGCAAGATCGCCTTCCGCAAGGGCGACGGCGTCGGCGGCCTGCAGCTGACCCTGTTCGAGGAAACCACCGAGCATCAGCTGATCCAACCGACCTACATCATCGACTATCCGGTCGAGACTTCGCCGCTGGCCCGCGCCTCGGATGCCCGCCCGGACATCACCGAGCGCTTCGAGTTGTATATCGCCGGTCGCGAGGTGGCCAACGGCTTCTCCGAGCTGAATGATCCGGAGGACCAGGCCGCCCGCTTCCAGGCCCAGGTCGCCGCCAAGGAGGCCGGCGACGAGGAAGCCATGTATTACGACGCCGACTATATCCGCGCCCTCGAGCATGGCCTGCCGCCGACCGGTGGCTGCGGCATCGGCATCGACCGCCTGGTCATGCTGCTCACCGACGCCGCCAGCATCCGCGACGTGATCCTGTTCCCGCAACTGCGCAGGGAAGACTGACCCGAGCGAGGCACCCGCTCAAACCGGGTGCTCGCCCCGATATTCCGACACTTCAGGGCAAATCCTGCTTGGCAAGCCCCCCTCCGGCCTCTATATTTCAGTGACTAGATGTAGGTAGGATCACTCTGTCACAGCACAGAGGTGGCTTGCCATGAATCCTCGGGGAGTGTCACCCATGCGTCCCAACAGTTGGCCACTGCTGTGCTTGGTGTGCCTGATCGCCACCAGCCACGCCGCCGAGCCCGAGCCACGGGATGGGGGCGCCAGCCCGTTCAGCCTGCGCGGCTTCGGCACCCTGGGACTGGCGCGCTCCGACACCGACCGGACCGAATATGTCCGGGACTTGTCGCAACCGTATGGCCTGGATCGTGACTGGTCGGCCAAGATCGATTCTCTGATCGGTCTCCAGGCCGAGTATCGCTTCGACGAGCACTGGCATGCGGTCGTCCAAGCGATGAGCCGCTATCGCTACGACGGCAGCTACGACCCGGAAATCTCCTGGGCCTTTGTCCAGTATGAGCCATCGCCGGCCTTCAACCTGCGCCTTGGGCGCCTGGGCACCGAGTTCTACATGTTGGCCGACTCGCGCCTGGTCGGCTTTGCCAACCTGACCGTGCGGCCGCCCCCTGACTATTTCGGGCCCCTGGTCTTCTCCTATCTCGACGGACTCGACGCCGGCGCCTCGTTACCGGTCGGCAATGGACTCGTGCAAGCCAAGTTGTTCGCCGGCCGTTCCCCGGAATGGTCGCCTTTCTATGGCGCTATCCGCTGGGACCTGGACGGCACCCTGCTGGTCGGGGGCCACCTGGAATATGTGCGCCATCCTTGGCAAATCCGCTTCAGCCACACTGAAGTCGAATTCGCCCGCGAACTCCCGCTCAACCAGCTGGCCGGCTTCGACGTGATCGGCCTGGTGCCGGAGCTCTCGGTCAAGGACCGTCGAGTCCGCTACGATTCCCTCGGGGTCGTCTACGACAACGGCCCGCTCCAGGTCCAGCTGATGCTGAGCCAGACCGAGCATGACAGTGTGTCCTACGAGGACACCCGGGCCGGCTACGCCATCGTCGCCTACCGGCTTGGCCAGGTCACGCCCTACCTGGGCTACGCCAGGGTCAACTCCGAACCTGACCGCCTGGCACACCCGCCGCCGCCGCCCATGGACACCCTGGTCAGTGGCCTCACCCGCGCCACCCACAGCGACCAGCACACCTGGTCCCTGGGCGCGCGCTGGGATGTCTACGACAACCTCGCCCTCAAGGCCCAGATCGACTGGGTTCGCGGTTCGCCCAGCTCGGTCTTTCCGTTCCGGGGCGATGACATCGTCTGGGACGGCACGATGACCGTCTACAGCCTGGCGCTGGACTTCGTCTTCTGACGCGATGCACACGCCCCTCCGACGCCTCCTCATCCTGCTCGCCCTGGCCACGTCGGCGCCGCTCCAGGCCGACCTGGTCGTGGTGACGCCGGCCCGGAGCGAGGTCGACAGCCTCAGCCGGGAGGACGTCATCAACATCTTCATGGGGCGTTTCCGCCAGTTCCCGCGCGGTGGCACCGCGCACCCAATCGACTTGCCGGGGCACCATCCCGACCGGGCCCGCTTCTACCAGCTCCTGATCAACAAGTCGCCCGCCGAAGTCAATGCCTACTGGGCGCGCCTCACCTTCTCGGGCAAGACCCGCCCCCCCCCGGAGGCACGCTCGGTTGCCGAGGCGACCGACTGGCTGGCCCGTCAGGAAGGCGCCATCGGCTATCTCGATCGCAGCCGGGTCGACGCACGCCACCGCATCGTGCTCGAACTGGGCCGCTAGGACTGCCGTGGCCTCGCTCGTCGGACATAGCTTGCTGACACGGACTGCCCTGGTGGTGCTGGCCACCTTCATCACGGTGGCGACCCTCGCCATCCTGGCCACCATGGTCATCACCGAGCAGCGCCAGCACAAGGCCGCCGGCGAGCGTCTGGAACGCCTCCTCGACACGGTCGAGAGCACGGTCAGCGTGGCGTGCTACGTGCGTGACGCGCAACTGGCCAAGGAAGTCGCCCAGGGCCTGCGCAAGAACCATGAAGTCGAGGCGGTGGCGATCCTCACCGATGCCGCCAACCCTAGCGAACGCATCCTGGTCGATACCGATGCCGGTGGCACCGCCAGTCCCCTGCGCCTGGTGCGCGATGTCCGCTCGCCCTTCGATTCGAGCCAAGTGGTGGGCCAGATCCGGGTCGATGCCAACCTCGAGGTCATCAATGCCGAGGTCACCCAGGAAGTCCGCTATGTCACCCTGCTCATCCTGGCGCAACTGATCCTGGTCGCGGTGACCCTGGTGGGCGCCCTCCTGATATTCATCGTGCGGCCGATCCAGGCCCTGTCCGACGGCCTGCACCGCATGGACCCGACCCGGGGCGAACGACTGGCGATGCCGCCCAGCCATGCCCACAGCGAGATCGGCCGTCTGGTCGACGACATCAACGAGCTGGCCGGCAATCTGGTCCAGGCCCTGCACCAGGAGCGCGACCTGCGCCTGGAAATGGAGATCGGCGAGCGCAAGTACCACTCCATCTTCGAAAACGCCGAAACCGGCATCTTCCTGGTCGATGCCACCGGCCAGCTGACCTCCTGGAACCCGGCCTTCGCGCGATTGTTCGCCATTCCCGCCAGCGAGCCGCATGGCGGGGGACTCAACCTGCGCCAACTGCCCTGGGAAAACCGCCAGCGCATCGTCGAACTGGCCCTCAACTGCCAGGCCGACGCCAGCGGCCTGGCCAGCGACCTCGCCATCCGCACCGGCCAGGGCGAACGGCGCTGGCTGAACGTGATGCTGACCGCGATCGGCGACGGCCAGGTGCAGGGGGTGGTGCACGACATCACCGAACATCTCGAGGCCGAGGCCCAGGCCCGTCGCATGGCGGTGACCGATCCGCTCACCGGCGTGCGCAACCGGCTCGGCCTGGAACAAGCACTCACCGAGATGATCACCACGCAGCGCGGGGGCGGCCCCGGATTCACCCTGGCCCTGGTCGATCTCGACCATTTCCGGCGTATCAACGAAGGCTTCGGCCTGCCGGTCGGCGACAACATCCTCAAGGACGCCACCCAGCGCATCAACCATTGCGTCAAGGCCAGCGACCTCCTGGCCCGCCTGGGTGGCGACCGCTTTGCGCTGGTCCTGCCCGAAGTGGTCGAGACCGAGACCATCGACCCGATCATGGCACGTCTGCAGAAAGCGCTGGCCAAGCCGTTCGTGATCGAGGACACCCCGCTCCAGATGCACGCCAGCCTGGGCATCACGCTGTGTCCGCGCGACGGCTGCGAAATCCCGCGCCTGCTGCGCAACGCCGAATTGGCCCTGGACCGGGTCAAGGCCTCGGGCGGAAACAACCGGCTCTATTACGACCCGTCCCTGGCCGAGGCCGCGGAATTCCGACGCCAGATGGAAAATGATCTGCGGCAGGCCATCCGCCAGGGCGAGTTCGAACTGTTCCTGCAACCGATCATCGACCTGGAACGGAACCGCACCACCGGCGCCGAGGACCTGATCCGCTGGCGCCACCCCAAACAGGGCCTGGTGCAGCCGGATACCTTCATCCCCCTGGCCGAGGAAACCGGCCTGATCGAGGACATCGGCCTCTGGGCCCTGGACACCGCCTGCCGGCAACTGGCCGAATGGCAACGCGCCGGCCATGATCGCTATCTCTCGCTCAACGTGTCCGGACGCCAGATCCCCTCCGGCCTGCCGCCCACCCGGGTCACCGACGCGGTGGCCCGCCATGGTGTCGAGCCTGGCCGCCTGGCCCTGGAAATCACCGAGGGCGTGCTGCTCGCCGACACGGTCAAGGCGCTGTCCTGGCTGAACGCCTTGCGCGAACGGGGCTTCCGCATCTACCTGGATGATTTTGGCACCGGCTACTCTTCCCTGTCCTATCTCAAGCGCTTCCCGGTCGACACCCTCAAGGTGGACAAGAGCTTCGTGCGCGACATGAACGAAGACGGCAGCGACCGGGCCCTGATCGAGGCGGTGGTGGCCATGGCGCGCGGACTGGGCATGAACGTGGTCGCCGAGGGCGTGGAAAACGCCGCCCAGCTCGACCTGCTGCGCGCCATGACCTGCCGTTACGCCCAGGGCTACCACTTTTCCAGGCCGGTGCCGGCCGACCAGTTCGACGCTGCGGTGCGCGAGATCGAGGCCCGGCTGGGCCGCCACGACTGACCGGCTGACTGCCACGAAGACTGGGCGAACAGGTATGCTTCGGCCATGAACGCCGATCTCAACGCCGCCCTCGACCAGATCAACCGCATCATCCTGGGCAAGGAACGCCAGGTGCGCCTCTGCCTCGCCTGTCTGCTGGCGCGCGGCCACCTGCTCATCGAAGATCTGCCCGGGGTCGGCAAGACCACCCTGGCCCACGCCCTGGCGCGGACCCTGGGCCTCGACTACCAGCGCATCCAGTTCACCAGCGACCTGCTCCCCGCCGACATCCTGGGCGCCGCCATCTACGAGCGCGACAGCGCCAGCTTCCGGTTCCATCCCGGGCCGATCTTCGCCCAGGTGGTGCTCGCCGACGAGATCAACCGGGCCAGCCCCAAGGCCCAGAGCGCCCTGCTCGAAGCCATGGAGGAAGGCCAGGTCAGCATCGAGGGCGAAACCCGGGCCCTGCCCAGCCCGTTCTTTGTCCTCGCGACCCAGAACCCCGGCCATCAGATCGGCGTCTTCCCGCTGCCGGAATCGCAACTCGACCGCTTCCTGATGCGCCTGTCGCTCGGCTACCCGAGCCCGGCCGCGGAACGCGGCCTGCTTGCCGGCCAGGACCGCCGCGACCTGGTCGCCGAATTGCGTCCGGCGCTCGACCCGCGTGACTTCATCGTGCTTCAGGATCGGGTGCGCCAGGTCCGGGTCAGCGACGCCCTGCTCGACTACCTCCAGGCCCTGATCCTGGCCAGCCGGCAGAACGCCAGCTTCGCCGACGGCCTCAGCCCGCGCGGCGGCCTCGCCCTCAAGCATGCGGCCCAGGGCTGGGCCTTCCTGGCCGGGCGCGATTTCGTGCAGCCCGAGGACGTGCAGGCGGTGCTGCCCGGCGTGGTTGGCCATCGCCTGCGCCCGGCGCCCGGAATCACCGCCACCGACGAGTTCTGGGCCGCACGCATCCTGCTCCAGGTGCCGATTCCCTGATGCGGCTGAACCTGCCCTGGCGTCGGCCAACGCCTGAACCCGGCCCCATCGTCCTCGGCTCACGCCGCCTCTACATCCTGCCCACCCGCCTCGGCCTGGTGTTCGGCGCCCTGCTGCTCGGCCTGCTGCTGGCCTCGATGAACTACGGCATCAACCTCGGCTATTTGTTCACCTTCCTGCTCGCCAGCATCGGCGTGGTCGGCCTGCTGCACACCCAGCGCGGCCTGCTCGGCCTGCGCCTGACCCCCCTGGCCGCGCCGCCCGTGTTTGCCGGGGAAAGCGCACGGCTCGCCCTGCGCATCGACAACCCCGGCCAGCGCTGGCGAGGCGGCCTGCGCCTGGCCACCGACACGACCCAGGCCGAACCGCTCGACCTGCCCCCCGGCAGCGGGGGCGAAGCCATCCTGAGCCTGCCGCAACCGGTGCGCGGCTGGCACCGGCCCGGCCGGCTCAGCCTGGCCTCGACCTGGCCGCTCGGCCTGTTCCGCTGCTGGACCGTGTTCGAGCTCGACTGGGGCGTGCTGGTCTACCCGAAGCCGGCCGCCGACGCCCTGCCCTGGCCGGACACACCCGGCGCCGGCCTCGGTGTCGCCACCCAGCGGGCGGGCGAGGATGAGTTCGCCGGGCTGCGCGCCTATCGGCCCGGCGACTCGCCGCGCCGGATCGCCTGGAAAAGCGTGGCGCGCGACCAGGCACCCCTGACCAAGCAGTTTTCCGGCAGCGGCGGCCGGGAGCTCTGGCTGGACTGGTCAGCCTGCCCGGAGCATGAACCGGAGGCCCGGCTGTCGCGCCTCGCCCGCTGGATCCTCGACGCCGAACAGGCCGGGCTGACCTGGGGCCTGGTCCTGCCCGGCCTGCGCCTGCCACCCGGTCATGGCGACCGCCAGCGCGACCGGGCCCTGGAAGCCCTCGCCCGCCATGGCTGACCCCGTACGTACCGCCTGGCATCTCGACCGGCGCACGCGCTGGCTGGTCGTGCCGCTGGCCATGGTGATCGCACCGCACCTGCTCTACACCCCGGCCTGGGTCGGCCTGGCCGCTGGCGGGGCCCTGCTCTGGCGCCTGGCGCCTGGCTGGCGCAAGGACCATGCCGGCCAGCGCGTGGTCCGCGGGCTCCTGGCTGGCGCCGCCCTGCTCGGCGTGCTGCTCCAGTTCCACACCCTGCTCGGCCCCCAGCCGGGCATCAGCCTGCTGGTCCTGATGACCGCCCTGAAGCTGCTCGAATCGGAAGGCCCGCGCGACCACATCATCGGCGTCCTGGCCGGCTACTTCCTGCTCATGGCGGTGCTCATCCACCACCAGCAACTGGCCATGGCGGCCTGGCTGGCCGCCAGCGCCGTGGCCCTCACCGCCAGCCTGATCGTCAACCAGCGGGCCAGCCCGCCGCCCGTCCGCCAGGCCCTCGGCCAGGCTGGCCTGCTCATGGTCCAGGCGCTGCCCCTGGCCCTGGTCCTGTTCCTGCTTTTCCCCCGCTTGCCGTCGCCGGTCGGTGGTCTGGTGCGCACCGAGGTCGCCAGCACCGGCCTGTCCGACACCATGACGCCGGGCTCGGTCAGCCAGCTGATCCAGTCCGACGCCGTCGCCTTCCGGGTCGATTTCGCGCAAGCCGGCGTCGCCCTCAACCAGCTTTACTGGCGCGGCCCGGTGCTCAGTGAATTCGACGGCCGGGCCTGGCGCCGGACCCGGCTCGACGGCGGACCGCCCGAAGGGCGCGCGTTGGGTGCGGCGATCGACTACAGCATCACCCTGGAGCCCAGCGCCCAGCCCTGGCTGCCGGTGGCCGGACTGGCGGATCGAATCGACCTGCCCCTGGCCCGGGTCTCCAGCCAGCTCGAATGGTCCCTGGCCAGACCCCGTCAGGAGCGCCTGCGTTACACGGTCCGCGCCTGGCTCGACTACCGGCTCGATCCCGACCGTCCCCCCCTGCGGCAGGCGGCGAACCTGGCCCTGCCCGAGGGCAGCAATCCGGACACCGTAGCCTTGGCCCGCCGCTGGGCGGCCGAGACACCCGACCCGCAAGCGCTGGTCAGGCGCGCCCTGGGCTATTTCCGCAGCGAACCGTTCCACTACACGCTGTCGCCGCCCCGCCTGGGCGAACAGCCCATGGACGACTTCCTGTTCGTCACCCGGCGCGGCTTCTGCGAACATTACGCCGGCGCCTTCACGGTGCTGATGCGCGCCGCTGGCGTACCGGCCCGGGTGGTCACCGGCTACCAGGGCGGCGAGCTGAACCCGATCGGTGGCTATGGCATCGTGCGCCAGCGCGATGCCCATGCCTGGGCCGAGGTGTGGCTTCCCGGTGAAGGCTGGCGCCCGGTCGATCCGACCGCTGCCGTGGCCCCGGACCGGATCGAGCGCGGGATCGGCGCCGCCCTGCCCGCCGCCGAGCTGCCCCGGCTCGGCTTGGCGCCGGACTGGCTGCGGCCGCTCAGGCAAACCTGGGATTTCGTCAACAACGGCTGGAACCAGTGGGTGCTCGGCTACGATTTCGAACGCCAGCGTCGCTTGCTGACCGCCCTGTCGCCCTCGCTCGGAACCTTGCGCGGCCTGCTTTGGGCGCTGCTCGGCATGGCTGGCCTGGTGGTTGGCGGGCTCGCCCTTTGGGTGCTACGCGACGCCGCCGGCCCCCGCCGGCAGGGCGCGGATCGCCTCTACGACCGATTCGCCACCCGGCTGGCCCGAATCGGGCTGACCCGTGGCCGCGCCGAGGGGCCGGAGGACTTCGCCGCGCGCGCCGCGGCGCGGCGGCCGGACCTGGCGACACCGATCCGCACCATCACCGGCCTCTACGTCGGCCTGCGCTACGGCGGCCTGCCCGGTGCCCGGCTGGGCGAATTGAAGCGCGCCGTGCGGGCCTTCCGGCCCGGCCGGGCGGCGCGCCGGGGTGTGGAAAAGAAAAGCTGAACATTTCCGATGGGACGCCGATAATTGGTATAAACAAACCAACACCGACCCATGGAAAGTAGACGCGCTCCCGACCCCGCGCCCGGCGGGTCGGACCGGGTTCCGACAAGGATGCTGCGATGACGCCGGAAAGCCAGGTTCTGCCCCTCGCCAGCGTGCATGCCGGCATGCACCTGGCCGAACCGGTCCGTGACCGGCAGGGCAATCTCATGCTGGCGGCGGGCACCGAGCTCACCGCCCCCCATATTGCCGCCTTGGCGCGGCGGGGCATCGCCTCGGTGCTGATTCTGCCCGAACGCATCCCGCCGTCCGACCAGGAACGGGCGGCCATGCGCCAGGCGACCGAGGCGCGCCTTCGCCACATCTTCCGCAAATCGCTCGACGCCCCGGCTTCGGCCGCCCTGTTCGAGGTGCTCCTGGCCTATCGCCTGGACCCTCTGGCTGCCACCCCGCCCGGCACGGACCCGACCTCATGAACCGCATCACCCCGGCCCAGGTGCTCGACAACATCCATCGGCTGCCGTCGCTGCCCGGCGTGGTCAACGAGCTGATCCTGGCCATGAGCGACGAAAGCCTGCGGGTCGATGATCTGGCGCACGGCATCGAGAAGGACCAGGCCCTCTCGGCGCGTGCCCTGCGGGTCGCCAACTCGCCGTTCTACGGCCTGCCCAAGCCGGTATCCTCGATCCATGACGCGGTGGTCGTGCTCGGCTTCCGCGCGGTCGGCAGCCTGGTCACCACGGCCGCGTTGACCGACTTCTTCCGGATGCCGGCCCTCGACTGGTTCGATCCGTCGACCTTCTGGCACCACAGCCTGGGCGCTGCGGTGTGCGGCCGCAAGCTGGCCGCGCGCGCCGGCATGGACCCGGAGGTCGGCTTCACGGCCGGCTTGCTGCACGATATCGGCCGCCTGCTCCTGGTGGTCGGCCACACCCGGCAGTACCAGGCCACCCTGGCCTGGCGCGATGCCCACGACGCCCCCCTGATCCAGGCCGAGCGGGCGGTGCTCGAATTGACCCACGCCGAAGCCGGGGCGGCCCTGGCCGGGCACTGGAATTTCCCGCCCGAGATCCAGAACGCGGTTGCTTTCCATCACCAACCGGACCAGGCGCCGGAACCCCGCCCGGCCTACCTGGCCCATCTCAGCGACGCGCTGGCACAGGGCCTCGACCTGGCCCGCGACCAGCGCGCCATCGCGCCCCCGCTCGTCCCCGATGTCCTCACCCGCCTCGGCCTGGACTGGGCTGCCGTGGCCGGCAGCCTGGCCGGCATCGAAGCCGAGTTCGAGGGGTATGAATGCCTGCTTTCCGGAACCGCATGAGACCCACCCGATGCGCACCGAACAACTGCTCTGGACTCCAGAAACCGGCTGGCAAGACCGGCCCGGCCTGGCCTCCCCCGACTTGCTGCTGGTATTTGGCGCAACTCCCTGCCTGACCCCGGAACGGCTGGCCGAGCTGCACGCCTTCTATCCCGGTGCACACCTGCTCGGCTGTTCAACGGCTGGGGAAATCCAGGGCGTCCGGGTCCACGACGATACCCTGACCGCCACCGCGATCGCCTTCGAGCAGACCCCGATCCGCCTGGTCCACCGCGACGTCACCAATCCCGACCAGAGCCGGGCGGCCGGCGAGGCCCTGGCCCGCGCCCTGGAAGCCCCGGACCTGCGCCACGTCTTCGTGCTCTCGGACGGCCTGTTGGTCAACGGCACGGCCCTGGTCGAGGGCCTGAAGGCGGGCTTGCCTGCCGAGGTCAGCCTGACCGGCGGCTTGTCCGGCGACGGGGCCCGGTTCCAGCGCACCCTGGTGATCGCCGACGCCGACCCGGCACCCGGCCGGATCGCTGCGCTCGGCCTCTATGGCGACGCCCTGCGGGTCGGCTACGGTTCCCTGGGCGGCTGGGACCCGTTCGGCCCCGAGCGCATGATCACCCGCGCCCAGGGCAACGTCCTGTATGAACTGGATGGCCATTCGGCCCTTGGCCTGTACCGGAAATATCTCGGCGAACACGCCGCCGGGCTGCCCGCCACCGGGCTCCTGTTTCCGCTCTCGCTCTCGGCCTCGCCGGACAAGCCGTCCGGCCTGGTGCGCACCATCCTGGCCGTCAACGAGGAAGATCAGTCGATGACCTTCGCCGGCGACATGCCCGAAGGCATGTATGCCCGCTTGATGAAAGCCAATTTCGAGCGTCTGGTCGAGGGCGCCGCGGGGGCCGCCGAGGCCACCCGCCAGGGCCTTGGTGACGCGCCGGCCGAACTGGCCATCCTGATCAGCTGTGTCGGCCGCAAGCTGGTCCTGAAGCAGCGCATCGAAGAAGAAACCGAGGCGGTGCGCGACATCCTGGGTCGGGAAGTGCCGCTCACCGGCTTTTATTCCTATGGCGAGATCTCGCCGTTCACCGCCACCCAGCGCTGCGAACTGCACAACCAGACCATGACCATCACCACCTTGAGCGAGCACCGGTCCGCGCAGCCATGAAACATTCGTAGGATTGCGGCGGACCCGGGCCGGGTCCATCATTCCGGGCATCCCTCCCCGGTCCGACCTCATGGAACGCATCACCATCTCCCTCGACGAACCCCTGGCGCGGGCATTCGATGATCTGATCCGCAAGCGTGGCTACGCCAATCGTTCCGAGGCCATGCGCGACCTGCTCAGAAACGCGCTGGAGAGCGACCGCCTGGCGCGCGACGAAGCCCCGCATTGCGTCGCGGCCCTGTCCTACGTCTACGATCACCACGAACGCCAGTTGTCCGACCGCCTGACCGAGATGCAGCACCACGCCCACGACCTGGTGGTGTCGGCGATGCACGTCCACCTCGATCACGATCATTGCCTGGAAACCCTGATCCTGCGTGGCGACACCGCCACCACGCGCGCGTTCGCCGATCACCTGGCCGCCGAACGCGGCGTCCGCCACGCCCAGATCAACCTGATCCCGGTCGACGTCGACAGCGCCGGCCCGCACACGCACAGCAAACCAAAGACCTGAGGAGCCCACCATGCGATCCCAACCCCGCCGCGACTTTCTTCGCCTGATCGGCCTGGCCAGCGCCGCCGTCGTCCTGCCGCCCTGGCTACAGGGCTGCGCGACCGACCCGGTGACCGGCAAGACCAGCCTGGTCGGGATGTCCGAGGACCAGGAAAAGCACCTCGACAAGCAACATGCGCCGCACCAGTTCTCGGCCGACTACGGCGCCAGCCAGGACACCCGCCTGAACCGCTACGTCGAGTATGTCGGCGCCCGCATGTGGGCCGATTCGCACCGGCCCAAGATGCCCTACAGCGCGCGCGCCCTGAATGCCAACTACGTCAACGCCTACACCTTTCCGGCCGGCAGCATCGGCGTGACCCGCGGCATCCTGCTGGAAATGGAGAGTGAAGACGAGCTGGCCGCCCTGATGGGCCACGAGATCGGCCACGTCAACGCCCGCCATGCCGCCGAGCGCGCCGGCAAGTCGATGCTGGTCCAGGGCGGCCTGGTCCTGGCCCAGGTGGCCGTCGCCGGCAACGAGCAGTACCAGCCGATCATCCAGCTCGCCGGCCAGATCGGTGGCAGTGCCCTGCTCGCCAAGTACAGCCGCGACGACGAACGCGAAGCCGATGCCCTGGGCATGGACTACATGGTCAAGGCCGGCTACAACCCGGACGGCATGTCCGGCCTGATGGGCATGCTGCAGTCTCAGTCGAAATCCAAGCCCGGCCTCCTGGAAACCATGTTCGCCTCGCATCCGATGAGTGACGAACGGCATGCCACCGCGCAAAAGCGCGCCGCCAAGAAATACGCCGCCGAACGGGGCCGCAAGGAAAACCGAGAACGCTACATGGACAGCATCGCCGATCTGCGCCGGATCAAGACGGTGGTCGCGGCCCAGCAACAGGGCGAGGGCCTGATGAGCAAGAAGCAGCTGCCGCAGGCCGAGGAACGTTTCGACCAGGCCTTGCGCCAGGCCCCGGACGACTACACCGGCAACGTGCTCATGGCCAAGCTGATGACCGCCCAGAAGCGGCCGCGCGAGGCCGAGGCCTACCTGGCCCAGGCCCGGGCCATCTACCCGAGCGAAGGCCAGGCCCTTCAACTGTCCGGCGTCAACAAGCTGGCCCTGAACCAGCCGGATGCCGCGTTGCAGTTCTTCCAGGCCTATGAGCAGCGCCTGCCGGGCAACCCGAACACCACCTTCCTGATGGGTGTCGCCCATGAGGACCGGCACGACCGCAAACAGGCGGCACAATATTTCTACCGCTACGCCCAGCAGGTGAACAGCGGCCGGGAAGCCCAGTACGCGGTCAGCCGGCTGAAATCCTGGGGCTATCTCAAGTAGGCACGCCCGCGCCGGGGGGCGACCACATCAAGGCCTGGCGCGTGACGGTCCGTTCCAGGCGCGCCAGCCACCATTGCAAGGCGCGCCCGTTCGCGGCCGAAGGCGTGTCGCGCCAGGCATAGCTGGCATGGACCTGGTGTTCCGAGCGGACCACCCGTTTCGCCACCAGGCGACCGGTCTCGATGTATGGCCGGGCCAGGTTCTCCGGCAGGAAGCCACAGCCGAGCCCGCGCAACTGGGCTTCCAGCTTGGCCTGCATGGTGGTCACCGTGAACACGTCCTGGCCGCCCAGCAGGCCCACCGAGACCCCGCTGCCGCGCTGCACCGAGTCGGCCGCCGCGACGATGCGGTGGGGACGGATGACCGCGTCGCTCAGGGGCTCGTCGGCCCCGGCCAGGGGATGATGTGGCGCCACGGCAAAGACGAAACGCTGCATGCCCAGGGGCTGCAATTTCAGCCCGGCCGTATCGGCCAGCTCGGCCACCACGCCGAGGGCCAGGTCGGCTTGGCCGGAGGTCAGCGCTGCCAGGGTGCCGGACAGGGTTTCCGCGCGAATGCGCAGGCGGGTCGGCGGATCGAGCGCGAAAAAATCCTCGCACAGCGCCAGCACGGTCGGCAGGTGGATGATGCTGTCGACTGCGACGGTGAATTGCGCCTCCCAGCCGGTGGCGACCCGCTTGACCCGGTGGGCCACGGCATCGATCTCGGCCAGGATGCGTTCGCCCTCGCGGATCAGTTCCCGACCGGCCTCGGTCAGGCGCGCCTGGCGCGAGGCGCGATCGAAGAGCAGGACGTCGAGCGCCTCCTCGATCTGGCGCACCCGGTAGGTCAGCGCGCTGGGCACCAGGCCGCTGGCCCGCGCCGCCGCCGCGAAACTGCCGCGCTCGGCCACCTGGCGCAGCAGTTCGAGCGACTCAGGCGTCAGGACGGCACGGGGCGTGGGCTTGGAAGCAGGCATACCGGATCACCATTCATTTTTTTTGAATGATGTCAGCAAACCGGCGCGATCACAAAGCCGGTGTCTCGGCCTACAGTAGGGCCACGCCGACACGGCACGAGCACAGGAGCACCGCCCATGCTGACCTTACGCAAATCCCAGGACCGCGGCCACGCCGACCATGGCTGGCTTAACAGCCGGCACTCGTTTTCCTTCGCCGATTACCACGACCCGGACCACCTGCGCTGGGGCAACCTGCGCGTCATCAACGAGGACGTGGTGGCGCCCGGCCGGGGCTTCGCCAGCCATGGCCACCGCGACATGGAAATCATCAGCTACGTGGTATCCGGCACCCTGGCGCACCGCGACAGCCTCGGCAACGGCACCGCGATCCCTGCCGGCGACGTGCAGCGCATGAGTGCCGGCCGGGGCATCACGCACAGCGAATTCAACCCGTCCGCCGACGCCCCCACCCATTTCCTGCAAATCTGGATCGAGCCGACCGCGCGCGGCCTCGACCCCGGCTACGCGCAGAAGACCTTTTCCGAGACAGAGAAGCGCGCCACCCTGCGCCTGATCGCCAGCCCGGACGGCGCCGAGGGGGCACTCACCCTGCACGCCGACGCCCGGCTGTACGCCGGACTGTTCGACCGGGACGACCGCTTCACCCTGCCCCTCGACCCGGCCCGCAAGGCCTATGTCCACGTGGTGCGTGGCCGGCTCAGCGTGAATGGGCAGGTACTGGCCGCCGGCGACGCCGCCAAGCTGGCCGATGAAAGCCGGCTGACCCTGTCCGACACCGAGGCCGCCGAAGTGCTGGTCTTCGACCTGGCGGCCTGAATCATGGCCGCGCTTCGCTACACCCGCCTCGCCATTGCCCTGCACTGGGCCATGGCGGTCCTGATCCTCGGCCTGTTCGGTCTCGGTCTGTACATGCACGAACTGCCCCTCTCTCCCGAGAAATTGCAGTACTACGCCTGGCACAAGTGGGCCGGGGTCTGCGTCTTCCTGCTGGCCGCGCTGCGCCTGGCCTGGCGGCTCGGCCACCGGCCGCCGCCGCTGCCCGGGCACATGTCCGGCGTCGAGCGGGCGCTCGCCCAGGCCGGTCATGGCCTCCTGTACGGGCTGATGTTCGCGGTGCCCCTGTCCGGCTGGCTGATGAGCTCGGCCAAGGGCTTCCAGACCGTGCTGTTCGGGGTCTGGCCGCTGCCCGACCTGCTGGCCAGGAACCCGGCCCTGGGCGACCTGCTGCAAACCGTCCACTGGGGCCTGAACATGACCCTGGCCGCCCTCGTGCTCGGCCATGTCGGCGCCGCCCTCAAGCACCATTTCATCGACCGCGACGATGTGCTCGCCCGCATGTCGCCACGCCGTGTCCTTCGTTCCGATCGGGAGCCCTCATGAAACCCAGCCTCGCCCTTGCCGCCCTGTTCTGTCTGTCCCTGAGCCCCGCCGTCCACGCCGAAACCTATGTCCAGAGCCCGGCGCAACCTGCCGTGATCCAGTTCATCTACCAACAGATGGGCGTCAAGATGGACGGCCAGTTCAAGCGCGCCGCCACCCAGCTCAGCTTCGATCCGGCGCGCCCGGCCAGCGCCCAGGCCACGATCGAGGTGGACCTGGCCGGCGTCGACCTGGGCAGCCGCGAGGCGGACCAGGAAGCGGCCGGCAAGCCGTGGTTCGACAGCCGCAGCTTCCCCACGGCACGCTTCGTCTCGAGCGGCGTGAAGCCGCTCGGCGGCGCGCGCTATGAAGTCACCGGCACCTTGAGCCTCAAAGGCCGCAGCCGGGAACTCGTGGTACCTGCCACCTTCACCGGCCAAGGCACGAATGGCGTGTTCGAGGGCAGCTTCACCCTGCGCCGCGGCGATTTCGGCATCGGCGAAGGCGCCTGGAGCAAGTTCGACATCGTCGCCAACGACGTGCAGGTCCGTTTTCGCATTCCCGCCACCCGCAAATGACCCCCACCGAGAGGAGACCTCCCATGAAATCCACCCTGGCCGCACTCAGCTTTGCCATCTTCGCCAGCACCCGCGCGCTCGCCGCCCCGGACACCTACGTCATCGAGCCGACCCACACCTATCCGCATTTTTCCTACAACCACCTCGGCTTCTCGGTGCAGATGTCACGCTTCAACAAGACCTCCGGCAAGGTTGTCTACGACCGCGCCGCGAAACAGGGCGCGGTCGACATCGTCATCGACATGGCCTCGGTCGACACCGGCTCGGACACCTTCGACGAACACCTGCGGGGCCCGGATTACTTCGACACCGCGCGCTTCCCGACCGCGACCTTCAAATCGACCCGGATCGTCTTCAGCGGCGACAAGCCGGCCTCGATCGAAGGCCTGCTGACGATCAAGGGCATCACCCGTCCGGTGACCCTGACGGTCAACGCGTTCCAGGCCATGCCCCACCCGATGCTGCGCAAGGAGACGATCGGCGCCAATGCCTACACGATGATCAAACGCTCCGAGTTCAATGCCGGGAAATACGTGCCCTTCGTCGGCGACGACGTGCGCATCGACGTGGCCATCGAAGCCCTGAAGGAATAGGCGGCGCGCCATGGCGACCCGGATGCCGGCCTGGTTCATCCCGCATGGCGCCGGTCCCTGCTTTTTCATGGACTGGCAGCCGGCCGATGCCTGGGACCGGATGGCCGACTACCTGCGGCACGCGGCCGATGCCCTGCCCCGGCGGCCGCGCGCGATCGTCATGGTCTCGGCGCACTGGCGGGCGCCCACCTTCAGCGTCACCACCGGCGACCGGCCGGCACTGATCTACGACTACCGGGGTTTCCCTGACCACACCTACGCCCTGCGCTATCCCGCGGTGGGGGACCCCGGCCTGGCCGCGGACGTCCGGGCGCGGCTGTCAGCGGTCGGGCTGGACAGCCACGCCGACCCTGCCCGGGGCTTCGACCACGGCATGTTCATTCCGCTGATGCTGGTTTTTCCCGAAGCCGACATCCCGGTGGTCCAGCTGTCCTTGCAGCGCAGCCTCGACCCCGACACGCACCTGCGCGCCGGCCAGGCGCTGGCCCCGCTGCGCGACGACGGCGTCCTGATCATCGGCAGCGGCATGAGCTTCCACCACATGGCCGGCTACGGCGATCCCCGCTTCGGGCCGATTTCGGACCAGTTCGACGCCTGGCTGACCGAGACCGTCGCGGCCCGCCCCGAGGCCCGGCGCCAGGCCCTGCTCGACTGGACCCGGGCGCCCTGCGCGGCGCTCTGCCATCCCCCCGGCGCCGAGGAACACCTGTTGCCCCTGATGGTGGTGGCCGGCGCGGCGGGTGACGACCCGGGCCGTCGGGTGTTCACCGACCGGGTGATGGAAACCCGGCTCTCGGCCTTCGCCTTCGGCACACCCGACGAGTTGGCACCTCCGGCCTGAACCAGAGCCGTGCCGGTAGTCCGGCACGCGGGTAACGCGGTACATTTTCGCCATGACCAACCCGCGCCACCTCACCCTCCCCATCGCCGGCATGACCTGCGCCGCCTGCTCGACCCGGCTGGAAGCGCAGCTGAACCGCCTGCCCGGGGTCAGCGCCCGGGTCAACCTGGCCACCGAATCGGCCGAGATCGACTTCGACCCCGGCCAGACCCGCGCCGAGGACCTCCTGACCCGGATCGAAAAGAGCGGCTTCACGGTGCCGCCCACCGTGCTCGACCTGGCCATTGCCGGCATGACCTGTGCCGCCTGCTCGACGCGTCTGGAACGGGTGCTCAACACCCTGCCCGGCGTCGAGGCGCGGCTCAACCTGGCCAACGAGACCGCGCGCGTGCGCTACCCACCCGGCCTGTGCGACGAGGCCGCCGTGATCGACAAGGTCGCCCGCGCCGGCTTCAGCGCCACGCCGCTGACCGAATCCCGGCGCGCCGAGGAGAAGGCCCGCAAGGCCGCGGCCTATGCCCGGGAACGGCGCGAGTTCCTGATCGCCGCGGCGCTCACCCTGCCCTTGATCGCCGACATGATCGCCATGCTCGCCGGCCACCACCTGTTGCCCGGCTGGGCGCACGCGCTGCTGGCCACCCCGGTGCAGTTCTGGGCCGGCTGGCGCTTCTACGATGGCGCCTGGAAATCCCTGCGCGGCGGTGGCGCCAACATGGACGTCCTGGTCGCCCTGGGCACCAGCGCAGCCTATTTCTTCAGCCTGGCCAGCCTGTTCCTGGCGCCTGGCGCGCCACTCTACTTCGAGGCCAGCGCGGCGGTCATCACCCTGGTCCGCCTGGGCAAGCTGCTCGAAGCGCGCGCCAAGGGCCGCACCTCGAGCGCCATCGAGCAGCTGATGGGCTTGCAGCCGAAGACGGTGCGGGTCGAGCGGGGCGGTACCTTCGTCGACGCCGACCTCGCTTCGGTCCGCCTCGGTGACCGGGTTCAGGTCCGGGCCGGCGAGCGGGTCCCGGTCGACGGCACGGTCGAGGACGGCGTGTCCCTGGTCGACGAAAGCCTGCTCACCGGCGAGAGCCTGCCGCTGCGCAAGGCGCCCGGCGCGCGCGCCTGGGCCGGCACCCAGAACCTGGACGGCCGCCTGATCCTGCGCACCGAGGGCGCCGGCGCGCAGACCCAGCTGATGGAGATCGTGCGCCTGACCGAAGCCGCCCAGGGCTCCAAGGCGCCGATCCAGAAGCTGGCGGACCGCATCTCCGGGGTCTTCGTGCCGGTGGTGATCGGCCTGGCCCTGCTCACCCTGGCCGGCTGGGGCCTGGTGACCGGCGAGTGGCGCCAGGGCCTGGTCGCAGCGGTCGCCGTGCTGGTCATCGCCTGTCCCTGCGCGCTCGGCCTGGCCACCCCGACGGCGGTGATGGTCGGCCTCGGCCGGGGCGCCCAGCTCGGCATCCTGGTGCGCGCCGCCGAGGTCCTGGAACGGGCCGAGCGGCTCGACATCCTGGCCGTGGACAAGACCGGCACCCTGACCGAAGGCCGCCTGGTGCTCGAGCGCAGGCAGCCCGAGGACGACGCCCTGCTGGCCCTGGCCGCCGCCCTGGAACAGGGCAGCCAGCACCCGGTCGCGCGGGCCCTGCTCGACGCCGCCGCCCAGCGCGGCCTGGTCCTGCCCGCCGTCAGCGACTTCCGTGACCTGCCCGGCGAAGGCGTCGCCGGGTACATCGCAGGCCGCGCCCTGAGCCTGACCGCGGTGACCGGCGAGACGGAAAGCAGCGCCACCTGGGTGGCGTTGCGCGAGGCGGACCGCGAGCTTGCCCGCTTCGCCTTCTCCGACCAGGTGAGGCCCGGTGCCGCCGCGGCCATCGCGCGCCTGCGCGCGGCCGGCATCCGTCCGATCATGCTCACCGGCGACCACCCGGCCGCCGCCGCCCGGGTCGCCGAGGCGGTCGGCATCGAGGACTGGCGGGCCGGCATCAAGCCCCAGGACAAGGCTGCCGCAGTCGCAGCGCTGAAGGCCGAGGGCCGGGTCGTGGCCATGGCCGGGGACGGCATCAACGACGCGCCGGCCCTGGCCAGCGCCGACGTCGGCTTCGCCATGAGCGCGGGCGCCGACATCGCCCTGGCTGCCGCCGACATCACCCTGATGCACAATGACATCGACGCGGTCGCCGATGCCATCGCCCTGTCGCGCGCGGTGATGGCGAAGATCCGCCAGAACCTGTTCCTGGCCTTCGTCTACAACGTCCTGGCGCTGCCCCTGGCCGCGCTCGGGCACCTCAGCCCGGTGATTGCCGGCGCCGCCATGGCCCTGTCCTCGGTGTCGGTGGTGAGCAACTCGCTGCGCCTGCAACGCTGGCGGCCGGATCGGGCACAATAGGCCCCTCAGCCGCCTCCGGAAGCCCCCCATGCGCATCGGCATCCCCAAGGAAATCAAGCCGCAAGAGCACCGCGTCGCCCTCACCCCGGCCGGGGTCGCCCGCCTGGTCGCGGCCGGTCACGAAGTGTGGGTCGATCGCGGCGCCGGCAGCGCGATCGGCTATTCCAATCTCGACTACCTGAACGCCGGTGCCACCGTGGTCGCCGACGGCGCCGCGGTCTACCAGGCCGACCTGGTGTTCAAGGTGAAGGAGCCGCAGGCTGCCGAACTGGTGTTCTTCCGGCCGGGGCAGCTGCTGTTCTGTTACCTGCACCTGGCCGCCGCGCCCGGCCTGGCGCGCGAGTTGATGCAGCGGGGCGTCACCGCGATCGGCTTCGAGACCGTGCTCGACGACCCGGGCCGCACCCCGCTGCTGGCGCCGATGTCACGCATCGCCGGGCGCCTGGCGGTGCAGGTCGGCATGCAGGGCCTGGAGATGAAATCCGGCGGCCGCGGCGTGTTGCTGGCCGGGGTCGAGGGCGTGCCGCCCGGCCGGGTGGTGATCATCGGTGGCGGTGAGGCCGGCGCCAACGCCGCCCAGCTGGCCGTCGGCCTGGGCGCGGACGTGGTCCTGCTCGACCGCGACCCGGCCCGTTTGGCCGAATTCGAGGCGCGCTATCCGGGCCGCGTGCGGGGCATGCCGTCCAGCCCGGAAACGATCGCCGCCGAGGTGATCCCGGCCGATTTGGTGATCGGCGCCGTCTACCTGCCGGGTCGACGGGCGCCCAAGTTGATCGGGCGCGATCTGGTCCGGCGCATGGCGCGCGGCGCGGTCATCGTCGACATTGCCATCGACCAGGGCGGCATCGCCGAGACCTCGCGCGTCACCCGCCATGACCAGCCCTTCTTCGTCGACGAAGGCGTGGTCCATTATGGCGTCGCCAACATGCCGGGCGCGGTGGCGCGCACCAGCACCCAGGCCCTGGAAGCCGCCACCCTGCCTTATCTGTTGCGCCTCGCCGAACAGGGACCGCGCGCTGCCTTCGAGGCCGATCCGGGATTCGCCGCCGGACTCAACGTGGCCGCCGGGCAGGTTTGTCATGCCGGGCTCGCCGCCGATCTCGGCCTGACGCCGCGCGCCTGGCAAGAGGTACTGAATACCTGATTTTTTTAATCAGGAATTTGGAGGATAATCGCGTCATCCTCCGCCGAGAAAGGTTCTGCCATGCCCGATCCGCTCATCGCCCAACGCGGCCCCTACCCGGTCGACCTGGAACCGGGCGAGTATTACTGGTGCGCCTGCGGGCATTCCAAGAGCCAGCCGTTCTGCGACGGTTCCCACCAGGGCACCGGCTTCACGCCGCTCAAGATGACCGTGACCGAACCCAGCCGGCTGTTCCTGTGCGGCTGCAAGTACTCCGCGACGCCGCCCTTCTGCGACGGCAACCACGCCCAACTCGATTGATACCGGACCCCGTTGTCACGATTCGTTCCCCTGACGGATAATTCGCGCTCGTCGCGATAAGAACAATGGAACATTACTTTTACATCTTGATTGGCACGGTGTTCGTCAACAACATCGTCATGGCCAAGATCCTCGGGCTTTGCCCGTTCATGGGCGTCTCCAAGAAGCTGGAGCCGGCCATCGGCATGGGCGCCGCGACCACCTTCGTGCTCACCCTGGCCTCGGGTGCCAGCCACCTGATCGACACCTACCTGCTCGGCACCGACCTCTTTTATCTGCGTACCCTGTCGTTCATCGTGGTGATCGCCGGCATCGTTGGCTTCACCGAGATGTTCATCCGCAAGACCTCGCCGGTCCTGTTCCGGGTGCTCGGCATCTACCTGCCGCTGATCACCACCAACTGCGCGGTGCTCGGCATCCCCCTGCTCAACGTCCAGGAGCAGCACGGCTTCGTCGAATCGCTGCTGTTCGGCCTGGGCGGCGCACTCGGCTTCACCCTGGTGCTGGTGCTGTTCGCGGCCATGCGCGAACGCCTCGAGGCGGCCGACATCCCGAAGCCGTTCCGGGGCACCAGCATCGCCATGATCACTGCCGGATTGATGAGCCTGGCCTTCATGGGCTTCGCGGGGCTGATCAAGTGACCACCGCCATCCTGGTCATGGCAGGCATCGGCCTGCTGCTCGGCGTGGTGCTCGGCTGGGCCGCCGTCCGCTACCGGGTCGAGGCCGACCCCTTGGTCGACAAGATCGACAAGATCCTGCCCCAGACCCAGTGCGGCCAGTGCGGCTTCCCCGGCTGCCGGCCCTACGCCGAGGCGATCGCCAAGCACGAGGCCGACATCAACCTGTGTCCGCCCGGCGGCGAGCACGGCATCCGGCAACTCGCCGACCTGCTCGGCGTGGAATTCAAGCCCTTCGGCGGGGACCACGCTCCGAAACCGAAGTCGGTCGCGGTGATCGACGAAAACACCTGCATCGGCTGCACCCTGTGCATCCAGGCCTGTCCGGTCGATGCCATCGTCGGCGCCTCCAAGCAGATGCACACCATCCTCGCCGACGCCTGCACCGGCTGCGAGCTGTGCCTGGCGCCCTGCCCGGTCGACTGCATCCACATGGAAGTGGTGCGGGAAAACGTCGCCAACTGGAAATGGCGCTATCCGGTGATTCCCATCCAGCGGCAGCCGACATGACGCAACCGATCTTCTCCTTTCCGGGCGGCCTGCATCCGGCCGAACACAAGGCCGAGTCGAGCGGTGCCGCCATCGTCGTCGCGCCCTTGTCGGCCCGCTACGTGGTGCCCCTGCGCCAGCATGCCGGCACGCCGGCCAAGGCGCTGGTCCGGGTCGGCGACCGGGTCCTGCGCGGCCAGCCGATCGGCGCGCCGGCGGGCTACATCTCGGCGGCCGTGCATGCGCCCACTTCGGGCATCGTGCGCGCGGTCGAGCCGGCCCCGGTCGCGCACCCCTCGGGCTTGTTCGATACCTGCGTGACCCTCGAGTCGGATGGCCTCGACGAAGGCATGGCCTTCCAGCCGATTCCCTGGCGCGACCTGCCGCCCGGCGAGGTGCGTGCCCGGCTCGAAGGCATGGGCCTGGTCGGCCTGGGCGGCGCGGTGTTTCCCAGTCACGTCAAGCTGGCGCCCGGCCCGGTCGCCATCGACACGCTGATCCTGAACGGGGCCGAGTGCGAACCGTGGATCACCTGCGACGACCGCCTGATGCGCGAACGCGCCGGCGACGTGCTGCGTGGCGCCGAGGTGATGCGCCACCTGCTCGGTGCCCGCGAACTGCTGGTCGGCATCGAGGACAACAAGCCGGAAGCGGTGGCCGCCATGCGCCCGGCGGCCGAGGCGGTCGGCGCCAAGTTGGTGGTGGTGCCGACCCGGTATCCGAGCGGCGGCGCCAAGCAGCTGATCCAGCTCCTGACCGGCCTGGAAGTCCCGGCCGGCCAGCTTTCGACTGACATCGGCATCCAGGTCTTCAACGTCGCTACCGCCTATGCCCTGTGGCGGGCGGTGTCCCTGGGCGAGCCGCTGATCTCGCGTATCGTCACCATCACCGGCCGGGTGGCCCGGCCGGGCAACTACGAAGCCCGCCTCGGCACCCCGCTGAGCGAGTTGCTGGCCCTGGCCGGCGGCGAGCTGCCGGATGCCCATGGCCACGTCATCGGCGGCCCGCTCATGGGCTTCGCGGTCAACAATCTCAACGCCCCGGTGGCCAAGGGCGTCAACTGCCTGATCGTCACCGACCCGGTCAATTTCCCGCCCCGCACCGTGGCCATGCCCTGCACCCGCTGCGGGCTGTGCGCCCAGGCCTGCCCGGCCAGCCTGTCGCCGTTCGAGCTGTACCTGTTCGCCAAGGCCAAGAACCTGGACAAGGCCCAGGCCTACCACCTGCCCGACTGCATCGAATGCGGCTGCTGCAGCTATGTCTGCCCCAGCCACATCCCGCTGGTCGACTTCTTCCGCTTCGCCAAGGGCGAGCTGGCCGCGCGCAAACGCGACAAGCAAGCCGCCGAGGCCGCGCGCGAACGGCATGAATTCCGCGGCCTGCGCCTGGAACGGGAAAAGCAGGAAAAGGCCGAGCGCCTGGGCAAGAAGGCCAGCGAACGCCTGGAGTCGGGCGCGGTGGCCCCGGACGATCCGGAAGCGGCGCGCAAGAAGGCCCTGCTCGAAGCCGCTATCGAACGCGCCAGGCAGGCCAAGGCCGCCGCCGCGCCGGCCAACACCGAACACCTGACCCCGGCCCAGCAGGCCGAGATCGACGCCATCGAAGCCCGGCGCAAGGCCGCCGGCGTGGAGGAAACCCCGACATGATCGGTTCCCCGTTCATCGCCCGCGAACGCAATTCGGTGCGCCTCACCATGTTCAAGGTGATGGCCGCCCTGGTCCCCGGCACCCTCGCGCACGCCTGGTTCTTCGGCCCAGGCATCTTCGTCAGCCTCTTGGTCTGCTTCGCCTTCGCCCTGCTGTTCGAGGGCCTCGCCCTGTTGATGCGTGGCTGCTGTTTCCAGAACTTCATCAGCGACGGCTCGGTGCTGGTCACCGCCTGGCTGTTCGCCCTCTCGGTACCGACCCTGGCGCCCTGGTGGCTGTACGCCCTGGGCATCCTGTTCGCGGTGGTGGTGGCCAAGCATTTCTACGGTGGCCTCGGCCAGAACCCGTTCAACCCGGCCATGATCGGCTACGCGGTGCTGATCGTCAGCTTCCCCAACTACATGACCCAGTGGCCCGGCCCGGCGCACCTGGTGGTGCACATGCCCAACCTGGCCGAGGCCTTCGACCTGGTGTTCGCCGGCCAGGGCTCGATCAGCGTTGACGCCTACGCCATGGCCAGCCCGCTCGACACGGTAAAGACCCTGCTCAAGGCCGGCGTGCCCAAGTCGGAGATCCTCGCCAACCCGGTGTTCGGCCGGCTGTCCGGCAGCGGCCTGGAATGGGTGGCCGGCATGTACCTGCTGGGCGGCCTTTACCTGCTCGCCAGCCGGATCATCACCTGGCACCTCCCGGTCGCCTTCCTGGCTTCGGTCGCCGCCAGTGCCGGCCTGCTCCAGGCCTTCGATCCGGCCCACACCATGGGCCCGGTGTTCCACCTGTTCACCGCCAGCGTGATGCTGGGCGCCTTCTTCATCGCCACCGATCCGGTCAGCGGGTGCAGCACGCCCAAGGGCAAGCTGATCTTCGGCGCCCTGGCCGGTTTCCTGGCCATCATCATCCGCAGCTACGGCGGCTATCCCGATGGCGTCGCCTTCGCGATCCTGATCCTGAACGCGGCGGCGCCGTTCATCGACGCCTACACCCAGCCCCGGGTGTATGGCCACGCCAAGGGCGGCAAGGCCGGATCATGAACGCGGCGCGTCATCCCATCCTGCTCACCGCCTCGGCCTTGTTCGTGTTTTCCGTGGTCGGCGCCACCCTCCTGTCCGGCACCTTCGGCCTGACCCACACCCGCATCGAGCAGAGCGAGCGCGAGGCCAAGATGCGCCTGATCGCCCAAACCCTGCCGCCGGGCGGTTTCGACAACGACCTAATCAAGGACGCCCTGCCGCTGCCGGCCGACCCGCGGCTCGGCCTGAAGCGGCCCGGCCTGGCCTATCCGGCCTATCGCCACGGCCAGCCGGTGGCGGTAGTACTCGAAGCCGGCGCGCCGGATGGCTATTCCGGCGAGATCCGCTTCCTGCTCGGCATCCGGCCGGACGGCACCATCGTCGGCGTACGGGTGACCGGCCACCGCGAGACGCCCGGCCTGGGCGACTACATCGAGATCGGCAAGAGCGCCTGGATCCACGAATTCGACGGCAAGTCGCTCGGCAACCCCCAGCCGCATGAGTGGAAGGTCAAGAAAGACGGTGGCCGCTTCGAATACATGGCCGGCGCCACCATCACCCCGCGCGCCCTGGTCAAGGCGGTCCGGAACGCGCTCACCTATTTCCAGGCCCACCGCGACCAGCTGTTGCGGCCGGCCCCGGCCTCGGAGGCACCCCATGTCCGGTGAAATTCGGGAAATCTTCGTCAACGGCCTGTGGAAGCAGAACCCGGGCATCGTCCAGCTGCTCGGCCTCTGCCCCCTGCTGGCGATCAGCAACAACGTGGTCAACGCCCTCTCGCTCGGCCTCGCCACCACCCTAGTGATGGCGGTCGCGAGCGGCTCGGTGGCCCTGGTGCGCGGCTATATCCCGCACGCCGCGCGCATCCCCCTGTTCGTGCTGATCATCGCCGTGCTGGTCACCGTGGTCGAACTGCTCATGCACGCCTACGTGCTGGCCCTGTACGTGGTGCTCGGCGTGTTCATCCCGCTGATCACCACCAACTGCATCGTCCTGGCCCGGGTGGAAGCCTTCGCCTCCAAGCGCGGCACCCTGCACTCGGTGCTCGACGCGGTCGCCATGGGCATCGGCCTCACCCTGGTGCTGGTCATGCTCGGCGGCATCCGGGAAATCCTCGGCAAGGGTACCTTGCTGTCCGGGCTCGACCTGGCCTTCGGCCCCGCCGCCAAGGCCTGGGTGATCACCGTGCTGCCCGATACCCAGGGCCTGTTGCTCGCCATCCTGCCGCCCGGCGCCTTCATCGGTCTCGGCCTGATCATCGCCGCGCGCAACTGGCTGCTGGAGATGCAGGAGCGGCGCACCCGGGTCGACAACCCGCTCGGACAGGTCGGATGAACGCCGCCAAGCGGGCCGAGATTTTCGCGCGCCTCGCCGCCGCCAACCCGCACCCGACCACCGAGCTCCAGTACGCCACGCCCTTCCAGCTGCTGGTCGCCGTGGTGCTCTCGGCCCAGGCCACCGACAAGAGCGTCAACCAAGCCACCGCCACCCTGTTCCCGGCGGCACCCGATGCCGCCGCCATGCGGGCCCTGGGCGAAGCCGGCGTGCGCGAGCACATCCGCCGCATAGGCCTGTTCCAGACCAAGGCCAAGCACGTGGTCGAACTGTCGCGCCTGCTGCTCGAACGCCACGGCGGCGAAGTGCCGGCCGACCGGGCCGCGCTCGAAGCCCTGCCCGGGGTCGGCCGCAAGACCGCCAACGTGGTGCTCAACACTGCCTTCGGCCAGCCCACCATCGCGGTCGACACCCACATCTTCCGGGTCGCCAACCGCACCGGCCTGGCGCCCGGCAAGACCGTCCTGGCGGTCGAGCAGAAACTGCTCAAGACCACGCCGGACGCCTACAAGCACGACGCCCACCACTGGCTGATCCTGCACGGCCGCTACGTCTGCAAGGCGCGCACGCCGGAATGCGCGGCCTGCGCCATCGCCGACTTGTGCGAATACAAGGAAAAAGCGGGGCGACCATGAAAGTCGCCACCGGCCTCGCCAAGGGCATCGTCGCCACGCCCGACCTGGCTGCCGAAGCGGTGCGCATCGCCCTCGAACGGGCCGGGCTGGAGATCGCCGAGAGCATCCTGCTGTTCCTCAGTCCCGACTTCGCCAGCGCGCCGCAACCGGCCATCAGCGCCGCGTCGCGCGCCGGGCAATGCCTGCAAGTGGCGGGCTGTGCCTCGGTCGGCCTGTTCACCGAGGAGGAATGGCTGCTCGATGTGCCTGCCGCCGCCGCCATGGTGTTCGGCGACGGCCTCGGCCTGCGCGCGGCCCGCCCGGAGGATGACTGGCGCCTGGCCATGGCGGCGCCGAACGCCGTCAACACCGGCTGGCTGGTCCAGCCCGGGCGCCGCTATGGCGCCATCTCGGGTGACGCCACCGGCCAGGGCCCCTACTCGGTGTGGGCCAACGGCCGCCTGGCCAACGGCCGCCGCTGCGAGCTGGTGTTCGACGGCAGCCAGGTCGAGGTCGACGTGTCGCGCGGCGTGCAGCCGCTCACCGAGCCGCATGAAGTCGAGCAACTGACCGGCCACGACGTGCGCCGGATCGGCGGCCAGAGCGCCCTCGACAGCCTGGCCCGCAGCCTGCCGCTGGACGCCAACGACAGCCGCCAGTTTCCCCTGCACCTGGTCATGGCCGGTGTCATCCATGGCGATTCCGAAAACGCCCTCGCCGAGGGCCGCTACCACCTGCTGCCGATCCTGGCCACCCACCCGACCGAGCGCTCGGTCACCGTCAGCCACCGGCTGAAGATCGGCGACCGGCTGTTCTGGGCGATCCGCCAGCCGCTCGCGGCCGAGCGCGACATGCGCCTGATGCTCGACCGCCGGCGCTTCGACCCCCTGGCCACGCCCGCTTTCGGACTCTGCTTCGCCTGCATGGGCCGGGGCCCGCAGTTCTACGGCGGCGTCGACCGCGACCTGGACGCCATCACCCGGCGCTATCCCGGCCTGCCCCTGATCGGCTTCTACGGCAACGGCGAATTCGCCCCGCTCGATGGCGGCAACCGCCTGCTCCAGTACGCCACCGTGCTCGCCCTGCATTACCCCGATGTTCAACCCCAGCCGCGCTGAAGCCCGCCAGTTCCTGATCGACGCCTGGCGCAAGCACCGAGACCGGTCGCTGCTCACCGCGCTGGAAATGCTGGCGGTCGACCACATCCAGCGGCACCCGGAATACCACCGCTACCTGGAACACCCCGAGCCCCACCTGGACCAGGACTGGCGTCCGGAAGCCGGGGAAACCAACCCCTTCCTGCACCTGATGCTGCACCTGTCGATCAGCGAGCAGCTGTCCATCGACCAGCCCGCCGGCGTGCGCGCCGCCTACCTCGCCCTGGCCCATGCCCAGGGCGATGAACATGCCGCGCAGCACGCTGTCATGGACTGCCTGGCGGAAATGATCTGGGTCAGCCAGCGCCATGGCCTCCCGCCCGACGCCGCCGCCTATCTCGACTGTCTGCAAAGGAAAACCCGATGACCGACCGACTCGACCGCATCGTCACCCGCACCGGCGACGACGGCAGCACCGGCCTTGCCGATGGCCGGCGAGTACCGAAACACGACCCGCGCATCGAGGCCCTGGGTGCGGTCGACGAACTGAACAGCTGCGTCGGCCTGCTCGCCGCCGAACCGCTCGACGGCGACACCCAGGCGCTCCTGGCGGTGATCCAGAACGACCTGTTCGACCTGGGTGGCGAACTCGCCCTGCCCGACCGGCCGCAAGTCGGCGAAGACCATCTGGCTCGGCTCGATGCCGCCCTGGCCCGGCTCAATGCCGACCTGCCGCCGCTGCGCGAATTCGTGCTGCCCGGCGGCAGCCGGCCGGCCGCCCTGGCCCATGTCTGCCGCACCGTGTGCCGGCGCGCCGAGCGGCGCGTCACCGCGTTGGCCGAGCACGAACTCCTGTCGCCCCGGCTCGGCCAATACCTGAACCGTCTATCCGACCTCTGCTTCGTCCTGGCCCGCACCCTGAACCGTGCCGGGGGCGGCGCCGAGCCCACCTGGCGAGGACCCCGCCCATGAGCCGCAAGCCCCAGATCGCCACAGTCCCGGCCGCCGACCTGCTCGGGCTGCGCCCCGGCCAGTCCATCGAGCTGCTCAAGGCCCTGCACATCCTCACTCGCGACGGCAAGCTCAACCAGGACAGCCGGCGCAAGCTCAAGCAGGTCTACCACCTGTACCAGTTCATCGAGCCGCTGCTGAACGCGGTGCGCGCCGACACGCCGGACTTCTGCCTGGCCGACCACGGCGCCGGCAAGTCCTACCTGGGCTTCATCCTGTACGACCTGTTCTTCAAGACCCTGGACGGCCAGCCGCGCATCTACGGCATCGAGACCCGCGCCGAACTGGTGGAGCGCTCGCGCGAACTGGCCCGGCACCTGGGGTTCCCCGGCATGACCTTCCTCAACCTGAGCGTGGCCGAGTCGATCGCCAGCGACCAATTGCCGGCCCGCATCGACCTGGTCACCGCCCTGCACGCCTGCAACACCGCCACCGACGATGCGATCCGCTTCGCCCTGGCCAAGCAGGCGCGCTACATCGTCCTGGTGCCCTGCTGCCAGGCCGAGGTCGCCGCCGAACTGCGCAAGACCAAGGGCGACCGGATCAAGCGCGAAGCGCTGGCCGAACTCTGGCGCCATCCCATCCACACCCGGGAATTCGGCAGCCACGTCACCAACGTGCTGCGCGGCCTGCAACTGGAGGCGCACGGCTACCAGGTCAATGTCACCGAACTGGTCGGCTGGGAGCACTCGATGAAGAACGAGCTGATCATCGCCACCCGCAAGGGCCCGCCGCAAGCCCGCTCGGCGGCCAGGCTCACCGCCCTGCTCGAGATGCTCGGGCTGGAAGGCCTGCGCGAACGGTTCTTCCTGCCCGGTTGACGACGCTCGCCGGTCCGGCCCCGGTCGGTCAACCACGCGCGAGGGATCGACATCAGCCACCGCGTCGGGCGCGAGCACGGTCGGCAAAGGCTGGGGCCGCTTGGCGCGCACGACCTCGTCCCCGACTTCTCGGGGTGATCGAAAATGGGAGGATTACCCCTGGCCTCCGCCAAGGGCGTCGACCTCTCCGCACGGGTCAACGACCGCCTGCGCAAGGATATCGAACTCATCGAAATGGCTAGGTCATCGCCAGCCAGCTAGTCTGGCGGCAGATGGGCTTGACGCTAACGCCGATGGATGGCCGTGAAACCGTCCCCGTTCTCAGTGGGGCTCATATGAACAATCATGGCTCACGACACTTCCCAATCCTCGACTGCCAGACCGGTTACCCGTGCGAACTCCGCCACATTGTGGGTGACCAGCGTCAACCCGCGCGCCTTGGCCTGTGCCGCGATGAGGACGTCATAAGGTCCGATGGGGCGACCCTGTCTGGCCAGTTCCGCACGGATTTCGCCGGCCTGGCGAGCGTCCTCCTTGTCGAACGTCAGAACCTCGAATTGCAGGGCATCCACCAGACCGACATTGCGCTCTCGGCGTTCGCTCTTGAATGCGCCGTAATAGAGCGCATGCGCCACCACAGTCGGCAAGCCGATATCCGATGGTTGGGCTTGCCGAATCCGGGTATTCATGCCCGGATGGCCGTTCAAAAGCGCAATGACTGCGTTGGCGTCGAGCAGGTATTTCATTTGAAAAATGTATCTACCTGGCTGCGGTCCTGCTCGGGCAACGGTTCAGTCACGGCCTTGGTGAAATCCTCGTCCAGCTGGCCGCACAGCGCATCCAGCCAGGACCAGTTGGTCGCAACGGGTTCCAGAATCACCGTGCTGCCATGCCGGCGAATGCGGACTTCATCGCTATCGAAGCGGTATTTCATGGGCAGACGAACGGCTTGGGATCGGCCGGACCAGAAGATTTTCGCGGTGTCCATATCAGCCTCGCAAGCTTGAGATATACTTTGAGGATATATCAACTTGGAGGTGTTGGTGAAGGAGGCCTTCGAGCCGCCCAATCTGCATTGCATGCGGGCTGGCTCATTAAACAGTGTCCCCTGTTTTTCGCCACTGGCACGGCTCACCGCCCTGCTCGAGATGCTCGGGCTGGAGGGCTTGCGCGAACGGTTCTTCCTAGCTGGCTGAAGCGCGTCAAGCGTCTGGTTCAGGCCGGTCGGCCTCGTGCAAGGGGTAGGCATCGGCCACGTAGGCCGGACCTTTCATCAGCCAGACGATCACGCAGCCGAGCGTCAGGGTCAGCACCAGGGTCCAGTGCAGGACCACCGTGCCGAACGCGATGAAGTCGATCAGGGTGACGGCCCGGTCGATCTCCAGCGCGCTTCCGGCATGTGGCCACAGTCGACCGGCCAGGGCGCCGAGCAGCGGCAGCACGGTGCCAACCAGCAAGATCCAGGGCATTCGACGCAGCAACCACCATTCCAGGCCGGGCGGCGAACGCTGGAACCCGGGAAGGCGGCGCAGCCAGGCAGACCGGACCATTAAAGCAATAGGGGTCAGTCCCCTATTGTTCTCTCGTAGTACCGCGCCCGATAGTAGTACAGCCCGGTCCCATCGTTCTCCCGCCCGGTATAGGCAAGCGGATTGTTGCTCGCCGCCCCGCTCACCGTCGTCTTGCCATACGGCTCGTAGGTGTAGCTGGTGGTGATCGCCTGGCCCGCATTGGCGAGCGCCAGCGTGCTGCCCAGCGCATCCGGCAGATAGCTCATCGTCTGCCCAGCCTCGGTTCTGGCATACCACTCGTCCAGCTCCGGCCCCGCCAGCAGGTTGGCCTTGATCGTCGCCCCGCTCTGCTCCTGGATCGGATTCATCCCGTCGTACAGATAGCCGGTGCTGACCCCATTGACGATCTTGCTCTTTCGCCTGCCGAGCGCGTCGTAGGCGAAACTCGCCGTCGTCCCGCCGCTCATGGCCTCCAGTTGGTGGTACTGGTAATAGTGGTCCGTCCCTTGTTATTCGGTCCACTTGTTATTCGGTCCATTACTATTCGACTCTTATTATTCGACTTGCGGGGCATGAGATTATTGGCTCAATTCAGAAAAATCATTCCGACACTGACCCATTTTGATTTTGGCGGACCGTGCGGCCGGACACGGCGAGCCGGTCTGGCAGGGGCCGCGACAACGACCTGACGGCAGCGCACCCTAGCCCATCAAGCTCATCCGCCTACGCTAAACGATTCACCCTCGTAGCGCCCCTGGAACACCTCGATATCCCGGCCGGTCCAGCGGCGAACGTTCCAGTTGAGTTTTCGGTATTCAGCACTATCGAGACGGTAGGCATAGTCGCTACCGATCATGATCACTCGCGCGTCCCGCGCGCCCACCACCTTGGACGTGTGATAGCCCGAGTAGAGAACGGCGGCGATGTCTGCGCCCGATTCCGGAAGCAAGATCCAGCGCACAGCTTCATAGGCACTCAGAACCAGAATGATGGGTTTGTCCGAAGCGCGCACACGCACTGTCACGGTACCCGTCCCATGTCTGGGCTGGCCGGGTCGGCGCTCACCAGAATGCTTGCCTTGGTAGACCCCGACCGCCTCAATCAAGGATACACGCGCCAGTTCGCCAAGCATGCCGGCTGACGGCATCGGTGCGGGTGGCGCTGGAGCGGATGGCGCTGGAGCGGATGGCGCTGAAGCGGGTGCTAGCGCCGTTACCGGGACGGGATAGCCGGCCCGATATCCACCGGAAAGGAATTCCGCGTTGCGCCATGCCTCCTCCAACCTGGCCTCTTGGCGCCGTAGGTTAAATTCGCCGACCAAACGATCCAGCGGGACCGGCTCCCCGGCCTCGACAATGTCGCCCACCAACACGTCGCGTCCGTGACGCAGGAAACCCACACGCCCGGTCAGGCCGAGAAGGTGGCCGGTGCCTGCGAGTGCAGAATCGACTGGGGCCAAGGTACCGTTCTCGATATCGAGAACCCAGGTTCGCGTGCCGCCGATGTCGGCCTGGGCGGAGTCCACCAGCAGCCTGACCTCGTCCAGTTTGGCGTGATGGCCGAGCAGGAAACCCTCCGTCGGCCAGCCCTTTTCGGCACCCGTCTCCAGGTCCAGTTGGGCGATGCCCCGACCGGAGACAAACACGAGGGCTCGGCCATCACGCATAGGGAAGGGTTGGCCGACGTAGCCCCCAGTCGCCTGGCTCGGGCGATAGGTGCGCACGATTTCAGCAGTCACGGTCTGGCCCGACCGAGCGTGCGCAACCATCGAGAACTCGTTCAGGGCGCCCATCAGGACCCGGCCATCATCCAGCGGTAAGGCCCAGATACGGTCGCTCAGGCCGGTGGGATGCGGCTCGATCTGGCCTCTCTGGAAATCCACCAGCATCGTTGCGCCACCCGTAGCGCCTTCGCGTGCCAGGCCGGCCGACAACCCCGGTAACCAACCGAGCCAGCGCGAAAGTTTCTTGGTCGTCCAGAGTTCCGTGCCTGTCTCCGTATCAATAAAGACAAGCCCGTCGCGCCCAGCGGTGAGCACCACGACTCGGCCGTTTGGCGCCAAGCTCGGCCTACCGACACCCCATGACTGAGCGGGCAGGCTGGCAATCTTTCGGCCAGATGGCAATTCCACGGAAAGGTACTCACCACGCACGCTTTGCAGGACCGCGACCGCCGCCGCTGGAGCAACATCCCCATTCGAGACGATCATTCCATCCAGGCTGGGCAGCGCTGTCGGAGTACCGAGCGGCTTGAACGGACGCAAGGGGGGCCGCGCCAAACGCAGAGCCACCCTGCGTACGCCCAGATAGCGCAACAAGTCCTCGTCCTGCTGGTTCAAGCAATCTCGGCTGATGGGTTGTTCCCGCACCGTTGCGACGGTAGAGAAACGGCCGATGGATATTCCCTTGGCGCAATTCAGCGCACGAAGTTCCAGTTGGGCAGCGTAGTCCCGTTCGAGTACCCGCAATGCAGACGAATCGGCTTCGAGATCGGCACGCAAGCCAGCTTCCGCTACCTGGACAGCAACGACCGGCGGAAATGCCTTGTTGATCTTGTCCGGGACAGACGAAAGGATGTCGACTACCTGCGAACAGCCAGAAGCTAGCAGGCACAGGCAGCATACGATGAGTGAGCGCACCAAGATTTCCCCTAGGATTAGTTTTCGTTACCTGCCCCCCGGTCAGACGAGCCTGCCGACCAAATTATCACAAGGCGACCCCGAGATCGGAATATGTCGATAGATATAGCCCTGCCCAAGCTGCCGCTGAGCCCCCCTTCACTGTTTCTATAGTATTTCTATAGGGGTCAGACCCCTATTGTTGTCGACCTGGTCACCGCCCTGCACGCCTGCAACACCGCCACCGACGATGCGATCCGCTTCGCCCTGGCCAAGCAGGCGCGCTACATCGTCCTGGTGCCCTGCTGCCAGGCCGAGGTCGCCGCCGAACTGCGCAAGACCAAGGGCGACCGGATCAAGCGCGAAGCGCTGGCCGAGCTTTGGCGCCATCCCATCCACACCCGGGAATTCGGCAGCCACGTCACCAACGTGCTGCGCTGCCTGCAACTGGAGGCGCACGGCTACCAGGTCAATGTCACCGAACTGGTCGGCTGGGAACACTCGATGAAGAACGAGCTGATCATCGCCACCCGCAAGGGCCCGCCGCAAGCCCGCTCGGCGGCACGGCTCACCGCCCTGCTCGAGATGCTCGGGCTGGAGGGCTTGCGCGAACGGTTCTTCCTGCCTGGCTGAAGCGCGTCAAGCGTCTGGATCGGGCCGGTCGGCCTCGTGCAAGGGGTAGGCATCGGCCACGTAGGCCGGACCTTTCATCAGCCAGACGATCACGCAGCCGAGCGTCAGGGTCAGCACCAGGGTCCAGTGCAGGACCACCGTGCCAAACGCGATGAAGTCGACCAGGGTGACGGCCCGGTCGATCTCCAGCGCGCTTCCGGCATGTGGCCACAGTCGACCGGCCAGGGCGCCGAGCAGCGGCAGCACGGTGCCGACCAGCAAGATCCAGGGCATTCGACGCAGCAACCACCATTCCAGGCCGGGCGGCGAACGCTGGAACCCGGGCAGGCGGCGCAGCCAGGCAGACCGGACCATGGCTCAGGCCGGAACCCCGGCCGGCGCGGAGTGCTGCGCCACTTCCAGGATCGCGCCGGCCAGCACCGGGGAGGCGCCCAGGTGCGGGGTCAGGCGCACCGCGATGTCGGGATGCCCGGCCTGGAACTCGGCCAGGGCGTCAGGGATGTCCTCGGCGACATGGGTGCCGGCGGCCAGGAAATACGGAAACACCACGATTTCGCGCGCGCCGCGTTCAGCGCATCGGGCCAGGCCGGTCGGGATGTCCGGCTCGGCCAGTTCCAGGAAGGCGCACTCGACATGGTCGATGCCCGGGCTGTGCAACCCGGCCACGGCGGCGGCCAGCCGGCGCACTTCCTCGTTGGAGGCGGCGCGCCGGCTGCCATGCGCCACGATCAGCAAATGTCTCGGGTGCATGGCGGGCTCAGTTGATGCTGCCGGTGTCGGGGTTTTCGGCCATCTCGTTGAAGATCCGGTCGAGATTCTTCGATTCCAGGGTGCCGTGGATGGGGGTGTCGAGGTATTCCAGCTTGTTGGCTTCCGACTCGAAATAGATCTTGAGCTGGTTGGGTCCGGCGCCCTCGATGACGAAGGGGGCCTGGTCGAGGTTGACGACGTCGTTCAGGCTGATGGGGTCGCGGGTGAAGGTGATCATGGCAAGGCTCCTCTCTCTCGGGTTCAGGCAAGGGCGCCCAGGACCGGCGCGCCGCGCCAGCCGGGCTTGGACAACAGGATCTGGGCGGTGCCGAGGTCGCGTTCCCGGAAACCCGCCTCGCAATAGGCGAAGTAGAACAGCCACATGCGGATGAAGGTGTCGTTGAAGCCGAGGTCGCGCACCGCGTCGAGCTGGGCCAGGAAGGCAGCGCGCCAGTGCGCCAGGGTGTCGGCGTAGTGCGGGCCGATGTCTTCCAGGTGCACCACGCGCAAGTCCGAAGCCGCGCCGCTGGCGGCGACCAGGGCGCCGACGCTGGGCAGGAAGCCGCCCGGGAAGATGTGTTTCTGGATGAAATCGACCTCGCCCAGGGCGGCCTGGTAGCGCTGGTCGGCGATCGTGATGGCTTGCAGCAGCATGGCACCGTCCGGCTTGAGCAGGGCAGCGCAGGCCCGGAAGTAGGTATCCAGGTAGTCGGCGCCGACCGCCTCGACCATCTCGATCGACACCAGTTTGTCGTACTGGCCGGCCAGGTCGCGGTAATCGCTGAGCAGCACGGTGACCCGGTCGGACAGGTTGGCGGCGGCGACCCGGGTGCGCGCCAGGTCGTATTGTTCGCGGGACAGGGTGGTGGTGGTGACCCGGCAGCCATGGTGGCGGGCGGCGTGCAGGGCGAAGCCGCCCCAGCCGGTGCCGATCTCCAGGACATGGTCATGCGGCCCCAGGCGCAGCTTGGCGCAGATGCGCGCCAGCTTGGCGGTGGACGCTTCGGCCAGGGTCATGTCCGGGCGTTCGAACACGGCGCTGGAATACATCAGGGTCTCGTCCAGCCAGAGCCGGTAGAAGGCGTTGCCGAGGTCGTAATGGGCCGCGATGTTGCGCTGGCTGCCGCGCCGGGTGTTGCGCCGCAGGGTCTGGAGCAGGCCGCGCAACGGCGCGCTGAACCGGGCCAGGCCGCGTTCCAGGCCATCGACCACGGACCGGTTGCGCAACAGCAGGCGGAGCAGGCCGACCAGGTCGTCGCTGTCCCACTCCCCGGCCATGTAGGACTCGCCTGCGCCGACACTGCCGCCCAAGGCGACCCGGGTCCAGAAGGCCGGATCGCGCACGATGACCAGGGCTTCGGCGCCGCCGCCGCCACCGAATTCCCAGCGCTGGTGGCCGCATTCGAGGATCAGGCGCCCCGTGCGCAAGCCGGACAGGCGTTCGAACACGACCTGGCGGGCGAGCGCTTGCCAGGGCGTGGCTGAGGGCACCGGGTCGGCCAGTGCGGCCGGGGCATCGAGGACATCGGTGTTCATGCGGAGGGCTCCCGAGAAGGGGTCACGCGGGGGGGATGGTCGAAGATCGGCACGCCTTTCAGCCACAGGCGCAAGGCCTGCCAATAGATGCCGAACAGGACCTGACCAGTCATGAAGGGAAATCGGAGCAGCGCCCAGGCCAATGCTGTTCCGGTGAGCGGCCGCCGGCGCAGGCTCAGGCCGGCCTCGAACAGGGTCCGCTCGCCGTCCCGGTCGGCCAGGTGCAGGGTCAGGGTCGGTCCGGGACGGTTCAGGCGCCAGTCGTAGTCGAGTTCCATGGGCAGGAAGGGCGAGACATGGAAGGCCTTGGCCGTGCGAAAACGCGGCCGCGCCGGAGAGCCCTGATTGCCGGCCATGGGCAGGACGTAGAGATGCCGCTCCAGCCAGGGCGTGTTGCGCACCTCGGCGACGATGCTGTCGAGCTCGACCCCATCCTCGGCATAGCAGTAGAACAGGCTGATCGGATTGAAGCCGATGCCGAAGTAGCGCGGGTGAGTGAGCAGGCGGATCGGCCCGCTCGGCCGCTGGCCGGTGGCGTCCGCCACCGTGGTGCGGATCACCTCGGCGAGCGGCCGGTCCGCCGGACCGGCATGGTCGGCACGCCGCCACCAGGCCAGGGCCGGATGCCGGGTCGACCAGAGCCAGCGGCCGGCGAACACCCGGTCCAGTTCATCGAGGTCGAGCCAGAGCATGAACAGCCGGTAGCGGAAGGCATGGCCCCGGGGCACGTGGCGACGGTGCCAGACGCTGCCGAAGTAGAGCGCGCTTTCCATGGTCTCAGGCGGCCCGGGTCCAGCGCAGGGCGTGCAGGTCGGCGCGGAAGTGGCGCACGGCATCGAGCGCGCTGACCATACCGTCCTCGTGAAAGCCGTTCGCCCACCAGGCGCCGCAGTAGTAGGTGCGCGCGCTGCCGTCGATCTCGCGATGCCGGGCCTGGGCCGCGACGCCGGCCGGGGTGAACAGGGGATGGTGGTAGGTCATCCGGGCCAGCACCCGGGCGGGATCGATGCGGCCGGCATCGTTCAGGGTCACGCACACGGTGTCCGGTCCGGGCAGGCCTTGCAGGATGTTCATGTCATAGGTCAGGCCGACCCGCCCGCCGGGGCCCTCGGGCATGCCGTAGTTCCAGGCCGCCCAGGCCAGCCGCCGGCGCGGCAGCAGCCGGGTGTCGGTATGCAGCACCGCTTCGTTGGCCTGGTAGGGAATCGCCGACAGCACCTCGCGCTCGGCCGGGGTCGGCGCATCGAGCAGGGCCAGGGCCTGGTCGCTGTGGCAGGCCATGAACACCGCGTCGAAATCGAGCCGGCCTTCGTCCAGGCACAGTTCGACCCCTTGCGCCCGGCGCACCACCCGGCGCACCGGAGTGTTCAGGCGCACCCGGCTCCGGAACGGCGCCGCCATGGCCTCCACGTAGCGGCGCGAACCGCCCTGGATCACCCGCCATTGCGGCCGGTCCTGGATCGAGAGCAGGCCGTGGTTGATGAAAAAGCGGATGAAGAAACGGGCCGGGAAGGCCAGCATCCGGTCGGGATCGGTGGACCAGATCGCGGCGCCCATGGGCAGGATGTAATAGTCGCGGAACGCCGGGCCGTAGCCGCCCTGTTCCAGGTAGTCACCCAGGCCGATCTCGGCGCCGGGCTGGTCGAGCAGGCGCGGCGCGTCCCGGTTGAAGCGCAGGATGTCCCTGAGCAGTCGCCAGAAGGCGGGGCGGACCAGGTTGCCGCGTTGCGCGAACAGGGTGTTCAGGGTGTGGCCGTTGTATTCCAGACCAGTGCGCCCGCAACTGACCGAGAAACTCATCTCGGTCGGCTGGCTGGCCACGCCCAGCTCGTCGAGCAGTTCGATGAAACGCGGATAAGTGCGCGGGTTGAAGACGATGAAGCCACTGTCGACCGCCCGCTTCTTCCCGTTCAATTCGAGGTCGTGGGTATGCACATGGCCGCCGAGACGGGCGCCGGCCTCGAACACCGTGATGTCGTGTTCGGGATGCAGGTGGTGGGCCACGGTGAGGCCGGCAATGCCGCTGCCGACGATGGCGATCTTCATGGCCGGTCCTCCCAGCGCTGGGGGACCCGGCGCAGTTTCGAGGTGTCGTAGCCCCAGGCCGCGATGCGTCCGACCGCGTCCTGGTAGCGTGACTCGCTCAAGGTTGGCGTGCGCGCCATGAGCCAGACGTAGTCGCGCTGTTCGCGGCCGATCACGGTGAGATCGTAATCGGGGCTCAGATAGACGATTCGGTAGTCGGCCTCGATCGGCCAGATGAACTGCATGCCCCAGATCGCGTTGCTGGCCCAGTCGCGCACGAAACCGCGCGGCCGCATCACCTTCTCCGGCCCGTCGAAGCGGCCCTTGCGGTAGGTGAAGGTGGTGGCGATGCTGCCGTCCGGGTCCAGCCGGTAGGATTCGACCGCGTTGACGATGTCCCGCTCGATGAAGGTGGGGATGCTGGCGATCACGTACCAGTCACCCATGAAGCGCTCGAGGTCGACCTGCGCGACGGTCGCCATGGGCGGCAACGGGGCCGACTGGCATCCGGCCAGACCGGCCAGCAAGGTCAGGAATGCGGCTTTCATGCGGAATCTCCCTGGCTCATGAAGTCCCCCCGCGCGGCGGCCAGGGGATGAAGGCGCTGGTGCGGGCGACATAGGCGCGGTAACCGGGCCGCCGTTCGGCGATGTCGCGCTCGAGCAACGAGACCCCGGACACCTTGAGCAAGAGCAAGGTCATGAGCAGCGGCGAGAACACCGTCCAGGCCGCGCCCGAGGCCGCCGAGAACAGCCAAAAGCCCCACCAGACCAGGGCTTCGCCGAAGTAGTTCGGATGCCGGCTGTAGCGCCAGAGGCCCCGGTCCATGACCTGGCCGGCGTTGCCGGGATCGGCCCGGAAGGCGGCCAGTTGCCGGTCGGCCAGCGTTTCCAGGGAAATCCCGAGCAGGACCAGGACCAGGGCCAGGGCATCGAGCCATCCCAGCGGCGTCCTGGCACCCAGCGCGGCCAACAGCGGCCAGGCAATCAGCCAGGCCAGGACGGCTTGCAGGCCGAACACCAGATACACGCTCTTCCAGGCAAAGCCGGGCTGGTTGCGGGCCCGGATCGCCTGATAACGGCGGTCCTCGGGCTGGCCGTGGTTGCGCCGGTGCAGGTGCAGGCTGAGCCGGAAGGCCCAGAGCGCGAGCAAGGTCATCACCCACAGCCGGGGCGTCCAGGCCGACAGCCAGAGCACATGACCGAAGGCGCCGAACAGGAAAAACTGCGGCCACAGGCTGTCGACCACGGTGACATTGTCCTCGAGCAGGCTGAGCGCCCAGCCGACCAGGGCCAGGCTGAGCATGAAGCCCAGCGCGAAGAGGGCGCCGGCCGGATCGATCATGGCGTGCCCCGGAGCCGGTACAGGGCGTGCACGACGCCCCAGACCTGGCCGCCGCCATAGCCGAAGGTCTCGGCCACGGCGAGGAAGAACAGGCGCCAGCGCTGCCACCATAGCCCGGCCGCGTGCGCCCCGTAGGTGGCCACCAGGATCGGCCACACCGCCACGCGACGAGCGTCCATGGCGGCCAGCCAGGCGTTCGCGGTGCGTTGGTAATGCCGCCCGGACCAATGCCATTGCCGGACCAGCACCAGGTCGTCCTGGCAGCGGGCCGGCAGACTGGCGCTTGGCATCATGCCGCCGGAGAAGAAATGCCGGCTCATCCAGTCGTCGTCGCCCCGGTCTTCGAACAGATAGGCGGTGTCGCGATGGCAGAAGACATGCATGAAGAACTGACCATCCGGCTTCAGCCAGCCCGCGATCCGGGCCAGCATGACCGGCCAGTTGCGCAGATGCTCGAACATTTCAACGGAGACCACGCGGTCAAAGCGAGCGCCCGCCTGGTAGTCATTCATGTCGGCGGTCAGCACCTGGAGATTGCGGAATCCCCGCTCGGCGGCGCGCGCCTCGATGAAGGCGCGCTGCGACGTGGAATTGGACACTGCGGTGATGCGCGCCTTGGGAAAGCGCTCGGCCATCCAAAGCGTCAGGCTACCCCAGCCGCAGCCCAGTTCCAGGATGTCCTGGCCGTCGGCCAGGCCGGCATGCTGGCATGTCAATGCCAGGGCCGAATCTTCGGCCTCGGCCAGGGTCGTCACGCGGTCGTCCCAGTACGCGCAGCTGTACTTGCGACGCGGCCCGAGCACCTGCTCGAAAAAGGCGGCCGGCACCTCGTAGTGCTGGGCGTTGGCCCGCTCCGGCAACAGCGCCACCGGCGCCGCACGCATCTCTGACAGGAACGCTTCGGCGAGGATCTGGGCCGATTCCGCCTCGGCGCCCGCGCATTCCTCCAGGCGCGCCTGGCACAAGCGTCGGATGCCCCAACGCGTCAGCGGATCAGGCAACCATCCCTGTTCGACGGCATGGAGGGCGACACGAGTGAGGCTCATGGCATGGCTCCGGGGCTTCCTGGCTCAGGACGCCCGGCGCAGGCCGCTGCCGGACAGCGACTGGTCGAGCCAGTCCCGGATCTGCCGGCTCAGCTCGGGATCATCGGGCGGGCGCGAGGCATCATAGCTGCGCACCTGGGTGCCGCTGCGGTCGATCAGGTACTTGTGGAAATTCCAGCGCGGACTCTGCCCGGTGCGGCGGGCCAGTTCGGCATGGAAGGCATTGCGCCGGTCGCCGACCACGCGGGTCTTCTCGAACATCGGGAACTCCACGCCATAGGTGGAGCGGCAGAATTCGGCGATCTGGGCGTGGCTGCCCGGCTCCTGCTTGCCGAAGTCATTGGAAGGAAAGCCGAGCACCACCAGGCCACGCGCTTTCTCGCGCCGATACAGGGCCTCCAGTCCGGCGTACTGGTCGGTATTGCCGCAGTAGCTGGCGGTGTTGACCACCAGGATCACCTTGCCCTGAAACTGGCACAGGTTCTGCGGCGCGCCGCCCTGGAGGCTGTTGAAAGCATGACGCAGCAAGGCCGGGCAGGACTCAGCCGCCTGGACACCGGCCACGCTGGACAGGAGCGCAGCCAGGCCGAGGTGCCGCAAGCGGATTATCAACTTCGCCATCGAGATCATCTGGACACCTGTGAATTTTGTCCTGGACAGAAACGCCATGTGACGTAACATAGATGGACAAATCCACCCTGTCAATCATTTTGTCCAGGACAATGATGCAACCCACCCCACCCCTGATGTTCAACATCTCGGCCGTCGAACGGGAAACCGGTTTGTCCAAGGATGTGCTGCGCAAGTGGGAAGTGCGCTACGGCTTTCCCCAGCCCTTGCGCGACGCCCAAGGCGAGCGCGCCTATCCGGTCGACCAGGTCGACCGCCTGCGCCTGGTCAAGCGACTGATCGATTCAGGGGGCCGCCCCTCGACCCTGCTGGGCCTCGACGACAGCGCGCTGGATGCCCTCGCCCGGCAGGGCCAGCCACGCGTCACCGACCCTGCCGACGCCCTGTCTGAACACCTGCGTCACCTGCAGGAAGACAGTCCGGCGGCCTTGCGGCAACACTTCAAGCGGGTGTTCCTGCGTCAGGGGGTGGAAGCGTTTGTCCTGGACATGCTCCCCGAACTCAACCAGGCCGTCGGCGATGCCTGGGCCCGTGGCGAGCTGACCATCGAGCGCGAACATGCCTACACCGAGGTGATCCAGTGGCTGTTGCGCGACGCCCTCGCCCAACTCGACGATCCCGCCGGGTCGCCGCGCATCCTGCTCGGCACCCTGCCGGACGAGGAACACGGGCTCGGCCTGCTGATGGCGGCGGCCCTGTTCGCCCTGCAGGGCGCCCATTGCCTGCACCTCGGTCCCAGGATGCCGCTCGACAGCCTGGTCCGGGCCGCCGTGGAGCAACACGCCGACATCGTCGCGGTCTCGTTCAGCGTCGCCTACCCGGTGCGCGCCATCACCCCGGCCCTGACCGACTTGCGCGCCCTGTTGCCGGCCGAAAAGGAAATTTGGGCCGGCGGCACCGGCATTGCCCGCCTGTCCGGTGGCGTCGCCGGGGTGCGCAGGCTGCCGGACTTGCGCCAGAGCCTGTCGACCCTGGCCGATTGGCGGGCGGCTCAGGCGGCTGGCTCGACCAGCCGCAGCCGCGGCGTGGTCACGTAATCGCGAAAGGCGTCCGGGTCGAGCGGCTTGCTGTACAGGTAACCCTGCACGCTGTCGCAGCCATTGGCGGACAAGAAGGCGCGCTGGGCGCCGGTTTCCACGCCCTCGGCCAGCACTTTCAGGCCCAGGGTATGGGCCATGGCCAGGATGGCCTTGGCGATGCCGCAGTCGTGCGACTGCTCGGGAATGCCGTCGATGAAGCTCTTGTCGATCTTCAGCTTGTCGATGGGCAGCCGCTTCAGGTAACTGAGCGAGGAATAGCCGGTGCCGAAGTCGTCGATCGCCAGGCTGACCCCCATGCCACGCAACTCCTCGAGCACCGGGATGTGCCGGGCCGGGTCGCCCATCACGAAGCTCTCGGTCAGTTCCAGCTCCAGGTGACAGGGCGGCAGGCCGGTCTCCTCCAGCACCCGCTTCACCGTGGCAATGATGTTGGCCCGCTGCATCTGGGCCCCGGACACATTCACCGCAACCCGGCCGATCGGCAGGCATTCGTCGAGCCAGACCTTCATCTGTCGGCATGACTCGCGCAGGGTCCACTCACCCAGCGGCACGATCAGCCAGCTCTCCTCGGCCAAGGGAATGAACTTGTCCGGCGCCACCCGGGTGCTGCCCCGCTGCCAGCGCACCAGCGCCTCGCAACCGACCAGGACATTGCTGGCCAGATCAATCTGCGGCTGGTAGTGCATGACCAGTTCACCCCGCTCGATGGCGTAGCGCAGGTCGTTCTCCAGCTGCATCCGCTCCATGGCCCGGCTGGTCAGGTCGGCGGTATAGAACTCGTAGGTGTTACGGCCACGCGCCTTGGCCCGGTACATGGCGGCATCGGCGTTGGCGAGCAGGCTCACCGCGTCCTCGCCGTCGCGCGGGAACAGGCTGATGCCGATGCTGGCGTCGACGTGCAACTCATGGTCGCCCACCCGCACCGCCTGGTCGAGCGCGTGCAGCAGGGTCAGGCAGAGGGCGACCGCGTCCTCGCCGCCGTCGGCATGGTCCATCAGGATGGTGAACTCGTCGCCGCCCAGGCGGGCGATGAAGTCGGTGGTCCGGATATGGCTGCGCAGGCGGCGCGCCACCTCCTGCAACACCAGGTCACCGATCGGGTGGCCGAGGCTGTCGTTGATCTGCTTGAAACGATCCAGGTCGAGGAACAGCAGGGCCACCTGATGCCCCTGCCGGCGCGCATCGTCGAGCAGGGTCTCGCAGCGCTGCTGGAAGGACATCCGGTTGGGCAGGTCGGTCAGGTAGTCGTAGTGGGCCAGGTGCTGGATACGCGCCTCGCTCTGCTTGCGCAGGGAGATGTCATCGAAGGCCAGGATCACGTAATGCACCTGGGCCTCGCTGCCGTACACCGGCGACAGCCAGATCTGCAAGGGGACCGGCCGGCCATCGCGCAGGATCTCGACGTCATCCGCCATCACCGACTCGCCGGCAAAGGCGCGCTCGAACAGGCGCGGAGGATAGACCCGGCGCTCTCCGGCCCGGGTCATGCCGAGGGCCTGGGGCAATTCGTGCACCTCGGCCTCGATCGTCACCTCGCGCCCGAGCAGCTTGACCGCCGTGCGGTTGACGAAATGGCTGCTACCGTCGCCATTGAACACGATCACGCCGACCGGCATGGCGTCGACCGCCTCGTTCAGTTCCTGTTCCCGTTCCTGCACCGCGCGCAAGTTGGCGCGCATGCTGACGCTCATGTCGTTGAGCGCACGCGCCAGGGTCGCCAGTTCGCCCCGGCCGGCCACCTCCACGGTGGTTCCGTAGCCGCCGAAGCCCAGGCGGCGGGCATGGTCGGCGAGCAAACCGACCGGCTGGGTGATGACCCGGTTGAGCACCAGCATCAGCACCAGCATGACCACTGCGCCCATGGCCCAGAGCGGCAGCAGCTTGCCCATTTGCTCGCGCCAGAAGGCCTCGTACTGGGGCCCGAGGTTGCGCACCAGATAAAGGACACCGATGCCCATGCCGCCCTCCTTGGCGGGCACGGCGAGGGCCAGGGCGGCGTGCACCCGTTGCCCGGTCTGAACCGCGACCGTGCTGCTTTCCGCCAGGGCCTGGCGAACCATCGCTTCGCTGTAGTCGGGAATCAGATCCCCGGCAAGCTGACCGGTCCCCTCCAGCAACTCGCTGGCCAGGACGCCGCCTTGCATGGAGACCAGCCAGGCCTGGTTGGTGGCATCGAGGCCGCCCCGCGAGGCCCGCAGATCACTCGCCACCTCGTTCCAGTCCGCCGTAGCCAGATGGCGGTCGAGTGCCTGCCTGAGCGCGGCGGCATCGGAACGCGCCTGGCTCTGGCCACGCAGGCCGATCTCCTCGAAACGGTCGTAGGAGTTGAGCAGCGAAGTCAATGCCAGGAGCAAGGCCAGCAGGCCCATGACCAGGACAGGCAGCCAGAAGCGGATGGTGACGGATCGAATGCGCATGTCGAACTTGCTCGTTGTCGAAGACCCTGTCCGGGGACCCCCGGTCCATGGCCGGGCGGGCGAGGCAATACTATGCCACTTTGCCAAGGCCTGCTTGGCCAATCGAGGCGTCACCGGGCCGCGCTTGCGAATTTTCCGGAGCGGGGGTAAAGATGCTCGAAGATGCGCCGATAAAGCGCCCAAGCCTGCGTAACCCACGGACATGCCCCTGCCTCTCGACCGCGACAAGACCCAGAAACTCTCCGAGGAGCTGGAGGGCGTCATCACTGCCCACCTGGGCTGGTTCAAGACCTTCAACCGGTCGCTGGTGTGTGGCGACGGCGTCGACGACAGCGTCGTTTCCGACGATGCCCACTTGCGCTCGCCGTTCGGCCGCTGGTACTACGGCCGCAATCCGCATCCGCTGGGCGACCACATCATCTTTCAGGACATGGCTTCGATCCAGCTGGCGCTGCACGACTGCGCACGCCAGGCGATCCAGGCCATCCGCGCCGGCCGGCGCCCCTCGGCCAAGCTGCACGACACCTGCCTGGACCTCTCGCTCAGGTTGAACAACAAGCTCCGCCACCTGCAACTGGAAATCATCGGCGACCTGCTCGCCACGGACCCGCTCACCGGCTGCTACAGTCGGCGCGGCATGATCGGACGCTTGCAGGCGGAACAGGAACGCGCCTACCGCATCCAGCGGCCGTGCAGCCTGTGCCTGCTCGATTTCGACCGGTTCAAGCGGATCAACGATGAACTCGGCCACCCGGCCGGCGATGCCGTGCTCAAGCAGGGCCTGCGCTTCGTGGCCGGCGCCCTGCGCAAGTACGACATCGTGTTCCGGTACGGCGGCGAGGAATTCCTGATCTGCCTGCCCGGCACCCCGCTCGAAGACGCGATCCAGGTGATCGAGCGGATCCGGGCCGGTCTCGAGCAGTTGCCGATCCACTTGCCGGACAGCGAGCAGGTCCAGGTGACGGCTTCATTCGGACTGGCCGAGATCCAGGGCCAGAAGCCGGTGGAAGACAGCATCGCGCACGCTGACGCGGCCCTGCTCACGGCCAAGCAACGCGGTCGCAACCGGGTCGAGGCCTGGCGCCCGGCTTGACCGATGTCAGGTGGATCATTGTCGGATAGTCATCCGGCATATAACATATTGCATATCTTTTACTACTTAGGGCATAACACCAGTCATTCCGGCCTTTCATGTCCCCGCATGAAAGACGGCGCCACGGTTTCCGTGCTTCACTCTCTTGACTGGAGGTGTCGACATGATTGGCATGACTTACTTCCTGATCGCGATCGCTTACCTTGGGGTCAGCGTCTTGGTGACCTACACCCTGTTCTCCATGGCCGGAGACGAGCGACGGGATTCTTCCGAACGGACTTGAGTCGTTCGCCGCGCGCCGGCCCGGCCCGCGGCGGCGGCGTCGCCTACAACGCCCGTTCGATCGATTCCACCAGGGTGCGCAGCACCTTGATGCGGGCAAAATTCTTGTCTTCCGCCTCGACCAGGGTCCATGGCGCGATCTCGGTACCGGTCCGTTCGACCATGTCGCTGGCAGCGCGCACGTAGTCATCCCACTTTTCCCGGTTGCGCCAGTCTTCCTCGGTGATCTTGAAGCGCTTGAAGGCGATCTGCTCGCGCTCCTTGAACCGGCGCATCTGCTCGTCGTTGCTGATCGACAGCCAGAATTTGGCAACGATGATGCCGGACTGGATCATCTGTTCTTCGAAGTCGTTGATCTCCTGGTATGCGCGCATCCAGGCCGGCTGGCTGCAATAGCCCTCGACCCGCTCGACCAGCACCCGGCCATACCAGGAACGATCGAACACGGCCAACTTGCCGTGCCTCGGCAGCTGGCGCCAGAAGCGCCACAGGTAGGGCTGGGCCCGTTCTTCCTCGGTCGGCGCGGCGATCGGGATGATGTTGAACTGGCGGGCGTCGAGCGCCGCCGTGACCCGGCGGATGGCGCCGCCCTTACCGGCCGCGTCCATGCCCTCGAACACCGCCACCACGGCGCGCTTCTTGAGCTTCTTGCTGCGGAACAGCTTGGCCAGGCGACCCTGCCATTTCTCCAGTTCGTTCTCGTAGGTCTTCTTGGCGATCTTCTGGCTGAGGTCGAGGGCATCGAGGATACGCAGATGGTCGATCGGGGTCGGCAACGGCGCGCCATGGACCCGGCGGTGCGGCCGGTTCGGCTCGGCCAGACGGGCCTGCAAGACGTCGAGCAGGTGCTTGGTGACGGTCAGGCTGCGGTAATTCTCGTCGACCCCTTCCACCACCAACCAGGGCGCCTCGCCGGTGCTGGTCTCGCGCAGGGTGTGCTCGGACACGGAGCGGTATTGGTCATAGTGGCCGAAGCGGTTCCAGTCTTCCTTGGTCACCCGCCAGCGGGTGCGCGGGTTCTTTTCCAGCGAGGTGAGCCGCTTCTTCTGGGCGTCCTTGGACAGGTGAAACCAGAACTTGAGCAGCAAGGCGCCTTCTTCGACCAGCATCCGCTCGAAGCGGACAATGCGCGAGATGGCCGCATCGAGGTCGTGGTCAGTCTGGCCCCCCATCACCCGACCGTTGATCGGCGCGTTGTACCAGGAACCGAAGAAGATGCCGATCTTGCCCTTGGGCGGCAACCGGCGCCAGTAGCGCCACATCGGCGGATGCATGGCCTCTTCCTCGGTCGGGGCCCCGAAGCCGTGGGTCTGGATGTGGCGCGGGTCCATCCAGGCGTTGATCAGGTTCATGGTCTCGCTCTTGCCGGCGCCATCCACCCCGGACACCAGGATCACCACCGGGAAGTCCGGGGTGTCCTTGAGCGCATACTGGGCCTCGAGCAAGGCCTCGCGGATCTTCGGTGCCTCTTGGTCGTAGGTCTTCTTGTCGATCTTGTGGCCGAGTTCGGCAGCTTCGAACATGGGGGCTCCTTGGCGAGGTCCGGAATCACATTCAGGAGATTCTAATCCTGTTTCGAACACGAAACCCCAGTGGCTTCATCCCTCGGGTGATCGGTAGCGCAGGCCATGCGCGCCGAGGCCCTGCGACTTGACCAGGATCACTGGGCGTTCGACCGCGGTGGCCAGGATCAATACCAGACGCCCACGGCCGGTTCGTAGGGATTGACCAGATGGATGTAGCTGTCGCGCGCCACGGCGCTCGGATCGGGCAGGTTCGCCAGGCTCAGGCAGCCCTTCAGCTCGGCCACCGAGGCGTATTCGCGGCTTTCCATCCACACCGTCATGCCGGCCAGGATGTCGGCCAGCCGCTCCGGGCCATGGCGCAGCAGGCAGGAGGCCATCTGCACCACGTCGGCGCCGGCCAACAGCATCTTGAGCGCCTCCTCGTGGCCGTGCACGCCCCCGGTGGCGGCCAGGGACAGCCCGACCCGGCCGCGCAGGATGGCCAGCCAGCGCAGGCGCAGCAGGGCTTCGTCCGGGCTGGACAGGTGCAGGTGATTGTCGATGCGCAAGGTGTCGAGATCGATGTCCGGCTGGTAGAAGCGGTTGAACAGCGCCACCCCGCTGGCGCCCGCGGCTTCGAGTTGCTTGACGAAATGGGGCAGCGACGAGAAATGTGGCGACAGTTTCATCACGATCGGCAGCTTGACCACCGCGCGCACGGCTTGCAGCAGGTCGACATAGCGGCGCTCGACGTCGGCCGCTGACTGGCTCAGGTCGGCGGCGACGTAATAGACATTGAGCTCCAGGGCATCGGCGCCGGCAGCCTCGATCTCCCGGCCGAGATCGACCCAGCCGGCGCGCGAGATGCCGTTCAGGCTGGCGATCACCGGGATCTCGAGATGGCGCTTGAGCCGGACCAGCTGTTCCAGATAGCGCTCGGTGGCCCCCCGGAACACGCCGTGGTCGGGCAGGAAGCCGTCCGCCTCGCCATGGCCGAGCGAGGCATTGAGCAGGAAACGGTCGGCCATGGCCGCCTCGGCAACCAGTTCCTCCTCGAACAGTGAATGCATCACCAGGGCCGAGGCGCCGGCGTCTTCCAGCCGCTTGGCCATCTCGAAATCGCGCATGAGTGGCGACGCCGAGGGCACCAGGGGGTTTTTCAGGGTCAGGCCGGCGAACCGGGTGGACAGATCGAGCATGTCAGTCTCCCTTCTTGGCCGGCGCCGGCTCGGCCAGCGCCAGATAATCCGCATACTTTTGCCGCGCCGCCGCCTCGGCCCGATCCAGGAAATCGGCGGCGGCCTCTGGATGGCTGCGCGCCAGCATGGCAAAGCGGGCTTCGCTGTCCATGCGCTCGCGCATCGCCAGGCTGGGCGGCGCGGAGTCGAGGTGCAGGCCCGGGCCGACCCGGGGATCGTGCCGGAACAGCGGCCAGTGGCCCGTCTTCACCGCCAGTTCCTGCTGGCGCTGGTTGAAGCGCAGGTCGACCCCGTGCGCGATGCAGGGACTGTAGGCGACGATCAGCGACGGGCCGGGGAACGACTCCGCCTCGAGGAACACCCGCAGGGTCTGCGTGTCCTTGGCGCCATACGCCACCTGGGCGACATAGACATGGCCATAGTCCATGGCCAGGCGGGCCAGGTCCTTCTTGGCGGTGGCCTTGCCGCCAGCCGAGAACTTCGCCACCGCACCGAGCGGGGTCGCCTTCGAGGTCTGGCCGCCGGTATTGGAATAGACCTCGGTGTCGAGGACCAGGATGTTCACGTCATGGTTCAAGGCCAGGACATGGTCCAGGCCACCATAGCCGATGTCGTAGGCCCAACCGTCGCCGCCGACAATCCACACCGAGCGGCGGATCAGCCATTCCGCGATCCGGTCCAGCTCAGCCGCGCGCGGCTGCCGGAGGGTGGCCAGCCGTGCGCGCAGGCGGGCGACCCGGTCGCGCTGCGCGCGCAGGCCGGACTCCGCGCGCTGGTCGGCGTCGAGTAGCGCGTCGGCCAGATCGGCACCGATCTCCCCGGCCAGTTCGCGGACCCACGCCTGGGCCTGCGCCATCAGGTGGTCAGCGGCCAGGCGCATGCCCAGGCCGAACTCGGCATTGTCCTCGAACAGCGAATTCGACCAGGCCGGGCCGCGCCCCTCGGCATTCACCGTGTACGGCGTGGTCGGCAGGTTGCCCCCATAGATCGACGAACAGCCGGTGGCGTTGGCGATCAGCATGCGGTCACCGAACAACTGGGTGGCGAGCCGCAGATAGGGGGTCTCCCCGCAGCCGGCACAGGCGCCGGAAAATTCAAACAAGGGGTCGAGCAGCATGGCGCCCGGAATGGTGGCGTGCTTGACCGCGTCGCGGTCGAACTCGGGCAGCCCGAGAAAGAACTCGAAACAGGCCCGCTCCTGTTCGAGCCGTGGCCCGACCGGCGCCATGTTCACCGCCCGTCGCGATACGTTGCCCTTGTCGTGGATCGGACAGGCCTCGACGCAGTCGCCGCAGCCGGTGCAGTCCTCGGGCGCGACCTGGTAGCTGATCCGGGTGCCAGGCGGATAGTCCTTGCTCTTGGCCGGCACGTGCTTGAAACCGGCCGGCGCAGCCTCGGCCGCCCCGGCGCTGAAGGCGCGGGCGCGGATGGCACTGTGCGGACAGACGAACACGCACTTGCCGCACTGGGTGCACAAGTCGGCTTCCCAGACCGGGATCTCCAGGGCAATGGCGCGCTTTTCGTAGCGCGCCGTGCCGAGCGGATAGGTGCCGTCGGCAGGAAACACCGAGACCGGCAGACGATCGCCCCGGCCGCGATAGATCGGCAAGGTCACGGTGCGCACGAAGGCCGGCACTTCGGCGTCTTGCCCCGGCGCCGGCAGGGCACGCACCGGACCGTGCGGAATTTCCCGCAGGCGGGCCAGGGCCAGATCGATGGCGCGGTGGTTCTGCTCGGCCAGGCGCCGGCTCTTTCGGCCATAGGTGGTGTCCACCGCAGCCTTGATCGCCGCGATCGCCGCGTCCCGGGGCAACACCTCGGCAAGCGCGAAGAAGCAGGTCTGCATCACGGTGTTGATGCGACGCCCCAGTCCGGCTTCGTCAGCCACGGCATAGGCGTCGATGGCGTACAGGCGCAGGCCCTTGGCGACGATACCGGCCTGGACCGCCGCCGGCAGGCTGTCCCAGACCGCCTCGGCCGGGGTGTTGATCAGGAAGATTGCCCCCGGCGCGGCGTGGCCGAGCACTTCGTAGCGGTCCAGGAACACCGCCTGGTGGCAGGCCACGAACTGGGCCGCGTCCGGCTCGACCGGGTAGGCGGCATGGATCGGGGCCGGACCGAAGCGCAGGTGCGACACGGTCACCGCGCCGGATTTCTTGGAGTCGTAGACGAAATACCCCTGGGCATGCAGGTCGGTGGCCGTGCCGATGATCTTGATCGAATTCTTGTTCGCCGACACCGTGCCGTCGGCACCCAGACCCCAGAACACTGCGGCCCGGCAGGCGCGCGCGGCGTCGGTGCGGAAATGCCGGTCCCAGGCCAGGGAACGGTGGCCGAGGTCATCCTCGATGCCCACCGTGAAGCCTTCCGGGCAGGCGCCCGGGGCGCCCTGGAGCAGGCCGGCCAGGCCGTCGAACACGGCCTTCGCCATGCCTGGTGTGAAGTCCTTGCCGCCCAGGCCATAACGGCCGCCGACCACGCGCGCGCCATGGCCGGCACGGGCCAGGGCGACCAGGACATCCTTGGCCAGCGGCTCGCCGTCGGCGCCCGGCTCCTTGGTCCGGTCCAGCACCGCGACCGCGCGCACGCTCGCGGGCAACACGTCGAGCAGGGCCGACGCGGCAAAGGGCCGGTACAGGCGCACCTTGACCAGCCCGACCGGCTCGCCGCGCGCGGTCAGGTGCGCCACCGTCTCCTCGACGGTCTCGGCCCCGGAGCCCATCATCACCACGACCCGGTCTGCGTCCGGCGCACCGAGGTAGTCGAACAGGCGATAGTGCCGTCCGGTCAGACTGGCGAACCGGTCCATGGCCGCCTGCACCGCCCCGGGAAACGCTGCGTGATAGGGATTGGCGCGTTCGCGCGACTGGAAGAACACGTCCGGATTCTGTGCCGTGCCGCGCAATACTGGATGTTCCGGACTCAGTGCGCGGGCCCGATGCTCGGCGATGCCGGCCGGATCGATCAGCGCAGGCAAGGTTTCGGCCGCGAGCGGAACGATCTTGGCGACCTCGTGCGAGGTGCGGAAGCCATCGAAGAAGTGCAGCACCGGCAGGCGCCCTTGCAAACTCGCAGCGTGGGCGATGGCGGCCAGGTCCTGGGCCTCCTGGACACTGCCGGCGCAGAGCAACGCGCAGCCGGTGGCGCGGCAAGCCATGACGTCGGAATGATCGCCGAAAATCGACAGGGCATGGCTGGCCACTGCCCGCGCGGCGATGTGCAGCACGAACGGGGTCAGCTCACCCGCCAGCTTGTACAGGTTGGGAATGAACAGCAGCAGGCCCTGGCTGGCGGTGAAGCTGGTGGCCAGGGCCCCGGCGGTGAGCGCGCCATGCAGGACGCCGGCGGCGCCTGCCTCGCTCTGCATCTCGATGATGCGCGGCACCGCGCCCCACAGGTTGACGCGTCCCTGCGCCGCCCATTCGTCCGACCACTCGCCCATCGGCGACGCCGGGGTGATCGGATAGATGGCGATCACCTCGCTGGCCAGGTAGGCCACCCGCGCGACGGCCTCGTTGCCGTCGACGGTGATTGCGGAGCCCGGGAGCGCGGTCATGATTGGCCCTTATGGCCCGGCCATCTCCAGGTCCATGCGGATGGCGTCGATGCCGGCCTTGGCGCAGGCCTCGTCCTGCTCGCCGGTGGCGGCGCCGGACACGCCCACGGCGCCGACGATGTTGCCGGCCGCCTCGATCGGCAGGCCGCCGGCCGAGAACACCAGGCCCTCCACCTTGCCCACCTGGAACGGCTTGGTGAAGCGGTTTTCCATGCTCGACAGGGGCGCGTTGAAGTTGACCGCGGTGAACGCCTTCTGGCGGCTGATCTCGATGGTCACCTTGGGCGCCAGGGTGTCGCGCAGGAAGACCATGGTGTCGCCGGACCGGTCGACCACGGTCACGCCGATCTGGATGCCTTCCTTGCGGCAGGCCTCGATCGCGCCGTGGGCGATCTTGCCCGCGGCCTCCAGGGTCAGGCGGGGGATTTTCACGATGACCTGCAAATCGGCGGCAACAGCCGTCGTGGAGGCCAGTGCGAGTCCGGCCAGCAAGCTCAGTGGTCTCAGTTGCATGTTGCGCTCCTCAGGGTGGATGGCGGGGGCTCGCGAACTGCCGGACGCGCCCACGCCGACAAATGTACTAAAGTTATTCGACGGTTTGCCGTAAGACTGACGCGGTCCCACGACCACATCATGCTAAACCAGAGGCCCCATAAATGAAAAAACACCTCGCGCTGAGCTTCGCCCCCGTCCTCCTGGCCGGTTGCGCCCAAAGCCCGGAAGCCCCGAACTCATCCCAGCAGGCAGTCATGGTGGTGACCCGGGACGGCGCCGGCCACCCGGTCGCCAACGCCCACTGCGAGCTGGCCAACAACCTGGGCGCCTGGAAGGTGACCCCGCCGGCCAGCGTCCTGGTCGACCGCAGCCTGTCACCCCTGAGCGTCCTCTGCACCGGGGGGGATCATTCCGGGGTGACCCTGGTCTCGCCCTCGATCCACACCCTGGCCTGCAAAAGCGGCGAAGAATGCGGCTACCCCGCCCTGATCACGGTGGAGATGCGCTCGGCGACAGCGGCCGACACGCCCGAGGCCACCGGCCGGGCCGGCAAGCTCAAGGTGTCCGGCCATGGCGCGCCGCCCAAGGACGACAGCCTGGGCTCCGCCCAGCGCAAGCTGATGGCGATGCGCGCCGCCAAGGCCGATGCCTATCGCGCCCTCGCCGAGCAGCTCTACGGCGTGCGGGTCAGCGGCACCACCACGGTGGGCGACATGGTGATCCGCAGCGATCTCTACCGGGTCTATGTCGACGCCTACGTGTTCGGCGCCCGCGTGGTCAGCAGCCTGACCCACCCGGATGGCATCCACGAAGTCGAAATGGAACTCGCGCTGACCGACGACTTCCGCCGCCGCATGACCCAGCCCGGCGGCCCGGGCTGCGAGGTGCCGGGTGGCGTCGGCCCCGGCTGCGCCTACGCCAGCCACGGCTTCTATCACGTGCAGTGATGCCGCACCGATCCGCCCCATCGTCCTGGCTCCGGACCTTGGCCTGCGCTGCCTGCCTGGCCCAGTCCCCGGTCCAGGCCGCAACGCTGAGCGCCGAAGGCTACGCCGCACTCGACGCTGGCCCCGTGGCGGCGCGGGAACAGGCCATCCAGGATGCGCTGCGCAACGCCGCGCGCCAGGCGGGCGGCCAGGTCGAGGCACGCACCGAGGTGACCCAGGACCGCGTGCTGGACAGCCGCCGCCAGGTCACCGGCCTGCGCCCGACCCTGATCGGCGTCGATGAAGCCGGTGAACAGGACGGCCTGTATCGGGTGCGCATCCGCGCCGAGGTGGCGCCCGCGTCCAGCACGGGGACCCACCTGCGCAAACGGGTTACCGCGGTCTGGTTCGACCTCGCCACGCCGAGCCATGCCCAGGATCTGCGCGATCCCGCCAAGGCCTTGCCGGAAGCGCTGTTGCGCCGGCTGGAGCAGACCGGCCGCTACCAGGTGCCGTGGGACAAGGCCCTGCCAAGCCAGCCCTGGCGACTCGACCGGGACAACCTCCAGGCCCTGGCCCGGGCATCACGCAGCCAGTTCGTGATCGCCGGTCAGTTGGTCGACGCCGGCATCCAGCCCGGGCGCTGGCTGGTCTCGCCCGAGACGCGACCGCTGACCCTGGAAGTGGCCGTGCATGACGGTCTGACCGGTGCCCGGATCGTGCACCAGCGGTTCTCGGAAACCGTCACCGGATACCAGACCCGGATCGGGCTCGAACACGTCCTCGACGGTGAACACGCCCGCGCCACGCCGACCGGCGCCGCGCTGTCCCGGCTGCTGGAGCGCGCCACCCAGTTCGTCGACCGGGAATTGTCCTGTCTGCCGTTTGCCGCCAGCGTGATCAAGGTGGCCGGCGATCGTGCCTACCTGGACGCCGGCAGCCAGGCCCGGCTGGCCATCGACGACAAGCTGCTGGTCTACGGCCGGGCCGGTGCCACCCTGAACACCTTGAACGGCGAGCAACTGGGCATCGTCGAACAGGTCATCGCCAGTGCCACCGTAATCCAGACCCAGCCCGACTTCGCCGTGGCCTTGATCGAGGGCCAGGCCAAGCAGGCGCCGGTCCAGCCGGGGGATATCGTCCGCTTCCCCTGAGCGGGTCGGCTACGGTCGGAGATGTTCGACCAGCGCCTTGGCCGGCATCGGCCGGCCGAAGAAATAACCCTGCGCCTGTTCGCAGCCGGCTTGAGCCAGCCATTCAGCCTGCTCGGCGCTTTCCACACCCTCGGCGATCACGGTGAGGTTGAGGCTGTGCGCCATCTGGATGATGGCGCGCACGATGGCGCCGTCGTCGGCATCGGTGATCATGTCGCGCACGAAGGACTGGTCGATCTTGAGCCGGCTCACCGGCAGGCGCTTGAGATACATGAGCGAGGAATAGCCGGTGCCGAAATCGTCGACCGACATGTCGATGCCGAGCGCGCGCACCCGGTCCATGGCCGCCACCACGGTCTCGGTGTCGTGCAGCAGGATCGATTCGGTCAACTCAAGCTCCAGCAGGTCGGGCGCCAGGCCGGTCTCGGCCAGGACCGCTTCCAGCGTCTCGACCAGCGCGCCGCGCCGGAATTGCAGGGCCGAGAGGTTGACCGCCACCGGGATGCGCAGACCCAGTTCGTCCTGCCAGGCGCGCGCCTGCCGGCACGCCTCGCGCAGCACCCAGGCACCGAGCGGCAGGATCAGGCCGCTGTCCTCGGCGATCGGGATGAACTTGCCTGGCGCGACCACGCCCAGGTCGGCGTTGTGCCAGCGCAGCAGGGCTTCCACGCCGAGCAGCCGACCGCAATCCAGCGCGACCTGGGGCTGGTAGTAGAGCTGGAACTCCTGCCGCGCCAGGCCTTCCCGGAGCCGGTTCTGCAGGTCCAGGCGCTCGAAGGCATGCTGGTTCATCTCCTCGGTGAAGAACCGGTAGGTGGCCCGGCCGGCCTCCTTGGCCGAATACATGGCCAGGTCGGCCTTCTTGAGCAGGGTATCGAATTCGTGGCCGTCGTCAGGATAGACGCTGATGCCGAGGCTGACCGAGGTATGCAGGCTGTGGCCGTCGACCGGGATGGCCGGATGCAGGCGCTCGATCAGGTTCCGGGCCACCTGGTCGGCGCCATGCTCGTCGGCCAGGCCGGTCAGGATCACCAGGAACTCATCGCCGCCCTGGCGGCTGATCGTGTCGCTGCTTCGCACCACACCCTGCAGGCGCGCCACCACCTGTTGCAGCAGATGGTCGCCGGCCTGGTGGCCCAGGCTGTCGTTGATGGTCTTGAAGTTGTCCAGATCGAGGAACAGCAGGGCCACCTTGCGTCCGTCCCGTGCCGCCAGGGCCACCGCCTGCTCGAAACGGTCACGGGCCAGGATGCGGTTGGGCAGCCGGGTCAGGGCGTCGTGGTGGGCGAGGAACTCGACCTGCTGGCGCGCCAGGCGCAATTCGGTGACATCCTGCACGGTGCCGACCGCCTCGATCGCCCGGCCGTCGGCGCCGAAATGCAGTTCGGCGCGCTCATGGACCCAGCGCGTCTCGCCCTCGATCAGGAGCCGGTGTTCCAGGTCGTAGGGATCGCCGCGCAGCGCGGCATGCCAGGCGGCGAGCACATTCTCGCGGTCGTCCGGATGGACCCGGTCGAGGAACAGCTCGAAGCTCGCCGGGGCGCCAGGCTCGACGCCGAAGATCCGGTAGGTTTCCGCCGACCAGTCGAGAAGGTTGGCGCGCAGGTCCAGGGTCCAGCTGCCGGTGCGTGCCACGGCCTGGGCCCGGTTCAGGTTCTCCTCGCTGCGCAGCAGGGCCTGTTGCGAGACGAGCAGGCCGCGCCAGGCATCCTCGACCAGGTTGAAGCCGATCTGTTCGAGCAGCCGGTGCTGGGTCAGCATGCCGACGATGCCGCCTTCGGCATCGAGCACGGCCAGGTGGCGCAGCCGGCGGTCGAACATCTGGCCGGCCGCCTCGGTGAAGGTCGAATCCTCGGGGATGGCCTGGACCGGAGTCCGCATGATGTCGGCCAGGGCCAGCGCGGCGGCCGGCACGCCGCGCGCCAGCAACGCCGGAATGTCGCGCTCGGTGACGATGCCCACCGGCTGGTGTGCGCGCACCAGCAGGACATAGGACGCGCCCTTGCGTACCATCAGCTCGAGTCCGTCGGCCAGGCTGGCTTCCGGCGCCAGGAGCGGCATTTCCCGATCCATGATTGCGGTCAGGTTGTCGAGCTGACGCAACAGGCGCAGGCCGAGGTGGCCCCGGAAATCGGTCTCGCTGACCACCCCGGCCACCGATCCGTCTGGCGCCAGCACGACCAGGTGGCGGACGTGGCGGCTCATCGCCAGGGTGTAGGCGCTGGCGAAATCGAGATCGGCCGGCGCGGTCAGCACCGGCGCGCTCATCCAGCGCGACACCGGCAGGCTGACATCGACCTGCTGGTACAGCAGGCGGACCAGGTCCTGTTCGGTCAGAATGCCGACCAGGCGCTCCTGGTCCATGACCAGGAGCGAGGAAAACCGGCCATCGGCCATGATTCGGGCGGCCTTGGCCAGGGCGCACTCGGGCGCGACATGGCGGACATCGGCATTCATGATGTCGGCCAGGCGCAATTCACTGATGGCGGACATGGCGCTCGGGGTTAGGGAGCCACTGATTTATTCGCCCGCGGATCGCGTTGAGTCGAAAACGGGGTGATCGCAAGGCGGGCGACGAAGGTCGGAGCCGGGCCTACGATGCCGAGGCGCCCAACGCCGCGAGCGCCCCATTTTCGGCTCAACCGGTAGGGACGGAGCTTGGCAGGCGGTCTGCGGCGTTGCCCCGCTTGGCCATGGAATGACCATGGCCTGCGCGACGCGCCTTGCATCCCATCCCGGCAAACCCGCGTCGCGACCACGTGCGAACAAATCAGTGGCTCCTTAGGAACGTCGTTGATGAAGCAACTCGATCTGGAACAAGGTCTGTCGTTCATCCTCGTCCAGCACGTCGCGAATATACCCGATGGTGGCCCGGTAGCGCGGGATGATGTTGTGCTTCAGCGCGTTGACCCGCATGCGGGTCTTGCGGCTGGCGGCGAGCAAGCGCCAGAGTGCGTTCTCGGCCTCGCCCAGGCGCGCCAGGGTCAGGGTCAGTCGTTGCAGGCGCAGGCGCGCTTCGTCGAAGCCGGGGTCGGTCCACATCAGGCCGACCGGTTGCAGGGGCCGCGGTTCGACGCTCACGCTCGGATATTCCACCCCGACGCTGGACCGCGCCAGCACCTGGATCGCTACCGCCGGCTTGAGGCCCACCGAGACCTGGCGCAGCATCTGGCTGCCCATGCGCATGTGCACGATGCCCAGCCAGCGATAGGCGTCGGCCAGGTCGGCGGCGGCCCGCAGGCGCAGTTCCCGGTACTGGGCCAGGCGCTCGTAGACCAGCCGGGTCAGCAGGTCGCGCTTCTTCTCCAGCATGCCCTGGCCCTGTTCCAGGAAGCGGGCCTGGCGCGTCGCTTGTAGTAGCGCGCTCTTGGTCGGCGGCACCGGCAGGCGTTTCATGATTCCGGCCCCTGGGCCGTCCGGTGATGCGTGGCGAGATCCTGCTCGCTGACCCGGGTCAGCGTCTCGACCGGCAGCATCGAGAGCAGCGACCAGGCCAGATCGAGCGTGGCCCCGATGTCGCGATCCTCGTCCTCGCCCTGGCCGACGAAGCGGTGCTCGAAGGCCTCGGCGAATGCCAGGTAGCGGCGGTCGCGTTCGGCCAGTTCCTCGGCCCCGATGATCGCCGCCAGGCCGCGCACCTCCAGGGCCTTGGCGTAGCTGGCGAACAGCTGGCTGGCGACCCGGGGATGGTCGTCCCGGGTGAAATCGCCGCCGATGCCGTCCTTCATCAGGCGCGACAGCGAGGGCAGCACGGCGATCGGTGGATACACGCCCTGGGCATGCAACTCGCGTGACAGGACGATCTGGCCTTCGGTGATGTAGCCGGTCAGGTCGGGAATCGGATGGGTGATGTCGTCGGACGGCATCGACAGCACCGGCAACAGGGTGATCGAACCGGGCCGGCCACGGATGCGTCCGGCCCGTTCATACAGCTCGGCCAGGTCGGAATAGAGATAGCCCGGGTAGCCCTTGCGCGCCGGTACGTCGCCGCGCAGCACGGCCACCTCGCGCAGGGCCTCGGCATAGGCGGTCATGTCGGTCATCACCACCAGGACATGCCGGTCCAGCTCAAAGGCCAGGTATTCGGCCGCGGTGAGCGCCGCGCGCGGGGTCAGCAAGCGCTCGATGACCGGCTCGTCGGCCAGGTTGAGGAACACCACCAGGCGCTCCAGCGCTCCGCTGGCCTCGAAGCTGTCCTGGAAGAAACGGGCATCCTGGCTGCTCACCCCGAACGCCGCGAACACCACCACGAACTCGCCCGCCGCCTCGCCAAGCAGGCGGGCCTGGCGGACGATCTGCGCTGCGACCCGGTTGTGCGGCAGCCCGCCGCCGGAAAAGATCGGCAGCTTCTGGCCCCGGGTCAGGCTGTTCATGCCGTCGATCGCCGCCACCCCGGTCTGCACGAATTCGCGTGGATAGGCGCGCGCGGCCGGGTTCAGGGGCGCGCCGTTGATGTCGCGGTACTGGCCGGAAACGATCGGTGGCCGGCCGTCACGCGGCTGGCCGACGCCGTTGAACACCCGGCCGAGCAGGTCGCGCGATACCGGCAGGCGATACGGCTCGCCCAGGAAGCGGGCCCAGGTATGTTCCAGGTCGAGCGCGTCGGTGCCTTCCAGCACCTCGACCAGCACCGCGTCGTCCGAGGTCCGGATCACCAGGCCATTGCGCCGGCGTCCACCCGCGTCACTGAGCACCACGCGCTCCCCGGCCGACACGCCGGGCACTTGGGCCATCACCAGGAGACCGCCGCGCACCGAAACGGCGGTACGGAATTCAAGGTTGCTCATGGTTGCCCCCGGTGGCCATGGAAGAATCACCCGCCATGCCCGTTCTCCCTCAAAACGCGCGTTGACGGGTCTTGGCTTTCAGCTTGAATCTGATACTCGGCCGCCAGCGCCTCGAAGTCGCTGGCCAGGGTCTCGATCCGGGCCCGCAACGCGGGCTCCTGGCCTGCGCCGTAGCGGGTTTTCCAGCGCCGCGCCTCGGCCAGGACCGGCAATTCCAGCAGCCGGCGTGCCGGCACGCCACGCCGGACCAGGTCGAGGCCCAGGTCGTAGACGGCCAGCAGGCCGCGCAGGAGCAGGAACTGCTTTTCGGGCGAGGCGTAGCTGTCGACCGGATCGTTGGCGGCCTGCTGCAAGACCGCTTCCTTGATCAGTTCGGCGGCCTCCAGGGCCCAGCGCTGCTCGGAGGACAAGGCCTCGACCCCGACCAGGTTGACGATCCGGCGCAGTTCCTCGCTTTCGTTGAGCAATGCCAGGGCACGGGCACGGGCGCCTGCCCAGCCCGGATCGACCTCGGCCGCCCACCAGGCCGCGGCCTGGCCGACATCGCCGGAGAAGCTCTCCAGCCAGTCGATGGCCGGATAGTGGCGGGCATCGGCGAGCTCCTTGGACAAGGCCCAGAAGGTCTGGATGATCTCCTTGGTGTGGCTGGTCACCGGTTCGGAAAAATCACCCCCGGGCGGGCTGACCGCGCCGATCAGGGTCACCGAGCCGGTGCCGCCGCCCAGGGTCACGACCCGGCCCGCGCGCTCGTAGAAGGCCGCCAGGCGCGAGCCCAGGTAGGCCGGATAGCCCTCCTCCACCGGCATCTGGCCCAGCCGGCCGGCCACCTCGCGCAGTGCCTCGGCCCAGCGGCTGGTGGAATCGGCCACCATGACCACGTCATAGCCCTGGTCGCGGTAATACTCGGCCAGGGTCATGCCGACGTAGACCGAGGCCTCACGGGCCACCACCGGCATGTTCGAGGTGTTGGCGACCAGCAGGGTGCGCTCCATGAGCGGCCGGCCGGTGCGCGGGTCGGTCAGCTTGGGCAGCGATTCGAGCACGTCGGTGAGCTCGTTGCCGCGCTCGCCGCAGCCGACGTAGATGACGATCTCGGCGTTGCACCAGCGGGCGATCTGGTGCTGGAGCATGGTCTTGCCGGCGCCAAAGGGACCGGGGATGGCGGCCTTGCCGCCTTTGAGCAACGGATAGAAAGTGTCCAGGATGCGTTGCCCGGTGATCAGCGGCTGGCCCGCCGGGTCGCGGTGCCGGAACGGGCGCGGCTGGCGCACCGGCCAGCGCTGCATCAGGCTCAGCTTGCGCAGGCTGCCGTCGCGCAGGCGCACCCGGGCGATGGTGTCATCGACCCCGTAGTCCCCGTTCGGCGCCAGTTCCAACAACTCGCCGGCAACTTCGGGGGGTACCAGGATGCGGTGCTCGATGCTGGCGGTCTCGTGCACGTGGCCGAGCGGGTCGCCCGGACCGAGCACAGCGCCCGGCAGCCGGTCCGGCGCCGGGGTGAAAGTCCAGCGGACTTCGCGCGACAGGGCCGGCAGTTCCAATCCGCGCGCGATGCGGTCGCCACTGGCGCGCCAGACCGCATCGAGGGGACGCTGCACGCCATCGAAGATGCCGCCCAACAGGCCCGGCCCCAATTCCACCGAAAGCGGATGACCGAGTCCTTCGGCCGCTTCGCCGGGCGCCAGCCCGGTGCTGTCCTCGTACAACTGGGCCAGGGCGGTCTCGCCCTCGCGGCCAATCACCTCACCGATCAGGCCAAGCCTGCCCACCCGCACCTGTTCGCCCAGGCGCACGCCGGGCAGGTTGAGGCGCACCAGCGGACCGTTGACCTCGACCACCCTACCCATGGTCACCTCCCCATTCCGCCTGACCCGGGAACAAGTGGCGCATGGCGGTGCCGGCCAGAAGCTCGGCCAGACGCTCCTGACGCGCCTCGAAGGTCTGGTCGACCCGGGTCTGGCCGTCCGCATGGCGGACACACAGGCCGCCCAGGCTGTCGCGCCCATGTCCAGTCAAACGGATCCGGCGGCCAGGCGCGGCACGCGCCACCAGGACGTCCCATTGGGGCGCCAGCCGGACCAGATCGGCGGCGTTCACCGCGGCGACCAGATCCCCGGCCGGCAGCCGTGCCGCAGCCTCGGCCAGGAAACCGGCCAGGATTTCGAAATAGCGGTCCGGATCGGCCACCAGATCAGTCAAGGCCAGGCGCACCCCGCTCAAGTTGGCCTCGGTAAGCGCCCAGCGCAGGCGATCCAGTTCGGCCGCCTGGCGCCCCTCGGCGGCCTGAACCCGGCGCCGGACCGCGCGCTCGGTTTCGGCGCGCAGCGCGTCGAGCGCCGTTTCGGCACGCGCCGCCAGACGGGCGTCCAACTCGGCCAGCCGATGCGCACGCTCGGCTTCGGCATTGCGCAGCTTTTCCCGGGCCAAGCCTTCGGCCTGGTCGAGCAAGGCGCGCTCCAGTTGGCTGACCTCGTCATGCGTGGCCATGCAAGGCCTCCGGTCCCAGGACCTGGCGCACCACGTCGTCCACCGCCGGAGCATAGGCGGCCGGCTCGGACAAGGGCGGCAACTCGGTCACCACGATGCGCCCGCCTTCGTTGCGCAGACGCGCCAGCCAGGGTCCGCCAGCCCGCGCCAGCGGCGCTTCGAGCAACACCAGGGCACTGTCCCCGGACTGCCAGAGCGCGGCCAGCACCCGTTCGACCCCGGCCGGATCGGCGTCCGGATAGACCTCGGCGCCAATCAAGCCGAAGCCCTCGGTGAGGCTGGCACTACCCAGGACCACCAGCCGCGCGGCGGTCATCCTAGAAACCTCGGTTGGACACGCTTGAGTGTGCGTCTGGCGCGTTGTCTGGCAAGGCGCGACGACGCGGCATGGCTATTCCCTGCAAGGAGAAGCAACGCGGCCAGGCGGCGCACCAGGCGTGCAATCGGGCGTGTAGCGGGCTCGCCCTGTGGGTGAGCGGGATCGAAGCAGCAAACTTCAACAGCCATGCAACCTCCCAAAGACAAAGCAGCGGTCAACCGGGGGTTCTAGGTTCATAGCTTGCCCAGCATCAGGATCGACATCACCAGGCCATAGATGGCAATGCCTTCGGCCAGGCCCATGTACACCAGGGTGCGGCCAAACAGTTCCGGCTTCTCGGCCAGCACCGCGAGCGCGGCGGCACCGACCGAGCTCAAGGCCCAGGCTGCCGCGATCGCCGCCAGACCGGTCGGCAGGCCGACCGCGAACAAGGCCACCGCATAAGCCATGTCGATCTCGCGCTGCGGGCCCGGGACAGGCTCGGCCAGGACCGGGTCGGCGCCCAGGAACAGCGTGCCGGCCAGCGCCAGGGCGAACAAGATCAGGTTGGCGACCACGCCGCCCTTGAGCCAGGCCGGCGGCGGCCTGTGGCGCCGACCCAGCCACAGGCCGGTCACCACCAGACTGGCGACACAAAGGACCATCAGGGCAATCAGCACACTCATCTCGATCTCCTAGACACTCGACACAGGGGGAGGATGGACCGCGGCCGCGGGTGAATCGGCCAGGCGCAAGGGCCGGAAGGCGAAGCCATCCCCGGCGAAGAAACGGGAAAACCCTTCGTAATACATCAGGCGCATGGCCTGGATAGCGACGATGCCGCCCTCCAGGGCGACGATCAAGGCGTGGCCCAGCGCCAGGGCCAGGACCTGGCCGACACCACTCACGCTGTCGGCAATCACCCACACCGCCAGGGACAGCGCCACGTGGTTCAGGCCAAAGGCCGCGACGCGCAGGAACGACAGGGTGTTGGCGGCCAGACCGATCACGGTCTCCACCGCCTCCATCGCCGCCACCACGCTTCGCTCGGCCCAACCCCCCTCACCGGCAATGAGCGCGCCCAGGATCACCGCCAGGCCGCCGGCACCGGCCAGCCCGGCAGCCCAGTCCGGCGGCGAACCCGCCAAGCTGCCCTGCAACGCCACGCCCAGGCCGACATAGAGGGCCAGGCCGGCCAGGCCACCGCCATCGAGCCAGGCCTGGCGCCAGCGTCGCTCGGCCATCAGGTTGGCGGTGCGCAGGACCAGGGTCAGGCCGATGAACCCGGCGCCGAACATGACCGCCAGTCCGAGCAGCCTGACCGGGTCGTGCATCGGCGACAGCCAGACTGCGGGCAGCCAGTCCTCGATGCCGAACACGCTGCCGTAGAGGACGCCGAAGCCGATCGAAGCCAGGCCGGCACCGGCCAGGAACGCACGCAGCCGGTCCAGCGCGGCGAGCGGCAGACACGCGACCAGGACCAGCATGGCGCCATGTCCGACATCGCCGAACATGGCCCCGAACAGGATCAGGTAGCCGAGCGCGGCGAGCAGCGCGGGATCGAACTCGCCATAGCGCGGCACCCCATAGGCACGCGCCAGGCCGGTGAACGGCCGCAACCAGGCCGGATACTCGACCAGGGTCGGTACCGGCTCGCCGGGTTCCGGCGCGCGCGCGACCAGCAGGTAGCGCCCCTTGAAGCGAACGTCAAGCGCCGCGCGCAGCCCGGCCAGGGCACGCCGGGGCACCCAGCCGACGAACGCCACCAGCTGGCCGGACTCGGACAAGCCGCGCAGGGACGAAGCGGCGAGCGGCTCGGCCAGGGCCAGGAGCGCGCGGGCCTGGCCCAGCCAAGCGCCATGCCTGCGGGCCTGCTGGTCGCGTAATTCACAGTGCCCGGCAGCCTCGGCCTCCAGCCGTGTCGCCTGTTCGGCAAGAAAGCGTGCCGCCGAGGCGGGGTCGGTGCGCAATTCCGTCGGTACCGGCAATTCCCGCCACCCCGCCTGGGCCAGCAGGCCGCCCAGGCGGGCGCCATCGCCGGCCCGGGGTCCGGCCACCGCGACGAAGGCCTGGTCGCCGGCACGGTCGAATTCGGTCAACACGAAATGGGCCACCGACAGGGCTTCGGACAGGCGCTTCAGGTTGGCCACCGGCACCTGGCCAAGGCGGAATTCGAGCAGGCCATCACGGCGCAGCAAGCGCTCCGGACCCACCTCTAGCGCAGCAAGCCGGGTATAGGTCTCGCGCAGGGAATCGAGCCGGGCACGTGCTTCATCGAGCCGGCGGGCCTGTTCCTGGCAGGTATTGCAGACCTGCCAAAGCTCGGCCAAGCGGTGGTCGATGCCGGTCAGCTCGCGCAGATTGGGCGCGATGGCATCCTCGGGAATGGGCGCCATCGGATGGTCGCCACAATAAGCCATCAGCTTGTCCAGACGGGTACGCGCGGCCCGGTACAGTTCGCGGTATTCCGCCTCGGCCCTGGCCGGCCCGGCCGGTCCGAAACGACCATGCCGGGCCAGTGCCAAGGCCACATCCTGGCGTTCACTGGCCAGACAGACCAGTTCGACGTGGCGCATGGGCAGCGATTTGAACATGGCGTCAGGCGGACAAGGCGCCGCGGATGTCGGCCACGGGCAGGCCGAGCCGGCGACCGCGCAACAGGGCACGCACATCGCGCAAGCCCTGCTCGCGCAGGATCAAGTAAGCCAGGGCACGTGCGAAGGCTGGCGCGCGGGCCGCCAGCAGGCGCCGGGCCTGGGCCAGCCAGGCCCGCTCCAGGCGGGCCGCCAGGTCGGGCACCTCGGTGGCACCGGCAGTCAGGGTCGCCCAATCGTCCGGCAAGGCAGCCAACACCGCCGCCGGTGTCTCCAGCGCCACCAGGTGGCGCACCCGGGCCGGCGCCAGGCGCTCGCCCGGGCCCGGCAACAGGTAATGCACCTGGGCCGGCGGCAGGCCGTAGTTGAACCGGTAGCGCAACAGCCAGACCAGCGCGATCCGGTCGACCAGGGCGCCCATCAGCCGGCCGAAACCGGAACTCAATGCCGGATCGAATTCCCGCGCGCGCCGGATCAGGCCATCGTAGTAGGCGCGGTCCAGCGTGGCGTCGAGGATGAAGGGATCGCGGCTGTCCTCGAACGCCTGGCGGGCATTGCGGACGATCTCGGCGTACACGCCCTGCTCCAGGCGGCGGATCAGTTCGCTGACATCCTCGGCGCGCATCAGCGCCTCGGCGTCCAGGCGTGCGAACGGTCCCAAATCGAGCAGGCGCCGGGCCGTGGCGGCGGCCGGTTCGCCAGCCAGCTTGGCCCGGATCAGTGATTTCACGTTGGAGATCTCGAAACGCTCGATCCAGTAGAGCAGGAATGCCCGCTCCGCGCCGGCCAGCACCCGCAGCGCGACCCGCGCCTCCTCGAGCAGGCGGGCGACGATGCGCGCCTCCAGGGAACGGGGATCGTCGTCACCGCCGACCAGCGCGCCCAGACCGTGCTCGCGCATGCGCGCCGTGAGGGCATCGGCCTCAAGATCGACCCAACCGGTCACCGGTCCGGCCGCGCGCAACCGGGCCTGGAACAGGCTGACTCGGGTCTGGAGATAGGCCGCGCGCATCGGCTCGATCTCGTCAACGTGCCGGGTCCAGCCAGAGCGCCAGCACGGCGGCCACCGCTGCCGCCTCGTTCTGGTCGGCCTGCTCGCGCAACGCCCGCTGCCGGGCTTTATGGCGGTGGGTCAATTCGACGATCTGGGCTTCGGCGCGAAGCTCGGCCTCGCGCAGGGCCTGGGCCCGTCGCTCGGCCAAATCGGCCTCGAAAGCCGCCTCGCGCCGGGTCCGCGCCTGGTGCAGCTCGGCGATGACCCGCGCCCGTTCCGCCTCGGCGGCGGCGATGACCGCCTCGGCGCGGGCCTCGGCCGCGAGCAGGCGCTTCAGTACTTCGTCCATGACACCTAGCGAAGAGTGGGATGCGCTTTCACTATAGACCGCGCCCCACACGACCGCCTCGGGCACGGCGATTTTGCACTATCCTGAAGCCCCGACTTCGATCCCCGATTTCAGACATGCGCCGCTTCATCATTGCGCTCAGCCTGCTCACTGGCAGCGCGCTGGCCGGCGATCCCAGCATCCCGCCGGGCCCGCCCCTGGAAACCCTGCGCCCCCGCCATATCCAATACTGGGACCCGGCCCTGGCCGACCTGCGGGTGTACAGTTCCTACCCCTCGGTGACCTTCCATGAAGGCCGCCCGACCCTCTGGCACACCGGCCACACCTGGACCGGCCCGAACGGCCTGGACATGGACGTCGACCGCTTCACCCGCCAGACCGGACCGCGCCTGGATGCGCTGGGCGCGCCGGAAACCCTGGCCCGGCTCACCGACCTGATCGACGACGTGTTCGATCCCGCGCAACCGGACCGCCTCGCCCGGCAACGCTCGCTGTCGCGCGCCCATGTGATCCACGACCCCGAGCTGGGCTATGTCGGCCTGGTCAGCGTCTATCCCGAATTCGGCGTCTACCTGCGCCCCGCCCTGATCACCTCGAAGACCGGCGAACCCGGCACCTGGCGCTACCTCGGCCAGTTGCCCGGCGACCCGGCAGAAGCGGCGGCCCGGCAAGTGATCTACAGCGACGGCGGCGGACTGTTCCGAACCAAGGACCAGCGCTGGCGCCTCTATTTGAACGGCTATGCCGAGGGCGCGTTGTCGATCCTGGAAGCCGACACCCTGGCCGGCCCCTGGCGTCCCCTGCGCGACGCCACCGGCGCGCCGCGCCTGATCAAGGTCGAGCCGGGGCCCGACCCGATCCTGTTCCCGCATCTGCTCCGGGTGTCGGACAGCGAATGGCACCTCTGGCTCTGCAACCGCTGGATTCCCACCGAAATCTGGCACTACGTCTCCGACAACGGACTCGACTTCAAGCCCTACGGCACGCAGCCGGAAATCGTCCGCGGCCCCGACCAGCCCGGCTTCAAGGGCCTTCGCGCCCATGTCTCGGCAGACGGCACCCGGATCATCGGCCTGCTGCCGATCTGGGACGAATCGGTGCGCCCGGCGGAATGGCGGCTTTATGCGACTTCGATGCCGGTGGGATTGGCGCCGACCGGACTACCAGCGCGTTGATCGGTGTCCAGTTCAAGGAAGTCATGTGAAGAACCCATATTTGAAGTTCTCAAAAAGCAGAACAAATACAACACGATTAACCGTATGATTAATCACACTCAACCACTCAGCAGCCCATCATGACCCAAATCAGCGCCAACGAACTGAAAACCAAAGGCATTGCCGCCATCGAAGCCGCACTGGCCGATCAGCCAGAAGCCATCGTTTCCGTGCGTGGCAAGGAGCGCTTCGTGGTGATGGCGCTCAGCCACTATCACTACCTGCGCGAATGCGAACTGGAAGCCGCCCTGGCCGAAACCCGCGCAGACCTCGCGGCCGGCCGCAGCGTGAAGGAATCGCCCGAAGCCCACCTGGCCCGGCTGGATGCCCTGCCGTGAGCTACACGCTGGTCTTCAGTGACCAGTACACGCGGCGGGCTGCACGCTTTCTGAAACGGCATCCTGACCTGCGCCAGCAATACCTGAAGACGCTGCAACTTCTGGAGGTCAACCCGTACCACCCTTCCCTCCGCCTGCACCCCCTGTGTGGCCGACTCGCTGGATTACATTCCGTGTCGATCAACCTGTCCTACCGCATCACCATCGAATTCCTGATCCAGGACCACGAGATCATTCCGATCAATGTCGGCGACCACGATGCTAGAAACCGCAGTTGACCACTTCTTAGTTCCTGGGATGTCTCATGAATACTGAGTTTTTTTGCCTTCGGCCACAGTCACCCATCGGGTGAGCCGCGACGCAGCCTCAGGCGCGTCCAACTGCGGTTTCAAAGGGGATTTCATCCCTCATGGTCACCCTTCCACCCAGCCAGCCCCAGTCGGCAATAGGGGGCCGGCCCGTGCTATTCCAGAAATCATTTGCGGGCCGGATCCATACCAAAAATCCTTGAACTGAATATCCCTCCCTTCAAGAACCATGGGGTTCCCGCTGGGCGCCCTCACCTCACCTTCACCTGGATCAATTCCTCGCCCTCCGGATCGGTGACATGCACCGCGCAGGCGATGCAGGGATCGAAGCTGTGGATGGTGCGCAGGATCTCGATCGGCTGCTTGGGGTCGGCCAGGACATGGCGGTCCTGGAGTGCGGCCTCGTAGGGGCCGGCCTGGCCCTGGGCGTCGCGCGGGCCGGCGTTCCAGGTGCTGGGCACCACGGCCTGGTAGTTGGCGATCTTGCCGCCTTCCACCACGATCCAGTGGCTGAGGCCACCGCGCGGCGCTTCCATGAGACCGACGCCGTGCATCTTGGCCGGCCAGGTGGACGGTTCCCAGTACTGCTCGTTGAAGGTGCGCACGTCGCCGGCCTTGATGTTGGCCATCAGGTCGTCGTACATGCCTTGCATGGCGTCGGCAACGATCTTCGACTCCAGGGTGCGGGCGGCGGTGCGGCCGAGGGTCGAGTAGAGCGCCTCGATGGGGATGTCCAGGGTCTTCAGGGTGAAGTCGACCAGTGCCTTGGCCTGGGCGTTGCCGGTGGCCACCATCAGCAACACGCGGGCCAGCGGCCCGACTTCCACGGCCTTGCCCTGCCAGCGTGGTGATTTCAGCCAGGAATACTTGTGCTCGATGTCCAGGTGTTCATAGGGGGGCTTCGGGCCGGTGAAGTTGAACTCGGTCTCGCCCTTCCAGGGGTGCAGGCCCTGGCCGTCGCCTTCGCCGTATTTGTACCAGGCGTGGCTGACGAATTCCTGGATCTCGTCGTCGCGGTCGAGATCGATGGGATGCACGGTGGACAGATCGCGGCCCAGAATGACGCCGCGTGGGAACAGGTAGGAATCGGTATCCCAGAAGGACTTTCCGGGCAGATCGCCGAAGCAGAGGAAATTGCCCACGCCCTCGCCGCGCGCGCCCCAATCCTTGTAGAACGAGGCGATGGCCAGGGTGTCCGGCACGTACACCTGGTCGACGAATTCGCGCATGCTCTTGATCACGTTCTGCACTGTTTGCAGGCCGACCATGTTGATCGCGGTAGCGTCCTGGCCGCCGCGGTGCATCGGCCCCTTGCCGTGGCCACCGCCGGCTGGGGCATGCACCGAGATGGCGGCGGGCACGCCGCCGACCACGAAGTTGGGATGCGGGTTCTTGCCGCCGAAGATGGCGTGCAGCTTGACCACGTCGCGCTGCCAGGCCAGGGCTTCGAGGTAGTGTGCCACGGCCATCAGGTTGGCCTCGGGCGGCAGCTTGTAGGCCGGATGGCCCCAGTAGCCGTTGGCGAAGATGCCGAGCTGGCCCTGTTCGACGAAGGTCTTGATTTTCTTCTGCACGTCCTCGAAATAGCCGGGCGAGGATTTTGGCCACTTGCTGATGCTTTGCGCCAGCGCTGAGGTCGCCTTGGGATCGGCCTTGAGCGCCGAGACCACGTCGACCCAGTCGAGCGCGTGCAGGTGGTAGAAGTGCATGACGTGGTCGTGCACGAACTGCGCCGCGATCATCAGGTTGCGGATGATCTCGGCGTTGCGCGGGATGCTGTAGGTCGGGATCGCCCGGTGCAGGGCATCTTCCACCGAGCGCACCGAGGCCATGCCGTGCACCAGGGTGCAGACGCCGCAGATGCGCTGGGCGAAGGCCCAGGCGTCGCGCGGGTCGCGGCCCTTCAGGATGATCTCGATGCCGCGCACCATGGTGCCGGCGGAATAGGCTTCGGTGATGCGCCCCTCGGCGTCGGTGGCGGCCTCGATGCGCAGGTGGCCCTCGATTCGGGTGATGGGGTCGACGACGATGCGTTGTGCGGTGCTCATATTGGTTTACTCGCTCAAAAGGGCGTCGAGGATGCGGTATTGCGCCTGGGCCTCGCTGCTTTCGCTACCCTCGCCGCCGGCGATGACCGCGCAGGTGCGCGCCATGCGGGCGGCCATGGCCGCGTCCCAGGCGAGGCTGTCCGAGGCCGGCTTGACACAGTTGAGCGCCGCCTTGGCGACGAAATGGCCGGCCTGGTCGGCCCAGTCGGTCTCGCGCCCGCACTGGGTGTAGCTTTCCACGCTGGCGCTCTTGACCGCTTGGTACATCGCCGCGAGTTCCACGTCCGTGATGTCAGGGCGTTTTGCGGCGTTCACCGCGCCTGCGATGCGTACGTCATCGGCCAGGGCCAGCACACTTTCGACGAAGCGTGCCGCCGCCAGGCGCTGCCTGGCCGGGTCGAGACGACCAAGCGCGGCCTTGAAGTCCTTGTCGTTGAGGATGGCCATGGCTCAGTCTCCTTGGTCCGGGATATGTTCGGCAATGGTTTCGGTCAGGCCGATCACGGGGATGTCCATCTGGTAGTGCTCCAGCCCTTCTTCCAGCACGATGCGGCAGTTGGCGCAGGCGGTCACCAGACGGTCGGGCTTCACGGCGTCGAGCTGCGATTTCTTCTTCTTAAAGGCTTCGAGGCGGAGTGCCTCGCCCTCCTCGATGGCCGAGGCGCCGCCGCCGCCCCCGCAACACCAGTTCATGAACCCGGCGTCGGGCATCTCGACGAAATTGCTGGCGATCTGCTGCATCAGGTCGCGCTGCTGCTGGATCACGCCGCCGCGCCGGGCCAGCTGGCAGGGGTCGTGGAAGGTCAGGCGGTCGGTCTCCATGCCCTCGGTCTTGAGCAGGCCCGCCTTCTGGAACTCGCCCAGCACCTCGATGATGTGCTTGACCTCGAAGGTGAACGGCCGGCCGACCAGGTTGGCGCCTTCCCACCTCAACGCGGTATAGGCGTGGCCGCATTCCGGGCTGATCACGCATTTCACCTTGAGCTTTTCGGCACCGTCGACGATGCGCGAGACGATCACCCGGGCGAGGTCGGAATTGCCGATCTGCATGCCGGCGTTGGTGGCCTCGAAGGCGGTCGAACAGAGCGTCCAGGTCTTGCCGGCCTGCTTCATGATCTTGGCGATGGCGGCCAGGTACTCGGGGAAGTTGATGATCTCCATGGACGACAGCATGACCATGTACTCGGCGCCTTCCTGGTCGAGCGGAATCGGGATGCCGTAGTCCTCCTCGACGTGCTTCATCTGCGCCTTCACGGCCGGCAGCTTGACGCCCATCGGACTGCCGATGGTGATGGTGCGGTTGGCCGCGCCCTTGATGCCCTCGGGTGCGTTGCCGGACGCCGACATGCCTTCGCGCAGCTTGCGCACCATGTAGACGATGTCGTTGCCGACCGGACAGACCACCGAGCAGCGCCCGCACAGGGTGCATGAGTTGTAGACCAGCTCCTGCCACTCGGCCAGCTCGGCATCGGTGACCGGCTTGGAGAGATGGAGCAGCTTCATCACCCGGCCGAGCAGGGTGTATTCCTGGGTGTAGACCCGGCGCAAGGGCTCCAGCTTGTGGATCGGCGTGTACTTCGGGTCGCCGGTCTCGGTGTAGAACAGGCAGGCCTCGGCGCACAAGCCGCAGTGCACGCAGCTGTTGAAATAACTGGCGATCGGCGCGTCGATGACTTCCTTGAGGACGCGGACGCCTTTTTCGAGAGTGGCGCTCATACCGCTCGCTCCATAACGGTGGTTGATTGTCGAGTGTTTCCACGTCGCTCGCCGCCGGCATTGGCTTCGGCCGCCACTTCGTGGCTTGACGCGCGCAACGCGCGCATTAGCCTGCGCCGAAACTTCGTTTTCGCGGCCGGTCGCATCCCCGCTACGCGGGGCCCCTGCTCCCTGCTCATACCGGCACCCCCTTGTGGCCATTGACGGTTCCGTTGAACCAGCGCGAACCGAACACCGTGAAGGCATGGAACAGCTTGGTGAACGGCAGCACCGCGAGCAGCACTTCGACGCTGAGGATGTGCAGGGCCAGCATCGTGGTGTACGGGAACAGCAGGTGCTGCACGGCCAACCAGCCGGTCAGCACGGGCAGGAAGGTCACCACCCAGGTGAACCAGTCCTCCGGGGTGCTGAGATAGCGCTTGACCGGCTGCTTGATGCGGTCGACCAGCACCGCGACCAGGGCGACCAGGGTCACCACGGTAACGAGATCCACCACCTGCGACGGCAAGCCCGGCCAGGACAGGCCGATGAGCCCCTCGACCAGTTTGATGTGCGGCGCGAACAGGAACACGATCACGGCCAGGCCGATGTGGAAGACGTAACCACCAATGTAGGTCACCGGCGAGCGCTTGACGTAGCCTTCGGGCGGGATCGAACGCCGGAACACGGTATGCCAGCCCGAGGCACCTGGCGCGTGGCGCGGCGCCGAGAGGTCCTTTTTGCGGCCCAGGCTGTAGATCTCGATCAGGCGCCAGATCACGCCCAGCACGAAGATCGCCAGCGCGATGTCGAGGCCGGGGCCGCGCACCCAGGTCAGGAATTGCAGTTCGGTCATGACGATTTCTCCAGATCAGCCAGCGTGGTCGTTTCATGGCCGGCCTTGGCGGCGCCCTTCTTGGCCTGGTTCGACACGGTCACCGCGACGCCCGCAACGGCACCGGCGACGGCCGCGCCGGTCGCCATCTTGAGCGGACGGGCCGGCATCGACAGGGCCTTGTAGAAACCGCCGGCATCCCAGAAGTCCGGTTCCGAGCAACCCAGGCAACCATGGCCGGATTCCACCGGCCAGGAGGTGCCATCGTTCCACTTCACGCTGGCGCAGGCGTTGTAGGTCACCGGGCCTTTGCAGCCCAGCTCGAACAGGCACCAGCCCTTGCGCGCGCCCTCGTCATCGAAGGTCTTGGCGAACTTGCCCTGGTCATAGAACGGCCGTCGGTAGCAGCGGTCGTGGATGGTCTCGCCGTAGAAGGCCTTGGGCCGGCCCCGCGTATCCAGCTCGGGCAAGGTGCCGAAGGTGAGGAAATGCGCCAGCACGCCGGTCATCACCACCGGGATGGGCGGGCAGCCGGGGATGTTGACGATCGGCTTGTCCTTGATGATGTCGGACACCGCGACCGCGCCGGTCGGGTTCGGATTCGCCTTGGGCAGGCCGCCGTAGGCCGCGCAGGACCCCATGGCGACGATGGCGGCGGCGCCCTGGGCGACGTCCTTGAGCAGATCGAGGTTGCTGCGCCCGGCGATGCAGGAATAGGCGCCGTCCAGCCCGGTGGCCACCGAGCCGTCCACCACCAGCAGATACTTGCCCCGGTTGCGCTCGATCGCCGCGTGCAGGGCCGCTTCGGCCTGGTGCCCGGCGGCGGCCATCAGGGTCTCCTGGTAATCGAGCGAGATCATGTCGAACAGCATGGCCTCGATGCTGGGCGAATGCGACCGGGTGATCGACTCGGTGCAGCCGGTGCACTCCTGGAACGGCAGCCAGATCACCGACGGCCGGGGCGCGCTGGCCAGGGCTGCGGCCATGGCCTGGCCGGCGCTCGGCGGCAAGGCCATGAGCGACGCCAGGGTGGCGCAGTACTTGAGAAAGGTTCGCCGGGACACGCCCTCGCCGGCCAGGTGTTGCACGATTCGGTTGTCAGGCATGATGGTGTGGTCTCCTCGCTGCCAAAAACTTACCCGGTCAATCGGTACGGCTGGCCCGCCATTGCGCCAAGCCGCGCTCGACATCGTCCGGATCCACCGCGATCAGGTCCGGCGCATAAGCCACCTCGATGAATTCGCTCACCAGCTGGCCGGCAGGATCATGGTGTGCGATCCACCAGACCCCGGGCACCCCGGTCTCATGGATGCTGGACAGACCGGCCAGGTCCATGCGGATATCGACCTCGCCCCGGCCGAGCCGGGCACGCAAGGCCTCGCGGTCGGTCGCGCTGAGTGGCAGGCTGCGCAGGTCGAGGGCGCCGCCTTCGCCGGTGCGCAGCAGGTTGTCGAGCAAAGTCTCGATCTCCCTCACCAGCGCCTCGGCGTTGCCGCTCGGCACGCCGTCCAGGGCCACCACGGGAATCTCAGCCAGGGCCATGGCGCCAGGCTCCGATCAGGGAATGGATGTGGGCGCAGGCCATCGGCACCGCCGCCGCCACGGCCTCGGTCGGGTGTTCGCCCCAATCGACGCGGACCGGCTGGATGGCCACCAGCGCACGGCGCGCCGGCCAGCTGTCGGTCAGCCGGGCGATCTGCATCAGGTCGACCAGGCCCACCTCATGCACGCTGGATTTGCGGTTGCCGGCCAGGAAGTGATCCATCGCTTCGCCCTCGAACAGGACCGTGGTCCCCGGCTCGGCATGCAGCTGGGCGGCATCGACCACGATCAGGGCATCGGTTTCGGCGATCGGTACCGCCAGGGTAAAACTCAGGGTACCGCCATCGAGGAGTTCGACGCTTTCGTCATCGGGGTCGAGTTGCCCGGACAGGGCCGCCAGGACATGGGCACCCACCCCTTCGTCGGACAACAGCGTGTTGCCCAGGCCGAGAATCAGGATTTTCATGCCTTGAATCTAGCAATGGCTCTGGGAAACGCGAATTGAAAAGCTCAATATAGGTCCAGCGCTCCATGAAGAGCGCGTCAGTGCATGCTGATTTACTTATGAAGCGCACCGGGTAGAGAGGCACGCCGCCAGCCGTCCGATCCGGAGCCATCCTCGGCCAGCGCGATGACCCGCCCAGTCCCGAGGCTCAGCGGGTCCGGAACCGACCGCACAATTCCCGCAGGGTCGCCGACAGGGTCTCCAGTTCCCGCGCGGAGGCCGCCGTACCGGCCACTGCATGGCTGTTTTCCTCGGCATCCTGGGCGATCTGCTCGACCCGGCGGGCGATGTCGCGGGTCGCGCCGGCCTGTTCGCCGAGTGCCAGGGTGATGTCGTCGACCGCCAGGGTGACCTGCTCCGAGCTGGACCGGATGCCGGTCACTGAATGGCCGGCCTGATTGGCCAGCTGCACGCCCTCGTTGACTCGTCGCACGCCGGCTTCCATTTCCTCGGCGGCCTGGTTGGTGCGTTGCTGGATCTTGGCGATCATCTCGGCGATTTCCTGGGTCGAATTGCCGGTCCGCTCGGCCAGCTTGCGGACCTCGTCGGCCACCACCGCGAAGCCGCGTCCCTGCTCGCCGGCACGCGCCGCCTCGATGGCGGCGTTGAGCGCCAGCAGGTTGGTCTGGTCGGCGATTTCCTTGATCACGTTGACGATGTTGGAAATCTGCGTCGACAAAACCTCCAGGTCACGGATGGTGCCGGCTGCCGCATGCACGGATCCGGCGATCTGGGTCATCTCGCCGGCGGCGTCATGGATGATCCGGCCGCCCTCGTCGGACTGGGTCGCCGAGGCGAGCGCGGTCTGGTGCGCGGCGCGGGCATGTTCGCCCACCTGATCGATCGACACCGACAACTCCTCCACCGAGGCGGCCATGCTCGAGGCCGCTTCCGATTGCCGCTCGCTGACCGCGGCGCTCTGGTTGGCGGCGACCGACAGCGCGGTGGCCGAGCGGTTGAGATGGTCGACATTGCCGCTGATCGACTCGATCAGGCGCAGCAACTGCTCGCGCATGGCCTCCAGGGAGCCCACCAGATGCGCGACTTCATCCCGGCCCTCGGGCACCAGCCGGGCGGTCAGGTCACCCCCGGCAATCTTGCCGGCCAGGTCCATGCCCTGGCGCAAGGGGCGCACGATCGAGGTGGTGATGACCTGGCCGAGCCACAGGCTCATGACCAGGGCCACGCCAATCAGCACCGCCAGGACCCGCTTGGCATGGCCCACCGTGTCGCGAAGATTGGCCAGCGAGGCCCTGGCACTCGCCTGAATGTGCGATTCGAGGTGATCGATTTCCTCGATGTAACGCTCGAAGGCGGCATCGAACTCAGCATCCAGGCGGTGGAATTCCTCGCTGGCCAAGGTCCGCCCCAGGGTCGCGTGCCGCGACTTGAGGGCAGCCTCCAGGGCCTCGAAACGCCCGAGACTGGCTTCCACCATCGCCTTGGCCTCGGTGCTTTCGACCGGCTTGAAGCGACCCTCGTCGTTCTCGCCCCCCTCGCGCATGGCCACCAGGTACCAGCGCGCCTCCTGCATCAGGGCGTTCACTGCATCGATCGATTCGGCCGAGTCGCCGGCCATGATTTCTTCGAACTTCAGGTGGGCCTCGGTGGCCAGCAGCTTGGCCTCCATCACGGCGTCAACCAGGGGCGCGTTGGTCTCACCGACGTGGATTCCAGTGTCGCCGACCTTGCCCGCGAAGTACCAACCCAGGCCGCCGGCGACCAGCGTGACCAGGGCTGCGCCCAGGAAAGCGACCCGCAAACGGGTGCTGATCGTGAAATCGTTGATGGCCATGATGACCCCCAGTCCGTTGATGGCTGGGAACGATTATCAACGGCTACCCGATGATCAATAGCCCACTGATGTCGGGTTGACCGCCTAGTTGGCCCACAGCCCTGGCAACCAGAGCGACAGGAACGGCAGCGCCGAGATGGTCAGCGCGCCGAGGAACATCGCCGCCACCGCCGGCAACACCGACACCATCACTTCGCGCAGCGGCTTGGCGAACATGGCCGAGGCGAAATACAGGTTCATGCCGGCCGGTGGAAACAGGAAAGCCATCTCCAGGTTGGCCAGGAAGATCACGCCGAAATGGACCGGATCGATGCCGTAAGCCAAGGCCACCGGCAGCAGCAAGGGCACCAGGACCACGATGGCGGCATAGATCTCCATCAGGGCCCCGGCCACGATCAGGAACAGGTTGAGCGCGACCAGGAAGGCGAAGGTGCTGGGCAGGAGGGCTTGCACCCACTCGATGGCTTGATCGGGGATACCGGCATCGACCAGGAAATTGGTCAGGCCCAGGGCCATGCCCAGGATCAGCATGATGCCGCCGATCACCTGGGCACATTCCACCAGCAAGCCGGCCAGGTCACGCCAGGCCAGTTCGCGGTGCGCCACGGTCTGGGTCAGGAGCGCGTACAGGGCGGTCAGGGCGGCGCTCTCGGTGGGTGTCGCCAGGCCGCTGACCATCGCCCCGATCGCCACCACCGGCGCCAGCAACTCCCATTTCGCTGCCCAGGCCGCGCATGCCAGCGGCACCCGCTCGACCGTGACCGGCGGCCGGGTCTCGCCCCGGCGCAGGAATCCGCCCACCCCGAGCAGGAAGGCAATCATCACCAGGGCCGGCAGCACCCCGGCCAGGAACATGGTGTTGATCGGCACCCGGGCGATGATCGCGTACATGATCAGCGGCACCGACGGGGCCAGCAGTACGCCGAGCGCGCTGGCGCTGGTGACCAGGCCGATGCCGCGCCGCTCCGGAAAGCCGGCCCGCACCAGCAAGGGCAGCAGCAGCCCGCCCAAGGCCAGAATGGTCACCCCGCTGCCGCCGGTGAGCGCGGTGAAGAAGGAGCACAGCACGGCCCCGGCGATCGCGGTACCGGCCACGCCGCCCCCGAACAGCGACGTGAACAGGGTGCCCAGGCGCACCGCCGCCTGGGTCCGGGCGAACACCAGCCCGGCCAGGGTGAACAAGGGCAGCGCCGGCAGCGAGGGATTCACGGTGATCTGGTAATGGCTGAGCGGCACCGCCGCGAGCGGCTGGCCTTCCTGCCAGAACAGCGCCAGGGCCAGGCCACCCAGGACCGCGAACACCGGCGCACCGGACAGCAGCAGGGTCAGCAGCCAGAGCGCGAACGGCCAGAGCGGCAAGGTCGCACCGTCGAAGGCCGCGGCGAACTGCCAGCCGATCAAGGGCAAGGCCAAGGCGGGCACGACGCGCCAGCCCGACGCCATCAGGCGCGCACCCAGCCGGATGCCGAGCCAGGCGAAGCCCAGCGGCATGACGGCCTGGATCGTCCAGGCAGGGATGCCGTAGGCGAGCGCGCGCGGCGCGGCCATCTCGCTCGCCACGAACTGCCCGCTGGCATGCGCCAGCAGGCCACAGATCAGGGCCGTGCTGGCCCCGGCGTACCCTTCGGCGAAGCGCCGGACATGCGGATGGCCGACCGCCGCCAGACCGGCGCCCAGGGAAGTCAGGTGACCGCCCCGCGCCGCCACCAGGGCGCCAAACATGGCCAGCACCAGGCCGAGGTGCTGGACCAGGACCGGCGCGTTGGCAATGCCGGCCCCCGACAGGGGCCGCGCGGCGATCTCGAGAATCGGGATCGCCAGCATCAGCGCCAGCGCCACGCCGGCCACCAGGGCATCGGCGCGACCCAGCCGGGCCCAGGCGTTCATCGCTTCATTTCGCCGCGCCGGCGCGGTAGGCCTTGAGCAGGGCGACGACTTCGTCGAAGGTCTCGGCCGGCACCATCTGGCCCCGGATCTGCGGGTACAGGGCGTCGGCCAGGGCGCGCCACTCCTGTAGCTGCGCCGGCGTCGGCCGGGTCACGTTCAGGCCGCGCTTCTGCATCGCCGCGACCGCCTCGTCGACCTCCTTGCGCGCCTGGGCACGAATCCGTTGCCCGGCCTGCGCCCCGGCCTCGCGCACCGCCGCCTGCGCGGCCGGGCTCATGCCATCCCAGGCCTTGCGGGTGATCACCAGGGCACCGACGATGGGCGCCCAGTTCAGGTCCAGCATGTATTTCGCGCGGTCATAGACCTGGGTGGCGAGGGCGAAATACGGCGTCGAGGGCACCGCGTCGATCATCCCGGTCTGGATCGCCGGCAGGATGTCGGCGGTTTCCAGCGGCACCGGGGTGTAGCCCAGGCTTTTCATGATCGCCTGCTGTTCGGTCTCGCTGCCCCAGCTGAAGAATTTCATGGCCTTGTAATCGGCCGGCCGCGCGCCAGGCCGCGTGCTGAAGAAACGGACCCAGCCGGCATCCCCCCAGGCCAGGATGACGAAGCCACGCTCGAGGAATTTCTTCTCCATGTCGGCACGCAGCTTCTCGCGCACATAGTCGACCTCCTCCCAGCTGCGGAACATCAGGGGCATGTTCTGCAGGGCGCTGATCGAAGGCTCGATCTCGCGCAAGCCGGCCACCGAGAACAGCCCGCCCTGCAACTGGCCGATGCGCATGCGCCGCACCATGTCGGCCTCGCCGCCCTGGCTGCCATCGGGATAGACCAGGTACTTGCCGCCCCCCTCGGCCTTGCGCCAAGCCTCGCCCAACTCCAGCAACTGGCGGTGATAGAGGGAGTTCTTGGGCGCCAGGGTACCGATGCGCAAGGGGCCGGCGGCCAGGGCCTGGGTGGCGCACAGGGCGGCCAGCAGGAGCAGGAGATAGTTTCGGATCATGGCGATTCCAGAGTGGGATCAGAACAAGTCGTCGGCCTGACCGAGCAGCCATGCCGCGCGCCGGCGCATCACCTCATTGGCCAGGGCCTGGGGCTGATCCGCCACGGGCTCGATGGCCAGGGCCTGGCGCAGCAGCGCCTCGAACAGGGTGCGGTCACCGGCCGGCAGGGCGACCGCCTCTGCCTTGGCGACCAGCGGTCCAGCCGTGCGTCCGGCCGACTGGGCAATGGCCTGGTCGTGCCAGGCCCGGGCCTGGGCGGCCTGCCCGCCCGGTCGCGCACCCTCGAAGGTGGCCAACAGGCTGGTCAGGCTGCCATGACCCCAGTCCGGATCGGCAGCCCAGGCCAGGCGGGCCAGGCGGGCGGCCGCCGGGAGATCGGCCACCGCTTCCGGACTGTCCGTGCTGAGTGCGATCGACCCGCCCCAGGCCGCGGCGGTCCAGTAGGCCAGGCCCACCTGCGCAGGATCGAGGGGCGGCGGCATGCCGGCGCCGGTCAAGGACTCGAACAATCCGGGGGTATGGCGGGTCAGCGCCGCGCGGCCATGGCCATAGGCGCGTCGATACAAGCGCGCCGCCCGCTGGCGCAGCGCCGTCGCGGCCTGGAGGTCGGTCGCTTCGCGCTGGTCGGCCTCGAAAGCGACGAAGGCATAGGCATACTGGGTGAAACCGGCCACCGTGGTTTCGGCCAGGCCGGTGTGTCCCGGTTGTTCACGTAGCAGGGCCTCGGATAGTTTCAGGTAGAAGGCGCTCGCCTCGCGGGCCAGCTCGAGATCGGTTTCAGCGGCCTGGCCCTGGGCGGCGAGGCTGTCCGCGACACCGCCGATGATCATTTGCCGGGGCGAGCAGCCGGACAGCGCAATCAACCAGACACCGGCCAGGACCAGCGTCCAGGCCCTCAACCATGACGAAGACAACGCGAATCCAGGGGCGGGCAAACAATCCCGGCACCTTAATCGAGACAGATGACAGCGACGTGACAACGAGGTGTCGCCAGAACGGCGAGACCGGGTTCATCACGCCGTCATGGTCACGCCTCGAGGTCGTCCCCCTTTCATTGCACAGGGGAGCGTTCCCTGTCCGTCAGATGCGAAGCAACGCCAGGATGGCGCCGATTTCCCGCTTCAGCGCGGCGAGATCAGGGGCTGCACCGGCTGCTTCGACCGGGAGGGCCTCGGGCGCGGCGTCCCCGGCATTTTCCTGCAGAAGACGATTCCGGGCGCCCGTGATGGTGAAACCTTCCTCATACAGCAAGGCACGGATGCGACGGATCAGCATGACTTCGTGATGCTGGTAATAGCGGCGGTTGCCACGCCGCTTGACCGGCTTCAGCTGGCTGAACTCCTGTTCCCAGTAGCGCAGCACGTGCGGCTTGACCGCACATAGTTCACTGACCTCGCCGATGGTGAAATAGCGCTTCGACGGGATCGGCGGCAGGTCACGCGTGGCCAGAGGTTCCGACATCGACCGCCTCGACCATGGCTTTGAGTTTCTGACTGGCGTGGAAGGTCACCACGCGGCGTGCGGAAATCGGCATTTCCTCGCCGGTCTTGGGGTTGCGCCCGGGTCGTTGGGGCTTTTCCCGCAGTTGGAAGTTGCCGAAGCCGGACAGTTTGACGCTGTCGCCTTTCTCCAGCGCGAAGCGAATCTCCTCGAAGAAGTTTTCCACCATTTCCTTGGCTTCGCGTTTGTTCAGGCCGACCTGGTCGAACAGGAGGTCGGCGAGTTCTGCTTTGGTCAGGGTCGTCATGATTGGGTGAATCCGGATCGCGGGGTTCAGCCGCGCAAGCTCGCGGCAAAGCGTTGGGACAGGAGGTTCAGCACTTCGGCAACGGCGCCTTCGATGACCCCATCCGTAAGCGTCTTCTCAGTATCTTGTAATAACATTTTGAAAGCAAGGCTCTTTTTGCCTTCCGGGACACCCTTGCCCTGGTACACATCAAACAGTGCGAATTCGGTCACCAGAGCCGGCAGGCCGGCCCGGACAGCGGCCAGGATGTCGCCCACCGGCAGGCTGGCGTCGACCACCACGGCCAGGTCGCGCCGCACCGCCGGGAAGCGCGAGACGGTACGGTAGGCCGGCACCGGCACCTCGGCCAGCGCCGCCCAATCCAGCTCGAACAGCACCGGCGCCCGTGCCAGGCCCGCCTCCTGGGCCCACTTGGGGTGCAGGGCACCGAGCCAGCCGACGGCCTGACCGGCAAGGTGAATCCGGGCACATTGGCCGGGATGGAGGAACGGGTGCTCGGCCCGCTCGAAACTCGCCGCCACCGGTTGCAGCAAGGCTTCGAGGTCACCCTTGACGTCGAAATAATCGACCGGACGCGCAGCCTCGCCCCACTGCTCGGGGCGGACCTGGCCATGCACCAGGCCCCCCAGGCGGAGCGGCTGGTCGGTTTCGCCGGTACCAAGGAAGCAACGGCCGAGTTCGAACAGGCGGATACGCTCCTGGCCGTGGTTCAGGTTGTGGCGCAGGGTGGCCAACAAGCCGGGCATCAGGCTGCCGCGCATCACGCCCATCTGGCTGGCGATCGGGTTGACCAGCGCGATCTGCGGCTGCCCGGGCGCGACGCAAGCCTGCTGGCTGGCATCGATGAAGCTGTAGGTCACCACCTCCTGGTAGCCGAGGTCGATCAGCCGGGTCAGGGCCACGCTGCGGTCACGACGGCCCTCCGGACGTGCGGTCATCCCGGCCAATGTGTCGGGCAGCACGGCGGGCAGGCTGTCATAGCCCTTGACCCGGGCGATTTCTTCGATCAGGTCGACTTCGATGGCCAGGTCGAAACGATGGCTGGGGGGGACCACGGTCCACACGTGGCCATCGGCTTCCATGTCCAGGCCGAGGCGCACGAAGATGGCACACATCTCGGCCTCGGTCACGTCCATGCCGAGCAGGCGGCGGGCCCGCTCCGGACGGAAGCGGATCTCGCCTTGCCGGGCCGGCGCACTGCCCACGGCGGTCACCGGGCCGGCCTGGCCGCCGCAGATCTCGAGGATCAGCCGGGTCGCCCGCTCGATGGCGCGTGCCGGCAGGGTCGGGTCGACACCGCGCTCGAAGCGATGCGAGGAATCGGTCGCCAGGCCATAGGCCCGGGCCCGGCCTGCCAGCGCCGCCGGGGTGAAGTGCGCGGCTTCCAGGAACACGTCGGTGGCGGTCTCGGACACCGCGCTCGCGGCCCCACCCATGATGCCGGCCAGGGCCACGGGGCCGGCCGCGTCGGCGATCACCAGACTGTCCTCGGTCAGTTCGACAGTCTGGTCGTTGAGCAGGGCCAGCGTTTCGCCGGGGCGGGCACGGCGCACCTGAAGGCCGCCGGACAGCTTGCCGAGATCGAAGGCGTGCATCGGCTCACCGAGTTCGAGCAACAGGTAGTTGGTCACGTCGACCACCGCGCTGATCGAGCGCAGGCCACAGCGCTGAAGGCGCCGGACCATCCACTCGGGGGTCGGTGCGCCGGCGTCGATGCCCCGGATGACGCGGCCGAAGTAGACCGGGCAGGCCTCCGGCGCTTCCAGGGTGACCGGCAGTTCCGCTTCGATCGCCGCCGCCACCGGCGCGCAATCGACGGCATGGGCCACCGAACCGGAAATCGCCGCCACTTCGCGGGCGATGCCCTGGAGCGACAGGCAGTCGCCCCGGTTGGGGGTCATCTTCAAGGTGATGAGCGCGTCGTCGAGATCGAGATAGGCACGGATCGAGGTGCCGATCGGTGCATCGGCAGGCAATTCCAGGATGCCCTCGGCCGCCTCGCTGAGGCCCAACTCCTTGGCCGAGCAGAGCATGCCGGACGACGCGACGTCCCGCACCTTGGCCTGCTTGATCTTGAAATGGCCGGGCAGCTCGGCGCCGACCAAGGCGCAGGCGGTGCGCAGCCCGGCCCGGGCGTTGGCTGCGCCACAGACGATCTGGAGTGGCTCGGCCGCGCCGACATGGACGGTGCAGACCTGCAGGCGGTCGGCGTTCGGATGGCGTTCGGCGCTCAGGATCTCGGCCACCACGACCTGATCGAACGGCGGCGCGACCGGCACGGCCGCCTCGACTTCGAGGCCGGCCATGGTCATCAGATGGCAGAGCTGGTCGGTGTCGAGCTTGGGATTGACGAGGCTGCGCAGCCAGGCTTCGGAAAATTGCATGGTCGTGACCTCAGGCGAATTGCTTCAGGAAGCGCATGTCGTTTTCAAAGAAGAGGCGCAAGTCATTGACCCCGTAGCGCAGCATGGCCAGGCGCTCCACGCCAAGGCCAAAGGCAAAGCCCTGCCACTGTTCGGCGTCGATGCCGACATGGCCGAGCACGTTGGGGTGGACCATGCCGCACCCCCCGATCTCCAGCCAGCCACCGTTCCAGCTCATGTCCATCTCGGCCGAGGGTTCGGTGAACGGGAAGAAGGAGGGACGGAAGCGCACCGTCAGATCGTCGCGCTCAAAAAATCGTTGCAGGAAATCCTGCACCACGCCCTTCAGGTGGGCGAAGCTGATATGCCGATCGATCCAGAGGCCTTCGACCTGGTGGAACATCGGCGAATGGGTGGCGTCGGAGTCGACCCGGTAGACGCGACCAGGCGCGATGATCTTGATCGGCGGCTCGCGCTGTTCCATGTAGCGGATCTGCACCGGCGAAGTGTGGGTGCGCAGCAGGCTGCCGTCGGCCAGGTAGAAGGTGTCGTGCATGGCCCGTGCCGGATGGTTGTCCGGGATATTGAGCGCGGTGAAATTGTAGAAGTCGGTTTCGATTTCGGGACCGTCGGCAACCGCGAAGCCGATCGAGGCGAACAGCGATTCGATGCGCTTCAGGGTCAGGCTGACCGGATGCGCGCCGCCGATGCCGGCGCCACGTCCAGGCAAGGTCACGTCGAGCGACTCGGCGGCCAGTTGCGCGTTGAGTGCCTCGGCCTGGATCGCGTCGCGACGTGCCTTCAACAGGGTCTCGACGCCATCCTTGACCTGGTTGATACGGGCGCCCGCGTCCTTGCGTTGTTCGGGGGCCAGCTGGCCCAAGCCTTTCATCTGCTCGGTGATGGCCCCGCTCTTGCCCAGGAACCGAGCTTTCGCCTGTTCCAGGGCGGGCAGGTTGGCCGCGGCGGCAAACGCTTGCCGGGCCTCGTCGAGAATGTCTTCCAGGTTCATGGTCAACTCGAATCCGGTTTCATTTCAGTCGCGTCCGCGCAGGCGGGCGCCCAGCTGAACGTCTGGATTCCCGCCTGTGCGGGAATGACAACGCAAAGACAAAGGGAGGCTGTTCAGGCCTCCCTTCCATGGCGATCAACGCCGGGGCTAGACGCCGCTCAGGCAGCCAGTTTGGCCTTGGCCTGCTCCGCCACCTTGGCGAAGGCAGCCATGTCGAACACGGCCATGTCGGCCAGCACCTTGCGGTCGATCATGATCTCGGCCTTCTTCAAGCCGTTCATGAACTGGCTGTAGGTCAGACCCAGGCCGCGCGCGGCGGCGTTGATCCGGGTGATCCACAGTTGCCGGAACTGGCGCTTCTTCTGGCGACGGTCACGGTAGGCATACTGGCCGGCCTTCATCACCGCTTCGTTGGCGACACGGAACACGTTGTTGCGGCGACCACGGAAACCCTTGGCGGCCTCAAGCACCTTCTTGTGGCTGGCGCGGGCGGTTACACCACGTTTGACTCGGGGCATCTTCTATCTCCTTACGCGTAGGGCATCATGGCGCGAATATGACCCATATTCGACGCGTCGACGGTTTCCATGCCGCGCAGGTTGCGCTTCCGCTTGGTGGTCTTCTTGGTCAGGATGTGGCGCAGGTAGGCGTGCGAACGCTTGACGCTGCCGCTGCCACGCACGCGGAAGCGCTTGGCGGCCCCGCTCTTGGTCTTCATCTTGGGCATGTGTAGCTCCATTTTTCGATGCCTTGAGGTGACCCCCGACGGGGATGCTTGTTGACCTTTCGGGCACGTATGTGGCGCCGATTCAAAGAGGCGGCGCCAGCCGCTTGACAACGAAACTGCCTTACTTCTTTTTCTTGGGCGCCAGGACCATCACCATCTGGCGGCCTTCCAGCTTGGGAAACTGCTCGACCGTGCCGAGTTCGGTCAGGTCGGCTTCCACCCGCTTCAGCTGGGCCATGCCAAATTCCTGGTGTGCCATCTCTCGACCGCGGAAGCGCAAGGTCACCTTCACCTTGTCGCCCTCTTCCAGGAAGCGCGTCATGTTGCGCAGCTTGATCTGGTAGTCGTTCTCGTCGGTCCGAGGTCTGAGCTTCACTTCCTTGACCTGGATCTGCTTCTGTTTCAGCTTGGCTTCGTGCTGTTTCTTCTGTTCATGGTACTTGTACTTGCCGTAGTCCATGATCTTGCAGACCGGCGGCTGCGCCTGCGGCGCGATTTCCACCAGATCCCGCTCGGCGTCTTCCGCCTTGGCCATAGCTTCCCGGATGCTGACGACGCCCAATTGCTCGCCGTCTTCCGCCACCAGTCGGACCTGCGGCGCGTCGATCTCGCCGTTGATCCTCATTTCCTTGTCGAGTGCGATGCTCAAACCCCTTTTAAAAACATGAGGGAGCGGATGTCCGCTCCCCGTTCAGCCGCTGCCGCCCGGTCAGCCGCGCATTTCCCCTTGCATGCGGCTCACGAATGCTTCCAGGCTCATCGGTCCGAGGTCTTCACCGCCCCGAACCCTCACGGCCACCTTTCCTTCCGCGCGTTCCTTGTCGCCGACGATCAGCAGATAAGGCACCCGCTTCATGGAGTGGTCGCGGATTTTATAGGTAATCTTTTCGCTTCTCAAGTCGGATTGCACCCTGAAGCCTTGTTTTTTAAGGGCTTCCGTCACTTCCGCCACATACGCCGCCTGGGCATCGGTGATGCTCATCACGACCGCCTGCACCGGTGCGAGCCAGAGCGGGAAATTGCCGGCATGGTGCTCGATCAGGATGCCGATGAAGCGCTCCAGGGAACCCAGGATGGCCCGGTGCAACATGACCGGCGGCTTGCGGGTGTTGTCCTCGGCGACATACTCGGCACCCAGTCGCACCGGCAGGTTGAAATCGAGCTGGATGGTGCCGACCTGCCACAGGCGACCGAGCGAGTCCTTCAGCGTGAATTCCACCTTGGGGCCATAAAAGGCGCCCTCGCCCGGCTGGTAGTCGAAAGCCAGGCCGTTCTGTTGCAGCGCGGCGGCCAGGTCGGCCTCGGCGCGGTCCCAGGTCGCATCGGAGCCGACCCGCTTTTCCGGCCGGGTCGACAGCTTGACCAGCACGTCGGTAAAGCCGAAGTCGGTGTAGACGCCTTGCAGCATCTTGATGAAGTCGGACACCTCGGGCTGGATCTGGTCCTCGGTACAGAAGATGTGGGCGTCATCCTGGACGAAGGCACGCACCCGCATCAGGCCATGCAGGGAACCGGACGGCTCGTTGCGGTGGCAGGAACCGAATTCGGCCAGGCGCAGCGGCAGGTCGCGATAGGAATGCAAGCCGTGGTTGAAGATCTGGACGTGACCGGGGCAGTTCATCGGCTTCACCGCATAGTCACGGTTCTCCGACGCGGTGGTGAACATGTTGTCGCGGTAGTTGTCCCAGTGGCCGGATTTTTCCCAGAGCGACTTGTCCATCACCGTGGGCGTCTTGACCTCGTCGTAACCGTACTCGCGGAATTTCCGGCGCATGTACTGTTCGACTTCCTGCCAGAGGATCCAGCCATGCGGGTGCCAGAACACCATGCCCGGCGACTCTTCCTGCAGGTGGAACAGGTCGAGCTGCTTGCCCAGGCGCCGGTGGTCGCGCTTTTCGGCTTCTTCCAGGCGATGCAGGTAGGCGGCGAGATCGTCCTTGTGGGCCCAGGCGGTGCCATACACGCGCTGGAGCATCTCGTTCTTCGAATCGCCACGCCAGTAGGCGCCGGCCACCTTCATCAGCTTGAACACCTTGAGTTTGCCGGTGGACGGCACGTGCGGGCCACGGCACAGGTCGATGAAGTCACCTTCGCGGTACAGCGAGATGGTCTGGCCGGCGGGGATCGAACCGATGATCTCGGCCTTGTAGTGTTCGCCGATCGATTCGAAGAATTTCACGGCCTCGTCGCGATCCCATTCCTCACGGGTGACCGGAATGTCCCGCTTGGCCAGCTCGGCCATGCGCTTCTCGATGGCGGCCAGGTCCTCCGGGGTGAAGGGACGCTTGAAGGAGAAATCGTAATAGAAACCGTCCTCGATGACCGGGCCGATGGTCACCTGGGCTTCCGGGAACAGTTCCTTCACCGCGTAGGCCAGCAGGTGCGCGGTGGAATGGCGGATCAGGTCGAGCCCTTCGGGATTCTTGTCGGTGACGATGGCCAGCTCGCTGTCGGTCTCGATCAAATGGGAAGTGTCGACCAGCTGACCGTTGACCTTGCCGGCCAGCGCGGCCTTGGCCAGACCAGCGCCGATGTCGGCGGCCACCTGATGCACGGTCACCGGCGCATCGAACCGACGCTCGGAACCATCGGGAAGACGAATCACAGGCATATCCACGAACCCCGCAAATGAAAAAAGCCAGGCGGGAGCCTGGCTTTCTCGTTTTTTTAGCTGGTAGGCGCGATTGGACTCGAACCAACGACCCCCACCATGTCAAGGTGATGCTCTAACCAGCTGAGCTACGCGCCTAAAGAGATGCGGATTCTACAGGCGGCCACAATTCTGTCAAGCGGCCGACTAGCGCTTTTTCGCCTGGATCTTCTTGTCGAAGACGCTTTCCACCAAGAGCTTCACGTCGGCCTGCTCACGATGGCACTGGGTGCAGTTCCAGCGGCCCATGTGCAGGTCCCCCTTCTTGGCATTCAGGTAGTGGCTGACCGGGGCCGGGACCGGCATGCCCGGCTCGATCTTCATGCCGATCAAGTCCGGCTGGGCGTGGCAATCCTTGCACAGGTTGAAGTCGCGGGTGATCGGCACCATGTCCTTGGTGGTGTGCGGGATCATCGGCGGCGCCGTGTTGTAGGAACGCGCGGCGCGCTTGCCCACCGTGCCGGCGTCCTGGGTCGAGTATTCAAAGACCTCCGGCTCCGGGACGTCATAGACGCTGGTCTTGGACAAGCCCAGGTCCTCGTCCGGAATGATCTGATCCTGCACCGCTGACGCGGACAGGGTAATCGCCATGGCCGCCAGGACCGCGCCAAACAAAGTGCTCTTCCTCATTTCGTCCTCCTTTACCAGAACTCGATCAGTCCGCGCGCCGGTTGTGCATGCGGATCAAGGGCCTCAAATCAAACGACAAACTGCCTTCCGGACAGAGCGCCGTGCAACGACCGCAGTTGCTGCACTCGCCTGAATTCACCACGCCGACCGCCTCCAGCCGCTTCAGGTTGAGCACCTGGGGCTCGGGACAGACCCGCGCGCATTCGCCACAGTGGGTGCAGGTGTCCTTGTCGAAGCGCACCCGCACTTGGGCGGTGCGTCCGACCAGGGACCAGAAGCCGCCCAATGGGCAGAGATGGCCGCACCAGCCGTTCTTCAGGATCAACAGGTCGAACAGGAAGATGGCGACCAGGGCCATCGCCCCCAGGCCGACGCCGAACACGATCTCGCGGTGCATCATGCTGACCGGACTCACCCACTCGAACGCCGCCAGGCCGGTGATGGCGGACAGGACCAGGCTGGCGGCCAGCACGAAGTAGCGGGTGTTGCGGCTGAGATGGAACATCGCCGGGATCGGCAGGCGGGCACGCAGCCAGCCGGCCAGGTCGGTGATCGGGTTGACCGGGCAGACCCAGGCGCAGAACACCCGGCCGCCGACCAGCAAGTAGAAGCCGAGCATGATGGCGGCGCCGATCAGCACGGTTTCGTGCAGCACATGACCGGTCAGGAAAATCTGCAAGGCAGCGAACGGATCGGCCATGGGAATCAGGCCGATGAATTCGGAGCCGGACAGGTTGCCGGTCAGGAGCGGTGTCTTGGCCGGATATTCCCAGGCCCAATGGGCAGTGCCGAAAAACAGCAGCAAGATACCGAACTGAGTCAGACGGCGAAGGAGGATGTAGCGCCAGCCCCACAGGCGGGCACCCAGGCGCCGGTTCAGCAGCTTGGCGTGGGAGAGGTCGGCCGGCGTGTTCATAGCCCACCCTCATTGAGATAGTCCATGCCACCCGCCGGCTTGTCCGATTTCTGCTCGGGCGCCGCTTCGGACGGCTTGAAGTCCTCGGTGATCTGGGTGTCGAAGGTCCAGCCCAGGCGGTAATGCTCGCCGATCTTGCCTTGCACCAGCTTGTGCGGAAGGATGCGGATCGCCGCCTCGGTGGTCGGGCAGGCCTTTTCGCAAATACCGCAGCCGGTGCAATGCTCGGAATTGACGATCGGGAAGAACATCGCATGCTTGGAGATGTCGCGCGGATGGGTCTCCAGGACGATGGCCTTGCCCTTGAGCGGACATTCGCGGTGACAGATCTCGCAGCGCAACCCCTTCCAGGACAGGCAGTTCTCCAGGTCGATCACCGCCAGGCCCATGCGTGAGTCGTTGATCTGCTTGAGGCCCGGTGACAGCGCACCGGTCGGGCAGGCTTTCATGCACGGGATGTCCGGGCACAGGTAGCAGGGAATCTCACGCGGGATGAAGTACGGCGTGCCGATCGGCAGGTCGCCGCCCGAGGGCGCCAGCTTCAGGGTGTCGAACGGACAGGCGTTCACGCATTGCCCGCACTTGATGCAGGCGGCGTTGAAATCGGCCTCGGCCAGTGCGCCGGGCGGCCGCAGGGCGTAGGGCTGGGCACGCGCCTCCTGACGGAGGATGTAGGCCCAGAGCAGGCCGGCCGTCACTGCCAGGGACGCACCCTGCGCGGTCTTGACCAGGAAGTCACGCCTTCCGGCGTCATGTTCTGCCATGTATCTCACCAAATGCACAGTTGATCGAACCTGGGCCTCGGCCCAAGGGCTGTGCGGGACGTTTATTCAGGGCAACCCTGGCACACCAGGGCTGCCCTGAATCCCCTCCCCGGGCCACCGCCGGCAACGGCGACTCGGGGAAGGGTAACCATCAGGCCTTGTAGACCTTGACCGAGCACTTCTTGTAGTCGGTTTCCTTGGACAGCGGGCAGGTCGAATCGAGGGTGACCTTGTTGATCAGCACCGACTCGTCGAACCAGGGCACGTAGACCATGCCGCGCGGCATCTTGTTGCGGCCACCGGTCTCCACGCGCACCTTGACCTTGCCGCGCCGCGACTCGACCCAGATCAGGTCGTTGCGCTTGAGGCCCTTGGCCTCGGCGTCCTTCGGGTGCATCCAGCACACCGCGTTGGGCACCGCGCGGTGCAGCTCGGGCACTCGGCGGGTCATGGTGCCGGAGTGCCAGTGTTCGAGCACGCGGCCGGTACACAGCCACATGTCGTAGTTGGCGTCCGGCTTCTCGACCGGCGAGGCGTAGGGGCGGAAGTAGATCTTCGCCTTGCCGGAGATGTCGACCTTGGTCGTCCCGGGCTTGTCCAGATCGCCCATCATCAGCGAGTTTCCGTTATTGCCGTAAAAATCGAAGCCGGAACCCTTCTTGACGTAGGGATCGTATTGCTCGTTGTTGCGCCACGGGGTCTCGACCCACTTGTCACCCTTCTTCACCACGGGCCAGCGCAAGCCACGCACCTTTTCATGGTGGTAGACGTCGAACGGCGCCAGGTCATGGCCATGGCCACTGCCAAACAGACGGTATTCCTCGAACAGGGCCTTCTCCGGGAACCAGCCATCCTTGAGCAAAGTGGCGGTGACGTTCGGGTGGCCCTTGGCGATTGGATCGGGCCACTTCACTTTCTTGTTCTCCGGAGTGGCGAACAGCACTTCATACAGCGTGGTCTCGGGCGTGTAGCCCATGGCCTGGGCAGCCGGCAATACATCCGGGAGACCCGCTTCAAGGCCCGGCACCTTCTGGGCACCCCAGACATCCTTCAGCTTGAAGCGCTTGGACAGCTCCAGCATCATCCACAGGTCGGGACGCGCCTCGCCGGGCGGCGGAATCTGCTGACGCCAGACCTGGGTGCGCCGCTCGGCGTTGCCGTAAGCACCCCACTTCTCGTTGATCATGGCGGCCGGCAAGACCAGGTCGGCCACCTTGGCCGAGACGCCCGGATAAGCGTCGGCGACGACGATGAAGTTGTCCATCTCGCGCGCGGCCTTGATCCAATGGTTGACGTTGGCGGTGTTCTGCCAGGGGTTGTTGACCTGGGTCCAGGAAAACAGGATCTGGCCGTCTTCCAAGTCGCGCATGATCTTGACGAAGTGACTGCCCATCTGCGGGTTGATGGTGCCGGCGGGCAGTTTCCAGATCTTCTCGGCGATCGCCCGGTGCTTCGGGTTCATCACCACCATGTCGGCCGGCAGGCGGTGGGCGAAGGTCCCCACTTCACGGGCCGTACCGCAGGCGGAGGGCTGGCCGGTCAGCGAGAAGGCACCGTCGCCCGGCTTGCACTGGCGGCCGGTGAGCAGGTGGTTCATGTAGGCCTGTTCGTTGACCCAGGTGCCGCGCTGGTGCTGGTTGAAGCCCATGGTCCAGTAGGACACGATCTTGCGGCCCTTTTCGCAGTACATATCGGCCAGTTGTTGCAGCTTGGCCTTGAAGGCATCCAGGGACTCGTCCGGATCACCCTTGGCGACCTGGGCAGTGTAGTCCAGGGTGTACGGCTCCAGGGCCTTCTTGAAGTCCTCGAAGCTGATCGCCCAGTCCTTCATCGGGGTAGCGGCGTTCTTTTGCTCGACCGCTTCGCCTTCCTTCCGGCGCTGACCGATGGCTTCCCACTTGTCGAGCACGCGCACCTTCTCGTTCTTGTACACCTCCATCTCGGCGGCGGAAGCGAACTTCTCGACGTTCTTGGGCCGGAAGCCATAGCCGATGTCGTAGGGACCGGTGGCAAACACGGTGTGCTTCTTGACGAAGTCCCAATCGAGGGCGTCACGCTTGACGATCTCGTGGGCGATGTAGTTCTGGATCGCCAGGTCGCCGCTCGGCGAGAAGATGATTTCCAGGTCGGCGATGTCGGACGACATGTTGCCGTACACCGACAGGTTGACCACTTTCATCTTGTCGTGGGTGAGGCGCCGGTTGGTGATGCGCGACCACAGGATCGGGTGCATCTCGGCCATGTTGGCACCCCACAGCACGGCGGTGTCGGTGTGCTCGATATCGTCGTAGTTGCCCTGCGGCTCGTCGATGCCAAAGGTTTGCATGAAGCCGACCACGGCCGAGGCCATGCAGTGCCGGGCGTTGGGGTCCAGGTTGTTGGAGCGGAAGCCGGCCTTCATCAGCTTGGCGGCGGCATAGCCCTCATGGATGGTGTATTGGCCAGAGCCGAAGATGGAGATGCCCGTGGGACCCTTTTCCTTCAGGGCCCAACGCATCTTCTCTTCCATGATGTCGATGGCCTGTTCCCAGGAGATCGGGGTGAACTTGCCCTTCTTGTCGAACTTGCCGTTGGTCATGCGCAGCAAGGGTTGGGTCAGGCGGTCCTTGCCGTAGTTGATCTTGCCGTTGAAGTAGCCCTTGACGCAGTTCAGGCCCCGGTTGACGGGGGCATCCGGGTCGCCCTTGGTGGCGACGATCTTGCCATCCTTGGTGGCGATCATGATGCCGCAACCAGTCCCGCAGAAACGGCAAACGCCCTTGTCCCATTGCCATCCCTTCTCGGACGCCTTGACGGCGGCCTCGGCTTCCTTGGCCAGTGGCATGCCCACCGTCGCGGCAGTGCTGGCAGCGATGCTGGTCTTCAAAAAATCACGGCGTGTCAGTCCCATCACAACCTCCTTGCAAAAGTCCGTCAATCGTTCAGGTAAGCCGGCACGGCGCAGGCTTCACCTTGATCCTGTTCCACCAGTTCGGCGGGCATCTCGTCGTATTGCTTGTCGTCGTCAGCGATGTAGTGGTAGACCATCTCGGCCACGATGACGTGGGGCAAGGCCTTGATGCGCTTGACCCCGGCGATCTCTTCATTGATATCGGCGGCTTCCTGGACCGCGATGATGCGTCCGGTGGCCTCGTCGACCTGATGCACCTCGACCTGATCCATGTCGCGCAACGCGGCGACGACCTGCGCCTGCCACTCCGGCTTGGCGACCACCAGGATTCCGGAAAGATTCATGGCTTGCTCCTTCATGCATTGCTATCAGTGTTATAGCAATGCTGAGCGTGCGCCCCCCGAGTTACTTTGACATTGATCAAGAAACGGTAAATTCTGGATGGCGAAGCCCGCATATCGTGCGCAGACCAGTACAATCGCGCCGCTTCGAGGAGACTCCATGATTCAGGAAACCCGACACCCGATCCGTGAAATCCTGGCCCGGCAACCGATGTTCCGTAACCTCAACGAGGCCGAACTGGGCGCCATCGCGGCCGGGACCCGCGAGTTTCGTGTCCGCCGCAACGAGGTCGTGTTCCAGAAAGGCGACCTGCCCGAAGGCATGCACATCGTCATCATGGGGCAGATCAAGCTGTCCATCCCGTCCAGCCAGGGCGCCGAGAAGGTGGTCCACATGGCCGGTCCCGGCCATACCTTCGGCGAGGCGGTGGTGTTCCTGAACAAGCCCTACCCGGTGAGCGCCATCGCCACCCAGGACAGCATCATCCTGCTGGTGCTACGCAACGCCCTCGAACTGGCGCTCAATGACAGCCCGATGCTGTCGCGCAAGATGCTGGCCAGCCTGTCCATGCGCCTGCACGAACTGATCGACGACATGGAGACCTGCACCCTGCGCACCAGCATGCAACGGGTGGTCTGCTACCTGAGCCAGCAGATCCCGGCCGAACATGCCGAGGACTACACCATCCAGCTCGGCAGCAGCAAGCAGACCATTGCCTCGCAGCTCAACCTGGCGCCGGAAACCTTCTCGCGGGTACTCAGCCAGCTCTCGGAAGCCGGACTGATCCAGGTCAGCGGCCGGTCGATCACGGTCGCCAGTCGAGACCAGTTGATGCGCTTCCAGGCCTGAGCGCGCCCTTTCAGCGCCAGAACGGCCGGGCGCGCAGCACGCGCCGCACGGGGACAGCCGCCTGGTCGACGTGGGCGCCGGCGGCGATGAAACCCTCGACCAGCCCGCGCGCGTAGGCCATGTGGCCGTCGCGGTCCAGGTCGGCCAGCAGGCGGTGTGCCACCGCCACGTCGTTGGCCACGCCGAGGCGATCCTGAGCCTCGGCCACCTGATCGAGGAAGCGCTCGGCACGACGGCCGAATAGCGGCGCCAGGAGTTCGCCCGTGTAACGCAGTCGCTTGGCCAGCAAGCGCAGTCGATGGCGGCCTTCGGCATCGAGCGCGTCGAACTGTTTGGCCAGTTTCCGGAAGGTCCGCCAGCGCCGATCCAGCGCCTGGCGCGCCCAGCCCAGTGCATCCGGGCCGCCCTGCCGGGGGTCGAGCAGGGCAGCCCCCATGTCCAGGGTCAGCGCGGTCAGCGCAGTGCTGCCTGCGGCGGCACGCGCCTGCCGTCTGGCCCGGATCCGGGCCACCTCGGCCCGGGCCACCAGGCCCGCCAGCCGGTCGGGCTCGGGCAACCCCTGGGCAGCCCGGGCCAGGGTTTCAGTGACCAGGACATCGAGGTCACGCGCCGGTGATAGCACGGTCATGAAGCCACGCAAGGCCTCGCGCCAGGCCGGCGCAGCCAGCTCGAGACCGCGGCCCAGGCTCAGCAGGGTGCGCATCCGGCGCACCGCGACCCGGGTCTGATGCAGGTATTCCGGATCGTCCTGGGCGAGCAGGCCGGGCAGGTTATGGCCGAACTGGGCCAGCGCGGCCAAGAAGGAAAGCCGCCACACCTCGGCCGCCGGCAGGCCCGGCTCGACGGCCACCGGCATCGCCTTGCATGGCCGCTCCTGCCAGGCGCCCAGCAGGGCATAGCCGCGCAGGGCCTTGCTGCGGTATTCCGGCACCAGCGGCACGGTCACCAGCAACTGCCGGGCTACGTCGAACAAACAGGCCCCGTCGCCGTCCAGCAATTCCAGCTCAACCTCGGACACCGGCAAGTCGGCATCGCCGGCGCGGATGTGGCCGAGATCCAGGGCCACCTCGACGCGGCCGGTCTCGAGTTCGAGCAGCCAGGCCGTACGCCGGAACTCGGTGCTGAACACCGGCGCCAGCCGGGCTTCGATGTCGGGGGTCAGCGCGGCACGCGCCGCCTCGGGCAAGACCGTGAAATCGGGCTGGTTGCCGGCCACCGCGACTTCATACTCCGGGCGCACCGACAAGCCGCCCACCGAGCCCCGGTCGAGCTTCACGGTCTGCACCCAGTGGTAGCCCTCGCGGCGCAGGCGGAAGGCCCCTTTGCGCCGGAACAGGTCCAGCTCGGGCGTATCGAAATAGAGGCCGTACATGACCTTGCGGGTGACCGGCGCCGACTTGAGCAGGGGATGGGCACGCAGCCGGCGGGCGGCATGCGCCGGCAGGGCCAGCTTGAGCTCGATTTCGACGGTCATGGTGGGCGATAGATGGCGAAACGATTTTCAGGGTAGCATCATTGCGCCCCTTTTCCTGTGACAGTCGACCCGATGAGCCCCCTTCCCCCCAGCGAACTCCTGATCAACCGCGAACTCGGTATCCTGCAATTCAACCGCCGCGTCCTGGCCCAGGCCGAGGACCCGGCCACGCCGCTGCTCGAGCGCCTGCGCTTCCTGTGCATCTTCTCCAGCAACATGGACGAGTTCTTCGAGATCCGCGCCTCCGGCCTCAAGGAGCAGTTGCGCCTGAATTCGCTGCACACCGGGCCGGACGGCCTCACCGCGCGCCAGGTATTCAAGGAAATGGCCAAGGTGGCCCATGCCATGGTGGCGCGCCAGTACGAGCTGCTCAACAACGAGGTGCTGCCGGCCCTGGCCGCCGAGGGCATCCGATTCCACAAGCGCAGCGAGTGGACGCCGGAGCAGGATGCCTGGATCAAGGACTATTTCTTCAATGAACTGATGCCGGTGCTGACCCCGATCGGGCTCGATCCCTCGCACCCCTTCCCGAACGTGCTCAACAAGAGCCTGAATTTCGCCGTCGAGCTATCCGGCAAGGATGCTTTCGGCCGCTCTTCAGGCAAGGCCGTGGTGCAGGCGCCGCGTTCCCTGCCCCGGGTCATCCAGCTGCCCCCGGAAGTGGCCAGCTGCGAACACAGCTTCGTGTTCCTGTCTTCGATCCTGCACGCCCACGTCGGGGCCCTGTTCGCCGGCATGACCGTGGAAGGCTGCTACCAGTTCCGGGTCACCCGCAACTCCGACCTGTTCATCGACGAGGAAGAGAACAAGAACCTGCGTGAACAGTTGCAGGGCGAGCTGCCGCACCGCCATTTCGGCAACGCAGTGCGCCTGGAGGTGGCTGACAGCTGCTCCGAGGACATGAAGGCGTTCCTGCTCAAGCAGTTCCACCTGACCCGCGACGACCTCTACCAGGTGCGTGGCCCGGTCAATCTGGTGCGCCTGATGAACGTGCCCGACCGGGTCGAGCGACCGGATCTCAAGTTCCAGCCCTTCACCCAGGGCCTGCCCGCCGGCCTGGTCGACGAGGACGACCTGTTCGCCGCCATCAGCCGGGGCGACATCCTGCTGCACCACCCGTTCCAGAGTTTCCAGCCGGTGATCGACTTCATCGGCCAGGCCGCCGAGGATCCCAACGTGCTGGCCATCAAGCAGACCGTCTACCGCACCGGCACCGACTCCGAACTGATGCGCCACCTGATCGCCGCCGCCCAGCGCGGCAAGGAAGTCACCGTGGTGGTGGAACTGCTGGCCCGCTTCGACGAGGAGGCCAACATCAACTGGGCCGAGAAGCTGGAAGCCGCCGGCGCCCACGTCGTCTACGGCGTGGTCGGCCACAAGACGCATGCCAAGATGGCCATGGTGGTGCGGCGCGAGGATGGCAAGATCAAGCGCTACTGCCACCTCGGCACCGGCAACTACCATGCCCGCACGGCGCGCCTCTACACCGACTTCGGCTTGCTCACCTGCCACACGGCCATCTGCCAGGACGTCAACGACGTGTTCATGCAGATCACCGGCCTGGGCAGTGCCGGCGAACATGACTATCTCTGGCAGTCGCCGTTCACCCTGCACCCGAACGTGATCCGCGCGATCGAGAACGAGACCGCACGGGCCCGCAATGGTGAACCGGCGCGCATCGTCGCCAAGATGAATGCCCTGCTCGAACCGCGCGTCATCGCCGCGCTCTACGAAGCCTCCCAGGCCGGCGTCGAGATCGATCTGATCGTGCGCGCGGTGTGCGCGCTCCGGCCCGGCCTGCCCGGCGTGTCGGAGAACATCCGGGTGCGCTCGGTGATCGGCCGTTTCCTCGAGCACCATCGGGTGTTCTACTTCTGGAACGGCGGCCAGGAAGACATCTACCTATCCAGTGCCGACTGGATGGACCGCAATTTCTTCCGCCGCATCGAGACCTGCTTCCCGGTGCTCGACGAAAAGCTCAAGAAACGGGTCATCAACGAAGGCATCACGCCCTACCTGAAGGACAACCTGCAATCCTGGGAAATGCAGCCGGACGGCAATTACCAGAAGCGGCCGCGCCGGGGTCGGGGCTTTTCTGCCCAGGCCTACCTGCTCAAACTGCTGGCCAATTGAGCCGCGCGACCCGCGCTCAGTACTTGGCGTGCTGCTCCGCGATCAAGTGGTCGATGTAGTAGTGGAGCAGGATGGCGCCCTCCTCGTCGGGGGCTTGAAATTCGACGCCATAGCGAAACTGGCCCTTCTCGATGCAGGCATCGAGATCTCCGCTGTTGCGCACGGCGGCGCGCAAGCCGAGGGTGCGGACCAATTCTGGCAGGATGACCGGGATGTCCAGGTCGACCATGCCGCCCGGTTCGGCCAGGATGCCCGCCAATTCGAGCGTCGCGCCGCGCAGGCTGAGGTCGCGCATGATGGCCAGGGTGCGGGTGCCATCCGGACGCCGGAGTTCGACCGGCAACCGCACCTCGATCCTCGGATCGCGCCGCACCGGCCGGTAGTGGACCTCGGCAGGCAGGCTGAAATGGGCATAGGAATGGGGCTTTGACCGGGCCCGCAGGGTGGTGGCGTCAAAGGCATAGACATGGGTGCCGGCCAGCGCCCGGAACGACATCTTGACGCCCGGCCGCAGCCAGATCGCGGTATCCCCCACCTTGGGCAAGGTGGTCAGGAAGCTGAGCCCCTGGATCGCCCCGATGTACTGCACGTTGAACTGGCTGATGCCCTGGGCCGTGGTCTGGCGCATTTGCAAGGCAGCCCCCACCCGCAGGTGCATGTCCTCGAAATCCGCCGTATGCAACATGGGCGGCCGGCCTGGGTCTGTCATGGCGTTCCCGGTGTGTCGCGCGTGGTTGGAATAAAGCTAGTATATCCATACCAGCGTCCGGGTCACATCTCCACTTTGGGCGAGGCCGGCGTCGCCCGGTTCACCGACCACAAACGCAACTGCTTGATCTGCTCCTCCATGGTGCGCGACAGCGGCACCATGCGCGCGGTGTTCCAGACCACGTCCTGCTCGGTGAACATGCGGCCGTCCTGGTAGCCACGGATGCGGGCCGCCTTGATCGCCTGCTCGATCTCCGCGCCACTCCAGTTCTTGGTCACGGCAGCGAGGAATTTCAGGTTGAAGGTGTCGGGATCGGCCCCGAAGGCACGGATGTGGATGCGCAGGATCGCGGTACGCTCCTCCTCGTTCGGCAGGTCGAGGAAGAACAGCTGGTCGAAGCGGCCCTTGCGGATCACCTCGGCCGGCAGTTTCTCGATCCGGTTGGCGGTCGCCACCACGAATACATTGCTGGGCTTTTCCTGCATCCAGGTGAGGAAGCTGGCGAAGATGTTGTTGTTGCCGCCATAACCGGTCAGGTCATAGCCGAAGCTGTTCTCCATCTCGTCGATCCAGAGCACCAGCGGTGCGATTTCCTCGGCGACCCGGAGCGCGTGGTCGAAGGCATATTCCGGCGCGCCGTAGGCCCCGGACAGGACCAGGTTCATGTCGAGCCGGACCAGGGGCAGATTCCAGGCCCCGGCGATCAGCTTGGCGGCCAGGCTCTTGCCACACCCGGACACGCCCATGAACAGGATGCCGGAAGGCAGCGGGACACCCGACTCGAACGCCTGCCGGGTAAACAGCGAGGCCCGGCTGGACACCCACTCCTTCAGGTTTTGCAGGCCGCCAACCTGGTCCAGGCGCACCGTATTGGCAACGAAGCGCAAACAGCCTTCCTTGAGCAGGGCGTAGGATTTTTCCTCGAGGATCTCCGGGATCGCCTGGTCGAGCGCCAGCTTGTCTTCCCGCACCAGCCGGCGTACCAAGTGACCGATCTCGTCGAGCGACATGCCGCGCATCGCCGCCGCGCACTGGAAGCGCCAGTCCGGATCGAGCCGTTCGGCAACTCCGGCGGCATTCGCCAGCCGGTCGAGATGACGCAGGATGTCGGCCTCGCCGGGTAACCCCAGGGTGACCAGGAACACTTGTTTCTTCAGGCCATCCGGCAGGACCAGCGCGGCATCGCTCAGGCACAGGACCACGGAGCGCTGGCCGGCTTGCGCATACAGGTCGCGCAGGGCCCGGACGATGCGTGGGTCGCGCTCGAATAGGGACGGCAGGTCGCGCATCTGGATGACGGCCGGCCCCGGCAAGGTCGCCACATGCTGGAGCGCGGCGACCGGATCGGTGATCGGTTCGAGCGACTCGGTCAGGGTATGGAAGCCGCGCGCCGCGCTCCACAGGATCAGGGGCGCGTTCGGCCCCAAGCGCTCGCGGGTCAGTTCGGCCAGGAGTTCGCCGACCCGGCCTTCATCCTCGCCCTGTACGTACAGGATCGGATAGCCGGCATCGAGGCCCTTGCGCAGCCGGGCGCGGACGTCGATCTTCATGTCCGGGCCTCGAGGCCGACCAGGCGCAGGTGTGGCAGCACGTCACGCCAGGCTCGCAGTTCCTGATCGAGCACGGTGCGGGTCAGCGGGTTGGCCTCCAGCCAGGCGGCCGGCAAGACCAGTCGATACTGGCCCGGACGCAAGGCGCTGAGGCCGAACTCGGGCAGCTTCGCCTCGGACCGGCTGACGTGCAGCAGCACCGCCAGACGCAGGCACAGGATCAGGGGCCAGAGCGGGTCCGAGGCGGCGTAGCCGAGCTTGTCCAGCCCGCCCCGGCTGGCGCGCACCAGGGCCGCCAGACGCGCCTGGTCGCGGCGGGCGAAGCCCGGCATGTCGGCGTTTTCCAGGATGTAGGCGCCATGCTTGTGGAAGCCGGAATGGGCGATGCTGATGCCGACCTCGTGCAGGCGCGCGGCCCAGGCCAGCCAGCGGGCCGCTTCACCGTCGCCACCGCCCGCCTGGGGCAGGCTGGCGAACAGGCGCAAGGCCAGGCGCTCGACCCGGCGCGCCTGCTTGCCGTCGACATGGTAGCGGCGCATGAACTGGCTGACCGTGACATCGCGCATGTCATGGTCGTGCACCCGGCCGAGCAGATCCCACAGGATGCCTTCGCGCATCGCGCCCTGGGCGGCGGTCATGGTGTCGATGGCGAATTCCTGGAACACACCGGACATGATCGCGGCGCCACCGACGATGACCGGCTTGCGTTCGTCCTTCAGCCCATCCAGTTCGAGCCGGGACAGGTGTCCGGCCTTGGCCAGCCGTTCGCGCAGCCACTTCAGGCCGTCGGCAGTGATCTGGCCATCGGACAGGCCGTTCTGGTACAGGATCTCACCCAAGGCCCGCGCGGTGCCTGAGGAACCCACCGCCTCGTGCCAGCGGCCGCGCCGGAACTCGTGTGCGACCTGCTGGGCCTCGACCCGGGCGGCGGTGACGGCCGCTTTCAGTTGTATCTTGTCGATCTGACCGTCGGGAAAAAAGCGGTTGCTGAACACCACGCAGCCCATGTGCAGGCTCTCGCGGTCGCGCGCCTCGTAGCCGGTGCCGATGATGCATTCCGTGGAGCCGCCGCCGATGTCGACCACCAGGCGCGGTTCCGTGGTGAGCGGCAGGCTGTGGGCAACCCCCAGGTAGATCAGGCGCGCTTCCTCGCGTCCGGCGACGATGTCGATGTCGAAGCCGAGGATGGCGCGCGCCCGATCGAGAAAGGCGGGAGCGTTCTTGGCCACCCGCAGGGCCGAGGTGCCGACCGCGCGCACCGCGCCTGGCGGCATCCCCTGCAATCGCTCGCCGAACCGGGCCAGGCAGGCCAGGGCACGCTCCTGCGATGCGGCATCGAGTTCCTTGGTGGCGGTCAAGCCGGCCGCCAGCCGCACCGCATCCTTATGGGCATCCAGGTAATAGAGCTGGTCGCCATCGACGCGCGCGACCTGGAGATGGAAGGAATTGGAACCGATGTCGAGCGCGGCGAGGGTGGGATATTCCTGCATGGTTCCCGATCGATGGTGAGGCAAAGTGGACGGAATTATCCCAGAAACCCACCTGGGGGTCTGCTCAGGCGCCCCTGTTTAATTCGCACGGGGTCGCGACGCGGACAAAAAAATCTGTGGCTTCCTAAATCTCCGGCTTCACCAAGGAAGCTGCCTGGCGCGCCCGTTGCCGGGCCTCCTCGATATCCCGGCCTTCGGCCAAAGCCACGCCCATGCGCCGGCGCTCGAAGGCGCGCGGCTTGCCGAACAGGCGCAGATCGGTGCCCGGCACGTGCAGGGCCTTGTCGACATCGTGGTAGCGCAGGCCCTTGGCGTCGACGCCGCCGTAGATCACGGCCGACGCGCCTGGGTTGCGCAGGGTGGTGTCGACTGGCAGGCCGAGGATGGCGCGGGCATGCAGATCGAATTCGTTCTGGCGCTGGGTGGCCAGGGTCACCATGCCGGTATCGTGGGGACGCGGACTGACTTCGGAAAACCAGACCTGGTCGCCCTTGACGAAGCACTCGACCCCGAACAGGCCGAGTCCGCCGAGGTCGTCGGTGACCGCCTTGGCGATCGCGCGGGCCTGGTCCAGCGCGGCGGGGCTCATCGGCTGGGGCTGCCAGCTTTCCACGTAGTCCCCCTTCACCTGGAGATGGCCGATCGGTTCGCAGAAATGGGTCTTCGGCTGGCCGTCCGGACCGAGGGCGCGGACCGTGAGCTGGGTGATCTCGTACTCGAAGTCGATGAAGCCTTCGACGATGACCCGGCTTTTCTTCACCCGGCCGGTTTCGTTGGCGTAGTCCCAAGCGGCCTTCAGCCCGTCCGGGCTGTCCACCTTGCTCTGCCCCTTGCCGGACGAGGACATGACCGGCTTGATCACGCAGGGATAGCCGATGCCGGCGTCGACCGCCTGCTTGAGCGCCTCGTAGGAATCCGCGAAGGCATAGGGCGAGGTGGGCAGTTTGAGCGTTTCGGCGGCCAGGCGGCGGATGCCCTCGCGGTTCATGGTCAAGTGGGCGGCGCGGGCTGTCGGGATGACCTTGCAAAGGCCTTCTTTTTCCAACTGCATCAGGGTCTCGGTGGCGATGGCCTCGATCTCGGGCACCACCAGATGCGGCTTTTCCGAATCGATCAGGCGGGACAGGACATTGCCGTTGGTCATGTCGATGCACTGCGTGTGATGCGCGACCTGGTGCCCGGGCGCCCCCTCATAACGATCGACGGCGGTGACTTCGACGCCGAGGCGTTGCAGGGCGATGATGACTTCCTTGCCCAGTTCGCCGGCGCCGAGCAGCATGACCCGGGTCGCCTCGGGCGACATCGGCGTGCCGATATACATTTGTACTACTCCTCTCGTTCGATTCCGCCCATAGAATGGCGTGCCATATGTCGTAAGCCTATCGGATGGCCCGCGACTCGGCCATACCCAGATAGGATATCCCGCTGATGCCCCGCTTCCCGCTCCTTGCCTGCCTGCTGGCCCTCGCCTCCAGGCAGGTCGGAGCGCAGGACTGGATCTACACGACCGGCGCCGGCGACACGCCCCTGGCCATCGCCCGGACCTATCTGGAGCGCCCCGACCGCTGGCGCGACCTGCTCCGCTTGAACCATGTTCCAGACGCCCGTGCCCTGCCGGCGGGGCGTGCCCTGCGCATTCCCGTGGCCTGGCTCAAGGCCGGCCCGAGCCATGTCCTGGTCAGCCATGCCGCCGGCGATGTGCAACTGCATCGGGCCGACGGCCACGCGGTCGTTCTGGCCGCCGGCCATGCCGTGCGCGGCGGGGAAACCGTGGTCACCGGACCGGACGGATACGCCACCTTCAGGCTGGTCGATGGCACCCGGGTCGCCCTGGCCCCCGCCAGCCGGCTCTGCTTCGAAACCCTGATCGCCTACGGCGAGACCGGCATGGCGGCGAGCGATCTCCAGCTCGAAGCCGGACGGGTGGAAGTCGGCGCCAACAAGCAACTGCCGCCGGTCGGCGGGCTGCGGGTGCGGACACCGATCGCGCTCGCCGGACTGCGTGGCACCACCTTCCGACTCTCGGTCAGCGAGGATGGCCAACAAGTCCGCAACGAGGTCCTGCAAGGCCAGGTCAGTATGCACGCAGAGACCCGCGAGGTGATGGTCAGCGCGGTGCACGGCACCCTGGTCGAAAGAGGGGCCCCGCCCGCCCCGCCCATTGCCTTGCTGCCCGCACCCGACCTGGGGGCTTTGCCGGACCGGCTGCGCGAACCGCCGGTTCGATTTGCCTGGCCGGCCCAGGCCGGGGCCCAGCGTTGGCGCGCACGCATCGCCAGCGACCCCGATTTTCAGCAGGTCATCTTCGACCAGACCGTCGAAGACCCGGTGCTCCAATGGCAGCCCCTGCCGGTCGACGGCCCCTACTATCTCCAGGTGCGTGCCATCGATCCGCTGGGCCTGGAAGGGATGCCGGCGGTCCATGGCTTCGTGCTCGACGTGCAGCCCCTGGCACCTCAGCTGGAAGCCCCGGAGGACGCCGAACGCAGTGATCGTGAGTCGCTGTCATTCGCCTGGGCGGCTGCACCGGAAGCGGCAGGTTATCTGCTCCAGATCGCCCCGACCCCGGATTTCACCCCGGACCGGACCCTCGAACGGCGTCTCGGTCCCCTCCTGCGACATACCGAACCCTTGCCGCGCGGCCTCTATTTCTGGCGCATGGCCAGCCTCGATGGCGAGGGCCATGGCCATGGCTGGGGCGAAATCCGCCAGGCGCGCGTACACCCCCTGCCTGCCCCGCCCCGTGGTGAAGCCCGGTCCGAAGGCGCGCACGCGCTGTTCGGCTGGACCACCAGCCCCGGCGCGCATGCCTACGAGCTGGAGGTCTCGCGCCGGACCGATTTCGCGACCGTCGAGGCGCGGGTTCGGGAATCCGGCACCCGGACCACCCTGCCCCTGCGGTCCGGCAAGTACGCCTGGCGTCTGCGTGCGGTGCAAGCGGACGGCCAGGCCGGCCCCTGGAGCCGCGCCGGCAGTCTGGTGATGCCGCCGGATGCCCCGCACGACATCCGGGTCCAGGTCGACGCAGGCCGCCTGACGGTGCAATGGGCGGGCATGGCCCCGGCCTTCAGGCTTGAATTCGCCCGTGACCCGGCCTTTGCGCAGCCGCTGTTCAACCACAAGGAAGCAGGCAACGTCACCCGCTTGCTGACCCCGGAGCCGGGACAGTACTGGGTTCGGGTGATCGCCTTGAGCGAGACCGGCGCCTACGGCAACCGTAGCCGCGCCGTGCCGTTCACAGTGCGATCGTGGCAATGACCGGCGCCAGCCAGCGCGGGTCCGATCAGTTGAGCTGGATGCGAACGCCGAACGGCACCGGGGCCTTGCCCTTGACCAGCCAGACCACCGGGCAACGCGGCTCGCGTTCCGGAAAACGCCCCTCGGCGTCGGTGAAATAGACCAGCAGATCCGGGTCGACCCGGCCGCTGTCCAGCCAGTCGAACACCGGTCGGAAATCAGTCCCGCCGCCGCCCTGCACGCCCTCGGGCAAGGCCAGCGTCTCCCACATCGCGAAAGTCCAGGGCCCGGCTTCGGCCAGCGTGTCGTCACAGGCATGCAGGATCACCTCGGCGCGCACCTGGGCCTTCAGGGCATCGATCTCGGCCAGGAACTCGCGCAGTTCCTCATCGCCGATCGAGCCGCTGGTATCCAGCACCACGGCCACTTTCACACCCTGGCTGTGCAGGCGCGGCATCATGGCGTCGCCATCGCGCCGCGAGGTGCGCTGGAAGCTGTAGTCGTCGCGCGCGACGTTCATCATGTAGCGGGCCAGCAGGGCGCGCCAGGGCAGCTTGGGCGCCAGGAGATCGTCGACCAGGCGCATCATCGAACTGGACAGCTTGCCCGCCTGGCGCGCGGCCTGGGCGGCGGCGGCAAGGCGGCCCTGCCACTGCTCGTCGAGGCTATCGAGGTCGAGGGGGGGCGGCGGCGGACCGGCGTCCTGCGCCGCGGTCCCGTGGTCGGGCTGCGCCTCCGTGTCGCCCTGGGCCACGGAGGCTTCGCCGGTATCCTCGTCCTCGGGCGCCTCGCCCCCTTCCGAGGCGTCACTATCATCGGGTTCGCCCTCGCCGCCCTGCCCGGCCCCGGCATCATCGAACAGATGCTGATCCAGGGTCTGCTCGGGCGGGTCTTCGTGCAGCAGCGGGTAGATTTCCTCGGCAGTGAGACCCCGGTAGGCGGCATTCATGAGGGCCCGGTCCGGCGGCGGCAACCGCTCGTCATCCAGGATCATGTTCACGGCGTAGTCGCAGGCCACGTCCCAACGGTGCTTCTGGCGATGGTTGCGGCGGTTGAAATGCGACAGCGCGCAGTGCATGGCCTCGTGCGCCAGCACGAACTGGGTCTGGTCCAGGGTCAGCCGGGCGATGTAGTCCGGGTTGTAGTAAAAGAAACGCGCATCGGTGGCCGTGGTCTCGCACCACTTCGGATCGGCCACCTTGAGCGGCAAGTGCATGACCAGGGTGCCCAGGAACGGCTTGTCCAGGATCAGCCGGGTGCGGGCGGCGGCGAGCTTGGTTTCGAGAAGGGCAATATCCGCCGCCATTTACCCTGCCCCCTTCCCCCTTCCCCCTTCCCCGCCCGCCGGTTTGAAGTCATACAGCATCAATTCCGCCACGCTGTTGGCCCAGGCGACGAACTCGGGCACCTTGAACAGCGGCTGGCCGACCGCGCGATGCAGGTCAGTGACCAGCATCACGCCCATCTCGCGCTGGGGAAACCCCTTGGCGTACTTGAGCACATGGCCGAGCTTGGCCATGTCGTCGCGCGCCTCGCGGGCGCGCCGCACCAGGGCGGCAGCGACCCCGTACTGGAGGTCGATGCTCTTCGGCACCCCGACCTCCTGGCCAGCCAGGATGGCGTCGATGTCGGGCAGGTTCTCCAGATTGTCGATGTAGGCCTTGAGTTCTACGCCGCAAGCCTGGCCGACACAGGCCTGGAGCGCATCGGAGAGCAGGTCGGGCCGATCGGAGAACTTCTTCAGGGCACGATGCGCGTATTCCCAGGAACGCGGGCTGGGGAAGGCGACCGGGTTATGCGCGGCATCGTAGTTGAACAGCAGGTCCGGACGGAAGCGGAGGAAGCCGAGGATGCGTTCGTCGATGTCGTTGGCGTAGGCCCAGCCGACCCAGTCATCGAGGTGGGCCTCGACGTCGAAATGGGTGAAGCGGTTGGCCAGGGGCGCCGGCATGGCGTAGGTCACGCCCCGGTCGCCCTGGCGGTTGCCGGCAGCGAAGATGGCCCAACCATCGGGAATCGCGTACTCACCCAGTTTGCGGTCGAGGATCAGCTGGTAGGCCGCGGCCGACACGGTGGGCGGCGCGGCATTGATTTCGTCCAGGAACAGGATGCCAGCCTGGCCGTGACGCTGGGCGTCGGGCAGCATGGCGGGCACCGACCATTCGACATTGTCGCCCTTGCGGAAGGGGATGCCGCGCAGGTCGGTCGGCTCCATCTGGCTCAAACGGATGTCGATCAGCGGCACGCCGTGCTTCCTGGCGATACCGGCGATGATCTGGGACTTGCCGACGCCGGGGGGGCCCCAGAGCATCACGGGGGTGTGCTGGCCGTCCGCGCAACTGGCGAACTCCCGGTCCAGGATGGTTTCGATGTGGGATGGGCGCATGTCTCAGTCGAACAATTCGTTATCCATTGATCCGGCCGCCTGCTCCAGTCGGGCGGCGACCAGGGTCGCGTTGAGCGCCGCCGGATCCAGCACCTTGGGCAACAGGCGGTGGACCTGGGCCAGCCAGCGCGGTCGCGACCTCGCCGCGACCTCCAGCTCGGCCCGCCGCGCATCGCTCAGCCGAGGCCAGCACAGCAGCATGGGCGCCAGCCACGCATGATAATCGGCAATAACCGACTTTTCCAGTGGGTTATTCCAATCCTCGGCCAGCAACAGCTCGGGAAAGGCATCGGCGGACAGCTGTCGGCCCTGCCAGGCCGGTGCCAGGCGATAGCCGGTCAGCCCCGCGCCGGAGCCGTCCGCCTCGCGACGAAACCACTGCGCGGCGGCATAGGGGCGCGCGCGCAGGTTGACCATGCGCTGGAGCACGTCCCGGTGCCGTGGCGCGTTGGGCAGGCCGGCGTCGCGCTGATCCAGGGTAGGCGAGGTGAAGCCTCGGTACTGGAGGGAAAACGGCACCCAGTCCAGCTCGGTCAAGCCGTGCGTGTGCCGGCTCGGCCGCTCGGCGTCGAGCAGGGCCAGGGGCTGGCCGGTTTCCTTGTCGAGCAACCAGAGCTCGACCGTGTCGGCGGCGCGAAATGGCAGTGCCGGCATCTGCTCCAGCGCCGCCAACAGGTCCGGATAGCGATGCCCGACCCCGGCGGTGACGCCCTGGCCGACCACCCAGACCCCGACCGGCCGCACCCAGCCCTGGCCATCGTCGGCGCGCAGGTGCCAGGTAAGGCCATCCAGGCTGCGCGCATCGGCATCTTCGATCTCGACGAATTGCACCACGCCCCGGTAGGGATTCAGGCGGCGCAGGGAAAAATATCGGGCGGACACGGTGGTGAGGGATGCGTGGGTTTGCTAGCGTGAGACTGTAACAACGAACCCACCGGGGCGCATATTGAAAACGTACCAGGATCTTCGCGACCACCATCCCGCCGCTTGGCTGGCGCCGCGTCCGCCCGACAGCCACAAGGGCGATTTTGGCCAGGTCGGCATCCTGGGTGGCGCGTCCGGCATGGCCGGGGCCGCGCTGCTGGCGGGTCGGGCTGCCTTGCGCCTGGGTGCCGGAAGAGTTTATGTCGGGCTGATCGACGACCGCCTGGCCGTGGATCCGGGGCAGCCGGAGCTCATGCTGTGCCGGCCCGAGCGCTTGCTGAGTCTCTCCCTGCCCGGCTGCCTGGCGGCCGGCCCGGGACTCGGCCAGACCGGCACGGCGCGCGCGGGGCTGGAGGCGCTGCTCGGGCTTTCAATGCCGCTGGTACTGGACGCCGACGCCCTCAATCAGATCGCCGCCGATCCGGCGCTGGCCGGCCAGGTACGCAGCCGAACCGGGCCCACCCTGCTCACGCCCCACGCCGGGGAAGCAGGACGTTTGCTCGGCATCGACAGCGCCACCCTGCAACGCGACCGGGCGGGTGCCTTGCAGGCCCTGGTGGACCGGTTTCGCTGCGGCGTCCTGCTCAAGGGCCGGGCCACCCTGATCGGCTTTCCCGACCGCCCACCCTGGCGCAACCCGAGTGGCAACCCCGCCCTGGCCTCGGCCGGCATGGGTGACGTGCTGACCGGCATGATCGCCGCACTGGCCGCCCAAGGCCTGGACCTGGAACGGGCCGCCGTGCTGGCGGCCTGGCTGCATGGAGAAGCCGCCGACAGCGCACGTGCCCGGGGTGAGGGGCCGGTCGGCCTCAGCGCGAGCGAACTCGTCCCGGGCGCCCGCGCCCGGCTGAACCGACTGGTCTACAGCGTGCCTTGACCCGCCTGGCAAGGACCGCAGAACTTCTGGCGCAGGTAGGCACTGAATTCATCCGCCACTTCCGGATGCTTCATGGCGTATTCGACGGTCGCCTGGAGGTAGCCGAATTTGGAGCCGCAGTCATAGCGGACCCCTTCGAAGGCATAGGCGAGCACCTGCTGTTCCTTGAGCAGCGAAGCGATGGCATCGGTCAGTTGCAGTTCGTTGCCGGCGCCGCGTTCGATGTGACGCAGGTGATGGAAGATGCGCGGCGTCAGCACGTAGCGGCCGACCACGGCCAGGTTGGATGGCGCGTTCGCCGGCTTCGGCTTTTCAACGATCCGGGTCACCCGTGACAAGCGCTCGGACATGGGGTCGGCAGCCACGATGCCATAGGAACCGGTCTCCGAGGGATCCACCGTCTGCACGCCGACGATGGAACTCTGGTAATAGTCGTACTGGTCGCACATCTGCTTGACCACGCCGGGTTCCGCGTCGATCAGGTCGTCGGCCAGGATCACCGCGAACGGCTCGTCGTTGACCGCCGGCTGGGCGCACAGCACGGCGTGGCCCAGGCCCATCGCCTCGGCCTGGCGGATATAGATGCAATTCACGTAGCTGGGCAGCATGTTGCGCAGTTCTTCCAGCGCCTTCAGCTTGCCGCGCGTTTCCAGTTCCACTTCCAGCTCATAGGCCTTGTCGAAGTGGTCGGCGATGGCGCGCTTGGTCCGGCCGATAATGAAGATCAGGTCGGTGATGCCGGCCGCGACCGCCTCCTCGGCCGCATACTGGATCAGCGGCTTGTCGACGATGGGGAGCATTTCCTTGGGATTGGCCTTGGTCGCGGGCAAGAACCGGGTGCCCATGCCGGCGGCGGGAAAAACCGCCTTCGTTACTCTTTTCAAATCACACTCCCTTGTCTCAATAACGCCAACATACCCGCCTCATCTAGTACGGATATACCCAATTCCTGCGCCTTGGCCAATTTTGAACCTGGATCGGCCCCGGCGACAACAAAATCTGTCTTCTTTGAAACGCTGCCGGCCACCTTGCCACCGGCCGCCTCGATCATCGCTCGGGCCTGGTCCCGGCTCAGGCTGGGCAGGGTGCCGGTGATGACCAGGGTCTTGCCGACCAGAGGACCGGCCGGTGGCCGGGCCGGGCCGTCGACCCAGACTTCGGCCGCGCGCAGTTGCTCGATCACGGCCCGGTTGTGTGGCTCGGCGAAAAAGGCCTGCAGGGACGCGGCGACCACCGGTCCGACATCGGGCACCTGCATCAAGGTGGCCGGGTCGGCGGCCATCAGGGCATCGAGGCTGCCAAAATGCCGGGCCAGGTCCTTGGCCGTTTGTTCACCGACGTTGCGGATGCCCAGGGCGAAGATGAAGCGATGCAAGGGCCGGCCACGGCTCGCGGCAATCGCCGCGATCAGGTTGGCCGCCGATTTCTCTGCCATCCGGTCGAGGCTGGCCACGTCTTCGAGGCTCAATCGATACAGGTCGGCCGGGGTGGCCACCCAGCCCCGTTCGACCAACTGGTCGACCAGTTTGTCGCCCAGCCCCTCGATGTCCATCGCCCGGCGGCCGGCGAAATGCAGCAGGGCCTGCTTGCGCTGGGCCGGACAGGCGAGACCGTTGCCACAGCGGGCCACCGCCTCGCCTTCGATGCGCAGGACCGGCGCGCCACACACCGGGCAGCGGTCAGGCAGGGCATAGGGCCCATGCAGCGGTGTCACCAGGTCGGCCAGCGGCCGCCGGTCCAGCACCACCGAGACCACTTCAGGGATCACGTCACCCGCCCGGCGCACGATCACGGTATCGCCGACCCGGACGTCCTTGCGCCGGACCTCGTCCTCGTTGTGCAGGGTGGCGTTGGTGACCGTGACCCCGCCGACGAACACCGGCTTCAGGCGGGCCACCGGGGTGAGTGCGCCGGTTCGGCCGACCTGGACCTCGATCGCCTCGACCGTGGTCAGCTCTTCCTGGGCCGGATACTTGTGGGCGACCGCCCAGCGCGGTTCGCGCGCCACGAAGCCGAGCCGGGCCTGCAAGTCGAGCCGGTTGACCTTGTAGACCACGCCGTCGATATCAAAAGGCAACTGGTCGCGCCGGGCCGCGACAGCACGGTAAAAGTCGATCAAGGTCTCCGGCCCGGCCCCCACCACGCGGGTTTCGCACACCGGCAAGCCGAAGCGGGCCAAGGCATCGAGGGTTTCGGCATGGGTGGCAGGCAGCGTCCAGCCCACCACTTCGCCGAGGCCGTAGCAGAAGAAAGACAGCGGCCGCTGGGCCGCCACGGCGGGATCGAGCTGGCGCAGACTGCCGGCGGCACCGTTGCGCGGATTGACCAGGGTGGGCCGGCCGAGCGCGCGCTGCTGCGCGTTGTAGCGTTCGAAATCGGCCCGACGCATGTAGACCTCGCCGCGCACTTCGAGCACCTCCGGGGGATGAACCAGTGCCAGGCGCAAAGGGATGGCATGCACGGTGCGCACGTTCTGGGTCACATCCTCGCCGGTCTCGCCGTCGCCACGGGTCGCAGCCTGCACCAGGACGCCTTGCTCATAGCGCAGCGACATGGCCAGGCCGTCGAATTTCAGCTCGGCGGCGTATTCGAGGGCCGGATCCGAATCGGCCAGGCCGAGCTCCTTGCGCAGCCGTGCATCGAAGGCCCGGGCACCGGCCTCGCTGGTATCGGTCTCGGTGCGGATCGACAACATGGGCACCCGGTGCGGGACCGGCGCGAAGGCCGCCAAGGGCGTGCCACCCACCCGGCGGGTCGGTGAATCGGGGGTCGCCAGCGCCGGGTACTCGGCCTCGAGCGCCTGTAGCTCGCGGAACAGGCGGTCATACTCGGCATCCGGCACGGTCGGACGGTCGAGCACGTAGTAGCTGTAGTTATGCGCCTCGATCTCGGCCCGCAGTTGCGCGGCCCGCGCCGCGACCGCCTCGGACAGCATCGACACCGGTTCAGGCAAACAGGCGCAGGGCACGCTCGCCGCCCCCTGGCACGCCACGGGCCGCCAGTCGGGCATAGAGCGTTTCCAGGCTCTGGCGGTCCCGCTCCAGGCTGGCCCGGGTGACCGGCCGGCCGGCGTCATCGACCAGTCGGCCACCGAGCCGGTCGGCCAGGGTGAAACCGAGATCGGTCATCCGGTCGAAGGCGGCCAGGCCGTCGCCGACGCGGGGCACATCGAACAGCAGGGTCAACCCGGCGCCGCCCTGAGCCTCACCCCCATCAGCCAGGGTAAAGGCGACCCGACCCAGGGCATCGCGAGCGGTATAGCCGCCGTCGACCTCCTGGACCAGCCCGGCACGGGTGGCCAGGTCATGCAGCGCGGCGGCCTCGAACTCGCCCCCCTGATCGGGCAGCAGGTTGAGGCCGATGAGCATGTCGACCTCGGCACAGAAGGCATCCAGGGCCTGCGCCTTGGCCAGTGCCTCGGCCTTGTCCTGGCAAGACACCGCGCCGCCATGCTCGGCGGCGAATTCGTAAAGTCGCCGGCAGAAGGAATCGATCTGCACCTCGCTGACCGGGCCCGAGCGATCGGCCAACAGCAAGCCGAGTTCGATCGTGTCGTAGCGACGCGTGCCGTGGCCGGCGACCGGCTCCCAGGCGCCGCTTTCATGACAGCCCACCATGCGGATCGGCTTGCTGATCCGGCGCAAGGCTTCCAGGAGCGGCGCAAAGGACAGGGCGGTCGGCTGTGTATAGCGCAGCCGGGCGATGTACTCGATCTCAGGGTCCAGTGGGCTTTCCGGCGCGAGGTCGGGCACGGGCACGGCCACCGACGCCGGCGCAGCAGCCATGGGCGCAGTCTCGATGACGGCTTCCACCGGAACCGGGGCGCCCTGATGGCCATCCTCATGGGCCGCGATGCTGGGTTCGATGCGGCGCTCCGGCGGCGCATCATGCAGGGCGATCTCGCTGAGTGACACTTCAGGCTCGCCATCCCTCAATTGGAACAGACGCTCGGCCTGCTTGCGCGAGCGTCGCTCCTGATACGCGTTGTAGAGCATGACCGCGGCGACCAGGCCGATGCCCAACGCGATCAAGGTGTAGTGCAACGAGGTCAAGGCTCGGTCTCCCCGGTGATTGGCGGTCTGGCTGCGGGCTCCATGACCTGGAAGAACACTTCGTCCTGCCGGATCATACCCAGTTCATAGCGGGCACGGGCCTCGATGGCGCCGTACCCGGTCTTCAGATCGTTCACTTCCGCCGCCAGCTGGGCATTGCGGGCCACCAGAACCTGGTTGGCCGCCTCCTGCTCGCCAATCTGGCGTTGCAGATCCCAGACCTTGAGCCAGCTTCCCTTGCCCAGCCAGAGCGGGTACTGAAGCAGCAGGATGAGTGCCGCCAAGGTCCAGGTCAGGCCGCGCATGTCACCTGGTCTGGTTGAACGCGCTCATGCCCGGATAGCTGGCCATGTTACCCAGCTCTTCCTCGATGCGCAGAAGCTGGTTGTACTTGGCGATGCGATCGGAACGCGACAGCGAGCCGGTCTTGATCTGCCAGGCATTGGTGGCCACGGCCAGGTCGGCGATGAAGCTGTCCTCGGTCTCGCCCGAGCGGTGCGAAATCACGCTGGTCCAGCCGGCCCGCTTGGCCATCTCGATGGCGGCGAAGGTTTCCGACAGGGTGCCGATCTGGTTGACCTTGATCAGGATCGAGTTGGCGACATTCTTCTGGATGCCTTCCTTCAGGATCTTGGTATTGGTCACGAACAGGTCGTCGCCGACCAGCTGGATCGCTTTGCCCAGCTTGGCATTGTGCTGTGCCCAGCCGTCCCAGTCCTGCTCGGCCATGCCGTCCTCGATGCTGATGATCGGGTACTTGGCGACCCAGGCGGCCAGGTAGTCGTTGAACTCGGCCGAAGTCAGTTGCAGGCCCTCGGCGCTGATGTGGTACTTGCCGTCCTTGTAGAACTCGGAGCTGGCGCAGTCCATGCCAATGTAGATCTGCTTGCCCGCGCTGTAGCCGGCCACCTCGATGGCCTCCATGATGAACTTGAGGGCATCCTCATTGCACTTCAGGTTGGGCGCGAAGCCGCCTTCGTCGCCGACACTGGTGGCGTAGCCCGCCTTGCCGAGCAGCTTCTTGAGGTTGTGGAACACCTCGGCGCCGGCGCGCAGGGCTTCGTGGAAGCTGTCCATGCCGGCCGGGATGATCATGAATTCCTGCATGTCGATGCCGCTGTCGGCATGGGCACCGCCGTTGATGATATTCATCATCGGCACCGGCAGGCTCATCGGGCCGGCACCGCCCAGGTAACGGTAGAGCGGCAGGCCAGCCTCGTCCGCGGCCGCGCGGGCGCACGCCAGGGACACGGCCAAGGTGGCGTTGGCGCCCAGGCGCGACTTGTTGTCGGTGCCATCCAGGTCGATCAGGGTCTTGTCGATGAAGCTCTGCTCCTCGACATCGAGGCCCATGACCGCCTCGGCGATCTCGGTGTTGACGTGTTCGACAGCATTGAGCACGCCCTTGCCCAGGTAACGCGACTTGTCGCCGTCACGCAGTTCGATGGCCTCGCGGCTGCCGGTGGAGGCCCCCGAGGGCACGGCGGCGCGGCCGAGGACCCCGGATTCGAGCAGGACATCGGCCTCCACGGTGGGGTTGCCGCGGGAATCCAGGATCTCGCGGGCGATCACGTCAACGATTGCACTCATCTTCTTCTCTCTTTCAGGTTGTGCGCCCTCGTGAGGCGCGGTTATCGCGGCTTGACGCTGTCTTCGACAAAGCCGCGCTGTTTCACCAATACATCGATTTCCTTGAGGGTTTCCAACAGCTCGCGCATTTTGTCCAGCGGCCAGGCATTGGGCCCGTCGGACAGCGCCTTGGCCGGGTCCGGATGGGTTTCAGCAAACAGGCCGCTGACCCCGGCGGCCACTGCCGCACGCGCCAGCACCGGCACAAACTCGCGCTGCCCCCCCGAGCAGGTGCCCTGGCCGCCCGGCTGCTGCACCGAATGGGTGGCGTCGAACACCACCGGGCAACCGGTCTCGCGCATGATGGCCAGGCCGCGCATGTCCGACACCAGGGTGTTGTAGCCGAACGAGACGCCGCGCTCGCAGACCATGATTTGCGCGTTGCCGGTGGCCTTGGCCTTGTCGACCACGTTCTTCATGTCCCACGGGGCGAGGAACTGGCCCTTCTTGATGTTCACGGGCCGGCCGGCGCGCGCCACGTTCTGGATGAAGTTGGTCTGCCGGCACAGGAAGGCCGGGGTTTGCAGCACGTCCACCACCTCGGCCACTTCGGCCAGCGGCGTGTCTTCATGCACGTCGGTGAGCACCGGCACGCCGATCTGCTTCTTCACTTCGGCCAGGATGCGCAGGCCTGCCGCCATGCCGGGGCCCCGATAGGACGTCCCAGAGGAGCGGTTGGCCTTGTCGAAGGACGACTTGTAGATGAACGGGACGTTCAGGGCGGCGCACATGTCCTTGAGCTGGCCGGCGGTATCCATGGCCAGCTGTTCGGACTCGATCACGCAGGGGCCGGCGATCAGGAACAAGGGCCGGTCGAGGCCGGCTTCAAAGCCGCACAAGTTCATTTCACCTCTCCTGCGCCGTCCCAACACGCACCTATGCTGGTCGATCCCCGCAAGCGGGGCCCCTCGCCCCGCGCTCCGGCGCGCCCGGCGATCAGGAACAAGTGCCGGTCGAGGCCGACTTCGAAACCACAGAGATTCATTGGAGATCCTTGTGCTGGAGCGCGGCTTCGACAAAGGCCTTGAACAGGGGGTGGCCGTCGCGCGGGTTGGAGGTGAATTCGGGATGGAATTGGCAGCCGACGAACCAGGGATGCACCTCACGTGGCAACTCGATCATCTCGCACAGGTCGGTGCCTGGCGCCCGGCCAGCCACTACCAGCCCCTTGGCTTCGAGTTGCGCGAGCAGGGTGTTGTTGACTTCGTAGCGGTGGCGATGACGCTCGACGATCTCAGCCTTGCCGTAGATGTCGCGCGCCAGGGTGCCGTCACCGAGTTGGCAGACCTGGCCTCCCAGACGCATGGTGCCACCCAGGTCGGAGGCTTCACTGCGCTTCTCGATCTTGCCAGACGCGTCCAGCCATTCGGTGATCAGGCCGATCACCGGATACGGGGTGGCCGGTTCGAACTCGGTGGAGTGTGCGCCGGTCATGCCGGCCACGTCACGGGCGAACTCGACCACGGCCAGCTGCATGCCCAGGCAGATGCCCAAGTACGGCACCTTGTGCTCGCGGGCGTAACGGATCGCGGCGATCTTGCCCTCGGTGCCCCGCTTGCCAAAGCCGCCTGGCACCAGGATGGCATCGACACCTTGCAATTGGGTGGCATCACCGCTTTCCAGATCCTCGGAGTCGATATAGCGGATGTTCACTTGGCTGCGGGTATGGATGCCTGCGTGCTTGAGCGCCTCGGACAAGGACTTGTACGACTCGGTCAGGTCGACGTATTTGCCGACGAAGGCGATGTCGACCTCGTGCTGCGGATGCTCCAGGGCATCGACCAGTTTCTTCCAGACCGACAGGTCCGCCGCCTTGGCCAGGATCTTCAGCTTGTGGCAGACGATCTCGTCCAGCATCTGGTCATGCAACATGGCCGGGATGGTGTAGATCGAGTCGGCATCCGGCACCGAGATCACCGCCTCGGGCTGGACGTTGGTGAACAGGGCGATCTTGCGCTTCTCGTCGGTGGGAATCTCGCGGTCGGCACGGCAGAGCAGGATGTCGGGCTGGATGCCGATCTCGCGGAGTTCCTTGACCGAGTGCTGGGTCGGCTTGGTCTTCAATTCGCCGGCGGTCGGGATGTAGGGCAGCAGGGTCAGGTGGATGAAGCAGGTGTTGTCGCGGCCTTCCTCGATCCCCATCTGGCGGATCGCCTCCAGGAACGGCAGCGACTCGATGTCGCCGACCGTGCCGCCGATCTCGACGATGGCCACCTCGGCGTCGCCCGCCCCGGCACGCACATGCAGCTTGATCTCATCGGTGATGTGCGGGATCACCTGGACGGTCTTGCCCAGGTATTCGCCCCGCCGTTCCTTCTTGATCACCGACTCGTAGATCTGGCCGGTGGTGAAGTTGTTGCGCTTGGACATCTTGGCGCGGATGAAGCGCTCGTAGTGGCCGAGATCGAGGTCGGTCTCGGCGCCATCTTCGGTGACGAACACCTCGCCGTGCTGGAACGGGCTCATGGTGCCCGGATCGACGTTGATGTACGGATCCAGCTTCATGAGGGTGACCTTGAGACCGCGCGACTCCAGGATGGCAGCGAGCGACGCGGCGGCGATGCCCTTCCCGAGGGAAGAAACCACGCCACCGGTGACGAAGACGTATCGGGTCATCTGGGATGCCTGTAGGGGTGATACGGAATTTTACCGGATGCCGACGGGGGCTGGAAGCCGCAACGGTACGCGGGGGCGGTCACGATTGAAAATACCGATCGTGGCGAACCGGCAAAGCGGCTACGATAAGGGAGACCCAATCCCCGTCCCGTGAATCCTGTGAAAACCCGTCCAAGCCCCGACTTGGCCCATGCAGTCGTCCAGTCGATCGTGGTGCTGACCGAGCAACGCGACCAACGCTCCCTGATCCAGAGCCTGATTGCCTCCTTGGGCGAGATGCTGGCCAGCGCCGAAAGCTGGCTGCTCGACGTTCCCGCTGAACTCGACGAGCCCCTCGAGTTCACCGTGGCGCACGGCCGCGCCACCGCCCTGCCGGCGGAGATCCTGGACTTCGGCCGGCAACTGCCGAATCCCGACGAGCTCAACGCCTACCTGCACGGAGAAACCGTCTACCAGGTCATTCGCCTGCGCGACGCGGAACGCGACCGCATGCAGCTCCTGGTTCTGGCGCAACCCCACTGGACCGAGCCGGAACGCTTGCTGCTGCGCGGCATGACCCGGGTCTACCAGAATTTCGTCGAACTGCTCTACGACAGCGAGAAAGATACCCTGACCGGCCTGTTCAACCGGCGCAAGCTAGAGGCCAAGCTGAAGGACTTCGGCCTGCCGCCGCCCGCGATCCGGCGCCAGACCGACGCCCAATCCGGCAACTACCTGGCCATCCTCGACCTCGACCGGTTCAAGCGGATCAACGACACCTACGGCCACCTGATCGGCGACGAGGTCCTGCTCACCTTCGCCAACATCCTGCGCCGCACCTTGCGCGAGGACGACCTGATCTTCCGCTATGGTGGCGAAGAATTCGTCACCTTGCTCGGTGAAACCACCGAAGCGGCGGTGGCAGCCGTCCTCGAACGGGTGCGGCGCAATGTCGAAGCACACGACTTTCCCATAGTCGGCCATCTCACGGTCAGCATCGGCTACGCCCACCTGGGCCGGCACAACACCCCGCTCGACGTGCTCGACAAGGCCGACCGGGCGCTCTACTACGCCAAGGAAAACGGCCGCAACCAAGTCTGGGCGTTCCAACGCCTGGTGCAGGAAGGCAAGCTCGACGACGTCGCCCACGACGGCAGCATCGAGCTGTTCTGACCCCGCACCTGGCGCCTGCTAGCCGACCCACTGCCTGGCGTTGCGGAACAGGCGCAGCCAGGGGCCGTCCTCTTGCCAGCCCTCCGGGTGCCAGGAGTGCTGGACCGCGCGGAACACCCGTTCCGGATGCGGCATCATGATCGTGAAACGGCCATCCGGCGTGGTCAGGCCGGTGATCCCGCCTGGCGATCCGTTCGGATTGAGCGGGTAAACCTCGGTCTTGCGGCCCCGGTTATCGACGTAACGCAGGCAAACCTCGGCCCGCTTGCGCGCCGCCTTCGACCGGAACACCGCGCGGCCTTCGCCATGCGCCACCACGATGGGCATCCGGCTGCCGGCCATGCCGTCGAACAGGATCGACGGTGTTTTCGGCACTTCAACCATGACGAAACGGGCCTCGAACTGCTCGGACAGGTTGCGTTCGAAGCGCGGCCAATCCTCGGCGCCCGGAATGATCGGCGCCAGCCGGCTCATCATCTGGCAACCGTTGCAGACCCCCAAGGCAAAACTGTCGTCACGCTGGAAAAAGGCCTCGAAATCGTCACGCGCCCGGTCGTGGTGCAGGATCGACGCCGCCCAGCCGCCACCGGCACCCAGCACGTCGCCGTAGCTGAACCCGCCGCAGGCGGCCAGGCCCTTGAAGGCCTTGAGCGACAGGCGACCGGACAGGATGTCGCTCATGTGCACGTCGATCGCCTCGAAGCCGGCCTTGTGGAAGGCGGCGGCCATCTCGACCTCGCCGTTGACACCCTGCTCACGCAGGATGGCGACCTTGGGCCGGGCCCTGCGTGATTTCACATAGGGCGCGGCGACATCCTCGTTCAGGTCGAAACTCAGTTTCACATGCAGGCCCGGGTTGTTCTTCTTGCCCTGGGCCTCGAATTCCTGCCGGGCGCAGTCCGGATTGTCGCGCAGCGACTGGATCCGGTAGCTGGCCTCCGACCAGGCGGCGAGCAGATCGTCGCGTTCCTCGTCGAACACCGGCTTGCCTTCGCGCAGGATCCGGATGCGATCCTTCTTGTTGGGCTGGCCAATCACGTAGAACTCGTCGCGCAGGCCAGCCTCGATGCAGGCCTGCATGACCCGCTGGGTGTCGGCACGGCGCACTTGCAGCACGGCGCCCAGTTCCTCGTTGAACAGGATACCGAACAGCCGCGAAGTATAGGGCTCGTGCGGCTCGGGCGCGTTCTCGACATCGAGCATGATGTCGGTCTGCAAACGGTGATAGCGCAACTCGTCCACGTCGACATCGAGGCCGACACGGCCGGCAAACGCCATCTCGCACAGGGTGGCGAGCAGGCCGCCATCGGAGCGGTCGTGGTAGGCGAGCACCCGGCCTTCCCGATTCAGGCGCTGGATCACGGCGAAGAAGGACTTCAGACGCTGCGGCACGTCGAGGTCGGGACAGACGTCGCCCAACTCGCCATAGCAATGCGCCAGCACCGAGCCGCCCAGGCGGTTGTTGCCCTCGCCCAGGTCGATCAAGATCAGGTCGGTCGGCCCCTGATCGGTCCGCAACTGGGGGGTCAAGGTGCGGCGGGCGTCCACGCAGGGCGCGAAGGCCGAGACGATGAGCGACAGCGGCGACACCACGGCCTTCTTCTCACCCTTTTCCCTTCCCCCTTCCCCCTTCTCGGCCGCAGGCTCCTCCCAGGTGGTGCGCATGGACATGGAATCCTTGCCGACCGGGATGCTGATGCCCAGTTCTGGACAGAGCGCCTTGGCCACCGCCTGCACCGTGTCGAACAGGGCCGCGTCCTCGCCGGGATGACCGGCGGCGGCCATCCAGTTGGCCGAGAGACGGATGTCCGAGATGTCGTCGACGGCAGCGGCGGCCAGGTTCATCACCGCCTCGGCCACCGCCATGCGGCCGGACGCGGCCGGATCGATCAGGGCCAGCGGGGTGCGCTCGCCCATCGCCATCACCTCACCCAGGTGGGTGTCATAGCCGAGCGTGGTCACGGCACAGTCGGCGACCGGCATCTGCCACGGCCCGACGAACTGGTCGCGCGCGGTGTAGCCGCCGACGGTACGGTCGCCGATGGTGATCAGAAAGGACTTGTTGGCCACCGTGGGATGGCGCAGCACCCGGTAGGCCGCCTCGATCAGGTCCAGGCCCTCGGCGGTGAAGGGCTTCAGGATCGGCGCCCGATGCATCACGTCACGGGTCATCTTGGGCGGCTTGCCGAGCAATACGTCCATCGGCATGTCGACCGGGGTGTTCTTGAACTGGCGGTCGGTCACCACCAACTGATTCTTGCGCGTCGCCTTGCCGACCACGGCAAACGGGCATCGCTCGCGTTCGCAGATCGCCTTGAACAGGTCGAGGCTTTCCGGAGCGATGGCCAGGACATAGCGCTCCTGGGCCTCGTTCGACCAGATCTCGCGCGGCGACATGCCCGGTTCCTCGCTCGGCACGTCGCGCAGCTCGAAGCTGGCGCCCAAGCCGGCGCCATGCGCCAGCTCCGGCAGGGCATTGGAGATGCCGCCGGCGCCGACATCGTGGATCGACAGGATGGGATTGTCGGCACCCAACTGCCAGCAGCGGTCGATCACCTCCTGGGCGCGGCGCTGGATTTCCGGGTTGCCACGCTGCACCGAGTCGAAATCAAGCGCCTCGGCGTTGGCACCGGCGCCCAGGCTGGAGGCCGCGCCGCCACCCAGGCCGATGAGCATGCCCGGCCCGCCCAGCTGGATCAGCAGCGTGCCCGGCTTGAAGTCCCGCTTGAAAACGTGGTCCTCGCGAATGTTGCCGACCCCGCCGGCGAGCATGATCGGCTTGTGGTAGCCGCGCACCTGGCCGTCCGGCGTGGCCAGTTCGAAGGCCCGGAAATAGCCGGTCAGGTTGGGCCGGCCGAATTCGTTGTTGAAGGCGGCGGCGCCAATCGGGCCTTCGATCATGATGTCGAGCGGCGAGACGATGCGGTCCGGCTTGCCGTAATCCTGCTCCCAGGGCTGCTCGAAACCGGGGATGCGCAGGTTGGACACGGAAAACCCGCACAGACCGGCCTTGGGCTTGGAGCCGGTGCCGGTGGCGCCCTCGTCGCGGATCTCGCCCCCCGACCCGGTGGCGGCGCCCGGGAACGGCGCGATCGCGGTCGGGTGGTTGTGGGTCTCCACCTTCATCAGGATGTGGGTGGCTTCCTTGTGGAAACCATAGCGGCCCTTCGGGTCTGGATAGAAGCGGCCGATGGTGGCCCCCTCGATCACCGAGGCGTTGTCGGAATAGGCCGACAAGGTCCCCTGCGGACGCACCCGGTGGGTGTGGCGGATCATCCCGAACAGGGATTCCTTCTGCCGCTTGCCGTCGATGATCCAGTCGGCGTTGAAGATCTTGTGCCGGCAATGCTCCGAGTTGGCCTGGGCGAACATCATCAGTTCGACATCGGTCGGGTTGCGCTTGGCCTGCTTGAAATGGTCGACCAGATAATCGATCTCGTCCGCCGACAGCGCCAGGCCCCAGGCCGCGTTGGCCTTGTCCAGCGCCTTGCGGCCGCCCTTGAGGATGTCCACGGTCTCGAACGGAGGCGCCTCGACATGATGGAACAGGCGCGCCGCATCGCTCTCGTCGTCGAGCACGCTCTCGGTCATGCGGTCATGCAGGAAGGGCAGCACCTCGGCGCGCCGGATCCGTTTGCCGGCCAGGGCGTAGACCACCCCGCGCTCGATGCGGGCCACCTTGTCGAGCCCGCAGTTGCGGGCGATGTCGGTGGCCTTAGAGGACCAGGGCGACACCGTACCCAGACGCGGGGTGACCAGCAACGCCCGTCCCGCCGGTCGATGCGGGGCGGCATGCAGCAATTCGCACAGGAAGGCCAGGTCCGCCTCGCTGATCGGCGCGTGCAGCGCCACGAAGTAGCGGTACTCCGCGCTCAGCCCGGTCACGCCCAGCGAACCGGTCCTTTCGAGCAGCTTGGCGATGCGAAAATCCGACAGCGCGGCGCCGCCGCGCAGGGTGAGAATCTGGCTCATGAAGGATGCCCCTGTGATGACCGCGGCGATTTTACCTTATCCGGCGGAACCGGCTTTGACGCCTGCGAAGGCTTTTTGCTACTGTCCCGGGGCGCCCATAATCTTGAGGAGACCCGCCATGCGGTGGGGGCTGGACCGAATGAATCCGAATTGCTTTGCGCTGCCTCCCGTCGACCTGGGCCGCTGGCCTGCGGCCTGCTGAATCAGACTCGCCATGAAATATTGCAGCCATTGCGGCGCTCCGGTCAGCCATCGCATCCCCAGCGGCGACAACCGCCACCGTTACGTCTGCGATACCTGCGGCGCCATTCACTACGAGAACCCGCGCATGGTGGTCGGCTGCCTGCCGTTCTGGGAAGACAAGGTGCTGCTCTGCCGGCGCGCCATCGAGCCGCGCTACGGCCTCTGGACCCTGCCCGCCGGCTACATGGAAAACGGTGAGACCACGGCTGAAGGCGCGCTCCGGGAAACCCTGGAAGAAGCCGGCGCACGGGTCGAGATCCTCGATCTGTACACCCTGATCAACGTGCCCGACATCGACCAGGTCTACCTGCTGTTTCGTGCCCGCCTGCTCGATCTCGACTTTGCTCCAGGCGAGGAAAGCCTGGAAGTCGGCCTGTTCGCGGAAGCCGACATCCCCTGGGACCAGATCGCCTTCCGCACCGTGCATACCACCCTGAGGCACTATTTCGAGGACCGCCGCGGCGGTGCCTTTCCGCTCCACTTCGGTGACCTCGACCGGCGCGTGCGCTGATCCAGCGTGGTCAGCGCCTTTTGCACACTGGCCGGATGACGGACATCACCTTGGGCTACAGTGACAGCGAGGATCGCGTCTGGCTGGCGAGCAGTGACGGCCATCGCTTCTGGTTGACGCGCCGGCTGCTGTCGCGCCTGCTCGACGCGCTGGCCGGATTGCTGACCCGCACGGTGCCGGGCGGCGACCTTCCGAACGCCCTGCCCGCCGATCAGCGCATTCATCTCGAACATGCGGAATCGCTGGCCCGCAGCCCCGAGGGCCAGCCTGCGCTACTGTTGAACAAGGCCGGGCTGGCCAGCCCCTCCGGCGTCACCCCGACACCACCGCGCCTGGCCACCCGGATCACCTGCCAGGCCGATGGCCCGCGCGGTGCCCTGATCGTGGAAGCGGCCGGCGTGGCAACCCGCTTCGAGCTGAACCGGATCGACTTTCACCGGCTGCTGGCGGCCATGGCCACGGTGGCCAACCAGGCCCACTGGGATTTGCCGGACCTGCCGGCCTGGCTCGACCCCACCTCAGTCGACACGGAAACCCGTGCGGATGGTGCATAACTACCAAGTCAAATGTCACGACATGGTGCAGGATGATGACCGTTGCCCGCCCCCATATCCGCTCAGATGAACCTGCCTTTCGCACAGACCTGGTCGAAACTCTCCGGTACCCATTCCCAACAGCGACCAGGCAGCCCGCTGACCAAGCTGAGCGGGCTGTGGCGAAGGCGGAGCGCCCCCCGCGCCCGCCCGGCCGATCCGCAACCGGCCGCACGCCCGCGCAGGACCGCAGGGGATACGCTGAAGGCGTCGGCGTTGTACCGGCTCAAACGGGATTCCCTGGTGATCGTGGCCAAGATGAATGAAGGCCGGGGTGCCCCCAGCCTGGACGCGTTCAAGCGCCAAGTGGTTTTCGTGCAGAGCCAGCTGGTGCTGGCAGCGATCCGTGATCCCGACCTGCCGGTCGAGACCAAGGCCGCGCTGGTCGGTTTCCAGGAAGCCTCGATCCGTGAATCGATCGAGGACCGGCGCGGGGTGAAGCGGCGAGCCAGCGTCAATCTGGCCGAGCACACCCCCGCCGGCACTTGATCAGGCGCCGAGCAGGCTGTTCATCCGCTTCACGAAACCGGCCGGGTCAGCCAGCTGGCCGCCGTCCAGCAGCACCGCCTGATCGAACACCAGCTTGGCCAGTTCATCGAAGCGCTCGCCGGCCTCGCCGTCCAGACGCTTGACCAGGCCATGGCCGACGTTGATCTCCAGGATCGGCTTGCCGGTCGGCGCGTTCTGCCCCATGGACTTCAGCATCCGGGCCAGATGGCCGCTCATGTCGTGCTCGTCGGCCACCAGGCAGGCCGGGGAATCGACCAGGCGGCTGCTGACCCGGACTTCCTTGACTTCATCCTTGAGCGCTTCCTTCAGGCGTTCGATCAGCGCCTTGGCTTCCTCTGCCTTGGGTGCCTCGTCTTCCTTCTCGCCCGCTTCCGTCTTCACCGCGGACAGGTCGAGGTCGCCCTTGGCGACGCTGGCCAACGACTTGCCGTCGAACTCGAACAGGTGGGATACCAGCCATTCATCCACCCGATCGGTGAGCAACAGCACCTCGATGCCCTTCTTGCGGAAGATTTCCAGATGCGGACTGGCCTTGGCGGCCGGCAGGCTGTCGGCGGTGATGTAGAAGATCTTGTCCTGGCCATCCTTCATGCGGCCGATGTAGTCGGCCAGCGAAACCTTCGGTTCATCGCTGGACGTGGTGCGGAAGCGCAGCAACTTGGCGATGCGCTCCTTGTTGGCGAAGTCCTCGCCGACCCCCTCCTTGAGCACCTCGCCGAAGTGCTCCCAGACCTTGGCATAGTCATCCTGGCGGTTCTCGGCCAGATCGTCGAGCAGGTCGAGCGCCTTCTTCACGCAGCCGGTGCGAATCATCTGCATGTCCTTGGTCTCTTGCAGGATTTCCCGCGAGACGTTGAGTGGCAGGTCGGCGGCATCGATCACCCCGCGCATGAAGCGCAGGTAGGCCGGCATCAGCTTGCGCGCATCTTCCATGATGAAGACGCGCTTCACATACAGCTTGACCCCGGTCTTGGCCTCACGATCCCAAAGGTCAAACGGCGCGTGGGCCGGCACGTAGAGCAGCACGGTGTAGTCCTGGCGGCCCTCGACCCGGGCATGGGTCCAGGCCAGAGGATCTTCGTAATCGTGGCCGACGTGCTTGTAGAAGGCCTTGTACTCGTCCTCGGTGATGTCGTTCTTCGAACGCGCCCAAAGCGCATTCGCCTTGTTGATGGTTTCTTCCTCGCCCTTGTCGTTGATGAATACGATGGGAATGGCAATATGATCGGAATACTGGCGGACGATGGACTTGATGCGCCATTCTTCCAGGAACTCGGATTCGTCGGCTTTCAGGTGCAGGACGATCTCGGTGCCACGCTGTTCCTTCTCGACCGTCTCCAGGCTGTACTCGCCGGCGCCCTCGGACTCCCAGCGCACGCCGTGCTCGCGGGTCAGGCCGGCGCGGCGGGTGGTCAGGGTGACTTTATCGGCAACGATGAAGCTCGAATAGAAACCCACCCCGAACTGGCCGATCAACTGGGCGTCCTTCTGCTGGTCGCCGGTCAGCTTGCCGAAGAATTCCTTGGTGCCGGACTTGGCGATCGTGCCGATGTGCTCGATCACCTCCTGGCGGCTCATGCCGATGCCGTTGTCGCGCAGGGTCAGGGTCCCGGCCTCCTTGTTCACCTGGATCCAGATCTTCAATTCCGGCTGGTCTTCGTACAGGGCGCCGTCGTTGAGCGCCTCGAAGCGCAGCTTGTCGGCCGCGTCAGCAGCATTCGAGCATAGCTCGCGGACGAAAATCTCCTTGTGGCTGTACAAGGAGTGGATCATCAGATGCAGGAGTTGCTTGACCTCGGCCTGAAAGCCCAGGGTTTCCTTGTGTGCGTTGGCGGTGGGGGTATCGGACATGTCGGACTCTCCATTCGGATGACAATGCCCGTCCAGATGAGGGCCACTGCCGGCATTTCAAGTCCCCGCTGCCATGTCCATGACTTGGGCAAAGGAGTAACCTGCGCGCGGTAATCCCCCACGCCTTTCGATCCCCCACCATGGAGATGAAGACCATGAATCTGGTACAACGCGTGCAAGCCATCCTGCTCAAACCCCGGGACACCTGGCCCATCATCGAGGCCGAGGCGAGCGATGCCGCCTCGATCTACAAGAACTATCTCGTCATCCTGGCCGCCATCCCCGCCGTGGCAGGCTTCATCGGCATGACCCTGATCGGCGTCGGCGGCTTCGGCATGACCTTCAAATTGCCCTTGCTGACCGGTCTGGTGCAGATGGTCCTCAGCTACGTCCTGTCCCTGGTCATGATCTACGTGCTGGCGTTGATCACCGACGCCCTGGCGCCTGCCTTCGGCGGCCAGAAGAACCCGCTCAATGCGCTCAAGCTGGTGGCCTACGCCAGCACTGCGGGCCTGGTGGGCGGGATTTTCGGCATCCTGCCCTGGCTGGGCATGCTCGGCCTGCTCGCCGCCCTGTACAGCCTCTACCTGATCTACCTCGGCTTGCCGGTGCTGATGAAGAATCCGCCCGAGAAATCACTCGCCTACACTGCCGTGCTGCTGGTGTGCAGCATCGTGGCCGGCGTCGGGATGGCAGCCCTTTCGCACCTGTTCATGCCCACCCCGGCCATGCCGGTCGGCCACCCCGATGCCGGCGTGACCCTCGAGACCCCCCAAGGCAAGGTGCAACTCGATGCGGAAAAACTGGACGCGTGGAGCGCCCGGATGAAGGAAGCCAGCGAACGCATGGAAGCAGCGCAAAAATCCGGCGATCCGGCCGCCATCGAGCAAGCCATGAAGGACATGATGCAGACCCTGGGGCAAGGCCAGGCCGCATCGCCGCCTCAGGACCCTGAGTGACGTGCCCCTGCGTACCGGCCGCTATTTCAGGCCCAGGACATCCTGCATGTCGAACAGGCCGTTGGCCTGACCGGCCAGAAAACGGGCCGCGCGCAGGGAACCGAGCGCGAACGTCATCCGGCTGCTCGCCTTGTGGGTGATCTCGACCCGCTCGCCCATCGTGGCAAACAAGGCGGTATGGTCACCGACGATATCGCCGCCGCGCACGGTGGCAAAACCGATGGTGGACGGCTGGCGCTCGCCGGTCACGCCCTCGCGGCCGTACACCGCGCATGACTTGAGATCGCGGCCGAGGGCGTTGGCGATCACCTCGCCCATGCGCAGGGCGGTGCCGGACGGCGCATCGACCTTGTGCCGGTGATGCGCCTCGACGATCTCGATGTCGTAGCCCTCGTCGAGTACGCGCGCGGCGATGTCGAGCAACTTGAACACCAGATTGACGCCCACGCTCATGTTCGGCGCGAAGACGATGGGGATGTCCCGGGCCGCCTCGGCGATGGCTGCCTTGCCGACCGCATCGAAGCCGGTGGTTCCGATCACCATGGCGACCTTGTGACGAAGGCAGGCCTCGAGGTGCGCCAGGGTTGCCTCGGGCCGGGTGAAGTCGATCAATACCCGGGCGCCGCGCAAGCCGGCATCCAGGTCTTCATGCACCAGGGCCTGGGCCGGCACGCCCACCAATTCACCCGCGTCGCGACCCAGGAACGGACTGCCCGGCCGCTCCAGCGCGGCGTAAAGGTGCATGTCGGGCGCGGCCTGCACGGCTTCGATCAGGACCCGGCCCATGCGGCCGGACGCACCGGCGATGACGATGTCAAGACTCATGGCTTGGCAGGCTCCTGACGGGGTGCTTCGGCGGCGACGATATCGCCCTCGATCGACTTGAGCCGGTCGCTCTCGAAGCGGAGCGTGACCCGGCGCCGCTCGAGCACCTGCCCCCCCTTGCTGATGGAGTAGGCATAGTCCCAGCGGTGGGCATGGAAGGGATCGACGATGAGCGGCGTCCCCAGCAGGAACCGGACCTGGGACTGGGTCATGCCTGGCTTCAGACGGGCCACCATGTCCTGGGTGACCAGATTGCCCTGCTGGACTTCGATGTGGTGCGGCGAAAGCTGCGCGATGGGATTGCTCCAGCCCGAACAGCCCACGAGGGACAGGACAAGCAGGAGCGGGACAGATACCAATGTTGTCTTCATGGGTGATGGATCCGGGTTAGCCGCGCTATGATAACGCGCCGGACTACCAAGAGCACACCATGACCAGCGGAGAGCAACTGAAAAGCCTGGGCCTCAAGGTCACCGGGCCAAGACGCAAGATCCTGTCCTTGTTCGAGGATACCGAGCGGGGCCACCTCTCGGCCGAGGATGTGTACCGCATGTTGCTGGCTGAGCATGAAGATGTCGGCCTGGCCACGGTGTACCGGGTCCTGACCCAATTCGAACAGGCAGGCATCCTGATCCGGCACCGCTTCGACGATGACAAGGCCGTCTACGAACTGAACAAGGGCGGCCACCACGACCACCTGCTCTGCATCCAGTGCGGCCGGGTGGAGGAATTCCACGATCCGGAAATCGAGCGCCGGCAGAAAAAAATCGCCGCCGAGCGCGGTTTCAAGATCCACGACCACAGCCTCTATCTCTATGTCGAGTGCATCAAGGAAGACTGTCCCTACAAGAACAAATGAGCGGCCCGGGCTTTTGGATTTTGCATTTTCCCGGTTGCGCACCCGACGATTCCCTGTATAATCTCGCTTCTCTTTTGCAGTACTTCCAGGTTCCCTGAACTGACTTGGAAGCCCCGTGCGGAGTGGTAGTTCAGTCGGTTAGAATACCGGCCTGTCACGCCGGGGGTCGCGGGTTCGAGTCCCGTCCACTCCGCCAATTCCCCTCTCCTGCTGGACATGGCTTTTTTCCACGGATCGTGGAACACTTGGCTCACGGGCGCCTCGAAAAACCTCACCCGAGCCTGCCCAGGTAAAATTGTCGCCACCTGATCCTCATCTTTGACCCGACCGCCATGAAGAAGCGCAGTGCCATCAAGACTGACCTGTTTGCCGACCAGCA
>JBMOQW010000028.1:0-41649 GCA_049322515.1 Pseudomonadota bacterium
GGGCCGCTGCCAGGCTATCGAACTCGGCGACGATCAGGCTGCCGCTGAAACCGGCCGGGCCTGGATCTGGGCTGTCGATGGCCGGGAACGGGCCGGCCAGAAGCAGGCGGCCGGCGTCACGCAACTGCTCCAGGCGGGCCAGATGGCCGGGGCGTGCCGCGAGGCGCTTGGCCAGGCTGTCTGGAACATCCTGACCGACGATGGCATAGAAGTGACTCATGGGGCTTCCTGGATGTGCTTGGAGAGATACATGCCCTGGATCAGGATGAAGATCACCATCAGGATCAGGGTGCCGAACATCTTGAAATCGACCCAGGTGTCGGTGGAGAAATTGAACGCCACGACCAGGTTGGCCACGCCCAGGAAGGTGAAGAAGGTGGCCCAGCCGATGTTCAGCCGGGTCCAGACCGGATCGGGCAGGGTGACCTGTTTCTCCATCAGCAGGCGGATGAAATTGCGTTCGAACAGAACCGGGCCCAGGCCGAGGGCAAGCGCGAACAGCCAGTACAGGACCGTGGGTTTCCACTTGATGAAGTTTTCGTCCTGCAGGAACAAGGTGGCCCCGCCGAACACCACGATGAGCCCGAACGACAGCCAGAGCATGCCTTCAACCTTGCGGTGGCGAAGCCAGGTCCAGGCGACTTGCAGCAGCGTGGCCAGGATGGCGACCACGGTGGCCAGAAAAACGCCGGGCTTGGTCGCGGAACCGAGCTGGACGCCGAGCGCGGAGAGGATCGACTGGGCCTGGTCGGGGTGGCTGGCGCCGTATTGATAGGCGATAAAGAACAGGATGACCGGGAAGAGGTCGAACAACAGCTTCATGGGCGGGGAAGGGTCCGTGCGAATGGTCGGGTGGCCGGCATTTTGCTATGATCAGTGGGCATTCCTCAAGTTCATTTCCCCTCGACGCGTCCCTCGTCTCCCCGTGCCTCGCTTGTGATCTTCGATCTGCATAGTCATTCCACCGCCTCCGACGGCGTACTTGCGCCGCGGGAATTGGTCGCGCGCGCCGTTGCGCAAGGCGTCGACGTCCTGGCCCTGACCGACCACGATGAAACCCGGGGCTTGCAGGAGGCCGCGCAGGCGGCGGAGGCAGCCGGCATTGAACTGGTGCGCGGGGTCGAGATCTCCGTCAGTTGGGCGGGCCGCACCGTGCATGTGGTTGGGCTCAAGATCGATCCGGACGCGCCTGGGCTCGAGGCCGGGCTGACCCGGAACCGCTCGGGCCGGCGCGCGCGAGCCCAGCGCATGGCCGAGAGCCTCGCCGCCATCGGCATTCCCGGGGCCATGGAAGGCGCGACCGCGCTGGCCGAGAACGAGGAACTGATCAGTCGCACCCATTTCGCGCGCTTCCTGGTCGAGCGCGGCCACGTCAAGGACGTCAAGACCGTGTTCAAGAAGTTCCTGGTACGCGGCAAGCCGGGCTACGTCGCCCACCAGTGGGCCGAGTTGGCCGAGGCTGTCGACTGGATTCGGGACGCGGGCGGGGTGGCGGTGCTGGCGCATCCGGGGCGTTATGACATGGGCAAGGAAAAGATGGCCCTGCTGCTGGGTGAATTCAAAGAGCTGGGCGGCATCGGCCTGGAAGTCGTGACCGGCAGCCATACGGCCGACCAGGTGCCGGTCTACGCGGCGCATGCCGAGCATTATGGCCTGTATGCCTCGGTCGGCTCGGATTTCCACGCGCCGGGCGAAGGTGGCCGAGAACTGGGACGACTGATGCCGTTGCCCGATCGCTGCACACCGATCTGGACGGTCTGGTAATGGCGCAAGTGTTCTACATCCACCCCGACAACCCGCAGCCGCGCCTGTTGCGCGAGGCGGTCAAGGCGTTACGCGCCGGCGGGGTGATGACCTATCCGACCGATTCGTCGTATGCCATCGGCTGCATGATCGGCAACAAGGAAGGCATGGAACGCATCCGGACCACCCGGGGGGTCGACGAGAAGCACCATTTCACGCTGGTGTGCCGGGATCTGTCCGAGATCGCCAAGTACGCCAAGGTCGACAACAAGCAATACCGCTTCCTCAAGGCGGCTACGCCGGGGGCCTATACCTTCATCCTGGAAGCCACGCGTGAAGTGCCGCGGCGTTTGCAGCACCCCAAGCGCAGCACCATCGGTTTGCGCGTGCCGGACAACGCGGTGGTGCAGGGCCTGCTCGCCGAACTCGACGAGCCGATCCTGTCCATGACCCTGGCCCTGCCCGGCGACGAATTACCGATGAGCGATGCCGAGGAGATCCGCGATCGCATGGAATACTGTGTCGACCTGATCATCGACGCCGGTCATTGCCAGGTCGAGCCGACTACCGTGGTCGACCTGTCGGGCGATGCGCCGGAACTGATCCGGGTCGGTTGCGGCGACCCGGCCGCGCTGGGCTTCCAGGTCTGACCGGGCCATGCTGGAACTGACCCTGATCCAGAAGATCGCCATCTTTGCCCTGCCGGTGATCTTGGCCATCACCCTGCACGAGGCGGCGCATGGCTACGCGGCGCTCAAGTTCGGTGACTCGACGGCCAAGATGCTCGGCCGGATCACGCTGAATCCGCTCAAGCACATCGATCCGATCGGAACCATCCTGGTGCCCGCCTTGACCATCATGCTGGGCGGCATCCTGTTTGGCTGGGCCAAGCCGGTGCCGGTCAATTTCAATAATCTGCACAACCCCAAGCGCGACATGCTCTGGGTGGCCGCCGCCGGCCCGGGCGCCAATTTGGTCATGGCCCTGTTCTGGGCCGCGGTGATCAAGCTGGCCCACCTGCTGCCGGCCTCCGGCTACAGCACACCGATGATCATGATGGGCATGGCCGGCATCACCATCAACGCCATCCTGGCGGCGCTCAACCTGCTGCCGGTGCCGCCCCTCGACGGCGGGCGCATCGCGGTCAGCCTGTTGCCGCCGCGCCTGGCCTATCCGTTGTCGCGGGTCGAACCCTACGGCCTGTTCATCCTGATTGCCTTGTTGTTCACCGGGCTCTTGGGCACCCTCATCGGGCCGCTGTACTCGACCATCGAGACACTTGCCTATTCAATTTTCGGACTTCTCTGACAGATCACTATGTACGCAGACCGCGTCCTCTCCGGCATGCGCCCCACCGGAAGCCTGCATCTGGGCCACTACCACGGCGTGCTCAAGAACTGGATCAACCTCCAGCACGAATATGAGTGCCTGTTCTTCGTCGCCGACTGGCATGCGCTGACCACCCATTACGACAGCCCAGGGGGCATCGAGGAAAACGTCTGGCAGATGGCCATCGACTGGCTGGCCGCCGGTGTCGACCCGACCAAGGCGACCCTGTTCATCCAATCACGCGTGATCGAGCATGCCGAACTGCATCTGCTCTTGTCGATGATGACGCCGCTCGGCTGGCTGGAGCGGGTGCCGACCTACAAGGACCAGCAGGAAAAGCTGACCGAGAAGGACCTCTCGACCTACGGTTTCCTGGGCTATCCGCTGCTGCAATCGGCCGACATCCTGATCTATCGCGCCAACCAGGTGCCGGTGGGTGAGGATCAGGTGCCGCACATCGAATTCGCGCGCGAGATCGCCCGCCGCTTCAACCACCTCTATGGCAAGGAACCCGGCTACCAGGAAAAGGCCGAGGCAGCGATCAAGAAACTGGGCGGCAAGAAGGCCAAGCTGTATGAGGAACTGCGCACCCGCTATCAGCAAAATGGCGACGACGAGGCGTTGGAGTCCGCGCGTGCCCTGCTTGGCGAGACGCAGAACCTCAGCCTGGGCGACAAGGAGCGCCTGTATGGCTACCTGGAGGGCGGCGGCAAGATGATCCTCACCGAACCCCAGGCCTTGTTGACCGAAGCGTCCAAGATGCCCGGCCTGGATGGCCAGAAGATGTCCAAGTCGTATGGCAACACCATTGCCTTGCGCGAGGACCCGGACCATGTCGCCAAGAAGATCAAGACCATGCCGACCGACCCGGCCCGCGTGCGCCGCACCGATCCGGGTTCGCCGGACAAGTGCCCGGTCTGGCAGTTCCACCAGGTCTATTCGGGCGAGGACGTGAAGGCCTGGGTCCAGCAGGGCTGCACCAGTGCCGGCATCGGCTGCATCGAATGCAAACAGCCGGTGATCGAAGCCGTGCTCAAGGAACTGGCGCCGATCCAGGCGCGGGCCCGTGCCCTAACCGAAGACCCCGACACGGTGAAGAACATCATCGCCGATGGCTGCGAGAAGGCCCGTGAACTGGCCCGCGAGACCATGCGCGATGTGCGCGAATCGATGGGGCTGAGTTTCGGCTGAGCGTGCTGAGTTTGGGCCATGAAAAAGGCGTGACGGAAATTCCGTCACGCCTTTTTCGTTGATCAGCCGCCGCGGGCGCGGCGGCGCGGCCTCACTCGCCGCGGGTCTCGACCATCACCAGGGGTTCGGCCGGGGCGGATGCCGGCCTCGGGACCCGACGCCGACGTGGCTTGGCTTCGGTCTCGGTGGTGGCCTCGGGCGTGCTGGTGAGCTCGAAGGCGGTGTCTTCCGAAGCGACCGCCTCTGCCGCCGTTTCCACCAGCATCAGCGGTTCGTCGGCAGGCGCCGTTTCGGCCGGGCGTGGCTGGCGCCGACGGCGAGGACGCTGGGTGCTGTCGGTGTTCGGTTCGCTCGGTGCAGGTTCGCCGGCGGCCCCCTGGGTTTCCACCAATTCCAGACCGCTCTGGCTCAAATCCACCGGGGACGGCTCGACCGGGGTCGGGGCGGGCGCGACGTCGGCGACCGGCGCCTCGGGCGCAGCCAGCGGAGCATCAGGGTGGGCGACGGGTTCGAGGACCGGTTCCGCAGTCACGGACGCGGCGTGTTCCATGACCGCGATGGCTTCGACGGGCTGGGCGGCCGGCTTTGCTTCCGACTCGGCCGGTTCGGAAACCAGCTCGGAAACGGTTTCCGCGGCGATGGCGGAGGCTTCTTCGGTCCGGCCTTCGCCACGCCGACCACGGCCGCGACGGCTACGCGGGCGGCGGGCTTCGCCGTTGCCCTGGGTGTCCTCGGCAGCACTCGTCGGCATGACCGTCTCGGGATCATTCAGGGCTTCGGCGGGTGTGGCCAGGTCCGGGTTGGGCGGAATGGCGGCACGACGTGGCCGGCTTTCCTGGCGTTCGCCTCGCTCCGGCCGTTCGCCTCGCTCGGGTCGCTCGGCCCGTTCCGGACGTTCGCCCCGCTCGGCCCGTGGCGCGCGCTCAGGCCGCTCGCCCTTGGCCGCACGCGGCTCGTTGCCACGCCGGGCTTCACCGGCCTCCTTGCGGGATTCCTGGCGTTCCGGACGATCAGCCCGTTCCGGGCGCTCGCCCCGCTCACCCCGGTCGCTCCGCTCGCCACGTGGACGACGGTTGTCTCGGCCTTCCCTTGGCTCGCGGTTGTCCCGGCTGCGCCGGACATCGCGCGGCTCGCGCCGGACTTCCGGTTTCTTCTCTTCCTGGGGGGCTTGCTCGGGCGGGTTCATGCCGCGCAGCCAGCCCATGATGCGGCCGAACAGGCCAGGCTTGCCAGACGCCGGTACAACTTCCGCGACAGGGGCAGTCGGGGTCGGGGCCGGCTGGCTCGGGGTGATGCCGCGCACCATCGGCTGGGCGCGCTCGGCCTTCTGCGGGTTGGCTGCCGCGGCCGGCTCCTCTTCGGCCGGGCGTTCCATCATCTGGTAGCTGGCTGAGACGACCTCGATCTGGTTCAACTGGTCGTGGCGCAGGCGGGCCAGGGTGTACTTGGGGGTTTCGAAATGGATGTTCGGGATCAGGATCAGTTCGACCTTGTGCCGGGCCTCGATGTTGAGGATGTCGGCACGCTTCTCGTTGAGCAGGTAGGTGGCCACTTCGACCGGGGCCTGAATGTGCAGGGCACCGGTGTTCTCCTTCATGGCCTCCTCCTGCATCATGCGCAAGAGGTGCAGGGCGAACGACTCGGTGCTGCGCACATGGCCGGTGCCGGCGCAGCGTGGGCAGGTGACGTAGCTGGTTTCGCCGAGCGAGGGCTGCAGGCGCTGGCGCGACAGTTCGAGCAGTCCGAAGCGGGAGATCTTGCCGACCTGGATGCGCGCCCGGTCATGGTGCAGGGCGTCACGCAGGCGGTCCTCGACCTCGCGCTGGTTCTTCTGGCTTTCCATGTCGATGAAGTCGATCACGATCAGCCCGCCCAGGTCCCTGAGGCGCATCTGGCGGGCGACTTCCTCGGCCGCTTCCAGGTTGGTGTTGAAGGCGGTCTGCTCGATGTCGGCGCCACGTGTGGCCTGGGCCGAGTTGACGTCGATGGCGACCAGGGCCTCGGTGTGGTCGATGACCAGCGCGCCACCGGAGGGCAGGGGCACTTCGCGCGAATAGGCGGTCTCGATCTGGTGCTCGATCTGGAACCGGGAGAAGAGCGGCACGCTGTCGGCGTACAGCTTCACCTTGTTGACGTTGTTCGGCATCACGTGGGCCATGAACTGGCGGGCCTGTTCGTAAATGGCCGGGGTGTCGATCAGGAGTTCGCCGATGTCCGGGGTGAAATAGTCGCGGATGGCGCGGATCACCAGGCTGGATTCGGCATAGATCAGGAAGGCGCCTTTCTGGCCCTTGGCGGCGCCGTCGATGGCGGTCCACAGTTGCAGCAGGTAGTTGAGGTCCCACTGGAGTTCCTCGACCGCGCGGCCGATGCCGGCAGTGCGGCCGATCAGGCTCATGCCACCGGGGACGTCCAGTTGGGCCAGGGCGTCGCGCAGTTCGTTACGCTCTTCGCCCTCGATGCGGCGGGAAACACCCCCCCCGCGCGGGTTGTTCGGCATCAGGACCAGGTAGCGGCCAGCCAGGCTGATGAAGTTGGTGAGGGCGGCCCCCTTGTTGCCACGCTCGTCCTTTTCCACTTGGACGATCAGTTCCAGGCCTTCGCGAAGATGCTCCTGGATCTTGCCGGAACCGCCGCCAACGGCGGCGCGGGAGATTTCCTTGAACGGGAGAAAACCGTGTCGGTCGGTGCCGTAATCGACGAAGCAGGCTTCCAGGCTTTGCTCGACGCGGGTGATGACGCCCTTGTAGATGTTGCCCTTGCGTTGTTCCTTGGTGGCGGACTCAATGTCGAGATCGACCAGTTTCTGGCCATCGACAATGGCGACGCGGAGCTCTTCCGCCTGCGTCGCATTGAACAGCATTCTTTTCATTTCTGACCCCTGCGCGATCGCGCCCCGGGTCGATAAACCCAACCGCGCGGCTGGGGCGCGGCGGCAAAGCGAGGCAGGGATTAAGCAGCGTCTGGATTCGGTTCGCGCGTGGTCTCGTGCATGTTCTGTCGGTTTATCGTTCTTGCCCCGCCGTTCGTGCCGGCGTGGGAGTGTCCGGGGTCGGTCTACGCATAAAAATACGTTACCATCGCTGCTTTTCGGTCCGCCCGGCCACGTCGGAGCGTTCGGCATGAGCCGCCGGGCGATCTGTCGCGACCTTGGGCTCGTGAACGTCGGTGACCGGATGAACGCTCCGGTGAGCGGCATTAACCGGTGCTCGCGGGGATGGCCGTGCAGGTCTGCCCTGGAAAATCAAGGCTTTGGCATAACACCCTGGCAAGCGAACGGAAGTATAAGAGGAATGCAAGAAGCACGCAAAGATAGCGTCACGAAATTGACCATTGGCGACGAGGCCGCCGGTCAGCGCTTGGACAATTTCCTCTTCAAGCGGCTCAAGGGGGTGCCTAAGAGCCGGGTCTACCGGATGCTGCGCGAAGGCGAAGTCCGGGTCGATGGCAAGCGGGCCAAGCCGGATCAACGCCTGGCACTGGACAACGAGGTGCGCATTCCGCCGGTGCGGGTGGCCGAACCGGACGCGCCCCCCGGCCTGGCCAAGATTGGCAAGACTTTGCTCGACCGCATCCTGTACCGTGACGAGGCCCTGATCGTGCTCGACAAGCCGGCCGGCCAGGCGGTGCATGGTGGCAGTGGGGTCAGCCTGGGCATCATCGAGCAGCTGCGCCGGGAGTTGCCCGAATGCAAGTTCATGGAACTGGCGCACCGGCTCGACAAGGAAACCTCGGGCATCCTGCTGGTCGCGCTCAAGCGCTCGGCCCTGGTCGAACTGCACCGCATGCTGCGCGAGGGCGAGGTACGCAAGACCTATCTCGCCTTGGCGGTCGGCCACTGGCGCGATCGTCAGCGTCACGTCAAGCTGGCCCTGCGCAAGTTCCACACCGATGACGGCGAACGCAGGGTGGTCGCCGACGAGGCCGGGCAGTTTGCCCATACGATCTTCACCCTGGCCGGGCATCACGGTGATTTCTCCCTCTTGGAGGCGGAACTGAAGACCGGTCGCACACACCAGATCCGGGTGCATCTGGCGACCCTCAAGCACCCGATCGCCGGTGATGACAAATATGGCGATTTCGAACTCAACCGGGCCTTGAAGAAACAGGGCCTGAAACGCATGTTCCTGCATGCCGCGCGCATCGAACTGTTCCACCCGCTGTCCGGGACGCGGCTGGCATTCGCGGCCCCGCTGCCCGAGGATTTGCAGGGCTTTCTGGATGGATTGAAGTGAAGCGATTCGATTTGCTGATTTTCGACTGGGACGGCACGCTGATGGACTCGGCGGGCACCATCGTCGCCTGCATCCAGGCAGCGAGCGCCGATCTCGGTTGGCCGGTGCCGAGCCGCGCAGCGGCCAGCCACATCATCGGACTGGGGCTACGGGAGGCGGTCGAGATGCTGTTTCCCGACCGGGACGCGAGCGAGCATCCCCGCCTGGTCGAGCGTTACCGTCATCACTACCTGGCCCAGGACCACGAGATCCGCCTGTTCGACGGTGCCCGTGCCCTGGTCGAGGAACTGAACCAGCGCGGTCATCTGCTCGCGGTGGCCACCGGCAAGGCACGTCGTGGTCTGGATCGCGCTTTCGAGCACAGCGGCATTGGCCATTGGTTCCATGCCTCGCGCACGGCCGACGAAACCTTTTCCAAGCCGCATCCGGCCATGGTCGAGGAATTGCTGGATGAACTCGACATCCCGCCTGGACGGGCCTTGATGATCGGCGACACCAGCCATGATCTCCTGATGGCCCGCAATGCCGGCATCGCCAGCCTGGCCGCCGGGTATGGCGCGCATCCGGCCGATCAGCTGGCCGCGCACGCACCGCTGGCTTTGTGTCATAGTTTCGCCGAACTGGCCGACTGGCTGCGTGTTCATGCCTGAACCAGTCGCCTGACAACACAAGGGAAAGTCGCAACATGTCCGAAGATTCGTCCGAGCGTGGCGCCCTGGAGCGCATCCTCCTCGCCCATATCACCGAGCAGCGCCGGGCCCGGCGCTGGAGCATCCTGTTCCGTGCCGCCTGGCTGGTGCTGTTGTTGATCGTGCTGGTGGTCGCCCTGGGGGATGAGGATGCGGAGTTCACCGGCAAGGCGCACACCGCCTTGATCGAATTGCAGGGCGAGATCGGCGGCGAGGATGGCATCCTCGCCGACGACGCGATCGCGGCACTCGGCAACGCCTTCGAAGACAAGAAGACCAAGGCCGTGGTGTTGCGCTGCAACAGCCCGGGTGGCTCGCCGGTCCAGGCGGGCCAGGTCTACGACGAGATCCGCCGCCTGCGCGCCAAGTATCCAAAGACGCCGGTCTACGCCGTGGTCGATGATGTCTGCGCCTCGGGCGGCTATTACATCATCGCCGCGGCCGACAAGATCTTCGTCGACAAGGCCTCCCTGGTCGGTTCCATCGGCGTCCTGATGGACGGTTTCGGGTTCAACGACGCGATGGACAAGCTGGGCGTCGAACGACGCCTGCTCACGGCCGGCACCAACAAGGGTTTCCTGGATCCGTTCTCGCCCCAGGATCCGGCGCAGATCGCGCATGCCAAGGCGATGCTGGCCGAGATCCACGGGCAGTTCATCGAGGTGGTCCGCCAGGGCCGTGGCCAGCGGCTCAAGGAGTCGGAGGACACCTTCAGCGGCCTGATCTGGAGCGGTGCGACCAGCATCGAGATGGGGCTGGCCGATGCCCTGGGCAGTCTTGATTACGTGGCCCGCGAGGTGGTCAAGGCCGAGGACATCGTCGACTACACGCCTCAGGAAAATCTCGCCGATCGGCTGGCTCGTCGGCTTGGCACGGCGCTCGGGACCTCCCTGGGGCCGTGGGCTTCGGCCAAGCTCCAGTTGCGCTGATGTCAGACTATCGCCCGATCACTTGTGTCGCGCACGAGAAGCTGGAGTACGCCGTGCTGAAACGGCGGGTCCTCGACTTGTGCTATCTCGATGCGGAGGGAGTGGCCCGGTGCGCACGGGGGGTGCCCCTCGATGTGTACACCCGTGATCGGGCCGAATGGCTGCGGTTCCGCGCCGAGGACGGTCAGGAACTCACCCTCCGCCTGGATCAGATTCAGTCGAGCGAAGACGCCTGATCGGCTCTGGCCGCGATGAAGGCCGCGAAAGCCTCGGGCGGCATCGGGCGGGCGTAGCGGAAACCTTGCATGAGGTGGCAGCCGATGCCGGCCAGATAGGCTTCCTGGGCCTCGGTTTCCACGCCTTCCGCGATGGTGCACAGGCCAAGCGCGCGGCTCAGGCTGAGGATCGCGAAGGCGATCGCGCTGTCGTTGCTGTCGTCCGGGATGCCTTGTACGAAGCCACGGTCGATCTTGAGATGGTCGATCGGCAACTGCTTCAGATAGGCCAGTGAGGAATAGCCAGTGCCAAAATCGTCGATGGCAACCCGTACGCCATGGCCGCGCAGGCGTTGCAGCAGGCGACCGCAGCGATCGATGTCGCGCATCAGGATATTTTCAGTGACCTCGATCAACAGGTCGTGGCCGGCGAGCCCCGTTTCCCCGAGCAGGGCCTCGATCCGATCCGCGAACTCGGGCTGGGCGATCTGTATCGCCGAAATGTTCACCGACAGGTAGTCAAGCGCCAATCCCGCGCGCCGCCAGGCGGCCAGTTGGGTCAGCGCGGTGCGCAGGACCCATTCCCCGATGGGCAGGATCAGCCGTGATTCCTCGGCGAGCGGGATGAAGTGCGCCGGGGAGGATGCGCCGGCGGGTGCATCCGGCCAGCGGATCAGCGCCTCGGCCGCCACCACCCGGCCCCGGGCCAGGTCATGGATGGGCTGGTAGTGCAGGGTAAATGCCTGTCGCTTTTCCGCCTTGCGCAAAGCGGTCTCCAGGCTGAGCCGGGCATCGGCGTGGTCAGCCAGGTCGTGCTGGAAACGGGCATGGTTGTCGCGGCCGCGCTCCTTGGCCAGGTACATGGCTGCATCGGCATTTTTCATCAGGTCGGCGGGCGCCATGCCATCCTCAGGGAACAGCGCGATGCCGATGCTGCAGCCGAGATGCAATTCCTGTCCCTCGACCAGGAAGGGGCGGCGCAGTGCCTCGAGGATCTTGCCCGCCTGGCGGTCGGCATCCGGGTATTGGCCGAGTTTTTCCATCAGCACCACGAACTCGTCACCGCCCAGGCGGGCGACCGTGTCGGTGCGCCGGACCAGCAGGTTCAGGCGCCGCGCCACCTCGATCAGGACCAGATCGCCGACATGGTGGCCAAGACTGTCATTGATGGTCTTGAAACGGTCGAGGTCGATGAACAGCAGCGCGAACATCGCGGCGTCCCGCTTCGCCCGGGCGATGGCCTGTTCGAGCCGGTCGTTGAACAGGAGTCGGTTCGAAAGGTGGGTGAGGCCGTCGTGATGGGCCAGGAAATCGAGCCGGGTCTGGGCTTCCTTGAGGTGGGTGATGTCGGTGATCAGGGCGATGTGATGGCTGAGCCGGCCTTCCGGGTCACGCACCTCGCTGATCGAGTAGAGCAGCGGGATCACCGTGCCGTCCCGGGTCCGGTCGTTGATCTCGCCGCGCCAGTAGCCCTTTTCCCGGAGATCCCGCCACAGCGCGGCATAGAATTCGGGGGCATGCAGGCCCGACTGCAGGACGCGCGGGTCCTTGCCGAGCACGTCCTCGGGGCGATAGCCGAGGATGCGGGTGAAGGCGGCATTGACCTCGATGATCCGGTTGTCATGGTCGGTGATCAGAATGCCTTCCCCGGTGTGCTCGAAGACTTGGGCGTAGAGCCGGAGGCTGGCCTCGGTCTGCTTTTGTCGCCCGAGGTCGAACAGCAGCAAGACGATCTTAGCCGGCTGGCCTGCCTGGTCGAGGAGGCGCGATCCAATCATCAGGAAGGGTTGCCCGCCGATGTCCAGTTCGCGTGCGTTGTCACCCGCCTCGAGCAGTTGGCTGAGGCCGATCTGGCAGGCACACAGGCGCTCCAGCGGCTGGCCGGCCAAATCTTCACTGTCCCCGAAGAACCAGGTCCGGGCTTGCCGGTTGCAGTCCTCCAGGCGGCCATCCGGGCTGACCACGATGACTGCGGCGTCGAGCGCGTCGAGGATGGCACGGATTTCCAGCCGGGCCAGTGTCAGGTCGCGGTTGGTGTCGTTGAGGTGTTGCAGGATCTGGCTGAAGGCCCCGGCCACGATGCCGATCGGGTCGAGTTCCAGGAGGGTGTCGTCGTCGAGTTCCTCCGGGCGCAGGGGCAGGGTGCCCATCAGCGACAACAACTGGTCGGTCTTGGCCCGGATGTAGGCAATCGCGGCTTGGTAGCGCGACGGATCGCTCGGCAATTGGGTCAAGGAGCGCTCAGGCATGGATGCGGATGCGATAGCCCTGGGCGTCCGGCGTGACTTCGCTCCGGTAGCCCATGCGCTGGGCGGCTTCGGGTATGGTCGCGGTGGCTTGGCGGTCGTCGGTCAGCACCAGGATTTCCAGCGTGCCGGCCCGTAGCCTCGCGGCGTGTTCGTTGATCGCCTTCAGGGTCAGCAGCAGGCAGGAAGGGCAAATTTGTCCGTGGATGTCGAGTTGCAGAATCTCTGGCATCGGATTACCGGATCACGAAGCGGACCAAGAGACGGCTGCCCAGCCAGGCGCCGGGCAGGAGCCCGATCAGGAAGAGCAGGCTTTGCAGGGCCAGGATGGGGATTCCGCCCCACAGATGCCAGATGTTGCAGCCCGGCACCATGCGCGCCGAGAGCCCCAACAACAGGCCACCGACCAGGGCCGAGAGCAGTTGCCGGCGTGGCACCCCGAGGCGGGGATGAAATTCGCCGATGGCACGGGCGGACAGGAAGCCGCCCAGCACGATGCCGACGATCAAGGGATATTGGAGGGTCGCCACGCCATCCAGCGCCGGACCGGGGCCGCCAACCAGCCGGGCTTCACCAAAGGGCGGCTGGTAGTTGAGTGGCAAGGCCGAGAAATAGGCGAGCGAGGCGACATGTTCGGGCCAGAACCAGGCTTCGACCATGGCGCCCAGCTTGGCATAGGAAGTGGTGATGCCGAGCGGCATGCCGACCACCAGATAGGACAGGAAACCGACGCCGGCCAGGACCAGGGCGGCACGCCAGGGCGCGAGGTGGCCGGTGGCGTGGGACACCCGGGTCAGACGCCCGGTGCGTGCCCAATGCCAGAGCAGGCCGGCGCCGAGCAAGGCGAGCGGGGCGATCAGCCCAGTGGGTGGCCAGGCCAGCCATTGGCTCAGGGTAAGGGCTTCCGGATGCAGCAGGGTGGCGCGGGCCAGGGCCGACCAGGCGCCATGGATTTCCGCGTAGAAGGCCGCCCCGGCGAGCATTCCGAAGAAGGCGACCAGGGCCGCCAGGCTACCGGCACCCAGCTTGTACAGGGTGCCGACCACACAGCCGCCCGCCAGCACCATGCCGATCCCGAACACGGCGCCGGCCAGCGCGCTGGTCAGGCTGGGCGGACCGAGCAGGGGAAACGGGTAGGGCGTCAACACGCCGGCCAGGCGGCCGAACTCGAACAGGACCATGCTGGCCACCAGGAGCAGCACCCAGAGACGCAGCAGGAACGTATCCCGGAACAGAAAAGCGTCACGAAACATGGCGGTGACGCAGAACTCGGACCGGTGCATGACCCACCCGGCGAGGCATCCGCACAGCAGGGAGACAGCAAGGATCACCAGGAAAGTTGAGGCCATGGCCGGGTCATGGTGGGGGGATGGTGCAATTGAACTAGATGATAGGGGGCTTCCGCCGTGAATGTAAGCCAAACGTCACATTGGCTTGATGTCCTGGCGGGCCCCTCCGATGTCAGAGCCCTCGCCCGATCCGCCACCATCTGCCGGATTGTCCGGGGCTGGCCCGGGCGCTAACTTGGGGCTCGCCAAACCCGCGGGTGTCCTGGTCCATTCCCCGCCGGCGCGCGTGGGGGCGGCGACTCCGATCATTCCGGCATCGAGGCGGCCATGCATCCGATCCGTCGTCATGTTTCACTCAGGACAGCCATCACCTTGCCGTTCGTGATCCTGTTCAGTGCAACCGTGTTGCTGCAATCGGTGTTGCAGCAACAGGGGATCGAGCGCCTGATCGAGGACGAAAACAACTTCCTGCTGCGCCAGGTGGGTAACAGCATGGTGGTGGGCATCAACCACTTCCTGGCCATGGCCGAGACCGCGCAAGCCGTGCTCGCGGTGAGCCTCGCCCGCCAGGTGGAATCGACCGGCCCGCCTGCTTCCGCAATCGACCCCCTGCTGCTGTCGCTGTTCCAACGCGTGTTCGGCGAACATCGGCAGATCAGCGTACTGAGCTTTGGCTCAGAATCAGGCCAATATTTCGGACTGCGCCGCTCGGCGACCGGCTACGACCTGATGCGTGCCGAGGGCGATGGCCATCCGGAAGCCGGCGTATTGCGCATCTATTCCGGGTCTGGGACAACCCGCCCGATCCAGGAAACCCATGACTACGACCCGCGTCAGCGGCCCTGGTATGCCGAGGCCCTGCGCGCGAACCGAGCGACCTGGACCAGCCTCTACGTCAACCAGGACGAGCGGCGCCAGGTGGCGCTGTCCATGGTCGGTCCGGTCTACGCCGGGTCGCGCTTGCTGGGTGTGGTGGCGGCCGACATCACCCTGGATGGCTTGAATGTCTACCTTCGCAACGAGCGCGGCAGCCTGGGCGGCGTGGTCGCGATCATCGACGCAGAATCGCGCCTGATTGCCCATTCCGATCCGGGCGGGGTGACGCGCGCCGTCGATGGCACCGCGAGCCGGATCACCCGGATCGCCCTGCAGGAAAGCCCCAATCCGTTGTTGCGCCTGGCCCAGACACGGCTCGCCACCGGCAGTTTCGATAGCAACGGCCAGTTTCGTCTCGACTACGCTGGGGAGGCCTATTTCGGGCGCGTCCTGCGTTATGCGCGGCCAGGGGGGATCGATTGGCGCATCGTCACGGTGATGCCGGAGAGCGCGCTCCTGGCGGAAGCGCGCAAGAGCCAGCTGACCGGCTTCGTGGTGGCGGCCGGGCTCGGCCTGCTCGGCCTGGTGATCGGTATCTGGACCATTGGTTGGGTGACCCGGCCGATCCTCGATACCGCCGAGGCAGCCAAGCAGTTGACGCTCGGTCATCTCGACGCATTCCCACAGGAACCCTCGCCGGTGAAGGAGACGGCCATCCTGATGCGGGCTTTCTCCGAGATGGCGCACCGGCTCCAGTCATCGTTCAATCGCTTGCGCGAGTTGATCCTGGTCGACGAGCTGACCGGCCTGCTCACCCGCCGGGGTCTGGTGGAGCAGGTGCAATGGCCGATTCCGAAGTTGTGCGGGATGTTTCTGATCGGTATCGACGATTTCCGTACCGTGAACGACATCCTGGGCTATGCCACCGGCGATGAACTGCTGCGCGCCATCGCCGGGCGCCTGTCCATGATGCGCCCGGCCCCGCTGTTGCTGGCGCGTGGCGGTGGCAACGATTTCATCCTGGTGTTCGACATGGCCGACTGTGGCCTGGACAGCCAGGCATTGGGCGATGAACTGTTGCGGACGTTCGACGTGCCCTTCGAGATCAACCGTGATGCCCTGTCGATCCAGGTCTCGATCGGCAGTGTCGACGGCTATCTCGATGGCGAGTCGCTGGCCGACTGGCTGCGCCAGGCGAGCGCCGCGCACGGCGAGGCGAAGGCACGCGGCGGCGGCGTGCACGTCATGTTCAGCACCGACATGCTGGAGGCGACCATCGCGCGTGGCCGCCTGGTGACCGAGATTCGCCAGGGCCTCGGCAATGGCGAGTTCGAGGCGCATTACCAGCCGATCATCGAATTGGCCAGCGGCGAGGTAGTCGCCATCGAGGCCCTGGCGCGCTGGCGGCATCCCGAGCGCGGCCTGGTGGTGCCCAGTGAATTCATCGGCCTGTGCGAAGAAACCGATTTGATCATCGGCCTGGGTGAATTCATGCTGCGCCAGGCCTGCCAGGATGCAGCCACCCTGCTGGCCTCGACCGGCCGCCGGATCGATGTCCACGTCAATGTTTCGGCGCGTCAGGTGCTGCAATCGAATTTTCTCGATTTCGTGCTCGCCACCTTGCGCGAGACACGATTGCCGCCGGAGCTGCTGACCGTCGAGCTGACCGAGTCGCTGTTCATCGGCAACGACGAAACGGGCGCGGCCTATTTGTTCAACGGTCTCAAGGCCACCGGTATCCGGATCGCCATCGACGATTTCGGTACCGGCTATTCCTCATTGTCCTATCTGGAGCGGCTGCCCATCGATTGCCTGAAGATCGACCGCAGCTTCGTCAGCCGCATCGAACACCCGGGCTCACGGGCGGCCGCGCTGACCGCGGCGATCATCGAAGTGAGCGAAAAGCTCGGCCTGGAAACCCTGGCCGAAGGCGTCGAGACGGCCTCCCAGCGGGACGCCTTGATGGCCATGGGCTGCGCACGAGGCCAAGGCTATCTGTTCGGCAAGCCGGTGCCCTTCATGGCGCTTGACCTGAGGCCTTGTCATGTCACTTGAGACATCGCGCGAAGCGCTGCACGGCGGGATGGGTGTACTGGTGGCCCTGCTGCTGTGGCTGTTTTCACCCTTGCTGGAACCGGCCGGAATGAATATCCATGCCGCACCCAACGGGACCTTTCCCCAGGCTTATCTGGTCGATGTGACGGGCGGCCATGGCCTGGACGAAGTCATGTCATTGTCCCCGGTGGCCTGGAAGCCGGTGGGCGCCGGCGGGGTCAGCTTCGGCTACGACACCGCCGCATACTGGTTCATGTGGAAGTATCGCGCCGGCAACGATCCGGCCGGCACCGATCTCATGGTCGAGATTGCCTACCCGATGCTCGATGAAATCGATCTTTTCGCCGTGCGGCGCACCGAAAAGGAGTGGGTCGTGCTCGGCCAATGGCGCATGGGCGATACCCTTCAGTTCGATGCCCGGCCGTTTCCGTATAGCAATTTCGTGGTGCCCTTCCGCGCCGCGCCTGATTCCGAAACCCAGTTCGTGATGCGGGTGCGTTCGACCAGTGCCATGCAGGTGCCGGTCACGATGTGGGGGGAAGCCGAGTTCGCCAAGTACGTGGCCCTGAACCACCTGGCCATCGGTGCGTTCCTGGGCGCCGTGGCGAGCCTCCTGCTCTATCATTTCGCGATCTGGATCACCCTGCGCGAGCGGATGTACGTCTACCTGATGATCTGGATGGTGTTCGGCGCGGCCATGGTCATGACCCTCAATGGCTTGGCGTTCCAGCATCTCTGGCCAACCAGTCCGCGCTGGAACGACCATGCCCTGGTCGCCTTTCTGATCCTTGCCTCCATGGGCGGCGTCGCCTTCAGTTTGGAGACCACCCGGGCCGCGCTCGATCGCTCCGGTGTGCTCGCCCGATCGGAAGTGCCGGTCTTGACCGCGATGGGGGTCGCCCTCGGGGTGGCTTTGCTGGTGCCGTACCGCTATGGCATCGCCATCACCATGTTGATCGGATTCTTCAGTCTCGTGTATTCCATCCTGGTCGGCCTGACGGCGGTCCGGGCCGGCTATCGACCGGCCCGCGTCTATCTCGCCGGCCGCATCGGCGCGATGCTGGCGGTGGGCGTCATCGTGCTCGGCAAGTTCTCGATCCTGTCGTCTTCGGTGATGGCTGACTCGATCCTGATGCTCGCGGTCGGGCTCGATCTGGTGACCACTTCGCTGGCGCTGGCGCCCCGTCTATCCGAGGAACGGGCGATGCGGACCCAGGCACAACATGCCCTGGACGAGGAAAAGGTTTCGTCGAAACGGCAACTGGAATCGAGGATCGCCGAACAGACCCGGCGCTTGCTCGAAGAAAATCGTGAACTGTCCCGTCTCAGCCTCACCGACGCACTCACCGGACTGCCCAACCGGCGTGCCCTGACCGAGGCCTTCGCCCGGGAGGCGGCGCGCGCCAAGGCGGCCGGCCAGCCGCTGTCGATCGCGCTCCTGGATGTCGATTACTTCAAGCGCTTCAACGATACCCATGGCCACGCCGCGGGCGACCAGTGCCTGCGCGTGGTAGCCCGGGAGATCCGTCAGCATCTGCCGCGCACCGGTGATCTTGCCGTGCGCTGGGGCGGCGAGGAGTTTTGCCTCCTGTTGCCCAATACCCAGCTGGAGGGTGCCTTGATCGTGGCCGAGCGGGTCCGCCTGGCGATCCAGGCGGCGCGGGTCGATTGGGGGCGTGCCGAGGCTTCCGTGACCGTCAGTTTCGGGGTCCATACCCTCACCGACTGGACCCAGCCGGTCGACCTCGACGCCGCCATGGTGGTCGTCGACCGTGCCCTCTACCGCGCCAAGTCATCCGGACGCAACAAGGTGGTGGCCGCCACCGAAGTGGCGTAGGCCAGCATAAAAATCTGCCGCGGGCTCTTGAAATAACGGCGGGCGTCCACAGATGCCGGGGATTGATTGGAGAACGCCCATGTCCGACGAAACCCAGACCGCCCCCGAAACCGCCACGGATGCCGCACCCGTGCAAGCCACTGAACACGCCAAGGACACCTTGCCCAGCCTGGAAGAGCTGCTCCGCCAGGCCGAATTGCAGGCCCAGGAACACCACGATGCCTGGCTGCGCGCCAAGGCCGAGACCGACAACGTGCGCCGGCGCGCCGCCGAGGATGTCGAGAAGGCGCGCAAGTTCGCCCTCGACAAGTTTTCCGGTGACCTGCTGGCGGTCAAGGACAGCCTGGAGGCCGCCCTGGCCACGGGCGACAGCGCCAGCCTGGAAAATCTGAAGAGCGGCGTCGAGCTCACCCTGAAACAATTGGTCAGCGTATTCGAGCGCCACGGCATCGCCGAGGTCAACCCGCTCGGCCAGAAGTTCGACCCCAACGCGCACCAGGCCATCGGCATGGTGGACGGCGACGGCGAGGCGAACAGCGTGGCCCAGGTGCTGCAGAAGGGGTATCTGCTCAACGAGCGCGTGCTGCGTCCGGCCCTGGTCATGGTGACCAAGGCGAAAGAGGCTTGAAGTCGGGCCGACCATCCCCACATCGGTAACAGTTCAATCATTGCTTTGAGGAAATAACACCATGGCCAAGATCATCGGCATCGACCTCGGTACCACCAACTCCTGCGTCGCCATCATGGAAGGCGGCAAGCCCAAGGTCATCGAAAACTCCGAAGGCGCCCGCACCACCCCGTCCATCATCGCCTATGCCGAGGATGGCGAGATCCTGGCCGGCGCCCCGGCCAAGCGCCAGGCGGTGACCAACCCGAAGAACACCCTGTACGCGGTGAAGCGCCTGATCGGCCGTCGCTTCGAGGAAAAGGAAGTGCAGAAGGACATCGACCTGATGCCCTACAAGATCCTCAAGGCCGACAATGGTGACGCCTGGGTGGAAGTGCGCGGTGAAAAGAAAGCGCCGCCGCAGATCTCTGCCGAAGTGTTGAAGAAGATGAAGAAGACCGCCGAGGATTACCTCGGTGAAGCGGTCACCGAGGCCGTCATCACCGTGCCGGCCTACTTCAACGATTCGCAGCGCCAGGCCACCAAGGACGCGGGCCGCATCGCCGGTCTCGAGGTCAAGCGCATCATCAACGAGCCGACCGCGGCCGCGCTGGCCTTCGGCATGGACAAGCAGGAAGGCGACCGCAAGATCGCCGTGTTCGACCTGGGTGGCGGCACCTTCGACATTTCCATCATCGAGATCGCCGAGATCGAGGGCGAGCACCAGTTCGAAGTGCTGTCCACCAACGGCGACACTTTCCTGGGCGGCGAGGACTTCGACCAGCGCCTGATCGACTACATCATCGACGAGTTCAAGAAGGAGCAGGGCGTCGACCTGAAGAAGGACGTGCTGGCCCTGCAACGCCTGAAGGAAGCCGCCGAAAAGGCCAAGATCGAGCTGTCTTCCAGCACCCAGACCGAGATCAACCTGCCCTACATCACCGCCGACGCCTCGGGTCCGAAGCACCTGGTGCAGAAGATCACCCGGGCCAAGTTCGAGGCCCTGGTGGAAGACCTGATCAATCGCACCATCGAGCCGTGCAAGGTCGCCATCAAGGATGCCGGCGTCAAGGTGTCGGACATCTCCGACGTGATCCTGGTCGGCGGCATGACCCGGATGCCCAAGGTCCAGGAGAAGGTCAAGGAGTTCTTCGGCAAGGAGCCGCGCAAGGACGTCAACCCCGATGAGGCGGTCGCCGTCGGCGCCGCCATCCAGGGCGGCGTGCTGCAAGGCGAAGTCAAGGACGTGCTGCTGCTCGACGTCACCCCGCTCTCCCTGGGCATCGAGACCCTGGGTGGCGTGATGACCAAGCTGATCGCCAAGAACACCACCATCCCGACCCGCCAGTCGCAGGTGTTCTCGACCGCCGACGACAACCAGAACGCGGTGACCATCCACGTCCTGCAAGGCGAGCGCGAGATGGCCTCGGGCAACAAGAGCCTGGGCCAGTTCAACCTGACCGACATCCCGCCGGCGCCGCGCGGCATGCCCCAGATCGAGGTCACCTTCGACATCGACGCCAACGGCATCCTGCACGTATCGGCCAAGGACAAGGGCACCGGCAAGGAAGCCAAGATCACCATCAAGGCAAACTCGGGTCTTTCCGAAGCCGAGATCCAGCAGATGGTGAAGGACGCCGAGGCCAACGCCGCCGAGGACCACAAGGCCTTCGAGCTGGCCACCGCGCGCAACCAGGCCGACGCCATGGTGCACTCGGTACGCAAGGCGCTGAAGGACTACGGCGACAAGGTCACCGACGAGGAAAAGACGAAGATCGAAGCGGCCATCACCGAGTGTGAAGCCGCCATCAAGTCCGGCGACAAGGCCGAGATCGACGCCAAGACCGCAGCCCTCGGCGAAGCCAGCCACAAGCTGGCCGAGCAGATGTATGCCCAGCAAGGCGGCCAGGCGGGCGCCCAGCCGGGCCCGCAGCCGGGTGCGCAATCGGGCGGCAAGGCCGATGACGACGTGGTCGATGCCGAGTTCGAGGAAGTGAAGGACAAGTAATTCGGGAAATGGGAAAAGAGAAACGGGAAACGTGTGGAGCGCAACCATCGCAGCCTCAAGGCCTGGCAAGAGGCGATCGAGTTGGTGGATTGCCTTTACGTCGCTACCGACTCTTTTCCCACCGATGAGCGATTTGGACTGATAAGCCAGATTCGTCGAGCATGCGTATCTGTACCCGCAAATATCGCCGAGGGGTTTGCCCGTTCAGGAAGCAAGGAGTTATTGCACTTTCTCAGTATCGCAACCGGATCGCTTTCCGAATTGGATACTTTGATTGAAATTTGCGGTAGGCGAGGGCTGATCGCGGATACTCACCCCTTGGTTGAACGTATAGATCGCGTGAGTGCATTGGTACTGGCTCTGTCGGCATCAATTCGCAAACGGTTGTAGCGTTTCCCGTTTCCCGTTTCACATTTCCCAATCATGAGCAAACGCGACTACTACGAAGTCCTCGGCGTCTCCAAGGGCGCCTCCGAGGACGAGATCAAGAAGGCCTTCAAGAAGCTGGCCATGAAACATCACCCGGACCGCAATCAGGGTGACAAGGCCTCGGAGGAGAAATTCAAGGAGGCCAAGGAGGCCTACGAGATTCTCTCGGACGCCCAGAAGCGCGCGGCCTACGACCAGTACGGCCACGCCGGGGTCGATCCGTCCATGGGCGGGGCGGGCGGCGGCGCGGGCTATCGAGACTTCTCGGATGCATTTTCCGACATCTTCGGCGACATTTTCGGCGGGGGTGGCCGGGGTGGACGATCCAACGTCTATCGTGGCGCCGACTTGCGTTATAACCTCGAACTGTCTCTGGAAGAGGCTGCGCGCGGCACCGAGACCAAGATCCGCATCCCGGTCTTGTCGGAATGCGAGCATTGCCATGGCAGCGGCGCCAAGCCGGGCACCGAGCCGGTCACTTGTCCGACCTGTGGCGGCCATGGCCAGGTGCGCATGCAACAAGGCTTTTTCTCGATCCAACAGACCTGTCCGCGCTGCCATGGCAGCGGCCGAATCGTCGCCGAACCCTGTTCGCATTGCCATGGCGAAGGCCGGGTCAAGCAGCACAAGACCCTGTCGGTCCGGATTCCGTCCGGTGTCGACGAGGGCGACCGCATCCGCCTGGCCGGCGAGGGCGAGGCCGGCATCAACGGCGGGCCCCCGGGCGACCTGTATGTGCAGATCCATCTCAAGCCGCATCCGGTGTTCACCCGCGACCACAACGACCTGCATTGCGAGATGCCGATCTCCTTCGCCACCGCGGCGCTGGGCGGCGAGATCCTGATCCCCACGCTGGATGGGCAGGCCTCCGTGAAGATCCCCGCGGAAACCCAGAGCGGCAAGGTGTTCCGTTTGCGCGGCAAGGGCATCAAGGGGGTGCGCAGCCAGGCGCCCGGTGACTTGCACTGCCATGTCGTGGTGGAAACGCCGATCAACCTGACCGAGCGCCAAAAAGAACTGCTGCGCGAGTTCGACAGCTGCTGCTCCGGCCATGAAGCCAAGCACAACCCGCGGGCCAAGGGCTTCATGGACAAGGTGAAGGAGTTTTTCGGGCAATAAGCGGTTTGGGGCGGAAGAGAGCAGGAGTCGAACCTACCAGGGACCGCCTGGCGGCCCCTCCCGGTTTTGAAGACCGGGCGCCCCACCGGGGAACGATCTCTTCCAACACGTAAAACGCGTGACGAATGCTGCCCAGCGTTCGTGTCACGCGGTCATGGTGACGTGGTTGCGTGACGCATTCACACTTCAGGGGGGGTGGCACCCTGTCGGTGATCGAACTGCCATTGTCGCGGATCGGCTTCGCCGCGCAGCACATGGTCATCCCGGACTCGGCGAGTGTAGCCGACCCGGTCAAAGAATTCGAGCAGATGGGTGGCGATCTTGCGGCCGCCGCCCGCGCCGGCCTGGGCCAAGTGATCGCGCAGGGGGGCGATGCGGGCCGCGCCGCCGGTCTCCTGAAGCTGGGCCACAATGGCTGCGAGATCTGCCACCGCCTCGGCGGTGTAATAGTGGTCATGCGCCACCGGGTACAGTTCGCCTGCCCGCGCCATGTGCTTGAACAGCCGGCGCACAGTCGCCTCGGGGATGCCGGTGGCCGTGGCCACGTCGCGCACCCGGGGCGGATTGAATGGGCAGGCTGCGAGCAAGGGCCTGAGAAGATTGAACAGGGTCCGGTCCGTTTCTGAAACCGTGGCCCGATGCTCGGGCAAGTGCAACCAGGCCCGGGTCTGCACCAATGCGCCCGCCATCAGCAGTTCCGCCAACAAAGCCCCGAACACCGGCGTCGGCAGGTGGGCCGAGGTCATCCGGCGCAGGCGCTCGCGTTCGATGCCGATCATGTCCGGCGCATCGGCGTGCGCCTGTGCGAGCTGCGCCAGCAGTCGGTCCCGGAGCGCCTGCCAGGCCGGTCCGGCAATCCCGATCCGCACGCTGCCATCACCGATCACGCGCAGGCCGACCCGTTGCCAAAGGTGCTCCGCGTCGGCATCGGAGAGGTTCCAATTGAGCGCGAAACGGGTCAGATCGATGCCGGCCGGCGCCTGTTCCGCCATCCGGGCGAGGCTCACCCCCGGGTCGTCGTCCGCCAGGGCCGCGAGCAAGGCCAGCCGCTGCGGGGTACGCTTGTGCCGGCCAGGCGGGAAGCTGTCCAGCACCCGGCCACCCGCCACGTTGCGCTGGGCGCCCGCGTCGCGCAGGATCAGACGGTCACCGCGCAAGGCCAGGGTGGCCCGGTCGAGCAGGATTTCAGCCAGGACCGAGCTGCCGGGTGCCGCCTCCGAGACATCGAGCAGGGCGACCCGGCCGGGAATATCATCGCAACCCAGGTGCACATGGACGACTTGCATGTGGGTCATCGGTTTCTGTCCTGCGGGCACCTTCAATTCAGCCTGGAAACGGCTGATCGGCACGGCCAGGGCCGGGTCGACCAGCCACATCCCGCGCGCGAGATCCTTTTTCTCGAAATCGCCCTTCAAGGCCACCGCACAGCGCTCTCCCGCCCGGCCCCGATCCACCGGGCGGTCCTGGACATGCAGGCCGCGCACCCGGGCCTTGAAACCGGGGGGCGCAATCACCAGGGTCTCACCGATCGCCAACTGGCCGGCATGGGCGGTGCCGGTGACCACCGTGCCGACCCCGGTGATCGAGAAGGCGCGATCGATGGCGAGACGAAAGCGGTCGTCAGTGGCGCGGGCAGGCAGGCAGCCTGCGGTTTCATCGAGGAAGGCCCGCAGGCGGGCGACCCCCTCGCCGGTCTTGCCGGACACCGGGAAGACCGGGCTGCCAGCCAGCCCGGTCCCGTCCAGCAAGGTCGTGATCTCGGCCTTTACGGCCTCGAGCCGTTCCGGTGCCACGGCGTCGATCTTGGTCAAGGCCAGCGCGCCGTGCTTAAGTCCCAGGAGGTCGAGCAGTTCCAGGTGCTCGCGAGTCTGCGGCATGGGGCCATCATCGGCCGCCACCACCAGCAAGACGAAATCGATGCCGGTGGCACCGGCCAGCATGTTGTGGATCAGTTTTTCGTGGCCGGGCACATCCACGAAGCCCAACACCCCGCCGTCGGCCAGGGGCGTGTAGGCATAGCCCAGGTCCAGGGTGATACCCCGGGCCTTTTCCTCCGGCAGCCGGTCGGCATCCACCCCGGTGAGGGCCTTCACCAGGGTGGTCTTGCCGTGGTCGATGTGGCCGGCCGTGCCTACGAGCACGACAGCCTGCCCAGGTTGGCCGCGAAGGCCGCCTCTTCACCGGCCGTCAGACAGCGCAGGTCGAGCAGCAGCGCACCGTCCTCGATGCGGCCGATCACCGGCCGGGGCAGGCCGCGCAGGGTGGCCTCGATACGGTGCAATACGCCTCCCTTCCGGCCCTGGGGGCGGATGGCCAGGCCCGCCGAAGGCAGCCGGTCCACGGGCAGCGAGCCGGAGCCGATCTGGGAGTTCAGGGGCACGATCGCCACCGTCACCGGCAGATGGGCCAGGGTGGTTTGCAGGCCGGGCAGTAGACGCTGGGCGGCGGCCTGGATGTCGGCCTGGGGGCGGGTGAGCAGATGGAGGGCGGTGAGGCGTTCATGCAGCCGGTCCGGGTCCCGGTACAGGCGCAGCACCGCTTCCAGGGCAGCCAGGGTGAGCTTGCCCACCCGCAGGGCCCGCTTCAGGGGATTCTTCTTGATGCGGGCGATCAAGGCCTTGCTGCCCACCAGCACCCCGGCCTGGGGACCCCCAAGCAGCTTGTCGCCGGAGAAGGTGACCAGGTCCGCCCCGGCGGCCAGGCTCTCCCGGGGGGTGGGTTCGTGGGGCAGGCCCCAGCGTTCCAGGTCGGTGAGGGTGCCCGAGCCCAGATCCACCACGAAGGGCAAGCCGTGGACGTGGGCCAGGGCCGCCAGCTCCGCCTCCGGCACCGTATGGGTGAAGCCGTGGATGGCGTAGTTGCTGGTATGCACCTTCATGAGCATGGCGGTGCGGGGCGTGATGGCTTCGCTGAAATCCTTCAGATGGGTGCGGTTGGTGGTGCCCACCTCCACCAGCCTGGCGCCGGCCCGCTTCATGATGTCCGGCACCCGGAAGGCGCCGCCGATCTCCACCAGCTCCCCCCGGGACACCACCACCGCCTTGCGCTGGGCCAGGGTGTTGAGCAGCAGGAACACGGCGGCGGCGTTGTTGTTCACCACCGTGGCGGACTCGGCCCCGGTGAGCTCGCACAGCTGGCCTTCCACCACGTCGTCCCGGTCGCCCCGGCCGCCGGCGTCGATGTCGTATTCCAGGGCGCAAGGATTGCGCGCGGCCTCGACCAGCGCAGCCACGGCTTCCTCGGGCAGGGGCGCCCGGCCCAGGTTGGTGTGCAGCACCGTGCCGGTGAGGTTGTACACCGGGCGCAAGCGGGGGTGAGCCTGGGCCTGGGCGGCGGCGGCGATGCCGGCGGTCAGGGTGGCCATGTCGGGGATGGCCGCGCCGGCCCGGGCCGCAGTCCGGGCATCGTCCAGGGCGGACCGCGCCAGTTGGGTGATCACCGCCCGGCCATGGGCGTCGATGAGGGGCAAGACAACCGGATCGGCCAGCAGGCGATCCACGGAGGGAAGCTGGGAGAGAGGATTCAAGGCATCACCCGACCGGGCAGAAGTAGGAAAACCAGGAGGGATTCTATCCTCCAAAAGCCAACTGTTTGGTGAATGTTTCCCGTGGCCAGAGCTAAGATGAAAGCATCGGCAATAAAGCATGTCCGGAGCAAAGCCATGACATCGTTGAGTGAAAAAGGTGGCGGCACCTTCACGGGCATCAAGCTGCTGCTGTGCGAAAACCCCCTGCCCCCCATCGAGGAGGCCGTGGCTGCCGCCCAGGCCGAGGTGCCCCACAGCAACTATTACACCGAGCCCCATTCGGCCCCCTTGCGCAGCCTGCTTAGCCAGCGGCTCGGGGTGCCGGAAAGGCTCATCCACATCAATGCCGGCTCGGAGCTGATCCTGCGCCAGCTGTTCGACCGCTTCGGCCAGCAGGTGCATCTGCTGAGCCCCACCTACGTCCTCTTTCCCGAGGTGGCCCGGCGCTATACGGAGCAACGCCTCCTGCCGGAAGCCGATTTCGCCTTCGACCTCGAGGACCTGGCCATTCCCCCCGGCACCACCCTGGTGGTCATCGTGAATCCCAACAACCCCAATGGCGGCGTGTTCGACATGGCCCCGTTGCCGGATCTGCTGCGCCGCCACCCCGACACCCTGTTCCTGGTGGACGAGGCCTTCATTGGCCTGGCGGGGCAGTCGGTGGTCAGGCTGGTGCCCGAATTCCCCAACCTGATGGTGACCCGCACCCTGTCCAAAGCCCACAGCCTGGCGGGTTTCCGTGTCGGCTACGGCGTGTTCCCCGAGGCTATCGCCGACGACCTGAACAGCCACAACGACGCCTATCCCCTGGCCCGGCCCAGTGAGGCGGCGGCCCTGGCCACCCTGCTGCACGAGGACAGGATCCGCGCCCGCAACGTGCAGCTGCGGCAATGGACCGAGGCCCTGGCGGCCGAGCTGCGCGCCCTGGGGGTGCGCACCTTTCCCACCCAGACCTATTTCTTCCTGGCCGATTTCGCACCCCACGACGCCGGGGCCCTGGCGATCGAGCTCAAGGCCCGGGGCATCCTGGTCAAGCCCATGAACGATGCCCGGCTTGGCCCTGGCTACATGCGGGTGACCACGGCCCTGGCCGAGGACAACCTGCGTTTCGTCGCCGCCCTGCGGGAACTGCTGGGCCATGCCTAAAACCGCCGCTTTCGAGGCCCACCACGGGCGCTACGAGGCGTGGTTCGAGAAGCACGCGGCCGCCTACGTTTCCGAACTGCTCGCCCTGCGGGCCTTCGTGCCCTGGACGGGCCTGGGCCTGGAAATCGGCGTCGGCAGCGGCCGCTTCGCCGCGCCCCTGGGCGTGCAGGTGGGGGTGGACCCGTCGCCGGCCATGCTTGTCCATGCCGCCGCCCGGGGTATCCAGGCCGTGGAAGGCACAGCGGAGCACCTGCCCTTCGCCGAAGCCCGTTTCGACCATGCCCTGGTGGTGACCACCCTCTGCTTCGTGGATTCCGCGCCGGGGATGCTGGCCGAGGCGCGGCGGGTGCTCAAGCCCGGTGGCCGTCTGGTGATCGGCTTCGTCGACCGGGACAGCGCCCTGGGCTGGGACTACCTGGCCCACCAGGGGGAGAGCGTTTTCTACCGGGAGGCCACCTTCTTCTCCGCCGACGAGGTGGATGGGCTGCTGCATGAGGCCGGCTTCATCGTCGAGGACTGGGGCCAGACCCTGGCCCGCCCACTGCCGGAGACGCGGGAGATCGAAGCCCTGCGGCCGGGGCGTGGCCAATGCGCCTTCGTGGTGGTGGCGGCCCGCAAGCCGGAAGCGGGCGCTGCATAAGGATTGCGCGGGTATTCCCACCAGCCGGCACGACGCCGGTCGCACAGCGCCCCCTGCTTCGGGTCTGGGCGAAGCCCGGGGAGGGGGCGTCGGCAGCCCCTCGGCCGCTGGCGGGCAGGCAACAAAAAACCCCGCCCTGAGGCGGGGTTTTCCCGGGCAGGCGGACCGGAATCACTCCATGGAGGGGTTCCAGACTTTCCATACATTGCCGACCAGGTCCGGCCCCGGTTTGAGGGTCGGTTTGCCCGGCTCCCAGCCGGCAGGCATGGCTTCCTTGCCGCCCGTGGCGCGCACGTGCTGGAAGGCCAGCACCTGGCGGGCCGTTTCGGCAACCTTGCGGCCCACCGGCGGGGTGAGCACTTCCATGGCCTGGATGACGCCGTCCGGGTCGATGATGAATCGGCCGCGCATCTCGATACCCTGGCTCTCGTCCCAGCAGCCATAAGCCCGGCCGATGTTGCCGGCCTGGTCCGAGGCCATGTGGAAGGGAATGCCGCCTTCCACCATCTTGGTCAGTTCCACGTCATTCCACATCTTGTGGACGAAGTGGCTGTCCACGCTGATGGAGATGACTTCCACACCCATTTTTTGCATCGCCTCATACTGTGCCGCGACCGCGGACACTTCAGTGGCTCAAACAAAGGTGAAATCACCGGGGTAAAAGCAGACCAACACCCATTTGCCTAGAAAATCAGACAATTTGACGTTGGTGAAACCGCCCTTGTAATAGGCGGGCGCGTTGAAGTCCGGCGCTTTCTGGCCGACACGTGCGGTCATCTTGTGAGCCTCCTTATCGATCGGTGGGGATGAACTGGCGGTCTGAGCCGGTGAATCGTCGGCGACCGTGCTGGTGGGGCGGGCACAACTTACGGATTCTTCTGCCATCTTTGCTCCTTTCCAAGCGACGCTCTGGGCGCCGCGCATTCACCTTAGTGTGATCCACCCGTACCGTCTAATAGCGAATGTCTATGATGGTCATGCGGGCCACGCTGTCCAGGGACGGGAGGATCAGACATCGGAGGGCGCTGGCGACGGCACTCAGCCGATCTTCACCACGATGTCGTGCAAGGTGTTGGCGCAGTGTTCCAGCCGACCGCCGGCGCGGTCGAGGTGGTGATAGATCTCGCGGCGCTTGAACATGTTCATGGTGTCGTCGCCCTGGAACAGTTCGGCGAGGGCCTTGCGGTCGATCGTCTATGAGGTTTACTGATCCTCGCAGATCGTCACCAAGCGAGTAGAACTGCGTATTGACCGATTGATTGATGTCGATAGAATGCCGTCCCTAGTACAAAAGTATAGTGTCCACGTAGTACTTTCTTCTAGGGGATGTTTTCATGAGCGGATTCTTGTCCAGGGCAGTGCAGCGCCATGTCCGGAAATCCAGTTGGTTCGCAGCTTTGTTGGCCTTAGCAACGGTGCCCCAAGCGTTGGCTGGTTTTCCAAACGGTGGTTTTGAGTCTGATTTGGCGAACTGGAATGTCAGTTCGGCCGTCATGGGATCGACGATTCCCACATTTCCGCCCACGACCGAGGCGCATCTGGGCTTGACCCCTGTCGCAGATAATGGCTTGACCTCCGTGGTCGGCGCTGGAACCTCGTCGCAGACCGGCAATGCCCTTTCCTTCCCGCTGTATGAAAGCAAGGCGGCTCGGATCAACTACGGTGGAAATAGCAACCGTTCCAGCGCCATCGACCAAACAGCGACCATGACTTTGGCTGACGTCGATCCGGCGGATGGCAAGGTGCACATTCGATTCGCGGTGGCGCCGGTGCTGCAGAATCCAGGCCACGCCCCTAACCAGCAGCCCTATTTCTTTGTTGAAGTCACCAACATTACCAAGGGCAATGCCCAATTGTTCCATACCTTCAATTTCTCGGGGCAGACTGGTGTGCCCTGGGTGACGGTGGGTGGCTATCAATACACCGATTGGCAGGCAATCGATATTGCGCCGGGCCCTGGGATTCTTGATGTCGGTGATCAGGTGAAGGTGAAGATCATCGCCACGGGTTGTGGTCAGGGTGGGCACGAAGGTCATATCTACGTGGACTCGGGCGCCGAGTTCACCACGCTGCCCGGCCCCTATATCCAAGCCGATGGCCCTGATTATGTCAGTGCCGGCAGCACCATCACCTACACCTATATCTATGGCAATACCGGGACTGCACCGCTGACCAATACCACGGTCACGGTGGTGTCCCCGCAGGATAATCATAGTCCCGTCAATAACCTGACCTTCGCCTCGACCTCTGGCGTTGGTTGTACCGACCCCGGCGTAGGCAATGCCGGCACGGTGTCTTGCAATTTCGGTACATTGAATCCGGGCAGTACGGGCACATTCACGGTGACCTACAATGTCCCTGCCACGACGACCGGCCCCATCAACCACGGCAATTACAAGGTATCCGGCGATGCCGTACCGGCTGTGCTGGGCCCGTTGGTGCAGACGGCCGTGACGGCGTCCCCCCTGGTCAATATGGGCGCCACGATCACTGACGGTGAAACCTCTGTCAGTTGGGGCGACAACCTGACCTACACGATCGTGGTGAGTAATACCGGGCCGACCGATGTGCCGATTGGGGCGACTATCGTAGAGTCGCTGCCGGCCAACCTGATTAACGCAACTTGGACCTGTGTCGCGAGTGCAGGTACATCCTGTCCCAATGCCAACGGTACCGGTGCTATCAACGAAACGATGACGGCCACCCTTCCTGTGGCTGAGACGCTGACCTATACCGTATCGGCCCAGGTCAATCCAGCAGGTGTGGGCGTCGGAACGGTCAACCATTCGGTCACGGTTACCGCGCCGGGAGGTGTTCTGGATAGCGACAGCAGCAACAACACCGCTGCCGATATTGATAGCGTGGGTGCCTCGCTGGTGTCTTTGACCGTTAACAAGACCGGCGCCACCCAAGGTTCAGTTGTTTCCGTGCCTGCGGGGATCAGCGTGTCCTGCTTGGGTGACTGTAGCGATGCACTGAATTACCCGGACGGTTCAGAAGTCATCCTGTATGCCTCCGCGCCGGCGGGTTCGATTTTCACTGGTTGGTCTGGTGGCAGTTGTTCGGGTACGGAGCCGAGTTGCTCGGTAACCTTGAGCGGCAATACCGTTGTGACGGCTTCTTTCTCGGCACCCTTTGGCGTGACTCCTGTGGTCGGCGCCCATGGCAGCGTGTCCCCCAACGTGACGCAGCCAGTCGCACCTGGCGGCACCACGAGCTTCAATGTGGTGCCTGAGGCCGGCTATGCGGCCGTCATCACTGATAACTGTGCCGCAGGTGGTGCAGAAACGGGCGGTACCCTGTCAGGTACGACATACACCACCAATGCGATCGCACAGTCCTGTAATGTCAATTTCAGCTTTGTCGGTCTGAGCACGGTGACCCCCAGTGTCGGGAGCGGCGGTTCCGTGACGCCGAACACACCGCTGACGGTGCTGCCCGGGGGCAGCGTCTCCTACACGGTGATTCCGAACTCGGGTAATCAGGTCGCTGTTTCCGGGACTTGCCCGGCCGGCAGCTGGGCTGGGGATGTCTACACGATTTCTCCGGTGACTGAAGATTGCTCGGTAAACTTCGTATTCGGGACGCCCCCCCAGGCCCAAAATGACACTGTTCCGTCCGGCCAGCGCACCATGTCTGTGATCGGCAATGATACGGCGGGCAGCAACCCTCTGAATCCGGCTACCGTCGATCTTGATCCTCTGTTGGCGGGTCGCCAGACCTCCGTGACCAATGCGCAAGGTACCTGGACGGTCGATAACGCCGGCAACGTCACCTTTGCGCCTGCGCCGGGTTTCTATGACACGGCAAGTCTGGATTACGCGGTCAGCGATACGGCAGGTTTTGTTACGACCGCGACGGTCACGTGTGCGATCGACCCGAGCGGTGTGGTGTACGACAGCCAGACCCGGCAGCCGGTGGCTGGTGCCTCGGTGACGATCCTGTATAACGGCGGCGATGCCAGTGCCTATGTGCTTGGCGGCGTCACCACGGTGACCACGGATGCTGATGGCCGTTATGCGTTCTGGCTGGTGAACGGTCCTGTCGGAGGCACCTTCAGTCTGACAGTGAGTCGTTCCGGTTATCGATTCGTCAGCCAGTTTATCCCGCCACAAGCCGGCGGCTGGGACCCCAACGCCGGACCGGTGACGGCCATCAATGGCGCCCCTCAGGTGGGTGATCCGACGACCTATTACCTATCCGGTCCCTATCCCAACGTCGACGTCACCAACAACAACATTCCCCTGGATCCGATTGTTCCGGTGCCGACGCTTGGCGAGTGGGGCAAGATCCTGCTGATGTTGCTGGTGGTTGTGACCGCGGGCGTGATGTTCAGGCGACAGAAGTCCTGGGCTTGATGCTGGGTTTGGCATGCAAGGCACGGAACGGCGTTCCGTGCCTTTTTCTATCTTGGATCAATACATATGCGCTTCAGCGCCCTCCAAATCCTATTGGTGTGTTTGGTTTTTCCTGGGCTCGGATCAGCCAACGAAGGCGTCTGGCGCAAGCCAGGCTTTTGGAATGTGTCCCTATGGGACGAGACAAGAAGCGTGATGCGGGCAGTCTCCGTGAGGCAATGCACGGATGTACGCACCGAACCGGAAGTCTTGTTATCCATTCTGCCCGCCCAGGAAAACTGCACAGCATTGGATGTCTTCAGTGACGGCGGGAAATTGATCATCCGTACCCGCTGCAAGACCCATGACACGGATGTCAACGGGGAAATGATCCTGACCGGGGATTTGCAATCCGCCTACCATGGCGAAGCGATGGTCAGTTTCAAGCGTGGTTTTGCGTCTTCGGTGCCTGGCCGCAAGCAGTTTTTCAAGGCGCAGTGGCTGGGTGCATGCCCAGTGGGCATGATTCCTGGGGAGATGCTGCTTTCTAACGGCATCAAGGTCAATGTTCTGAAAATGCCGCCAGCGCCAAGGCCATAGCCCTGTTATGGGGTGGCTGGCCCCAGCCAAAGCACAATGGGTCGGCTCGTGCGTAACCGCTGAATCACTCAGCCGATCTTCACCACGATGTCGTGCAAGGTGTTGGCGCAGTGTTCCAGCCGACCGCCGGCGCGGTCGAGGTGGTGGTAGATCTCGCGGCGCTTGAACATGTTCATGGTGTCGTCGCCCTGGAACAGTTCGGCGAGGGCCTTGCGGTAGAGCTTTTCCATGCGGCGGCCGTGCTTGCGCGCGATGTCGGCGTCGACCGCGGCCTCGGCCGGCGCCGTGCCGAGCTTGCCGAATCCGCCGGCCAGGGTCTGGCAGCCGTCGCGCAGGGCGGCGGCAAGCTCGTAGGTGTACTTGTCCGGGGGCACGGCCAGGGCGTCCATTTCGTTCACGCAGTCCTTGCACAGGTTGACGATCTGGTCCAGGTCGACGATGGCGCGGTAGATGTCCTCGCGGTCGATGTCAGTGGAAAAGGCCTCGTTCAGGGTGTGCAGGTTGCGCGCCTTGATCGCGTCGGCGTCGTGCTCGTCCTTGCGGATCAGCTTGCCGATGTCGGGGTCGCTGGTGCCCATGAAGTCGGCCAGCAGGTTGACGGTGTGGGTGACCTGGGTGGCCTGTTCGGCCAGCAGCCGGAAGAAATCGGGTGACTTCGGAAATACCCGGTCGAGCACCCGGTGCAGGATGGAGGCGGGATTGATCAAGGTTGTCCCCTGTTCAAGATCGTGAAAATCAGCGCGTAGACGAGGGCTCCGACCCCGGCCGAGGCCGGGATGGTGACCAGCCAGGTGGTGACGATCTCGCGCGCCTTGCCCCAGCGCACCGCGCGCGGGTGTTCCGAGGCGCCGATGCCCATGATCGAGGTGGCCACCACATGGGTGGTGGAGACCGGCGCCCCGATCAGGGAGGCTCCCATGATGACCCCGGCTGAAGTCAGCTGTGAATCGAAGGCGTGCAGCGGGCGGACCTTGTAGATGGCGAAGCCGAGCGTGCGCACGATGCGCCAGCCGCCCGACAGGATGCCCAGGGTGAGCGCCGCCGCGCAACTCAGCATGACCCAGAACGGCACCTCGAACGTGGGGATGAAGCCGCCCAGGAGCAGGACCAGGGTCAGGATGCCCATGCTTTTCTGGGCATCATTGGCACCGTGCGAAAAAGCCAGGGCGGCGGCGGTGAGAAACTGGCCATGGCGCAAGGGTCGGTTCAGCTTGGGGTGTGCGGCGCGGGTGGCATGGCGGGCGATCGTGTGCAGCAGGTAGCCGACCCCGAAGCCGATCACGGGCGACAGGATGAGCGCGGCGAGCACCTTCATCACCCCGGTGACATGGCCCTCGGCCAATTGGCTGAAGCCCCAGACCACGTGGTCGCCGCCCACCGAAAGCACCACGGCACCGATCAGGCCGCCAATCAGGGCATGCGAGGACGAGGAGGGGATGCCTTTCCACCAGGTGAACAGGTTCCAGACGATGGCGCCGGCCAGGCCGCTGACCAAGACGGTGAGCGACAACAAGGTCGGCACACCGGTGAGGTCGATGAACTTGCCGATGGTGTTGGCCACGGCGGTGCCGCCCAGCAGCGGTCCCAGGAACTCGAAGGTGCCGACCACCACCACCGCCGAGATCGGTTGCATGGCGCGCGAGGCGATCACCGTGGCGATGATGTTGGCCGCGTCATGGAAGCCGTTGGTGTAGTCGAACACCAGGACGATGGCGATGGCCAGCAGGGTGAGCAGGGTCAGGGTGTCCAAGGGCGCTTCAATCGCGGTGGCTGGTCTATGGATGCGGATCGGGATTCAGGTACGGGGTGATGTCGACCGGATCGATCTGCTCCGGCTTCAGGAACCGTCGGGCGTATTCCAGATAGAGCCCCGAACTGAGAAACAGGTCGAACAAGTCGGGGTCGATGTGGCCCTGGACCTTGAACTGAAACAGAATCTTCACACATTCCGAGAGCGGTTTGGGGGCTTTATAGGGCCGGTCGGATGCGGTCAGGGCTTCGAAGATGTCGGCAATGGCCATGATCCGGGCCGGGATCGACAATTGCCCGGCTACCAGCCGGCGCGGATAGCCGGTGCCGGCCAAGGTTTCGTGGTGGGTGCCGGCGTACTCCGGGACCCGGCGCAGGTGCCTGGGGAAGGGCAGCTGCTCGAGCATGGCGATGGTCTGGATGATGTGTTCGTTGATCTTGAAGCGCTCTTCCTCGGTCAGCGTGCCGCGCACCACGCTCAGGTTATACAGTTCACCGAAATGGTATTGCAGCGGCGGAATGGCCATCTGCCAGCCATAGCGCGAGTCCTGTGCCGCACCGCCGGCGGCGCGCGGCACGGCGTGCCAGGGCTGGTCGGCCAGCAGTGGCTCGAGCGCCGGCAGGGCCGCGGGGGGACAATGGCTGCGCCGGGCCTCTTCTTCCTGAGACAGTCCGAGCCGGTCGTCGAAGTGGCGCAACCAGGTTTCCCGGGCGATGCGCCGGAGCCGGTCGAGCCGTTCCGGGGCCATGGCTTCGCTGCCCAGGTTGCACTCGGCGACGAACGCGAAATCATCGCGCAAGGCAGCCGCCCGCTCGGCGAATCGGGCATCGGCCACGGCACGATCAAGGCCCCGCTCATGGAGGTCGCGCAGGCGCTCGACCTCGGCATCGCGCAGCAAGACCTCGAACCGGGTACGGATTTCGTGAATCCGGTTGTACAGGGTTTCCAGCTTGGTGGCCTTGTCGACCACGTATTCCGGGGTGGTGACCTTGCCGCAATCATGCAGCCAGGCGCCGATGCGGAATTCGCGCCATTGATCCTCGGTGTCGAAGCGGAACTCGGCAAGCGGGCCTTCGGTTTGGGCGCAGGCCGCCTCGGCCAGCATGACTGCCAGTTCCGGCACCCGCGCGCAGTGGCCCCCGGTGTAGGCGCTCTTGGCATCGATGGCGCCGGCGATCAGCTGAATCAAGGCATCCATCAGGGCCTTTTGTGCCGCCAGCAGCTGCTGGTTCTCGAGGGCCACGGCGGATTGCGACGCCAGCGCTTCGACATAGCCGACGATCTCGGGGTCGAACGGGATGATCCGGCCGGTCTTCGGATCGGTGGCATTGACCAGTTGCAGCAAGCCGATCACCTCGTCCTCGCGCGGGCTCAAAGGCACGGTCAGCAGGGAAACCGCGCGCATGCCCGAGGCTTCGCTGAAACGCTTGGTGCCGGAAAGATCGAACCGGGTCTCGGTGTACACGTCGTCGATCACCACGGTGCGATTGTGCAAGGCGGCATGCACCGCGACATAGTGATCGTTGGCTTGCCCGTCGGCATCGTGGAGGGGGATTTCGCTGGCCGGCAACGGATCGTCCTGGGTGCGTAGGGCGAAGGCGAGGCTGTCGTGGTCGGTCTTCAGGAACAGGGTTGCGGCAGCGCAGTGGGCGATCTCCCGGGCACCGTAGAGAATGTGGTACAGCAGCACGTCGCGGTTCTGCTCGCGCGTCAACTGGATGCCGTTGTCGACCAGGCGGGCCAGTTTCTTCCGGGCCATGACCAGGTCTTCGGTGCGATGCTGGATCGCGTTCTGCATGACGTTCTGGGCATCGCCGAGGGTATTGATCTCGTACAGGAACGTGTCCGGCACCTGGGTTGCCGCGGCGAAATCCAGCTGTTTCAGGCGCTCGGATTTCTCGGCCAGGCTGCGCAACGCCCGCACGATGCGGTGCGAGCCGAGATAGGACAGCGGCAACAGGACCAGCAGCACCAGCCCGGTGACCCACAAGAGATCACGCTGGGCGCGCGCGAAGGGCGACAGGAAGTCTGAAAGCGGGGCCAGCATGCGCACCTCGAAACCGCTGCCCGCGATCGGCTGGACCGGATGGCTGGCGACCAGCCAGTCCACTTCGCCGGTGTCCCTGAATTGCCGAGCGGTGGCAGGCTGGCTTCCCGAGACCGTGGCCAGGAGGCGGGCGGCCTTGCCCTGGAGGTCGGCCAGCGGGGTCAGCGGCGGAACGTCCGGTAAGGTGCCCTGGCCATGCCAGGCAAGCAACCGTCCCTGGCGATCGACGATGGCGAGCGTGCCGTGTTCGGGCAAGGGCAGGCCGCGCAGGAAGTCGCGCAGGGAATCCAGGGCGATATCGCTGCCGAACACGGCGCTCCGATCATCCACCGGCGCGGCCAAGGTGATGCCGGGGCGCCCGGTGGAGGCGAACCGGTAGGGCGCGGTGACGACCAGACTGCGAGCCTGCTGGGCCTCGACGAACCAGGGCCGGGTCGTTGGCCGATACCGGGTCGGCTGGGTTTGCCGAGCGATCGGGCGGCGCTGCCGGTCCAGGAAGGTCCATTGTTCGTGCCGGGATTGCCCCCCGCCGGGCCGGATCTCGCGAAGCGCGAAGTGGGTGTCCGGCGGCGCGGCCAGGGCTTCGATCAGGGCCGGCTGGCCGCGCACGCCGATCACCTGTACAAAGGCGTCGTCGGCGCGCCCGACATAATGCGCGTAGAGCTCGGGATGCGCATGCAAATCGCTGATCAAGGTGGCGACCAGGGTCCCGCTTTCGAGTCGGCCGTCTCCGGTGATGAAGCGGTGAGGTCCGGCCGTGGCTTGCGCGGCGACGAAGCGCGCGTTGCCGCGCATCAGGATGTCGAGTTCAGCGCCGGCGCGTTCGACCAGAAGGTCGAGACGGATCGCGGCGTTATCCTGGGCGATCTGCGAGAACGCCCGAAACACCGTGAAAAGAAAAACGCCGCTCAGGAGGACGACCAGTAGGAAGGTCGAACCGAGCGCCCAGTGCTGGTAACGGATGTTGAGTCGTGTCGGCATGGTGATTCATCCTAGCAGGCCTGTGCACAGCCCGCGCGCCGACCAGGCCGGGCTACCCTATAATCGGCCGAAATCCTTGCCACGGTGCCGATCATGCGCGTTTCAATCCAGACTCCCGAACTTTCCGAATCCGTGCAAAGCGGCACGCTCCTGGAATGGCGCAAGCAGGTTGGCGAGGCCGTGAAACGCGATGAAATCCTGGTCGAACTGGAAACCGACAAGGTCATCCTGGAGGTGCCGGCGCCCGCCGCCGGGGTGCTGGTCGCGATCGCCGTGGCCAATGGCGGCGAGGTGAAGCCCGGCGATCTGCTGGGCGAGATCGAGACCGAGGCGGCCGCCGGGGTGAGCACCACCCAGGCTGCGCCAGCCTCCAGCGCCCCGCCGGCGCCCACCGTGCCGCCCGCCCCGCCAGCCACAGTCGAGGCGAGAGAGGTGACGCCCCCCGCACCAGCCGTCGAGAAACCGGCGCCGCCGATCGCCTACCCCACCGGCCGGGCCGACCGCCGGGTGGCCATGACCCGGCTGCGCAAGCGCATCGCCGAGCGCCTGCTCGAAGCCCAGCGCACGGCCGCCATCCTGACCACCTTCAACGAGGTCGACATGGCGCCGGTGCAGGCCCTGCGCAAGCGGCTCCAGGCCGAGTTCCAAGGCGCGCACGGCATCAAGCTCGGCCTGATGTCGTTCTTCGTGGCCGCCGCCTGCCGGGCGCTCAAGCAGTTTCCGGTGGTGAATGCCTCGGTCGATGGCCGCGACATCGTCTATCACGATTTCTACGACATCGGGGTCGCGGTCAGCTCGGAACGGGGTCTGGTGGTGCCGGTGCTGCGCGATGCAGAGCGCCTGTCCCTGGCCGACATCGAGCGCAAGATCGCCGACTTCGCCCAGCGTGCCAATGCCCTCGAATTGACCCTCGAGGAACTGGAAGGCGGCACTTTCACCATTTCCAACGGCGGTGTGTTCGGCTCCATGCTGTCGACGCCGATCCTCAATCCGCCCCAATCGGCGGTGCTCGGCCTGCACCGGATCCAGGACCGGCCGATGGCCGTGGACGGCCAGGTGGTGATCCGGCCGATGATGTACCTGGCCTTGTCCTACGACCACCGCATCATCGATGGCCGCGAGGCGGTCAGCTTCCTCAAGTCGGTCAAGGATCAGCTGGAGGCCCCGGAAGACCTGCTTTGATCCGGTACGACCGCCGCCTGAAGATAATCGGTCGCCAGGGCCGCCGGCAGGGGGCGGCCATACAGGTAGCCTTGCAGATAGTCGCACTGGTGCGCGATCAGGAAGTCCCGTTGCGAAGCCGTTTCGACCCCTTCGGCGACCACCTTGAGTCCCAGGTTGTGGGCCAGAGCCAGGGTCGCGGTACAGATGGCCGCGTCGTTGAGGTCGGTCTCGATGTCGCCGACGAAGGTGCGGTCGAGTTTCAACACGTGGATCGGCAGGCGCTTGAGGTAGGCGAGCGAGGAGTAGCCGGTACCGAAATCGTCGATCGCCAGTTGCACGCCGAGATCGCGCAGGGCTTGCAGTTGCCGGACCGCCTGTTCGGGGTTGTCCATGGCGGCCGACTCGGTGATTTCCAGTTCGAGATCAGCGCCCGCCAGACCATGATCCTGGAGTGACCGGGCGACCCGGTCGGCCAGGTCCGCGCTGCGCAGTTGTTGCGCGGAGAGGTTGACCGCGACCCGGATGTGCTGGATACCGAGCGCCCGCCAATGCGCGAGTTGCCGGCAGGCCTGGTCCAGGACCCAGCCACCCAGGCTTTCGATCAGCCCGGATTCTTCGGCGATGGGGATGAACTTGAGCGGTGATATTTCGCCCAGGGTGGGATGATGCCAGCGCGCCAGGGCCTCGAAGCCACAACAATGGCCGTCCCCGGCCCGGACTTGGGGCTGGTAGTGCAGACTGAGCTGGCCTTCGGTGAGCGCCTTGCGCAGTTCATTCTCCAGGCCCAGCCGCTCGCTGGCCGCGGCATTCATCGCCCGGGTGAAATACTGGACGTTGTTGCGGCCACTTTCCTTGGCGTGATACATGGCGGTGTCGGCATTCTTGAGCAGGCTGGCGACGTCGTCACCGTCGTCCGGATAGAGCGCGACCCCGATGCTCGGGCTGGTGTGCAGCACGTTGCCATTCAGGGGGTAGGGGTCGCCCAGCCGGCGCAGAATCTTTTCCGCGACCGGGGCGGCGGCCAGGCCATCGTCGAGCCCGACCAGGGCCACGACGAATTCGTCGCCGCCTTGCCGGGCAACGATGTCGGATTCCCGAACGCATTCCCGCAAGCGACGGGCCACCTCGATCAGCAACTGGTCGCCCATCTGGTGGCCCAGGGTATCGTTGATGATCTTGAACCGGTCCATGTCGATGAACATCACGGCCACCTTGAGGCCATCGCGCTGGGCGCTGAGCAAGGCCTGGCTGAGCCGGTTCTCCAGGTTGAACCGGTTGATCAGCCCGGTCAGGGCATCATGATGGGCGAGATAGTCGATGCGGGCCTCGTTGGCCTTGCGTTCGCTGATGTCCGAGAAACTGGCGACGTAGAACATGACGGCCTGGCGCTCATCGCGGATCGCTGAAATGGAAATCCATTTCGGATAGATCTCGCCATTTTTCTTTCGGTCCCAAAGCTCGCCGTGCCAATACCCTTCCGTGGCCAGGGCGTGCCACATGGCGCGGTAGACTTCCGGCGGTGTCTGGCCCGTGGACAGGATCTTGGGGTCCTTGCCGCGGACTTCCTCCAGCGTGTAGCCGGTCTGGAAGATGAAGGCCGGATTGACGTTGAGGATGCGGTTCTCGTGGTTGGTGATCATCATCGGTTCACCGCTGCTCTGGAAGGCGTTCTCATAGAGCCGAAGTTCCTCCGCGGCGCGTTCGGCCAGGCCCTTGGCGGCTTCCAGCGCGTCCCGGCCATGCGCGATCTTGTCCAGCATGCCCGCCATGGCATCGGTGAGCTGGCCGATTTCATCCCCGGCATCGGCCACCAGCGGACTTTTCAGATCCCCTTCCGCGATGCGCCCGGACCACGCGAGCAAATCGCCAATGCGCCGGCTGGCGCGTCGGGTCACCAGGAAGGCCATGAACATGAGCAGGCCGCCGCCCAGGATGCCAATCGCGATGGTGATGATCAGATTCCGCTCCGTGGCCCTGATCATGTCCTCCCGGGTGGCGGAAATTTCCCGGAAGGTCTCCATGGTCTGGCCTTGCAGCTGGGCCTGGAGCATGGACAGATGTCGGGCTTCCGCCTCGGTGAGCCACTCGAATGCCGACTCCTTCTCGAAATCACCGCTCGCGGCAACCGCCTTCTCGATGCCGGCGATGTAGCCGCCCAGGGCATGGTGGAGGCGAAGCAGGGGATCGGCGTTGTGTTGCGCCTGACTCTGCTGGAGGGCGGCCGCTTGCTGTTCGATCCTGGCCTTGATCCGGGCCAGTTCCTCCACGATCGCGGTCATGCCCTGGGCGCGCTCGCTGGCCAAGTGCTTCAGGCTGAGGGCGCGGTAATCGGCGATCGCCTTGTCGATGGCCTGGAGGTTGCTCAGGCGTTCTCCACCCGTGGTGTACAGGGTACTCAGCGCGTTCATCGAGTCGCGCAACTGCAAGGCCGAGACGATGATCGCCAGGCTGCCCACGATGCCGACCACCAGCATTGGAATGATCAGCTGCTGGAACAGGGAGCATTGCTTCAATCGACTGAACATGGGGGGCCGACCCGGCGATCAGTGGTCCAGGAGCTCGAAGCGCTCGGACAGGAAGATCTCTCGGACTGGCGGGCTGCGCAGGAAGTCGAGGAACGCCGCCAGCGCTTCCGGGGGGGCTCGGGTCTTGAGGGGGGCCACGTGATACCTGATCGGTGAGGCCAGTGCGGGGTCGATCTTGAACAGGGGCCTGATCGCG
>JBMOQW010000029.1:0-194310 GCA_049322515.1 Pseudomonadota bacterium
CCAGCGCCGCGCCAGCCAGCAGGCCGCCGCCCCACAGGCCGAGGCGGGGCCGGGCCCCGGCCGGCACCCCGGCCAGCAGCAGGGCCCAGCCGAGCGGCAGCAGGATCGGGGCGAGCACCCAGTTCATGGCGCCAGCTCCGGCGGTTTGACCGGATCGTCGGCCACCGGCTCGGGGCCACGCAGATCGTCGACCGCCTGCCCAGGCACGCGCCGGGCCAGATTGGCGACCAGAACCAGGGCGAAGCACAACAAGGCAAACCCGATCACGATGGCGGTCAGCACCAGGGCTTGCGGCAACGGGTCGGCGGCGCCCGACGCCAGAAGCACGGCGTCGGGCGGCATGATCGGCGGCGCCAGGCCGCCCGGACGCCCGGCTAGGAACACCGCCAGGTTGGCCACCCCGCCCAGCATGGCCAGGCCGAGCACCACGCGGACCAGGTCGCGCGACAGGACCAGGAGCACCCCGGCGCCAACCAGGACCGACAGGGTGACGAGCAGCATCAGCATCATGACGGCGGCGCCTCCAGCAAGGCCTGCACATAGCCGTTGAGCGCCCCCCAGACCGCCAGGAAGACGCCCAGGTCGAACAGCAGCACGGTGTTCAGGGGCCCCAGGCGCTGGTGATCGAGAAAGGCCTCGCCGGCCAGCAGCGCCGGCACCCCGGCCAGGAGCGCCAGGCCGACCCCCAGGGCGGCGAGCCGTTCCGGCGCGATCGGCAGGCGCCGGCGCGCGGCCTCGACACCGAGGATCAGGGCCAGCTGGGCACTGGCCGCCACCGCGACCAGGCCGCCGATGAAGCCGCCGCCGGGATGATGATGGCCGCGCAGGAGAATGACCAGGGCGACCACCAGCATCAGCCAGTACAAGACCGGCGCGGCATGTTCCAGCAGGCGCGCACGCGGGCTCATGCCGGCCTCCGGCGCAATCCCGCCAGCAAGGGCAGCGCGGCGAACAGGGACGCGGCCAGGACGGCCACCTCGCCCAGGGTATCGAAGGCCCGGAAATCGACGATGATGACGTTGACCACGTTGCGGCCGCCGGCCTCGGCCAGGCTATGGGCGGCAAACCAGGCCGGCAGATCGCCGGCGGGCGGCAGGGCGACCAGATGGGCGAGCAGCATGAAGGTCGCCAGCCCGGCCGCCAAAGCGATCGCGACGTGCGACGCCCGCCACGGGACGGTGCTCTCGGCCGCCGGCCCGAGCCGGCCGAGCACGGTGGCCGCCACCACGACCAGCACGGTTTCCACCGCGAACTGGGTGAAGGCCAGGTCCGGCGCACCAGAGAACAGGAACAGCAGGGCGGCGCCATAGCCGACCAGGCCGCTCGCCATCAGCAGGGCGATGCGCGGCAGGCGGGCCAGGCTGGCCAGGCCGCCGGCCAGCATCAGCGCGCAGGCCAGCGCCCAGGCCCAGCCCTGGGCCGGCCAGGCCAGCCAGTCGGGCGCCGGCCGCCAGGTCATGGGGGCCCCCGCCACCAGGAGCCCGCCCAGGCCCAGCAACGCCGCCAGGGTCAGGCGCAGGGCATCGCCCAGGCGGCCGCTGGTCAGCCACCGGGTCTGCCAGGCCGCCAGCCGGGGCAGGGCCTGCCAGATTCCCTGCCAGGCCGCCTCCGGGCCGATCCGGTCGAGCCAATGGATACGCTGCAACCCGTCGTGCAGGCGGTCCCAGGACAGGAACAGCACGGCCCCGATCGCCAGGGTCAGCTCGAGCGCGCCCAGGGTGCCGTCGAAACTGTAGGCAGACTCCAGCAGTGCCGTGCTCAAGGAGGGCGAGACCACGGTCGCGGCCTCGACCAGGAGCGGATCGGCGACCCGGGGCAGGAATTCGAACTCCAGGGCGATCAAGGCCAGGATCAAAGGCGGCAGGCGCATTGCCCAGGACACTTCGTGGACCCGGCCGGGCGGATGCCGCATCGGTCCCCAGAACACCCGCACCGCCGCGACCGCCGCCACCGCCACGGTCACTGCGTTGACCAGCAGGCTGGCGTAGCCGACCAGGGCGAACACTTCGGCCTCGGCCTTGGCCGCGCTCATCGCCTCCTTGGCGACGAAGCCGAACGACATCGGCAAGCCGGCCATCGACAGGCCGGCCAGCACCGCCACTGCGGCAGTCCAGGGCATGACCCGGCGCAAGCCCATGAGCTGGTCGATCTGGCGGGTGCCGGTGGCATGGTCGATGCTGCCGGCGACCATGAACAGAGGCGCCTTGTACAGGGCATGGGCGAACAGGAACGCCACCACCGCCAGGCCGGCCCCCGGACCGGGCAAACCGACCAGCATGACCAGGGTACCCAGCGCCGACACCGTGGTGCGCGCCAGGATGCGTTTCAGGTCGCGCTCGCGCAAGGCCAGCACCGCCGCCCAGACCGCCGTCACGGTACCGGTGCCGACCAGGGCGTACTGCCAGAACGGCACCTCGTTGAAGGCCGGGTCGAGACGGGCCAGGAGATACACGCCGAGCTTCACCATGGTCGCCGAATGCAGGTAGGCCGACACCGGGGTCGGCGCGTGCATGGCGTTGGGCAGCCAGAAATGGAAAGGAAACTGGGCCGACTTGGTGAACGCGCCCAGCATCACCAAGGACAGCGCCAGGGGCAGGCGCGGATGGTCGGCGAGGGCCGGCCCGGCCGCGACGATGCCGGACAGGGTCCAGGACTGGGCCATCTGGGCCAGCAGGACCAGGCCGCCGAGCAGCGCCAGGCCGCCGCCGACGGTGACCAGCAAGGCCTGGCGGGCCGCCGCGCGCGCCTCATCGCGATGGTGGCGCCAGCCGACCAGGGCGAAAGACAGCAGGCTGGTCGCCTCCCAGAACAGGAACAACAGAAGCACATGGTCAGCGCTCACCGCGCCGACCATGGCCAGCATGAACGCGCCGAGCAGCCCGTACAGGCGCAGTCGGCGCGGTTCGTGATCGAGGTAGCCATGGCCATAGAGAAAAACCAGTGCCCCGACCCCGGTGATCAGGGCCAGCATCTGGGCCGACAGGCCGTCGATGTGCCAGGCCAGCGCCACGTCCAGGCTGGGCACCCAGGCCCAGCTGCCGCGCCAGGGCAAGGGCCATTGGCTCAGGCCCCAGACCAGGCCGAGGAAAGCCAGCGCCGGCAAGGCCAGCAACAGAACATAGAGGGGGCCGGAACGGGCCGGCGCCGCCGGTGCGCTGCTCATCCCCAGAGGCTCAAGGGGGGATCGTGGCTGAGGGCGCGCAGCAAGTCGCCCCGGGTGACGATGCCGACCAGCCGGTCCGCGCGGTCGATCACCGGCAACCCCGGAAGGTCGTATTCGAGCAGGACCCGGGCCACGCGACGCACGTCGCTGACCGGATCGGCGCTCAATACCGGCGAAGTCATCACCGCCTCGACGCCCCTGGGCAGGGAGTCGCGCACCACGCCCTGCTCGACGTTGATGACGGTCAGCATGTCGAGCACGGTGACCAGGCCAACCACCCGCCCGGCGGGCGACACCACCGGGGCCTGGCCATAGCCGGCCCGGACCAGCACTTCCCAAGCCCGCTCGACCGGCAGGGTGGGCGCCAGGGTGAGCACGTCCCGGCTCATCACCTGGGCGGCATGCAGGATCGGTTCCCGGCTGTCCTCGCGGCCCAGCATGCGTCGATACTCGGCGGTCGCGGCCTGGTCCGGCGCCGCGTGGCCCTCGCCACGCAGGCGCGCCAGCTCCGGGCCGAATTCCTCGCCTTCACGGGCAATGCCCCGGGCATGCCGGGCCGCGGCCAGGCCGGCCACCGCGCCGAGTTCCTCGAGCGGACCGCGAAAAGTCATTCCAGTGACGCCGTAAACGGAGAACATGACCGACCCCCAATGATTCCAGTCAGCGACCCGGCGGCGAATCCCGAGTTCCCAGGGCCCGCCAATGCCGCCAGGCCAGCACGATCAGGGTGGCGGCAACCAGCGGCAGGACAAAGCCGAGCATGGCGGCCTGGTAGGCCGGCAGCACGGCGTGGCCGGTCGCGGCCAGGATCAGATAGGCGACATAGGCGACGTACAGGGCCAGGAACAGCACGCCCTCGCCGCGCGCGATCCGGCTGCCGGTGAAGAACACCGGCAGACAGGCCACCGCCACGGCGACCATCACCGGCAGGTCGAAAGCCAGCAGCGACGGCGCCACGGTCAGCGCGCTGGGCGCCACCAGGGCCGAGAAGCCGAGCACCGAGAGGATATTGAAGATGCTGCTGCCCACGGCATTGCCGACCGCGATGTCGCGTTCGCCGCGCAGTGCGGCCATGACCGAGGTCGCCACCTCGGGCAGCGAGGTGCCGGCAGCGACGATGGTCAGGCCGATGACCAGCTCGCTGACCCCGAGCTGGCGGGCGAAGCCGACCGCCGCCTCGACCAGCCAGCGCGCGCCCAGCACCAGGAGGGCCAGCCCGGCCAGGATGAGCAGCACCTGCACGCCCCAGTGGTCGCGCCAGCCATTGTCCGGCACCGCGAAGGCTTCCTCGTACTCGGCGGCCACCTCGGCCTGGGTGGCGGCGGTCTCGCGTCGGCTCTGGCGGATCAGCAGCACCGTGTAGCCGATCAGCAAGCCAACCAGCATGGCGCCTTCGCCCCGGCCGATGCCGCCATCCAGGAGCAGCGCCCAGAGCAGCAGGGAGACGCCGATCATGATCGGCACTTCCTGGCGGATCACCTGCTGATGCACCACCAGCGGGGTGACCAGGGCAGACAGGCCGAGGATCACCAGGATATTGAAGATGTTGCTGCCGACCACGTTGCCGAGCGCGATGTCGACCTGACCGGACCAGGCCGACTGCACCGATACCGCGAGTTCCGGGGCGCTGGTGCCGAAGGCGACCACGGTGAGCCCCACCACCAGGGGCGAGATGCCGAAGGCCAGGGCCAGGCGCGAAGCCCCCCCGGACCAGCAGTTCGGCGCCGACGATCAGGGCCACCAGACCCAGTACGAACCAGAGCATGCCGCCTCCCCAAGCCAATTGAATCGCCGCTTAATCGTCTTAATCGTCGTCGCCCAGTTCCGGATCCCAGCCCTTGCCCTTGGCCCAGGCCATGGCCTGGGCATACAGCGCGGCATGGCGCTGGCGCAGGTCGTCCGGCAGCCGGCTGGGCAGGTTGCCGTACTTGTCCCACTCGTCCTGGACCCGGTCCATCAGCATCTGCATGCGACCGAACTCCCAGCCGGCGCAATCCTCGGTTTCCGGGATGAAGCCGAACAGCCAGCCATCCAGCACGATGCGGCCGAGCTGGGTCATGCCGTGCTTGTCCTGATGCAAACCGACGTAAATGTTGTCCTTCATGGTGATCGACTCCTGGCGTGATTGGGGGCGGCGACTGGGGCCGCCAGTAGTCGGGCGAGGGTACAACAGTGCCCGGGTGGCGTGAAGCCGGAAGCGCCGCCCCTTGCCCTGGCGCGACGGACGGCTACCATAGGGTGACCCGGCCCAATACCAGGAGCCCCGCATGGCTATCCACGGCGCCCCCATCGCCCAACGCATCGACTGGCTGTTTGATCTGGCCGCGCGCTACACTGACACCTACACCAGCCCGGAAACCTGGATGGCGCGCCTGCGCTACCTGGCCCAGCACCCGACCGACATCGTCGCCCTCAAGTGCATGGACGGCCGTATCAACATCCCGGTGGCGACCCAGACCCCGCCCGGCATCATCCAGCCGTTCCGCAACCTGGGCGGCATGTTCAACCTGGGCTGGCCGCACCTGAACGAAGCGCTCGCCAACCACGTCCTGCGCACCGCCCGCCAGGGCCGGCAGACCCTGGCCCTGATCACCTACCATTTCTCCAAGGGCGATCCCGCGCGCGGTTGCGCCGGCTTCAACTACGACACCGCGGCCGCGATCGCCCACACCCATGCCATCAAGGCCCAGGTCGAGGACGTGTTCGGCCGCGGCCATGGCGGCGTCTACCCGCTCCTGGTCGGCTTCGAGACCGACGAGGACGCCCTGATCCTGCATGGCGAGCAGGGCGGGCACCTGGATCTGGCCGACTGGACACCAGAGGACGCCGACCGCCTGGCACCCGAACTCGCCGCCCTGTATCCGGACATGGCACAGCAGATGCGCGACGACCTGATTCCGCTCCTGGCCGGCAACCTGGCCCATATCGCCCAGGTGCGCGGCCAGGACCGGGCGCTGGACATCGTGCACCGGGAGTGGATGATCTGTGTCGGGCGCGGCTTCGATTTCCTGCACATGCCCAACCTGGCCCTGATCATCGGCCCCTACAGCCCAAACCTGGAAGACCCGCTGCGCAAGGCGGCCAGCATCATCCTGAACAACATGCGGGTCGGCCGCATCCCCGACGATGGCTTCCTGCTCCTGGCCTCGGCGCCTTACGAGGAACTGGGCGTCGACCGGGCCCGCGCGGTGGTCAAGGCACGCTTCATGGCCGAGTTCACCGCCGAACTGATCGGCCGCGAGTTCCCCGCCCTGGCCGACAAGATGCACCGCCGCACGGCCGTGCTGAACTGGCAGTCACGCGCGCTGGAGCAAGTCTGAATTCAGACGCCCGCTCGATCCTGGGGATGCAGGATCTCGATCGTGGCGTGGACGATTTCCTCGTGCACCGCCAGGCGCTGGCGCACGGTGTCCGGCGTCAGCCCCGGATCGGCGGTGACCACGCTGAGCGCGCAGGCATAGGCCGCCCGACCGACGCGCCAGACATGGAGGTCGGCGATCCGGTCGTCACCGGCCTCCACCACTTCACGGATTTCCTCGACCACCGGGTGGTCCATCTCCCGGTCCAGCAACACCTTGCCGGTCTCCACCAGGAGCCCCTGGGCCCAGCGGGCCACCAGCACCGCGCCGACGATGCCCATGACCGGATCGAGCCAGGCCCAGCCAAACACCCAGCCGCCGATCAGGGCGATGATCGCCAGCACCGAGGTGGCCGCGTCGGCGATCACGTGCAGGTAGGCGGCCTTCAGGTTCAGGTCGGCGTGGTGACCGCCATGACCGTGGTCGTGATGATGGCCGTGGGAAGGATCATGGTCGTGCGCCTGGCCCAGGATCAGCGCGCTGGCCAGGTTGACCAGCAGCCCGAGCACCGCGACGCCGATCGCCTCCGGGTAATGGATCGCGCGCGGGTCGATGATCCGCTCCACCGAGGCGACCACCATCAGGGCCGCCACGCCGAGCAGGAAGATCGCGCTGGCAAAACCGCCCAGGATCTCGATCTTCCAGGTGCCGAAGGCAAAGCGCGGGTCACGGGCGTACTTCCGGGCCGCCGTGTAGGCGAAGGCGGACAGGCCGATGGCGAAGGCGTGGGAGCTCATGTGCAGGCCATCGGCCAGCAAGGCCATCGAGTTGAACCACCAGCCAGCGGCGAGCTCGACCCCCATCATCACGGCCGTGAGCCAGACCACCAGGCGGGTGCCGCGCTCGGCGGCCCGGCTGCCGGTGTCGAAGACATGTTCGTGGGTCCAGGGCGAAAGGTCGTGGGGGGGCATGCGGCCACCTGTCAGGGGGTGAGTCGGCGGCGCGGAATGCGCCGGCTCGACGGCTGGGCGCTATACTACCCCCCAGTATATTGACTGTCACCCGGACGCCGACCCCATGGCCCACACCCAGCATGCCAAGAAAGCCTTGCTGACCCGGATCCGCCGCATCCAGGGCCAGAGCGCCGCGCTCGAACGCGCCCTCGAACAGGACGCCGAATGCGGCGCCGTGCTGCAGCAGATCGCCGCCATCCGGGGTGCGGTCAATGGCCTGATGGCCGAGGTCATGGAAGGCCACCTCCGGGACCACCTGGGCGCCGAGGCCGCGTCCCCGGAACAGCGCCAGGCCGATGTCCAGGTCGTGCTGGCCGCGCTGCGCAGTTACATGAAATAAACGGCGCGATAGCCCGGGCGAATCACCCCGATCGCCAATCCCGATTGGCGAGCCGGCGCGGCCTTGGCCAGAATGAGTTCACCTCATCCGCCTGGAGACTGCCATGACCCATGCCGCTCAATCGTTCAGGAAACACCCGGTCCGGCTGACGCTCGGCGCCGCCATCAACCTCGGCGGCCTGCTCGCCCTGGTGGCGCAACTCTGAGCCCGGCCAGCCCGGTCCGTCGCACGGCGCCCGCCGACCCGCCCGCTTCACCCGACCTGCCGACGGGCCGGTCGAATGCCCTTGCCAAGCCCACGGACAGGGGGCGCATGATTCTGGTACGTGGCCCGGGCGCCCCGACTCAACACCCGCACCGCGCTGTTGCCTGGAGGCTCAGCCTTGGCTGCCCGGCTTGTTCGAACACCACTTCGGCCCGATAGTCCGAATATTCGCAGGGATTCCCCTCGGGCTTCGGACAGGTGTCCGGCCCGGGTGCGTAGCGAATGCGAACACGGAGCGTCTCGGCAGCGTACGCGTCAGTCCATTCTCCGTCCCGATCGCCCTTCTCCGCGTCGCCTCGATGCCCTGTGTGCGCCAGCACGCGGGCCAGGCCATCGAGCTGAAGGTGAAGCGGGTCCGCCCTCTCCAGGCCGGTGAAGAAGTGGGGGGCCCAGGGGTTGGTGCGATCCGGACAGGACCAGCCCACGACACGTACGTGGCAGCCGCAGGCGAGTCGCTCAGCCGGCACGCAACCGAGGTGCGGCGCGTGCTCCACGCCGGACTGCGCTGCCGCGATGAAGGGAAGTGCCGCGAGACAGAGTGCGGTGGCCTGCCGTAGGCTTGGCGAGCAATGCATAGGAACGGGTCGGAAGGTTGATGCGCAAAAAAAGTCCCCGACACGCGGGGACGGAAAGTGGAGCATACACTCCGGCTGTCAAGACTCGGCGACCCCGGTCAGGCGCTGTGCACCCGCACCGGCGTGGAAAAGATCAGCAGGCCGTAGTGGGCTTCGTAGGCCTGGCGCAGATGTTCCGCCACCCGTTCGGCCAGGTCGGGATCGCACAGGACGTCGACCCGGATGTTGCCCTCCTTGCGCCAGGCGCCGCTGCGCCGGCCGTGGGTGCCGCTGCCGCGGGCATCGGTAATGGTGTAGCCGCGTACGCCGAGTTCCGGCAATTCCCGCTCCAGGTCGGACTCCAGGATGGCTTCGCAGATGATGGTCAGCAACCAGTGGCTTTGTTCAGTCATGACTCAGGCTCCCGCGCCGTACAGGGTCTGGGCCATCCAGTAGTAGACCGGGATGCCCACGAACAGGTTGAACGGGAAGGTTACCCCCAGCGCCGCGCTGATGGACAGCCCCGGGTTGGCCTCGGGCACCGCGATGCGCATGGCCGCCGGGGCGGCGATGTAGGAGGCGCTGGCGTACAAGGTGGCGAGCAACAGGGTGCCGCCGACGCTGAGGTCGAGCGACCAGCCGACCAGGGTGCCCAGGAAGCCGGAAATCAGCGGCATCACCATGGCGAAGCCGACCAGGAAGGGACCGTAGGCGCGCAGGTCGGACACCCGGCCGGCGGCGACCAGGCCCATCTCCAGCAGGAACAAGGCGAGCACGCCCTTGAACAGGTCGAAGAACAGGGCGTCGAGCGGCTGGATGCCCTGGGGCCCGGCCAGGAAGCCGATCAGCAGGCCGCCGGCAAGCAGGAAGATGCTCTTGCCGAAGAACACCTCGTGCAGCAGCTTGCCCCAGCGCACCGTCCCCTGGCCATGGCGGGCCAGCAGGACGCCGATGACCAGGGCCGGCATTTCCAGGAGCACCAGGAAGACGATCATGTAGCCCTCGTAGGCCTGGGCCGCCTGGGCCAGGAAGGTGACCCCGACCGAGAAGGTGACCACGCTGACCGAACCATAGTGCGCGGCGATCGATGCCGCGTCGGCCCGGTTCAGCTTGCCCAGCCAGCGCAGCAGGGGAAAGGCGATGAGCGGGATCAGCGCCCCGGCCAGCACGATCACCACGCCGTCCAGGACCATGCCGGCGTCGGCATGCTCGGCCAGCTTGACGCCGCCCTTGAGGCCGATGGCCAGCAAGAGGTAGATCGACAGGGCGTCGTAGATGCTGGACGGGATCTTCAGGTCCGAGCGGGCCAGCCCGGCGACCACGCCGAGCAGGAAGAACAGCACCACCGGTTCGAAGCTCATGCCGTCGCCCCTTGGCCCACACCAGGAGGATAGGCCTCGGCCAGGGCTTGGAGGGCCTTCTCCTTGGTCTTGAAGATGCGTGCACTGGGAATCGCGGAGCTCAGCGCCTGGCCTTCGAACACCGCCATCACCTGACGCTTGAGGCTGCTGAAGTACAGGGTCATGCCTGCCGCTTCGAGTTGGCTGGCGAGCGCACGCACCTTCTCCTCGCCGGAGACATCGATGTCGTTGATGCCATTGCCGATGACCAGGATCGCCTTGGCCTCGGGAAACCGGGCCATGGCCGCCTGGAGGGCATCCTCGAAATAGGCCACGTTGACGAAATTCAATGAACCATCGAAACGCATGACGATGTAGTCGCGGCTGATCGGCGCCAGCCCATGGGTGTCGATGCCCCCCAGCGAGCCATCCGGCTGGAAACCGAGGATTTCGGCCCGGGGCCGCATGTTGCGAACCAGGTAGAGCAAGATGGTCAGCGCTACGCCGACCAGGATGCCACTGGCAAGCGCAGGCGCCATGGCCAGGGTGGCGATAAAGGTGATCCATCCGACCAGGGCATCGAGACGATTCACCTTCCAGGCATGCAGCAACACCTTGACCCGGATCAGACTGAATACCGCGAACATGATGATCACCGCGAGCACGGCCTGGGGCAGGTGATACAGCAGCGGGGTGAGGAAAAGCATGACCAGCACCACCCCCGCTGCGCTGACCAGGGCGAACAGGCCGGTCTGAGCGCCTTCCCGAGCGGCGACCGCGGAACGGGAAAAGGAACCGCTGACCACATAGGACTGGAAGAAGCTGCCCACGATGTTGGCCAGGCCCTGGCCAACCAGCTCCCGATTGGTGTCGACACGCTGCTTGGTCTTGGCGGCAATCGCCTTGGAAATCGAAGTCGCCTCCATGAAGCCGAGCAGGGCCATGATCAAGGCGGCGGGCAACAAGGGCAGGACCAGGCCCCAGTCGATGTGCGGCACATCCAGCGCCGGCAAGCCGGCCGGAATGGTACCGACCACCTCGCCCCCGCCGGTGAGCAGGACCTGATCACCGGACAACCCACTGAAACGCCAGTGCCCCAGGCCCAGCGGCTCGCCCTCCGGACGTTCCCCACTGTGGATATAGGCGCTCGCACCGTCCGCGTCGACCGTCCGGCTCAGGTCGACCTGGTTCAAGTGCACCCGCAAGCGGACCCGTTCCGCTTCGAGCAGCTTGGCCACCGCCTGGGCCCGGGTGATCGCTGCCTGCGCGTCGAGGCGCGGCAATGGCTCGGCATCATCGGCTTCAAGCCGGGCGACTTCGGCTTGCAACGCGCCGAGCCTTTCGCCGTTGGCCCGGATCTCGGCCTCGACGGCACCCAGCCGCTCGATCTGGGCGCGCAGACCGGGGTCCTGGATGGCCGCGATGGGGGCCGTGGTGGTCCGTTCGAATCCGATCGAGAAACTGGCCAGCGTGGTCACCATGATCGCGATCAACACGCCTGGCCAACGCGGCCTGTGCCGTTGCAGGCCGTGGATGATGGCAAACGCGGCCAGCCCGAACAGCACGGTCGGCCAGTGGCTGCTCCCCAGCTGCTGGAACACCACCCAGAGATCACCCAGAAAAAAATCGGTACGCGGCATCGGCACGTTGATCAGCTTGTTCAACTGGGACAGGCCGATGATCAAGGCCGCTGCGTTGGTAAAGCCGATCACCACGGGATGCGAAAGGAAGTTGACCACCAGCCCCAGGCGCAACAATCCAAGAATCAGCCTCAAGACCCCGACCATCAGGGCCAGCATCAGGGACAGGGTGATGAATTCCTCACTGCCGACGCTGGCGTAGGGCACCAACGCGGCGGCTGACATCAGGGACAACATGGCGGTGGGCCCGGTATGCAGCTGCCGCAGTGACCCCCAGAGCGAAGCCACGATCACCGGGACGAATCCGGCGTACAGGCCATAGACCACCGGCAAGCCCGCCAGCTGGGCATAGGCCATGCTCTGCGGCACCAGGATCAGGGCCACGGTCACGCCCGCCAGCAGATCAGCCCGCAACCCCTGCGGGTTCATGGGGAACCAGTCGAGGAAGGGCAGGACCCGGGTCCACCTGTTTCCGGATGCAGATTTCAAGGGTGCTCTCCTGTCGCTGGTGTCCCCGCCGATGCGCGGCGCGGACAGGCTTGCCGAACCGGCCTCGCGGGTTGTCGTGGCAGCCATTCGGCCGGCCGACTCAGTCCGGCCAGACCCGATCCGGATGGGCCCAGCCCACGGCCGGGCCCGGCGCCGCCTCGGCCGCCGGTGTGGGTGTGGGGCGCATCTTCGGGGGGGGGCGTTGGCCGGCTGTCGGCTGGGCGGCCGGTTTGCCGCGGACCGGCTTGGCCTTGACCGGGGTTTCGCTCGGCCCCGGCTGGCCGGCAGCTGCCGGGCGGCGCTTGAGGCTGGCCGCCAACTTGTCTTCCACTGTGCTCATGGCTGCAATATCTCCTCGATGACTTGATCGATCTCGCGCGCCGCCTCACGGCCGCGCGCACCGAGTTCATACACGCTGGCGCCTTCCAGGGCGGCGCCGCGAAAGGCCGCACGCCGGCGCACCACGCAGCCCAGGGTCGGCAGGCCCAGGTCCGCCAGGGCCCGGCTCATTGCCCGCGACAGCGCGCTGCCCGGTTCCACCTGGTTGACCAGCAACCAGGCCTGGAGTCCCGGATTGCCCTGGCGCACCTCGGCCACCGTCTCGGTCGTCCTGGCGCAGGCCCAGAGGTCGAGCGGCGAAGGCAGCACCGGAATCACGACCGCATGCGCGCGCGCCAGGAGTTGCCGGGTCACCGCCATGTCCAGCGACGGCGGGCAATCCACCACCACCCGGGCATAGCGCCGCGTCAGCCGGCCCAGGCTCGCGGCCGGATCGTCCCCCCCGGCATGCACCTCGGCGCCCCGGCGGGCCGGATCGGACGCCGCCCAAGCCGCCCAGTGCACCAGCGCCCCCTGGGGATCGGCATCGAGCAGGCCCACCCTGCGGTCCGGCTCACGCCGGGCCAGCCCGGCAGCCAGGTTCCAGGCCAGGGTCGACTTGCCACAGCCGCCCTTGAGACTGGCCACGGCGAGGACATGGCCGGCCATGCCCGGCCTCAGCCCCGGCCTGCCAAGGCGTCGACCTGGCCGGCGAAGTGGTACTCGTCGGCCCCCAGGTCGGCGTCTCGGGCCGCCAGGGTGACGTTGACATGAGTCTTGGCGAAGTTGAGATCCGGGTAATAGCCGCTTTTTTCAGAAAGCTTGGCCAAGCCGTCGAGAAAGGCCCGGGTGCCGGCGTAATCCGGAAACTCGAAGCGTCGCGTCATCACCGGGGGTTTGGCCTGCACCTGCCAGCCAGCGGGGGGATGTTCAGCCATGACAGATCTCCTTGATGAAACGGTCCGGGTCGCACCCCTGGTCCGCCAATTCAGTCAACATGCGGTCGAGTTCCGCCAGATGTCCTTGCTCGTCGGCCAGCAACTCGGCGAACAGCACCGCAGCCACCTCGTCGCGACAGCGTTCGGCGTAGTGCAGGGCATCCTGGTAGAGCAGCACCGCGTCCAGCTCCAGTCCCCGGTCGACCAGCAGCATCTCGCGCAAGTCGCGCCCCGGCCGGACCGCCCTCAGGCGCGTGCCGTTGGGCGCCTGGCCCAGGCTGAGCAAGTGGCAGATGAGCTTGGCGGCGTGCCCCTGCTCCTCGTTGGCTTCGCGGCGGAAGTAGGCCGCCAGGCCCGCTTCCTGCCACAGTTCGCACAGGCAGGCCTGGGTCAGGTACTGCTGCACCACCGACAGCTCATGATCCAGGGCCTGGGTCAGGTAGCCGGCCAGACGAGGGTTCGCGCGCATGGCTCAGCCCTCAGCTCCGGGTGACCTCGCCATCCCGGCCGCCGGCACTGCTGCCGGGCGAACCGGGCAGGACGCCTTCGACTTCCGAGTGGACGCGGGCGATGATGTGCGCCGCCACCAGGCCGTCGCCGACCCGCTCGCAGGCGTCCGCGCCGGCGCGCACCGCCGCGTTCACCGCGCCGGTCTCGCCGCGCACCATCACGGTCACGTAGCCGCCCCCGACGAATTCACGACCCACCAGGCGCACTTCCGCCGCCTTGGTCATGGCGTCCGCCGCCTCGATGGCGGGCACCAGGCCACGGGTCTCGATCATGCCCAAGGCAATTCCAGTCACAGCTGCCATTTCAGTTCTCCTTCAATCGGGTTGCGCGCGGGCGGGTCGTCCCGCCTCGCGCTTCATGCCTCACGCGCTCGGCGCCTTGGGCAGGATGCCTTCCACTTCCGAGTGGACGCGGGCGATGATGTGCGCCGCCACCAGGCCGTCGCCGACCCGCTCGCAGGCGTCCGCGCCAGCGCGCACCGCCGCGTTCACAGCGCCGGTCTCGCCGCGCACCAGGACGGTGACGTAGCCGCCACCGACGAACTGGCGGCCGATCAGACGCACTTCCGCCGCCTTGGTCATGGCGTCCGCCGCCTCGATGGCGGGCACCAGGCCACGGGTCTCGATCATGCCGAGGGCAATACCAGTCACTTCAGCCATTTCTGTACTCCTTCAGGATAAAAAAAGTGTCGATGTCCAGCGCGGATCAGCCTGCGGCCTGGGGCAGGACGCCTTCGACTTCCGAGTGGACGCGGGCGATGATGTGCGCCGCCACCAGGCCGTCGCCGACCCGCTCGCAGGCATCCGCACCAGCGCGCACCGCCGCGTTCACCGCGCCGGTCTCGCCGCGCACCATCACGGTCACGTAGCCGCCCCCGACGAATTCACGACCCACCAGGCGCACTTCCGCCGCCTTGGTCATGGCGTCCGCCGCCTCGATGGCGGGCACCAGGCCACGGGTCTCGATCATGCCCAAGGCAATTCCAGTCACAGCTGCCATTTCAGTTCTCCTTCAGGTTGAAAAAACATTCGAAACACAGTCTTGAATCTTCCCGGCCGTCAGGCGTCCGGGTCCCAGTCGTCGATGATTCCGGCGATGGTCAGGTCGGTCAGGACCTTGGTATCGCCGGCGGCGATGCGGGCCGCCGACCCGCTCACCGTGAACACCCATTGCCCCGGCGGCACCCCCACCGGATCGCAGGCCACCGAGAGGCCGCCCTTGGCGTCTGCCAGCACCCGCAGCGATTGGTTCTTCAGCCCGGCCACGCGCCGGGTGGCCACCAGTTCGGAGCGCACCTGCATGATTTCCATCAGGCCTTCCCCTCGGTCTTGGCCTCGTCCAGGGGCCAGTGGTCGATGATCCCGACGATGGTCAGGTCGGAGGGGAATTCCTTGCTGCCGGCGGCCTCCCGCGCGGCGGAGGAGCCGACGCAGATGACCCAGTCGCCCGGGATGCAGCCGATGGCGTCGACCGCCACCTGGCGCGCGCCGCCCGCCTTCTCGCGCACCACCAGCAGGGGCCGGTGGCCCAGGTCGGCGATCCGGTTGGTCGACACCAGGGTCTTTTCCACCTGCATGATCTTCATTTCCCGTCCCCCGCCAGTTCTTCGATGGGGCTGCCCGTGGGCAGGTCCTGGACAGACAGCCAGCAGGCCAGCAGGCCCTGGGTGGCCAGTTCGGGGTAGCGGGCCTCGATGGCCTCGCGCACACGACGGGCCTTGGCCGACGCGCGTTCGCGGGCACCCGGCACCTTGGCGTCGTAGCGGTAGTGGATGGCGATCGGGATGGGCAGCCCGTGCTTGACGTTGAGGCCCTTGAAGATCTTGATGCCCACGTCCATGTCGCCCGCCCCCTCTTCCAGGGTGTGCAGGTGGGCGTAGTAGGCCACGTTGCGCATCTGCACTTCCTCGAAGCCATCGCCCACGCTGATGTAGCGCTCGGCGTGGCCGATATCGGGGTAACGACCGTCGTACAGGTCGTTGACGTACTCGATCTGAGAAAAGTTGTTCACCAGCAGGTTGGCGATCAGGCGGCGCATGCCGTCGTGCGGCTCGCCCTGGCCGGCACCCCAGCCGTCCTTGCGGCTGGCGGCACGGATCGCCTCGTACACGGCGGCGCGCGCGGCGTCGGCGGACAGCCGGGCGGTATCACGGTAGAGCGTGGCGTTGTCGACGTAGCGATAGGCCGTGAGGTCGCCATTGGCATCCGGAACGTGCACCTTGATGGCATCGGTATCGGTATCCACGGCGATCAGCAGGATGTCGGTGCTGGCGCCGCAGCAGAAAGTGTTCTGGATCGCCTGGCGGAACTGGTTCAGGCGCTCGAGTGCCGCCTCGATGGCCTTGGTTTCGTTGCTGCCGTGGGCGGCGCAACCTTCATGGCACGGATCGGACGAGCTGGTGTGATACACCGCGATCTTCAGGTAGCGGGTGCCGGCATCGGCCGTGGTAGGCACGCCCTCGCGGTAGCGGCGCAGTTCCGTGGCGCTCCAGTGGCGCACGTCGGTCTCCACGTCGAACAGCGCGCCGGCATAGGCCTTGCGCCGCGCCAGCGAAGTCAGCGGCAGGCGCAGGATGTAGCGGCTCAAGCCCTTCAGGCGGCCGTCGGCGCAGGGGCTGATGTCGACCGCGTGGAAACCGCAGTCGAGGAAGAAATTGCGGGTGTCCTGCACCACTTCCAGCTGCGCCTTGATGTCCCGGGCAAACTGGTCCACTGCCGCCTTGAGCGACTCGAAGGCGCAATGCGCATACAGGGCCTTGAGATCGAGCCCGGCGACCCAGGCGTCGTCTAGGATGCCCTGGGGCAAGGCGTAGCCCAGCCGCTCACGCGCCATCTGCTGGGCGCGCACCGGGAAGTCGTCCAGATGCTGCAAGGCCGAGAGGGTCTTGAGCGTCGGCACGATGGCCTCGAAGCGCCCCTTGACCGAATCCTCGCAATGTGCCAGGCGGGCGTTCATGGCGCGGTCGGCCAGGGCGTGGCGCGTGCCCGTCTCGACCGTGGCGGACGGCGCCGGCGCCGGACGGGCCTGCAAGGTCGCCGCCGGAGTACCCAGGCCGTAAGGCCCATGGGGCTTACGATGGGTACGCTGGGCCTGGGCTCGCAGTGCGTAAGCGTTGCGGGTATTCATGGTCGCCGCTCCTTAGCCCCGTGCCCCACCGGACACGGTGATCACCGCGCCCTTGCCGGCATTGCCGCTGCTGCCGGTGACCCTGGCCAGCGGCACTTCCGGCTTTTCCAGATCCTTGTTGTTCCAGGCGCTGGCCCCCATGCCGCGCCCGCCGCCACGCAGGGTGGGGTTGCGGCCCTGGGCCCAGCGCCCTTCGGTACCGGTGACCCGCTCGCTGCGGCCCCAGTCGTCGCCGGTGATGCGCCGGCCAGCCTCGCGGCCTTCGCCGGTGATCCGCTCGCCTTGCGCCGCCGGCCCGGACGCCGCCCATTCCTGGCGCGGGCCGGTCGGGTAGCCGCCTTCGTCGCGATAGCGGAACTCCGGGGTGCCGGAAACCAGGCCGGAAGCCATGTTCACCGGGCCGGTGATACGGCCGGCGCCGCCGTAGCCGGTCCCGGTGATGCGGCCCCGCGCCTCGACCGCCGGGCTGCGGACGCTGAACGACTCGGGCCGGGGCTCGGCCGGGATCATGCTCATGGCCATGGCACGCGGCCGGCCGGGCGCATGGAAGCGGGGATGCGCCTGCAGGGGCGTGGCGCCGGTCTCCACCGTGCCATGCTGGCAGCCGCAGCCCGACGCGATCTGTTCGCTGGCGGCATAGGGCGTACCGCTGATGGCCAGGTGGCTGCCCGGCTCGTCGCCGGTGACCCGGCCGGCACGGCCGAGCGGGGTGCCTGAAACAGCCTGGCCATGCAGGGTGTGGGTGACCGCCACCTTGGCCACAGCCACCCCGGGTGCAGCGTCGCAAGCGGCAGTGCCGCCAGCCTGCTCGATCCCGGTGACGCGCTGGCACCCGCCCTGCTCGTCACCGGTCAACTTTGGGAATCCGGCCCCCGCCATCAGCCCGGTCAGGGGGCGGCCGGAGGCTGTCCGCAGCTCGCGCACCTTGGCCGGCGCCTCGCCACGCGCGGCACCGCGCTCGTACTGGGACCCGGTGATGCGGCCTTCGGCACGCGGCTCGTTGCCGGTCACCTGGGCGGTGCGTTCCACCAGGTTGCCGGTGATCCGTTGCCCGCCCTGGCTGGCGGCCTCGCCGACCTTCTCCGGGCGGGGTTCCGGCCGAGTCTGGCAAACGTGCTGGAACTGCTCGTTCGACAGGTACTCCGTGCCGGAAATGCCGCGGCAGGCACCGGCCTCGTCGCCGGTCACCTTGATGGAACGGCCGATCTCGATCCCGGACACGGGACGGCCCGCCACGGTGTGGGTGAGGGCCACCTTGGCCGGGCCGTTGATGGTCAGACGGGATACGCCGGCATCGTTGTACTGGGCGCCGGTGATGCCGCGCGCCGCGCCGGCCTCGCCGCCGGTCACGCCGACCGGGCGCGCCTCGTCGCTGCCGGTGACGGCCAGGCCACGGCGGGCGGTGAGCCCCATCGGTGCCTTGTCCGGGCGCGACGTGATGCCTTTGCCGGCACAGAACTCGCCGAAGTGCTCGCTGCCCAGGTATTCGGTGCCGGTAACCGGCTTGCAGGTGCCCGCCTCGCCGCCGGTCACCTTGACCGACCGCTTCACCTCGGTGCCGCTCACCGTCTGGCCGCGGCTGGTGGCACTGGCGCCCACCTTGGCCGGCGCAGGCGCCGGCTTGGTGGCGCAGAAGCCTTCGAATTGCTCGCTGCCGATGTACTCGGTGCCGGTGATGGTGCGGCAGGTGCCCGGCTCGTTGCCGGTGACCTTGACCGTGCGCTCGACCTGGGTGCCGGTCACGGTCTGGCCGGACAGGGTGGTGCCGGTCTCCACCTTGGCGGGGGCCTCGGCCGCCGGACGCACCCGGCCGGAGGGCCGGGCCGGGGCGGCGTCGCCCCGGCCCTTCAGGCTCTGTTCGAGGCGGCGCTGGCGCGCGATCGACTGGCCACCGGCGGCGGACGACTTGCCACCGGGTTTCGCCGGCAGGGCGGCCTTGCCGTGCAAGGACAAGGCCCGACGCCGCTCACGGCAATAATCGCGCACGCGCTCCCCGGCCTGTTCGGTCAGCGACTCGGCCACGGCAGGGGCCTCCTCGACCAGTGCGCAAGCCATGTCGATCGCGGTCTCGACGGCATCCTGGCGTGCTGCCTCGGCGGACGTCGGGGCCGTTTCGGCTGCGGTTGCCCGCTCGGGCGTGCTGGCCACCGGGGCCGGGCGGCGACTGGCGGCCACGCTTTGCGGCGTCACCATGGCCGCTCCCTTCTTGCCTGCCTTTGACAACATCGCCCGGCGCGCGAGGGCGTAATCTCTCCCCGTCAATCCTGCCAGGGGGTCGGCTTGAGCGGTCGATTCAGACATGTCGTTCCTCTTGCTGGAGTTCGTTTCGCCGCGCCTCCACCCCGGAAGCGCATCACGGTTCCCAATTTAGCCAGCAGGGTGAATCAACAAAAGTTAATTGTTATTATGTTGTCCATTTACATTTGTTTATGTGGAGATGCGCCATGCGCCTGCGCAATGTCACCCTGCATCAGCTGCGCCTGTTCCGCAGCCTGGGCACCCACCTTTCCTTCACCCGGGTGGCCGAGGAACTGCACCTGACCCAGCCCGCCGTCTCCATCCAGATCAAGCGCCTGGAAGAAAGCGTCGGCCTGCCGCTGGTCGAGCACATGGGCAAGCGGCTGTTCCTGACCGATGCCGGCAAGGAACTGTTCGAGGCATGCCGCGACGTGCTGGAGCGCATGCGGGTGCTGGGCGAGGACATGACCGGCCTGGAGGAAGGCGTGCGCGGCCCGCTCAACCTGGCCGCCATCACCACTGCCAAGTACTTCATGCCGCATCTCCTGGGCGCCTTCCTGCGCGACTACCCGGAAGTCGCGCCGCGCCTCACCATCACCAACCAAGCCCGGGTCGTCGAGCGTCTGGAAAGCAACCTGGATGACCTGGTGATCATGGGCACCCTGCCGGAAACCCTGGAACTGGAAGCCGAGTATTTCCTGGACAATCCCCTGGTCGTCGTGGCGCCCCCCAACCATCCGCTGGTCGGAGAAAAGCAGATCCCCCTGGCACGCATCGCGGAAGAGCGCTTTTTGTCCCGGGAACCCGGTTCCGGCACCCGCCAGGCCCGCACCCGGCTGTTCGCGCAACACGGCCTGATCGCCAACACCTACATGGAGCTGGGCAGCAGCGAAGCGATCAAGCAGGCGGTGATGGCCGGCCTGGGCATCTCGGTCCTGTCGCGCCACAACCTGCGCCTGGAGCTGGAATCGGGCCTGCTCGCGGTCCTCGACGTCGAGCACTTCCCGCTGGTCCGGCAGTGGTATGCGGTTCACCTCAAGGGCAAGAAGCTGTCGCACACGACGCGCCGCTTCCTCGACTTCCTGCTGCGCGACGGCGCCCGCATCTGGGAGGACACCGCGCACGGCCCCGGGAAACCGCCGGGCAAGCGTCGCGCCAGGGCGGCCAGCCGCGCGTCGGACTGACGGCTAGCCGTCCTGGCCGGGGAGGTCTTCAGCGGCGACCTGGACCGGCTCGTCCAGGTGGGCGGCCCATTCCCGCCACACGGCCCAGGCCACGGCGAGCACGACGGGACCGGCGAACAAGCCGACCAGGCCGAAGGCAAGCAACCCGCCCAGCACCCCGAACAGCACCAGCAGGAAGGGAATCTCGCCGACGCTGCTGATGAAGATCGGGCGCAGCACGTTGTCGATCTGGCTGACCACTGCCGCGCCCCACAGCCAGACCCCGATCGCGGCAGAGGTCTCGCCCTGGAACAGGAGCCAGGCGCCGGCGCTGCCCCAGGCCAGGGGTGTGCCGAAAGGAATCAGCGCGAACAGCGCGGTGAGGACCCCCAGGCTGACCGGCGAACCCAGGCCGGCGACCCAATAGCCGAGGCCCGCCATGAACCCCTGCACCAGGGCAGTGACCAGGATGCCGTACACGACGGCCCGGGTGGTGACTGCCACCGCCCCGAGATAGCCATGCGTGCGCTCCCCGATGAAACGCGCCAGGACGTGGCCCAGCTCATGCACGATGCGTTCGCCGTCGCGATAGAAGAAAAACAGGATGATCAGCACCAGCATCAGCTTGGCCAGGTTGCGGCCGATGCCGCCAGCCAGTTGCGCCGCCTCGCCGACATGGGCCGACACCCAGGCCTTGGCGCTGGTGGCGGCACCCTGCGGGTCGAGCAGCAACCATTCCCGTTTCTGGGCCAACCACTCGCCCAGCCAAGGCACGCCGGACAACCAGGCCGGCAGTTCCGGCGGCGCGACCAGAAACGCCTGGACTGCCGGCGCCAGGCGTCCGACCTCCTCCTGCGCCAGCCAGGCCAGCCAGAGCAAGGGCGCGAACAGGGTCAGCGCGGCCAGCCCGGTGGCCAGGCTGGCGGCCAGGGTATCGCGGCCCCGGCATCGTTGGCGCAACCATTCGACCAGCGGCCACGAGACATAGGCCAGGATCGCCGCCCAGGCCAAAGGCGCCCAGAACGGCGCCAGGACCAGGAACACCAGCCCCGCCAGGCCGACCAGGGCCAGCCAGGGCGCCAGGCGGCGGGTGAAGGGCGACGCGCTGGCCATCAGCGGCCCTGGACCAGGGCCATCACCTGGCCCATGTCGAGGCTTTCGGCCTGTTGCCGGATGTGCGGCAGATACTGGGTTTGCAACTGCTTGGCCGGGCCGAGCAGGTCCTGGAACGTCGTCTTGAGGAGGGCGCCGTCCATGCGCCGTCCGCCGGCATAGTAGCGCTTGGCCAACTGGCCGAGCGCGTAGGTGGTGGCGAAGGAAAAGGCCACCCCGGTGGCCGCGCCGCCCAGCTTGCCGACGGTCTTGCCGGCCGCCTTGCCGAGCAGGCCGCCGAGCAGCTTGCGGCCGAACTGCTCCAGGTACTGGGCGGTCAGCCCGACCCCGGCGGCGGCGATGAATTCCTTGATGTGGCCCTGGTCGAGGCTGACGCCATGGGCCTGGCCGATGCCGTACACCATCTTGATCTGCAAGGGGATGATGGCCATCGAGGCCCAGGATTGCGGCAACAGCTCCAGGGCCCCGTTGAGCAGGCTGTAGCGGAGGATGGATTGGTCCAGCTCGGCCTCCGTCAGTGTCGCACGCGGCGCCGGCGACTCGACCTCGGGGTTCCCTGCCACGGTCGCCGGCGCGGCAGCCCCGGACAGCGTTTCGAGCGTCACGGCCTCGGCTTCGATCGACGCGGCCGCCGGGTCATCGAGGCCGAGCAGGCTGCGCAGCTGGTCGAGAAACCTGCGTTCGACGCTGCTCACCTGGCCATCGGCCTCGCACACATGCAGGGCCATCTCGTACGCCAGCTGGCGATGTGCCGAGGTTTCCAGGACATGGATCGCGTCCTCCAGGCGGGTCCGCCGCAGCAGGACCTCCTGATCCAGGCGTATCAGATCGGGCACGCCGGCGTCGTTGGCGAGCGACTCGGCGATGCGCCGGATGGCGTCACGCTCGCGGGCGTGCTTGTCGCCATCCTCGAAAGCGGCGTACAGGACCACGGTGAGCAGGGCACGTTGCTGTTCAGGATTCATGTCGGGTCAACTCCGTTCAAAGGGCTTCGATCCGCCCACGGGGCTCCGGGACGGACGGTTTCCAGGGCGCCGCTCAACGGCCACGCAGCACGTCGGTCAAGGCGAGGCCGGCCAGGCGCCTGACATGGCCGGCCAGATAGTAAAGCACGGCCAGCATCATCAGGGTCGCCGGCAAGGCGATCATCGGATAACTCAACAGGGTGAGTCGCCCGAGCTCTTCGTTGAAGGCCGCGCTGCCGGCCGGGCTGGTGACGACCCAGGTGGCCAGCAGGTAGTTCATGAGCGCGGAAAACGCGAAGGAACCGGCCAGCATCCAAGTGGCGGCCCGCAAGCGGGCCTCGAAGGCAGCCTGGTTGCCGCGCGCGGCCAGGGCGCGGTCGATCTTGTCGGTATCCAGCAACGCTGGCGTGTAGAGCAATACCCGCACCAAGGGCTTGCCGGTGAAGACCGAGGCCACCACGACGAGACCGAGCACGGCGGGCACCGCGGCCTCCTTCACGGCCAGCCAGCGGGTCTCCAGTTCCAACAGGCCGATGCCCCCGGTCAGCAGCAGGCTGACCACGCCCAGCGCGGCGAACAGACTGAAGCCCCGCTCGGTCAGCCACGTTCGCAGCGCCCAGCCGATCGGCAGCGACAAGGCCAGGAGCAGCGCGCCGGCCGGGCCGAGCGCTTCGAGCTTGGTGCCCTGCATCAGGATCAGTGAGGGGAGGAGCAAGGTGACGGCGATTTCGAGGAGCGATACGCGGGAGGCGGTGGCGGTGGCGGTGGCGGTGGCGGTCATGGCAGTCGGTCATTCATGTCAATGCAAGGGGGATTCCGGCCGGTCGCGGGCCTGGCCCGCGCGCCTGGGGTCGACCGTACGGCGCGCCTTTCGTTCACCCGGGACCAGGACACCGTGTCTGGGCTGGGTCAGGCCCAGGCCGCCATCAGGCGCGGTCCGATCCGGGCGAACTCGACCCCCAGGACGATCCACCAGGCCAGGATCACCATGCCGGTGGCGGCCGCGGCGATGTCCTTGATGAGACCAATCTTTTCGTTGTGGCGGGTTTCGACAAAATCGCACAGGGCCTCGATGGCGGTATTGAACAGTTCCGCCGCCACCACCAGGCCGGTGGCCAGCAGGATCAGCGCCGCGTCGACCCAGTCATGCAGCCAGACGGCGATGCCGAGCATGACCACCGAGAGGACCACCTTGTACATCACGCTGAAGTCGTGCAGCACGGCATAGCGCAGTCCGGCAACGATCACTTGCAGCTTGCGCAGGGGCCGGTAGCCGGGCTCGCCGGTCTCCAGGAACTTGTTTCTCATGCCTGTCTCCCTTGAATGGCTGTGGCGCTGGCTGCCGCCAGCCCGGCCCAGGCCAGCGCGACCAGCAGCCCGGCCAGCACGTCACTGGGCCAGTGTACCTGGAGATAGAGGCGCGAAGTGGCCACCAGGCACACGCCACCCGCCAGGACACTCGCCAGTATCCGGCGGGCCCACGGCTGGCGGACCGGCAAGCACGCCCACAGGCCCAGGGCCAAGGCCGCGGCATGGGTGGTGTGGCCACTAGGAAAGGACCAGTCGACGCCGATGAAGTCGGCCAGGGCCGGATGCTGGTCGGGCCGGAGTCGACCAATCGCTTGCTTGAGTGCCCAAGTGGTCAGCGCCGCACCGAAATAGGTCATGGCCAGCAGCCACGCCGCCAGCCCTTGCCGGCGTGCGATCAGCCAGGCGACCAGGCCCAGCACCACCGGTGCCAGCAGATAGCCCGACCCCAGCCAGGTCACCGCCTGGAACAAGCCATCCAGGACCGGCCCGCGCAGGGCAGCGAACAGGTCGAGCAGGCCCTGGTCGAGTCCGGCCAGCCTGTCCCGCGCCAGGGCCAGAAACCCCACGCCGGCGCTGGCGAGCCCCGCGAGACGGAGGTCAGGCATCACGGCAAGTACGTGTCGATCCGGACCAGAACCCCACCCCCAGGCCGGCCGGAAATCTGGACCAGATAGCGCTGCGGACCGCGGCTCCAGAGATGCGTCTCGGCATCCGCCGAGGCCGATTGCAAGGCGTGGGCGTAGCCCAAGTCGGCGAAACCGCGTTGGTAATGATCGAGCACCGCCGCCCACTCGGCGCGCCCCTCGTAATGCACGCTGACCTGACGCCCCTCGCGGTGCCAGTAGGTGCGCACTAGGCCCGGGTAGCGGGGCACCGGCGCCAGGTCGGTGCCGGACACCTCGCGCAAGGTGGGCGCCAGCGGCTTGAGCGCGGGCAACCATTCGGCCACCTTTTCCCGCGCCCCGGGTGCCACCCGCTCGACCTGCTGCTCGACCGTCGTCAGCGTCTCCTGGGCGACCCCCGGCAGGCCGGCACGCCACCCCTGCGCCTGGCCGAACAGCCAGCCGATCAGCGCCACGGCCGCCCAGACCAACAGCCCGAGCACCAGCATGACCCCCAGGCCAACCCACCACCAAGTACGCCGGCGGACCTGCATGACCTTGGCCGCGAACAGCGCAAACAGCCCGAGCTTGCGCATCGTAGCCTCCTCACACGCAGGGAATGGACGAGACGCGGGCGACCCGCCGGCTCATGGCTGTGCCGGAAGCGCGGTCTCCCCGGCCAGATCGGCCGGGGCGGCCACGAACTGGCGACCGCGTGCCAGGCGCCGGTCCAGGGCACGCCCGGCCCGTTCGGCGGCCCGGTCGATGGCCACGTAAAGATCAGCCTCGACATCCTCGATCACCACGGCCGGGGCCCGCTTCAGGCGCACTTCGACCAGGCAGCGCTTGTCGTCACCGCCGCGTGGACCGTTGATGTCGGACAGGCGCACGGTCAACCGCGTGATGCTGGCATCGCCATGCGACAAGGCGTAGGCGAGGCGCTTCCCGACATAGTCGCGCAGGCCCGGGGTGAGGCTGAAGCCGTGGGTTTGGATATCGACATGCATGACTGACTCCTGATCAGTGACAAGGACGGGGCCAGTATGGCGGCCCGCCTTTATTCGAAGCAAACAGTTAATAATTTGTGTTTAATTCGAAAATCCCGAACAACCAGGCGTCCCCGCATGCTCAACTTCAAGCACCTGAGTTATTTCCATGCCATCGCCAAGTCGGGCGGCGTCAACCGGGCGGCGGAGCGCCTGCACCTGACCCCACAGACCCTGTCCGGCCAGCTCAGCCAGTTCGAGCAGCGGCTGGGCGTCGCGCTGTTCCACCGCGAAGGCCGGCGCATGGCGCTCACCGAGGCCGGCAAGCTCGCCCTGTCCTATGCCGAGGAAATCTTCCAGGTCAGCACGGAACTGGAAGCGCGACTGCGGGGCGGCGCCGAGGAACGGGTGATCCCGTTCCGGGTCGGCATCGCCGACGTGGTGCCTAAATCGATCGCCCATCAGTTGCTGGCGCCGGTGCTTGGCCTCGCCGATCCGATCCGGCTCACCTGCAGGGAAGATCGGCTGGAGCGCCTCCTGGCCGATCTCGCCATCCACCGCCTCGACATGGTGCTGGCCGACCGGCCGATGCCGTCCGGCATGGACGTCAAGGGTTACAGCCATCTCCTGGGCGAATGCGGCGTCGCCTTCTTCGCCGCCCCGGCCCTCGCCGCCCGCCTCCAGACCGGTTTCCCGGCCTGTCTCGACCAGGCGCCGATGCTGATACCCGGCGAGGACAGCGCCCTGCGCGGTCCCCTCGTGCGCTGGCTGGAACGCCAGGGGCTGAGTCCCCGGGTGGTGGCCGAATTCGACGACTCGGCGCTGATGAAGGCCTTCGGCCAGTCGGGTGCCGGCATCTTCCCGGCCCCGGCCGCCCTGCATGCGGAAGTCGCGCAACACTACGACGCGGTCATGCTCGGCAAGACGGAAGACATACGCGAACGCTACTTCGTCATCTCCGCGGAACGCCGGCTCAGCCATCCCGCCGTGCTGGCGGTCCGCGAAGCGGCGCGCAGCGGGGTGTTCAGGGACGACCAGGCCAAGCCGGCCGGTTGACCGGGGCAAGGCTGGCGAACCCGAACCCGCCCAATCACCCCCTATCAGAGAAACCAGTCATGGCCGCCGCCGCTGCGCGGCTTCACTTGCTGACGCAAGTGAGCCTGCGCCGAAAACTGCCGCGGATGCCTCATCGGGTCAGGCCGGCGTTGGACATGGGAGTTTTTGGCTCCGGCCCGCCGCTGCGCGGCTTCACTTGCTGGCGCAAGTGAGCCTGCGCCGAAAACTGCCGCGGATGCCTCATCGCGTAAGGCCGGCGTTGGACATGGGAGTTTTTGGCTCCAGCCCGCCGCTGCGCGGCTTCACTTGCTGACGCAAGTGAGCCTGCGCCGAAAACTGCCGCGGATGCCTCATCGGGTCAGGCCGGCGTAGAGGAGCGGCAGTTTTTCCGGCAAGCGCTGGACGTGGTCGACGACCATGTAGTTCTTCTGGCCGAAGATGCGGCTAACGTAGTTGTCGGCGCGCGGGTCCAGGCTCATGCAGTAGGTGACGACGCCGTGCTTGGCGACTTCTTCGACCGCCTTCTTGGTGTCGTAGCGCAGGTACTGCGGGTCGCGCACGTCGATGTCGGCCGGCTCGCCGTCGGTGATGACGATGAGCAGCTTCTTCGCCGAGCGCTGCTGCTTGAGATGGTGGCCGGCGTGGCGGATGGCGGCGCCCATGCGGGTGGAGAGCTGGCCGGTCATGCCCGCCAGCTTGGCCTTCGGCGCTTCGTCCCAGTGCTGGTCGAAGTCCTTGAAGCGGTAATACTCGACATCGTGGCGGCCGTCCGAGCAGAAGCCATGGATGGCGAAGGGGTCGCCCACCTTGCTGATGGCATCCGACAACAACACGCACGCACGCCGGGTCAGGTCGAGCACCGAATACTCCTGGCCCTGCACCCTGTCGTTGGTGGATTCCGACAGGTCGAGCAGCACCAGGATGGAGAAGTCGCGGGTCTTTCGCACGCTGCGCATCATGATGCGCGGGTCCGGCTGGTTGCCCATGCGGATGTCGGTGAAGCTGGCAATGGCGGCGTTGATGTCGATCTCGTCGCCGTCTTCCAGCTTGCGGATGCGCTGCACGCCCTGGGGCTGCATGGCATCGAGCAGGAACTTCATGCGGTGGATTTCCCGCTTGTACTGTGCGGTGATGTCGTTGATCAGTTGCAGGTCGCCCTGCTTGGCGCGTTTTTCCAGCACCGTGGTCCAGGCCGGACGCTCGAGCTGGATCTGGTAATCCCACTCGGAATAGTGGAAGGGGTCGGAGAGGGGCTCCTTGCCTTCGGTTTCGTTGAAGGATTTCTCGCCGCCGTACTGGTCGCCGATGTTCTCGTAGGGGAACAGTTCCGTGGCCAGCACCCAGATTTCCTGGGCATCGTCGCCGGCGGTCTCGACGTCGATCTCGTTGGCCATCTCCATGACGTTGACGTACTTGCGCACCTGCTTCACGGTCTCGTAGCCGGCGCTGGCGGCCTTGGCAAAATCGAATTCCTGGAAGGCCCAGAAATAGCGGTTGTCGTCCCGGTACGGCGCCTCCAGCAGATCGGTGCGCGGGTTGAAGGCGATCTTCTTCTGGCTGATGGAATGGGCCAGTTGCACGCCGATCTCCCAGGAAGTGAGGTTGGTGTGCAGCCTGTCCTGGGCCTGGGCAAACAGCAGCCGTCCCTCCGCAACCCAGGGATCGTCATCCTGGTAGGTCTCGTCCAGCAAGGCCCGGGCCAGGCGGTTCAGGTAATCGCCCACGCTGGCGGCGCGTTCCGGGGTGGCCAGGTGAAACTGGCTCCAGAGCTGCTTCAGGCCGGGGAAGCGGCGGATCGACAGGGTTTCCACCCGGGCGTCCTCGATCACCGAGATCACGGCCATCTGCAAGGGGTTCAGGGCCTCGGCGGAGATGGGCACCCGGGTCTCCACCACGTGGGCCGCGCAGTGCGCCGCCGTGGCCCGGTAGAGCTCCAGTCCGGACACCGGCGCGTGCCCCTCCGGCGCAAAGTCGTCGAACGCATCCGGCAGATGCAGCAGGTAGTCCTCGATGTAGGGCCGATAGCCCTCGCGCGACTCGAAGTCGCCGGAGGTCGGCCGCATGAAGAAGTCGCGTGCCCACAGGGCCCGCAGGTACATGTTGATGCGGCGCTGGACGTCGACCAGCAGGGTGCCCTTGCGCTCCTTCTGGAGCATGGCCAGGGATTCCTTGCTGTCGAGGCTGAAATACTTGATCTGCTCCTCGTAGTTGGTGCGGTGGGCGTGGGCACCCCACAGGGCCCAGCGCCGCAAGCCGCCCAGCGTCAGGTGCTGGAACAGCACCTCCAGCTTGTCCAGCATCGGGCGCACGCCCCGCGGCGCCTGGGCGATCAGGGTATTGATGAATTGCAGATAGTTGAGGAACAGCTGCGCGTCGCCCAGGCGATTGGCGGCGGTCGGCGCGGTCGCCAGCAGCAGTTCGATCACCGCGCCCGAGGTCTTGGAGGCCAGCATCAGGGACGAGGTGGCCAGATCGCCGACCACATCCTCGCCCACCTCCTTGGCCACCCGGGGCGCTTCCTCGATCCAGGTCTCGACCAGGGAATCGCCGCGCCCCAGGCCGCGGATGGCGGAAACGCCCTTCAGGTAGTTGTCCAGGCCGCGCGGCGAAAAAACCTTGGTGGCCTCGTGCCAATTCGCATCCAGGGCCTTGCGGCTGTGCTCGGAGAGGGATTCGAGCAGTTCGGCGTAGTCGTCCAGATTGATCGACATGGCTAGCTCCGGGAAAAGAAAAACGAGAAACGGGAAACAGGGTGGCGCGCGGAATCACGCGCTTGCCGTCTTCCCATGGGCCTCAGGCCGAGTCTCATTTCCCGCATCAGAAGAAGGTGGTCACCGCGGCATCCAGCGCATCGCGCATGTCCGGATCGTCGGTGATCGGGCGGACCAGGGCGACCCGGCAGGCGGCCTGCGGATTGACACCCTTGCCGATCAGGCTGCCGGCGTAGATCAGCATGCGGGTGGACAGGCCTTCGTCCAGGCCGTGGCCCTTGAGGTTGCGCGAACGCTCGGCGATGGACACCAGCTTGCCGGCGATGCCGGCGTCGATGCCCGCCTCGTGGGCGACGATCTCGGTCTCGATGGCGTGTTCCGGATAGGTGAAGTCGAGGCCCCCGAAACGCTGCTTGGTCGACTGCTTCAAGTCCTTCATCAGCGACTGGTAGCCGGGGTTGTAGCTGATCACGATCTGGAAGTCCGGATGGGCGTTGACCAATTCGCCCTTCTTTTCCAGGGGCAGGACGCGCCGGTTGTCGGTCAGCGGGTGGATCACCACGGTGGTGTCCTGGCGCGCCTCGACCACCTCGTCGAGGTAGCAGATCGCGCCGTGGCGGGCGGCGATCGCCAGCGGGCCGTCCTGCCATTCGGTGCCCGATGCGGAGAGCAGGAAGCGGCCGACCAGGTCGGACGCGGTCATGTCCTCGTTGCAGGCCACGGTGATCAAAGGCTTGCCCAGCTTATGCGCCATGTATTCGACGAAGCGGGTCTTGCCGCAACCGGTGGGGCCCTTGAGCATCATGGGCATGCGTACCGAGTAGGCGGCCTCGAACAGCTCCACCTCGTCGGCGACGGGCCGGTAATAGGGTTCGTGGGTGATGCGGTATTGGTCGATGATGTGGCTCATAACAGTCTCCTGGGGGAAACGGGAAATGGGAAACGGGAAACGGGAAACGCAGGGGGCAAGGTTCTACGTTTCCCTTTTCCCGTTGCTCGTTCCTCGATAAGAAAAACCCCCGCCACGCGCGCGCGACGGGGGCTGATACTTCAGTCCGCCGCGCTTAGACGGTCTTGCCGCGGTAGATCACCATCGCGGCGCCCTGGGACTGGGCGAAGTTGTCGTAGCCGACCAGGCGCACGTGGTTGTTCGGGTTGGCCTTGTGGCAGGCTTCGGCTTCGGCCAGGATGCGGTCCACGTCGGTCTCGCCGAACATGGGCAGCTTCCACATGTACCAGTAGGAGTCCATCAGGTACTCGGGCTCGGTGTGCTCGATGGCCGGGTTCCAGCCCTTGGACACCAGGTACTCGACCTGCTTGCGGATGTCGCCGGCGTTCATGGCGGGCAGGTAGGAGAAGGTTTCGAACTTGCGGCTGGCGGGGTCGCTCAGCCGGCTGCTGTAATCCATCACATCAGACATATCAGTTCCTTTTTAATATCGGATCGGTGTAGGGGCGGGGGAAACGGGACTCGGCCTGCGGCCTCAGGGGAAACGGGAAACGCGTAAACCCGCGTTGCTCTTCCGTTTCCCTTGTCCCGTTTCTCTTTTCCCGAATTACTTATGCGCGACGTCCAGCTTGTCGACGGTGTCGAACTCGAACTTGATCTCTTTCCAGGTTTCCATGGCGATCTTCAGCTCGGGGCTGTGCTTGGCGGCCTCGGTCAGGACGGTCTTGCCTTCCTTTTCCACGGCGATACCCTTGTTGCGGGCTTCGACGCAGGCTTCCAGGGCGACCCGGTTGGCGGCGGCGCCGGCGGCGTTGCCCCACGGGTGGCCCAGGGTGCCGCCACCGAATTGCAGCACGGAGTCGTCACCGAAGATGTTGACCAGGGCCGGCATGTGCCAGACATGGATGCCGCCGGAGGCGACCGGCATCACGCCGGGCATGGAGCCCCAGTCCTGGTCGAAGAAGATGCCGCGGCTGCGGTCTTCCTTGACGAAGCTGTCGCGCATGATGTCGATCCAGCCCAGGGTGGCTTCGCGGTCGCCTTCCAGCTTGCCCACGACGGTGCCGGAGTGCAGGTGGTCGCCGCCGGACAGGCGCAGGATCTTGGTCAGGACGCGGAAGTGGATGCCGTGGTGCGGGTTGCGGTCCAGCACGGCGTGCATGGCGCGGTGGATGTGCAGCAGCATGCCGTTGTCGCGACACCAGTTGGCCAGGCCCGTGTTGGCACAGAAGCCGCCGGTGATGTAGTCGTGCATGATGATCGGCGCGCCGATTTCCTTGGCGTACTCGGCCCGCTTGTACATCTCTTCCGGGGTCGGGGCGGTCACGTTCAGGTAGTGACCCTTGCGCTCGCCGGTCTCACGCTCGGCCTTGTTGATGGCTTCCATGACGAAGTCGAAACGCTGGCGCCAGCGCATGAACGGCTGGCTGTTGACGTTCTCGTCGTCCTTGGTGAAGTCCAGGCCGCCGCGCAGGCACTCGTACACGGCGCGGCCGTAGTTCTTGGCGGACAGGCCCAGCTTGGGCTTGATGGTGCAGCCGAGCAGCGGACGGCCGTACTTGTTCATCATGTCGCGCTCGACCTGGATGCCGTGCGGCGGGCCGCCGCAGGTCTTGACGTAGGCGATCGGGAAGCGCACGTCTTCCAGGCGCAGGGCGCGCACGGCCTTGAAACCGAACACGTTGCCGACCAGGGAGGTAAACACGTTGACCACCGAGCCCTCTTCGAACAGGTCGATCGGGTAGGCGATGAACGCGTAGAAGCAGGTGTCGTCGCCCGGCACGTCCTCGATGGCGTAGGCGCGGCCCTTGTAGTAGTCCAGGTCGGTCAAGAGGTCGGTCCACACCGTGGTCCAGGTACCGGTGGACGACTCGGCGGCCACGGCGGCAGCGGCTTCCTCGCGGTCGACGCCGGGCTGCGGGGTGATCTTGAACACCGCCAGGATGTCGGTATCCAGGGGGGTGTATTCGGGCATCCAGTAGGTCTGGCGGTATTCCTTCACGCCAGCGTTGTAGGTCTTCACAGCCATGTATCGCTCCTTGCAAGGATGTTGGTCGATCCTTCGGTATTCGGCGTACACCGATCCGAGGTGGGCGTATGGTGCCGGGGCCAAAATATAAATAACAGTCACGATTTTCTATAACTACGATAGACTTTTATCTATGGTTTGTTCCGAGACAGCGTCACGGCACCCTGGTTAACGCCCCCCCCGTTCTTCCCGTTTTCCGCCCATGCGACACCACACCACCTTTCGCCAGCTGGAAATCTTCGAGGCCATCGCCCGGCTGGGCAGTTTCACCCGTGCCGCCGAGGAATTGCACCTGACCCAGCCTACGCTTTCGATGCAGATGAAGAAGCTGACCGACATCGTCAGCGTGCCCCTGTTCGAACAGGTCGGAAAGAAGCTCTACCTGACCGAAGCCGGGCATGACCTGGTGCACGCTTCGCGTGAGGTGTTCGGCACCCTGGACCGCTTCACCATGGCGGTGGCGGAACGACAAGGCCTCAAGAAGGGGCGCCTGTCACTGATCGCGGTGACCACCGCTTCTTACTTCGCACCCCGCTTGCTCGGTGATTTCATGCGCCGATACCCCGGCATCGACGTTTCGCTGAAAACCACCAACCGCGAGCAGGTGCTCGCCAGCCTGGCCGAAAACCTTCACGACCTCTATATCCTCGGCCAGCCCCCGGTGGACATCGAAGTCGTTGCCAAGCCCTTCATGCGCAACCCGCTCGTGGTGGTGGCCGCACCCGGCCATCCCATGGCCGGAAAAAAACGGATCCCGCTTGCGGGACTGGCCGCCGAATCCTGGCTGATGCGCGAACCCGGCTCGGGGACACGCAACGCGGTCGAACGCCTGTTCGCCGAACACGGACTGGAACTGCGGCCGCGCATGGAACTGGGCGGCAATGAAGCCATCAAGCAGGCGATCCTGGCCGGCCTGGGCATCTCGGTGATGTCGACCCAGGCCCTGTCCCTGAACCCTGTGGATCAGTTCGCGATTCTCGACGTGCAAGGGTTTCCGATCCACCGGCAATGGTTCGCGGTCTATCCCGCCGGGCGCCAGCTCTCCACGGTGGCGCGTCACTTCCTCGATTACCTGCTGAGCGAGGACCGCGGCCTGGCCCCGGACCCGGCATCCTGAGGACGCGGCTTTCCGTTTAGCGGCCCTTCCCCCGCATAATGCGGTCATTCCAGACCGACCGATCCGACCATGACCACCATCCCACCCGACCGCGACCTGCGCCAGCGCGAACGCCTGCTCAACGTGCTTCTGTCGCGCGTCCTCAAGAGCGAGCTGCCGCGCGCCACCTATGACACCCTCGGCCAGCTGAGCCGGGGCTTCGTCGCGCTGCGCGAGCAGCCGAGCCGGAGCAAGCAGGCTGCCCTGGTCCAGCTGATCGAGGCGCAGACGCCCGAAGCCCTGTCGGCCATCATCCGCGCCTTCAACCTCTATTTCAGCCTGGTCAGCATCGCCGAGGAAACCGCCCAGCTGCGCCGGCGCCGGCGCCTGGCCCAGCCCGGCCAGCAGATGTGGCCGGGCTCGTTCCACGACACCCTGAGCCAAATGCAGGCGCAGGGCATCCGGGCCGACGAAGTGACCGGACTGATCGACCAGGTGCGCTACCTGCCGGTGCTCACCGCGCATCCGTCCGAGGCCAAGCGGCGCACCATCAAGGGCGCCCTGCGCAACATCTTCGTGTCCATGGAGGAACTCGACGACCCGCGCAACAAGGGCTTCTACCGCGACGCCGTGGTCAAGCAGCTGGGCAACCAGATCCGCACCTTGTGGAAGACCGACGAGGTGCGCTCGTTCAAGCTCGACGTGCGCGACGAGATTCATTCCGGCCTGTCCTATTTCCCGCAATCCTTGTTCCAGGCCGTGGCCCAGGTCTACCGCAACTACGCCAGCGCCCTGGAAGACGTCTACGAGGTCTGCCCGGCCGACATCCCGGCCTTCCTGCGCTTCGGCTCCTGGATCGGCGGCGACCGCGACGGCCATCCCGGGGTCACCGCCGAGGTCACCGCCCTGGCCTGGCGTTTGCAGGCCGACACCGTGCTGGCCGAGTACCTGCGCCGGGTCGAGCGGCTGTCCGACCAGCTCTCGCTGTCCGACCGGCTCTGCCACCCTTCCGAGTCCTTCCGCACCCGCCTGGAGGCCGACGCCATGCTGGCCGAGCGCCTGTTCGGCAACCAGCCCAACCCGCATCCGCAGGAGCCCTACCGGCGCAAGCTGGAGATCATGCTCTATCGCCTGCGCCGCAACCAGGACCTCAACCGGCGTGCCCTGGCGCACGGCCTGGCGGCCTACGAGGAGCCCGGCTATACCAGCGCGGCGGCCTTCCTCGAAGACCTGATCCTGATCCGCGATTCGCTCGCCGGCCACGGCGACGGCAGCCTGGCCGAAGGCGAACTGAACGACCTGATCCGGCTGGTGCGGACCTTCGGCTTCCACCTCACCCAGCTCGACGTGCGCCAGGAATCGACCCGGCACAGCGAGACCGTGGCCGACCTGCTCAAGCTGGCCCTGGGCATCGACTACCTGGCCCTCGACGAGGACGCCCGCGTCACCCTGCTGGCCGACGCGATCGCCAACCCGAACGCACTCGCCTACGACCCGGCGCGCCTGCCCGAGGCCAGCCAGCAAACCCTGCGGGTGTTCCAGCTGATCGCCGACATGCGCCGGCAGCTCGGCCCGGACTGTTTCGGCCGCTACGTCATCTCGATGACCCACAGCGCCTCGCACGTGCTCGAAGTGATGCTGCTCGGCGCCCAGACCGGCCTGGCCGGGCGCCTGGCCGGCGGCTGGTATTGCCACATCGGGGTGTCGCCGCTGTTCGAGACCATCGAGGACCTGAAGAACGCCGAGGCGGTGCTGGAGCGCCTGTATGGCCTGCCTGTCTACCGCGACCTGTTGACGGCGTTCGCGGACGGCCAGGAGGTCATGCTCGGCTACTCGGATTCGTGCAAGGACGGCGGCATCCTGGCCTCGTCGTGGAATTTGTATGAAGCCCAGAAGCGGATCATGGCGTTGTCCGACCGGCATGGCATCCCGTGCCGCCTGTTCCACGGACGGGGCGGCACCCTGGGCCGGGGCGGCGGCCCCACCCACGAGGCCATCCTGGCGCAGCCGCCCGGCACCGTGCGCGGCCAGTTGAAGCTGACCGAACAGGGCGAGGTGCTGTTCTACAAGTACAACAACCCGGAAACCGCCGTCTACGAATTGACCTTGGGCGTCACCGGCGTGATCAAGGCCAGCGCCCATCTGGTCCGCCCGGTGGCGCCCGACCGCAACGACTACCTCGGCATCATGGACGAGCTGGCGCGCGAGGGCGAGGCGGTGTACCGCGAACTGACCCAGAAGACACCCGGCTTCCTGGATTACTTCTACGAGGCCACCCCGGTGCAGGAAATCGGCCTGCTCAACATCGGCTCGCGCCCCTCGCACCGCAAGAAGGGCGACCGCTCGATGAGCTCGGTGCGGGCGATCGGCTGGGTCTTCGCCTGGGGCCAGTCGCGCCACGCGCTGCCCACCTGGTACGGCATCGGCGGTGCCCTGGAGCGCTGGCGCGGCCAGGATCCGGAACGCCTGGCCAAGCTGCAGATGATGTACCACGCGTGGCCGTTCTTCCGCACCCTGCTGGACAATGCCCAGATGGCGCTGTTCAAGACCGACACCAACATCGCCCGCCAGTACGCCGGGCTGTGCCTGGACCGCCAGGTCGGTGAGCGCATCTACGACCTGATCCGGGAACGCCACGACCGCGCCGTGCGCCAGATCCTGCACGTCGCCGACGTGTCACGGCTGCTCGAGGAAACCCCGGAACTGGCCGACTCGCTGGCCCAGCGGCAACGCTACCTGGACCCCCTCAACCACATCCAGGTGGTACTCCTGCGCCGGCTGCGCGGCGAGCCCCAGGGCACCGAGAGTCCCTGGCTGGCGCCGCTGTTGCGTTCGATCAACGCCATCGCCGCCGGCATGCGCAACACCGGCTGAGCCATGGACCGGTTCCGACGCTGGCTGCCGACCCGGGATAAACTCGAGAAGAACCGCTGGCTGGCCTGGCTGGCGCCCTTCCTCGGCCACCCGCGCCTGTGGCACTGGTCGCGCCGGGGCGTTGCCCTGGGTGTCGCCCTCGGGGTGTTTTTCGGCCTGCTCATCCCGATCGCCCAGATCCCGGTCTCGGCCGCCGCCGCCGTGCTCCTGCGTGCCAACCTGCCGGCCGCCGCGGCCAGCACCCTGGTGACCAACCCGGTCACCTTCGGGCCGATCTACTACGGCGCCTACCGGCTCGGCCTGGTATTGACTGGACAAGCGCGCGACACCGCCCTGGACCAGGACACACTGCTGGCCGCCGACCAGGCCGACCCCGAGCCCGGCCTCTGGTCGCGCATCACCCGGCTGGGCAAGCCCTTGCTGGTCGGCCTGGCGGTGGTCGCCAGCCTGACCGGCCTGATCACCTATGCCCTGATCAGCCTGGCCTGGCGCTGGCATATCCTGGCCAAGCGCCGGCGCCGGGTGCGGCGCTAAGGCGCCCCTTTATTCGTCCGTGGATCGCGTGCGAATCAATCAGTGGCTCCCAAAGGTCAAGCCTCGACCGGGAACGGCTCCGGCTCGTGCAGGGCGAAGCCCTGGGCGTAGTCGACGCCCATCTCGCGCAGGATGTCGGCGATCACCGGCTTGTGCACGTATTCGGCGATGGTGCGGATGTTGTGTACCCGCGCCACCTCCATGATCGAGCGCACCACGGCGAAGTCGCGCGCGTCGCTGTGCAAGTGCTTGACGAAGAGGGCGTCGATCTTGAGGAAATCGACTTCCAGCCGGCGCAGGTAGGCAAATGAAGACAGGCCCGCACCGAAGTCGTCGAGCGCCACGGTCGCGCCCATCGCCCGCACCCGGGCGAAGAAGGCCAGGGCGCGGTCGAGATGGCCGATGGCGGCGGTCTCGGTGATCTCGAAGCAGATTCGGGCCGGGTCGATGGCATGGCGGCTGAAGCAGCCGGCCACGTAGTCGCCCAGGTCGTCGGCGGAGACCGTGGCGCCGGAAAGGTTGATGGCGAACGTCGTGTCCGCCGCGAACCCCGCCACGCCCGAACCCACCCGCCGGCAGACCCGGTCGATCACCCAGCGGTCGACCTGGGGCATCAGGTTGAAACGCTCGGCGGCGGGAATGAACAAGCCGGGCGAGATCAGCCGGCCCTGATCGCCGACCATGCGCAACAGCACCTCGACATGGGGATGCAGGCCGGCCTGCAGGGGCACGATGCGCTGGAAGTGCAGCACCAGGCGGTCTTCCTTGAGGGCACCGACGATCTGCGCCACGGACAGGAACTGGGCCCGTTGCGACTGGTAATAGTCGTCATCGGCGACATACACCTCGATGCGGTCGCGGCCCTTGTCCTTGGCCGCGTAGCAGGCCTGGTCGGCGGCGATCAGCATCTCGTCCATGCCCTGGGAGTCGGCCTGCAGTTCGACCATGCCGATCGAGGCGCCGATCTGGAAATACTGGCCCTGGTAGATGAAGACATGGCGCCGGATGCTGTCGATCAGTTTCTCGGCGCGGCGCCGGGCGTCACCCAGGTCGGCCGCCAGGAGCAGGCCGAATTCATCGCCGCCCAGCCGGGCCAGGAAACCCTCCTGCACGCTGCTCCGCATCACCACGCTGATCTCGCGCAATAGCTGGTCGCCGGCCGAATGGCCGCAGGTGTCGTTGACCAGCTTGAACTGGTCGAGGTCGATGTAAAGCAGGGTGCGCGCCGCGCCGCCCGCCTTCATCGCCGCCAGGGCCTGTTCCAGCGCGGTCTCGAACGCGCGCCGGTTGTGCAGGCCGGTCAGGGCGTCGTGGCTGGCCTGGTAGGCGAGTTCCTCGCGGGCGTGGTGTTCCAGGGAGATGTCGCGCACGCTCGAGCGATAGCCGAGCGAACGGCCCGCTTCATCGAAGATCGGCTGCCAGGACATCGCCACCCAGACGATGCGGCCGTCCTTGCGCCGGACCCGGAACTCCTGATCGTGGCCGGTCTGGCCGGACAGCCCCAGTTGATGGCAGTTGCCGACCAGGGCCTGGTCGTCGCCGAATACCAAGGGGATCGGGAAGTCCGCCATGGCATGGCACTCGCTCGGCGTGAAGCCGGTCACCCGCTCCACCGCCGGGTTGACCCAGAGCAGCTTGCCGTCCGGCGCGAACCAGTTCTCCCAGCCGTAGGTATAGTCGGCGATCGCCCGCGAACGCTGTTCGCTCTCGGAAAGCGCGGCGATGCGGCCCTGCACCGCACCGGCCATGGCATTGAAGCGGGCCGCGAGCTGGCCGACCTCGTCGGTCGAGCCGACCGGCAGCCGGATGTCGTAGTCGCCCTCGGCCACCTGCGCGCTGGCCCGCATCAGGGCGGCCAGGTGCCGGGTCAGCCAGTAGCCGATCAGGGACAGGAGCAGCAGGGTGGCGACGATTTCGGCCAGGGCGATCAAGCTGCCCTGGGTCAGCAGTTCGCGCTTGGCCTCGTCGATGTAGCGGGTCGACAGGCCGTACTGGACCTGGCCATAGACCTGGCCGAGATAGTCGACCGGGAAGCGGACGTGACTGACGTCGTCGACCCTGCCCGGGATGGGCAACGGCCGTTCCTCCGCCCAGCCGGAGGCGGCCAGGATCCGCGCCTGCGGGTCGAGGACCACCAGGTACAGGACATCCTCCGCCTTGCGCCAGCCATCCAGGATGTCACGCAGGGTGGCGTAGTCGCGCGCCGCCTGGGGCGGCGCCACGGCCGTCTTGTAGGCCAGCTCGATGGCCTGGATGCGCGCCTCGGCCTGGCGGTTCAGGTGCTGGTCGATCAGGCGCACGCTGTTGCCCACCAGCAAGGCCAGCATGGTCATCTCGACCAGGATGCTGGCGAGCAGCAGCTTGCCGCGCAGGGAACGGTTCCAGAACGCCTGCATGCCGGCTCACAATCCCATCAGCTTCTTGACGATCGGGACATAGGGCTGCAGGGCCTTGAGGTCGCGTGCCTCGATGGCCTCGTAGCCGAGGTAGCCGGTCTCCCGGAAGAACGCCTGCCCCTCCGGGCTCGCCGGGAACGCCGCCAGGGCGCGCCGCACGGCGTCCAGGCCGGCCGGGCCGAGCCGGGTATGGGCCAGGGTCATCAGATGCGGCACCTGGACCGTGCTGGGCAGCTCGGCCACCTTGGCGCGCACGTCGGCCGGAATCTGCTTGAGCGGGGTGTAGGTGGTCAGCGCGGCATCCAGGTCGCCCACCGCGACCGCCGCGATGGCAGCGCCGTGGGTGCTCTTTTCGACCACCTCGAAGTCGACCCCGGCCTGCAAGCCGCGTTCGGCCAGCCATTGCAGGCCGGCGATGGACGACACCGAGAGCCGGTTGGACAGGCCGATCCGCTTGCCCTTGAGTTTCTCGACCCGGTCCAGCCCGGCGCCCTGGCCGACCACGAAGATCGGGGTCAGGCTGGCCTTGTAGTGAAACATCGGCGCATAGCCCTGATCGATGCACATGACGCCGAAATGCGGCCCGGTGATCAGCAGGTCGAACTGTCCGGCCAGGGAATCCCGATGGAAGGCGGCATAGTCGGCGGCGGTGAAGATTTCCACCGGGCGCTTCAAGGCCGCTTCGAGATGCAGGCGCAGGGGTTGGTGGGTCTTGATCAGGGCCAGCGTGCTGTTGAAGGGCATGATGCCCAGGCGCAGCGGGACAGGTTCGGCTTGCGCCGGCACCAGCCAAGCCGCCAGCAAGCACGCCAGGAATAAACGCCACAGGTCAGTCATCGAGGACATCCTTTCACGTGGAGCGGGCCAGGGATGAACACCTCTTCCGACTTCTATTCTATGACTTTAGACATAGCCTCCGGCAAATTTCTACACCGCCCCGGCCACCCGCCCCACCGCGAGCGCTGGCTCGATCCTGCCGCGCCGGGCCTGCTCGGCTCGAAAACCGCCCAGCCCACGCGCCCGGGAAGCCCCGAAGCCTGCCCCTAGCCGCCTGTCGGACCCGGACTGGCTTGAAAGAAGAACCGTTCCTCACCGAACGCCGGTCGCAATTCGTCCAGCCAGGTCGCCCGATCATCGCGAACCGCAAAAAACGGCCGGTGCACCCAATCCGGGTCGCGGCCCTGCAGGAACCGCAATTGCAGGACCGGCGCCCCGCCCAGCTCGGTCACCCCGAGCACCTGTACCTTGCCGGGATCCGCCGACATGCAGGGGCCGCGCACCGTGCGCGCCAGGCCACTGACCCGCTGGTAGGCCTGGCGGTAGATCTCCCAGGCGCGCACCAGGGGCACACTGAAATAGTCGTGTGCACCGGTATCACGGGGCAGGAACATGTAATACGGCACACACCCGAGATCGACCTGGCGATCCCACATCTCGGCCCAAAGAGCCGGGTCATCATTGATGTGGCGCAGCAGGGGCGACTGGGTGCGGATCAGCGCGCCGGTCTCGCGCAGACGGCCAATCGCCTGCCGCACGGGCGCCGGCTCCAGTTCTCGCGGGTGATTGAAATGCGCCATCAGGGCCAGGTGACGGCCACTGTCGACCACGCGCGCAAGCAAGGCCAGCAGGTCGCCGGCATCGGCATCGGAGAGAAACCGATGAGGCCAGTAGCTGAGCGCCTTGGTCCCGATCCGGATGCGGCGCAGATGCGGCAGATCGGCGGCCAGCACCGGCTCCAGGTAGCCGGCCAGGTTGCGCGCCGACATCACCATCGGGTCGCCGCCGGTGAACAGCAGGTCGGTGACTTCCGGATGGCTGCGCAGGTATGCAATCAGTGCATCGACCTCCCGGCTGGCGAATTTCAGCCCGGGCTGGCCGACGAACTGCGGCCAGCGGAAGCAGAAGCTGCAGTAGGCATGGCAGGTCTGGCCCTGGGAGGGAAAGAACAGCACGGTCTCCCGGTATTTGTGCTGCAAGCCCGCCAGCCGATGATCGGCCAGGCGCGGCACATTGTGGTCCATCTGGCCGGCCGGGTGCGGGTTCAGCGCCCAGCGGATGCGTTCCGCGGCCGCCCTGATCCTGGCCGGGTCGGCCCCGGCATCGAGCAGGCCGGCGATCTCGGCGTAATGGGCCTCGGACAACATGCCCCGGCGCGGAAAGGTGAGCGTGAAAAGCGGATCGTCGGGCACCCGCGACCAATCGATCAGGTGCTCGGCGACGAAATTGTCGACCTTGAACGGCAGCACCCGTCCGATGACCTCGATGTCGCGCTTGATCGACTCGGGAACCCCCGCCATCTGGGGCAAATCCCGAAAATTGGCCAGCCCATAGGCCTTGTAGCGCGGTGCCGCATGCAGACCCGCCGACGGCATTGAAAGCAGGGTAGACATGATCAGTTCCTGAGTTGAACTGGCCAGGCAGGCGCGCGGGCGTCCTTGTCCTGGCCGGCATAGACCGTGAGATGGGGATAGGGAATCTCGATGCCCCGGGCATCGAAGGCCTGTTTCAGCCGCAACAGGAAAGCGCGCCGCACCCCCCATTGCTCGAGGGGCTCGACCTTGAAGCGGGCACGCACCACCACCGCCGAGTCGGCCCATTGCTCGACCCCGGCAATCTCGAGGTCCTCGAGAATCCGGGCGGCCAAGTCCGGATCGGCACGCATCCCGGCGCCGACCTCGCGCATCACGGCAAACACTTCGTCGAGGTCTTCGCGATAGGCCACGCCCACGTCGATCACCGCATAGGCATGATCCCGGCTGCGATTGGTCACGGTGTCGATGACGCCGTTGGGAATGAAATGCACGTTGCCTTCGTAGTCGCGCAGTCGCACGTAACGCAAGGTCACCTCCTCGACCAGCCCACCCTTGCCCGCCACCTCGACCACATCACCCTGGTGGATCTGGTCGTCGATGAGCAGGAACAGGCCGGTGAAGAAATCCTTGATCAGGCTCTGGGCACCAAACCCGATCGCCAGGCCGACCACGCCGGCCGAGGCCAGGATGGGCGCGATGGCGATGCCCAGCTCGGCGAGCACCAGCATGCCGGCGACCAGGCTGACCGCCACCGCCGCGCCATAGCGCAGGACCCGGCCCAAGGTGTCCAGCCGGCGCATTTGCTCCGGGTCGTCGGTGCGGCGCTGGAGTTGCAGGCGGATCGCCCGGATCACCCGGCGGGCCAGTGCCAGCATCAGCCAGGCCACACTCAGGATGACCAGGACACGCAGCCCCTGGCGGGCTTCATCGGCCCAGGCGACCAGCCCGCCGGGAAACAGGTTCACGAGTTCCATTCCGCCCCCCCGACCGCCCGCGCCAGCGGCCGGAATTGCAGGTGATGGAACATTTGCAGGTAGCGCGCAGTTTCTTCCCGCTCCAGGTTGCTGACGAACTTCCAGAACCCGTAGATGCGCGACAGGGTCATCATCCGCTCGGCGTACAGGCGCCAGGTATAGCGTGCCTCGACCCGGGCCAGCGCCGCTTCCGAGACACGCGTCCAGACCACCGGATCAGCCGCCGAACGGGCCAGAAAATCCGCCATCCGGTCGGCAGCCGCGGCCCCATCGTTGGGATCGATATGGAAACCGGATTCACCGTCGCGGATGATTTCCAGCGGGCCGCCGTGACGGGTCGCGAACACCGGCAGGCCGGAGGCCATGGCTTCGATCACGGTCAGCCCGAAGGCTTCGAACAGCGCCGGCTGGACGAAGATCCCGCGCCGGTCGGCGACATGACGGTACAACTCCCCTGCCAGGGCCTTGTCGAGCCGGGCCCCGAGCCAGCGGACCTGCCCGTCCAGGCCATGCTGGTCGAACAGGGCATGCATGCGGCGGATCTGCTCCGCCTCCTCGGCGTCGCCGGAGGCGCCCGGATCGACGTGGCCACCGATGATCAGCAGGTTGGCGCGGGCGCGCAAGGCGTCGCAACCGCCGTACCAGTCGGCCAGGCCGGTGAGATTCTTGATCCGGTCGAGCCGGGCCAGGGTGAACAGGACCGGCTTGTCGGGGTCGGCGAAGCCGCCGCGCCAAGGCACGCCGGGATCATCGCCCAGGAGCAGGCGGTCGATCTCGCCGGACAACGCGCGCAGCCGGCGTTCGCTGTCCGCATAGGAAAAATAAACCCGCTCGTCGGCACCGGGCGAGACGATGTTGAAGCGGGGATCCAGGGGATCCACACCGCCCACCACGCGGTACAGGCCAGGCAAGCTGTAAGCGCGGTAACTTTCATACTGGCCCACGGCATCGCCGGTACCGGCGATCTCCTGGTAGGTGCTGGTGATGATGAAATCCGCGCTGTTCATGGCGATCAGGTCGGCGGTGTACTGGCAGGCGAAGTGGTAGACCGGATCCTGGTCGCGCCAGTAGAGCGCCGAATGCAAATACTTCGACTGCTCCAGGGCATGGGCGATGTTGCACTGGGTCACCCCCAGGCGCTGGGCGATCAGGGACGCCACCAGGTTGCCGTCGGAGTAATTGCCGATGACCAGGTCAGGGCGCCCGCCCAACTGGGCCTGGGCGGCATCCTCCACCTCCCGCGCGAAGCCCTCGAGATAGGGCCACAGGGTGAAGCGCGAGATCCAGTGGCGCACGATCTCGCCGCCCGGGCCGCGGAACGGTACCCGCAGCAGGGTCACCCCTTCGCAGCCGCGGATCGGTTCCAGAGGCTGGTCGCACGACGTACCGTCGGCCTCCGGGATCAGCCGGGTCACGACCACGATGCGCGGCGCCACGTCGACTCCCTGGCCGGCCAGGCGGTCGCGCATCTCGCGCGCCAGGGCACGCACCTGGTCGAGGATGTAGACCACCTGGCCGCCGGTATCGGGGCGGCCGAGCACGTTGTCCTGGGCGAACCAGCCGTGCGGCGACAGGATCAGTAGCCGGGAGATCATCGGGATGCGCGCCAGGAAGGCTTCCAGGGTCTGGGGCGAAGGCGCCTCGAGCAGGTCGGTGAGCAGACTCATGGTGTCGCTCACCCGGGCCGCGCGATCGCCCCAGCCCGGCGCGAACCCCAGGCGGCCGAGCGGATCGGCGAGCCCGGCCCAGGGCGTGTCCGGAGCCAGGCGGTCGAGACAGGCCTGGGCCTCGCGCAACGCCTCGCGCAACCCGGCCACGCCGGAGATGACCGGGTGCAGCATCAACTGCTGGCCTTCCAGGGCGTGCAGGCGCAGGAAGTCCAGCAACCGGGCATGCCCTTCGGCGGGACGCTGGAACATGGCGCTGGCCAGTTGCCGGTTCAGGAACAACACGCCCTGGCCGATCGAGCGCATTTCCTGAAGCCGGGGGAATTCCCGGTTGAAGGGGGTGAAATCGACTTCCAGGGCCTCGGATTCGCCGGCGCCCGGATTCACGAGCCGCTCCTTGAAGGCCAGGAAGGCGGACACCGAGATCGGCTCCGGGACATCCGCCTCGGGCGCGGCGCGCAGGTAATGCCAGCGCCCGGCGTTTTCACGCACCGCGAAGCAGGCCAGGGGCGGCATCAGCACCGCCTCCTGCATGCGCCCCACCAAACTGGCCAGCGGTGATTCGGCAAGCGCCTCGCTCCCCGAAGCACAGGTCTGCTTGAACAGTTCCGCCAAGTCGGTATGCAGGAGCAGCGGCCGCCCGCTGCCCAGGCAGCGGCGCAGGAAATCCTGCCATGGATCGCGATGGGCGCTGATCCAGTGCAACCCGGCGGCGATCATGCCAAGACCTGCCCGGTTTCGGCCGGCACGAAACCATAGTGCCGGATGCCCTCGAGGATGCCGGCGGCATGGCTGGCGCGGGCGAAATAGACTTGCTCCAGGCCCCGCAGTGGCTCCAGTTCCGGACTGTGATTGGCGACCACCACCGCCTGGGTGTCGCCAAGCAGCATCTCCTCATCGTTGCCCGAATCCCCGGCCACCAGGAATGCGCTCGGGGGCAAGCCCCATTTGTAGGCCAGGTAGCGTACCGCATGGCCCTTGGAGGCCCGGATCGGCAGCACGTCGAGATAGGCCTGGTGGGAATAGATCAGGCGGGCATGCAGGCCAAGCTCGTGCAGGCGGCCTTGCAAGTCCGACAGACAGGGCATGCGCTCCGGGTCGACGTCGTAACTGAGCTTGAACTCGCGCTGGCAGTCGGACCGCTGGGGCGTCAGGCCGGCAACCTCGGCAAAGACCCGGGCCAGATCCTCCCGCCGCCACAAATGCCGGATATGGTGCGTCCAACCGGTATCGGGGCGCAGCCCCTTGCCGTAATGGATCTCGCTGCCGACACTGGTGATCAGGACATCGGGTACTGGCACCCGCCACTGGCGCAGCACCGCCAGGGCACTGTCCAGCGTGCGGCCGGTGGCGATCCCGAAGCCGACATCGCGGCCACAGGCGCGCAGCACGGCGAGCAACTCGCCCAGCCCGGCCCGGGCGCCGATCAGCGTGTTGTCGATGTCGCTGATCAGCATCTTGCGCACCAGGGGCAATGGATTGCCCTCGGGGTGCAGGTAGGCGGCGATGTCCCGCCGGACTTGCTTGCGGGTCCGGCGCAGCACTTTTTCCAGGGCTTTCAGATAGCGCTCGACATGGGCATTCCAGACGTAATGCCGGGCCACGCCGACCTGCCCCCGGCGCGCATGCCGCTGCCAGGCACGGGGATCATCCAGCAAGTGCTCGATGCCGGCGGCGATCGAGGCCGGCTCGAGCGGATCGACCAGCACGCCATTGTCGCAATTGGCCAGGATGTCCTTGGGCCCGCCATCATCGGTGGCGACCACCGGCAGGCCGCTGGCGGCGGCCTCGATCAGGGTCAGGCCGAACGGCTCGGTCAGGGCCGGATTGACGAACACGCCGCGCCGGCGCGCCGCCAGGCGGAACAGTTCCGGGACCTGATCCGGCGCATGCCGCTTGGGTAGCGCCACGTGGCCCCAGAGATCGTGCCGGTCGACCTCCAGGAGCAGATCGTTGAGCACCCGGGCCTGGTCCTCGTCGAGCCCGCGGATGTCATCCCGCTGGCCAGCCAGGATGGCCAGATTGGCCCGCTCGCGCAAGCGCGGCGAGGCCCCGAACGCCGCCACCAGGCGGACCAGGTTCTTGCGCGCCTCTGGCCGGGCGATCGCCAGCACCAGGGGCTTGCGCGGCGTTTCCAGGAAGCGGTCGATCATGCGCTCCGCCGCAGCCGATACCGGGGCCCGACCTGGCGGGGCGAAGCGCGTGGTATCCGTCCCCGGGGGCAACACCAGGGCACGCGACGGCTGGAAATTCTCGTACAAGCCGTATTGCTCCTCGCATTCCTGGCGGGTGCTGGCGATGATCAGGTCGGCGTTGGCCAGGACCGATTCTTCGGCGGCGATCCGCCGGCTGAAATTGAATTGCCTTTCCAGGGCAGCCGGCTTGCGCCCGCTGGCCAGCATCCGCTGCTGCTTGCAACGGCCGAGTGAATGGCCGGTATGGACCAGGGGAATGCCAAGCAACTGGGACAACTGGGTGCCGACATAACCGGCATCCGCATAATGGCTGTGAATGATGTCCGGTGTCCGCCCCTGGGCCCGGATATGGCCCAGCACCCGGTCCACCAGGGTATCCAGGTGCCCCCACAGGGCTTCCTTGCGCAGATACCGGCGCGGCCCGAACGGCAGGCGCACCAGACGCGCCTTGCCGCCGAGCGACTCGATCGGACGCGCGTAATCACTGGATACCCTGGCATCCTGGATACTGCGGGTCACCAGATCGACCTGGTCGACGCCCGGGTGTTGGCCGAGCGCACGTGCCAGTTCGACCACGTAGAGTGATTGACCGCCGGTGTCCGGATCACGGCCCAGTTCAAGTTCGTTCCCGCGAATCAGGCCATGCACGCTCAACATCAGGATATACATCGGCATCACGCCACCGCCTTGCATGGTGCCCAGTCACGTCGATAGTGCGCATGGAAGTCATCGTCGTCGGGCACGGCCCCGGGCAGGCCGCAAACATCGGCAGCCAAGGCCGAAGCCCGGGTCAGCGTGGTCTCCATCGACCAGCCCTGCAGCTGACCGAGCAGGCAAACCGCCGCGAACGCATCGCCAGCCCCGACCGTATTCACCACCCGGGCCGGCGCGGCCGGACAGCGTGCGAACCCAGCCTCTGCGTCAAGCATCCAGGCGCCCCGCTCGCCCTCGGTCACGATCAGGCGCCGGGGGCCGTAGCGTCGCATCAGTCGCTGCCCCTGCTCGACGGCATCGCACTTTCCCAGCCCCAGTGCTTCAGCGATGGCATGCAGCTCGAACGCGTTCATCTTGACGGTGTCGGCCCGGCCGAACGACCAGCGCAAGACTTCCTTGCTCCACCACTGTCCGCGCAGGTTGACGTCCAGGAAGCCCGCGGCCTGGGTGGTTTGCATGAGGCTGAGCAAGGCCTGGCGTGCGACGCCACGCTGCGCCAGCGTCCCGAAGTAGACCCAGGCCGGCTGGTGTGCCAAGCCGACCACCCGGGCATGATCACCATGGATGTAGTCCCAGGCCTGCCCTGGGGGAATCTCGTAGGCCGGTCCGGACGGGTCCTCCAGGACCCGCACCATCCCGGTGGGATGCCGGGCATCGTGCTGGAGCCCCTCGAGCCCGAGCCCGCGGGCGCGCATCTCGCGCTCGATTTCCAGACCCGGAGCATCGCGCCCGACCCGGCTGACCAGGACGACCCGTCCACCGGCCAGCCCGCGCAGGTGACAGGCCACGTTGAAGGGCGCCCCGCCCAGGCGGGCCTGGTCGGCGAAGTAATCAAACAGCACCTCTCCGAACACCAGGATCCCTTGTCCGGGATTCTGTCGCGTCCGACACGCGTGGGTCATGGCCAGCCCTTCGCTTCCGATCCGGAAAGCGCGGCCTGATGATGTGATGACATAATATTTTGCACAAAACTATTTTGTACAAAACATCTCGCAGGGTCAACCCGGGCTCGGTAAACTGCACTTCAATTCATGATTCCCGCCCGGAAAGCGCGATGTCCCAGCCTGACGCCATCGAAGCCCTGCGCAAACTGCGCATCATCATCGGCGCCGTGCGCCAGCATGCCCGCGCGCTCGAAGAATCCTGCGGGATCAGCGGGGCCCAGGTCTGGGCCCTGGCTAGCATCGCCCATCAGACCGACATCACGGTGTCTCAACTCAGCCAGGCGCTTTCCGTACACATTTCCACCGCCAGCAATCTGGTCGACAAGCTTTCCCGGGCCGGCTACATCGAACGCTTGCGCATCGAGGAGGATCGCCGCGTCGTCCGCCTGCGCCTGACCCAGGCCGGACGCGCGTTGATCGAGCGTGCCCCGGCCCCGCTCACCGGATTGATCGTCGACGCCCTCGACAAGATGCCGGCGGCACGCCTGAAGACCCTGAACGATGATCTCGGCGAGCTGATCCGGCACATGAACGGCATCGATCCGGATGCAGCCGACATTCCGCTGACCGCGCTGGTCGATGCCCACATGAGGGGGTGAAACCCTGAGAGAACCCGGGGCCGACACGCTATGCTTGAATCATCATGGAAGCTCACGATACGCCCCCCATTGCCTGGCACGCGCTCTCCGCGCATGCTGTCCTTGACCGTCTTGCCACGACTGGCCGGGGACTGAGCTCGGAAGAGGCCCGCGCCCGACTCGATCGACATGGCCGCAACGTCTTGCCACCGCCCAAACGACGCGGCCCATGGCTACGCTTCCTGCGCCAGTTCCACAACGTCCTGATCTACGTCCTGCTGGCTGCCGCCGGGGTCACCGCCCTGCTCGGCCACTGGGTCGACAGCAGCGTCATCGCCGGTGTGGTGGTGATCAACGCCTTCATCGGCTTTCTCCAGGAAGGCAAGGCCGAGCGCGCCCTGGAGGCGATCCGCGCGCTGCTGTCGCCCCATGCCCAGGTCCTGCGCGATGGCCACCGGACCGAGATCGACGCCGCCGAGCTGGCGCCGGGCGATCTGGTGTTCCTGGCTTCCGGCGACCGGGTACCGGCCGACCTGCGCCTGATCGAGGTGAAGGGCCTGCGCATCGAGGAAGCCGCCCTGACCGGGGAATCGCTGGCGGTCGAGAAGTCGCTCGCCCCAGTGCCGGAGCCGGTGCCCCTGGGCGACCGCACCAACATGGCCTGGTCGGGCACCCTGGTCACCTATGGCCAGGGCGCCGGCGTCGTGGTGGCGACCGGGACGAACACCGAGCTGGGCCGGATCAGCCGGATGATCGCCGACGTCCAGGCACTGGCCACGCCGCTGCTCCGCCAGATGGCCGCGTTCGGGCAGTGGCTGACCTGGGTGATCCTGGCCATCGCCGCCCTGGCCTTCGTGGTCGGCGTCTGGCTGCACGGCTATGGCGCCAGCGAGATGTTCCTGGCCGCCGTCGGCCTCGCCGTGGCCGCGATCCCCGAAGGCCTGCCTGCGATCATGACCATCACCCTGGCCATCGGCGTGCAGGCCATGGCCCGGCGCCAGGCCATCGTGCGCCGCCTGCCTGCGGTCGAGGCGCTCGGCTCGGTCACCGTGATCTGCTCCGACAAGACCGGGACCCTGACCCGCAACGAGATGACCTGCCAGGCGGTGCTGACGGCGGCCGGCGAATACACGGTCACCGGGGTCGGCTACGCGCCCGAGGGCGGCTTCGAGCGGGATGGCCAGACAGTCGATCTCGATACGGCGCCGGAACTGATCGAGATCGGCCGCCTGGCGTTGCTCTGCAACGACGCCAGCCTGGGCCTGAAGGAGGGCCAGTGGCAGCTGGCCGGCGACCCCACCGAGGGCGCCCTGGTCACGCTCGGCCTGAAGACCGGCCTGGATCCGCGCTTCGAAGCGGAGAGCCTGCCGCGCGCCGACGTCATCCCGTTCGAATCCGAGCACCGTTTCATGGCCACCCTGCACCACGACCACGCCGGCCACGGCTTCGTGTTCCTCAAGGGCGCGCCGGAACGGGTGCTGGAACTGTGCCGGTCGCACCGCCTGGCCGGCGACGCGGCGCCGATCGACCTCAAGGCCTGGCACGCCGCCATGGACGCGGTCGCGGCCCAAGGCATGCGCCTCCTGGCCCTGGCCAGGAAGCCCGCCACAGAAGGGCAACGCGAACTGACCTTCGCCGACATCGAGGCCGGCGGCTTCACCCTGCTCGCCGTGCTCGGCCTGGCCGACCCGCCGCGCGAGGAAGCCGTGCGCGCGGTGGCGCAATGTCGCGCCGCCGGCATCCGGGTCAAGATGATCACCGGTGACCATGCCGCCACGGCACGCGCCATCGGCGAGCAACTGCACCTGTCGGACCAGGTCAACGCCCTCACCGGCGCCGACGTCGAGGCCATGGACGACGCCACCCTGGCGCGCGCGGTGCGCGACACCGAGGTGTTCGCGCGCGCCAGCCCGGAACACAAGCTGCGCCTGGTAGCCGCCTTGCAAGCCCACGGCGAGGCGGTGGCGATGACCGGCGACGGGGTCAACGACGCGCCGGCGCTGAAGCGCGCCGATGTCGGCGTGGCGATGGGCCGGAAGGGCACCGAAGCGGCCAAGGAAGCGGCCGAGATCGTGCTCGCCGACGACAATTTCGCCAGCATCGCGGCGGCGGTCGAGGAAGGCCGCGCCATCTACGACAACATCCGCAAGGCCATCGTCTTCATCCTGCCGACCAACGGCGGCCAGGCCGCCGTGCTGCTGGTGGCGATCGCGCTCGGCCTGGCCCAGTTGCCGATCACCCCGGCCCAGATCCTCTGGGTGAACATGGTCACCGCCGTCACCCTGGCCCTGGCCCTCGGCTTCGAACCGGCCGAGCCCGACATCATGCGCCGGCCACCGCGCCGACCCGACGAAGCGCTGCTCAGCCCGTTCATGGCCTGGCGGGTGGTGTTCGTCTCGATCCTGATGGTGGCCGGCGGCCTGAGCATCTTCCTGTGGACCCAGGCACGCGGTGCCGACCTCGACACGGCGCGCACCGCGACCGTCAACCTGCTGCTCATGGGCGAGCTGTTCTACCTGTTCAACTGCCGGCGCCTGACCGCCTCGGTGCTGTCCTGGGACGGCCTCACCGGCAACCGCACCGTGCTGGTCGCGATCGCCGTGCTGGCCGTGCTGCAAGCCTGTTTCACCTACTTGCCGGTCATGCAGCATCTGTTCCGCACCGCGCCCCTCGATGCCCCGACCTGGGGCCTGATCACCCTGTTTGGCCTGGCGGTCTTCCTGGTGGTGGAGCTGGAAAAGGCCCTGATCACTCGCCGCTCGACGCGTTCAGTCTAGAATCGGACCATGACCGCCATCGACCAGCTCGTCCTTGCGGGCGCGGCCCTCCTGCTGCTCGCCATTCTTGCCAGCGCGGCCTCCTACCGACTCGGCATGCCCCTGCTCCTGGTGTTCCTCGCGGTGGGCATGCTGGCCGGCGAAGACGGCCCCGGCGGCATCGTCTTCAACGATGTCGAGATCGCCTACAGCCTGGGCAGCGTGGCCCTCGCGGTGATCCTGCTCGGCGGCGGCCTCAACACCCGGGCCGAGAGCTTCCGGGCCGGCCTCAAGCCGGCCTTCGTGCTGGCCACCGCCGGGGTGCTGATCACCTGCGTGGTCACGGGCGCCTTCGCTGCCTGGGTGCTCGAATTCAGCCTGCTCGAAGGCATGCTGGTCGGCGCCGTGGTCGGCTCCACTGACGCGGCGGCGGTGTTCGCGCTGCTCAACGCCAAGGGGCTCACCCTCAAGCAGCGGGTCTCGGCCACCCTGGAGATCGAGTCGGGCAGCAACGATCCGATGGCGGTATTCCTGACCATCGCCCTGCTCGAGCTGATCCTGGCCGGCCAGACGCTGCCCGGTCTGGAAACGCTGACCCTGTTCGCCAAGCAAATGGGCGGCGGCCTGGTCGCCGGCCTGGGTGGAGGCCTGGCCCTGGTCTGGCTGGCCAACCGCTTGCCCCTGGAACAGGGCATGTACCCGATGCTGATCCTGGCCGGCGGCCTCGGCATCTACGGCCTGACCACGGTCCTGGGCGGCAGCGGCTTCCTGGCCATCTACCTGGCCGGGGTGGTGGTCGGCAACCGCCAGCCCCGGGCCATCCGCAACATCCTCGACGTCCACGACGGCCTGGCCTGGCTGGCGCAACTCGCCGTATTCCTGATGCTCGGTCTCCTGGCCACCCCGCGCGACCTGGTCGCCGACGCGCCCGCCGCGCTGGCCATCGCCCTGGTGCTGATATTCGCGGCCCGTCCCCTGGCGGTCTGGCTGTGCCTGCTGCCCTTCCGTTTTCCCTGGCGTGAGCAGGTATTCATCGGCTGGGTCGGCCTGCGTGGCGCAGTGCCCATCATCCTGACCCTGTTTCCGCTCCTGGCCGGCCTGCCGGTGGCCAAGACCGTGCTCGACGTGGCCTTCTTCGTGGTCCTGGTGTCGCTGGCCCTGCAAGGCTGGACCATCCCGGCGCTGGCCCGGCGCCTGCGCCTGGAAGTGCCGCCGGCGCCCGAGGCCGACGAACGCCTGGACCTGGCCCAGCCGAACGACGGCTATGCCGTGCTCGGCTACCGGCTCGGCGAACAGGCCGACGCGGTCGGCCGAAGCATCGATCACCTGCCGCTGCCGGCCCACGCGACGCCGATCTCGGTGCTGCGCGACACCCGGGCCCTGGCCCCGGCGGACGCCGGATCGCTTGCCTCCGGCGACCGCCTGTTCCTGTTCGCCAAGCTCGACGACGAGGCGCGGCTGAGCGACCTGCTGACCGCGCGCCAGACCCCCGACTACCTCGAACAGCGGCAGTTCTACGGGGACTTCGTGGTCCATGGCGACGCCAGCCTGGCCGACCTGGCCGCGCTCTACGACCTGCCGCTGCCGGAAGGCACGGCCGGCGCCACGGTGGCCAATTACCTGGTCGGCCACCTGAACCGGCGCCCCGTGGTCGGTGACCGGCACCGGCTCGGCAACCTGGAATTCGTGGTCCGGGAGATGGACGGTGCCCGGATCGTCCGCGTGGGGCTGCGCATCCCCACCCATTTGGTCTAAATTGGGGGCTCTGCCGCTCCTGCCCACACCATGCACGGACCCTTCCAGGAATTCGCCCTCCTCCTCCTCTTCGCCGCGGTCGCCGGGGCCGTCTCGGTACGTCTGCGGCAACCGGTCCTGATCGCCTACATCGTGGTGGGCATCGGCGTCGGCCCGGCCGGCCTGGGCCTGGTCACGGCGCACGACCAGATCGGCCTGCTGGCCGAAATCGGGGTCGCCGTGCTGCTCTTCCTGGTCGGCCTGAAGCTGGACTTGCAGCACGTCAGACACATCGGCCCGGTCGCCCTGGCCACCGGACTCGGCCAACTGGCCTTCACCATCGTGATCGGCTTCGCGCTGATCCTGCTCATGGGCAAGGACTGGCTGACCGCGCTCTACGTGGCGGTGGCGCTCACCTTTTCCAGCACCATCATCATCATCAAGCTGCTCTCCGACAAGCGCGAGCTGGACAGCCTGCACGGTCGCATCGCGGTCGGTTTCCTGATCGTCCAGGACATCGCCGTGGTGCTGGCCATGATGGTGGTGAGCGCCCTGCGCGCACCGGATGCCGAAACGGTGCACTGGTTCACGGTCCTGTCCTCCATCGCCGGCCGGGTGCTGATCGCCGCCGTGCTCCTGTTCCTGCTGATGCGTTACGTATTGCCATCGCTGACCCGGCTCATGGCGCGCTCCCAGGAGCTGTTGCTGATCTTCGCCGTGGCCTGGGGCACCGCCCTGGCGGCGCTGGGGGAATGGGCCGAGTTTTCCAAGGAGGCCGGCGCCTTCCTGGCCGGCTTCTCGCTCGCCTCGACCCATTTCCGCGATGCCATCAGCGCCCGCCTGACCGGGCTGCGCGATTTCCTGCTGCTGTTCTTCTTCATCGACCTGGGCGCCAAGCTCGACTTCTCGTCCCTGAGCGGCGAACTCTGGCCCGCCGTCGGGCTGTCGCTGTTCGTGCTGATCGGCAACCCGCTCATCGTCATGGCGATCATGGCCACCATGGGTTACCGCAAGCGCACCGGCTTCCTGGCCGGGCTGACCGTGGCGCAGATCAGCGAGTTTTCCATCATCTTCGTCGCCATGGGCATCTCGCTCGGCCATGTCGGCCCGGAGGCGCTCGGGCTGACCACGCTGGTGGGCCTGGTCACCATCGCGCTGTCCACCTACATGATTCTCTATTCCTATCCGCTCTACGAACGCCTGGCGCCCTGGCTGGGCCGCTTCGAGCGGAAAAACCCGCACCGTGAGCTGGCGGTCGAGCAGCACGTCGAAACGGCGGCGCCGGACGTCGTCGTGTTCGGCCTCGGCCGGTTCGGCCAGCGCCTCAGCAAGCACCTCAAGGAAGCGGGCCTCAACGTCATGGGCATCGAGTTCGACCCCGAAGTGGTGCGCCACCTGCGCCACCTCGGCATGAACGTCCGCTTCGGCGACGGCGAGGATGCCGATTTTGTCGCCGAACTGCCCCTGGAGGGCGTGCCCTGGGTGGTCTCGACCCTGCCCGACCTGGAATCCAGCCAGGCCTTGCTGCATGCTCTCCGGGAACGCCATTATGGCGGCGACCTCGCTTTCGTGGCGCGTGACGATCTCCAGGGGGCGGCCCTGAAACGCCTGGGGGCGCCCACGGTGCTGTATCCCTTCCGCGACGCGGTGGACTTCACCGCCCAGCATCTGGCCGCCCAGATCCGACCCGACAAGGAGCCCGCATGACCGCCCCCAGACATCTGCTCGCCCTGACCGACTTTTCCGCGCCGGCCCGCCATGCTGCGGAACGGGCTGCCAGCCTGGCCGCCGAACTGGGCGCCCGACTCGATCTCCTGCATGTGCTGGAGACCGGTGCCCTGGAAGAACTGAAGCGGCTGTTCGCCGATGAGCCGGACGGGCTCGACGAGCGACTGCGCCAGCAGGCGCGCGATGCCCTGACCGACCTCGCGGCCGAGATCGGCACGGCCAACGGACTCTCGCCCGGCATCCTGCTGGCCGAAGGCGCCCCGATGGCCACCATCGTCGAGCGCGCCGATGCGCTGGACGCCGACCTGCTCGTCCTGGGCGTACACGGCGCCAACTACATGCGCCACTGGATCCTGGGCGCCACCGCCGAGCGCCTGCTGCGCAAGACCCGGCGCACCCTGCTGGCGGTGCGCGAACTGCCGCGTGGCCCCTATCGATCGATCCTGGTGCCGGTCGATTTTTCCGCCGGTTCGCCACGGCTGGTCCGCCTGGCCCGTGCCCTGGCGCCGCGTGCCCGCCTGACCCTGCTCAACGTCTACCAGGTGCCGTTCGAGAGCAACCTGCGCCTGGCCGGTGTGGAAGAGGCGCGCATCCAGCACCACCGCATCGCCGCCAGTCAGGCCGCCCATGTCAAGCTGCACCTGCTGGCCGAGGCGGCCGGCCTGGCACCGGACAGCTACACCGCGGTGGTGGTGCATGGCGATGCCGCCTCGCGCATCCTGGAACAAGAGGAAGAGCAGGACGCCGACCTGATCGCCATCGGCAAGCAGGGCCTCGGGCTGGCCGAGGACCTGCTGCTCGGCAGCGTCACCAAGCACGTCCTGGCGGAAGCCCGCTGCGATGTCTTGATAACCCAGCGCGACGCCCCAAGATAGGCCATTCCTTCCGCCTCGATCACCGCCATGACCGACCCCCTCGCCGACCCGACGCCCCGCGCCGGGATCCGCCGCTTCATCGAACGTCCCGCTTTCCAGCACGCCATCCTGGTCCTGATCCTGATCAATGCGGTGACCCTGGGCCTGGAGACCTCGCCCAGCGTGATGGCCGTCTGGGGCACCCCGATCCACATGCTCGACAAAGCCATCCTGGCCGTGTTCGTGGTCGAGATCGGCCTGCGCCTGTATGTCCATCGCGGGCGCTTCTTCAAAGATCCCTGGAGCCTGTTCGACTTCGCCGTGGTCGCCATCGCCCTGTTGCCGGCGACCGGCCAGCTGGCCATCCTGCGCGCCCTGCGGGTGTTGCGCGTGCTGCGCATCCTGACCATCGTGCCGTCGATGCGCCGGGTGGTCGGCGCGTTGCTGGGCGCGATTCCCGGCCTGATGTCGATTGCCCTGGTGCTCCTGCTGATCTATTACGTGTTCGCGGTGATCGCCACCAACCTGTTCGCAACGGCCTTTCCCGAGTGGTTCGGCCACCTCGGCCGCTCCTTCTACACCCTGTTCCAGATCATGACCCTGGAAAGCTGGTCGATGGGCATCTCGCGCCCGGTGATGGCTCAGTTTCCCTACGCCTGGCTGTTCTTTGTCAGCTTCATCCTGATCGCCACCTTCACCATGCTCAACCTGTTCATCGCCATCATCGTCAACGCGATGCAGACTTTCTCGGAGAACGAGCACCAGGACACCGTGGCGGCGATCGACCAGACCCGCGCCCACATCGAGCAGGACCTGCACGCCGAGGTGCGCGCCCTGCGCGGCGAAATTGCCGAACTGAAGACACTGCTCAGACGCGACGGGGCATGACCGGGGCGCGTCCGCACGACAACCGCTGGGTACGCCTGGCCTGCCTGGCCGGTGGTTGCGCGGCCCTGGCCCTGGGGCTGATCGGCGTCGTGGTGCCGGTGCTGCCGACCACGCCCTTCGTGCTGCTGGCGGCCGCCTGCTTCGCGAGAAGCTCGACCCGCTTCCACGAAGCGCTGCTCAATCACCGGATGGCCGGCCCCCTGATCCGTGAGTGGCAAACCTACCGGGCGATGCCCAGACGCGCCAAACGGGTGGCCTATCTGCTCATGGCCCTTTCCTTCGGCACCTCCTTGTGGCTCGTCCCCGCGACCTGGCATCGCGTCCTCCTGGCGGCCGTGGCACTGATTCTGCTTTTCTTCCTGTGGCGCGTGCCGGTGCGTGAACTCGACGCCCCGGCCGAGGAGACCCGCGCTTCGGGTTAAAATCATTCGCGTTATCTTGTCTGTACCGCCGGTGGGGGCGCCGTCGGGGCACCTTCATTCACTGGAGATCTTTGTTGTGTTGCAGACCCTCATCAGCGCAGTCCTGCTGCTCTTCCCCGCTCTCGCCCTGGCTAGCGGCAGTGCCGAGCGCCTGGATCTGACCGGCCACTGGGTCGGCCTCACCGCCCTGGTCCTGTTCATCGCGGCCTACCTGCTGGTGATGGCGGAAGAATTCATCCACTTGCGCAAATCCAAGCCGGTGATGCTGGCCGCCGGCCTGATCTGGGGCCTGATCGGCTGGGTCTACGTACAACACGGCCTGCCGCACAGCGCCGAGATGGCGGTGCGCCACACCCTGGAGGAATACGCCGAGCTGATGCTGTTCCTGCTGGTGGCGATGACCTACATCAACGCCATGGAAGAACGCTTCGTATTCGAGGCCTTGCGTTCGTGGCTGATCCGCAAGGGCTTCAGCCTGAAGACGCTGTTCTGGGTCACCGGCGGCCTCGCCTTCTTCATCTCGCCGGTGGCCGACAACCTGACCACGGCGCTGCTGATGGCCGCGGTGGTGATGGCGGTGGGTGGCAACAATGCCCAATTCGTCTTGCTCGCCTGCATCAATATCGTGGTGGCGGCCAATGCCGGCGGTGCCTTCAGCCCGTTCGGCGACATCACCACCCTGATGGTCTGGCAGAAGAACATCATGGCCAGCAACGGCGCCATCGATTTCTGGACTTTCTTCATGCTGTTCATCCCGTCCCTGGTCAACTGGGGGGTGCCGGCCCTGGCCATGAGCTTCGCGGTGCCGGCCGGGCAGCCGGCGGGGGGCGGCACCCTGGTCGGCATGAAACGCGGCGCGCTGACCGTGGTGGCCCTGTTCCTGCTCACCATCGTCACCGCAGTGAGCTTCCACTCCTTCCTGCACCTGCCCCCGGTGATCGGCATGCTCACCGGCCTGGCCTACCTGAAGTTCTTCGCCTACTACCTCAAGCGCACCGGCGAGAACCACGTCGAGAAGGGCGAGGACGGCGAGGACCTGGGCAGCCCGGTCGCCTTCGACATTTTCCGCAGCGTGGCGCGCGCCGAATGGGACACCCTGTTCTTCTTCTACGGCGTGGTGCTGTGCGTGGGCGGCCTCGGCTTCCTAGGCTACCTGGCCCTGCTCTCGGAAACCATGTACCTGGGCTGGGGCGCCACCTCGGCCAACGTCGCCGTCGGCCTGCTCTCGGCGGTGGTCGACAACATCCCGGTGATGTTCGCGGTGCTGACCATGATGCCGGACATGTCGATCGGGCAATGGATGCTGGTGACGCTGACCGCCGGCGTGGGCGGTTCCCTGCTCTCGATCGGCTCGGCCGCCGGTGTCGCCCTGATGGGCCAGGCGCGCGGGGTCTACACCTTCTTCGGCCACCTGAAGTGGACCCCGGCGATCGCGCTCGGCTATGCCGCCAGCATCGGCGTGCACATGTGGCTCAACCACGCGGCCTTCGCGCCCTGACCGGAGACCCGTCCCTTGAGTCTCGCCTGGCTGGTCCTGACCCCCTTCCTGGGCGCCCCCCTGGTGGCCTGGGCCAGTCGCCTGGGCCGCCTTGCCGCCGCCTGGGCGGCCGGGGCCGTCACCCTGGCCGGCCTGGCCCAGCTGATCCTGGCCAGCGGCCCGGCGCGCACCGGCGGCGGCGCCATCGAGCGCCTGGCCTGGCTGCCCGAGGCCGGGCTCGATCTCGCCTTCCGCCTGGACGGACTCGGACTCCTGTTCGCCGGCATGATCCTGGGCATCGGCCTGCTGGTGATCCTGTACGCCCGCTATTACCTGTCCGAGCGCGACAGCCTGGGCCGGCTGTATGCTTATCTGCTGCTGTTCATGGGCGCCATGCTCGGCGTGGTGCTCTCGGAAAACCTGATCCAGCTCCTGATCTTCTGGGAGCTGACCAGCCTGGCCTCGTTCCTGCTGATCGGCTACTGGAAGGAACGCGAGGAAGCACGCAACGGCGCCCGCATGGCGCTCGCCATCACCGGCGCCGGCGGACTCTGCCTGCTGGGCGGCATCCTGCTCCTGGGCCGGATGGTCGGCAGCTACGACCTGAGCGTGGTGCTGGCCTCAGGCGACCTGATCCGCGGCCACGAGCTGTATCGCCCCACCCTGGTCCTGATCCTGCTCGGCGCCTTCACCAAGTCGGCCCAGTTCCCGTTCCATTTCTGGCTGCCGCACGCCATGGCGGCGCCCACGCCGGTATCGGCCTACCTGCACTCGGCGACCATGGTGAAGGCCGGCATCTTCCTGCTCGCGCGCCTGTTCCCGGCGTTGTCGGGCACGCCGGAGTGGTCGTACATCGTCGGCGGGGTCGGCATGGCCACCCTGCTGGTGGGCGCTTTCGTGTCGCTGTTCCAGCACGACATCAAGGGCCTCTTGGCCTATTCGACGATCAGCCACCTCGGCCTGATCACCGTGCTGTTCGGCATCGGCACGCCGCTGGCGGCGGTGGCCGGGGTGTTCCACATCATCAACCACGCCACCTTCAAGGCCGGCCTGTTCATGGCCGCCGGCATCATCGACCACGAGTGCGGCACCCGCGACATGCGCCGGGTCAACGGCTTGTGGAAATACATGCCCTACACCGCCACCCTGGCCATGGTGGCGGCGGCGGCCATGGCCGGCGTGCCCTTGTTCAACGGCTTCCTGTCCAAGGAAATGTTCTTCGCCGAGGCGGTCAATGCCGCCAGCCAGATGCCGTTCGGCGGGCTGCTGCCGGCGGCGGTCACCGTGGCGGGGGTGTTCGCGGTGGCCTACTCGCTGCGCTTCGCCCACGACGTGTTCTTCAATGGCGAACCGATCGACCTGCCACGCACCCCGCACGAGCCGCCGCGCTGGATGAAGGTGCCGGTGGAAATCCTGGTCGCGCTCTGCCTGCTGGTCGGCATCTTCCCCGCCGTCACCGTCGAGCCGATCCTGGCCCTGGCCGCCGGCGCGGTCTTGCAGGGACCGTTACCCGAGCACGACCTGGCGATCTGGCACGGTTTCAGTCCTGCGGTGGCGATGAGCGTGATCGCCCTGGTCGGCGGCAGCCTGGTCTACCACTGGCGCCAGCCGCTGTACGCCTGGTTCGACCGCCATGGCGACCGGCTCGACGGCCGGCGCGGCTACCAAGGCCTGCTGAGCGCCCTGTTCAGCACGGCCGAGGGGCTCACCCGGCGACTCGATATCGGGTCCCTGCAACGCCTGCTCGCGCTGTTTACCCTCGTCGCGCTGGGGCTCGGCCTGGCCGGCTGGCTGGGCAGCGACAGTCCGCTCGCCGGCGCCCGTCCGCGGATGCCGGTCGACGCGGTCAGCCTGGCCGCCGGCCTGGCCCTGGTGGCCGCCGCCTTGGCCACGGTAGCCCTGCACCGGCAGCGCTTCATCGCCCTGGTGGTGATCGGCGCGGTCGGCCTGATCGTGGCCCTCGCTTTCGTCAAGTTCTCGGCCCCCGACCTGGCCCTGACCCAGCTGTCGGTCGAGGTGGTGACCATCATCCTGCTCCTGCTGGCCCTCTATTTCCTGCCCCAGCAGACGCCGGCCGAGCCGGCGCCCGGACGCCATGTGCGCGACGCCCTGCTGGCCGGCGCCACCGGCCTGGGCATGGCAGCCCTGGCCTGGGCAGTGCTGACCCGGCCCTACAGCACCATCGCCGACTATTTCCTGGCCAACAGCCTGCCGGGGGGGGGCGGCCGCAACGTGGTCAACGTGATCCTGGTCGACTTCCGGGGCTTCGACACCCTGGGCGAGATCACCGTGCTGGCCTTGGCCGGCCTGGCCATCTTCGCGCTGCTCGACCGCCTGCATCTGGATGGCCGCGACCGCGACGACGCCGGCCGGCCCTGGGACAGCGACCTGCATCCGGCCATCATGGCCTCGCTGACCCGCCTGCTGCTGCCGCTGGCCCTGCTGGTCTCGGTCTACATCCTGCTGCGCGGCCACAACCTGCCGGGCGGCGGCTTCATCGCCGGCCTGGTCACAGCGGTCGCCCTGATCATGCAATACCTCGCCAATGGCGTGGCCTGGACCCATGCCCGCCTGCCGATCGACCTGCATCCGGTAATCAGCGCCGGCCTCGGCCTGGCGGCGCTCACCGGCTTGGCCAGCCTGGCCTTCGGCCACCCCTTCCTGACCTCGACCTTCGGCCACCTGCACTGGCCCCTGGTCGGTGATTTCGAACTGGCCTCGGCGATGGCCTTCGATCTGGGCGTCTATCTGGTCGTAGTCGGCGCCACCCTGCTGATCCTGATCCACCTGGGCCTGATGCACGACGCCAGTCATGGCCCGCACGAACCCCGGGAGTCGTCATGGAAGCCCTGATCGCCCTGGTCATCGGTGTGCTCGCCGGCTGCGGCGTCTACCTGATGCTGCGCGCCCGCACCTTCCCGGTGGTCCTGGGCCTGACCCTGCTGTCCTACGCCGTGAACCTGTTCCTGTTCGCCATGGGCCGGCTCAGCGTGGGCCGGCCGCCGGTACTCGACAGCGGCCTGCCGGGCTACACCGACCCGGTGCCCCAGGCCCTGGTGCTCACCGCCATCGTGATCGGCTTCGCGATGACCGCCTTCGTCATCATGCTGGCCCTGAAGGCGCGCGCCGAGTTGGGCAACGACCATGTCGACGGCGAGGAGACCCGATGAGCCACCTGGCCATCCTGCCGATCCTCCTGCCCCTGTTCGCCGGCCTCCTCCTGCTGGCGTTCAAGGGGCTCGACCTGGCCTGGCGGCGCGCCTTCAGCCTGGCCGCCACCCTGGCCCAGCTGGCCCTGGCGCTCCTGCTGGCCTGGACGGTCAACGACGGCGCCATCCTCACTTACGCCCTGGGCGACTGGCCGGCCCCGTTCGGCATCGGCCTGGTGGCCGACCGGCTGGCCGCCTGGATGGTACTGATCACCGCGCTGCTGGCACCGTTTCCCCTCCTCCACGCGAGCCGGGGCCTGGACGCTCAGGGCCGGCATTTCCACGTCCTGTATCAGTGGCAGCTGTTCGGTCTCAATGGCGCCTTCCTGACTGGCGACCTGTTCAACCTGTTCGTGTTCTTCGAGGTACTGCTGCTCGCCTCCTACGGCCTCGCCCTGCACGGCGGCGGTCGCCGGCGCACCCGGGCCGGCCTGCACTACGTGGTGCTCAACCTGGCCGGCTCGTCGCTGTTCCTGATCGCCGTGGGCACCCTGTACGGCCTGTTCGGCACCCTCAACATGGCCGACCTGGCGGTCAAGATCGCCGCCGTGACCCAGGAAGACCTCGGCCCGGCGCGCGCCGCCGGACTCCTGCTGTTCGGCGTATTCGCGCTCAAGGCCGCCCTGCTGCCCCTGCACCTCTGGCTACCGGCCACCTACGCCCAGGCCAGCGCGCCGGTGGCAGCGTTGTTCGCGATCATGACCAAGGTCGGCGTGTACGCCCTCCTGCGCACCGGCACCCTGCTGTTCGGCGCCCAGGCCGGGCTGATGGCCGGCCTGCTCGATGCCTGGCTGCTGCCGCTTGCCCTGGCCACCCTGGCGGTCGGCCTGCTCGGCGCCCTGGCGGCCCGCTTCCTGCGTGAACAGGCCGCCTATCTGGTGCTGGCCTCGGTCGGCACCCTGCTCGCCGCCTTCGCCCTGATGAGCCGCGACGGCCTGGCCGCCGGGCTTTACTATCTGCCCCACTCGACCTTCGCCGCCGCCGCCCTGTTCCTGCTCGCCGAGCGCATCGGCGCCGGCCGGGGCGAACTGAATGACCGCTTCGAACCGGGCCCGGCCCTGGCCGGCAGCGCCTGGCTGGGCGGGCTGTTCTTCGTGCTCGCCATGTTGCTCGCCGGCCTGCCGCCGCTGTCCGGCTTCCTCGGCAAGTTCCTGATCCTGCAAGCCAGCCTCGACCACCCGGCCTGGCCCTGGCTGTTTTCGGTGGTCCTGGCCGGCGGCCTGCTCGCCCTGATCGCCTTGGCACGCACCGGCAGCCTGTTGTTCTTCCGCCCGGAGGCCGTCTCGCCCGCCGCCGTGGCCGACATCCCGGTGGCGCCGGCCGCGGCCCTGATCGGCCTGAGCCTGGGACTGACCGTGGCTGCCGGCCCGCTGCATGCGACCACCCTGGCGATCGCCGAACAGTTGCTGCAACCGCACTTGTACGTGCATGCCGTCTTGGGGGGCCGGCCATGAGCACGCGCCTGTTGCCGCACCCGCTCCTGACTCCGCTTCTGGCGGCGGTCTGGCTGTTGCTGAACAACAGCCTGGCGCCCGGGCATATCCTGCTCGGCCTGCTGCTGGGCTGGCTGATCCCGCGCTTCACCTTGCGCTTCTGGCCGGAAACGGTGCGCATCCGCCGGCCCGGGGTCCTGGTCCGCTTCCTGGCCGTCGTGCTCTGGGACATCGTGGTCGCCAACCTGGGGGTGGCCCGGCGCATCCTGACTGGCCCCGGGGCCCTGCGTCCGGCCTGGGTCGAGGTGCCCCTCGATCTCCAGGGTGAGCTCGCCATCAGCCTGCTGGCCAACACCATCTGCCTGACGCCCGGCACGGTCTCGGCGCGCTTGTCCGAGGACCGCCGCCACCTGCTGGTACATGCCCTCGACGCGCCCGACCCGGATGCGGTGCGGGATGCCATCAAAGCCCGTTACGAGGCCCCGCTCTTGGAGGTATTCGAATCATGTTGAGCACGGTCATCCCGATCGCCTTCGCCCTGGTCGCTGCCGCCGCCGGCTTCAGCGTCTGGCGCCTGCTGCGCGGCCCCAGCGCGCCGGACCGCATCCTGGCCCTGGACACCCTGTACGTGAACACCATCGCGCTCCTGGTTCTGCTCGGCATCCACCTCGGCAGCGCGCTCTATTTCGAGGCTGCGCTGCTGATTGCCCTGATGGGCTTCGTCGGCACCGTGGCTCTGTGCAAATACCTGTTGCGTGGCGACATCATCGAATAGGCCAACCATGGAAATGCTGCTCTCGATCCTGATCCTGGCCGGTGCCGTGTTCACCTTCATCGGCTCGCTCGGCCTGGTCCGCCTGCGCGATTTCTACACCCGCCTGCACGCCCCGACCAAGGCCACCACGCTGGGTGTCGGCAGCCTGCTGGTCGCCTCGGCGCTCTACTTCTCGACCCTGGGGGAGGGCGTCAGCCTGCATGAACTGCTGATCACCCTGTTCCTGTTCATCACCGCCCCGGTATCGGCGCACCTGATGGCCAAGGCGGCCCTGCATCTGAGACTGCCCGGCAGCCTGGATGAGCCGGGCCCGATCAAGGAGAACGCTACACGCCGTGCGCCTTGAGCCACGCCGCCATGCGCTGCCAGCCATCCTCGGCAGCATCCTTGCGGTAGCTGGGCCGGTAATCGGCGTGGAAGGCGTGCGGCGCATCCGGGTAGACGTGGATCGCTGACGCCCGGCTGGCCGGGTTGTCCGAACCGGCCAGCGCGGCCTTCATCTTGTCCACGCTTTCCAGCGGGATCCCGGTGTCCTGGCCACCATAGAGACCGAGCACCGGACCGTGCAACTGGCCGACCAGATCCATCGGATGCTTCGGCGTCATCGCACTGGTCTGGCTGGTGAGTCGGCCATACCAGGCCACGCCGGCCTTGACCTTGGGTTGATGCGCGGCATACAGCCAGGTGATGCGGCCACCCCAGCAGAAACCGGTGACCGCCAAGCGCTTGGTGTCGCCGCCGTGGCCGCCGGCCCAGGCGACGCAGGCGTCGAGGTCGGCCATGACCTGGCTGTCCGGCACCTTCGACACCACCTTGGCCAGGATATCCGGTATCGCGCTGTACTGGCGCGGATCGCCCTGACGCGCGTACAGCTCGGGCGCGATGGCCTGGTAGCCGAGCTTGGCCAGGCGGCGGCAGACGTCCTTGATGTATTCGTGGACACCGAAGATTTCCTGCACCACCAGGACCACCGGGAAACCGCTGCCCTGAGCCGGCTGGGCGCGATAGGCCGGCATCTGGCCGTCCGGGGTCGGCACCTGGATGTCGCCGGCCAGCAAGCCATCGCTGTCGGTGATGACGGCAGTATCGGCCCTCACCGGCTGCACGGCGAGGGCGAAACCGGCGCCCAGCGCGGTGACCAGGAAACCGCGCCGGCTGAGCGGCGGGGTGTCAGGCACCAGGCTCTGGAACTCGCCGGTGATGAGATCGGTAGGGGCGTTCATGGCAGTCTCCTCGGTCTGGGTTGTAAACACATCTTGCCGCGACCCGGTGGCCGCGGCGGCTCAACAACGCATGCAAGGCTCGATCGGCAGGCCGCGTTTGATCCAGCCCGGGCCGGCGGCACTGCCGGCCATGCCTTCGCGCACGTTGATGACCTGGGTGAAGCCCATCTTGGCCAGCGCCTGTTGGACGTGGGTGGTGCGGTTGCCAGTCCGGCAGATGATGCCGATCGGCGCGTTGAGGTCGCCCTTGGCCGTCTGGTACAGCTTGTCGACGAAGCGTGGATCGGTCATGTCGATGCGCAATGCGCCCTGGGCGACGCCGGTCTGGCGCCATTCCTCGGGCCGGCGGATGTCGACCAGGATCATCTCGCCCGCCTGCACCCGGCGCAAGGCCTCCGGCGCGTCGATCTCCGGTCCGGCCGGCTCCTTCGAACAGGCCGCGCCGCCGGCCAGGGCCAGGGTGGCCAGTACAGTCATCAGCACCCGTTTCAACATCGTGTCTCTCCTCAGTGATCGTCGCTCTTCGCCTTGTCGGCGGAGATCCGGTCCATGACCGCGAACAGCACCCCCGACACCACGAAAGTCATGTGGATGCCGACCTTCCAGGCCAGCTGTTCGTTGGTCAGGCTCTCGACGTGCATGAAGGCCTTGAGCAACTCGATGCCCGAGATGGCCACGATCGAGCCGATCAACTTCATCTTCAACTCGGCAAAGCCGACATGCCCCATCCAGCCGGGCCAGTCTTCGTGTTCTGCGGCATCGAAACGGGACACGAAATTCTCATAGCCGGCAAAGACGATGATGATCAGCAGGTTGGCCACCATCACCACGTCGACCAACGACAGCACGCCGATGATGACGTCGCCGCCCTCGCCGGTGAACACCAGGGGGACGAAATGGATGAACTCCTTGACGAACTTCACCAGCAGCAGGGCCAGGGCCAGGATCAGGCCGATATAGAACGGCACCAGCAGCCAGCGGCTGGCGAACAGGAACTGTTCGAGCTTGTTTTCGACGTGCTTCATTGCGCGGCTTCCTTCTTGTTGCGGGTGGCGTACAGGCTGGCGCCCACCGAGGTCAACAGGATAAGGGCGACGATACCGAGCGCCAAGCCGATCGGTACCTTGTAGAAGTCGACGATCAGCATCTTGGTGCCGACGAATACCAGCACCATGGCCAGGCCATATTTGAGCAGGTGGAAGCGGTCGTTCATGTCGGCCAGCAGGAAGTACAGCGAGCGCAGGCCCATGATGGCGAAGATGTTCGAGGTGAAGACGATGAACGGGTCGGTGGTGATGGCGAAGATGGCCGGGATGCTGTCCACCGCGAAGATCACGTCCGAGGTTTCGATCAGCACCAGGACCAGGAACAGCGGGGTGAACCAGCGCACGCCGTCCTGCATCACCGTGAAGCGCTCGCCGTGATACTCGTGGGTGATGCGCAGGTGGCCACGCATCCATTTCAGGATCGGGTTGCTGGCCAGGTCGGATTCGGCCTCGGCGAAGATCAGCATCTTGATCCCGGTGATCACCAGGAAGGCGCCGAACAGATACAGGATCCAGTGGAACTGCTGCACCAGCCAGGCACCGCCCAGGATCATGGTGGCGCGCATCAGGATCGCCCCCAGCACGCCGTAGATCAGCACCCGGCGCTGGTACTCGGCCGGCACCGCGAAGAAGGTGAAGATCATGATGAAGACGAAGATGTTGTCGACCGACAGGGACAACTCGATCAGGTAGCCGGTCAGGTATTCCAGCGTCTTGGCATTGGCCACCTCACGGCCCAGGGTGCCGTCCAGCCACCACCACATCAGGCCGGCGAAGGACAACGACAGGGTCACCCAGACGCCGGTCCAGGTCAGCGCTTCCCGGGCCGACACCTTGTGTGCCTGCTTGCCGCCCAGGACAAACAGGTCGAGGGCCAGCATGGCGACCACGAAAGCAATGAAGCCGACCCAGAAGATCGGCGTGACGATGCTGCTCAGTTCCATGGGTAACTCAAACGAAAAACCCCGCTCCAGGGAGCGGGGTGGGGGTTAGCGGATCTCGACGTTCGCCTGGAGCGCGGCGATCCGCTCCTCGAGCGGCGGGTGGGTCATGAACAGGCGCTTGAGCCCGGAACCGCCGCCGCCACTGATGCCGAACGCCGCCATTTTCTCCGGCAGCGGCGCCGGGTGCAGGGCATTCAGGCGCTGCAGGGCGGCGATCATGTTCTTGCGCCCGGCCAGGCTGGCGCCGCCGATGTCGGCGCGGAACTCGCGCTGGCGGGAGAACCACATGACGATGATCGAGGCGAGCACGCCAAGCACCAGTTCAGCGACGATCATGGTGACGAAGAACGCAGGGCCCTGGCCGTTCTCGGTCTTGAACACGACCTTGTCGACCACGTAGCCGATCACCCGCGAGAGGAACATCACGAAGGTGTTCACCACGCCCTGGATCAAAGCCATGGTCACCATGTCGCCATTGGCCGCGTGGGCGATCTCATGGCCGAGCACGGCCTCGGCTTCCTCGCGGGTCATGGTCCGCAGCAGACCAGTCGACACCGCCACCAGGGCGCTGTTCTTGCTCATGCCGGTGGCGAAGGCATTCACCTCGGGCGAATCCCAGATCGCCACTTCCGGCATCTTGATGCCGGCGACCTGGGCCTGGCGGGCGATGGTCTGCACCAGCCAGAGTTCCTCCGGGGTGCGCGGGTCGGTGATGACCCGGGCGCCGACCGACATCTTCGCGGTCCATTTGGAAATGGCCAGCGAGATGAAGGCGCCGCCGAAGCCCATGATGGCCGCGAAGATCAGCAAGGATTGCAGGTTGAGCCCGTTGGCGTTCAGGTACGGCTCGACGCCGAGCAGGCGCATGGTGATCGACAGGACGAACACGATGGCCAGGTTGGTGGCCAGGAACAGCATGATGCGTTTCATGGCGAGACTCCGATATGAGTGAGGTCAGGGCAGGATACCCAGTTTATTTCATCAATAAAATTCGATTATTCATTAACAATACTTCGTAATAATCGAAATAACTCGGTATCTTTGGACATTCTTTGCGGTCAACGTCGCACCCACCCCCAACGGGGTACCGTTTGAAGCATCGGAGGGCTCAAAAAAATCCAAGTCCGAGGACCATTGAAACCTGCACGGCTAGACGAGCAACCCCCAGGCAATACCTGAGCCCCTGTGTATCGGCAGCCTTCGAAGCCCCCCATTGCCTCACCGCACTGCCCTCTGTGCCGGCCTGCTGGGTCTCAGGGCACTGGGGCGCGCGACTTCTGCCCTTGCGGCGGCGCCTAGTCCAGGCTAGCCGGCCGAGTCCCGAGCTGCAAGATGAGCGCGCAGCGCGACCACCAGTGCCTCCAGGGTCTGGGTCGCGGCGCCGAGGGTCACCGCCAGGGCTTCGCGTGACTCGCCCTGCGCCAGGCCTTCCTCGATCCGCCCGGCGAGACTGCTCAAGGGGCCCGCGCCAATCGTTGCCGCCACCCCCTTGAGGGTGTGCGCGGTGCGCAAGGCCAGTGGCGTATCCCCAGCGTCCAGCGCCCTGGTCAAGATATCGAGCGAATCCGCCTGGCTTTCACAGAATTTTTTCAGGATAGTGGTGTAGAGTTTTTCGTTGCCCTTCATCATGCGCAGGCCCTGACGTGGGTCCAGATTCTCGATGCCTTCGCCCAAACCGGCCACGCCCTCGGGCCGCCCCTCCCGCGCCACCGGACGCGCTGCGCGGGGCGGAATCCAGCGCAGCAGCACAGTCCACAAATGTATCGGATCGATCGGCTTTGCCACATAGTCGTTCATGCTAGCCTCCATGGCCAACACCCGGTCCTCCTGCATGACGTTCGCCGTCATGGCGATGATCGGCAGCGCGGCAAACCGGGATTGCGCACGAATCTTCCGGGTCGCGGTGATGCCATCCATCACCGGCATCTGCATGTCCATCAGCACCAGGTCGTAATCCGTCTCAGAAAGCCGGGCCAGGGCCTGTTCGCCGTTCTTCGCGAGGTCCACGATAAACCCTTCATCCTTGAGGAGTTCCTCGGCAATCATCTGGTTCAGATCGTTGTCCTCCACCAGCAGCAGCCGGGCGCCTGCTCGTCTTCGGAGTTCATCATGAAGCGACTGTTCACGTGTCGAAAGGGCCTCGGCAGGCTGAATGACCAACCGGTTCGCCCCCCGGACGTCGCCCAGCACGCGAACCATGGTGTCGACCAGGGCCGAGGCAGTGACCGGCTTGAACAGCACATCATAGACTCCAGCGTCATCCAAATCCTCCGGAAGATCCTGGCGGCCATAGGCGGTCACCATGACTTGGCGCAGGCCATGCGCATCGAGCCCCAAGCCACGGATCTGGCGACAGGCTTCCAGCCCATCCAAGCCCGGCATCTGCCAGTCCATCAGGACTAGATCGAAAGGCCGCCCCTGCACCTCGGCCAGTCTGAGGACCTCGATGCCACGTGCGGCGGAATCGACCGCTTCGGCCTCGAAACGCAGTTCATGAAGCAAATCGAGCAGGACGAAGCGGGCATTCTCGTTGTCATCGACCACCAGCACCCGGCTTCCGCGCAGATCGATGAGTGGCTGGCAGGCGGCGTCAGGGGCAGGCGCCAGGCCAAGCCGCGCGGAGAACCAGAAAACCGAGCCTTGGCCAAACGTGCTGTGCACCCCAACTTCACCGCCCATCATCCCGGCCAGAGATTTGTTGATCGCCAGGCCGAGCCCGGTGCCACCGTATTTTCGGGTGGTTGAGCTGTCGGCCTGGCTGAATTTCTGGAACAGGCGTTCCGCCTGCTCATCGGACAGCCCGATGCCGGTGTCGCGCACTTCAAAGAGCAGTTGGATCTGATCCGGGGCCAGTCCCTGCGTCTCGACCCGGGAGATGCGGATCTCGACTTCGCCCTGCTCGGTGAATTTGATGGCGTTGCCAACATAGTTGATCAGCAACTGACCGAGACGGTGCGGATCACCCACCAAACGTCGTGGCACATCAGGGGATATCCGGCACAAAAACTCGAGCCCCTTCTCATCGATCTTTTCGGAAACCAAGGTGCCGATGTTCTGGATGACTTCATCGAGGCCAAAGGGAACTTGCTCAATGGCCATATTTCCAGATTCGATCTTCGACAGGTCGAGGATGTCGTTCAAGAGCCGCTGCAAATGCTGGCTGGCGTTCATGATCTTCTTAACGTAGTCGGCCTGCAGCGGCGTCAGCGACTGCTTTCCGAGCAGCCGGGCAAGGCCCATGATGCCGTTCATCGGGGTGCGGATCTCGTGGCTCATGTTGGCCAGAAAATCGCTCTTGGCCCGGGCTGCCTGCTCGGCGTCCTCCCTGGCCTGGCTCAGGGCATCGGCGGCGAGCTTGCTCTCGGTGATGTCGTCGGTCCAGCCGAATACCGCATCGCGTCGGTTGCCGAAGACACCTTGGCTGAGCGTGAGACGCGCCCAGAAGATCTCGCCGTCCCCCCGTCGCATCGGCTCGGCGTCCGTGTAGGCGTAGCCGTCGCGGCGCAGCCGCGCCATCAGGGCTTCGCATGTCTCGGGGTGCACATACAAAGCATTGACATTCTCGGTCGGCAGGGCGTACATGGCCTGTGCCCGCTTGTTGTGGAACAGCAGTTCACCATCCGGGCTGGTGACGATGATGGCACCGGGCGCCGACTCGAGCAGGCTGAGCAACTGCTGTTCACGCAACTTCATTTCTGCCTGATGGGCGACGTCCACGCTGACATCGAGCCAGTATCCTGTCCACACCGACCCGGGCACCTCCTCCGAACAGCGTGCGGACATGCGGATCCAGCGCGCCTCGCCGGCATCATTGATCCGGTAATCGATCGTCAGGGACTGCTTGTCACGGCCGGCCCTGAGCAGCGCCCGCAAGACAGCCCGCTTGTCGCCCGGATGAATCTGCCGCAAGAGGGCACGCCAGTCGACGAGCAGGGACTCGCTGCTCAAGCCCAGCAACTCCCGTGCCGGATGACCAACGAAAAGGAAGCCAGGCTCCCCTTGCCCCAGGCGAGGCTGCATGTACTGAAAGACGGCGACGGGTAGTGACTCGCTGATGCGCTGCAAGCGCGCGTGAGAAGCTGCGGTCAGCGCACTCAATTCGGCATCGCGCGCCGCCAGCATCCATTCCTCGACCAGCCGCCAGTGCTTGCGCTTCAGCCAGAAGAATATCGCCATGCCGCCCATGGCCAGTAGGGCAGCAACCAGTTCCAGGGCAGGCAGCCATTCGCCGGCCATGGTGCGCTCACGCAGCACCAGCAGGCGCCAGCCGCTGCCCTGGCTGTCCCAGTCCAGCGGTTCTTCGGCAACGAGGAATCGGCGATCGCCGATGCGCATTTCGCCGGGCGTGTAATCTGCTCGCAGCGACTCTGGCTGGCCGCTGGCGAACAGACGGCCGAACTGCTGGCTGTCGCGCAACGCCTTTTCGCGCTCACCGGACAATGGCACTAGCAGCTTGAACAACCACTCCTCGCGGTTGCTGGCGTACACCAGCCCGTCCGGCGAAAGCAACATGGCCGGCTCAGGCTGTTTGCGCAGCAGGCGGTCGACATCGTCCAGTCCTGCACGCACAGCAAGGCTGCCGATCACTGGCGAATCCTTACCGACATGGGCATGCACGGGGGCGGCCAGGTAGATGCCACGGTTGCCCGTTCGCCGCCCCATCACCGGATCGCGACTGGTCAGTCCGGCCGCGGTTCTTGAGACGAACGGCCGGGCAGCCCGGTTACTGCCGACACTGTGGTGCGAGCCCTCGTCATCGATGTAGGCGACCACCATGCCCTGCGTGTTGACGACCTGCATGTTGTCTAGCCGGAAATGCCGGATCACAGCAGTGAAATCCTGATACAGCACCGAGCGGGGATGCGGTGGCACGCCGCTGTTCAATGCCTCCTTGACCAGCGGATGGACCACGCCCAGGGTGATCAGCGACCCAAGCACCGCGCCGTGGCTGCGGTCGAGCTCTTCGGACAGTTGCTGGCTGGCGTTGGTCAGTGCCTGGGTCTGGCGCAGCAGCGTGTCGCGATGGAGCAAAGCGGCAGCGAGCAGTGTCAAGACCAGCAGGCAACAGATCAGGCCCAGCCACTGGCGAGGCGAGATCAGACGGCCCCAGGGAGGCGGATCCGCTGATTGTATGCGCTGATTTTGCACGGCTCTTACTCGCCCCTTCGTCTTCGCGTCGTACTGCGGCTCATTGCAGCCATGTCAATTTCCTGAATCAGCCCCGGCCCACTCAAGCCTTCGCCAATGGCATGCCCATTTGCCGGCGCGGTGCGACCCAGCGCAACAGCACCTGCCACAACCGATCGGGATCGATCCGCCTGGCAACAGGCGTCGTTCATGCCCCCACCATCGCCAGGTCGTGATCCTCCTGCAGCACGTTCGTCGTCATCGCGAGCACGGCATGGCGGCACAACCGGCCTGCTGGCGTATGCCCCGGCCAGGCGATAGCACAGCCATGCACCGACGTTAAGCCACATACGGCCCAACCACTTGCCCTGCGGTGGCAGTGAGACATGCTTCATGAAAACTCCAGAATCCGATCACCGGCAAGGCCCGCATCGTTGCGGACACCTCTGCCCCCGAAAGAACTCGAAACCCGCGTTCAACCTGGTAGAGGAACAACCTGCCTCCGCGCCAGACAGCCATGTACCATGGCAAACATTCGTACCAGCATTCTAGTGGCATTTCCCCAGCCCCATGTTGAACTACAAGCAACTCCACTATTTCTGGAGCGTGGCCAAAGCGGGCGGCATCAGCCGCGCCGCCAACCACCTGCACCTGACGCCGCAGACCCTGTCCGGCCAGATCAGCCTGCTCGAGGAACAGCTGGGCACGCCCCTGTTTCGGCGTGCCGGCCGGCGCCTGGAATTGACCGATGCCGGCCGGCTCGCGCTTGGCTACGCCGAAGACATCTTCAGGGCCGGCAACGCCCTGGAGGACGCCCTGCGCGGCAGTCCGGGGGGGCGACCGATGCCATTCCGGGTCGGCATCGCCGACGTGCTGCCCAAGTCGCTCGCCTATCGTTTGCTGGCCCCGGCCATGGCCCTGGCCGAGCCGATCCACATCGTCTGTCGGGAAGACAAGCTGGATCGCCTGGTCGGCGAGCTGGCCATCCATCGCCTCGACCTGGTCCTCTCCGATCGGCCGATGCCGGACCAGGCCGAGGTCAAGGGCTACAGCCACAGTCTGGGCGAGTGCGGAGTCAGTTTCCTGGCCACGACGGCCGTCGCGGCGACCCTGGCGGGTGAATTCCCCGCCTGCCTCGACCAGGCGCCGCTGCTGGTGCCCGGCGAGGGCACCGCGATGCGCGGCCACCTGATGCGTTGGCTGGCCAGCCAGGGCTTGCGGCCACGCATCGTCGGCGAATTCGACGACAGCGCCCTGATGAACGCCTTCGGCCAGGGCGGCCGGGGCGTGTTTCCGGCGCCCAGCGTGATCGCCGAGGAAGTCGCCCGACAGCACGAGGTCAGCGTGCTCGGCCAGACCGAGACCGTGTCGGAGCGGTTTTTCGCCCTCTCGGTGGAACGCCGGCTCAGCCATCCCGCCGTGCTGGCCATCCTGGAAGCCGCCCACCCGGGCCCCGCGCCGACCGCCTAGACAGGGTCGGCGCATAAATGTGTCCGGCACCCTACAATAGCGGTCGCCCTCACCCCTTCCTGCCTGACATGACGCCCGCCCTGCTCGACACCGCCGCCGCCGCCCTGGCCGAATTGCTCGCTTTCACGCAGCCGGCCGACGCGGTCCTGTCCGCCTTCTTCCGAAAGCATCCGAAGCTGGGGGGCCGGGACCGGGCCTTCGTGGCTGAATCCGCCTATGGCGTGATCCGCCACCTGCGCGGCCTCGAACACCTCACCGGCGGCCGGGCCCCCCGCCGCCTGTTGCTGGCCTGGCTGGCCCGCCAGGGCGGTCACACCCTGCGCGAATTCGAAGCCGTGGCAAGCACGAATGAACAGGAATGGCTCAAGGAGATCAAGGCGGCCCGCCTGGACGACGCCCCGGCAGCCGTTCGCCTCGACCTGCCAGACTGGCTGCATGCCCGACTGGCCGAACACGAGGGCGAACGCCTGGATGCGCTGATGGCCACGCTGAACCGGCCGGCGCCGCTCGACCTGCGGGTCAGCCGGATGAGCCGCGAGGCGGCCCTGGCCCAGCTTGCCGCCGATGGCCTCGAGGCCGCGCCGACGCCCTGGTCGCCCTGGGGCATCCGCCTGAAGGGCAAGCCGGCGCTCAACAAGTATCCGCTGTTCCTGGACGGGGTCCTGGAAGTGCAGGACGAGGGCAGTCAATTGCTCGCCTTGCTCACCGGCGCCCGGCGCGGCGAGATGGTGTGCGATTTCTGCGCCGGCGCCGGCGGCAAGACCCTGGCCCTGGGCGCCATGATGAAAAGCACTGGCCGGCTTTACGCCTTCGACGTGTCCGAAAAGCGGCTCGCCAACCTGAAGCCGCGCCTGGCCCGCTCGCAACTCTCGAACGTGCATCCGCAACTGCTTGCCGACGAGAACGACACCAAGGTCAAGCGCCTGGCCGGCAAGCTCGACCGGGTCCTGGTCGACGCGCCCTGCTCCGGGCTTGGCACCTTGCGCCGCAACCCGGACCTGAAATGGCGCCAGACCCCGGCCGCGGTCGCCGAACTGACCGTCAAGCAGGCCGCCATCCTGGCCTCCGCCGCACGCCTGGTGAAGGCCGGCGGCCGCCTGGTCTATGCCACGTGCAGCCTGCTGCCGGAGGAAAACGAGGCCATCGTCGAGGCATTCCTGGCCGGCCATCCGGAGTTCGCCCTGAAGCCGGCCGCCGCCGTGCTCGCCGAACAGGGCGTCGACCTGGCCATGGCCGACTTCCTGCGTCTCGATCCCCTCGACCACGGCACCGACGGCTTCTTCGCCGCGGTGCTGGAACGCAACGCGTGACATCCTCGCGGTCAGGCGCCGGCTGGCGCGGCCTGCTGCTCGGCCTGGCCTGGCTGGCCAGCCCCGCGGCCATCGCGGCCGAAATCCCCCTGACGGGTCGTGCCGAAGCCATCTTCATGCCGGGCGGCGAGGCTGGCTCGCGGATCATCGCGGCCCTCGACTCGGCCCAGCGGCAAGTGCTGGTGCAGGCCTACAGTTTCACCCACCGCGCCATCGCCGAGGCCTTGGTGGCGGCCCACCGGCGCGGGCTCGACGTGCGCGTGATCGCCGACCCGGAACAACATGACCGGATCGCCACCTCCCTGCTCGATACCCTGGTCGCGCAGGGCGTGCCGGTCTATCTGGACGGCCAGCATGCCGCCGCCCATGACAAGGTGATGGTGATCGATGCCGGGCTGCCGGACGCCACGGTGATCACCGGCAGCTACAATTTCAGCCACGCCGCCGAGTACCGCAATGCGGAAAACCTGCTCATCCTGCATGCCGTACCGGCGCTCGCGGAAGCCTATGCCGAGCACTGGCGCCGGCACCGCGCCCATGCCACCCCGATGCGAAAATGAACACGACGCCTGAAGCCCCCGTGCAAAACCTGGTCGACGCCCTGCTTTCCGACCTGTCCAATACCGTCCTGCTGACCCAGGCAGCGATCATCGTCAGCGCCCTGATCCTGGCCTGGTTCGGCTTGCGCCACGTGATTGCCCGGCTCAGCGAGCCCAGCCGGGCCACCTGGCATGCCGACGAATGGCCGCGCTTCCTGGTCCCCGGCCTGGCCCTGCTCGGGATCCTGGTCGCCCGCCCGCTGCTGGCCACCTACCAGAGCGTGCACCTGCTCAACCTCGCAGTGCCGCTCCTGCTGTCGATGTTCATCATCCAGTCGACCTTCTTCCTGCTGCGCAGCATCGCCAATCCCGGCTCGGGCCTGCGCTCGGTGGAGCGGGTCGTGTCCTGGCTGGTCTGGGGCGCGGTGGCGCTGCACATCACCGGCCACCTCGACCCGCTGATCGGAATCCTGGAAGGCATCGGCTTCAATATCGGCAAACAGCGCATCACGCTCTACCTGGCGCTGATGGCCCTGCTGTCGGTTGCCGTGACCGTGGTCAGTGCCCTGTCACTCGGCCGGCTCATCGAGACCCGGCTGATCGCCGGCAGTCAGATGCCCGTGAACATCAAACTGGTGGTCAGCAAGATCGTGCGTACCCTGTTGCTCGTGATCGCCGTGCTGATTGCCCTGCCGCTGGTCGGCATCGACATCACCGTACTGTCGGTATTCGGGGGCGCACTCGGCGTCGGTCTTGGCCTCGGTCTGCAGAAGATCGCCAGCAATTACGTCTCTGGGTTTACCCTGCTGCTCGAACAATCGATCCGGGTCGGCGACATGATCACCGTCGACAACCGCTACGGCCAGGTCGAGGAAATCCGCACTCGCTACACGGTGATCCGCAGCCGGGACGGCACCGAGTACATCCTGCCCAATGAAAACCTCATCACCAGTCCGGTCATCAACCACACCCTGGCCGACCGAGAAAACCGGGTCGGCCTGCCCTATCAAGTCGCCTACGGCAGCGATCTGGAGAAAGTGCGCGACATCCTGTTGGCTGCCGCCCAGCATCCCCGGGTGGTCGCCGAACCTTCGCCCCGTGTACTGCTGAGCGGATTTGGCGACAATGGCATCAACCTGGAACTGCGAATCTGGATCACCGACCCGGAAGATGGCACCGGCGTGCTCCGCTCAGACATCAACTGGGCTGCCTGGGAAGGCTTCCAGCGCGAAGGCATCGAAATCCCCTTCCCGCAACGGGTGGTGCACCTGGCCGACAAGCCGGCCTGACCCCGACCTCCCCCGGTCAGGGCGCCAGGACGCGCAGTTCGACCCGGCGATTCTTGCTCCGACCGGCCCGGGTGCGGTTGTCGGCGATGGGTTGGCCTTCGCCATAGCCCTGCACCTGAAAGCGTGCCGGGGCCAATCCTCGGTTCACGAAGTAGTCGTGCACCGCCTGGGCGCGCCGCTCAGACAAACCTTGGTTGTAGCGCTCGGTGCCAATGGCGCAGGTGTGGCCGGCCAGTTCCAGGCGCAGCATTTCCGATCGGTACGCCAGGGCTTGGGCCACCTCGGCCAGGATCTTCAACGCATCCGGGCGCAACTTGGCGGAATCGAATTCGAAATTCACGTCCTTGAGCAGCAACACGACTGCGCCGTCGTCGGCCTTCACCACCTGCCTGGCCGGCTCGCTTTGCAGGGCGGCGATTTGTGGCGGCGGCACGCAGCCCCGGCCATCGACATCGGCGCCAGCGGGCGTCTCGGGACAGCGGTCGCGACGATCGACCACCCCATCCCCGTCGCTGTCGGGTTCGCAGCCGTCGGCCGCCACGGTCGTGCCGACCGGGGTGTCGGGACACCGATCCAGGCGATTGACCACGCCATCCCCGTCCGCATCCGGTTCGCAGCCCTGGTCATCGACCATGACCCCGAGCGGGGTTTCCGGACAGCGGTCCAGGCGGTCGACCACGCCGTCCAGGTCGCGATCCAGTTCACAGCCCCGGGCATCCACCTGACCGACGCCATCGAACGTCTCCGGACACCGGTCCAGCCGGTCCGGCACGCCGTCCCGGTCGGCATCCGCTTCGCAGCCCTGGGCATCGACGGACGCCCCGGCGGCCGAATCAGGGCAGCGATCGCGGTCATCCGGAACACCATCGCGGTCGGTATCGGGCGGGCAGCCCTGGGGATCCACCCCCTGGCCGGCCGGGGTCTCTGGACAGCGGTCCCGGTGATCCGGCACGCCATCGCCATCGGCATCCAAGGGGCATCCCGACGCATCGACCGGGACATTTTCCGGGGTTTCTGGACAGCGATCTCGGCCATCCGGCACGCCATCGCGGTCGGCATCGCCGGTCGGCACGGCCGCGCTCGGCACTGCCTCGGCCGGCACGTTCGGCGCGCCGACCGTCTCCGCGCGCGCCGTCGACGGGGGCCGATCGATCGGCCTGGCCTGGTCTGGCTCAGGCGCCGGCGGCACGGGCACCGGATCGAGCTCGACACGCAGCCCCAGTCCCACCACCCAATCCCCGAAATCCGCGGCCTTGACTGCGGCGAGGTCGTTCTCGTAGTGGCGGTAGCGCAGGTCCGCGCGCAGGCTGACGTGGTCCATCAGGTGGCGCTGGACCCCCACGCCAGCGTTCAGGACCAGACCACTGTCGTCACCCCATGGCGTGGCCTGGTCGAGATACCCGGCCCCCACGGCCAGGTAGGGGGCGAAGGCAGGATCGCGGCTGAGGAAATACAGGGCGTCGGCGCCCAAGCTCCATTGCCGCCATTTTCCCGCAGCCGCATCGGTGCTCGCGTTGTCGTGCCGGAGCACGAATTCGACACTCCAGCGCGCATCGAGGTCACGCCCCAAGGCGATGGCCGGCCCCGCGCCAGAATCGACCGGCCGCGCCTCGTCCGGAATGACATAGCCGATCGAGGGGACGACATAGTCCGCGGCGTGCGCGGCGGGCAAACCCAGGCAGAGCAGCAGGGCCAGGTGGGGCATCATTAGGCGAGACATCGGCACTTCCGTTCAATCTTGGGAACGCGGCCAGTATAGCGCCTGAAGACGCGCATAAAAAAAACCCGCCGAGGCGGGTTCCTTATGGACGCAAGGCCGAATTACTTCAGCTTCACTTCCTTGTATTCGACGTGCTTGCGTGCCTTGGGATCGAACTTCATGATCGCCATCTTTTCGGGCATCGTCTTCTTGTTCTTGGTGGTGGTGTAGAAATGCCCGGTGCCCGCGGTGGACTCCAGCTTGATCTTTTCGCGTCCGCCTTTTGCCATGATTCAGCTCCTTACACGCGCTCGCCACGCTCGCGCAGCTCGGCCAGGACGACATCGATGCCGTTCTTGTCGATGGTGCGCAGGGCAGCGTTGGTCAGGCGCAGACGCACCCAACGGTTTTCACTTTCGACCCAGAAACGGCGGCTCTGCAGGTTGGGCAGAAAACGGCGCTTGGTCTTGTTGTTGGCGTGGGAGACATTGTTCCCCACCATCGGCTTCTTGCCGGTCACTTGGCATACGCGGGCCATAGGACACCTGTGGTTCGGTTTCAGAGAAAGACCGGCTTTATACCACACCTTTTTCTGATCGGTCAAAGCAATCCGCGCTCCGCGAAGGACAGCCCGGTCATGCCGGCCACCACGAAATGGTCCAGCACCTTGACGTCGACCAGGGCCAGCGCGGTTTTCAGCTGTTCCGTCAGCCAGCGGTCGGCCTGGGACGGCTCGGCGACGCCGGACGGGTGGTTGTGCGCCAGGATCACCCCGGCAGCGTTGTGCGCCAAGGCTCGCTTGACCACCTCGCGGGGATACACGGAGGTTTGCGTGAGGCTGCCGCGAAACAGTTCCTCGGCTTCGAGGACCCGGTTCTGCGCATCCAGGAACACCGCCAGGAACACTTCGTGCGGAAGCCCCGCGAGTTTCAGGCGCAGGAAGTCGCGCACCGCCGTGGGCGAGGCCAGGACATCACGCGCTTTCATGTGTTCCGCGAGGGCACGCCGGCTCATTTCGAGGACAGCTTGCAGCTGCGCATACTTGGCGTCGCCCAGCCCCTTGACCTGGGTGCAGGCCTGGCGGCTGGCGAAGAACAGGCCATTGAGCCCGCCGAAGGTATGCAACAGGTCGCGCGCCAGGTCGACCGCGCTTTTGCCACGCACCCCGACACGCAGGAACAGGGCCAGCAATTCAGCGTCCGAAAGGGCCGCCGCGCCTTCCTTCAGCAAGCGTTCGCGCGGCCGTTCGCCAGCCGGCCAGTCGGTGATCGCCATGACCGCTCCCTAATTCATTAGAATGTCGCGGCATTGTCATTCGGATCGGGCCATGGAAACCTCGCTCAAACGTACCATCCCCAGCCGCATCGTGCTCGGCGTTACCGGCGGCGTCGCCGCCTACAAGGCGGCCGAGCTGGCCCGCCTGCTGGTCAAGCGCGGTGTCGAGGTACGCGTGGTGATGACCGAGGCGGCACGCCACTTCGTCGGTCCCGCCACCTTCCAGGCGATCACCGGACACCCGGTCTACAGCGACCTTTGGGACGCCCGGATCGACAACGGCATGGCCCATATCGACCTGTCGCGCGACGCCGACTTGATCCTGGTCGCGCCGGCCTCGGCCGATTTCCTGGCCAAGCTGGCCCAGGGCCGCGCCGACGATCTCCTGTCGACCCTGTGCCTGGCACGCGACTGTCCGCTGCTGGTGGCTCCGGCCATGAACCGGCAGATGTGGGAACACCCGGCCACGGCCCGCAACGTCGAGCAACTGCGCGACGACGGCGTCGAACTGATCGGTCCGGGGTTCGGCGACCAGGCCTGCGGCGAGACCGGGTTGGGCCGGCTGCTGGAACCCGAGGCCATCCTCGACGCCCTGGATGCCTACCTGCAACCCAAGACCCTGCGCGGCCTGAACGTGCTGGTCACCGCCGGACCGACCTACGAGGCCATCGATGCGGTACGCGGCATTACCAACCGCTCCTCAGGCAAGATGGGCTATGCCGTGGCCAAGGCCGCGGCCGAGGCCGGTGCCCGGGTCACCCTGGTGCACGGACCCACGGGACTGGCCGCTCCGGCCGTTGCCGAGCGGGTCGCGGTGACCAGTGCCCAGCAGATGCTGGAGGCCGTGGAAGCCCGTGTCGAAGCCGCCGACCTGTTCATCTCGGTTGCCGCCGTGGCGGACTACTACGTGCTCAACCCGTCCGAGAACAAGATCAAGAAGGACGCGCATATCCTGACCCTGGAACTGGCGCCCAATCCCGATATCCTGGCCAACGTCAGCAGCCTGGACAAGCCGCCCTTCTGCGTCGGCTTTGCCGCGGAAAGCGAGAACCTGGAGGAGTACGCCGAGCTGAAGCGCAAGCGCAAGCACCTGCCGCTGATCGTCGCCAACGATGCCCAGGCCGCCATCGGCAGCGACGAGGTCGAGCTGATCCTGCTCGACGATGCCGGCCGCCATGTCCTGCACAAGGCCGACAAGACCACCCAGGCGCGCCGCCTGATGGCCCACATTGCCCGACTCTACAACGCCCAGCGCCCCTGAACCGCCATGCAAGTCGACCTCAAGATCCTGGACCAACGCGTCCGCACCCAACTCCCCCACTACGCCACGCCCGGCAGCGCCGGCCTGGACCTGCGCGCCTGCCTGGACAGTCCTCTGGTGCTCAATCCGGGGGAAACCCAGCTGATCCCGACCGGGCTTGCCCTCCATCTCGCCGACCCCGGCTACGCGGCGCTGCTGCTGCCCCGCTCCGGCCTCGGCCACAAGCATGGCGTGGTGCTTGGCAACCTGGTCGGCCTGATCGATTCCGACTACCAGGGCCAGCTCATGGTCTCACTCTGGAACCGGGGCAAGGAAGCCTTCACCGTGCAACCCTTCGAGCGCATCGCCCAGATGGTGATCGTGCCGGTGGTGCAGGCCCAGTTCAACCTGGTCGAGGAATTCTCCGACAGCACGCGCGGCGCAGGCGGCTTCGGCAGCACTGGCCAGCACTGAGCCGGGCATGCGGCGCACCGGACTGGCCTTTCTGACCCTGTTCTGGTTGCTGGTGGGCGGCCTGGTCTGGTGGGGCTTCGCGCATTACTTGAATCCCAATGCCCGGCTGACCGAGGCTGCCGTGGCGGGCGGTGAAATCGTGCTCAAGCGCGGCCCGGATGGTCATTACCGGGCACCCGGCCGCATCAATGGCCAGCCCGTGGATTTCCTGGTCGATACCGGCGCCACCGTGGTCGCCCTGCCCGGCCCGCTCGCGGCCCGGCTCGGACTGGCCCGGGGTGCGACGTTGCGGGTCCACACCGCCAATGGCGATGCCATTGCCTACGCCACCCGGCTGGACCAAGTCAGCCTGGGCGGCGCGGCCGCCGAGCGGGTCACGGCACACATCGTCCCCGGCATGCGGGGCGATGAAGCCTTGTTGGGCATGAGTTTCCTGAGCCGATTCGACATTGCCATGAGTGGCGACGAAATGCGCCTGCGACTGCTTCCAGGCGATTGACAGTGATCAGGCCGACTTGACCTTGCCATAGATCAGCAGCAGGACGATCGCACAGATCACGGAGACGATGAATCCAGCGCCTTCGCCGGCCTGGTACCAGCCCATCAGCTGGCCCACCAGGCCGGCCAGAAAGGAACCCGCGATGCCGAGCAGGATGGTCATCACGAAGCCCAGGTTTTCCTTGCCTGGATGAATGAACTTGGCGATTACGCCGATGACGAAGCCAAGAACGATGGTCCAGAGAATGCCCATGACAAGTCTCCTGTAGAGTGAGCTGAGGCCCGCCAAGGATCGTCGCGGGGCGGCTCGCCGGCAAGGTAGAAACGTGCCAGCCCGGCCAGTCGTTTCAGCACTGCTCCCAGGGCAGCCCGTCGAAGCGCCAGCCGCTCAGGGTGGAACGGTGGTGGTGCTCGTCGAGTTCGCCCTCGAAGCCGTGCAGGACGTTGTAGACCTCGGAGAAGCCGTGCTGTTCGAGGAATTCGCCGGCTTCGCGGGAACGGTTGCCTGAGCGGCAGATCAGCACCACGGGCCGATGGTGCGAGCCCGCGGCGCGCACTTCGCCAAGGAAGCGCGGATTGAGGTCCCAGTTCTCGCCCTCGTACCAGGGAATCAGCAGGCTGTCCTTGGCATGGCCGACGAACAGGAATTCCCATTCCGAACGGCAATCGATGAACACCGCGTCGGGGGTACGGGCGAGAAAATCAAAGGCTTCCTTGGGGGTGAGGTGCTTCATGGCGTTCTCCTGGGCGTGACAAGGCGGTCGGGCACGGCGTTGGACGGCGTACTTGCCAACATCGGAACGGCCAAGTGAGGTCATTGGGACGCGACATGCATGGGCACCAGAAAAGTCACGCCCCGATTCTATCCATTCGATTTATGTGGGCAACAAATTATTTTATCGATCGGCTGATGGCCGCCTAGGGCGCGCATCGGGCGTGTACAATTTCGCCCCTTTGTCTGTCAAGTCCCGCCATGTCCGACCGTACCGCCGAACTCATCGCCCTATCCCGACGCCGCATCCTGATCCTGGACGGCGCCATGGGCACCATGATCCAGCGCCACGGCCTGGCCGAGGCCGATTACCGCGGCGAACGGTTCAAGGACTGGCCGAGCGACCTCAAGGGCAACAACGATCTCCTGCTGCTGACCAAACCGGAGGTGATCCGGGAAATCCACGCCGCCTACCTCGCCGCCGGCGCCGACATCCTGGAAACCAACACCTTCAACGCCAACCGCGTCTCCATGGCCGACTACGGCATGGAAGCGCTGGTGTTCGAGCTGAACTTCGAGGGCGCCCGCCTGGCCCGCGAAGTCGCCGATGCCTACTCGACGCCGGACAAGCCGCGCTTCGTCGCCGGCGTGCTCGGCCCGACCTCGCGCACCCTGTCGATCTCGCCCGACGTCAACGACCCGGGCTTTCGCAACGTCACCTGGGACGAACTGGTCGCCACCTATTACGACGCTACCGACGGCCTGGTGAAAGGTGGCGCCGACCTGATCCTGATCGAGACGGTGTTCGACACCCTGAACGCCAAGGCAGCCGTTTTCGCGGTGAAGAAATATTTCGACGAGGCCGGCGTGACCCGGCCGATCATGATCTCCGGCACCATCACCGACGCCTCCGGGCGCACCTTGTCGGGACAAACGGCGGAAGCGTTCTGGAACTCGCTCAATCACGCCGAACCGTTCTCGTTCGGCTTCAACTGTGCGCTCGGCGCCAAGGAACTGCGCCAGCATATCGAGGAGATGGCCGGCAAGGCCGACTGCCTGATCTCGGCGCACCCGAACGCCGGCCTGCCCAACGCCTTCGGCGGCTACGACGAGACGGCCAAGCAGATGGCCGACGAAATTCGCGAATGGGCGCAAAGCGGCCTGCTCAACATCGTCGGCGGCTGCTGCGGCACCACGCCAGAACACATCCAGGCGATCGCCGAGGCGGTGGCCGACTGCGCCCCGCGAACGGTTCCGGAGATCGCGCCCAAATTGCGCGTGTCCGGCTTGGAGCCCTACCACCTCGGCGCCGGCGACCTGTTCTGCAACGTCGGCGAGCGCACCAACGTCACCGGGTCAGCCAAGTTCAAACGCCTGATCATCGACGGCCACTACGACGAGGCCCTCGCCATCGCCCGCCAGCAGGTGGAAAACGGCGCCCAGGTGATCGACATCAACATGGATGAGGCCATGCTCGACGGCGCTGCCGCCATGACGCGCTTCCTCAACCTGATCGCCTCCGAACCGGATATCGCCAAGGCGCCGATCATGATCGACTCGTCCAAGTGGGAGATCATCGAGGCCGGACTCAAGTGCGTGCAGGGCAAACCGATCATCAACTCGATCTCGATGAAGGAAGGTGAGGCGCAGTTCATCGAGAAGGCGAAACTGGCTCGTCGTTATGGTGCCGCCGTGATCGTGATGGCCTTCGACGAGCAGGGCCAGGCCGATACCTACGCCCGTAAGGTGGAAATCTGCGGCCGCGCCTACCGTCTGCTCACCGAGGCGATCGGTTTCCCGCCCCAGGACATCATCTTCGACCCCAACATCTTCGCCATCGCCACCGGCATCGAGGAACACGCCAACTACGCCGTCGATTTCATCGAGGCGACGCGCTGGATCCGCCAGCACCTGCCACACGCGCACATCTCCGGTGGCGTCTCCAACGTCAGCTTCTCGTTCCGCGGCAACGATCCGGTGCGCGAGGCCATCCACACCGTCTTCCTCTACCACGCCATCCAGGCCGGCATGGACATGGGCATCGTCAACGCCGGGCAACTGGGCGTCTACGACGAGATCGAGCCGGAGTTGCGCGCCCGGGTGGAGGACGTGGTGCTCAACCGCCGCGCCGACGCCGGCGACCGCCTGGTCGAATTCGCCAACACCGTGAAGGGCGCCGCCAAGTCCCAGGTGGAAGACCTGGCCTGGCGCGAACTGCCGGTGGAAAAACGCCTGGCCCATGCGCTGGTGAAAGGCATCACCCAATACATCGAGATCGACACCGAGGAAGCCCGCGCCACCCTCGGCCATCCGGTCAACGTCATCGAAGGCCCGCTGATGTCGGGCATGAACGTGGTCGGCGACCTGTTCGGCGCCGGCAAGATGTTCCTGCCCCAGGTGGTGAAATCGGCCCGGGTGATGAAGCAGGCGGTGGCGTATCTCACCCCCTTCATCGAGGCCACCAAGACCGCCGAGTCGAAACCCAAAGGCAAGATCCTGATGGCCACGGTGAAGGGCGACGTGCATGACATCGGCAAGAACATCGTCGGCGTGGTGCTGGGCTGCAATGCCTACGACGTCATCGATCTCGGCGTCATGGTGCCGGCCGACAAGATCTTGCATGCCGCCCAGGAACAGAACGTCGACATTATCGGGTTGTCGGGCCTGATCACGCCCTCGCTGGAGGAAATGGCCCACATCGCCAAGGAGATGCAGCGCCTCGGCATGAAACAGCCCTTGCTGATCGGCGGCGCCACCACCAGCCTCGCCCACACGGCGGTGAAGATCGACACCCAGTACGATGGCCCGGTGGTCTACGTGAAGGACGCCAGTCGTGCGGTCGGCGTCTGCACGCAGTTGCTCTCCGAGGGGCTGCGTGACGACTTCGTGGCCATGACCAAGGCCGAGTACGTCGAGGTGCGCGAACGGCATGCCGCCCAGCGCGGCGAAAGCAAGCGGGTGACGCTGGCGGAAGCCCGGGCGAATGGCTTCAAGACGGATTGGTCCGCCTATACCCCTCCGGCCCCCAAGACGCTGGGCATCCAGGTTTTCAAGAATTACGATCTCGCCGAACTGGCCAAGCACATCGACTGGACGCCTTTTTTCCAGGCCTGGGAACTGCATGGCCGTTATCCCAAGATTCTCGACGACGAAACGGTCGGCGAAGAAGCGCGCACGCTGTTCGCCGACGCCCAGGCCATGCTGGGCCGGATGATCCGGGAAAACTGGATCGAAGCGCGCGCGGTGATCGGCCTGTTCCCGGCCAACCGCGCGGGCGACGACATCGAAATCTACCGGGAGATGGGAAACGGGAAACGGGAAACGGCGATGGTCTGGCACCACCTGCGCCAGCAGATCGCAAAACCCGCCGGCCAACCCAACTGGTGCCTGGCCGATTTCGTCGCGCCGGCGCCGGTCGAGGATTACCTCGGCGCCTTCGTGGTGACCGCCGGGATCCGCGAGGACGAAAAGGTCAAAGCCTTCGAAGCCGCCCACGACGACTATTCCGCCATCCTGTTCAAGGCCCTGTGCGACCGCCTGGCCGAAGCCTTCGCCGAGCGCATGCACCAGCGCGTACGCACCGAATTCTGGGGCTATGCCGGTGAGGAAGCGCTCACCAATGAGCAACTGATCAACGAGGAATACCGCGGCATCCGCCCCGCCCCCGGCTACCCGGCCTGCCCGGAGCACAGCGAGAAGAGCGCCTTGTTCGACCTTCTGAATGTCCCGGACAACATCGGCGTCAGCCTGACCGAAAGCTACGCCATGCTGCCCATGGCCTCGGTGTCCGGCTTCTACTTCAGCCACCCCGACGCGCGCTACTTCGCGGTCGCCAAGATCAGCCGCGACCAGGTCGAGGACTACGCCCGCCGCAAGGGCTGGGATCTGGCCACGGCGGAGCGGTGGCTGGCTCCGAATTTGGGTTGATTCATCCAAAATGCGTGATGCGACAATGACTCCCATGGAATTCACTGCGGACCACTATGCGGCGCCTGGCAGAGTGGTTGTCGAATTTCAAACGATAGAGTGCGTCATTTCCGCTGCACTCATCCGATTCATACATCCCACTGAACCGACATCACTCAATTTTGCTCATTTGGTAGTCAATGAACTGACATTCACGAATCGACTGAAACTGCTCGCAGCATATCTATCAACCCATCCCATCGAACATTTTGTGTCCGAAGGTGATCCACACCTCGCTATCAAGAAGATGGAGTACAAGGAAGAATCTGAATATCTTTTAGAAGGCCTCCGCCTCGCAGGTGAGGCTGAGGCCGAGCGCAATCAGCTTGTCCATTCGCAATGGCTTGCCGACCCGGCTTGCGGTCCTGTTGGAACAGTCTGCAGAACCAAGGTGAGCACACGCGCAAAAACGATCAAAGTTGCCCAAGAATTCCTGTCGGTTGCTGACATCCTTGCCGTAGCAGCCAAAGCGGAGAAAGCCTGGAAGTTGATCCAGTCGTCAACAAGCCACCTACATATCTTGCTTTGTTCAAAGACAAGCTCTTAAACCTTACATACAATTGGTTGCACCTATCGCAACCCGGAGCCCGCCATGAGCACCACCGTCGGCGTCAAACTGGATGACGAGACCCGCCAGCGCCTCAAGACCGTGGCGGACGCACTCGACCGCACCCCGCACTGGGTCATCAAAACGGCGCTGAACGCGTGGCTGGAGCGCGAGGAAGCCGCGCTCAGGGAACGCCGCGATGACGAGGCCCGTTGGGCTCGATATCAGGAAAACTGCCAAGCCGTCCCGCAGGCTCGTGTCATGCAATGGCTGGACGCGCTGGCGGCGGGGCAGGGCGAACCGTGCCCGAAGTAGTCTGGCTGCCGGAGGCTCTGGCCGACATCGAACGCCTGCATGCTTTCCTCAACGACAAGAATCCCCAGGCCGCCCGCAATGCCATCCTGTGCATTCAAGCCGCTGCGCGGCAATTGGAAACCTTTCCCGAAATCGGCCGGCCGATGCCCGACGATAGCCATCGGCGGGAGATTTTCGCCGCCTTCGGCGCCGGTGCCTATGTGCTGCGCTATCGTCTTGGCCAGGATGACCGGCCGGTCGTCATTCGGGTATGGCACACGCGCGCGTGGCGCGGAGTCTGACGCATGACGAACCTGCCTGATCCATTCCAATCCCCTACCGCTTTTCACGACGCCTTCGTCGCCGGACTGGAGCGTCAACTGGCCGAACCCGGCCTCGGCACCTATATCCTGGTGCTGGCCAATGCCAGTTTCGACCCGGCCATCTGGCCTTTGCTCAAGGGCCGACTGGGCAATCGTTTTGCCGAACTGGCGGCAGAGGTGAGCGAAGGCTTGCGTTCCGGCCGCAGACTGAACTATCCGGAGGATGACCTGATGGTTTTCCTGAAGCTGATGGCGATGGGGTTCGACTCCGTGTCCGGCACCGAATGGCGCCAGGCCGGTCCCTGGGAAATCCAGTTCAACCCCCTGCGCGCCCTGCGCCCGGCCCGGGCCAGCGGACAACACGCCGAGGGCTGCGCGCCGCCACCCTTCAATCCAAGTGGATTCCACTTCAACAAGCCATTCCTGAAACCTGAAATTTTGTGGGAAGGCGAACTGCGCCGGCACCCGATCCGCCTGCTCTACAACAAGTTCCCCTTCGCCGACCTGCACGGCCTCCTAGTACCCGACCCGGAGCGGAGCCTGCCGCAATGGTTGACCCAGGACTGGCACCTGTACGCCTGGCACTTGGTCGAGGCGCTGGCCGAACGCCTGCCCGGACTGGGCATCGGCTACAACAGCCATGGCGGCCAGGCTTCGGTCAACCACCTGCACTTCCAGACTTTCCTGCGTGCCGAGCCGCTGCCGATCGCAGCCGCCCACTGGACACACAATGGCGGCGCCATCCCCTACCCGATTCCCTGTCACGCCTTCACGTCCGCGCTCGAGGCCTGGTTCTTCATCGACCAGCTGCATCACGGCCACCAGCCCTACAACCTGGTCTACCTGCCCGGCCGGTTGTATTGCCTGCCTCGCCGCACCGGTGGGGCACCGGTGCCCTGGTGTGCCGGCCACGCCTGGTACGAGCTTGCCGGTGGCGTCACCACCTTCAACCGGGACGACTTCGGCAAACTCGGTGCGCCTGACATCGGCGACGCCCTGGCCGCCCTGGCCCCCGGCTGACCATCCCACGCAGCCCTTTCTTTCGCTCCGGCGCCATGGCATTGTGGCTGCACGCTTGCCCGTCTTCCGGCACTGAATGACCGTCTTTCTCCGCCATCTCTTTCACTACGGCGCCTACCTGCTGGGGGCGGCGGTCATCGTGGTCTGCGCCACGGCCCTGGCCTTGCGCTTCGTCATCATGCCGGACATCGAACGCTACAAGCCGGCCATCGAAGCCGCCGCCACCCGGGCCGTCGGCTTGCCGGTCAAGATTGCCGGCATCGAAGCCGACTGGTGGCATCTGAATCCGCGCTTCAGCCTGCGCGAGGTCACCCTCAACCCGCCCGGCCGACCGGCCGCACTGACCCTGGGCCGGGTCGACGCCACCCTGTCCTGGCTCAGCCTCGCCCTGCTGGAACCTCGACTGGCCCGCCTCGACCTCTACCGGTCGCACCTGGAAATCCGACGCGACCGGCACGGTGCCGTGTTCATCGCCGGCATCCCGGTCAGCGGTCCGGGCGCACCCAGCCCGTTCCCGGACTGGCTGTTGCGCCAGCAGATCCTGACCGTCTCGGACGGCCGCCTGACCTGGAGCGACGAGGCGCGCGCTGCCCCGCCCCTGATCATGACCGAGGTCAACCTGCTGATCCGCAATGGCTTCGGGCGTCACCGCTTCGGCCTCACCGCACGGCCACCCGCCAGCGCCGGCCAGCATCTCGACCTGCGCGGCGATTTCCACGGCGATTCGGTGCACACGCCGGCGCGCTGGTCCGGCCGACTCTATCTCGCGGCACGGGGCGCCTCCGCAGCCGGCCTCAATACCTGGTCGCCCTGGGCCCAGACCGCAGTGCGCCGCAGCACCGGCGACCTTCGGCTCTGGATGACCCTGGCCCGTGGCCAGCTGGCCGGCGTGGTCGGCGATGTCCGTCTTTCCGATGTCGCCGTCTCGCTGGCCGATGAATTGCCGGACATGACCTTCACGCGCATATCCGGCCGCCTGGGCTGGCAAAGGCAGGACCAGGCACAGGTCTATTCAGTCGAGCGTCTGGATTTCGCCACGGCCGAGGGCCCGGCCGCCGAACCGGCCACGGTCAAGGTCACCCTGCGACCCAACCCGGACGGCCACATCGAACACGCCAAGGTGGAGGCCGCCAGCCTGCGCCTGGAGGCCCTCACCGCCGTCTCGGGGGCGGTGCCCATGCCGCGCCTGGCGCACGACTGGATCGCCCGCCTGAATCCGCGCGGCTTCGTCGAGCACCTGGTGTTCGAATGGCTCGGCAAATCACGCTTCTCCCTGAAAACCCGGTTCCGGGAAGGCGGCATCAAGGCCAGCGGTCCCCTGCCCGGCTTCTCCGGGCTGTCCGGCAGCATCGACACCAACGAGCAGGCCGGCCAAGCCACCCTGAACGGGCGAGATTTCCATTTCACGCATGACGCCGTGTTCCGCCAGCCGCTGATGTTCGCACGGCTGGACAGCGCGCTGCGCTGGCGCGGCGAGGCAGGCACCGGCTATCGGGTCGACCTGGAACGCTTCGAACTGGGCAACGCCGACCTCGACGGCAGCGCCGAAGGCCATCTCCTCCTGGCCCCGGACCGAGCCCCGGTGATCGACCTGCGCGCACGTCTGGCTCGCGGCCAGGGCAACGCGGTCTGGCGCTACTTGCCCCGGTCCATCAGTGAAGACGCCTACGCCTGGCTCAAGGCCGGCCTCCTGGGTGGCGTATCGAACGACACCCAACTGGTCCTGCGTGGCCCCCTCGACCGTTTTCCCTTCGACCAGGGCGGCGGCCATTTCCAGGTCAACATCCCGATGCGTGACGCCAGCCTGGCCTACGCACCCGGCTGGCCGATCATCACCGGGGTCAACGGCCTGCTCAGCTTCCAGGGCAAGGGCATGCACCTCAGCGCGGACAGCGGCGACATCCTCGGGGTCAAGCTGAGCCGGGTCAAGGGCATCATCCCCGATCTCCATCGTTCCGACTACGAAACCCTGACCATCGATGGCGAAGCCCGGGGCACCACCCACGACTTCCTCTCATTCGTCCGGCAGAGCCCGGTCAATGCCCATACAGGCGGCTTCACCGAAAACCTCTCGGCGACCGGGGATGCCCACTTGCGCCTGCGCCTGCGCCTGCCCTTGAGACATATCCGTGACGCCCGGGTAGCCGGCCAGCTCAGCCTCAGCGGCAATGACCTTCGCCTCGGTGGCCGCCTGCCCGACCTGACCCAGGTGCACGGCCAGCTCGCCTTCACCGAGACTTGGCTGCGCGGCGAACGCATCGCAGCCCGGTTGCATGGCCAGCCCATCCAGCTGGGCCTGACCAGCGAATCAGGCGGCCGCGTGCGAGCCAGCCTGCAGGGCAGCCTGTCCGCGCAAACCCTGGCGCCCTGGCTGCCGGCGGCCCTGGCCAGCCGGGTGACCGGCAGCACGCCGGTGCGCGCCGTGGTCGGGGTCAAACCGGACGACCTCAGCTTCGACCTCGAATCCGATCTGCTCGGCCTGGCCATTGACCTGCCGGCGCCTCTGGGCAAGCGCGCCGAACAGCGCATCGCCACCCGGGTGCGGGGCGCCGACAGCCAGGCCCAGCCGCTGCAACTGAGTTTCAGCCATGGCCCCCAGCTCCAGGGGCGGGTCGCCCTCGATGCCGCCGGCCAGGCCCGCGTCGCGGTCGCCCTCGGCGGCGAGCCGGCCACCCTGCCCAAATCGCCTGGCTTGAAGGTCAGCGGACGCCTGGCCCAGCTCGACCTGGACGCCTGGCGCCAAGTGGGCGAATCACTCGGCACGCGTACCGAGCCATCCCCCCTCAAGGTGCTGGACATTCGCCTCACCGTCGACGAATTCAAGGCGTTCCGACGCACCTTGCGCGACCTGCACCTCCAGGCCCACCCCAAGGGCCCGGCCTGGTGGTTCCAGCTCGCCAGTCCCCAACTGACCGGAGAAGTGGAATACGGCCCGCGCACCGGCCAGCCCGGCCAGCGCTTCCAGGGACGCTTCGAGACCCTCGCCATCCCGGAGGCAGACCCGGGTGCGCCCACCGCGACCGTCAGCGAAACCGACCTGGGCGAATTGCCCGCGGAAATCGTCCTCACCGCCAACGCCTTCAACTACCACGGTCGCGACTTGGGCGAGTTGGCTCTCAACCTGAATGTCGAGAAGACCGGCTTGCGCGTCGACACCCTGCGCCTCGCCAATGCCGACAGCCAGTTGCAGGGCGGGGGCTGGATCTCGGCGTCACCCCTGCGGGAAACCTGGCTCGACCTCAAGCTGACCGCACCCAACCTCGGCCGCCTGATGAAACGCCTGCGCACCACCGAGGCGATCAAGGGCGGCGAACTGCAGATGGAAGGTCGGTTGAACTGGCTCGGCCGCCCGGAAGACTTTAGCCTTGCGCGTCTGGGCGGGCGGCTCCGCCTCGACATTGCGCGCGGCCGCTTCACTCAGCTCGATCCCGGCGCCGGCAAGCTGCTCGGCATTCTCAGCCTGCAAGCCCTGCCCCGGCGCATCGCGCTCGATTTTCGCGACGTGTTCTCGGAGGGCTTCGCCTTCGACGAGATCAAGGGCGACCTGCACCTCGACCGGGGTGTCGCCTACCTGCCCGCCCTGGCGATCAACGGTCCGGCCGCCAAGATCGTCATGAATGGTCGCATCGGCCTGGTCGAGGAAACCCAGGATCTCCGCCTGCGCATCCAGCCGCGCCTGGACGAAGGGGTCGCGGTGGGCGCCGCGCTCCTGGGCGGGCCGGCGGTGGGGGTGGGCGCCCTGGTCGCCAGCAAGCTGCTCCAGGACCCGATCGCCAAGGCCGCCAGCTTTGAATATCTGGTCACCGGCAGCTGGGCGGAGCCGGTGGTGCGCAAGCTGCCCCGGGCACCGGCGGAGCCCGTCCAGGCTGGCCCCTGACCCGGGCACTGCCGGTTTGTGATAATTTCCGGGGTATCTGCCCAGTCTCCCATGGAAATGTCGTGACCCGAAAGCCCTGCTCCAGCTTCGCCAAGGCCAAGAGCCGCCCCGTGCCCAAATCGGACCAGGATGCCGGTGGCGTCGTCCGCGTCGCCGCCATCCAGATGGCCTCGGGACCGAACGTGCCGGCCAATCTGGCCGAAGCCGCCCGCCTGATCGAGCTCGCCGTGGCCGCCGGAGCCAAGCTGGTCGTGCTGCCGGAAAACTTCGCCCTGATGGGCCTCAAGGAATCCGACAAGGTCGCCCAGCGCGAGGCGCCCGGCAAGGGCCCGATCCAGAAATTCCTCGCCAGCCAAGCCAAGAAGCACGCCATCTGGCTGGTCGGTGGCTCGGTGCCGATGGAATGCGAGAATGCCCGCAAGGTCTACCAGAGCTGCCTGGTCTACGACGACAAGGGCAAGCAGGTGGCCCGCTACGACAAGATCCACCTTTTCGGCCTCGACCTCGGCAACGAGCACTACCGCGAGGACACCACCATCAAGGCCGGCGACACCGTGGTCGTGGTGGACAGCCCGTTCGGCCGCATCGGCCTGTCGATCTGCTACGACCTGCGCTTCCCGGAGCTGTACCGGGCCATGGGCGAGGTCGACATCATCCTGGTGCCGGCCGCCTTCACCGCGACCACCGGCAAGGCCCACTTCGAAACCCTGGTGCGCGCCCGCGCCATCGAGAACCTCGCCTACGTGATCGCCCCGGGCCAAGGTGGCTACCACCTGTCCGGTCGGGAAACCCACGGCGACACCATGATCGTGGACCCGTGGGGCAACGTGCTCGACCGCCTGCCGCGCGGTTCCGGCGTGGTCGTCGCCGGGGTCAACCGCGCCTACCAGGACAGCCTGCGCAAGAGCCTGCCCGCGCTCAAGCACCGCACCCTGGAGTGCGCCAAAGCCATCAACATCGTGACCGCCCACCCATGAGCCGCGCCCTTGACACTTCGGCCGGCCTGCTGCTGGCCCCCAACGGCCTCGACGACAGCGCCCTCGACGCCGCCATGGGCCGTCTTGCCCAGCACCGGCTGGACGACGCCGACCTCTACTTCCAGTACTCGCGATCCGAAGCCTGGAGCCTGGAAGAAGGCCAGGTCAAGTCGGGCAGCTTCAACATCGACCAGGGCGTCGGGGTGCGCGCCGTGAGCGGCGAGAAGACTGCCTTCGCCTACTCCGATGACATCAGTCCGGACGCCCTCGACCAGGCCATCCGCACCGCGCGCGCCATCGGCGCGGCCGGTGGCGACGGCCATGCTGCCGCGGGCCAGCCGGAAACCGGGCGCGCCCTGTATGCCCCGCTCGACCCGATCGCCAGCCTCGGCGAAGCCGAAAAAGTGGCCCTGCTGCATCGCCTGGAGGGCTTTGCCCGTGCCCTCGATCCGCGCGTCACCCAGGTCATGGCCAGCCTGGCCGGGGAATGGGAAGTCGTGCACATCGTCCGCCTCGACGGCCGCCGCGCCGCCGACGTGCGGCCGCTGGTCCGGGTCTCGCTGCAAGTGATCGTCGAGCAGGACGGCCGCCGCGAGCAAGGCAGCGCCGGCGGTGGCGGCCGCTTCGACTACGCCTATTTCAGCGATGCCGTGCTACGCGACTACGCCGAGAAAGCCGTGCACCAGGCCCTGACCAACCTCGACGCCCGGCCCGCCCCGGCCGGCACCATGACCGTGGTACTGGGTTCCGGATGGCCCGGCATCCTGCTCCATGAAGCCATCGGCCATGGTCTGGAAGGCGACTTCAACCGCAAGGGCAGCTCGGCCTTCTCCGGACGCATCGGCCAGCGGGTGGCCGCCCAGGGCGTCACCGTGGTCGACGACGGCACCCTGCCAGACCGGCGCGGCTCGCTCAACGTCGACGACGAAGGCACCCCGACCCAATGTACGACGTTGATCGAGGACGGCATCCTCCGGGGCTACATGCAGGACAGCCTGAACGCCCGCCTGATGGGCATGGCCCCGACTGGCAACGCGCGCCGCGAATCGTTCGCCCACCTGCCCATGCCGCGCATGACCAACACCTACATGCTGGCCGGCGACATGGATCCGCAAGAGATCATCGCCTCGGTGAAGCATGGCCTCTACGCTGTGAACTTCGGGGGTGGCCAGGTCGACATCACCAGTGGCAAGTTCGTGTTCTCCGCTGCCGAAGCCTGGATGATCGAGGATGGCAAGCTGACCTATCCGGTCAAGGGCGCCACCCTGATCGGCAACGGCCCGGATGCCCTGACCCGGGTGTCGATGATCGGCAACGACATGCGCCTGGACTCCGGGGTCGGCACCTGCGGCAAGGAAGGGCAAAGTGTCCCGGTCGGCGTCGGCCAGCCGACCTTGCGCATCGATGGCTTGACGGTGGGCGGCACCCAGTAAGACTGAGGTCGGGTGGCCGACTCGGGCCGCCCCCACCAGACGACTTACTTGACTGTCACCTTCTCCATCACCACCGGCTTGACCGGCACGTCGGTGGGGAATGGCCCCCCCGAGCCCGTCTGGCTTTTGGCGATCTGGGTCACCACCTCCTGTCCCTTCACCACCTTGCCGAACACCGCGTAGCCCCAGCCACGCGGATTCGGCGCCCGGTGATTGAGGAACTCGTTGTCGGCGACGTTGATGAAGAACTGCGCGGTGGCGGAGTGCGGGTCGCCGGTCCGGGCCATGGCCAGGGTGTAGGGCGCGTTCTTGAGTCCGTTGTCGGCCTCGTTCTTGATCGGGGCACGGGTCGGTTTTTGGGTGTAGTCGGTGGTGAAGCCGCCGCCCTGGATCATGAATCCGGCGATGACGCGATGGAAAATCGTGCCGTCATAGAAACCCGACCTGGCGTACTCCAGGAAATTCTTCACGCTCTCCGGCGCCTTGTCCGGGAACAGTTCCAAAACGATCGTGCCCTGGTTGGTCTTGACCTCGACCGTGGGGTTGGCGGCCAGGGCCCAGGGGCTGGCAAGCAGGGCGACGGTGACTAGCAGGCGCTTCAACATGTGGAATTCCCGTGGTGGTTAGAAAGCCGGATTATCGCAATTCGGCAAATGTCTTGTCGCCCTGTCGACGCCTCTGTTAGCATCCATCCATGCATCACCTGCCAGCCAACGTCTTTCGATTTTATTTTTCCCCCTCGCTTCGGGCGGTCGGGAGAGGTTGACGCGCAGTTTTTTCGCTGATTTCCCCAAAAACCGCCAGGCCCCTGGCGGTTTTTCGTTATGGGGTTCCGGCACCAAGCGCTTATGTCAGTAGGAAACATCCCCCTCGTTTCCAACTGAACATAAGCGCGACTTAGGAGAACGACCATGGCGGGCTACCGCACCGACGACACCCGGATCGAGCAGAGTGACGAGCTGCTTGCGCCGATGCAGATCATGCGCGAACTGAAGGCGAGCGACGCCGCGCTGAAGACGACCTTCGTCGCGCGCGGTCAGATCCACGATGTGCTGCGCGGCGCCGACGACCGCCTGGTGGTGGTGGTCGGTCCCTGTTCCATCCACGACCCCGCGGCCGCGCTCGACTACGCCCGCCACCTCAAGCCGCTCGCCGATGAACTGCGCCATGACCTGGTCATGGTCATGCGCGTCTATTTCGAGAAGCCGCGTACCACGGTCGGCTGGAAGGGCTTGATCAACGACCCGCACCTGAACGAGAGTTTCGACATCAACGAGGGGCTGCGCCTGGCGCGCAAGCTGCTGCTCGACATCAACGAACTGGGCCTGCCCTGCGGCACCGAGTTCCTCGACCTGATCTCGCCGCAGTACATCGCCGACCTGGTGTCCTGGGGCGCCATCGGTGCCCGCACCACCGAGTCGCAGTCGCACCGCCAGCTCGCCTCAGGGCTGTCCTGTCCGGTCGGCTTCAAGAACGGCACCGACGGCAACCTGAGGATTGCCGTCGACGCCATCAAGGCCGCTTCCGCGCGCCACCATTTCGTCTCGATCACCAAGTCCGGCCACGTCGCGGTGTTCAAGACCGCCGGCAACGAGGATTGCCACGTCATCCTGCGCGGCGGCAAATCAACCAACTACGATGCTGCCAGCGTCGACGCCGCCTGCCAGGAACTGGCCAAGGCCGGCCTGCGCCAGCAGGTGATGATCGACTTCTCGCACGCCAATTCGAGTAAGCAGTACCAGCGCCAGGTCGATGTCGGCCGCGATGTGGCCGGCCAGATCAGCCGGGGCGATGCACGCATCACCGGGGTCATGATCGAGAGCCACTTGACCCCCGGCCGCCAGGACCTGTCGCCGGACAAGCCGCTCGCCTACGGCCAGTCGATCACCGACGCCTGCCTGGGCTGGGACGATACCGCACCGCTGCTGCGGGAGCTGGCGCAGGCCGTGCGCGAGCGGCGCGTCGCCTCGCCTGCCGACGAGCAGTAACCGAGGCCATACTTCTGCGCTACAATGCGCCGTGGCGGGTCTCCCCGCATGGCTACGCCGTGAACCTGGTCAGGTCCGGAAGGAAGCAGCCACAGCGGAAGATGCCAGTGCCGGGGGTCAGGCTCGCCACCCTTCATCCGAAGGGTCCACTGGAGAGACAGGGATGAAGCACACCGTATTGTCGCTTTGCCTGGCCGGGGCGCTGACCAGCGGCCACGCGGTCGCGCTCGACGGCTACACCGTGGAGATCGGCGGCAACGACAACGTCCAGTCCGTGCGGGTCGGCATGATCCGGCAATGGGACAGGCAATGGCTGAGCGAAGGCCGCTGGCACCTGACCGGCTATTGGGAAGCCCAGATGGGCCTGCTCGACAGCGACCGCCCGGCGGGACGCAGCGTCGCCCACCTCGGTTTCGCGCCGGTGCTGCGCCTGCGGCCCAATGCCTTGGGCGGCACCCAGCCCTATTGGGACATTGCCGTGGCCCTCAACCTGCTGAGCCGGACCCGGCTCGACGACAAGCACGACTTCCATGGCGCCTTGCAGTTTGCGCCCCTGGTCGGGGTCGGCGTCACCTTCGGAGAGAAGAGCCAGTACGACCTCGGCTACCGTTTCCAGCGCATCTCCAACGAAGGCTTCAGCGATGGCGACACCGGGCTCAACCTGCACCAGGTCCGGCTGACCTATCTTTACTGAGCCGGACGGCCCGCCGGGCCGGGTCTGGTAAAATCGATCCATGAGTTACCAGGTCCTCGCCCGCAAGTGGCGACCGAAATCCTTCGCCGAACTGGTCGGCCAGGAACACGTCGTGCGCGCCCTCTCCAATGCCCTCGATCAGGGCCGGCTGCACCACGCCTACCTGTTCACCGGCACGCGCGGGGTCGGCAAGACCACCCTGGCGCGCATCCTGGCCCGCTGCCTGAACTGCGACACCGGGGTGTCCTCGACCCCGTGCGGCACCTGCCCGGCCTGCCAGCAGATCGAGACCGGCCGCTTCGTCGACCTGATCGAGATCGATGCCGCCTCCTACACCGGCGTCGACAACATGCGCGAGGTTTTGGAAAACGCCCAGTACGCGCCCACCGCCGGCCGCTACAAGGTCTACATCATCGACGAAGTACATATGCTCTCGAAGAGCGCCTTCAACGCCATGCTGAAGACCCTCGAGGAACCGCCCGCGCACGTCATCTTCGTGCTCGCCACCACCGATCCGCAAAAGGTCCCGGTCACCGTCCTGTCGCGCTGCCTGCAGTTCAACCTCAAGCAGATGCCGCCCGGCCACGTCGCCGGCCACCTGCGCCGGGTGCTCGACCGCGAGGGCATCCCGTTCGAGCCGGGCGCCCTGAACCTGCTGGCGCGCGCCGCGGCCGGGAGCATGCGCGACGCGCTGTCCCTGACCGACCAGGCCATCGCCTATGGCAGCGGCCGCATCGAGGAAAGCCAGACCCGGGACATGCTCGGCACGGTCGACCAGGCCTACCTCTACCCGCTCCTGGAAGCCCTGGCCGAACAGGACGGCGCGCGCCTGATGCAGGAAGCCGAGGCGATCGCCGAGCGCAGCCTGTCCTTCGACGCCGCCTTGCAGGACCTGGCCTTGCTCCTGCAGCAGATGGCCCTGGCCCAGCGGGTGCCGGAAGCCCTTGCCGAGGACCTGCCCGAGCGCGCCCGGTTGTTCGAGCTGGCGGCCCGGATCGATGCCGAGACCGTCCAGCTGTATTACCAGATTGCCCTCCTGGGCCGGCGCGACCTCGACCTGGCGCCGGACGAACAGGCCGGCTTCAGCATGACCTTGTTGCGCATGCTGGCATTCGAGCCGAGCCCGGGATGGCCCCACGCCGCAGCCAGCCCACGCGCTCCGGCCGCACTGCCGCGCGCTGCCCCTGCCGCTGTCGTGAAGCCCGTGGCATCCGCAGTCCCTGCGCACCCACCCGCCCCAGCGCCTTCATCGGCGCCCTTGGCCGCGCCCGCGGCCTTCGATGGCGACTGGTTCGCCCTCAGCCAGCGCCTGACCGGGGGCGTCAAGCAACTGGCCGCCCTGTGCGAACTGGCCGGCCACGAGGCCCAGGCCTTGCGCCTGCGCCTGCCGGCCGACAAGAAAAGCCTGCTCGACAGCCTGGGCGACAAGCTCAAGACGGCCCTGCGCGACGTGCTCGGTCCCGGCGTCCAGATTGAATTCGAACTGGGCGCCACCTCCGGGGCCGCCCCCGCCGAGATCGTCGCCCAGCAGAAGGCGACCCGCCAGGCCGAGGCCGAGGCGGCGATCCTGGACGACCCCTTCGTGCAAACCCTGGTGCGTGATTTCGACGCCACCGTAACCCACATCAAACCCCTCGGAGACTGACGCGATGATCAAAGGCGGAATCGGCAACCTCATGAAGCAGGCCCAGCAGATGCAGGAGAACCTGCACAAAGCCCAGGCCCAGATCGCCGAGATGGAAGTGGAGGGCGTGTCCGGCGCCGGCCTGGTCAAGGTGGTCATGACCGGCAAGCATGACGTGCGCCGGGTCAGCATCGACGCCTCGCTCATGGGTGACGATAAGGACATGCTCGAGGATCTGATCGCCGCCGCGGTCAACGACGCGGTGCGCAAGGTGGAAAGCGTGACCCAGGAAAAGATGGCCTCGGTCACCGCCGGCATGCCGCTGCCGCCGGGAATGAAATTACCTTTCTGACTGCGTGACGCAACGGCATGACAGAAAGGCGTGACAAATGAGGCGTGACGCAAAGGCGCATTTCCGTCACGCCTTTCAGGTCACGCAGTATTGGTCACGCCCTTGCGTCACGCCTTTCCGACAATGACCCCCGCCGCCCTTGCCCTACTGATCGACGCCCTGCGCGTGCTACCCGGGGTCGGCCCCAAGTCGGCCGCGCGCATGGCCTATCACCTGCTGCAACGCGAACGCGCCGGTGCGGCCCGCCTGTCGGAAGCCCTGGCCACCGCGCTGCAACGCCTGCGGCCGTGCGCGCGCTGCAACAACTACAGCGAGACCGAGGTCTGTGATGCCTGTGCGGACCCACGCCGCGATGCGCGTCAACTCTGTGTGGTGGAAATGCCGGTGGACCTCAACCGCATGGAGGAAACCCATGCCTACAGGGGCCTGTATTTCGTATTGATGGGCCACCTGAGTCCGCTCGATGGCGTCGGTCCACGCGAAATCGGCCTTGACCGGCTGATCAAGCGGGCGCGCGACGGGGTCACCGAGGAAGTCATCCTGGCCACCAACTTCACGGTCGAGGGCGAAGCCACCGCGCATTACCTGGGTGAACGCCTGAAGGCGCACGGCCTGCACGTCACCCGCATGGCGCGCGGCCTGCCGGCCGGCGGCGAACTCGAACATGTCGACGCCATGACCGTGGCCCAGGCGCTGCTGGACCGGAAGACCCTATGACCGACGAATTGCTGGAAATCGGCGCCGGCCAGGACGAAGCGGAAATCGTCACCGCCCAGCAACTGCTGGCCGATCTGTCCAAAGTCCGCGATTTCCCGGCCCTGTCGCAGGTGATCAACAAGGTCAACCGCATCGCCAGTTCCGAGAACAGCCGCACCGACGAGCTCACCGAAGCCATCCTCAAGGATGTCTCGCTCACCAACAAGCTGCTCCGGGTGGTCAACTCGGTCCACTACAAGCAGCGCGGGGCCGGGCCGGTGAACACCATCTCGCGTGCCATCGTCATCCTCGGCTACGACACCGTGCGCGATGCCGCCCTCTCGCTGATGCTGTTCGACCACCTGGCCAACCACGCCCAGGCCGGCGAACTCAAAGCCGAGGCGGTGGAGAGCTTCTATTGCGGCGTGCTCGGGCGTTCCCTGGCGCAGCGGGCCGGGGTCCGGGACAGCGAGGAAACCCTGATCTGCGCCCTGTTCCGCAACCTGGGCCGAATGATGTGCCGCCTGCATTTTTTCGACCGCTCCAAGGAAGTCGAGCGCCTGATCGCCGACCAGGGCCTCGCCGAATCGGCGGCCTCGCGCCAAGTGTTCGGCATTTCCTATGACGATTTCGGCCAGGCGATCGGTCGCCACTGGCACCTGCCCACCCCGCTGCTGCAAGGCATGGCCCCGCTGCCGTTGAGTGCCGCCAAGCGGGTCGGCGCCGACGTGCCCCGCCAGCAGGCGCTGGCCAATCTGGCCCACGACGTTTACCTGGCCACCCGCGACAGCGCCCCGGACAAGACCAAGGCCGCCTATGTCGACCTGATGAAGCGCTATGGCGAGTCGATCCACCTGGACACGGCGGACATCGAGGAACTGGTCTACCACGCCGGCACGATCATGGAAAAGGAAGCCGTGACCCTGCAGGTGGACATCCACGCCAGCCCGCTGCTGAGCCGCCTGCTCAGCCGCGAGGAAGAGGACGACGCGGAGGAAGATGCCAAGGCACATGACCCGGCCGACATCGGTGCGGCGCCCGACCTGGCGGCCGAGGATGAAGGCCCGGTGGACACCGGCCCGCATGATCCCACCTCGGTGCTGATCACCGGCATGCAGGACCTGACCAACCTGTTGATCGAGGACGCCAAGCCGGCCGACATCCTCCATGTCGGCGCCGAACTGCTCTACCGCACGCGCTGCTTCGACAACATCCTGATCTCGACCATCGCCGCCAATGGCAAGGAACTGGTCGGCCGCATCGGCCTCGGCCCTGGGAGCGAACGCAATAAGCTGCATTTCCGTATCCCGCTCGCCTTCACCCCCGACGTGTTCCATGTCGCCGTGTCCAAGAACGCCGACCTGTTGATCAGCGACACCACGGCCGATTCGATCCGGGAACGCATTCCGGCCTGGTACAAGGAGAAGGTCGGCGCCCGTTCCTTCCTGCTCCTGCCGATCACCCTCAACCATCGCACGGTGGCCGTGCTCTACGCCGACAAACGCGATGCCTCGCTCTCGCTCGCGCCGCAAACCCTCGGCCTGATCAAGGCCCTGCGCAACCAGATCACCCTGGCCCTGCGCCAGAAACCTGCCTGAACCAAGGACTGCCATGGAACTGACTGCCCTCACTGCCCTTTCCCCCCTGGACGGCCGCTACCGCCGGTCCGGCGCCAAGCTGGCGCCCTACTTCAGCGAATTCGGCCTGATCAAGTACCGGGTCCAGGTGGAGATCGCCTGGCTCAAGGCGCTGGCCGCCGAGAAAGGCATCAAGGAAGTGCCGGCCTTCTCCGCCGCCACCGTGAAAGCGCTGGATGCCCTCGTGGCCGGTTTCTCGCTGGCCGACGCCGAAGCCGTGAAAGCGCACGAAAAGGTCACCAACCACGACGTCAAGGCGGTTGAATATTTCCTCAAGGACAAGACGGCCGGGCTGCCCGAGGTGGCCAAGGTGGCGGAATTCATCCACTTCGCCTGCACCTCGGAAGACATCAACAACCTGTCCCACGCCCTGATGCTGCGCGACGCCCGCGCCGAGGTCATCCTGCCGGCCCTCAAACAGGTGGCGCAAAAACTCACCGAGTTGGCGGTTGGCCTGGCCGACCTGCCCATGCTGTCGCGCACCCACGGCCAGCCGGCCACACCGACCACCCTGGGCAAGGAACTGGCCAATGTCGTGTATCGCCTGCGCCGGGCCATGAAACGCATCGCCGAGGTCGAGTGCCTGGGCAAGATCAACGGCGCGGTCGGCAACTACAACGCCCACCTGGCCGCCTATCCGAAGCTCGACTGGGAAAGCTTTGCCGAGCGATTCGTGACCGGACTCGGGCTGACCTTCAACCCCTACACCATCCAGATCGAGCCGCACGACTACATGGCCGAGCTGTACGACGCGGTGGCCCGCACCAACACCCTGCTGATCGACCTCGACCGCGACATCTGGACCTACATCTCGCTCGGCTACTTCAAGCAGAAGCTCAAGGAAGGCGAAGTCGGTTCCTCGACCATGCCGCACAAGGTCAACCCGATCGACTTCGAGAACTCCGAAGGCAACCTCGGCCTGGCCAACGCCCTGCTGCGTCATTTGTCGGAAAAACTGCCGATCTCGCGCATGCAGCGCGACCTGACCGATTCCACCGTGCTGCGCAACATGGGCAGCGCACTCGGTTACGCGTTGCTCGGCTACGAGAGCCTGCTGCGCGGCCTGAACAAGCTGGAAGCCAACCCGGCGGCCCTGGCCGCCGACCTCGACGCCAACTGGGAAGTCCTGGCCGAGCCGATCCAGACCGTGATGCGCCGCTACGGCCTGGAAAAGCCCTACGAGCAGCTGAAGCAACTGACCCGGGGCAAGCGCATCACCGCCGCCCGAATGGCCAGGTTCATCGACGGCCTGGCCCTCCCGGAGGCGGCCAAGCGGGACCTGCGCGCACTGACCCCGGCCACCTACACCGGCCAGGCGGCGAAACTGGCCAAGCGCATCGCCAAGGGTTGAAATCCGCGCCCCGGGCCCGATTTAACCGTGATCTCAACAAACAAGGACTGACGCAGCATGGGACAGTACGCCTACGACGTGGACGCCGGCAATTTCCAGCAGATCGTCCTCGACGGTTCGCAATCGGTACCGGTGGTGATCGATTTCTGGGCCCCCTGGTGCGGCCCCTGCCGCTCACTGAAGCCGATCCTGGAAAAGCTGGCCGAGGAATACCAGGGCAAGTTCATCCTGGCCAAGATCAACTCGGACGAAAACCAGGCACTGGCGGCGCAATTCCAGGTGCGTGGCATCCCGGCGGTGAAAGCCGTATTCCGGGGCGAAATCGTCGACGAGTTCTCCGGCGCCCTGCCGGAAGGCGCGGTCCGTGAATTCCTCGACCGCATCCTGCCCTCGCCGGCCGCCGAACTGCGCGCCCAGGCGGCCGCACAACGTGACGCAGGCGACTTTCAGGCCGCGCTGGCGACCCTCGGCCAGGCCTCCCAGCTGGCCCCTGAAGACCAGGACGTACGGATCGACGCGGCAGAAATCCTCGCCCACCTGAACCAGATCGAGGAAGCGACCCAGTTGCTCAACTCGCTCTCTGCCGACAAGAAATCCGATCCGCGCGCCGCCCGACTATTGACCAAGCTGAATTTCGCACAATCCGGCCAGGCGGTCGACGAAGCGGCCCTGCGCGCCCGCATCGACGCGCAGCCCGACGATCTGGATGCACGCTTCGCCCTGGCCAATGCGCTGGTCGCCTCGGCCCGCTACGCCGAAGGCATGGAGGCCCTGCTCGACATCATCCGCCGCGACCGGAGCTGGAACGATGAGGCGGCGCGCAAGACCCTGGTCTCGGTGTTCGAACTGCTCGCCGGCGATCCGTTGGTGCCACAATACCGGCGCAAGCTGGCCAGCGCGCTCAACTGACCCCCCCGGCCAGGCGCCGGGCCAGGTCACAGGAAGGGAGGTGTCCGTGGATCAGACCACCGAGTTGGCCCAGCTCAAGGCCCTGGCTGCCTACGCGCCAGCCGGCCCCGAGGATCCGCTTACCCCCCTGCTGGCCGCAGTCGCGAATTACCTGGGCGCCGGCCGGGTTTCGTTGATGATGATCGATAGCCAGGGCGAGCGCCCCCCCTGCCTGAGCCTGGTCGCCGCGCACGGCCGCTTGGATCGGGCAGCCTGGCGGGAGCAGCCCCGGATCGGCCAGGGCATCGCGGGCCAGGTCCTGGCCGAGGGACGCCCGCTCCGGATCGATGACATCCATGCCAGCCGGCACCGGGGCGCGGCGCGTCACCCGGATGAATCGGGCAGCTTCCTGGCCTGTCCGGTGGCCCTCGCGGGGGCGCCGGCCGGTGTGCTGAATGTCAGCGCGCCCACGCGGCCCGGGCCATTCTCCGACCTCGACCTGGCCCGCGCCGACCTGGCCGCCACCCTGGTCGGGCGCATCCTGCAAACCCTCCGTTTGCAGGGCTTGGTCGACTCGCGCTTCGCACAGATGGCATTGGCGCGCGAGGGGATTTCCGATGCCACCAGTTTCCTGGCCGCCGGCGCCCAGGAGCCGGGCAAGGTCGCGCGCATGCTGGCCAAGGCCTTCTACAAGGAAATGCACCGTTGCGGCTTCAGTTTCAACCAGATTTTGCACGCTGCCGGGGAGATCATTTCGGAGCTGGACGGCAGCCTGAGTCGGCACAAGCAGCGCGGGCCCCGCCCCCGGCCAGCCAAGCGCACCGATTGACCGGATCAGTGCGGGTGCGGCTGGGCGACCTGGACATAGAGCCGGGCGAGATGCAGCTTGACCCGCTCCGAGGCGCGCGTGTAATCGCCGGAACGCAACTTCTGGCTGGCGCCCTCCTTGTCCCCGGCCAGACAGCAGGCCAGCACATCGCCGGCGCAGAGGTGGAAACGCGAGTGTTCCATCTTCATTTCCTGGAACTCGCGCAAGTTGCCGAACCGCTCGCCACCGACGCCATGGATCCACTTGCCAAGCGGACACTGGTCGTCGCGTGACACGATCTCGACCTGCAAACCCTCTTCGTTGTCACTCTGCAGGCACTTCTCCAGGCGCACCTTCCACTTCATGTGCGCATCGATCGCCGTCTTGAAATTGAGCCCGGCAATGGTGCCCTCCTCTTCCGGGGCCGCCTCCGCCGGGGTGGCCACCGGGGCCGCCCCTGGCGCTTCGAGCTGACCGGGGGCGGCACAGACATCCTCTTCCTTGCCGCTGGCCAGTCGCTTGAACCAATCCATCATACCCATGGGAATCTCCTCCTGTGCGAAACGCAATGCAGGGTTGTCGTCCTGGACACCACGGTGTCCAAAGTATTTTGTGGGTCGCGCACCGATGAGCCACCCCACGGGACTGGGGCGCTCGCGCATTGGGATATTCCTACTAGCCGAGGCGCACTGTCAAACCGGGCGGTTCAGGCGGGATACTCCGCCGCCAGGGCGACATAGTGTTCGGCATGGGTTTTCAGGCCAGCGATTTCCTCGTCGCTGAGCGGGCGCACCGGCTTGGCCGGGCGGCCGACGTACAGCCAGCCGGGTTCCAGCCGCTTGCCTTCCGGCACCAGACTCCCGGCGCCGAGCAACAGGTTGCCGGCCAGCACGGCCCGATCCATGACGATGGCGCCCATGCCGATCAGGCAGCAGTCGCCGATGGTGCAGCCGTGCAGGATGACGGCATGGCCGACCGTGACATCGCGGCCGACGATCAGGGGCGAACCTTCCGGGTGCGCGGGGCTCGGACTGGTCACGTGCAGCACCGAGTTATCCTGGATGTTGCTGCCCGCGCCGATACGGATATGGTTCACATCCCCGCGGATCACCACACCGGGCCAGACCGACACGCCCTCCCCCAGTTCGACGTGGCCGATGACCGTGGCGGAAGCATGCACGAAGACGTCGCGTCCGAGCTGGGGGGCGATGCCCCGATAAGTTTCGATGGCCATGAGGATGGAAATTCGTGAACAAGCCCCCAGTATAATCCCGACACTCTGACCTGCCCGAGCCACCATGCCTGATTCTGAAGCCAATCCGCTCCTCGACTTGTCCGGACTCCCCCGGTTTGCCGAGATCCGCCCCGAGCACGTTACCCCCGCCATCGACCAGTTGCTGGGCGAGGCCCGCGCCTGCATCGAACGCCTCGTCGAGACCACCGAAGTACCCGATTGGGCCCATTTCGTCGCCCCGCTTGAAGATGCCAACGAGCGCTTGGGCCGCGCCTGGGGCCAGGTCTCGCACCTGCATTCGGTGCTCGACAGCCCGGAACTGCGCGCAGCCTATAACGCCAACCTACCCAAGATCACCCAGTACTACGCCGAGCTCGGCCAGCACGCCGGCCTGTTTGCCAAGTTCAAGGCCCTGCGTGCGCAACGCGATTTCCAGACCCTGTCCCCGGCCCGCCGCAAGGTGGTGGACAACGAACTGCGCGACTTCCGGCTCGGCGGCGCCGACCTGCCGGACGACCAGAAGACCCGGTTCATGGCGCTCCAGGAAGAACTGGCCAAGTGGTCGGCCAAGTTCGAGGAGAACCTGCTCGATGCCACCAACGCCTGGAGCAAGCACATCGAGGACGAGGCCGAGCTGGCCGGAGTGCCCGACGATGCCAAGGCCATGTTCCGGGAAATGGCCGAGGCCGAGGGCAAGGCCGGCTTCAAGCTGAACCTGCAGGCGCCCTCGTTCATCCCGGTCCTGAGCTTCTGCGCCAACCGGGCCCTGCGTGAGGAAATGTACCGTGCTTATGTGACCCGAGCCTCCGAGTTCGGCCCCGCCGAACTGGACAACACCCCACTCATCGACCGCATCGTCGCCCTGCGCGCCGAGGCCGCCCGGCTGCTTGGCTTCTCGAGTTATGCCGAACTGTCGCTGGAACCGAAAATGGCCCGCACCCCGGCCGAGGTGCTCGAATTCCTGGATACCCTGGCCCAGCGCGCCAAACCCTACGCCGAGCGCGACATGGCCGAACTGCGCGAATTCGCGGCCCACGAACTCGGCCTGCCCGACCTCCAGGCCTGGGATGTCGGCTTCGCCTCGGAGAAATTGCGCGAGGCCCGCTACGCTTTCTCCGAACAGGAAGTGAAGCAGTACTTCCCCGAGCCGGTGGTCCTGGCCGGCCTGTTCCGGGTCATCGAGACCCTGTACGGGCTGGAGATCCGGTCCGACCAGGCACCGGTCTGGCATGACACGGTCAAGTTCTTCGCGATCCACGACCGCGCCGGGCAGCGGGTCGGCCAGTTCTACCTCGACCTCTACGCCCGCGACAGCAAGCGCGGCGGCGCCTGGATGGACGACGCCATCACCCGGCGCCGGAAAGGCGACGACATCCAGACCCCGGTCGCCTACCTGACCTGCAACTTCACCCGCCCGATCGGGGACAAGCCGGCCGTGTTCACCCATGACGAGGTGATCACCCTGTTCCACGAATTCGGTCACGGTCTGCACCATCTGCTCACCCAGGTCGAGGAACTCGGCGTGTCGGGCATCAACGGCGTCGAGTGGGACGCGGTCGAGCTGCCGTCCCAGTTCATGGAGAACTTCTGCTGGGAGTGGGAGGTGCTCAAGCACATGACCGCCCACGTCGAGACCGGCAAGCCGCTGCCGCGTGAACTGTTCGACAAGATGCTGGCGGCGAAGAACTTCCAGGCCGGCATGCAGACCGTGCGGCAAATCGAGTTCAGCCTGTTCGACATGCACCTGCACAGCGACTTCGACCCGGCCGCACAGACCCCGCTCGGCCTGCTCAATGCCGTCCGCCGCCGGGTCGCGGTGGTCATTCCGCCCGACTACAACCGCTTCCCGAACAACTTCTCGCACATCTTCGCCGGGGGCTACGCGGCCGGCTACTACAGCTACAAGTGGGCCGAAGTCCTGTCCGCCGACGTGTACGCCCTGTTCGAGGAAAACGGCGTGCTCAACCCGGTGGTCGGCGAACGCTTCTGGAGCGAGATCCTCGGCGTCGGCGGCAGCCGCGACGCGATCGACTCGTTCAAGGCCTTCCGCGGCCGGGAACCCACCATCGACGCCCTGCTCAGGCATAATGGCATGGTCTGACCCTGGACCGGGAGGTATGCCATGATTCGCAGCGCCGTTTTCCTGATCGCCCTGACCCTGGCTGCGCCCGCCGCCGCCGAGCTGTACCGCTGGACCGACAGCCAGGGCCGCGTGCACTACTCCGACCAACCGCCGCCGCCCGAGATCAAGAAAATCAAGCGGCTCGCCATTCCGGGCAGCAGCGCCAGTGAAGCCGGTCAAACGCGGCCGCCCGTGGTGCTCTACAACGCCAGTTGCGGCGCCACCTGCGAGCAGGCCGGTGACTACCTGCGCCAGCGCGGCGTGCCGTTCAGCCAGAAGAACGCCGACAAGGACAAGGCCGCCGCCGCCGAATTGAAGAAGCGGACCGGCGCCCTGGAAGTGCCGGTGCTGTTCGTCGGCGAATCCATGCAACGCGGCTTCTCGCCCACGGTCTGGGACAAGATGCTGGAAGTCGCCGGCTACTCGCCGCCGGCGAAACAGGCGGTCGATTCCGGCGACGAAGCACCGGTCCAATCCGGCGCCAACTGATGGCGATCGAGACCCTGCCGCAACTGGCCGAGGCGGTACGCGCCTTCGGCCGCGAACGCGACTGGCATCTCTACCACACGCCCAAGAACCTGACCTCGGCGCTGATCGTCGAGGCGGCGGAGTTGCTGGAACCATTCCAGTGGCTGACCCCGGAGGAGAGCCTGGCCATTTCCGGCGCCAAGAAGGAAGCCGTGCGCCAGGAAATGGCCGACGTGCTGATCTACCTGGTCAGTCTGGCCAACTGCCTGGACATCGACCTGCTTCGCGCCGCCGAGGACAAGCTGGCCATCAATGCCCGGAAATACCCGGTCGAGAAGGCCAGGGGCAACGCCGCGAAATACGACGAACTCACCTGAACCCGCCATGAGCCCTTATCGACACCACGTCTTTTTCTGCCTGAACGCACGCGAGGATGGCGCTGCCTGCTGTGCCGACCACAATGCCGAGGGCCTGTTCGAATACGCCAAGAAGCAGGCCAAGAAGCTGGGCCTGCACGGCAAGGGCGGCGATTGCCGGATCAATCGCGCCGGTTGCCTGGACCGCTGTGCCCAGGGCCCGGTCTGCGTGGTCTATCCGGACGCGGTCTGGTACACCTATGTCGACGAGGCCGACATCGACGAGATCCTGACCGCGCACCTGCGCGACGGCCAGGTGGTCGAACGCCTGAAGCTCTGAAGCGGGCGACGCAGGTGGTCGCGGCGAAGCGCCACGTCCTGCACCTGGCCTGCCCAGGGGTCGAGATCGAGACCGTGGTCGAGGACCCGGGCGGCGATCCGATCGGCCTGGCCCTGATCGCCCACCCCCACCCCCTGCATGGCGGCAGTCTCGACAACAAGGTCGCGCACACCCTGGCGCGCGCCGCCCTGGCCCGCGGCCTGGTCGCGGTGCGCAGCAACTTCCGCGGCGTCGGCGCCAGCAGCGGCCAGTTCGACCACGGCATTGGCGAAACCGAGGATCTGCACTGTGTCGCCGAACAGATCGAAGCCCAGTTCGGCTACCTGCCCTGGACCCTGCTCGGCTTCTCGTTCGGCGCCTACGTCCAGCACCGCGTCGCCCGCCGGTTGCCGGCGCGGCAATTGATCCTGGTCGGTCCAGCGGTGACGATGTACGATTTCTCGCCGCCGGCGATTCCGACCACCATCGTGCACGGGGTCGAGGACGAATTGATCCCGCTTGCCCCCGTCGAGGCCTATGCCCGCGCGCACGGTATTCCGCTGATTCCGGTGCCCGGCGCCGGGCACTTCTTCCACGGCAAGCTGACCGACCTGAGAACCGAGATCGAAACCCTGCTCACGCCATGACCGCGCCGCTCGAAATCTCCGGACTGACCAAGCGCTATGGGCCCACCGCCGTGGTCGACGGCCTCGACCTCCGGCTGGCGCCGGGCCGTTGCCATGGCCTGCTCGGCCCCAATGGGGCCGGCAAGACCACCACCCTGCGCCTGGCGCTGGGCCTGATCGAAGCCGACGCCGGCACGGTCCGCCTGCTGGGCGAACCCATGCCGGCCGGCGGCCCGCGCGCACGGGCCCGGGTCGGCGTGGTGCCGCAAGCCGACAACCTCGACCCCGATTTCAGCGTCCGGGAAAACCTGCTCGCCTATGGCCGTTATTTCGGCCTGGGGGCACGTGACCTCGATGGCCGCATCGACGAACTGCTCGACTTCGCCGGCCTCGCCGGCAAGGCGGACGCCAGCGTCCCCAGCCTGTCCGGCGGCATGAAGCGGCGCCTGACCCTGGCCCGCGCCCTGATCAACGACCCTGACCTGGTGATCCTCGACGAACCCACCACCGGCCTCGACCCGCAAGCCCGCCACCTGGTCTGGCAAGGCCTGCGCCGGCTCACTGCGCGCGGCAAGACCCTGCTCTTGACCACCCATTTCATGGAGGAGGCCGAGCGCCTGTGCGACACGATCAGCATCGTCGACCGGGGCCGGGTGATCGTCGAAGGCGCGCCGCGCGACCTCATTCGCGGCCATGTCGAGCCCCATGTGGTGGAGGTCTTCGGCGAAGGCCTGGCCGACTGGCGATCGCGGGCCCAGAACCTGAGCCGACGCTGCGAGCTGACCGGCGAGACGCTGTTCTGCTACGTCGACGACCCCGGACCGGTCCTCGCCGACCTGGCACCGCGCGACGACGTCCGCTACCTGCATCGCCCGGCCAATCTCGAGGACGTGTTTCTCAAGCTGACCGGACGGGACCTGCGTGATTGACGACGAGAAACACAGGCCCCTCCCATGAGACATGAGGAAACCTGCGTGACCGGTGATTGGGTGGCGGCTCTTTGTCACGGGGGTATGGTCACGCCCTTGCGTCACGCCTTTAGGTCACGTTCCCTGCCTCGCCCACCCGCCCATCGATCATGAACTGGCTCCCCGTCTGGCAACGCAACTACCTGGTCTGGAAGAAACTGGCCATTCCGTCCATCCTTGGCAACCTGGCTGATCCGCTGTTGTACATGCTCGGCCTCGGCTACGGCCTGGGCCAGTTCCTGGGTGACGTGAACGGCGTGCCCTACCTGCATTTCCTGGCCGCCGGCACCCTCGCCTACAGCGTGATGAACAGCGCCACCTTCGAGACCCTGTATTCCTCGTTCTCGCGCATGCACGTGCAGAAGACCTGGGACGCCATCCTGAACACGCCGTTGAGTCTGACCGACGTGCTGATCGGCGAATGGCTATGGGCTGCCTCCAAGAGCCTGCTCTCGGGGCTCGCCATCCTGGCGGTGATCTGGGCCCTCGACCTGTATGCCGACTTCGCGCTCACCCTCTGGCTGCTACCGGTCATCCTGCTCACCGGGCTGTGTTTCTCCGGACTCGGCCTGGCCGTCAATTCGGTGGCGCCCAACTACGATTTCTTCATGTACTACTTCACTCTGGTGATCACCCCCATGGTCCTGCTCTCCGGCGTGTTCTACCCGCCCGACGCCCTACCGGCCTGGCTGGCCGCCTTCGCAGGTGCCTTGCCGCTCACCCATGCCATCGAGTTGGCCCGGCCGTTGGCGCTCGGCCAGATGCCGGCCCAACCGTTGTTGAATTGCACCATTCTGCTCGCCTACGGCCTGGCCGGCCTGGCCACCGGCCTCGTGTTGACACGTCGTCGCCTGTTACGCTAAGCCATTGTCCAACCCAGGATTTATTGCTATCTAAGGGTGATGAACCATCTGCTCCTGCTCCTGGTGCCCGACAAGCAGGCCACGCTGATCGCCGTGGGCCTGTCGATCGTGGCCTTCCTGCTCGGGCTGCTGGACCTGGTGGGCCGGGATTTCGATGCCGCCCGGATCCACCTGAATCTCTCCGTGGCCATCATGGGCGCACTGTTCGTACTCAAGTTTCTGAGCATGCGCGCCACCTACCACATCGCCGAGCATGCCCAGGCGCAACTCCAGGAAAAGATGCGCCGCCTGCGCCAGGCACCCCGCCCCAAGGCGGCCTCCGAAGCCGAACAACTGGCGCAGGAGCGGGCAGAAATGGCCGAACTGGCGACACATCTGCGCCAAGCCTTGAACAACATCGAAGCCGATTCCCCGGTGCGGCCCAAGTACGAGGCCACCCTGGAGATGCTGGAACGGATGGGCAAGAAAGCTTGATCGGCTACAGGCTGGCGCTGGAGAACGTATCGCAGGAAGACACCCTACCCCGATCCAGGCCGACCCTGAACCAGCGCATGCGCTGGTCGGAACTGCCGTGGGTGAAGCTGTCCGGCACCGCATAGCCTTGCGCCTGTTTCTGCAAGCGGTCGTCGCCGATGGCCGAGGCCGCAGCCATGGCTTCCTCGACGTCGCCCGATTCGAGCACCTGGCGGCTGGCGTGCGCGTGGTGCGCCCAGACCCCGGCCAGGCAGTCGGCTTGCAGTTCCAGCTTGACTGACAGCCGATTGCCCTCGGCCTCGCCGACCCGCTGGCGCGCGGCTTGCACCTTGTCCGAGATGCCCAGCAGATTCTGGACATGATGGCCGATCTCGTGGGCGATGACATAGGCCTGGGCAAAATCGCCCGGGGCCTGGAAACGCTGCTTGAGATCGCTGAAAAAGGACAGGTCGAGATAGACCTTCTGATCCCCCGGGCAATAGAACGGCCCCATGGCGGCTTGCCCGGTCCCGCACGCGGTCGGCGTGACGCCGGTGTAGAGCACCAGCTTGGGTTCCTGGTAGGCCCGCCCCCCCTGCTGGAAAAGGGCCTGCCAGGTATCCTCGGTATCGGCCAGGACCATGGACACGAAGCGCGCGGTCTCATCGTCGGCCGGGGGCGGACCGGCCTGCTCGACCGCCGCCGGCGGGCCGCCGACCAGGCCGGAGTTGAGCACCACGCCGGGGTCGACACCGAAGTACATGGCCACCAGCGCCAGGACGATCGTCCCGATGCCGAGGCTCTTGCCGCCCACCGCCATGCGGCGGCCACGACGATCCTCGACGTTGCTGCTTTCCCTGCCGCGCCCGAACCGCATACCCCCTCCTCTAACCGTGCGAACGGTAATCCAGATGCCCGTCGATGACGGTGTAGCGGACCTTGCCATGAAGCTCATGGCCCAGAAATGGCGAATTCTTACCAAGGCTGGCCAGGGTCTTGTGGCTGACCGTCCAGGCGGCGGTCGGGTCGAACACGCACAGGTCGGCCGGCTTGCCGACCCCGATCTGGCCGGCGTCGACGCCGAGGATGGCGGCCGGCTGACGGGTCACCCGATCCAGTGCCTGGGACAGCGACAGCCCGGCCTCGGCCGCCCACTTCAGGGTCAGCGGCAAGAGCAGCTCGACCCCGGTGGCGCCCGCCTCGGACTCCTGGAACGGCTTTTCCTTTTCGTTGGCGTCGACCGGGGCGTGGTCGGAACAAATGCAATCGATGGTCCCGTCGAGCAGGGCCTGGCGCAGGGCATCGCGGTCGCGCTGGCTGCGCAGGGGCGGAATCATGTGGCAATGGGCATTGAAGTCGGCGGTATCCAGTTCCGACAGGTGGACATGATGGATGCCGACATCACAGGTCACCGGCAGGCCGTCGGCCTTGGCCCGGCGCACCATCTCTACGCCGGCGCGGCTGGACAGGCGGGCCAGGTGGAGCCGGCAGCCGGTTTCCCGGACCAGCAGCAGCAAGGTCTGCAAGGCGACTGTCTCGGCCGGCACCGGGATTGCCGGCAAGCCGTAGCGGGCCGAGACGACACCGTCGTGGACCACGCCGTCCTTGGCCAGGTAGTAGTCTTGAGGCCGCAGCCAGAGTGGAAAGCCGAAGGTATAGGCGTACTCCATGGCACGCAGCAGGACCAGGGTGTTGACCATCGGCGCGTCGGCCTGGCTGAAGGCGACGCAGCCCGCCTCGTGCAACTCGGCCATCTCGGTCAGGCGCTCGCCCTTCAGCTTCCAGGTCAGCGCACCGATCGGGTAGACGCGCGGCCCCGGGCTGTTCTTGGCGCGGAACTTGAGCATCTCGACCAGGCCCGGCTCGTCGAGCGGCGGATCGGTGTCGGGCGGGCAGGCCAGCGAGGTCACGCCGCCCACCGCCGCCGCGTGCATTTCCGACTCCAGCGTGGCCATGTACTCCAGGCCAGGCTCGCGCAGGCGCACCGACAAGTCGACCAGCCCGGGCGCCACCACCAGGCCGGTGGCGTCGATCTCGCTGTTGGCGTGGAAGTCGGCCGGTGCGTCGCCCAGGGCGACGATCTTGCCGGCCGCGACGTAGATGTCGCGCACCCCATCCAGCCCGCTGGCGGGGTCGACGACCCGGCCGTGCTTGATTGCGATCTTCATGCGTTGCCCCCCGAAGTCGTGTTCCCCGCCACCATGCTCATCACCGCCATCCGCACCGCGATGCCGAAGGTCACCTGCGGCAGGATCACCGAATGCTTGCCGTCGGCCACCCGGGAATCGATCTCGACGCCGCGGTTCATCGGCCCCGGGTGCATGACGATGGCGTCCGGCTTGGCCAGCTTGAGCTTCTCCGGGGTCAGCCCCCAATACTTGAAATACTCGCCCGAGGACGGCAGCAGCGCGCCCTGCATGCGCTCGTTCTGCAAGCGCAGCATGATCACCACGTCGCAATCCTTGAGGCCGGTCTCCATCTTGTGATGGACATGCACGCCCATGCTGCCGACATCACGGGGCAGCAGGGTCTTGGGCGCCACCACGCGCACCTCGGGGCAGCCGAGGATGGTCAGCGCGTGGATCTGCGACCGGGCCACGCGCGAGTGCAGCACGTCGCCGACGATGGCCACGCGCAGGTTGTGGAAACCGCCCTTGTAGTGACGGATGGTGAACATGTCGAGCAGTCCCTGGGTCGGGTGCGCGCAGCGGCCGTCGCCGGCGTTGACCACCGAGATGTGCGGGGCGACGTGGCGAGCGATCAGGTGCGGTGCGCCGCTCGAGGCGTGGCGCACCACGAACATGTCGGCCTGCATGGCCGACAGGTTGGCCACCGTGTCGAGCAGGGTCTCGCCCTTGTTGGTCGCCGAGGTGGCAATGTTCAGGTTGATGACGTCGGCCGACAGGCGCTTGGCGGCGATCTCGAAGGTGGTGCGGGTGCGCGTCGAGTTCTCGAAGAACAGGTTGAACACCGCCTTGCCGCGCAACAGCGGCACCTTCTTCACCTCGCGCTCGCCGACCGAGACGAACGACTCGGCGGTGTCGAGGATCTCGGTCAGGATGCGCTTGGGCAGGCCCTCCAGGGTCAGGAGGTGGCGCAGCTTGCCGTCGGCGGTCAGTTGCGGATTGGGAATCACGGGGTCGCCTCCTTCAGGGCCAGGCTCAGGGTGCCGTCCTCGGCACGGGTCAGCGAGACGTGCCGGCCCAGGTCGAGCACGGCGCCGATGTGACGGGCGCAAATCGGCAATTCGCGGCCGCCCCGGTCGACCAGCACCGCGAGGTCGATGCTGGCCGGACGGCCGTAGTCGAAGATCAGGTTCATGGCGGCACGGATGGTGCGTCCGGTATAGAGCACGTCGTCGACCAATAGGATCGGCCGCCCTTCGATCTCGAACGGGATGTTCGACGGCTTGGCTTCAGGATGCAGGCCGATGCGGGAGAAGTCATCGCGGTAGAAGGCGATGTCGAGCACACCGCGCGGCAGGTCGAGGCCCAGGCGCGCGGCCAGGGCGTCCATCACCCAGACGCCGCCGGTATGGATGCCCAGCAGGGCCGTGTCGGGCGTCAGGCACGGCCGGATCGATTCGGCCAGGCGGTCGAGAAGGGCATTCGGATCAGGGAGATTCATGGGCAAAATAGTCCTGCAGGATTTCCTGGGCGGCCAGGCAGTCGATGGCCGCCTTGCGGGGCCGCGCGGCCTGGCCGGTTTCGCGCAGCCGGCGTTCCGCCTCGACCGAGGTCAGGCGTTCGTCGACCAGGCGCACGGGGAGGCCGAAACGGCCGTTCAATTGGTTGGCAAAGCGGCGGCAGCGCCGGGTGAGGTCGTGTTCCTGGCCGTCCAGGCCGAACGGCAGGCCGACCACCAGCTGCACCGGCCGCCATTCGCCGATCAGGTCGCCGATCCGGGCGAAACGCGGCGCATTGGCTTCCGACTCGATGGTTTCCAGGGGATGCGCCAGGCGGGTTTCCCATTCGCCCACCGCCACCCCGATGCGCTTCTCTCCGAAATCGAAGGCGAGCACGGCACCGTTCATCAAGCGTGACCGGCTTCTTCCGAAAGCATGGAGGGATCGATGCCCAGCAACTGCATGGCGGCATGGAAGCGCGCCTGCGGCGGCAGGTCGAAGATCAGCGCCGGATCGGCCGGCACCGTCAGCCAGGCATTCTGCTTGATTTCGCTTTCCAGCTGGCCCGGCCCCCAGCCGGCATAGCCGAGCGCGACGATGATCTGCGCCGGGCCTTCGCCCTGGGCCGCCGCCTCCAGGATGTCCTTGGATGTGGTGAGTCCCACCCGGTCATTGACCGACAGCGTGGAATTCCAGTGCCCGATCGGGCGATGCAGGACAAACCCGCGCTCGACCTGGACCGGACCGCCGAAGTAGGCCGGCTGCGGACGCAACTGCGCGTCGTCGAGCGGGATGCCGATCTGCTCGAACAGCTTCTCCAGGGTCAGCTCGATCGGCCGGTTCACCACCACCCCCAGGGCGCCGTCTTCGTTGTGGTCGCAAATATAGGTCAACGCCCCGGCAAAATTCGGGTCGGTCATGTTGGGCATGGCGATCAGGAAATGATCGGTGAAATTTGCGTTCTCCATGGGGGCGGATTGTACTCCCGAGACCGTGGTGGCGCGTGGGGTCCGGAGGAATTTCAAGCGCGTCATGCCCCGCGCCCGCCCCCCCATCCCAGCCATCCGCTTCGACACCCCTTACGATTTTTACTTCTCCCCGTTCACCGCTAACATCCGACCTGAACCCGTGGCCTCAATGCCCCTCACTCCAACCTCCATGGTCCCATCCTCCCCGCCCGCCAGCGCCCTGGTCTGGTTCCGCCGCGACCTGCGCCTGGACGACCATGCGCCGCTCTACCATGCCCTGCGGGCAGGCGGCCCCGTGCATGGCGTCTTTGTCTTCGATACCGACATTCTCGACCGCTTGGCCGAACGGGCCGACCGCCGCGTGGCGTTCATCCACGACCGGGTGGCGGCCCTGCGCGAGGCGCTCGTGGCCCGGGGCGGCGGCTTGCATGTCCTGCAAGGTTCAGCGCGTGGGCTGATTCCGGACCTGGCGGCGCGGCTCGGGGTCGCCACGGTCCACGCCGGGCGTGACTACGAACCGGAGGCGCGCGCCCGTGACGCGGCGGTGGCCGAGGCCCTCGCCGCGCAGGGACGCACGCTGCACCTGTACAAGGACCAGGTGATCTTCGATACCGACGAGCTGCGCACCGGGGCCGGCCGCCCCTACCACGTCTTCACGCCCTACAAGCGGGCCTGGATGGCCGCGCTGAATCCCTTCTTCCTGGCGGCCTATCCGGTCGAGAAATATCTCGACCGGCTCGCACCCGGACCGGGTGGCCCGATGCCGACCTTGGCCGAACTCGGATTTCAGGCGACCGACTTCCCCCCCGCGCCGGCGGAAGACCTCTGGCGGGATTTCCAAACCCGGATCGACCGCTACCGCGACGCCCGCGACTTCCCCGCCGTGAAGGGGCCCTCCTATCTGTCCGTGCACCTGCGCTTCGGCACCGTGTCGATCCGCCGCCTGGCCCGGGCCGCCCAGGCACAGGAGAGCGAAGGCGCACGCACCTGGCTGTCTGAGCTGATCTGGCGGGAGTTCTACCAGATGCTGCTGTGGCACTACCCGGACACCGTAAGCCACGCTTTCCAGACCAAGTTCGACGCCATCACCTGGCCCAACCCGCCCGGCCACTTCGAGGCCTGGTCCGAGGCACGCACCGGCTATCCGATCGTCGACGCGGCCATGCGCCAGCTGAACCGCACCGGCTACATGCACAACCGCCTGCGCATGATCGCGGCCTCGTTCCTGGTCAAGGACCTGCATGTCGACTGGCGCCTGGGCGAGCGCTGCTTCGCCGATCGGCTGGTCGACTACGACCTGGCCGCCAACGTTGGCGGCTGGCAGTGGAGTGCCTCGGTGGGCACCGACGCGCAGCCCTGGTTCCGCATCTTCAACCCGGTCACCCAGTCGGAGAAGTTCGACCCGGAAGGCCGTTTCATCCGCCGCTACCTGCCCGAACTCGCCAGCGTGCCAGACCGCTTCATCCACGCGCCCTGGCGCATGACGCCCGACCAGCAGGCCGCGTGCGGCGTGGTGATCGGGCGCGACTACCCGCCGCCCGTGGTCGATCACGCCCAGGCCCGCGCGGTCACCCTCGCGCTGTTCAAGAAAGCCGCCTGATGCGCCACGCCCATCTGCTTCCCCATCCCACCACACCCGACCTGGGCATCCACGGCATCGACGTCCGCCTGGACCGGCCACCAGGTGCGCTGCTGCTGACCTACACCCTGACCGGCGACCTGGCGCGCCTGCGCATCCCGTCGTCGGTGCCGCCGCGCCGGGTCGATGGCCTCTGGCGGCATACCTGCTTCGAAGCCTTCGTGCGTGTCGAGGGTGAACGCGGCTACCGCGAATTCAACTTTTCGCCCTCCGGCGAATGGGCGGCCTATGCCTTTGCCGACTACCGCGTGGGCGAACCCCTGGACCTGGCTGCGCCGCCCCTGATCGAATGTCGCGCCTGCGAGATCGCCCTGGAACTCACGGTCCGCCTGCCCGACCCGGCCTGTCCGGATGTACCCCGCCTGCGCCTGGCCCTGGCCACCGTGGTCGAGGACAGGCAGGACCAGCTCGCTTACTGGGCGCTCTGCCACACGGCCTACCAGCCCGATTTCCACCATCCTGACGCCTTCACCCTGGGACTCGACACACCATGAAAACCGGCCTCGACCGCCTGCTCGAAGACCCCGCGCTGCGCACCCCGCTGCGCGGCCGCCGGGTCGCCCTGCTGGCCCATCCCGCCTCGGTGACCGCTGACCTGACCCATGCCCTGGACGCCCTGGCTGCACTGCCCGATCTCAGGCTGACCGCGGCCTTCGGTCCCCAGCATGGCTTGCGCGGCGACAAGCAGGACAACATGATGGAATCGCCGGACTTCGTCGATCCCCGCCACGGCATCCCGGTGTTCAGCCTCTATGGCGCGGTGCGCCGGCCGACCGACCCCATGATGGACAGCTTCGACGTGCTCCTGGTCGACCTGCAGGATCTTGGCTGCCGCATCTACACCTTCATCACCACCCTGCGCTACGTGCTCGAAGCCGCCGCGCAGCATGGCAAGACGGTCTGGGTGCTCGACCGCCCCAATCCGGCTGGCCGGCCGGTCGAGGGCCTGTCCCTGCGGCCCGGCTGGGAGAGCTTTGTCGGCGCCGGTCCGATGCCGATGCGGCACGGCCTCAGCCTGGGCGAGATGGGCCGCTGGTTCATCCGCCAGCAACAGCTCGACGTCGACTACCAGGTGATCGCAATGCACGGCTGGCAACCGGATGCGGCGCCTGGCTTCGGCTGGCCCCTGGGCGAACGGGAGTGGATCAACCCAAGCCCGAACGCGGCCAACCTGTCGATGGCCCGGGCCTATGCCGGCACCGTCATGCTCGAGGGCACCACCCTGTCGGAAGGACGCGGCACCACCCGGCCGCTGGAACTGTTCGGCGCTCCGGACCTCGACGCCCCGGCCCTTCTGCGCGCCATGCACGCGATTGCGCCGGACTGGCTGCGTGGCTGCCGCCTGCGCGAATGCTGGTTCGAACCGACTTTCCACAAGCATGTCGGCCAACTGTGTTCCGGCGTCCAGATCCACGTCGAGACCGGCTACGACCCCACCGCCTTCCAGCCCTGGCGCCTGATGGCCCTGGCTTTCAAGGCGATCCGGACGGTGTCCCCCGATTACCCGCTCTGGCGCGATTTCCCCTACGAGTACGAGCACGATCGCCTGGCCATCGACCTGATCAACGGCAGCCCGCTGCTGCGCGAATGGGTGGACGACCCGGCCGCCGCCCCGGGCGACCTGGAGGCGCTGGCCCAACCGGATGAACGGACCTGGCGCGCGGCATGCCAGGCGGTGTTGCTCTACGGCGCTTGATCCGGGCGACTCAGCTTGAAATACGCGACCGGAACGGCGTGCCGGATTCGTCACGACCTTGCGTCACGCCTTCATGCTCCGGGATGGTGGCAGTCGCCCGGTCGGTCAAGCCAAGCCCTCACGCACCGTCGGATAGCGCAAGCGATAGCGCAGCTCGGCCTTGATCCGGCCATTGCTCAGCCGGCGCGACTCGGTCAGGAAGGTGCGCATCGCCGGGGTCACTGCGGCCATGACTTCGTCCTTGGGCAGGCGCGGCGGTCGCGGCACCCCGACATGGTCGGCGACCACGTCGAACCAGTCCCCCATCTTCAGGCCGCTGTCGTCGACCGCGTTGTAGACCCGGTTGCGGGCGCCCCGGAACAGCGCCGCGATGGCCAGGCCGGCCAGGTCGTCGGCATGGATGTGGTTGGTATGGATGTCGTCTTCCGGCGGCAGGGCCGGCAGCCCCTTGCGTACCCGTTCCTCGGGCAGTCGGTCACCGGCGTAGATGCCTGGCGCGCGCAGGATCGCGAGCCCGACGCCGACCCGCGCGGCCCAACGGCGCAACTGCCGTTCGGCCGCCTGGCGCCGCTTGGCCCGGGCATTGGCGGGCCTGGCCGGACGGGTCTCGGCCACCACCGCGCCGGCGCAATCGCCATACACGCCGCTGGTGCTGACGTAGATCAGGGTGCGGGGTACACTTGCCCGCCTCGCCCCGGTTGAAAGCGCGGCCAGCAGGCGGCCAGTGCGTGGATCGGTCGCCCCGTCGGCCGGCGGCGGGGCGAAATGGAACACCACGTCGGCCAACCCGGCCAGGCGCTCGAGACTGCGCCGATCGTCGAGATCGCCCGGCACCGGAATGACCCCGGCCGCCCGTAACGCGCCAGCGCGTTCGGGCGACCGCAGCAGTCCGTACACACGGGCCTTGCCGCGCAGTTGCCGGGCGGCGCGCAAGCCGACGTCGCCACAGCCGACGATGAGAATTCGCAACATGTTCAGCTTCAAAGAGGATTAACGATGTCTCACCAGGTCACTCTGCAACCCAGCGGCCACCAGTTTACCGTGCAGGACGGCGAAACCGTGCTGGAGGCGGCGCTCCGGGAAAACTTCGCGCTCCCCTATGGCTGCCGCAATGGTGCCTGCGGCGCCTGCAAGGGCAAGGTGCTGTCCGGCGAGGTCGACCACGGCGCGCACCAGCCGGCGACCCTGCCGCCCGAGGACAAGGCCAAGGGCCTGGCCCTGTTCTGCACCGCCAAGCCGAAGACCGACCTGGTGGTCGAGGCCAAGGAGATCGGCGCCGCCAAGGACATCCCGATCAAGACCCTGCCCTGCCGGGTCGAGCGCATGGAAAAGCTGGCTCCCGACGTCATGGCCCTGTGGCTCAAGCTGCCCAGCAATGAGCGGCTGCAATTCCTGCCCGGCCAGTACATCGACATCCTGCTCAAGGACGGCAAGCAGCGCAGCTTCTCGCTGGCCAACGCGCCGGAACAGGACGAACTGCTGGAACTGCACATCCGCCACGTGCCGGGCGGCATGTATACCGAACACGTGTTCAACGGCATGAAGGCCAAGGACATCTTGCGCATCAAGGGGCCGCTCGGCAGCTTCTTTCTGCGCGAGTCGGACAAGCCGGCCCTGTTCCTCGCCGGCGGCACCGGCTTCGCGCCGATCAAGAGCATCCTGACACACGCCTTCCACCACGGCACCGACCGCCAGATGGTCCTGTACTGGGGCGCCAAGACCCTGGCCGACCTGTATCAGCCCGACCTGCCCGCGCAATGGCAGCAGGCGCATGCCAATTTCTCGTTCATCCCGGTGCTCTCGGAGCCCAAGCCGGCAGATGCCTGGCCGGGCCGCACCGGCTTTGTCCACGCCGCCCTCCTGGCCGATTTCAACGATCTTTCCGGATACGAGGTCTATGCCTGCGGCGCGCCACCGATGATCGAAGCGGCCAAACGCGACTTCACGGCCCGGGGCTTGCCCGAGGACGCCTTCTACTCGGACGCGTTCTTCTACCAGTAGCGCTATTTCGGCGCGTCAGGCGCGCCCCCGGGCAGCGCGGCCAGCGCCGCCTCGGCAGACTGGCGGGCAGCGGTCAGTTCACCCACGTCCGTCTTCAAGTCGTGCAGGTACACCCGTGCAACCTCGGACTTGCCCTCGGCCAGGGCGGCATGGGCCGCGACCAGCGCGACCAGGGGACCGGGGCGGCGCTTGCGGGCTTGGTCGGCGAGGCTCAAAGCATGCCCGGTCTGGCCGCTCAGATAGGCGGCGATGGCCCGTGACAGCTCGTCCTCGGCCTTGTCGACCCGGCGCCGCTCACGCCAGGCACGCACGTCGGCAGGCAAGCGGAGGGCCAGGTTGACCAGACGGGCCAGGAGGTAGATGGCGCCGAACAGGAGCAACATCGCCACGGCGGCCAGCACGAAGGACATCTCCAGACGCCAGGGCGGCACCACCACCAGCACATAGCCTTGGTCGAATCGCGCCGCCAGGGTCACGGCCACCGCCAGGGCAAACAACAGCAGCACCCACAGGGCCGACCGCATCAGGGTGTCTCCGGGGCCAGTGCGCGCAGGGCCGCGAGACTGTCGCGCAGGTCGGCGCCCTTGAGTGCGACCGGCACGCGGGCCATGGCCTTGAGATCGCGGGCCACGGCCTCGGTCAGAGGATCGCCGGCCTGGAAATAGCGCACCAGCCACTGGTGTGCCACCGCGATGTCGGCCTGGAAGGTGGTTTCGTCGCGCTGGAGCAGGGCAAGCCGGGCCGAGAGCAGACGCAATTTCAGGTTCTCGCGCAGGAAATAATGCTGCGAGGGCGACAGCAGTTCCACGCCCGGGGTGTCAATCCGGCGCAAGCGGACCAACTGCTTGATCTCGGTCCAGGTTTCCCGGCCCAGGCGGCCGAGCCAGTCGACCGGACCGGAGGCCGGCTCGGACACGGCCGGCTTGACCGTCTCCGGCTCGCTTTCCATCTTCAGCTGATCCACCCCGGCGACCAAAGCATCCAGGCGGGCATTGAGGCTGGTCAGGTCGGCGGCGGGCAACAGCTTGAGCCGCGCGGCGTCGTGGGCCACGGCTTCGCGCAAACGGTCGAAGCGTGCCTTGCGCATGCGGTTCAAGCGGCTTTCGACGGCTTCCAGGCCGAGCAGCGCGGCGCGCACGTTGCCGGCCATCTGGAGCTGCTGGTCGGCCAGCAAGAGGGTCTGTTCCAGGTCTGCGAGCAAGCGTTCATCCTGACTCCGGGCGAGGTCCTGGTAAATCGCCTCCAGGGCCAGTTGCTGGCTCTGGGTTTCCTGCGCCTTGGTTTCCAGGGCACCGATCCGGGTCACCACACTGTCGATGGTCTGGCGCGCGACCTGAGCCGCCGCGCGGGCTTCCTGGCTGGAGGCATCGAACTGGCCGATGCGGCGGGCGAGCTGCAGTTCCATCTCCTGCACGCGCGACTGCATGAGCCAGAACACCCCGCCGGCGCCGGCGAAGGCCAGGATGGCCAGGATCAGGGCCAGGGACGCCAGCCACTCGGCCAGTCGGCTGACCGGCGGGGCGGGCGGGGTCGGCGGGGCGGGCAAGGCGGGGGGAGGCGTCGGGGGAGCTTCAGTCATGGCCAGGATTGAACCAGTCCCGCAGGCCCGCGACAAGCCCGGCATCGCCCGGCGCAGTGGTGACCGCATGGGCCACCCCCCAGGCGCGCGCCGCGTCGACGATGCGCGGATGCGGCGCGAACAGCGGCGTGGCACGCAACAAATCGGCGCCCTCGGGCCCCAGCAGGCGGACCAGATGGGCAAAGATTTCCCGGCTGGTCACGGTCACCGCGGCGATGCCACCGGCCCGCCATTCGGCACGCAAGGGGCTGGCGTCGACCTCTGGGCAGACCCGCCGATAGCATTCCGCATAGGTCACCTCGGCACCGCGCTGGCGCAGGGTGTCGGCGATGAGTTCGCGGCCGCCCTCGCCGCGAAAGATGATGACTTGCTCACCCGCCACCTGGGTGAATTCCGGCAAAGCCAGCAGATGTTCGCTGTCGGCGCCTTCTGCAGAAACCCGGACACCGGTCACGCCGACCTCGGCCAGCGCCCGAGCGGTGGCGTGGCCCACCGCCGCCGCCGCCACCCCCGTCGGCCAGCCGCCATGCCGGGCATGGATTGCCGGCCAGGCCAGCGCAACACAGGTGGGGCTGACGAACACGGCATGCTGACAGGTGGGCAGGCGCGCCAAGGCGCGTTCGAAGGCGGCCGGATCGGAGGGCGGGACGATCTCCAGGCTGGGGAACAGGACCGGCCGCCCCCCCGCCTCGGTGATCCTGCGGGCCAGGGGACCAGCCTGCCCGGCCGGTCGGGTCACCAGCACCCCACGTCCAGCCAGGTCACCACGCGCGGGACTCATCCGACCCGGTGGATCAACTCGGCCAGGAGACGGTCGGCACCCTGAGCAACGAGCGCGCTGGCCACCTGTTCGCCGAGCGCCTCGGGCGCGTCCAGCGCGCCTTCCGCCTCGGCCCGGTAGAAGCGCACGCCCTCCAGGTCGGCGACGAAGCCGCGCAGATGGAGGCCGCCCTCACGCACCACACAATAGCCACCAATGGGCGCCTGGCAGCCGCCCTGGAGGGCCCGGCTCATGGCCCGTTCGGCGCGCACGCAGGCCGCCGTGGCGGGATCGTTGAGCGGTGCGAGCAAAGCGGCCACCTCGGGCTGACCGGCACGGATCTCGATGCCGAGCGCGCCCTGGCCCACGGCCGGCAGGCTTTCCTCGGTGGACAGGATGGCCGTGATGCGCGCGCCGAAGCCCAACCGCTTGAGACCGGCGGCGGCCAGGATGATGGCCTCGTACTGGCCTTCGTCGAGCTTACGCAGGCGGGTGTTGACGTTGCCGCGCAAGGTGTCGACCACCAGATGTGGATAGCGCTCGCGCAACTGCGCCTGGCGGCGCAGGCTGGAAGTGCCGACCCGGGCACCAGGCAGTAACTGGTCGAGGCCGGTGAAGCGATTCGACACGAAGGCGTCGCGCGGATCCTCGCGCTCGGGGATCGCTGCCAGCTCGAAGCCCTCCGGCAAGTCCATGGGGACATCCTTGAGGGAATGAACGGCGAGGTGAGCCCGTCCCTCCAGCATGGCCTGCTCGAGTTCCTTGACGAACAGGCCCTTGCCGCCGATGCGCGACAGGGGCGAATCGAGGATCTGATCACCCTGGGTGGTCATGCCGAGCAGTTCGACCGTGAGGCCGGGATGCAGGGCCCGCAGGCGATCCCGGACATGGTGGGCCTGCCACAGGGCGAGCTGGCTTTCCCGGGTGGCGATGATCAATGTATCGGTCATGTGGGCGGGTATGAAATGGAAGGATAGAATTCTCGCCGAGAGAGGAGCACGACAATGAAAAAACACTGCCGCATCTGGCTGTTCGCGATTCTAGCATGGGCCTCGGCCACCGCCTGGGCGGCCACCGGCGTACCGCTTGCCCGCGACCTGAGCAAGGACGCCGCCGCAGCGCGCGCCATCGACGGCGCCGTGCTGCTGGTCCTGGTCGGCGAAGGCTGTCATTACTGCAAGGTCGCGCTCCGGGATTTCCTGGCGCCGATGAACCGCAACAAGGACTACCAGGGCAAGGTGGTGATGCGCCAGTTGGAAGTGGCGGGCAACCGGCCGTTGCGCGACTTCGACGGCCAGCGGACCACCGCCGAAACCCTTGCCAGCCGCTACAGCCAAGGCCTGGTACCGACCGTGTTGCTGCTCGACGGTGCCGGCCGCCTCCTGGCCAAGCCGGTGGTCGGCCTGACCACGGTGGACTATTACGGCATGTACCTGGACGAGGCCATCGACACCGCACTGGCCAAGCTGCGCGCCAAGGCCCCGCTATAATCCGCGTTTTCCTGAAACCACGCCCGCCATGTCCAGCTCCGACAAAACCTGGTCCGAACGTTTTTCCGAACCCGTCTCCGAACTGGTCAAGCGCTACACCGCCTCGGTCTTCTTCGACCACCGACTGGCCCGGCACGACATCCGGGGCTCGCTCGCGCACGCCCGGATGCTGGCCCGGCAGGGCATCATCCCGGCCACAGACCTGGCCGCCATCGAACACGGCATGGCCACCCTTCTGGCGGAACTGGAACGGAATGAAATCCCCTGGAATCTGGATGACGAGGACGTCCACCTCAACCTCGAGAAACGCCTCACCGCGCTGATCGGCGACGCCGGCAAGCGCCTGCACACCGGCCGCTCGCGCAATGACCAGGTGGCCACCGACATCCGCCTCTGGCTGCGCGACGAGATCGACCGCATCGTCGGCCTGATCGGTGATTTCCAGACCGCCCTGCTCGATCTCGCCGAAGCGCATGCCGACACGCCGATGCCCGGTTTCACCCATTTGCAGGTCGCCCAGCCGGTGACCTTCGGCCACCACCTGATGGCCTATGTCGAGATGAGCCAACGCGACAAGGCCCGCCTGCTCGACGCCCGCAAGCGGGTCAACCGCCTGCCCCTGGGGGCCGCTGCCCTGGCCGGCACCAGCTACCCCATCGACCGCGAATTCGTGGCCCGCGAACTCGGTTTCGACGGGGTCTGCGAGAACTCCCTGGACGCCGTCTCCGACCGTGACTTCGCGATCGAATTCACCGCCGCCTGCGCCCTGCTGATGACCCACCTGTCGCGCCTGTCGGAAGAACTGATCCTGTGGATGAGTCCTCGTTTCGGCTTCGTCGACCTGCCCGACCGCTACTGCACCGGCTCGTCGATCATGCCGCAGAAGAAGAACCCCGACGTGCCGGAGCTGGTGCGCGGCAAGACCGGCCGGGTCAACGGCCACCTGGTCGCCCTGCTGACGCTCATGAAGTCGCAACCCCTGGCCTACAACAAGGACAACCAGGAAGACAAGGAACCTCTGTTCGACACCGTCGACACCGTGGTCGACACCCTGCGCATCTACGCCGACATGCTGGCCGGCCTGAAGGTGAAGGAACAGGGCGTGAACACGGCGAACATGCGCGCCGCCCTGACCCAGGGCTATGCCACCGCCACCGACCTGGCCGACTACCTGGTGAAGAAAGGCCTGCCCTTCCGTGACGCCCATGGCGCCGTGGCCAAGGCCGTGCGCATCGCCGAGACCACCGGGCGCGACCTGCCGCAACTGTCGCTGGACGAACTGCGCGAATTCTCGCCCCTGATCGATGCGGACGTATACGAAGTGCTCACCGTGGAAGGATCGCTGGCCAGCCGCGACCACCTCGGCGGCACCGCGCCGGCCCAGGTGCGCGCGGCGATCGCCCGCGCCCGCGCCCGACTCGGCTAGTCGACCGCCGGATACATCCGCGCCAGCAGTTCGCGCAGGGCCACGTGACGCGCCTTGAGGTCCTCGGCGAGATGGGTCGCAATGACATGCTGGAAGTGGCAACCGAGGTCGGAACCCGGCTGGTAGAGCAGCATGAACGCCGACTGTGGCAGGGTTGCCACCTTGACCGGTCCATCGGCGGCGTAGTTCGCCATCACCGGCCGGCCATCGACCAGCGAGAGTCCGCCGAAGAAAGCGCCGGGGCTCAACGCACGCACCGTGTAATAGTGGTTCAGGCGCCCGTAATAGCCGACCCGGACCGACCCTTCGATCAGCAGGTGCAGGTAGTGGGCGGGCTTGTCCTGGTACAGGAACACATGCCCAGACGCGTAGTCCTGCACCGGCATCGCCTGGGCGATGTGCTCGATGTCGGCCTCGGTCATGAAAGCGAAGCCGGGCAGGCCGGCCAGGAAGCGTCTCAGCAGCATCAGCGCACCCCCAGCAGATCGCGCACGAAACCCAGCAGCCCGGCATGCCGGTGCGGTTGCCGTTCGAGCGGGACGGACAGGTCGCCCAGCATCATCAACTTGCCCTCGGGGTCGAGCACCGGGTCATTCACGGTGGCGCGCAAGCGTTGCGCCAGCAGGGTGATGAGCACGTGGGACAGCCGGCAGGCCACCTCGGAACGGGTCTCGATCAAGGCATTGAAATCAGCGAAGTGCAGGCGCAACAGCACCGACGGCTCGAGCGCGGTGACGGTGGAACAGGCAACCCCGCAGCGGGTGTAGTAGGCGACTTCACCGACCCAATTGCCGGGTTCGATCTCACCCAGGCGGATGCTGTGTCCCTCCATCTCGACATGCACCGAAAGGCCGCCCTGGAGGAGCAGATACATCGAGTCGGTGGGTTCACCATCCTGCAACAGCGGCTCGCCGGTGCTCAAGGTCACCTGGGTCGACCAATCGAGCAGCGGTCCGATTTCCGAAGTATCCAGATGGGTGACCAGCAAATCGCGGTAGGCCTCCCACAGCGATGCCGTCACGCCCCCTCCCGGGTCAGGTCCACGGCCCGCCCCGCCTGGCGGGTGGCCATTTCGGACAAGGCAGTGAACAGTTCATCGCCGGCGCGGGTATCCCGCCAGGCCCCCTCGACATGGCGATAGTGGAAGCCGCCGCTCTTCGAGGCGACCCAGACTTCCTGCAAGGGTGGCTGCCGATTGATGACGATCTTGGAGCCATCCTCGAACTCGATTTCCAGGATGCCGCCCGGCGCCAGTTCATAGTCGAGGTCGGCCGCCTCGAGGCGCGTCTCGAGTTGCTGGAACAGGGTGTCGGCCAGCTGCGGGTATGCTTGATCGGTCATTCGCTCTCCTCGCGCGTGATAGACTCGTTGCGGATCTCCCGTCATTCTAGCCAATTATTACCATGCGTCTGATCGCCGCCCTGCTCATCGCCGTGCCGCTCATCACCGGCTGCGGCAAAAAAGGCCCGCTCTACCTCCCCGCGCCCGCCCAGCCCACGCCGACCCAGCCGAGCACGCCATGAATCCGTTCCCCCGCCGCGACGGCCGCCTCCACTGCGAGGACGTGCCCCTGGATGCCATCGCCCAGGCCCATGGCACCCCGACCTATGTCTACTCCAGCGCTGCACTCCGGGCCGCTTACCAGGACTACGACCAGGCCTTTTCGGCGCAACCGCACCAGATCTGCTATGCCGTGAAGGCCAACCCCAGCCTGGCCATCCTGAACCTGTTCGCCCGCATGGGCGCCGGCTTCGACATCGTCTCCGGCGGCGAACTGGCCCGCGTCCTGGCCGCGGGTGGAGACGCCGGCAAGGTCGTGTTCTCCGGGGTCGGCAAGACCGAAGCGGAAATGGCCGCCGCCCTCGACGCCGGCATCCACTGTTTCAACATCGAATCGGAAAGCGAGCTGGTGCGCCTCGATGCCGTCGCCAGCCGGCTTGGCAAAACTGCGCCCATCAGCTTCCGGGTCAACCCGGACGTCGACGCCAAGACCCATCCCTACATCGCCACCGGGCTCAAGGAAAACAAATTCGGCATCGCCTACAGCGAAGCCCCACGCCTGTATCGCGGCGCGGCTGATCTGGCGCATCTGAAGGTGGTCGGCATCGATTGCCACATCGGCTCGCAACTCACCGAAGCCGCCCCCTTCGGCGAAGCCCTCGACAAGGTGCTCGACCTGGTTGACCGGCTCGCCGCCGAGGGCATCCCCCTCCAGCACATCGATCTCGGCGGTGGGCTCGGCGTGCGCTACCGCGACGAAACCCCACCCGCGATGCACGACTATGCCGAGGTCCTGCTCTCGCGCCTGCGTGGCCGCCCGCACACCCTGATCCTGGAACCAGGCCGCTCGCTGGTGGCCAACGCCGGGCTGCTGCTGACCCGGGTCGAATACCTCAAGCAGGGTGAAGCCAAGAACTTCGCGATCGTCGACGCCGCCATGAACGACCTCATGCGACCCTCGCTGTACGATGCCTGGCACGAAGTGCAGCCGGTGCTCGCGCGCACTGGCGCGACGCGCCCCTACGACATCGTCGGACCCGTCTGCGAGAGTGGTGATTTCCTGGCGCGCGGTCGCGACCTCGCGCTCGCCGAAGGCGACCTGCTCGCGCTGTGCTCGGCCGGGGCCTACGGCATGAGCATGAGCTCCAACTACAACACCCGGCCACGCGCAGCGGAAGTCATGGTGCATGGCGATCAAGCCACCTTGGTGCGCCGGCGCGAGCGCATCGAGCACCTGTTCGCAGACGAAATCGTCCCGGTCTGACAACACGCGAAAGTAGCTCCGGAAAAAAACCGTTGTCACCCTTGCGGCATTACGTTTTTTTTGCTCTAGAATGACGCCCAACACGCACACGCGTGGAACCCGTTGTGGCACAAGGCTTCCGGCCTACTAAACCCAAAGGAGTGTGACATGCCCGCAGAAAAATCCACCGCCAAGACCAAGGCCAAAGCGGCCGCCCCCGCCGCTGAAGCCAAGCCCGCTGTGAAGAAGGCCGCCGCTCCCAAGGCTGCTGCTGCCAAGCCCGCCGCCAAGAAGGCCGTTGCACCCAAGGCCGCCGCCGCCAAACCTGCTGCCACCAAGAAGGCCGCCGCGCCCAAGGCCGCTGCCGCTGCCAAGCCTGCCGCCGCCAAGAAGGCCGTTGCACCCAAGGCCGCTGCCACCGACAAGCCTGCCGCCGCCAAGAAGGCCGTTGCACCCAAGGCCGCTGCTGCCGCCAAGCCTGCTACCACTAAGAAGGCCGCCGCGCCCAAGGCCGCTGCCGCTGCCAAGCCTGCCGCCGCCAAGAAGGCCGTTGCACCCAAGGCCGCTGCTGCCGCCAAGCCTGCTGCCACCAAGAAGGCCGCCGCGCCCAAGGCCGCTGCTGCCGCCAAGCCTGCCGCCGCCAAGAAGGCCGTTGCACCCAAGGCCGCTGCTGCCGCCAAGCCTGCTGCCACCAAGAAGGCCGCCGCACCCAAGGCCGCCGCCGCCAAGCCTGCCGCCGCCAAGAAGGCCGCTGCACCCAAGGCCGCCGCCAAGAAAGCCTGACCTCACACGGGGGCGTTCCCCGCAGAAGCCCACCGTGCACGGTGGGCTTTTTTTATCCCGACGTCAGGCCTGAGGCCTCGCCATCATGTCGACCTCCCGCCGGCTTGAAGTCTGCGCGAGCAGGTAGATCGCAGGAATCAACAACAGGGTCACGAACATCGACACCAGCAGGCCGAACACCATGCACACGGCCAAGGGTTGCAACATCTCGGCGCCCTCTCCGAGTCCGAGTGCCAGGGGCGTCATGCCAATCACGGTGGTCGACGTGGTCATCAGAATCGGCCTCAAGCGCAAGCGTGCCGAGGCCAGGATGGCCTCGACCACGGGAACCCCGGCCCGACGCTCGATCTCGATGTATTCGACCAGCACGATGGCGTTGTTCACGACCACGCCGATGAGCATGATCACGCCCAGCCAGACCGGCATCGAGACCGGAAGGCCGGTGACCAGGAGGCCTAACGCCACACCGATCAAGGCAAAGGGCACGCCCATCAGGATCACCAGCGGGTTGCGCAATGATTCATACTGCACCGCCATGACGACGAACACCAGGAACAAGGCCAGGCCAGCCAGGGTCAGGATCAGGCGGTTGCCGCGTTGCAGGCTCTCGAAGGCACCGGCATAAGACAGGACGTAACCTTCCGGCAGGGGATAATCAGCGAGCGCGGCACGCACCCGATCGAGCATTTCGCCGAGGGCCACGTCACCGGTCAAGGCTGCGCTGACTTCAACCATGCGACCCTGGTTTTCACGACGGATCTCGGCCGGCATCGCAACCAGGTCGATCACCGCAACATCGCCCAGAAGTACGGCCGTGCCGGTCGACTCAGGTCCCAGGATAGGCAAGGCCGCGAGGGCCTCCGGACTATCCAGCTCGCCTTGCGGCAGGCGCACGCGGATATCGTAGGCACGATCGCCTTCGAAGTAGTCGCCCACCACCCAGCCATCGAGCGCGATGCGCAAGGTCTGCCCGATGGTTTCGACATCGAGTCCCAATTCGGCAGCACGGGCGCGGTCTGGACGCACCGAAAACTCCATCCGGCGTTCCTCCGCGGAATGACTGATGTTGCGCAGACCCGGGATGTCGCTCAGGCGCGCGACCAGGTCGTTGCCGAGGCGCGCGAGCCGTTCCAGGTCCGGCCCCCGGATCCTCAGGCTGACCTCTTCGTCGGCACGCGAGACGCGCACCCCGCGAATGCCGGCGGCGCGCGCGCGCACCTCGACTCCGGCCAAGCGCGCATCCGCCACCGCACGATTGAAGTCCTTGAGCCAATCGGACAAGCTGCGTTCGCGTTCAGTCACCGGCACCAGCTCGATCGCCAGATTGGCCCGGTTCGGTTGTTCGCGCTGGCTGCGTCCGAAAATCGAGCCGCCGGAAATCACCGACACGCCGGCCACGTCACCCAGCGCCCGCGCCACCGCTTCGACATGGCGTACGGCCCGGTCCATCTCGTCCAGGGACATGCCGGTATCGGTGACGATGCGCACCTGGATGCGGCCATCATCCATGCGGGGCAGAAATTCCTGCTTCCCGGCCCCCTGGACAAACAGCCAGCCGAATCCGATCAGCAACACCACGGCCGCGAGCACCACGCCGACGGGGACTTTCAGAAGGCGCGTCAACAAGGGCAGATAGAGCCCCGAGACGGCGGCGACGAAACCGTGCGCGAGACGCGTCACCCGCGACGGCGCCGGCGGGCGCCCGCGCGCGGCCAGCGCCGGCACCAAGGTCAGTGCCACCATCAGTGAGGCGACGATGGCCGCGCTGATGGTGAAGATCAATTCCCGGAACAGCAGTCCGGCAAGCCCGGTGATGAACAGGAAGGGCAGCACCGCGGCGAGGTTGGTGCTGGTCGCGGCGACGATCGGACTGTTAACCTCGGCGGCCGCATGTTCCGCACTTGCCAGGCTGGTCTCGCCCTCGCGCTGATGTCGCTCGATGTTTTCCAGCATCACGATGGTGTTGTCGACCAGCATGCCGATCCCCAAGGCCAGCCCGCCGAGGGTCATGAGGTTGAGCGAGAGCCCGCCCAGGGCCATGATCACGAAGGTGATCATGATCGAGATCGGGATCGCGCTGCCGATGATCAGGGTACCGCGCACGCTGCCCAGGAAGACATACACCACCAGCATCGCCAAGACCGCCCCGGTAAGCCCGGCCAGCGCCGCGTTGTCGAGCGACTGGCGCACGTACACCGCCTGGTTCGAGATGGTATCGACCCGGATGTCCTCGGCCACCAGGCCCTGGTCGAGCACCTCGGCAAGCCGGGCCGCGACGGCGTCGGCGACCGCCACGGTATTGGCGGTCGGTTGCTTCTGGATGGCGATGCGGACACCCGGGCGGCCGTTATAGCGCACCCGGATGCGCTCATCGACACTACCGTCGATCACCTCGGCCAGTTCGGACAACGGCCGCGTGCCCCCGTCCGGCAGGGGGATCGGCAACTCGGCCAACCCCGCGACACTGTCGACCCGTCCCGTGGTCCGGCTGGCATATTCGCGTGGCCCGGTGTTCAGGCGCCCGGCGGGCGTATCGAGATTGCCGCGCTCGATGGCGTTCACCAGGTCCGTGAGGGTGAGCCCGAGCGCAGCCAGGCGCCGCGGGTCCGGCCGAACCTGGACTTCCCGCACCAGGCCGCCGCCCACTTCCACGGCCGCCACGCCAGGCAAATTGAGAAAATACTTGGCGAACACATCGTCGGTCCAGCCGCGTAACTCGGTCATGTCGCGCAAGGCCGAACTGACCACGAATTCCATCACAGGAATCTGGGATGGGTCGCGCTTGAAGATAATCGGGGGATCGATGCTGGTGGGCAGGATGCGCTTGGCGCGATCGAGACGGGTGCTGGCATCGCGCAAGGCAATGTCGATGTCCTTGCCATAATCGAAATAGAGTTCGATCTCGGTCGCCCCCTCGGAGGTGGTCGATTCGATGCCTACCGCGTCCTCGGTGATCGCCAGCTGTTCCTCCAGCTGGCGGGTGATCCGGTCTTCCATGATGTTGGCCGGCACCGCGGGGTCGATGACGCGCACGCCGATCTCCGGGTAGATCAGCTGGGGCAACAGGTCGACCGGTAGCCGACTCAGGGAAAACAGGCCCAGCACGATCGCGGTCAAGGTCAGCATCAAGGTGCTGACTGGATGGTGGATGCACCAGCCGGCCAGGCCGCCGCCGCGCGGGTTCATCTGGGCCGGCCCGGGGCAGTCGCGGCGGGAGGCGACACCGGTTTCACCCGGACGCCGTCAGCCAGATCGAGAAAGCCCTTGACCACCACCTGGTCACCGGACGCGAGCCCTTCCAGGATCTCGACCCGATCGGCCAGGCGCAGGCCGGCGCGGACCGCCACCTTGGCCACGCGGGCATCGTCTCGATAGACGTAGACATGCTCACCCGAGGCATCGCGCTGGAGGGCCGCGAGAGGCACCACCCTCTGCTGGGCACCCGCCGGCTCGAAGGTGACCCGGCAGAATTGGCCTGGCCGGGCCCCCGCAGGCTGTGGGGTCAAGGTCACCTCGACCAGGCCGGCACGGGTCGCCGGATCGAGCGCGGGATGCAGGCGCGTGATCCGTCCGGGAAAGGTTGCCGTCCCCAGCGCGTCGATTCGCACCTGGACCCGGCCACCCACCCGCAAGCGGGGCAACACCAACTCCGAAACAGCCACCTCGGTGATCAGGCGTGCGGGGTCGATCACAGTCAGGAGATGGCTATGGCGCGGGGTGGCATCACCCGGTTCGATCCGCCGCTCGGACACCACGCCGTCCAGGGGCGAGGTCAGGGTGAAATGCTGAAGGCGCACTTCGAGCAAGCGCACCTCGGCCCGCGCGATATCCCGTGCCGTGGTAGCGCGGGTCATCACCTCCAGGCTCAAAAAGCCCTCGCCCACCAGGCGCTGGGTCCGATCGAACTCGGCCTCGGCCTGGGCCAACGCGGCGCGGGCCTGGTCCAGCTCGGCACGCAAGACCCGGTCATCATACTGTGCCAGGACCTGGCCCACGGCCACGCGATCTCCTTCACGCACGGCCACCGTGTCGACCCGCCCCTCTTCCTGGTTGACCACCTTCACCGCATGGCGCGCCCGCAAGGTACCCGGACGCGGTGCGGCATAGGCCAGGCGGGCAGTTTCGACCGGTGCCAGTTCCACCAGATGCGCCTCGGCCACCTTGGCCTTGGCCGGTGGCTCCGCCTGGCCACCGCAGCCGCCCAGCCACACTGCCAACGCAAGGCCGGCCGCCAGCCTGAGGCGAACATCGGAACGAACGGACAGGGAACGGCCTGGAACCAAGGACATGACGCGGGACCGGGAGGGAACGAGCCGAAAGGATACTGTATTCGCCGACCCGGAATAAGTTTCCGGCGCCCTGGGGATTGGCCCGAACCGGCCCGGGCGTGATAAGGTGTCGCCCGGATTTTCCTGGAGCGCACCATGCCCGTCATCGAACTCAACGAAGAAAACTTCGAAGCCACCATCGTCAACAACGACTTCGTCATCATCGACTTCTGGGCCCCCTGGTGTGGCCCCTGCCGTGGCTTCGCGCCGGTGTTCGAGGCGGCCGCGGAGAAATATCCCGACATCGTCTTCGCCAAGGTCAACACCGAGGAGCAGCAGGGCATCGCCGGCCACTTCCAGATCCGTTCCATCCCGACCCTGATGATCTTCCGCGAGAAGGTCATCATCTACGCCCAACCCGGCGCCCTGCCGGCCAGCGGCTTCGACGACCTGATCGCGCGCGCCAAGGAGGTCGACATGGCCCAGGTGCACGCCGACATCGCCAAGGAAGAGCAGGGCAACGCCTGAGCCTCCCCTGCGCGGTGGCCTGAACCGCGATGCTCGAAACCCTGAGCGCGGCCTTCGCCGGCAACCCGTTCTTCTCCGGCGGCCTGTTGCTCGGCGGTCTCGGACTGCTCGCGGTCTGGCTGCGTGAAGTACCTGGCAAGCTGGCGTCCTGGGCACGCCAGTTCTTCGTCATCAGCCTCCACTTCGATTCCCGCGACGAGTTGATGTTCACCACCCTGGTGGAGTACATGAACGCCCAGGATGCCCTGAGCGGCAGCCACAATTTCACCGTGCGCGCGGTGCGCCAGGGCCCGGCCTACCAGAGCCTGGCCGACGAACTGATGCAGGGCGGCCAGCCGGAAGCCTTCCTGTCGCCTGGCGAGGGTTTCCACATCTTCCGCCTGGATGGCCGCTGGATGTGGATGCAACGCGAGATCCAGATCGCCGCCAGCGTGATCGAGAAAATCACCCTGTCCATGTTCGGGCGCGACCGCCGGCCCATGGAACGCTTCATCCAGGATGCCCTGCAACACCGCGTCAGCCGCGAGCTCAACCGCGTCGCGATCTACATCCCCAGCCCCTACAGCAACGAATGGCAGCGTGCCCGCCTGGGCAACCACCGACGGCTCGATTCGATCGTGCTCAAGGCCGGCCAGGCCGAAGCCATCCGCGCCGATCTGGACGCCTTCTTCGCCGCCCGCCGGCGCTACGAGGAGCTCGGCATCCCCTGGCGGCGCGGCTACCTGCTGCACGGCCCGCCCGGTACCGGCAAGACCTCGCTGGTGACCGCGCTGGCCTCGGAACTGGCGCTCAACGTGTGCGCGCTGTCGTTGGCCTCGCCAACGGTCACCGACGAGAAGATCGGCAATCTCCTGTCCAGCGTGCCGCCCCGTTCGGTGATCCTGATCGAGGACATCGACGCCTTCTTCCACGCCCGCGACAAGGCCGACAGCCAGGTCAAGCTGAGCTACTCCGGCTTCCTCAACGCCCTCGACGGGGTCGCCGCCCACGAAGGCTCGGTGGTGTTCCTGACCACCAACCATCCAGAACTGATCGACGCGGCGGCGATCCGCTCCGGCCGGGTCGACTTCCGGCTCGAACTCGGCCGCTGCGACCGCCACCAGCTGCATGGCATGTTCCGCAAGTTCTTTGCCGACGACAGCGCAGCCAAGCGCTTCGCCGATGGCTTGCCGGAGGACACCTTCGCGCCGGCCACGGTGCAGGAACGGCTGCTCAAGGCGCATGACGTGGGCGAGGCGCTTGCCGCGTTCGGCCTGACCCCGTGACGCTCACGGTCATCCACCAGGACGACCGCTTGATCGCCATCGACAAGCCGGCCGGGCTGCTGGTCCATCGCAGCGATCTCGACCGGCATGAGACCGACTTCGCAGTGCAAAGGCTGCGCGCGCAGGTCGGCCGGGTGGTGTGGCCGGTGCACCGGCTCGACAAGGGCACCTCGGGCCTGCTCCTGTTCGCCCTCGATGCCGAGGCCGCGCGCGACCTGGGCAGCCAGTTCGAGCGCGGCGAGGTGGCCAAGCGCTATCTCGCCGTGGTGCGCGGCATCCCCGAGGCGAGCGGGGTCATCGACCACCCGCTCGGCCGCCTGCCCGACGAATATGGTGATCGCAGCACGCGAGAAGTCGCGCAGCCCGCGGTCACCCGTTACCGGCGCCTCGCCACGGTGGAACTGCCGGTCGCAGTCGACCGCTATCCGACCAGCCGCTACGCCCTGGTCGAACTGTGCCCCGAGACCGGACGCAGGCACCAACTGCGCCGGCACATGAAGCACCTCGCCCATCCGATCATCGGCGACGCGACCTACGGCAAAGGTCGCCACAACCGGTTCTTCCAGGACCACTTCGGCTGCCATCGGCTGCTCCTGGCCGCGGTGGGCCTGGCCTTCAAGCATCCCGACGATGGCCGCGAAGTGATACTCTCGGCGCCCCCGTCGCCCGACTTCGCCGACTGCCTCCGGAAGCTGGGCTGGCCCGACCCGACCGAGGACCCGTCATGGCCCTGAAAGCCACCATTTACAAGGCCGATCTGCAGATCGCCGACCTGGACCGCAACTACTACGCCGACCATAGCCTGACCCTGGCCCGGCACCCCTCGGAAACCGACGAGCGGATGATGGTGCGCCTGCTTGCCTTCGTGCTGTTCGCCCGCGAAGGCCTCGGCTTCGGCAAAGGCCTGTGCGTCGACGACGAGCCCGACCTCTGGCAGAAGGACCTGACCGGGGCCATCCAGCTCTGGATCGACGTCGGACATCCCGACGAAAAGTGGCTGCGCAAGGCCTGCAACCGCGCCGAGCAGGTGGTGCTGGTCAACTACGGCGGACGCACGTCGGAGCTCTGGTGGGCACAGAACCGCAACGCCCTGGCCCGCCTGGACAAGCTGACCGTGTGGACCCTGGCCAGCGAGCAGGTCGACCAGCTATCGGCCTTGGCCAGCCGGACCATGCGCCTGCAATGCACGGTGCAGGACGGCCAGGTCTGGCTGACCGACGGCCAGCGCTCGGCACACATCGAGCCAGTCAGGCGCTGAGCAGCCGGCGCGCGGCGTCCTCGGCGCCGTCACAGGCGACCGCCGGCCGGGTGGGCTGAGCCCAGAGCTCGGCGAGGGGCGCGTCGAGTTCACCGGTCATCAAGGCCTGCTCGTCGATTTCCTGCATGCGGGCATGGCGCGCCAGCCAGTCATTGAGGTACACCGACTCCGGCCAGTCGCGCCGGGGGATGGTGAGTACCGGCACCCCGGCCGCCACCGCCTCGACGTAACTGCCGTAGCCCGGCTTGGTGATGAGCGCGTCGCTCGAGGCCAGGACATCGCGAAACGGCAGGCCGGTCTGGCTCAGGGTCCGCGTACAGGGATGGTCGGCACGCCAGTCGTCCGGCACCAGGAACACCCGCCCGGACCGACAGGGCCAGCGCTCCACCGGGGGCCGATAGCGGATGCCGCCCATGCCGACCAGGATCAGCTTGGTTCCGGCGGCGAGACCGAGGCGGTCGAGCAATTCGCCACGTAGAGGGCGCCCGGACTGGACCACCGGCGGGATCGCCACCGTGTTGCCAAGCGCCGGCATCGGCATCGCCGGCGTGGGGCGCAGGAAGGCGCGTGCCCCGGCGTAGGCCTCGATCATCTGGTCCAGGATCGGAACCATCTCAGGGAACTGACCGAGATAGTGGCGCGCGATGTCGGCCCAGTTCAGTGAACACAACGCCCAGGCAGGCAAACCGGCCCGGTGCGCCGCGGCCAGCGGCAAATAGCCGACGTTGCTGAACACGGCATCGACGCCGAGCGCATCGAGTTCGCGGGCCTCGGCCTCGACCCGGACCGGCCAGTCCTGATGGAACCGGCGATAGGCGTCCAGGCTGGCTGGCAGGTCGGCGCGCAGCGCGTCGTGCATGACCAGATTGCAGTCGGACGCCACCGGCAGATGGCGAAACGGCATGGTCAGTCGCGCCGCCAGGGTTTCGGTGGCGAGCGCCGAGCGCACCACGATCTCGACCCCGGGCGCCTGCGCGGCGAGCGCATTGAGCACCGGCGCGGTCTGTGCCAGGTGACCCAGGCCGTGGTGGCTGATGGCAACGTAGAGGCGCTGCAAATCAGTGACCCCGGGACGGGGGACAAAGCGACATACGGACGCTCATTCCCGGTCGGGGGTTGCCCGGCCGGCCAGGAATGCCCGTGCCAGGGGTACGGTGACCGGGCGCTTGAGGCTGAGCGAGTAGGCGTCGAGGGCATCCAGGCTGGCGAGCAGCGAGGGCAGGTCGCGGCGGCCATGGCTGAGCAGGTAGCGCACCACGTCCTCGCCAAGGTCGAGGCCAAGGGCAGCCGCCCGCTCCCGCAGGGCCACGGCGCGCTCGGCCTCGGCCAGCGGGCGCAGGCCAAACACCAGGCCCCAGCCCAGGCGGGTGGCCAGGTCAGGGCGCAGGGTCAGGTGGCCGGGCGCGGCCGGTCCCGCGGCGAGGACGCGGCCGGCCCCCTCGCGAGCCTGATTGATGAGCGAGAACAGGCAGACCTGGCCAGCATGGTCGAGGCGCTCGACATCGTCCACCGCGAGCAGCCCGGACAAGACCTCGGGCAGGTCGCCCCCCTCTACAACATACTGGGCGGCGCGTCCCGACTGGGTCGCCGCAGCCACCGTCGCTTGCAGCAGGTGGCTGCGCCCGCTGCCGGTCGTCCCCCACAGGTAGAGCACCGATTCCGCGAGGTCGCCCCCGGCCAGCGACTGCAACGCCTGCAACGGCTCCCGATTGTCACCCGGCAGGAAATTCTCGAAGCGTGGCGGGGCTTCGGGCTGGATGGCCAGCACCCGTTGGCGTGCGTCGGTCATCCGGCGCGCTCGGGGTAAAGCCCAAGCAAGCCGGCCCGGCTGGCCGGACAGACGCCGCGCTCGGTGATCAGGCCGCTGACCAGGCGGGCCGGGGTGACGTCGAAGGCCGGGTTGGCAGCCGGACTGCCGGCTGGGGTGACGCGCACCGTGACCACCTCGCCCGTGTCGGTCTCGCCGGTGATCCGGGTGATTTCGTCGGCATCGCGTTCCTCGATCGGAATGGCGTCGCCCGAATCCAGGGTCCAGTCGATGGTCGGGCCGGGCAGGGCGACGTAGAACGGCACCCCGTTGTCGTGTGCGGCGAGGGCCTTGAGATAGGTGCCGATCTTGTTGGCAACGTCGCCATTGGCGGCCGTGCGGTCGGTGCCGACGATGCACAGATCGACCCGGCCCTGGCGCATCAGGTGGCCGCCGGCGTTGTCGGCGATCACGGTATGCGGCACGCCGTGCTGGGCCAGTTCCCAGGCGGTCAGACTGGCACCCTGGTTGCGCGGCCGGGTCTCGTCGACCCAGACATGCACCGGCACGCCGGCATCGAAGGCAGTGTAGATCGGCGCCAGGGCGGTGCCCCAGTCCACGGTGGCGAGCCAGCCGGCGTTGCAGTGGGTCAAGACATGGACAGGGCCGGGCCGGCGTCCGGCGACGGCGGCAATCAGCGGCGCACCGTGCCGGCCGATGGCCTGGTTCAGGGCCACATCCTCATCGCAGATCGCGGCCGCCTCGGCCCAGGCGGCAGTCCGCCGCTCGGTGGTCGGCAGCGGCGCCAGCACGGCGCGCATCCGGTCCAGCGCCCAGGCCAGGTTGACGGCGGTCGGCCGGGTCGCGCGCAAGGCGGCGCAGGCGGCCTCGAGATCGTGCCCTTCATTCATGGCCAGGGCCACGCCGTACGCGGCGGTGGCGCCGATCAGCGGCGCACCGCGCACGCGCATCACCAAGATCGCCTCGGCCGCCTCGGCCAGGGTGCGCAGTGTCCGGCGCGTGTAGGCAAAAGGCAGCCGGGTCTGGTCGATGATCGAGACAGCGTCCAGGTCGGGGACAGGGGCAAGGGTGCGGGTGGGATGGCCGTTGACGTTCATGGCGTGGATTATCGCCGATGTCACACGCGTCCTTGCGCCCGTTTTCTGCGGTCAAACTGGTTAGGGCTAGTACATTGACACCATGCTATTTGGGTGATGGCTTTTTTATAGTGTGTATCGGACGAAGCAGTCCCGAAATGCCATCCTCAGGAGCGTGTCATGAATCAAGCCGACGGCGGCCAGCTGCGCGGTGTGCTGGGCCACCTCAGCAAACTCACTTCGATCCGCGACACTGAACTGCTCGAACGCAGCCTGCTGCGTACCCTGAGCAGCCAGCTAGGCCTTCAGGACACCGAGCTGTACCGGCTGGATGCGCAGCAGAGGATCATCCGCGCCATCTACGCACACCGATCCAAGATCATCGATACCGATGGCGAGGCGCGTCTGGTCGAGCGGATCGAGGAGATCCTCCATCCGGGCGACCTTCCGGCGCCGGTCATCGCCCTGAGCGAAAATCTACGTTTGTTGAAGCGTCCTTGCAGTCAACCCGTTCAGGACCGTTTCCTGAACGGCTACCCGCTCCTCTGCCATGACGAAGTGTGCGGCTATTTCATGTTCAACCGCCCGCACCCGCCCAGTCCGGTCGAGGACATGGTGATCCGGGGCATCCTCGAAGTGTTCTCCAACTACCACACCTTGCTCGATGCCAGCCTGCGCGACCGGTTGACCGGACTCCTCAACCGACAGGCCCTGGAGAACAATTTCGACCGCATCTGGAACGCCTTGCTCCAGCACGACCCATTGCTCGACGCCGGCCGCGGCCGGCCGCCCAAACCCAGCCAGCGCTATTGGGTCGGCATGATCGATATCGACCACTTCAAGGCGATCAACGACAATTTCGGCCACATGGTGGGCGACGAGATCCTGTTGCTGTGCGCCCGGCTGATGGCCAGCCTGCTGCGCGGCAGCGACCTGCTCTACCGTTATGGCGGCGAGGAGTTCGTGGCCATCGTCGGCGCCGACGATACCGATGAAGCCCACGCCATCTTCGAGCGGGTGCGTCTGGCGATCGAGGCGCATGTGTTTCCCCAGGTCGGCCATATCACGGTCAGCGCCGGATTCACCGAACTGCGTGCCGACTTGTTGCCGGTCGATGTCCTGGGCCAGGCCGACCGCAGTCTCTACCAGGCCAAGCGAGACGGCCGCAACCGGGTGCATGGTTACGGTGCACTGATGAAAGCCGGCGTGTTCAAGGAAATCCACTACTCCGAGCCCGAGCTGTTCTGAGCGTCGCCCCCGGCGATGCAATACAATTCGCCCATGTTCGGCGAAGCCCCCCTCGTTTCCCTCCTCGATCACCACTTGCGCGCGCAAACCGGCAGCCGGGCCTGCCTGGTCAGGCACGCCGGCAAACAGGCACGCCTACGCCTGCCCCTGCTCTCGGCCCGGTTCGCCATCTCCGAGCAGGGCGGCCTCATGACCGCCGATCCCGAACACGCCTTGGACGCGGACATCGTCCTCGGTCCGGAACTGCTTGCCGCCCTGGCCCTGGGCGAGTCCACAGCCCTGACCCGCGCCCAGGTGACGGGCGATGGTGCGCTCGCGGCCGACATCGCCGCCGCGCTGGCCCGCTTCGACTGGGCCCTGGCGCTGCGTCCCTATCTCGGCGATCTCCTGGCCGCGCGCGCCGCCCAGGCCATGGGCCGCTTTTCCGCCTGGCGCGCCCAGGCCCATGACCGCCTCGGCCGCACCCTGGCCGAGTACGCCACCTTCGACAGCCCTCTGCTGGCGGACAAGGTCGCCCTGCGTCGCTTCATCGACGAGGTCGATGTCCTGCGCGACGATGCCGCCCGCCTGGAAGCGCGCCTGATTCTGCTGGAACGCACTCGGGCATGAGCGCGGTCCGCCTGCTCCGTATCCTGGTCACCGGGGCGCGCTATGGCCTGGACGAGTTCTTCCTGGGTCATGAGCGGATCAAGGCGGTGCGCTGGCTGGTCAGCGGGCTGTTTTTCTGGCGCCGCCTCAAGGCCCCGCGCGCGGTCCGCCTGCGTCTGGCGCTGGAGTCGCTGGGGCCGATCTTCGTCAAGTTCGGCCAGGTGCTGTCGACCCGGCGTGACCTGATGCCGCAGGACATCGCCGACGAACTGGCCAAACTGCAGGACCAAGTGCCCCCGTTCCCTTCCGACCAGGCCCTGGCGGTGCTGCGCAAGGCCTACGGCCGCGACCCCTTCGAGGTGTTTGCCGAACTGGACCCGACCCCAGTCGCTTCGGCTTCGATTGCCCAGGTCCACCGGGCGAGGCTGAAGAGCGGCGAAGCCGTCGCCGTGAAGGTACTGCGTCCCGGCATCGCCCCGGTGATCGAGAGCGACGTCGGCCTGTTGCGCACCCTGGCCGGAGTACTCGAAGCGCTCTGGTCGGATGGCAAGCGGCTGCGCCCCAAGGACGTGGTCGACGAGTTCGCCAAGCACCTCGACGACGAGCTCGACCTGGTCCGCGAATCGGCCAACTGCTCGCAACTCCGGCGCAACTTCGAGCACTCGCCGCTGCTTGCGGTGCCCGAGGTTTACTGGGACTACTGCACGCCTCAGGTCATGGTGATGAGCTGGATGGACGGGGTCCCGATCTCCCGCATCGACGACTTGCGGGCGCGCGGCGTCGACCTGAAGAAACTGGCCCGGGCCGGGGTCGAGATCTTCTTCACCCAGGTGTTCCGGGATGGCTACTTCCATGCCGACATGCACCCGGGCAACATCCTGGTCACTCAGTCGGGCCAGTACGTGGCGCTCGACTTCGGCATCATGGGCACGCTCAACGATGTCGACAAGAACTACCTGGCGCAGAACTTCCTGGCCTTCTTCCGGCGCGACTACAAGAAGGTCGCCCAGGCCCACTGGAACGCCGGCTGGGTGCCGCGCGAAACCCGGGTCGACGAATTCGAGGCGGCCATCCGCGCGGTGTGCGAACCGGTGTTCGACCGGCCGCTCAAGGAAATCGCCTTCGGCAAGGTGTTGCTGCGCCTGTTCCAGACCTCGCATCGCTTCGGCATGGAGATCCAGCCTCAGCTGGTGATGCTCCAGAAGACCTTGCTCAACATCGAGGGCCTGGGCCGCCAGCTCGACCCTGACCTCGACCTCTGGGCCACCGCCAAGCCCTTCCTGGAGCGCTGGATGAGCGAGCAACTGGGCTGGCGCGGGTGGGTCCGCACGGTCAAGGAAGAGGCCCCCTACTGGGGCATGCTGGTCCCGCAACTGCCGCGCCTGGCGCACCAGGCCCTCAAGGACGACCGCCTGGAACGGCTGGAATCCGGCCTGGCACTGTTGCTGCGTCAGCAGCGCGGCCGCAACCGCTGGCTGAGTGCGATTGCCGCGCTGCTCGCGCTGATCGCCTGGCTGACCTGGGCCAGCCAGGCCTGATCCGCGTCAGAAGGTGTGGTTGTAGTTGACCCGCACGGAATACTGGCCGTGGCTCGAGGTGATACCAGTATTCGGGTTGGTGTCCTCGACTTCCGGCACGTAGGACAGGGCGAAGGCCACCGTGTTGGCCTTATCCATGCGCCAGCCGAGACCGGCGGTGTAGTGCAGCTCGGTGGTGGCCGGAAAAAGCGGATTGAGGGTCGCATCCGGCACCGGGTTGCTGGCCCGGTTGATGCCGAAGCGCAAGGCGATCTCCGGGGTCAGCTTGTATTGCCCACCCACGGCGATCACGGTCTGGTTCTTCCAGTGCTGCGGCATGGTGACGTTGATGTCCATGCCGGGCCCGGCCACGAAACGCATGCGGAAATCCTTCATGGCGTCGGCCCACTGGATGCGCTTGAGATCGGCCACCCACAGCCATGTGTCGCTCGGGCTCCAGGCGACGCCGATCCCGTAGGTCTCCGGCCACTGGAAGTCGAGCACCTTGAGGGTGCCGTTCAGGGTCATCGGCATGCCGCCGCTGGCCACGACCACCGATGCATCCTCGGTCTTCATGTCGCCCATGTGGGTCTTGCCATGGTAGCTGGCGCCGATGCCCAGGCGATCGGTGACCTGGTAATGGGCGCCCAGCTTGTAGCCCCAGCCGTAGGATTTGGCCTTGCCAGTCATGGTGTTGTTGTCGGAGAAATCGAAGCGGGCGTAATCGATGGCCTGTGGCAGCATCGCGGTCAGCCCGCCATTGACCAGGCCGGCGCCAAGCATGCCCGCCAGGCTCTGGCCATCCATGTCCATCTGGAGGTCCATGCTGGCCCAGGCCAGGTCGAGTTGACCGGCCAGGCTGAGCCGGGCATTCGCCTTCCAGACCACAGGGAACATCAGGCGACCGAAGCCGACTTCGGAACGGATCTCCTCGCCGCTCATCGGCACCGGATTGCCCAGTGAATCGAGTCCACCGGCAAACAGCGCGGACCCCTTGCCGTATTCGGTACCCATGCCCCCCTGGGCCAGCATGCCGATGCCGTAGGCCAGGTTGCCACTCCGCTTGATGTAGGACAGGGTCGGCATCCAGTAGGCATTGCCCTCGGAATCGGTGGTGCCGGCCATCGGGTGCGACGAGCTGACATCCGGAGCCAGCAGGGTCAGTCCCAGGCCCAGGTCGGTGTGCTGGTCGGGCTTGAGGCCGAGCGTGGCCGGATTGTTCATGATCGCGGAATTGCCCGAATCGTAGCCATAGCCGGCGCCGCCCATGCCCGCCGCCTTGGCCCCCCAGGCTTCCAGGTTCATGCCGTTGGTAGCCCACGCCGGGGCGGCGCTGATGGCCACCAGCGCCAGAAAGAGAGGGGTAAGACGAACAGACGGCATCGAAATCTCCAGGTTTTCATCGTGCAATCCGCGAACTTACCGTGACGGCAGCGGCTTTTCCCCTTCATATTTCTGATAGCCCCGTTAACGGAACTAATCCCCTCCGCCACCGCCCCGGTCGGGCAGTCGATTCGGCTATCATCCGCGCCATTGGTCACTCGCCGGAGCACCCCCATGCTGATTGGCTTCGTGTTGCTGTATCTGGTCGTCTCCCTGGGCCTCGGTTTTTATGCCGCCACCCGGGTCCACAATGCCCGAGACTACATCGCCGCCGGTCGTTCGTTGCCGATGTTCATCGTCGTGGCCATGGTGTTCGCCACCTGGTTCGGCGCCGAGACCGTGCTTGGCATCCCGGCCACCTTCATGGAGGAAGACCTGGCCGGGCTGATCTCCGACCCCTTCGGCGCATCCCTGTGCCTGATCCTGTTCGGCCTGTTCTTCGCCCGCAAGCTGTACCGGATGAACCTGCTCACCATCGGTGACTTCTATCGCGAGCGCTACGACCGCAAGGTCGAGGTGATCACCGGCATCGCCATTGCGTTGTCCTACCTGGGCTGGGTCTCGGCCCAGATCACCGCGCTCGGCCTGGTGTTCAACGTGCTCACCGACGGCCAGGTTACCCAGGCCCAGGGCATCCTGATCGGCGCCAGCGTGGTGCTGCTCTATACCCTGTTCGGTGGCATGTGGTCAGTGGCCCTGACCACCTTCTTCCAAATGATCGTCATCGTCCTCGGACTGCTCTACATCGCCTGGCTGCTCAGCGACATGACCGGCGGCGTCGCGCCGGTGGTCGAGCATGCGGCCAACCACGCCAAGTTCCACTTCTGGCCTGATCTCAATGCCGTGGCCATGATCGCCTTCATCTCCGGGCTGATCACCATGGGCTTCGGCTCCATCCCGCAGCAGGATGTGTTCCAGCGCGCCAACGCAGGGAAGAGCGAGCATGTCGCGGTGTGGGGCACGGTGCTGGGCGGCGTGGCCTATTTCCTGTTCGCCGCGGTGCCGATGTTCATGGCTTACTCGGCCAACCTGATCGACCCCGCCCTGGCCCAGCAATGGCTCGCCGATGACAGCCAGAAGCTGCTTCCGGCCCTGGTCAAGACCCACCTGCCCCTGGTCGCCCAGGTCATCTTCTACGGCGCCTTGCTCTCGGTGATCATGTCGACCGCCTCGGGTACCTTGCTGGCGCCTTCGGTGACCATTTCCGAAAACGTCATCAAGGATTTCATCACCCGCAAGAAGCACCTCCCGGACCACCAGTTGCTGGTCCTGACCCGCTGGGTGGTCGGCGTGTTCACGGTGCTGGTCACGGTGTATGCGCTATGGTCGCTGGAGCAGGAAACCGGCATCCACCAGATGGTCGAGAACGCCTACAAGGTGACGCTGGTCCTGGCCTTCGTGCCACTGGTCGCCGGGCTCTACTGGAAACGTGCCAATACGCGCGGCGCCTACCTGGCCATCGCCTTCGGCCTGCTGACCTGGATTCCCATGGAGATCTGGCTGCCTGAAGGCGAGTGGCTGATGCCGCCCCAGTTCGCCGGATTCCTGATGGCGTGCGTGGGCATGGCGTTGGGCTCGCTGAGCACGAGACAGGTACGTAGTTACTAGCCCATTACAGTACATACGTCCTAACCACAACCCATGACTAATGTCAATATTTTTTACACATCCAGGACACGCAAGTCCGCAATATAAGCGTATGTCGCTGATATAAAACAACAAATAAAATCAATTTAAGTATGGCTCAAATATTGCTTTAACTCCCTGCCACACCACAACTTGAAAGGGACTCAAGCAATGAAACACAGCGCCATGACGCTGGCCCTGCTGGCCAGCTTCTCATTTGCCAGCCTGGAGACCCAGGCCGCCGCGATCCATGATGCCGGCCTGTTCACCGACAACACCCTGGCTGCCAATGACGATGGCTCGACGGGTCTGGTGAACATTGGCTTTACCCTGAATTTCTTCGGGGCCAGCTACAGCCAGCTCTATGTGAACAACAACGGCAACGTCACGTTCGACGAAGCCTTGGGCACCTTCACCCCGTTCAACCTGCTTACCACCGCAACCCCGATGCTGGCCCCCTTCTTCGCCGACGTGGACACGCGCGGGGCCGGCAGCAGCCTGGTCCAGTATGGTGAGGACACCCTGGAGGGCCGCAACGTCTTCGGCGTCAACTGGATCGACGTCGGCTACTTCAGTGCGCAATCCGACAAGCTGAACAGCTTCCAGTTGATCATCCACGACCGGAGCGACATCGGGGTCGGTGACTTCGACTTCGAGTTCAATTACGACCGGATTGTCTGGGAAACCGGCAGTGCCAGTGGCGGCAGTGGTGGCTTCGGCGGCAGTTCCGCGCGAGCCGGTTGGTCGAACGGCGTATCCAACTCGTACGAGATCGCTGGATCGGCCATCAACGGTGCCCTGCTGGATAGCAATCCCACGACCGGCCTGACCCACAATTCCCTGAGCAGCCAAGTGGACGGTCGATACCTGTTCCAGGTGCGAAACGGCCAGGTGCAACCGCCCAACCCGGTCCCGGAGCCTGGCACGCTGGCGTTGTTGGGTCTGGGCCTGGCCGGCATATTCGGTCTGCGCAGAAAACAAAGCGCCTGACCCTTGCAGCGACGGGCGCGGCATACGCGCCCGTATCAACACTCATTCCTCTCGATCGACAAGGATCCACCATGCCAGCTCGGCATCAATTTCTAGCACTCACCTTGACCGCCCTGACCCCAATCACGGCGCAGGCCATCACGATCAGCGATACGATTGACGCCAATACATTGGCGAACGCCATTGTCGGCAGCGGCATCACCATTTCGAACGCGACATTCGCAACCGACGCCGGAAGCAGTGCTGCCGGACTGTTTACCGGGGGCAGCGACTCCGTCGGCTTCGGCGCGGGCATCGTGCTCACGACGGGCAACACGGATTGCGTGCCAGGCCCCAATGACGAGACCGGCTGCACCGGGACTGGCACCGCGTCCTCCCTGGCCTTCGATTTCACCTCCGAATCCAGCAATATCTTCTTCAATTACGTCTTTGCATCCGAGGAATACAACGAGTACGTCGGATCCATTTACAACGATTATTTCAATCTACTGCTGGACGGCGTCAACATTGCCCTGATTCCGGGCGGGGGCGGCGTCGTGTCGATCAACAACGTCAACAATGGCAGCAACGCCAGCTACTTCATCGACAACACCAACGGCGCCCGCGACCTTCAGTACGACGGCATGACCACGGTACTGACAGCCTCTTTCTTGGGACTGGCGCCAGGCCCGCATCACTTCCAGTTTTACATCAGCGATGCCGGCGATACCTCGCTGGACTCCGGGGTCTTCATCCAAGCGGGCACCTTCTCGGGTAACAACCCCAACAACCCGGTCCCGGAACCCGCCACCCTGGGTCTGCTCGGACTGGGACTGGCCAGCCTGATCGGACTGCGCAAGCGCGCCTGAAGCCATAGTCGAGACTGTGCCTGACCCGACCCGGGTCAGGCGTACGTCTCGAAAAACGCCTCGACAAACGCATCCAACTGCTCGGTCGCCAGGTCATTGATCCCCGCTGCGGCTTTGCGCCCACCGCCCGACGGAAAGCGCAGGCAGAGCGTATCGGCGCCCACCGGGTTGGCGACTGGCGCCCGCACGCTGACCACGTAATGCCCTTTCGGCGAATGCGTCACCAAGGCGTGTGCCCGTTCCGGAAATCGCTGCGCCAGGTCGTTGGCATACACCCCGGATACCCGGCGCGCCCAGGCGGCGTCCGGCAGCAGATAGATCGCGCCGGCGGCCCTGCTTTCCAGGGGCACCAGGGCGGCGGCCCGTGCCATGTCCTCGGCATAGCCGGCCTTCAAGGCCGGGAATTCGGGCGCCTCGGCGATGAAGGCGAAGGGATCGGCGTAGCCATGCACGCGGCGGTACAGTTCGGCGGGATGGAAATGCAGGTCGTCGACGCTGTCGCCATAGGCGTTGTAATTCAGGCATTCGCCCAATTCGCGCAGCTGAGCGAGGCGCGCCTCGGACAATGACATCGGTTCGGCGGCACGCCGGGCCGCCGCGTGCAGGTTGTCGCCAAACGCGGCGGCCACCGCCCAGGCCCGATGGGCACCCCTCAAGTAGCGATCGACGATCAGGCTGGTGCACACGTCGGCGGCGGTGTCGATGTGGGGCTCGAAGCCCGAGTGCGCGGGCAGTTCGCCCGGGTTGTGATGATCGAACCAACGGACCTGGACCCCCACCTCCAGGAGGGCCGTGAGCGCGTCTCGGTTCTTGTCGACGGTGATGTCAAAGACCTCGACCCGGTCGCCGGGCTGGGCGTGCGTCCGCTTCAACAACGCCAGGTCACGCTTCACTCCGGTCACCAGTTCGCTGGCTTCCGGCCGGGCAAGCCGCAATTGATGCAGGGCGCAGATGCCGTCGGCATCGCCATTGAAGACATCGAATATCATTGTGGTTTCTCCGTAAAGCAGGCAGGCTCTCGGCCAATTCTCGAGGTACATTGTCCCACGCCCAGCCCCGATGGACACCCGTCAACGCCGACGCCTCGGCTTCTCCCTGGCGGCTTACGCCGTGCTGATCGCCGTCGCCAGCCTATACCCCTTCACGGGCTGGGTCTCGCCGGCGGGCGGGGTCTCCGATTTCCTGTTCGCGGACCTGCCCCGTTACATCACCCGCAACGACATCAGCACCAACCTGCTGGCCTACGTGCCATTCGGCTATCTGCTGGCCCGGCTCATGTTCCGCCCCGGCCATCGCCGCAGTGGGGTGGCCGGCGTGGCGTTGATCGGCTTCGCGCTCAGCATGGCCATGGAACACCTGCAAGTGTTCCTGCCCGGCCGCATCGCCTCCAACCTGGATATCCTGCTCAACGGGGTCGGAACGCTGCTCGGCGCCTTGCTGTCCCTGCACCACACCCGCCTGCGTCGCGCCTGGCAGGGATTGCGCCGCTGGCGTGCGCTTTGGTTCCAGCCCCATGGCGAGGCGACCCTGGGACTCTGGTTGCTACTGCTCTGGGGCGTGACCCAGTTCGCCCTGCTGCCGCAGCCTGGCGTCGGCTGGCTGGACCTGCACCTGCGTCCGATCGACTCGCCGCCGAATCATTTCCAGCAGCTCAACCTCGCCTGGTTCGCCGCGATGTTCATGGAAATGGCGGCCCTGGGCGCCTTTGCCGCCTGCCTGCTGCGCCCGGGCCGCTACGCCAGCGCCATGTTCATGCTGTTCCTGTCAGCCTTCGCGCTCAAACTGCTGGTCGCGGCAGTGCTGCTCAAGCTGCGCGTGCTGGGCGGCATCCTGTCCCTGGAAACCCTGGCGGCTTTCGTGCTGGCGTTCTGGCTGTTGCTGCTGCCGACCGTGTCGCGTCAGCGCGTCCGGGTCGCCATCCTGCTGCTCGCCGGCATCGTCGCCTGGCGCCTGTGGGTGGTCCCTGCCCCGCTGTGGCCTTCCGGCAGCCTGCTCAATCTGGTCGGGCTGGCCCGTCACCTGGCGGCGCTATGGCCCTGGCTGGCCCTGGCCTATCTGCTCCAGCGGATCATCCGCACAGCTCGCGTCGAGCGCGGTCTCGATCACCGGCGGCGCTGACCCGGGCTCCGGCTCGCCGGACAGGCTAAGCACGCCTTCCAGCTTGCGCACCAGGCACTGGACACTCTGGCGTCCGCTTTCCAGCACGATGTCGGCGGTCTGCATGTAAAGAGGATGGCGCTTTTCGTACAGCGCCTGAAGCTTGGCCAGGGGATCCTCGGTCTGCAGAAGGGGCCGGTTGCGGTCGTGGCGGGTGCGCTGGTACAGCTCGTGCGGGTGGCAGCGCAGATAGACCACCACACCCCGAGCCTTCAGGCGTTCCCGGTTCGCCGGGTCGAGCACCGCACCGCCCCCCGTGCCGAGCACGATGCCACGCCGGCGGGTCAACTCGTCGATCATGCACACCTCGCGCCGCCGGAAGCCGGGCTCGCCCTCGATCTCGAAGATGGTCGGGATCGACACGCCGCAACGGGCCTCGATTTCATGATCGGAATCGAGGAACTGCATGCCGCGATGTTTGGCCAGCTGGCGGCCGATGGTGGTCTTGCCCGCCCCCATGAGGCCGATCAGGAAGATGTTGTCACTCGGAATCATGCCCGGATTCTACCCAGGTTCGCGTCAGCCCGGCCGGTGGTGGCGCACCAGGCGCTCGACCGCCGCCTTCAAGTCGCCTTCGGGCAAAGCCGCCTCGAAGGCCCGCCAGGTCGCCAGGGCACGCCGGTCGAGACCCGGCTTGGCCGGCGGGTCGGGACGGGCCCAATCGGCGCGTACCTGGACCTTGATCCGGTCGACCGGCGCATCGGTCCCGGCCAGGGCCCGCACCAAGGCGCCGGCCTGGCTGCGCACCCGCGCCGCACTGGCGCCATTGCCGCACAGGATCAAGGCCTCGCCGTCACGCACAAAAACCACCTGGCAGCTGGCCGCGACCGCACGCGGCAACACCCGCCCGAGCTGGGCGTTCAGGCCACGCAGGCGGGCAGCCTCGGGCAGCAGTACCGCCAGGGCACGATCCTGGCCCAACAGGGCGCGGACTCGCTGGAAGGAAGAGCGCAATGCCATGGAACTGTCAAAGGAGGGTGTAGTCCGCTATGGTAACATTCGTCGATTTTCTCCAATCTAGACGGTTACTTATCCATGTTCGTCGATGTCCTGAAAAAGCTGTTCGGCAGCCGCAACGAGCGCCTGCTCAAGCAGTTCCGCGCCACGGTCAACAAAATCAATGCCCTGGAACCCGCCTTCGAAAAACTGACCTTCGACGAACTGCGCGGCAAGACCGCCGAGTTCCGGGCCCGCCTGGACCAGGGTGAAAACCTGGACCAATTGCTTCCGGAAGCCTTCGCCACCGTGCGCGAGGCGGCCAAGCGCACCCTCGGCCTGCGCCACTATGACGTGCAGTTGATCGGCGGCATCACCCTGCACCAGAACAAGATCGCCGAAATGCGCACCGGCGAAGGCAAGACCCTGATGGCCACCCTGCCGGTCTACCTGAACGCCCTGGCCGGCAAGGGCGTCCACGTGGTCACCGTGAACGACTACCTGGCCAGCCGCGACGCCGAATGGATGGGCCGCATCTACACCTTCCTCGGGCTCAGCGTCGGCGTGATCCGTGCCCAGCAGTCGAACGAGGAAAAGCAAGCCGCCTACGCCGCCGACATCACCTACGGCACCAACAACGAATATGGCTTCGACTACCTGCGCGACAACATGGTCTACAGCCCGTCGCAACGGGTGCAGCGACCGCTCAACTACGCCATCGTCGACGAGGTCGACTCGATCCTGATCGACGAGGCGCGCACGCCGCTGATCATCTCCGGACAGGCCGACGACAACGTCGCCATGTACCAGCGTATCAATGTCGTGCCGCCCCGCCTCGAACGCCAGGCCAAGGAATACAAGGACGGCGAGACCGGCCCGCTCGGCGACTACATCGTCGACGAAAAGGCGCACACCGTCCTGCTCACCGAACAGGGCCACGAGAAGGTCGAGGCGGTGCTGACCGAGATGGGCTTGCTACCCGAGGGGGGCTCGCTCTACGACGCCGGCAACATCACCCTGATGCACCATGTCTACGCCGCCCTGCGCGCCCATGTGCTGTATCACCGCGACCAGCACTACGTGGTGCAAAACGGCGAAGTGGTCATCGTCGACGAATTCACAGGCCGCCTGATGTCCGGCCGGCGCTGGTCGGATGGCCTGCACCAGGCCGTGGAGGCCAAGGAAGGCGTGGCCATCCAGCGCGAGAACCAGACCCTGGCCTCGATCACCTTCCAGAACTTCTTCCGGATGTACAAGAAGCTGGCCGGCATGACCGGCACGGCCGACACCGAAGCCTACGAGTTCCAGCAGATCTACGGCCTCGAGACGGTGGTCATCCCGACCAACAAGCCAATGATCCGCAAGGACATGAACGACCTGGTTTACCGCACCGCCGATGAAAAGTGGAAGGCGGTGATCGCCGACATCAAGGATTGCCACCAGCGCGGCCAGCCAGTGCTGGTCGGCACCACCTCGATCGAGGTCAACGAATTCCTTTCCGAGCGCCTGAAGCAAGCCGGATTGCCGCACCAGGTGCTGAACGCCAAGCAACACGCCCAGGAGGCCCAGGTGGTGGCCCAGGCCGGCTTGCCGGGCGGCATCACCATCGCCACCAACATGGCCGGCCGCGGCACCGACATCGTGCTGGGCGGAAGCATCGCGCCCCAGATCGCCGCGATCCAGGATGATCCGGCCCTGTCCGATGCCGACAAGGAAGCCCGCATCGCCAACCTGAAGGAAAAGTGGACCCAACTGCACGATCAGGTACTCGCCGCGGGCGGCCTGCACATCATCGGGACCGAACGGCACGAGTCGCGTCGGGTCGACAACCAGCTGCGTGGCCGCTCCGGACGCCAGGGCGATCCGGGCTCCTCGCGCTTCTATTTGTCGCTGGAAGACCCGCTGTTGCGCATTTTCGGCGGCGACCGCCTGGGCGCCATCATGGAACGGCTGAAGATGCCGGAAGGCGAGGCGATCGAACATGGCATGGTCAACCGCTCGCTGGAATCGGCCCAGCGCAAGGTCGAGCAACGCAACTTCGACATCCGCAAGCAGTTGCTCGAATACGACGACGTCGCCAACGACCAGCGCAAGGTGATCTATTCCCAGCGCAACGAATTGCTCGAAGCCGAGGACGTCTCCGAGGGCATCCTCGGCATGCACGCCCAGATCCTCGATGAAGCGATCAACGATTACATCCACCCTGGCAGCATGGCCGAGCAGTGGGACGTCGCCGGCCTGGAAGCCATGCTGGCCGCGCAATACCAATTGCACTGCCCGATCCAGCAGTGGCTGGATGCCGACCAGAAGCTCGACGAAGCCGGACTGCGCGCCAAGGTCATCGACACCGCCCGTGCCGCCTACGCCGAAAAGGAGGCCTTGGCCGGAGACAACCTTCGCCAGTTCGAGCGCGCCATGCTCCTGCAAAGCCTGGACAACCACTGGCGCGAGCACCTCGCCGCCATGGATCACCTGCGCCAGGGCATCCATCTTCGCGGCTACGCGGCCAAGAACCCGAAGCAGGAATACAAGCGCGAAGCCTTCGAACTGTTCGAGGCCATGCTCGGCACCATCGCCCGCGAGGTAACCCAGATCACCCTCACGGTGCAGATCCGCAGCCCCGAGGATGTCGAGGCGGTCGAAGCCCAGGAACCCGAGCTCAGCAATGTCCAGTACCAGCACGCCGACTACGACGAGGCACTGGGCTTGGGCACCGGGGACGAGGCCGACGCCTCGACCCCGCGCAAGCCGGAGCAGCGCGCCTTCCCCAAGGTCGGCCGCAATGATCCCTGTCCGTGCGGCTCGGGCAAGAAATACAAGCACTGCCACGGCCAGTTGAACTGACCCGGCGCCCGGACCGGCGCCGGCTTGAGTTGGCCGGGCTTTTACCCGACAATATCAGTCAACTTTTATCCGGAGCCCCGCCATGCCGTACTACCTCTATGAAGTCGGCCCCCTCAACCTCCTGAACAAGCGCGGCCAGGCCGACAGCTTCAAGGAGGCCAAGGCGGCCGCCAATACGCTGCGCAAGGCGCTCGACCCGAACAGCGGCCGACAGATCAAGATGATCTTTGCCGACAACGAACTCCAGGCCGAGGACACCCTCTCGCAGCCGCGCGAGCTGGACCCCTCGCTGGCCGGCGACGATTACTGAGGTCTCGGCCATGTCCGCCCTCGCCTCCCGTACCTGCCGTCCCCAGGAAGGCGGCCTTCCGGTCGAGGCCGCCCAGGCCGCGGCTTGGCTCGCTGAGCTGGACGGCTGGCAGATCGAAGCCGGCCGCCTGGCCAAGACCTTCGCCTTCCCCGACCACTACGCCACCCTCGCCTTCGTCAACGCCCTGGCCTGGGTGTCGCACCGCCAGGACCACCATCCCGATCTGAGCGTCGGCTACAACACCTGCCGGGTGGCCTACCTGACCCACGCCGTGGGCGGCCTGTCGGAGAATGACTTCATCTGTGCGGCCAAGGTCGACCGCCTGTTCACGCTCTGAGCCATGTCCGAATACAACGAACAGGCCTACCGCGAAGCCCGGCAATCGGCCATCGCCCTGGCCTGCCCGTTCGAACGCGCCCTGCTGTCACGCTGCGTGGTTTGCTTCAAGGCCAAGAAGTTGCTTCTGGCCGAGCGCGAGGTGATCAGCTGCACCGAGGAGCGCGCCAGCGCCTTGTGCCAGACCTACCACGAAGCCCTGCACGACAACGCCCGCTTTGCCCTGCACGTGGAACCGCACCAGCCCTGGCCTTTCGGCAAGGAGATCCGCGCCCAGTGCGGCGGCGTGCGCGGCCTGGCCGAGGCCATGGACAAGCCGCCCGGACAGCCTGCCGACGTCGCCCTGCTGGTCAACGAAGGGCTGCTGAAGTACGGCGCCATCGGTCATTTTCCCTATTCAGAGATCATGCGCGCCGTGGTGCACTACGAGCCGCGCCCGCGCCGGACATGAGCGCCCTGCCGATCGCCGTGGTCGGCGCCGGGCCGGCCGGGATGTCCTGCGCCAACGCGCTCCTGAGCTTTGGCCTGACCCCGGTGGTGATCGAGCAGTCGCATCAGGTGGGCGGCATCCAGCGCGCCAATTTTCATCCCAACCTGTGGATGCTGGGCCTGCCCGGCGAGACCGGCACCGAAATCACCGAACGCCTGGCCCGGCACTTCTTCGAGCTGCCGCTCGTCACCCATCTCGAAGCCACCGTGCGCAGGATCATTCGACAGCCTGGAGGCTTCCACCTCGACTTCGAGACCCGTGATGGCCCGGATTCACTCGACGTGGCCGCCGTGGTCCTCGCCACCGGCAGCGCGCCACGCGCGACCCCCGCCCTGAGAAGCCTGGCCTCGGCCAGCGACCGGGTGATCATCGGCCCCCTGTCGAACACCATCCGGGACGGCATCCATGGCCAGCGGGTGGCGATCCTGGGCGGCGGCGACAATGCCCTGGACCACGCCCTGTATCTGGCTGAACGCGGCAATCGGGTCACCGTGTGCGCCCGGGGGGCCTTGTCCGCCCGCCGACAGTTCCTCGCAGCCTGCGCCGACCGGAGCGAGATCGAACTGCGTCCCCATGCCCTGCCCGAAGCCATCGAGGCCACCCCTGAAGGGATCGAACTGCGCTGGCAGGATGCCCGCACCTGCTTCGACTGGTTGCTGGTCATGTTCGGCTATGCCCCGAACACGGCGATCCTGGCGGCCTTTGCCGGCGAACGCCCACAATTGACCCGCACCGGACATCTCCACGTCGACCGCGGACAACGCACCAGCCTGCCCGGCATCTACGCCGCCGGCGACGTCACTGACTGTGTGCAGCCCTCCGTGCCCTCTGCCCTCGCCCAGGGCCTGGCGGCGGCCAGGGCAATCGAACTGGATCAGGCCACGCAGTCGACGTAATAGCGCGTCACGCCGTTGCTGCGGTCCTTCACGAGGCCATGCACGTCGGTCTCGAAGCCCGGAAACTTCTCGTTGAACTCGCGCGCGAACTTCAGGTAGCGCACGATGGTGGCGTTGAAGCGCTCGCCCGGGATCAGCAGGGGAATGCCCGGCGGGTAGGGGGTCAGCAGGATGGAGGTGATGCGCCCTTCGAGATCGTCGATCTCGACCCGCTCGATCTGCCGGTGCGCCATCTTCGCGAAGGCATCGGCGGGCCGCATGGCCGGCTCCATGTCGGACAGGTACATCTCCGTGGTCAACCGGGCCACGTCGTTCTCGCGATAGATGTGGTGAATCTCGCAGCACAGGTCCTTGAGGCCGACCCGTTCGTAGCGCGGATGCTTGGCCACGAACTCGGGCATGATCCGCCACAGCGGCTGGTTTCGGTCGTAATCATCCTTGAACTGCTGCAACTCGGTCACCATGGTGTTCCAGCGGCCCTTGGTGATGCCGATGGTGAACATGATGAAAAACGAATAGAGCCCGCATTTCTCGACGATCACGCCATGCTCGGCCAGGTACTTGGTCAGGATGGCGGCGGGGATCCCCCACTCGGCGAAGTCGCCGTCGACATCGAGGCCGGGGGTGATCACCGTCGCCTTGATCGGATCGAGCAGGTTGAAGCCGGCCGACAGCTTGCCAAAGCCATGCCATTTGTCGCCTGCCTTCAGCGTCCAGGCGGCACGCTCCTCGATACCCTCCTCGGACAAATCCTTCGGCCCCCAGACCTTGAACCACCAGTCAGCACCCAGTTCGGCGTCGACCTTGCGCATGGCGCGGCGGAAGTTGAGCGCCTCGGCGATCGACTCCTCGACCAGGGCACGGCCACCCGGTTCTTCCATCATGGCGGCCGCGACGTCGCAGGAAGCAATGATGGCGTATTGCGGCGAGGTCGAGGTGTGCATCAGGAAAGCTTCGTTGAAGATGTCCTGGTCGAGCTTGCGGGTCTGAGAGTCCTGCACCAGGATCTGCGAGGCCTGGCTCAAGCCGGCCAGCAGCTTGTGCGTGGACTGGGTGGAAAACACCATCGAATCCTTGCAGCGCGGCCGGTCGGCACCGATCGCGTGATAGTCGCCGTAGAAATCGTGGAACGCGGCGTGCGGCAGCCAGGCTTCGTCGAAATGCAGGGTATCGATCTTGCCGTCCAGCATTTCCTTGATCTCCTCCACGTTGTAGAGGATGCCATCGTAGGTGGACTGGGTGATGGTCAGCACGCGCGGCTTGGCGTCCTTGTCCGCAAACGGGTGGCTGGCGATCTTCTTCTTGATGTTCTTCCACTCGAACTCGGACTTCGGGATTGGCCCGATGATGCCGTAATGGTTGCGGGTCGGCATCAGGAACACCGGCACCGCGCCGGTCATGATGATGGCGTGCAGCACCGACTTGTGGCAATTGCGGTCGACCACCACCACGTCGCCAGGCGCCACGGTGGAGTGCCAGACGATCTTGTTCGAGGTGGAGGTGCCGTTGGTGACGAAGAACAGGTGATCGGCGTGGAAGATGCGTGCGGCGTTGCGCTCGGACGCCGCCACCGGGCCGGTGTGGTCGAGCAGCTGGCCGAGTTCCTCGACCGCGTTGCAGACGTCGGCGCGCAGCATGTTCTCGCCGAAGAACTGGTGGAACATCTGACCGACCGGGCTCTTCAGAAAGGCGACGCCGCCCGAGTGACCGGGGCAGTGCCAGGAGTAGGAGCCGTCGGCGGCGTAATGGGTCAGCGCGCGGAAGAACGGCGGCGGCAGCGAATCGAGATAGGCCTTGGCCTCGCGCACGATGTAGCGGGCCATGAACTCGGGCGTATCCTCGAACATGTGCAGGAACCCATGCAACTCGCGCAGCACGTCGTTGGGGATGTGCCGGGTGGTGCGCGTCTCGCCATACAGGAAGATGGGGATGTCGGCATTGCGCAGGCGGATCTCGCTCACGAAGGTGCGCAGCTCGGCGATGGTCTCTTCGGCTTCTCGACCAGCGAACTCCTCATCATCCACCGACAGGATGAAGGCCGAGGCACGCGATTGCTGCTGGGCAAACGAGGACAGGTCACCGTAGCTGGTCACCCCGAGCACCTCCATGCTTTCCTCCTCGAGCGCCTTGGCCAGCGCCCGGATGCCCAGACCCGAGGCGTTCTCGGACCGGAAATCCTCGTCGATGATGATCACTGGAAAATGGAAGCGCATGGCCCTGTCCCCGCTGGACGATATGGTGAATCGCGGGATTATACGAGCCGGGCCGGCCCGGAAAATTAAATTTTCGGGAGGGTCACGCCGGTCTGGCCCTGATACTTGCCACCCCGGTCTCGATACGAGGTTTCGCAGACTTCGTCCGACTCGAAGAACAGCATCTGGGCCACGCCTTCGTTGGCGTAGATGCGCGCCGGCAGCGGTGTGGTGTTGGAGAATTCCAGGGTCACGTGGCCTTCCCACTCCGGCTCCAACGGCGTCACGTTGACGATGATGCCGCAGCGGGCGTAGGTACTCTTGCCCAGGCACACCACCAGGGTGCTGCGCGGAATCCGGAAATACTCGACCGTACGCGCCAGGGCGAAGGAGTTGGGCGGGATGATGCAGGACTCGCCCGTGATTTCGACAAAGGAGTCGGGGTCGAAGTGCTTGGGGTCGACCAAGGTATGGTTCAGATTGGTGAACACCTTGAATTCATTGGCACAACGGACATCGTAGCCGTAGCTCGAGGTGCCATAGGACACGATCTTCTGGCCATCGACGGATTTCACCTGACCCGCCTCGAAAGGCGTGATCATGCCGTGTTCCTGGGCCATCCGGCGAATCCACCGGTCGGATTTGATGCTCATTATTCGGGAAACGGGAAATGTGAAAAGGGAAACGAAAAATACACCATTGCGTCTCCCATTTCCCGTATCTCGTTTCCCATTTCCCCAAATCAGGTGTTTTGAATGACGATGCTCGGGAACTTGGCGCTGTGGTCGACGGCCAGGTCGCCCACCTTGACCGCGACACGGCGGGCAATGGCGCGATAGATCTCGGCGATGCGCGATTCCGGCTCGGCCACCACGGTCGGCTTGCCGGCGTCGGTTTCCTCGCGGATGCGCATGTCGAGCGGCAGGCCGCCCAGGAACTCGGCGCCGTAGTCGGCGCACATCTTCTGGCCGCCGCCGGTACCGAAGATCGGCTCCTCATGGCCGCACTTGGAGCAGATGTGCAGCGACATGTTCTCGACCACGCCGAGGATGGGCACCCCGACCTTCTCGAACATCTTGAGCCCCTTGCGGGCGTCGATCAGGGCGATGTCCTGGGGCGTGGTGACGATCACCGCGCCGGTCACCGGCACGCGCTGGGCCAGGGTCAGCTGGATGTCGCCGGTGCCCGGCGGCAGGTCGACCACCAGGTAGTCGAGCTCTTTCCATTTGGTCTGGTTGAGCAACTGTTCCAGCGCCTGGGTGACCATCGGGCCGCGCCAGACCATGGGCGTGTCGACGTCGATCAGGAAACCGATCGACATGGCCTGCAGGCCATGGCCGATCATCGGCTCCAGCGACTGGCCGTCTTCCGAAACCGGGCGGCCGACGATACCCAGCATGGTCGGCTGCGACGGACCGTAGATGTCGGCGTCGAGCATGCCGACGCTGGCGCCCTCGGCGGCCAGGGCCAGGGCCAGGTTGACCGCCGTGGTGGATTTGCCGACCCCGCCCTTGCCGGAGGCCACGGCGATGATGTTCTTGACCCCGGGGATCAGCTTGACACCCCGCTGCACGCTATGGGCGACGATCTTCCAGGTCACGTTGGCGGTGACGCTCTCGACGCCCGGCACGGTCTTGACCTGGTCCTCAACCAAGGTCTTGATCTGACCCATGACCATCTTGGCCGGATAGGGCAACACGACGTCGAGGGTGACCTTGCCGCCGTCGACCTTGATGTTCTTGGCCGACTTGGTGGAGATGAAGTCTTTCTGGGTGTTGGGATCGACCAGCTCTTTCAGAGCCGCCTGGACCTGCTGTTCGGAAACCGACATGGCGTACCTCGGGGAAATGGATGGGAAAAGGGCTGCCGGGCAGATATGGGCGTCCACGCCGGATTCAAGCCCTGGCAATAGTTGATAATTTTACTCGATTATAAGCCGGTCAGCCATGGCCATCATGGACACGGCATGAGTTCATGATCCCGCCAGCATAGCTTGCGAGGCGGGTGGGGCGACTTCGGCACGGCCTTCACGACGGGTTTGCGCTTGGGCTTGGGCTTGGGCCTCGCCACCGGGGCTCGGGCGGGCGGATCGGACCTCGCTTCAGTCGAGGTCGCCGCCCCCTCGACGACGTCATTGCTGGGCGCGGGGCTCGAGGCCAGCTCGGCCGGTTTGGCCACCAGGGGCGGTGCCGGTACCTCGACCGTGTCGAGCCAAGACCCGCTGGATGCCGGGACGTAGACTGGCCAGTACAGGGCCGGCGGAGACACCGCCCACCCGGGCTGAATCCAGGCCGGCACCACGACAGGCACCCAGAACACCGACGCGACCGGCGGTTCGGCCTGCGCCGGGGCTGCCACGAACGCCAGGCAGGCGACGAGCAAGCACCCGGCGCGCAAGATCAGGCGCTCAGTTGGGCAATGTCGGCGAAAGTGCGCGCCACCGGCACGGTATGGATCGGCATGTCGAGCTGGCGGCCAATCTGGGATGCCGAAAACATGCCACGCAGGATCTGGCTGCGGTCAGCCTGGCGCTCCACCACCAAGGCATGCTGGCGGCCTTGCGCCTGCAGGGTGGCGACCACGTCACCGACCTTGGCGCTCTGCAAATCATCCATACAGATCACTTCCAGCTTTTCCCGGGGCGTCATGATGTCCTTGACCAGGACATCGGCATGGCGGATGCCCTGGGTCTGGATAATCTGCATCGGCCGCTCGCTGGTCAGGTCAGTGGCCGTGATCAAACCCAGGATCTGATTCTGGTCGTCGGCCACCAGCAGCATGCGCACGCCGCGCTGGATCATCTCCGCCCGCGCGGTCTCGATGCTGTCCAGGGCCTGAATGGTATGCGCGGTGACCACCGAAAAGTCGGTCATGACCGACAAGGCCGGCTGGTCCATGGTCACCGAGTCGAGAACCTGCTGGCGCGGCGTCTTGTAGGTCGCGCCCTTTTGCAGGGGGGCGCCCGGCAGGACGCGATAGGGTGTACTCATGTCTGGTCTCCTCTCAGTGTGCTTACAGACGTCCGTTGTGGGCCTTCAGGCCATGGCCGTGGCGCATGCCTCGCCGCCCCTGGCTATCCACCAGGAGGAAGGGCTCCAGTTCCTGCAGGGCTCGGCGATACACGTCCTGCTTGAAATCGACCACGGTCTGGACCGGATCCCAATACTGGTTCCAGCGCCAGGCGTCGAATTCCGGATGGTCGGAGGCACGCAGACAGACATCATTGTCGCGGCCGGTCAGGCGCAACAGGAACCAGATCTGCTTCTGGCCGCGATAATGGCCGCGCCATTCCCGGCGCACCCACTCCCTGGGCACGTCATAACGCAGCCACTCCCGGGTCCGCCCCAGGATGCGCACATGCTCGGGATGCAACCCGACTTCTTCTTTCAATTCCCGGAACATCGCCAGCTCCGGCGTTTCACCATGCTTGATGCCACCCTGGGGAAACTGCCAGGAATTCTGGCGCACCCGCTTGCCCCAAAACACCTCATTGCGGGCATTGCAGATGACAATGCCCACGTTCGGCCGGTAACCGTCCTTGTCGATCATGGCCGTGCCTCGATTCTTGAACTGGGATCAATTCTCCCACCCTTCGAGGAGCCTTGCAAAGACGACGGCCGTGTAGTCTTGATGGACGCTAGCCTGTCTCTGCTGCTCGGCCATGCAGCGCCTCCCGTAGGCGCCGGATTTCCACCGCGAAGAATCGCTCACCATGTGCACGGATGACAGCCTCAGCCTGGTACAGCGCCTGCAGACCGGCCTCGGGACGGCCTGCCATGCGGCATGCGTCCGCCTGCAGGGCGTGAAAATAGCTCAGCCACATGCGCGCGCCAGTCTGTTTCAGCCATTCGAGTCCTGCCTCTATCCTTTCGAGGCCAGCCTCGTTCGGGTCGGACGCCACTTCGGCCCAGCCGAGAAAAACCTCGGCCATGGCTAGCAACATGGTAAACCCGTGCTCATCCGCCAACCGGTGCATTTGCCCGGCCTGCGCGTGAACCCTCGCCTTGTCACCACGAAGCTGGCTCAGCATGCACCCCCCCCAGTGCGCGAAGGCTTCGGTAAACGGATGGCCTAGCGTTCGCGCCCTCTCAAGGGCAGCGGCCATGGTTTCCTGCGCCTCGTCCGGCGCCCCCTGCATCGCTTGGACCAGGCCGAGGAAGAACCGACTCAAGACGTCCGGATCTTGGGTGAACACCGGATATAGCGCGGGCCTCGTCTCCTTGCCATAGAGAAGCAACGCTGCCTCGAGATGCTGCCTGGCTTGATCGAATTCACCCCGGTGCCAATGGACACCGCCCAGGGCGACATGGCTGCCAATCAGCCAGAGCGGATCGCCACCTTGCTTCACGGTTCGTTCGATCAACATCGCTTGCTGCGCCGCTTCTTCGAAGCGCCCCCGTGCGCAATAGAACCCCCAGGCGCCCCAGAGCAGAGGAAAAATCCACTCGTTTGCCGCATGCCCAGGTTGATACGCTGCAATCTGCCCGTAAATCGGCTCCAACTCTGGCGATGCGAAGCCCTGCGTCGTCTGGATGGCGGTCGCCAACTTGGACAACAGTTCAAGTCGTGTTGCCAGCGCCCCCCGCTTCGGCGACAGTTCCCTGTCCAGAAGCGCCAAAGCCTGCTTCAAGAGTTGAATGACCTCATGCGGCGCGTGTCGCTTGTCGGCATTTCCAGCGGCTAGCTTCAAATAATCGACGGCTTTTTCGAATTGCCGTCCCCGTTCGAAATGCAGGGCCAACTCGGCGGCAAGCTCGCCAGCCCGACCAGGATCATTGGACTCGTACCACTCGCCGAGACGCCGATGCAATTCCACCCGTCTAGCTGGCGTGATGCCCTGATAAGCCAACTCCTGGTAATACGCATGGATGAAATCGTAGCGCCGGTCAGCGTCATCGCGGGTTCCGGACAGGCAAAGGAGATTGCCAGCCCGAGCCATTCCTTCGCACCAGGCTTCAGCCTCGAGGATGTCCTTGCCCATTGCGGCGGCCAGCGCGGACGCAGGGAAATTCCGGTGACAAACGGCTGCCGCGTCCAGCATTCGCCGACTCTCCGCTGACAGCCGCTCGAACTGCATCTCGACCAGCATCCGCAATCCATCCGGAAACGACTTCAGAAAAGCTTCAACCGCCGTTAGCGAATATTCTCCGTCCTCAACCTGGGTTCTGGCCAGTTCATCCGCCAGGCGAACCAGGAACAGTGGCAAGCCCTCGGTTCGGCTGTGAATTGCTCGAATGGCCTGGTTCGAAAACGGCAAGCCCGCGAACCGCCAGGCGAGGTAGTCCGCCACAGCGGCCTCTGAGAGGAGCTCCAGGGACAAGTCGTGGCACAATCCATGCAGTTTCAGACCCCTCAGTGCGTCCCGCAGGGGGTGGTCGTTGACAATGATGTCGACAGGCCGATAACTGGACAGAATCATCCAACGACCGCGTGGTCCGGATCGCGCCAGATAGACAATCAGGTCCAGTGTCGCCTTGTCACTCCAGTGCAGATCCTCCAGAACGAGAAGCAGCGGGTGATCCGATGTCCATTCCCTGAGGAACACACCGAATTCACGCAACATGCGGTCCTTGGTGACGACCTGGGTCTGCGCCAGCAGGTGCGTGCGCTCCGGTTCCTCCAACAACCACGGCAATTGTGCAAGCCAGACTGGCGCGCATCTGCGCATGCACTCGACCAAATCAGCCCGGTCATGTCGGGCAAGGCGATCGAGGGCTTCCAGAACCGGCAAGTAGGGTTCGGCCTGGCCATATTGTTCGAGGCAACTCCCCTCCAATGCGAGCACCTCGTCGGGCAGCGAGGTCAAGAAATGCTTGACCAAGGTGGTCTTGCCAATACCCGGTTCACCGCTCAAAAAGACGATCATCGGCTGCCCAGCCAGACTTTCCTGGAGCCGACCCGACAAACCGGCGAGCAGGGCAGCACGTCCGACCACCGAGCCGTTCTCCCCCGACGGGGACGCATCCGCGCCAGTGGCAACGCCCGGATCATCCCTATCGGGCTGCACACCGACAAACCGATAGCCCCGCCGGTGCACCGTCTCGATGAAACGCGGGGATTTCGGGCTGTCACCCAGCGCCTGGCGCAGTTCCTGGATGACATTCTTGACCACACCTTCACTGATGAATCGGCGACCCCAAACGGCGTCCAGAAGCTCCGCCTTGGTTACCAGGCCGCCGGCCCGCTGGCACAAGCATTGCAAAACATCGAGTGCCTTAGGACTCAGCGAGATGATTTCATCGCCCTTGAACAGCCTGGCTTCAGCAGGCATGAAACGGAATTCCGCGAACCGGATAACTTCACCTTTTTGCGAGGCGGGGACAGAAATGGACGACCTCATCACTTGGCTCACTCACGGATTCCACGGCAATTGTGCCCTCCGCAGCTTACCGTCATGCGACTTCAGGCCTCAATGTCCCAAAGATCGCCTTCCAATTCGCGGGCGAAGCAAATGCGGCATATTCGGCTGCCATATCCGGAGGCAGCAGTTCCAGCAAGGTACGGTTCTCGACCCAGACCTCAACCACATGAAAGAACGTGCCACGCGTGCCCATCTGGCAAAGCCAACCGTGCTCTGCACAAATCCGTTCGATCGTCTCCGCGTCGACCGGAACCGAGATGGCGGCATGAAACGGCGAATGTCTCGGCCCCTCAGCCTCGACCAGAGCTGGCAGTTCAGGCGTGGCAGGCAGCAACACATGGCCATCCGGATAGACCTCGATCGCGGCCAGCCCATCCTCACCACAAAACACGATATAGCTGTCGGCGTACATTGGAAACGGCAACGCTTCGGTACGCCAGAACGCGGCCAAGGCCCGCGCACAAGCCAACGGCTCAGTTACGGAAATGGAAATATGGTGTATCACGTCGACGCCCCTTGTGTTTTAATGTCACTTATAGTGACATCAATTATCAACACTGGCAATTGCCTTTTCCGGACATCCACTCCGAGCTACGACAAGCCATCATGGAAAAACGCAAGTACGACAATCGGCAGCGGGAAAAAAAAGCCGGGGCAACACGCTCAGCCATCCTGGTTGCTCTGGCCAAACAACTTGTGGAAAACGACAGCCACGACTTTTCGGTTGATGATGCCGCCCGGGAGGCTGGCGTTTCCACCCGCACCGTGTTTCGCCACTTCCCCAGCAAGGAAAAGATGCTGGAAGGCATCTCTGAATGGGTCTCTGGCATCACAGGACAAATCCACCTACCCGAGCGTGCCTCCGACCTGGCCGGAACCGCCGTGGCCAGCTTTCGGTTGTTCGACGAGCAGGCAGATCTGATGCGCGCCCTGCTACTCTCCGATCTGGGCCGCGGTGTCCGCTCACACTTGTCCCCTCGCCGCCGCAAGGGTATCGCCGAGGCACTGGCCCCGGTGGTCGCCGATCTACCGGCCCGCGAGGCCGCCGCCATCAAGGCCTTCATGACCCACATCGTCAGCGCCGAGACCTGGTGGCACATGCGCGAGATTCATGGCATCCAGGGCCAAGCCGCTTCCGAAGTCGTCGCTTGGACGATCGGGCTGATTCTCGATGCACTCGGGCAGGGCCAGCGACCTGGCCGGCCTCAGCGCACATGATCGGCTGGATTTCCGGGTCGCATCGAGCACACGAGGCCAGCCAAGCTCGCGGCAAGCGTGCGACTCATGACGAATTCCTGACGGTTTCCGGACGACTCGATGGGTGCGCCCGAATAACCTGCTGTCCATGCCAACCCGACAGCAAGAAGCCATGGCCGCCCACCTGGACACCGAAACAAACTACCCACGGTCGAATTCGTTCTTGATCTGCTTCCAGCGTGGTGCCGACCTGCACGCGAACCGCTGCGCCGGAAAAATCGAGCCAATCGCCGAATGCGGCCTGGCACGGCGCTTTTCCTCACTGCAGGAACTGTTGGAGCTGCTGGACGAAGAACTCGCCAAAGCCAGGAACCTCGCGGCATGAAGGCGCGCCTCGCGATCCTCGGCATCGTCTTGTGCGCCGGAAGTGCATGGGCCGGAGAGTGTTGGGTCACGACTTCGGGGAATCGTGACACCGGTTTCGGCGACGCCCTCACCGCCAAACGGCATGCCGGAATCCTGGCGACACTCCGCCAGGCGGATGCTGCACTGAAAGCAGATGCCACCCTCAACGCCCTCCCCCGGGTTCGTTACCAGACGCACCTCTATATCGGAACACGCCAACACCTGGGCGCTCCCAAGACCGGCAGGGCCACAGTCCACCTGCATGGGCCAGAGGCATGGGCCGGCCGATGCGGACTGAAACCCTGGGCCGACACGGTCCATTTCATGGCCCTGGAAGTCGCACTCAACGACCTCACAGGCTTGGGCGTGCAAAGCGCGTCAGGGAACGACCCGCTGGACACCCGCTTCTTTTACGCGCCAAGTCAGGTCGGCAAGCGCCAAGGCACCCCGATCTACGAGAACGACGCTGGCAACCGGATATTGGTCATCACGCACGGCAATCTGCCCCCCTTCGTGCCGGTCACCGTGGGCGAATACCTGGACACCTGGCAGGCGCGACTGAAGCGCGAACGGGACGAGGTCCGGGACACGCTGAGCTCGGTGACCAACAACCCGGACTGGGCGGCCTATGTCGCCGAATTGCGAAAAACCGATCCCAAAACTGCGGCTGAGTTGCGGCAGACCATGGCCGAGACCGCCCGCCTGGCCCAGCAGGGCGACCCGCATGACCACGAGGAATGGCGCGAACTCCAGCGCTTGAGAGGGGCGCTGACCCAGGCAGAACTGATGCAGCCGGTTTACCTGAATGCCGAAGCCCTGGACCGACACCGATTTGCCTACGCCCGACCGGATGCGCCTGGCGCAACTGCGCTGGTCAAGCTCAATCCGGGCCTGTGGGCGGGCACGCCGGGCGATTCCGAAGTGCACACGGTGAGCCTCCAGATGCTGGTCCAGGATGGCAACCGTGCCCGGACGTCCGGGGCTGATCGCTGGCTGGAACGGGTCGACCTGAAGCCCTACCGGGCATTACTGCGAGGAACGAAAGGATGAAATCCGGATGGCTATTGATGGGCCTGTGGCTGGCGACCTTTGCCCAGGCGGGCACGCTCCCCAACCTGCTGGTTCAGGAGAGTGGCGCCAGGGTGGCCGGCTTCAGTTCTGCCACCGGCGGCGCCGACGTGGATCAACTCCTGCCTCCCCGAGCGCTGCTGGAAAAGTCGGGGGTGGACCTGAATGACTTCGTATGGTGCACCGCCGACAACGCGCCTTTCCCCCACTGGGTGCTGTTCGAATTCAAGCGCCCTCACTGGCTGACCACCCTGGTGTTCAACAACGCCCTCAACGATGAAATGGCTTACCCCGGAATCGCCGCGAAGCAGGTCGAGGTGTGGGTGAGCCAGGACGCCAAGGACGCGCTGCGCAAGATCGCTGCCTTCCGGCTCGAACGCAACAAGAACGGCCAGTCCGTACGCATCGATCCGGTCGAGGTGCGCTGGCTCAAGTTCGTGATTACCGAAAACTGGGGCAACCCGACCTGGACCGAATTGGCTGCCTTCGCCGCCTACGACGACGGCGCCCGCCCCACCCGCCTTGCCGCTGAGCTGAATGAACGGGGCAAGATCGACCTGTACGGCCTCTATTTCGATTTCGCCAGCGCCACCCTGCGCAGCGAAAGCCGACCGACGCTCGAAGAGATCGTGCGCTTCCAAAAAGCCAACCCGGGCCGAAATCTGACCGTGGAAGGGCATACCGACAACGTCGGTTCTGCACGCTTCAACGCGGACCTCTCCCTCAAGCGCGCCCGGGCAGTTATCGCCGAACTCGGTCGTATGGGCGCAGACACGACTGCATTCAAGGCCGTCGGGCGTGGCGACCGGGAACCGGTGGCCGACAACGGCAACGAAGGCGGCCGCGCCAAGAACCGCCGGGTCACCCTGCGCTTGCCGTCGCCATGAGCGGCAGGGTCCGACCCGACCAAGCCATTCGCAAACCAGCAAGAAGGAACCTCATGAAATTCCCACAGCACGCATTCCTTGCCTGGGGCCTGGTGACCCTGCTGCTGTTTCAGGCCGGCTGCAACGGCCACGATGAAACTGGCAGCAACGGCGACGAGGGGTCACCACCGCCATCCACTGCAACCCCCTCTCCGACTGCGGTGGGCACGCCGGATGGTGCGGCCGTCAGTGCGGTCATCGGCATTGCCGGCGGTAGCCTCGCCACCCCGGATGGCCGCGTCAGTCTGACCATCCCGCCCAATGCCCTGGAGCAGCTGACCACAATCACCCTGCAGCCGATCACCAACCATGCCCACGGAGGCCAGGGCCGTGCCTACCGGCTGACACCCGAGGGACTACAATTCCAAATGCCGGCCAAGCTGTCGTTCAGCTACACGGACGAAGAGCTTGGTGGCACTTCCCCCCAGGTCCTGGGCATCGCCTTCCAGCGCGCGGACGGCGTGTGGCAGTGGGCCGAAGGCCCCGTCGTGGACACGACGGCCAGAACCGTCACTGTCGAAACCCACCATTTCAGCGACTGGTCCAAGGTATGGGGCACCCAGATCCTGCCTCACACCGCCACCGTCAAGGTGGCTGATTTCATCACACTTAAGATCGTCAGCTGCTTCAATGAAGTGACCGAGGCAGGCGGCAAAGTCGTGCTTGGCTTTGAATGTGGAGACGCGGTGCGGCCGGTCTATGACCTGCGGCAGTGGTCGGTCAACGGGGCACGTGGTGGCAATTCCGGCGTAGGCACCATCACGCCGACCGACGATCGTCCGACGGCGACCTACGCCGCGCCCGCCACCAAGCCAAGCCCCACGACCGTCGCCGTCAGTGCCCGGCTCATGCCGGAAGACGTCCTGCTCGTGGCGAATATCACTGTCACCGAACCCACTGGCGCCTACCGGGGCTCGGCCCAATTCGCAGGCAGCCTGGCCAGCGGGGTGTACGAGGTCCTTTGGCAGAAGACCGGGGAAACCGATGGGGTGAGCCACTATGCCCCCAGCGGTAGCGTCAGTGGCACGACCCACGTGCCGGGCTGCCAGAACAAGGAATTCGCCTATGGCATCAGTGCCGCCGGCAGCATCGACATCGAAGACGTCGTCATGTATGTCTATCCGGAAACTCATCTCCAACGTCCGAGCCAGCTGTTCTTCTCGCTTGTTGGCCAGGGCAACGACATCGAGCTTGAATGCCCTTGGGGCAACATCACCCTGGATGCCGAGTCGCTCACCAAGATCAACATTGGCGAGCGACACGCGGCAGGTAGCTGCGCTGCTGCGCCACCGACCTACAGCGACAGGAACACGCTGACCGGCACCTATGCCTGTCCGCCCTTCCTGGAAAACGCGTCCTGGAGCTTCACCGCGCAAGAATGAGACATCGCGGTTTCGTCACCGTCGTGCGTGGACGCGCCAGCGCGTAGCGGAAGACGGCATCAAAAATGTAGTGGCCGCACGCACCGAACGGCCAAGGAGAACCGCATGAGCAAGACCTTCACCCGATACTGGAACCCGCTCGACCCGGCCAGCGAAGGGTTCTGGACAGTAATACCGGGACTGGAGGGGATGGCCGAGGACATCACCCTGAGCCGCGACGAAGAAACCGGGGAGTACACGCGTCTGACCCGCTTTCTGCCCGGCGCTGACACTCGCCGGTTCGGCGCCAAGTACCACGACTACCCCGAAGAGGTGTTCATCGTCAGCGGACGCCTGTACGACCACGCCTTCGGTCTATGGCTGGAGACCGGCCACTACGCCAGCCGGCCACCCGGTGAAGCGCACGGCCCGTTCACCACCGACACCGGCTGTGTCGTCCTGGAAGTCTCGTTCCCCCGCCGCAAGGCGATCTGAATCATCCGCAGTGCCCCCCTCATAAAACCAAGCAATACATCGTCAACGGGCCAGTCGATGCCATCACCGGGGCGCCCCAGTCGCCCTTGCGCCTCAGTTTTCGGCAGACGCCAGCCTCATGACCAATCCCTGACCGGGTCCTGACGACTTCTGGCAGCCCCCCCGGATAAGGTACGTCCTGCCAGGCCGGCCTCGACAGCCCCCCGCAATGCCATCCACTAGGAGCCCATCATGAACGCTATCCTCAAAATTGGACTACCCCTCATATTCACGTCCCTTGCCGCCAGCCATGAGGCCACCGCGGCCGATGCAGCCAAGCGAACCCCCGAGGCGCTGGGTCGCCACCTGATCTTGATTGCGGGCTGCAACGATTGCCATACGGTGGGCTACGCCGAAGCCAGCGGACGGATTCCAGACGAACGCTGGCTGACCGGATCGGCCGTCGGCTTCAGTGGCCCATGGGGCACGACCTATCCGAGCAATCTCCGTCTCACGGTGCGCGCCTATTCCGAGCAGGACTGGATTGCGCATGCCCGTTCAGCCATGCGCCCCCCGATGCCGTCCCCCAGCCTGGTGGCGATGACCGACGACGAACTACGCGCAATCTACCGCTTCATCCGGCGCCTCGGCCCGGCAGGCAGCCCTGCACCCGCTTACGTCCAGCCCGGTGACAAGGTCACGACGCCCAGCTACGACTTCGTGCCCAGGGGGCCAGCCGGCCAACCGTGAGGCTCATCAGCATCACGCGGAAATTTTGGCCAACCCGATGGGGCAACAGCGCAAATGACAGCAATTCGCATCAACACCGGAATCCGGCTGCCGAAACCGTGTTGTACTGCTTCATCCGCGCTACGAAGACCGGCATCTCCAAGCCCAGCGCCGACTCCAGGCGCCGCGCGGCTTCGTCCAGCCGGGCAAAGCCGACATGCGGCAGGGGGGGCGCAAAGGCGAACAACTGGATGTTGCCCTTCTTTTCCGCCGGCAGGATCAGGGTGTGGTCATCGAAAGCCCGCGCGACGCGGTCGAAATAGAGGTCGAAGAAGCGGTCCGAGCCCCACAGGTTGAACACCGCGACACCGCCGGGGGCCAGCGCCCGGCGGCAGGCGGCGTAGAAATCCGGCGAAGCCAGGTCCTCGACGATGCGATGGGCGTCATAGCCATCGACCAGCAGGACATCGAGGCACTCCAACTGGGACCGGACAAATGCGGCACCATCGCCGACCAGGGTCTCCAGGCGGGCGTCGTTGTCGGGCATCAGGAAGTAAGCCCGGGCCGCCGCGACCACATCGGGATTGATCTCGACCGCCGTCAGCCGGCTCGCCGTCAGGTACCGATGGATGAACTTGGCGATTGACCCGCCGCCCAGTCCGATCAAGCCGATCTCGCGCGGCCTCTCGTTGAACAGCAAGAAGCCCATCATGGCCCGGGTATATTCCAGCTCCAGGGCAAAAGGATCCTTGATCCGCATGGCGCTCTGGATGGCCGGTCCGCCCAGGTGCAGATAGCGGACGCCCTTTTTCTCGCTGATCTCGACCGGATCGTGCTCAGAAGGTTGCCGGTGCCTGCCGAAGGGACGCATTGGGTAGAATTCGACTTTTGCTCATCTCGACAAGCCTACCATGCGCACCTCCCGATTCTTCCTCTCCACCAGCAAGGAAGCCCCCGCCGAAGCCGAACTGCTCTCGCACAAGCTGATGCTGCGCGCCGGCCTGATCAAGCGCCTGGGCTCCGGCCTGTACACCTGGATGCCGCTCGGCCTGCGCATCCTGCGCAAGGTGGAAGCCATCGTGCGCGAGGAGATGAACCGTGCCGGCGCCATCGAATTGCTCATGCCGGCGGTGATCCCGGCCGAGTTGTGGCAGGAATCGGGCCGCTGGGACGTGTTCGGGCCGCAGATGCTGAAGATCAAGGACCGCCACCAACGTGACTTCCTGTTTGGCCCCACCCACGAGGAAGTGATCACCGACCTGGCGCGCAAGGAACTGAAGAGTTACAAGCAGCTGCCAGTCAACTTCTATCAAGTGCAAACCAAGTTCCGCGATGAGATCCGGCCCCGCTTCGGCGTGATGCGGGCGCGCGAATTCCTGATGAAGGACGCCTACTCCTTCCACCTCACCGAGGAGAGCCTGGACGAGACCTACCGCGTCATGCACGCCGCCTATTCGCGCATCTTCACCCGCCTGGGCCTGAAGTTCCGCGCCGTGGCCGCGGACACTGGCGCCATCGGCGGTTCCGGTTCGCATGAATTCCACGTCCTGGCCGACTCCGGCGAGGATGCCATCGCCTTCTGCCCCGCTTCCGACTACGCCGCCAACGTCGAGATGGCCGAGGGCCTGGCCCCGGACACGCCACGCCCGGCCGCCACCGAGACGATGCGTGATGTCGAGACGCCCAGGCAGACCACCTGCGAGGATGTCGCCGCCCTGCTCGGCATCCCGCTGCAAAGGACCGTCAAGCTAATCGCCGTCGTGGCGGCCGACACGCTCCAGGTCCTGCTGATCCGGGGCGATCACAGCCTGAACGAGGTCAAGACCGGCAAGATCGACGGCCTGGCCGATTTCCGCTTCGCCACCGACGAGGAAATTCGCGCCGCCTTCCACTGCCCGCCAGGCTTCCTCGGCCCGGTCGGCCTCGATCGTTCGCACATCCGGGTCATCGCCGACCGCACCGTGGCGACCATGGCCGATTTCGTCTGCGGCGCCAACAAGCCCAAGTTCCACACCGCCGGGGTCAACTGGGGCCGCGACCTGCCCGAGCCGGACCTGGTCGCCGACATTCGCAACGTCATCCCGGGTGATCCCAGCCCGGATGGCCAAGGGGTGCTCGACCTCTGCCGCGGCATCGAGGTGGGCCACATCTTCAAGCTGGGCACCAAGTATTCCGAGGCGCTCGGCGCCACGGTGCTCGATGAACAAGGCCAGTCACGCACCGTGATCATGGGCTGCTATGGCATTGGCGTGTCGCGCATCGTCGGCGCCGCCATCGAACAGGGCAACGACGCGCGCGGCATCGTCTTCCCGCAGGCCATCGCGCCGTTTGAACTGGCCATCGTGCCGCTCGGCTATGGCCGCAACGCCCAGGTCAAGGAAACCGCCGACGCGCTCTACCATGAATTGATCTCAGCCGGCATCGACGTGGTCCTCGACGACCGCGACGAACGCCCCGGCGTGATGTTCGCCGACATGGAACTGATCGGTGTCGCACACCGTCTAGTGGTGAGCGAGCGCGGCCTCAAGGAAGGCCAGCTCGAATACCAGGCCCGTACCGACGCCGAGGCAAGCAAGATCGCCCAGGCCGACGTGGTCTCCTTCCTGAAGGAACGCATCACCGCATGTCGAAGTTGAAACCCCTGCTGATCTGGCTCCTGCTGTCCTGCACCGGTCCGGCGCTGGCGGGCGCGCAGAAATATGAGCCGCTGTCGGCCAGTGTCCAGGCCAGTCTGTCCAAGGCGATCGCCGATCGCGCGGTCGACGACCGCCTGCTCGACCGTCATGTCGACAAGGCCTGGGTGGCCGAGATGTCACGCCGCCTGGCGCGCAAGCTGCCCGACGCCGATTACCGGGAAGACCTGCTCAACACCGTCTATTACGAGGCCACTCGGGCCGGCCTGGAGCCGGATCTGGTGATGGGCCTGATGGAGGTCGAGAGCGGCTTCCGCAAATATGCCGTGTCGAGCGCCGGTGCCCAGGGCTTCATGCAGGTGATGCCGTTCTGGGTCGATCTGATCGGCACCCAGGAGCACAACCTGTTCCACATGCGCACCAACCTCCGCTTCGGCTGCACCATCCTGCGCCACTACCTGGATATCGAGAAGGGCGACCTGTTCCGGGCCCTGGGCCGCTACAACGGCAGCCTGGGCCGCGCCGAATACCCGAACCTGGTGCATGCGGCCTGGAAGAAGCGCTGGTCCTTCGAGGCCCCCGCCCGAGCCCCGGAACGCCGGATCAGCGCAAGCAATTGATCGGCGGATGAAATTTCCTGGTCCGCCGCTTGCCCATGGTCCGGATTCCATGGATAATGCGCGGCTTTTCCGGCTTGTTTTGAAGCGAGTGCGCCATGAAATCCGCCATTCACCCCAACTACACTGAAATCAACGTGACCTGCGGTTGCGGCAACACGTTCAAGACCCGCTCCACCATGGGCAAGGATCTGCACGTCGAAGTCTGCGCCGAGTGCCATCCCTTCTACACCGGCAAGCAGAAGATCGTCGACACCGCCGGCCGCGTCGAGAAGTTCCGCCAGAAGTACGGCATGAAGAAGTAATCCTTCCCTGTGGGTCGATAAAAGGCAGCGTTTCGCTGCCTTTTTTGTTTCAATGCCGCCATGCAACCCCTGCGCCGATCCCAACAAGTCTGGCTGGCCGTGTTCGTCACGGCCTGGTGCTTCCTCGGCCTGACCGGCCGTGACGCCTGGAAGCCCGACGAGGCCACTGCGCTGACCCCGCTGCTCGACTGGCTGGCGTCCGGCGCCTGGCTCCCCGCCGACTCCCCCTTCCCCTTGCACACCTTGCTGGCCGGCCTGACCGCCTGGCTGGCCGGCACCGGGCTCGACCTCCAGGACGGTGCCCGCCTCGCCAGTGGCGTCTCCACCCTGGCCGCGCTCGCCTTCACCGGCCTGGCCGCGCGCGCCTTCTACGGCCCCGGCTACGGCACCGCCGCCACCCTGGCCCTGATGGGTGCCTTCGGACTCATGTTGCGTGCCCACGCCCTGCTCCCGGAAACCGCCCTGATGGCGGGCTACGCCCTCCTCCTGTATGGCCTCGGCCTGGCCCGCAGACACGCCCGGGGCGGTCTGCTCCTGGGTCTCGCGGCCTTTGCCCTGGCACTCACGCGCGGGCTGCCCGACCTGATCGCGGCGGGACTCATCGTCAGCCTGCCCTTGGCCTCGCGTGAATGGCGCGGCCTCGCCTACCGCCGCGCCCTGGTCTGGGCCGCGCTCACCCTGGCCGTGTTGCTGGCCGTCTGGCTCGGGCTGCTCGCCTGGCAAGGCTGCGCCGGCCTCTGGGGGGCACAGTTCATGGCCCGTGCCTGGCCGATCGCGTCGCCATTCTGGGTATTCAACAACCTGGCCTGGTTTGCCTGGCCGATCTGGCCGCTGGCCTTGTGGACCGTCTGGCATGAGCACCGGCGTCTCGACCGGGCCGTGGAACTGCACCCGGTGCTGGCCGCCGCCGCCGTCACCCTGGTGATCAGCCACTGGCCCAGCCATTCCAATGGCGGTGCCCTGCTGGCCAGCTTGCCCGCCCTGGCCTTGCTGGCCGCACATGGCGTGGCACACTTGAAGCGTGGCGCGGCCCAGGCTTTCTACTGGTTTGGCGCCCTGTGTTTCCTGTTCTTCGCGCTCGCCTTCTGGGTTTATTTCTCGGCCACCGAGTGGGGCTGGCCGGAAAAACTCGCGCGCCACATGGCCGATCTGGCGCCCGGCCATGCCGGCGGCGCGACCCCCGCCGCCGTGCTCTGGCTGGCGGGCGCGGCCACCTTGGCCTGGCTGGTGGCCATGCCCCTGTTCCCACGCGCCAAGGCGCGCCCGGTGTTGGTCTGGGCCACCGGCATGGCCCTCTCCTGGCTGCTCCTGATCACCCTGTTCCGGCCCTGGGCCGAAGCCGGCTGGAGCTACCGGGCCCAGATCGAGGCCATGGCGCGGCACCTGCCGGCCGGGGCCTGCCTGCGGGTCGACGCCGATCCGGCCATGACCACGATGCTGCGTTTGCGCCTGCCCCAGCATTACCGCGCCGAGGGCGACTGCGCATGGTGGCTGGTGGGTGGCCCGCGCGAGGAGTTCGCCCGTGAAGCCTGGCCGGCGGAGACCGTCTGGACCGGTTTCCGGCCACGCGACAAGGCCCGTTATTACGCCCTGGTCCGGCATGAGCCCTGATCCCGACGTCGCCGGCATCATCCTGGCCGGTGGCCGGGGCCGGCGACTGGGCGAGCGCGACAAGGGCCTGGTCGAACTGGCCGGCCGGCCCCTCGTCGCCCACGTCCTCGACCGGCTGCGCCCGCAAGTGGCCGAATCCGTGATCAGCGCCAACCGGCACCTGGACGTCTACGCCCGATTCGGCGTACCGGTGGTGGCCGACGAACTACCCGACCAGCCGGGCCCCCTGGCCGGTCTCCTGGCCGCCGCCCGCCAGTGCCGGCGCGACTGGCTGCTCTGCGTACCCTGCGACACGCCCTGGCTGCCCACCGATCTCGCCCGGCGTCTGCGTGAAACCGCGGCACGCGCGGGTGTGGCCCTGGTCCGGGCTGCCGACCCGGAACGGGTGCACTTCGCGGTGATGCTGCTGCACCGCGACCGGCTGGTCGATCTGGCCCAGGCCCTGGCGGACGGTGAACGCCGGGTCCAAGGCTGGCAGGCGCGCCTGCCATCGGCCGACTGCAGGTTTCCCGACCCGCGTGCCTTCTTCAACATCAATACCGAGACCGACCTGGCTGAGGCCGGTCATCTGGTCGACATGAAACCGGGCGACTGAGCGTGTAGACTGAAAGCGTCCTGTCCACGAGGTCAGCGATGCCGAAAGACACCCTTCACGCCATTCTGGACCGCCACCCCAGGCGCCCGGAATCCCTGCTGCAAGTCCTGCGCGACCTGCAGCAGGCCTGCGGTCAAATCCCGCCCGGCCAGGACCAGGCGGTCGCCGAGGCGCTCGGCGTACCGCTGGCCCGGGTGCGCGGCGTGGCCGGCTTCTACAGCTTCCTGTCGCTGGAGCCGCGTGGCCGTTACCAGGTGCTGTTCTCGGACAACATCACCGACCGCATGCTGGGCAGCCAGGACTTGCTCCAGGCCCTGTGCAGCAAACTCTGGCTGGAACCTGGCAAGGTCTCCGAGGACGGCCTGGTCAGCGTCGGCACCACGTCCTGCACCGGCCTGTGCGACCAAGGCCCGGCCCTGCTGGTGAATGGCCGGCCCATCACCCGGATGAGCCACCAGCGGGTCACCGAAATCGCCGAGCTGATCCGCGCCGGGACCGCCCTGGCCGACTGGCCGGCAGCGTATTTCCAGATCGAGGACAATGTCCGGCGCGCCGGGCCCTTGCTCGAGGCCGGGCGGATGACCGGGGCCGCGTTGACCGCCGCCCTGGAACGGGGTGCGGAAGGTGTCCTGGCGGAGATCGAGCGCTCGGGCTTGCGTGGCCGGGGCGGCGCCGGCTTCCCGACGGCGCGCAAGTGGTCGGCCTGCCGGGCGGCCCCCGGGGCCGACCGCTATGTCGTCTGCAATGCCGACGAGGGCGAACCAGGCACCTTCAAGGACCGCGTGCTGCTGAGCCGGCAAGCCGACCTGGTGTTCGAGGGCATGACCGTGGCCGCTCGGGCAGTCGGTGCCCGGCACGGCTTTCTCTACCTGCGCGGCGAATATCGCTACCTGCTCGAAGCCCTTGAAGCCACGCTCGCCCGACGCCGCGCCACAGGGTTGCTGGGGACCGGCATCCTCGGCCAGGCCGATTTCGATTTCGACATCGCCCTACATCTTGGCGCCGGTGCCTACGTGTGTGGCGAGGAATCCGCCTTGATCGAGTCGCTGGAAGGCAAGCGTGGCATCCCGCGCAACCGGCCGCCATTCCCGGTCAGCCAGGGCTACCTGGGCCAACCCACGGTGGTCAACAACGTCGAGACCTTCGCCGCGGCCGCGCTGATCGTCGCCCAGGGTGCCGACGCCTGGCGCGCCCTGGGCACCGGCCAATCGACCGGTAGCAAGCTCCTGTCGGTATCTGGCGACTGTGCCCGGCCCGGCATCTACGAGGTTCCGTTCGGCATCACGGTGCGCGAGGTACTGGCCGACTGCGGCGCCAGCGACACGCTCGCAGTGCAGGTCGGCGGCCCGTCCGGGACCTGCATCGCAGAGGCCGAGTTCGACCGGCGCCTGGCCTTCGAGGACCTGGCCACGGCCGGCGCCTTCATGGTCTTCGACAGCCAGCGCGACCTGTTCGAAGTGGCGCGCAACTTCGTGCATTTTTTCGCCCACGAGTCATGCGGCTTCTGCACGCCCTGCCGGGTCGGCACCTCGATGCAGAAAGAACTCATGGACAAGATCGCGCGCGGCCTGGGCACCCGCCACGACCTCGAGCAACTCGGCCAGCTCGACCGCGTGCTCCAGGCCGCCTCCCATTGCGGCCTCGGCCATGGCGCCTGCAACCCGGTGCTGGATACCCTCAAGCGATTCCGGCCGGCCTACGAGCGACGCCTGAAATCGCTCGACTTCCAGCCTGCCTTCGACCTCGATGGCGCCCTGGCGGAAGCCCGGCGCATGACCGGGCGGGATGATGCCGGGGCGCATATTGGAGCGGAAGCATGAGCAACCCCAACGAATCTTCCCTCGACCACGCGAGCGCTTCCCTCTCTGACCAAGGGGAAGCGGGCATCCTGCCCACCCTCACGTTCCGCCTCGATGGCCACGACATCCCCTTCCAGCCCGGCCAGACCGTGATGCAGGCCGCTCTCGCCGCGGGTCACTACATCCCGCACTTGTGCTACCACCCGGAGTTCAAGCCTCACGGCAGCTGCAAGGTGTGCACGGTCAAGACCAACGGCCGCTTCGCCACGTCCTGCACTTTGCCGGCCGAAGCCGGCCTGACGATCGAGAGCGACATCGACGAGGTCAATGACCTGCGCCGCACCCTGGTGCAGATGTTGTTCGCCGAGGGCAACCATTTCTGCCCAACCTGCGAGAAGAGTGGGAATTGCGTGCTGCAGGCCCTCGGCTACGACCTCGGGGTGATGACGGCGGGCTTCCGCCACCTGTTCCCGGACCGTCCGGTGGATGCCTCGCACCCGGATATCCTGCTCGACTTCAACCGCTGCATCCTGTGCGAGTTGTGCGTGCGCGCCTCCTGCGAGGTCGACGGCAAGTGCGTGTTCGCCTTGTCTGGACGCGGCTTGACCAAACACCTGATCGTCAACTCGGCATCCGGCCACTTGGCCGACACCAATGTGTCACTCACCGACAAGGCGGTCTCGGTCTGTCCAGTGGGCGTCATCCTGGTGAAGCGCAAGGGCTTCGCAGTGCCGATCGGCGCGCGTCGCTACGATGCCTCGCCGATCAGCGCCCAGGCCCTGGCCGACGCACCCCGGTTGCGGGCTCCCGGCCAACCGTGCGGCACCTGCGAAGGCGAGGCCTGAGATGGCCAAGTTGCGCGTCGCCACCACCTCGCTGGCCGGCTGCTTCGGTTGCCACACCTCGTTCCTGGACATCGACGAACGCCTGCTCGACCTGCTCAAGCTGGTCGAATTCGACCGTACGCCGCTCACCGACATCAAGCACTGCGGTCCCTGCGACATCGGCCTGGTCGAGGGCGGCATCTGCAACGCGGAAAACGTCGCGGTCCTGCGCGAGTTCAGGAAGCAGTGCAAGGTCCTGGTCGCCATCGGTGCCTGCGCGGTGACGGGCGGCCTGCCGGCCCAGCGCAATCACCTCGATCTGGGCGACTGCCTGTCCGAGGTCTACCTGACCGAGCAAGGCACCACGCACGGCCTGATCCCGAACGATCCCGAACTGCCCCTGCCGCTCGACAAGGTGCACCCCATCCACGAGGTGGTCAAAGTAGATTACTTCATCCCCGGCTGCCCGCCCTCGGCCGACGCGATCTGGAAATTCCTCACCGACCTGATCGCGGGCCGCACGCCGAGCCTGGGCCACGGCCTGATCAAGTACGACTGAGGCAACATCATGGCATTCGAACTGGAAACCGCCGAGCATCCCGAGACCCTGCGCCGGGTCGCCATCGAGCCGCTGTCCCGGGTCGAGGGCCACGGCAAGGTCACCCTGCTGCTCGACGAGGACAACCACGTCAAGCAGGCGCGTCTGCACATCGTCGAATTCCGCGGTTTCGAGAAGTTCGTCCAGGGCCGGCCCTACTGGGAAATCCCGGTCATGGTGCAGCGCCTGTGCGGCATCTGCCCGGTGTCGCACCACTTGGCCGCGTGCAAGGCGCTCGACCAGGTGGTCGGCGCCAATCCGGTCTCTCCGACCGCAGAGAAACTTCGCCGGCTGATGCATTACGGCCAGATCCTGCAATCGCATGCCCTGCATTTCTTCCACCTGGCCTCGCCAGACCTGCTGTTCGGCTTCGATTCCGAGCTCGCCCGGCGCAACATCGTCGGCGTGGCCAGCGAGTATCCCGACCTGGCCCGGCAAGGCATCCTGCTGCGCAAATACGGCCAGGAAGTGATCCGCCTCACTGCTGGAAAGCGGGTGCACGGCACCGGCGCGATTCCCGGCGGCGTCAACAAGAACCTGACACGGGCCGAACGCGATGGCCTGCTCAAGGAGGCCTACCAGATCATCGCCTGGTGCCGTGAGGCGGTGCATCTGGTCAAGCGCCTGTTCGAGCAGAACCCCGCCGTGTACAACGACTTTGCCTGCTTTCCCGCGCACACCCTGAACCTGGTGCGCGCCGATGGCGCCCTCGACCTCTACCACGGCGGGTTGCGCGCCCGCAGCCTGGACGGCAAGACCCTGTTCGACCACGTCGACTACAGCCACTACTGGGACCACATCTACGAGGACGTGAAATCCTGGTCCTACATGAAATTCCCCTATTTCCGGGCACTGGGCCCGGAAGATGGCTGGTATCGGGTCGGGCCGCTCACCCGGGTGACCCAGTGTGATTTCATCCCCACCCCGCTGGCCGAACGCGAACGCCAGGACTTCATCGGCCATGATGACGGCCGGGCCGCACGGGCCACCCTGGGCACCCACTGGGCGCGCATGATCGAGATGCTGCACAGCGCGGAAATGATCAAGGACCTGCTCCACGACGACGATCTGTCCGGTGACGCGTTGGTCCGCACCGGCGAACGCCAGGGCCGGGGCGTCGGCGTCATCGAGGCGCCGCGCGGCACGCTGATCCACCATTACCGGGTCGACGAGCACGACCAGGTGATCCGCGCCAACCTGATCGTCTCGACCACCCACAACAACCAGGCCATGAACGAGGCGATCCGCTCGGTGGCGCGCACGTATCTGGATGGCCACGCGTTGACCGAGGGACTGCTGAATCACATCGAGGTGGCGATCCGGGCCTTCGATCCCTGCCTGTCGTGCGCGACGCACGCCATGGGCAAGATGCCGCTCAAAGTCGAGCTGGTCGATGGGGCCGGGCACGTGGTCAGCCGGTTGGTACGGGCTGGCGACGGTGTGTGTGGTTGAGTCCCTGCGCCGCCTCCCTGGGGGGCGGGCGACGCCACAGCCCGGGCGCGGCTATCAACGGGGCTGACGGGTGCGGCCGCCCATCCTCGTCATCGCCATCGGCAACCCCAGCCGGGGCGATGATGCCCTCGGCCCGGCACTGATCGAACGGCTGGAAGCGCTCAGGCTGCCTGAGGTCGAACTGCTCACCGATTTCCAGCTCCAGGTCGATGACGCCTTCGACCTGCAACACCGGACAGAAGTGATCTTCGTCGATGCCGCCGTCAGTGGCCAGGCGCCTTACGCCTTTGTTCCGGTCAAGCCCCGCGAAGACACCAGCTACAGCAGCCATGCACTCTCACCCTCGGCGGTGCTGCATGCCTACCAACGGATTTATGGCGAACCGCCACCGGCTCATATCCTGGCCGTGCGCGGCTACGCCTTCGAATTGGGCGCGGAACTCAGCGCCCAGGCGACCGCCAACCTGGACGCCGCCCTGCGCTTTCTGACCGACCGGCTCAGCCGTCCGCGTTGATCGCGGCGATCAGTTCCTTGAGGGTCGCCTCGGCTTGGTCGTTGGCCACCTGGCAGGTCCCGGCGGCCTGATGCCCGCCGCCGCCGTACTTCAGCATCAATTCGCCGACATTGGTCTTCGAGGAACGATCGAGAATCGACTTGCCAGTGGCAAACACGGTGTTCTGCTTCTGCACGCCCCACATCACATGGATAGAGATGTTGCATTGCGGGTACAAGGCATAGATCGTGAAACGGTTAGTCGCCCAGATGGTCTCCTCGTCGCGCAAGTCGAGCACCACCAGGTTGCCATGGACCTTGCCGCAGCGCTGGATCTGCGCCTTGGCCTGGGCCGCGTGTTCGTTGTACAGGTCGACGCGTTCTTTGACGTCCGGCAGCCTGAGGATGTCGTCGATGCCATGGTCGCGGCAATAGTCGATCAGATCCATCATGAGCTGGTAATTGGACACCCGGAAGGTGCGGAAACGGCCCAGGCCGGTGCGTGCATCCATCAGGAAGGACAGCAGGTCCCAGCCCTGCGGGTCGAGGATGTCATCCTTGGAAAACTGGGCCGCATCGGCCTTGTCGACCGCTGCCATCATGGCGTCGCTGATCGTGGGAAAGCGCGATTTGCCGCCGTAATAGTCGTACACCACGCGCGCCGCCGAAGGCGCGTCCGGGTCGATGATGTGGTTGTCGTGCTTTTCGTTACGGAGGGTCTCCGACAGGTGATGGTCGAAGGCCAGGTGCACGCCCGGCACATAAGGCAGGTTGGTGGTGATGTCGCGGGCCGACACCTCGATCTTGCCATCCTGCATGTCCTTGGGGTGGACGAACTTGATGTCGTCGATTAGGCCCAGCTCCTTCAGCAGCACGGCGCAGACCAGACCATCCATGTCGCTGCGGGTAATCAATCGATATTTGGCGTCGGACACGATCTTGGTTCCTATGTACCAGCGGGGCACTCAATATAGCCGGATCGAGGGCGTAAAAAAAGCCGACATGCGTCGGCTTTCTCAGGGCTGCCTGGGCTCAGGCCAGGTCCAGGAACTCCAGCATGCCCTTGGCCGCTTCGCGGCCTTCCCACACGGCGGTGACCACCAGATCGGAGCCGCGCACCATGTCGCCGCCGGCGAAGATCTTCGGGTTGGCCGTCTGGTAGGCGTGCTTTTGGCCCTTGGCCACCACTCGGCCGGCCGGGTCCGTGGTGATGCCGAAATCGGCGAACCAGGGCTGCGGATTGGGCCGAAACCCGAAAGCAACCAGCACGCGGTCACAGGGCACGATTTCCTCGGAGCCCTCGACCACGACCGGGGAGCGGCGGCCACGCGCGTCGGGCTCGCCCAGTGTGGTGGTCACCAGCTTGATGCCTTCGACTTTTCCGCGCCCCACGATCTCGACCGGCTGGCGGTTCCACAGGAACTGCACGCCTTCTTCCTTGGCGTTGGCGACTTCGCGCTTGGAGCCGGGCATGTTGGCCTCGTCCCGGCGATAGGCGCAGGTGACCGACTCGGCGCCCTGGCGGATCGAAGTGCGGTTGCAGTCCATGGCGGTGTCGCCCCCGCCCAGCACCACGACCTTGAGGCCCTTCATGTCGACGAATTCGTCCTGGGCGTAGCCCAGGCAGTGACGCACGTTGGAGATCAGGAACGGCAAGGCCGGCATCACGCCCGGCAGGTCCTCGCCCGGGATGCCGGCTTGCATGTAGGTGTAGGTGCCCATGCCGAGAAAGACGGCGTCGTAATCCTTCACCAGAGCGGCGAAGGCCACGTCCTTGCCGACTTCGGTATTGAGGCGGAATTCGATGCCCATGCCTTCGAAGATCTCGCGCCGGCGAGTCATCACGCTTTTTTCCATCTTGAATTCGGGGATGCCGAAGGTGAGCAGCCCGCCGATTTCCTCGTAGCGATCGAACACCACCGCCTTGACGCCGTTGCGCGCCAGCACGTCGGCGCAGGCCAGGCCGGCCGGACCAGCGCCGACGATGGCGACTTTCTTGCCGGTGGCGACCACCTTGGACAGGTCCGGCCGCCAGCCTTGGGCAAAGGCGGTCTCCGAGATGTAGCGCTCGACCTGGCCGATGGTGACGGCGCCGAAGTTGCACTGGTTCAGGGTGCAGGCGCCTTCGCACAAACGATCCTGCGGACAGACCCGGCCACAGACTTCCGGCAGGGAATTGGTCTGGTGCGACAGTTCGGCCGCCTCAAAGAGACGGCCTTCATCGACCAGCTTGAGCCAGTTCGGGATGTAGTTGTGCACCGGGCACTTCCACTCGCAGTACGGATTGCCGCAGGCCAGGCAGCGGCCGGACTGCTCGATGGCCTGGTCGCCATCCATCTGGGCATAAATTTCCTTGAACTCGGCCTTGCGGACCTCGGCCGGGGTCTTGGCGCCATCGCGGCGGGCGATTTTTACGAACTGGAATACGTCGGACATGTTTTCACCACACTCGATCAAATGAAGGGGTTGACCACCTTCAACCGGCCATCGAACAGTTGGCCGTTTTGGAAATCTTCAGAATTAAGGGTGTCGCAACCGGACTGTAAAGCGGCAGCAACAATCAGTGAATCCCAGTGCGACAGGGCATAGCGATCCGACAACTGCATGGCACCGCGCACGGTCTCACCGTCCATGCCGATCACTTCGCACAAATCCATCAGGCCGCCAGCCACCTCATACGCCTCATCGCGACTGAAGCCATGCTTCCGGGTCAAGACGCTGATCGTTTCGTTGACGACCTGCACGCCGATCACCGGACCCGCTTCGATGATTTCCATCGCACGCGCGGTCTTGGCGCCGTCATCGGATTCTGCATATACATCGATGTTGGTATCGGCGAAGGCTCTAGCGGTCATACAACTCGTCCCGATCGAACTTCACTGCCTTGAAACGGCCTCGATATTTGGCCAGAACCTCTCGAGCCCGCGCCCGAACGTCGTCAGTCGGAGCCCGCCGTGACTTCAGGAAACCGACAAAATCGAGCACTTCTTGAGCCGCCGATTCCGGCAGCCCCCGAACTTCCTCGAAAATACGCTCGGCGGTTCCCATGTCGGGCTCACCCCTTCAACAAACTATCCAGCGTCAACGCCTTCGACTTCACCAGCCAGAACTTGTGCACCACGTCGTCGAAGTTGTCGAGCATCCAGCGGGCACGCGCCGAGCCGGTGTAGGCCAGGTGCTTCTCCAGCTTTTCGCGCAGGAAGGCGCGGTGCTCGCCGGTGTTCTCGTCGTTGATGCGGTTGATGTCGATCAGTTCGTTGTTGTAGCGCTCGGCGAACTGGCCGGCCTCGTCGAACACCAGGGCGAAGCCGCCGGTCATGCCTGCGCCAAAGTTGAGGCCGGTGTCGCCCAGGATGACGATGCAGCCGCCGGTCATGTATTCGCAACCGTGCTCGCCGACACCTTCCACCACCGCCAAGGCGCCGGAGTTGCGCACCCCGAAGCGTTCGCCGGCCATGCCAGCCGCGTACAGTTCACCGCCGGTGGCACCATACAGGCAGGTGTTGCCGATGATCGCCGACTTATGTGCCTCGAAGGCATGGCCCTGGGGCGGATAGACGATCAGTCGCCCCCCCGCCATGCCCTTGCCAACGTAGTCGTTGGCGTCGCCTTCGATCTCCAGGGTCAAGCCCTTGTGGTTCCAGACACCGAAGCTCTGGCCGGCGGAGCCGGTCATCTTCACGTGCAGGCAGTCGTCCGGGAGGCCGTCGGCGCCGTGCGCGCGGGCGATTTCACCGGACAGACGGGCACCGATCGAGCGGTTGACGTTGCGAACCGTGTATTCCAGGCGTTGCGGGGTCTTGCTCTGGATGCCGGCCAGGGCGTCCTTGACCATCTGCTCGGCCAGTTCACCCTTGTCGAACGAGGGATTGGACGACTCGACGCAGAAGCGCGGCTGGGCCGGGTCGATGCTGCCCTGGGAAAGCAGCAGGTCGAGCTTGAGCTTCTTCTGCTTGTCGGTCTGGCCTTCGAGCAGGTCGAGCAGGTCGGTGCGGCCGATCAGGTCTTCGAACTTGCGCACGCCCAGCCTGGCCATCCACTCGCGGGTTTCCATGGCGATGAAGGTGAAGTAGTTCACGATCATGTCGGGCAGGCCGATGAAGTGTTCCTTGCGCAGCTTGGCATCTTGCGTCGCCACGCCGGTGGCGCAGTTGTTCAGGTGGCAGATGCGCAGGTACTTGCAGCCCAGGGCGACCATCGGGCCGGTGCCGAAACCGAAGCTTTCGGCACCCAGGATGGCCGCCTTGATGACGTCGAGGCCGGTCTTCAGGCCCCCGTCGGCCTGCAAGCGCACGCGGCCGCGCAGGCCATTGGCACGCAGCACCTGCTGGGCCTCGGAGACACCCAACTCGAACGGCGTGCCGGCGTATTTGACCGAAGTCAGCGGGCTGGCCCCGGTGCCACCGTCATAGCCTGAGATGGTGATCAGGTCGGCGTAGGCCTTGGCGACGCCGGCGGCAATGGTACCCACCCCCGGTTCGGCGACCAGCTTCACCGAGACCAGGGCCTGGGGGTTGACCTGCTTCAGGTCGAAGATCAACTGGGCCAGGTCCTCGATGGAGTAGATGTCATGGTGCGGCGGCGGCGAGATCAGGGTGATGCCGGGCTTGGTGTGGCGCAGGGTGGCGATCAGTTCGTTGACCTTGCCGCCCGGCAACTGGCCGCCCTCGCCGGGCTTGGCACCCTGGGCGACCTTGATCTGCAGGACTTCGGCGTTGACCAAGTAGTGCGGGGTCACGCCGAAGCGGCCCGAGGCGACCTGCTTGATCTTCGACATCTTGATCGTGCCATAGCGCTTGGCATCCTCACCGCCCTCGCCCGAGTTCGAGCGGCCGCCGATCCGGTTCATGCCCTCGGCCAGGGCCTCGTGGGCTTCCGGCGACAGGGCGCCGAGCGACATGCCAGCGGAGTCGAAGCGCTTCAGGATCGTCTCGACCGGCTCGACCTCGTCGACGCTGATCGGATTCTCCTTCAAGGCCATCAGGTCGCGCAGCATGGCCACCGGCCGGGTGTTGACGATGTCGGCGTATTCCTTGTAGGCCGCGTAGCTACCATTCTGCACGGCCTTCTGCAGGGCCTGGACCACGTCCGGGTTATAGGCGTGGTACTCCTCGCCGTACATGAACTTGAGCAAGCCGCCGGCGGTGACCGGCTTGAGCGGGTTGAAGGCAGCCCGGTTCAGACGCTTTTGGTCGGCCTCGAAATCGGTGAAATCAGCCCCCGAGATGCGCGACACGGTGCCACGCAGGCATTTGTCGACGACCCGATCGTGCATGCCGACCACTTCGAACAATTGCGCCCCGCGATAGCTGGCGATGGCGGAGATGCCCATCTTGGACATCACCTTCAGCAAGCCCTTGTCGATGCCCTTTCGGTAGTTGTAGAGCGCCTTGGCGAGCGGCAGCTTGACCTCGCCGCTGGCGACCAGGCCGGCAATGGTCTGGTAGGCCAGGTAGGGATACACGGCGGTGGCGCCATAGCCGATCAGGCTGGCGATCTGGTGCGGATCGCGCGCACTGCCGGTTTCCACGACCAGGTTGGCGTCGCAACGAAGGCCGGCGTCGGTCAGGGCATGGTGCACGGCACCGGTGGCAAACAAGGCCGGGATCAGTAGCCGATCCTTGGCGATGGCGCGGTCGGACAGCACCACCACCACCTTGCCCGACCTCACCGCGGCGACCGCGTCGGCGCAAAGCGTGTCGAGCGCGGTTTCGAGACCGACCCCTGCATAACCCAGATCGAAGCGGACCGTGGCATAGGTCGGATCGGTCTGGGTGGTGACCTGCATGAACAGATCATGCGACAGCACCGGCGAATTCACTTCCAGCCGATGGGCATGCTCGGGGGTTTCCTGGAACAGGTTGAGCTCGCGCCCGAACACCGTGTGCAGGCTCATCACGATCGCTTCGCGGATCGGATCGATCGGCGGGTTGGTGACTTGGGCAAACTGCTGGCGCAGGTAGTCGAACGGCGAGCGCACCTTGTGGCTCAGCACCGCCATGGGCGTGTCGTCGCCCATGGAGCCGACCGCTTCCTGGCCATCCTCGGCGAGCACCCGGATGACCTGGTCCATTTCCTCGAAGCTGACGTTGTGCAGCTTCTGGTGGGTCAACAGGGACGCAGGGTCCATCACCGGCGCACCCGCATCCTGCTCGGCGCCCAGTTCGACCCGGCGGGCGTGCTGCTTGAGCCAGTCGCGGTAAGGGTGGCCGGCCTTGAGCAACGCGTCGATATCTTCGGGGAGAAGGAACTTGCCGGTCTGCAAATCGGCGGCGACCATCTGGCCCGGACGCACGCGGCCCTTGGCGACGATGTTCTCGGGGCCGCCATAGTCCCAGACGCCGACTTCAGAGGCGATGGTGACATAGCGGTCCTTGGTGATCACATAGCGGGCCGGGCGCAGGCCGTTGCGGTCGAGCATGCAGACGCCATAGCGGCCGTCGGTCATGACGATGCCGGCCGGGCCGTCCCACGGCTCCATGTGCATGGAATTGAATTCGTAGAAGGCGCGCAGGTCCGGATCCATGTTGGTGACGTTCTGCCAGGCCGGCGGCACCATCATGCGCATGGCACGGAACAGGCCGGCACCGCCCATGACCAGGCCTTCGAGCATGTTGTCGAAGCTCATCGAGTCGGAACCTTTGGTACCGACCATCGGCCGCACGTCTTCCATGTTCGGGATCAGCGGGCTTTGGAACTTCTGTTCACGGGCGCGCGCCCAGTTACGGTTGCCCTGCACGGTATTGATCTCGCCATTGTGGGCGAGGTAGCGGAACGGCTGGGCCAGGCGCCATTCAGGCCAGGTGTTGGTCGAGAAGCGCTGGTGGAACACGGCCAAGGCCGAGGCGAAGCGTTCGTCGTTCAAGTCGGGATAGAACACCGGCAGATACGCCGGCATGACCAGGCCCTTGTAGGAAATGACGCGGCCGGACAGGGTCGGGATATAGAAGGTGGCGTCGTCGCCGGCCACGGCCTTCTCGACTTTGCGGCGGGCGATATAAAGCTTGCGCTCGAAGATCTCGGCGTCGATGGCGTCCGGGCAGTTGACGAACAACTGCTCGATCACCGGCAGGCTCTTCAGGGCGTACTCGCCCAAAGCACCGTTGTCGGTGGGCACCTTGCGAAAACCCGCCACGACCAGGCCTTCACCGGTCAGTTCGGCGTTCAGCAAGTCGCGGACACGCTGCGCCTTGGCGGCGTCCTGGCTCAGGAAGACCAGGCCGGCAGCGTAGTGGTTCGCCAATTTGAAGCCCGCCTCGGCGGCCACTGCACGCAGAAAGGCATCCGGCTTCTTGAACAGCAGACCGCAGCCATCACCCGATTTGCCGTCGGCGGCCACCGCGCCCCGGTGGGTCATGCAGGCCAGGGAGGCAATCGCGGTCTGCACCAGCTTGTGGGTGGGCTGGTCGTCCAGCTGCGCGATGAGGCCGAAGCCGCAACTATCCTGTTCAAAATCAGGGCTGTAGAGCGTGCCGCACAAGCGGCTTTGTCGATCGTCCATTTTTCCGGTCGCCGAGGCACGTGATCAAGGTAAAAGGGCGGGAATTCTAGCGCGTTCAAGGGTTTGCGCCAACCGGGATCGCAGTGCCACGAAAAACACAAACGCCCCATTTTGGGGCGTTTTACCGACCGCGGCGTACCGCCTCAGGCGGCGGCCAGTGCCTGCTCCAGGTCGGCCAGGATGTCGTCGATATGCTCGATGCCGATCGACAGGCGGACCATGTCTTCGGACACCCCGGCTTTCTTGAGCTCCTCGGGCGACAACTGGCGGTGCGTGGTCGAGGCCGGGTGGCAGGCCAGGGACTTGGCGTCGCCGATGTTGACCAGGCGGACCACCAGATTGAGGGCGTCGATGAAGCGGCCGCCCGCCTCGCGCCCGCCCTTGATGCCGAACGACAGGATGCCTGAGGCGCGGCCGCCCATGTACTTGTCGACCAGCGGCCGGCTGGCATGGTCGATGAGCCCGGCATAGTTGACCCACTCGACCCGCGGATGGTTGTGCAGGTACTCGGCCACCTTGAGGGTGTTCTTGCAGATCCGGTCCATGCGCAGTGGCAGGGTTTCCAGCCCCTGCAGGATCAGGAAGCTGTTGAAAGGTGAGATCGCCGCGCCCATGTTGCGCAATGGCACCACGCGGGCCCGGCCGATATACGCGGCCGGGCCGAGCGCCTCGGTGTAGACCACGCCGTGATAGGACACATCGGGCTCGTTCAGGCGCTTGAAGCGGGCCTTGTGCTCGGCCCAGGGGAAGGTGCCGGAATCGACGATGCAGCCGCCGATGGAGTTGCCATGGCCGCCCATGTACTTGGTCAGGGCGTGCACCACGATGTCGGCACCATGCTCGAACGGCCGGCACAGGACCGGGGTTGGCACGGTGTTGTCGACGATGAGCGGGATCCCATGCCGGTGCGCGATGTCGGCCAGGGTGCCGATGTCGACCACGTTACCGAGCGGGTTGCCGATCGACTCGCAATAGATCGCCTTGGTCTTGGCGTCGATCAGCGTCTCGAAGCTGGCCGGATCGCGGTAATCGGCGAAACGGACCTGGATGCCATATTGCGGCAGGGTATGGGCGAACAGGTTGTAGGTGCCGCCATACAGGGTGCTGCTGGTGACGATGTTGTCCCCGGCTTCCGAGATGGTCATGATGGCGTAAGTCACCGCCGCCATGCCGGACGACAGCGCCAGGGCGCCGATCCCGCCTTCCATCGCCGCGACGCGCTTTTCCAGCACGTCGGTGGTCGGGTTCATGATCCGGGTGTAGATGTTGCCCGCCACCTTGAGGTCGAACAAGTCAGCCCCGTGCTGGGTGCTGTCAAAGGCGTAGGACGTGGTCTGGTAGATCGGCACCGCCACCGACTTGGTGGTGGGTTCGGGCGAATAGCCGCCATGGACGGCCAGGGTTTCCAGCTTCATTTATTGTGTCTCCTCCAAACGGGAATGGCGATTATTCTCCGTCCCGGCGCGGCTGTCACCGACCCGGATCAATTGCGTCGGCACAGGCCCCGCATTTCGCACCGCGCGCAGACCGCCTCGACACCGTGCGCCGGCAAGGGCGCACCCTCGACGACGCGGCCGAGCACCGTGCGCATGCGCGCAGCCTCGCGTGCGGCCGCCTCGGACAACGGCCACGCCGGCACAACGGCCGTCACCGGGTCGTCGTCCAGGGCCACCAGGGCCGCCTGGGTCGCGCCGGTGAGCAGGCCATAGACATTGAGTTGCACATACTCGCCCGGTTGCTTCAGACGATGGCGCGCCATGGCCCGAGTTTGCGTCTTGTAGTCCAGCACGGCGATGCCTTCGGGGCCGGCATCGACCCGGTCGACCCGGCCGTGCAGGTGCACCGTGACGTTCTCGCGAATCTGGAGGTCGTGCTCAAAGACGACTTCGCTGCCCTGCCAGCGCCAGCCCTGCGCCGCCCAGTCCAGCGCCCAATCGAGATAGGCCGCCTGGTGTTGTCGCCAGCGCGCGTGCCAGGCATGGGCCCAGGCGTCGTCCCGTTCCCGGACCGCGAACACCTCGGCACTGATCTCCGCCAGTGCCGTCAGGAGCGCTGCCGGGCTCAGCCCGCCCAGGTCCGGAAATCGGGCATGGAAGACCTTCAGGCACTGGTGCACCCGTTCGCCGTAATCCACCTTGCGCATCGTTTCCTCGACCTGGCCGGGTGACGCCAGCGCCAAACCGTAGCGGGCAAAGAACCGGTATGGACAAGCCACCATGTCCTGCCAGGCACTGGCGGTCAGCCGGGCTGGCAGTCGACGCAGGCTGGCCGCCGCGGGGGCGCCGGCTGGCCCGCCAACCCCCGAGGGCAGCTGCGCGTCGAGCCGCTCGACCGGGACGATGCCGGTGACCAGGGCATGGAAGTGCACCAGGCGCGCCACCCAGGGGCTCTCGGCATTGGGCTCCCCACCCCGCCAGGTCTGCCAGGCCAGGGTCGCCTGGCCGGCACGGGCCAGGACATCGACCAGCACATCGAGCGTTTCAGCCTGGCGCGCTTCCTGGCCGGGCAAGCCCAATTCCAGGCGGACGGCCTCATTGAACACGCCCGGCTCGGCTCGGGCCGGGAAATGGCCCGCGTCGGCGCCCAGCAAGAGGACCATGTCGAGTGCACGCAGGCGCAGGGCGGCCAGGTGGGTCAGGCAGACCGGACTGTCGATCTCGTCGGCGACATAGGTGGCCCGGTCCAGCTGCAGGGTCAACCAGGCCCGCCAGGACGACAGGTCGTGCCGACTCCGGTCGGGCGCCAGTTCGTCGGCCTGGCCTCGCAACCAGTCGAGCAGTTGGCGGCCGGCCGGATCAGCGCGCAGCGCGACCAGCGCGCCCAAGGCATCGAGGCTCGTGAACAGCGCTGTCACCCAGCCGGACAGGGTCTTCCGGGCACCCGCCTGGAACAGCGTGGCCGCGTGTGCCAGGCGGGCCAGCCTGGGCGCGATGGCCGGCGCCTCGGCCTCGGCCAGGCGGCGCAGCCGGGCCAATCCGCCGCCCAGCCGGTGCCGGGCCAGGACCTCGGCGAATGCGGCCACCGCGGCGTCGCGTGACGCCGCCGGTTCATCCGCGAACACGAACGGGGACTTGAGCAGATCGAGCAAGTCTCGGTGGTAAAAATCATCCTGCACCAGGCACAGCCAGCGCTCGACCACATGGCTGACGCTGGTGGTCGCGAAGGTCCAGCCGGTTTCATCGCGGACCAGGATCTGGTCTCGCTCCAACACCGCACGCAGGCGTCGGGCGGCAAGCCGGTCGAGGGCCACCACGGCCACCTGGCGCGCGCCCCGGGCCAAGGCTTCACGGATCCGGCGCGCACAGGCCAGGGCCAGGGTTTCCAGGTCGGCGGCTGCGAGGTAGTCGACTGGCGGCGGCGGTAGCGCACGCAACGCGCGTGCCCGTGCCGCCATGGACCCGGCCTCCGGGTCCGGCCGGAGCGCCGCCACCAGCCAGGCCAGGCGTTCCGGCGCCGGCGGCGGGCAGGGCAGTTCGCACAAGCCCGGGTGGCGCCGGCAATCCTCCAGGAAGCGCCGTTCCATCCGGCTCGTCGGCGCCAGTCCCAGGGCATAGACCGGGCCCGGCACCGATGCGCGCCAGGCCGCCAGCGCCTGGGCAGCGCCGGCCCGGCGCCCCGGACCGGCTTCGTGGAAAGCTCGCCAGAGTGCGAACACCAATTCCGCCTCTCGGGTCAGGGGGCGCCCCAGGACCCGCCGGGGGGGGGGGGGGGGGGGCGCGGC
>JBMOQW010000030.1:0-39055 GCA_049322515.1 Pseudomonadota bacterium
GGCGGCATTTCCAAGAACCCGTACCTGGCGTTCAAGGTGAAGGGTGCCAAGGCCGGTGACAAGGTGTCGATCAGCACGGTCGACAACAAGGGCGAGCAGGACACCGCCGAAGCCACCATCGGCTGATCCAAGCCGAGACGACCGGGTCCTCAGGGGCCCGGTTTTTTTTCGCCCCGCGTAGGCTAGCGCGGCCGGGATGTGTCGTCGAAGGAGCGTGCCATGCATGTCTTGCTTGCTGCCGGTTTACTCACGGTATCTTTGTCGGTCTTGGCGGCCGAGACGGTCAAGCCCGTTCACATCACCCACGGCCTGCCCAGTGTCGAAATTCTGCATCTGGGGCAGCGGGTGACCCTGGAGCGGAATGCGGATCCGGACAATATGATCGATCCGGATTTCTCGCTGACGTCGAGACCCTGTCCCCCTTATTGCATCCAGCCCATGCACTTGGCGCCCGGGGTGGAGACCCTGGGTGAACTTGAAGTGATCGACTACCTGAAGCGGGCGGGGGATGGCAGTGTCCTGGTGGTCGATTCGCGTGACAGCGACTGGCCGCTGCGCAGTGGCATCCTGCCTGGCGCGGTGCATATTCCATGGACCGAACTGCATCCCGCTCACAGTGATCCTGAAAAGATCGCCGAACTCCTGAGCCTGCGCTTCGGCGCTGCGCGCGCGGGTGGGTTGTGGAACTTCGAGAATGCGCGTACCTTGGTTTTCTACTGCAACGGCCCTTGGTGCGGGCAGTCCCCGACCAACATCAAGCAGTTGTTGGCGTACGGCTATCCCGCCCACAAGCTGAAGTGGTATCGCGGCGGCATGCAGGCCTGGAAGGCATTGGGCCTGACCACAATGCCGTCGAAGTAACGCACACGATGCGATTGTCCCGAGGATAAGGAAGAGACTGATGAAACGTATTGCCCTGCTGACAGCCCTGCTGTCCGTGCTGTCGTCCGTGCAGGCCGCCGATCCGGCGCCGGCCGCGAATCCCTACCTGGCCAACGTCCCGGTGTCCGCCGGGCCGATGGTGTTGCCGATCTCGCCCGAAGGGCGCGGCAAGCGTCCCTACGAGATGTCCCGCGTGATCCCGGTCGAGGAAAAGCGCAAGCTGATGCAGCAGATGATGCCCATGATGAGCATGGCGACGCGCATGGACGTCAAGGATGTCATGAACCTGATGTCGACCAAGTACAAGGCCAAGGAAGGTCTTAGCTTCGATGACGTGGTTCAGTCGATGGAATTGCGCGCCAACCAGATGAACTTCAAGAAGGTCGGCCATTCCCCGATGTGGAAGGACATCCAGGCGGTGCTTGGCGACACCACGGCGCCCCGCATGGAGGTTTTCCACTACTGTGACATCGCGGCGGGCCGCGAGGTGCTCAAGTACGCGCCCGAATCGCTCATCTTCCTGCCCTGCCGGATCGGCATCATGGAAGACGCCGACAAGAACATCTGGGTGTTGACTCTGGATTGGGACGTCGCCTGGCTGGACTCCATCTCGGGCAAGATGGGCGCGCCGGACGCCCTGATGAAGGCTGCGGCCGAGATCCGCGACAAGATGGACAACATCATGCGCGCCGCCGCCGATGGCGACCTGTGACCGGCCCCCGAGGAACCCTGCGATGAAACTGAATACCCTGATGGCTGTGCTGGCTTGTGTGGCTGTCCCTGCGCATGCCGGATTCGAGTCGATGATGAATCCGATGGCCATGATGAATCCGGCTGGAATGATGAACCCTGCGGCCATGATGAATCCCGTGGCAATGATGAATCCTGCAAGCATGCTGAATCCAGCCAGCCTGTTGAATCCGATGGCCAATCCCCTGGCCTTCTTGGTGCCGATGACCATGATGGGGTCCCCGATGGGTATGGGGATGATGAATCCGGTGGGCATGGCGGTCCCGATGATGGGCTTGGGGGGCGCCATGCAGGTGGCTCCCCAGATGATGAGCTTCAGCCATCAGAACCAGATGGCCAATCCATTCCTCGGCGGGCCGTTGGCAGGCAATCCTTACCTCGGGTCGGGATTCCCGGCGCTGCCCTTCGCCAGCGCACCGAACATGCCGCCAGTTCCGCCATTCCCGTTTGCATCGCCCGCAGCCATGTCGGGGCAAGCGCCGGCGGCCTTGCCGTTCGATCCGATGCAACTGCTCAATATGCTGAGTGGCGCGATGCCGGCCCGGCCAGCCCAGTGATCGACGTTTCTTGGTGACGGCCAGGGGCGCGTGAGCGCCCCTGATTCATTGCGGGCCGCGCAACCTGGCCAGGTCGGCTGCGACGGGGGCGATCACCGGTTCGATCTTGCGCCGCATCAGCGAGCCGATCGCCGTGCTGCGGGCGAAGATCGGGTGGGTCAGACCGGCATCCACGTGCGCCAGTCTCGCCTGGCAGGCCGCCCGGTCCTCGTCATCCGGGACTGGCAGGCGAGCGAAATGGCGGCCGATCGCATCCAAGGTGCGGCTGACCACTTCCTGGGTATCGGGGCGAGCCAGGATCTCCAGGCAGGCATCGATGAAGGCAAAGGCACTGGGATCCGGCAAATGGTCGGGGCAGGTTTCCAGGAAGGCGACATAGTAGCTGTTCTGCCGCTTGCCCCGCTTCCACACGGTCTGGCGCTGGATTTCGGACAGGGTGCCGGAGTAGAGCAGCACCGCCACCGTATCCATGATGGCCAGGTGATCCTCTTGCAGGAAGGGCAGGTGCTCGATCAGGAAATCGGCCAGGATCGGGCCCATGCGGCCGCGTGCCACGGCTTCCCGGGCCAGCATCAGACGGGCGTGTTCAATGGTCGGCATCGCCCACCAGGCGTAGCCGGCGATTTCATCGGTGAGTGCGGGCGAGTGCACCACCGCGACCACGGCTTCGGGCTCGCCGATCAACAGCAGCTGGCCGAGATTGGTGCTTTCCATCTGGCCGTGCCGGGTCCAGCGTGAGAGATAGACGGGATAACCGCCTGGCGAGCCCAGGGCGTGGCCGGACAAGGCCTCGCGCACCAGGCGCAGGTACTTGTCGGCACGGCAATTCGGATGCAGCGGCATCGATGCTTCCTCCCCGCCGGCGAGCAGTGCGTGCAGTGCCAGGTTGCCCTCGTCGAGGCGAATCGCGCGGATCTCCTGGGCGAGCAGGACGTTGAGCCGGAACAGGTCCTCCGGGCTCAGTTCCTCGTTCATAGCTTGGCGAAAGCCTTGGCTGCGGCCGCTACGGTGGCGTCGATGTCGGCGTCGCTGTGAGCGCCGGAGACGAAGCCAGCCTCGAAGGCGGAGGGCGCCAGATAGACGCCTTCCAGCAGCATCAGATGGAAGAAGCGGTTGAACGCTTCTTTGTCGCAGGCCATCACCTCGGCGTACGAGGTGGGGGCCTTGGCGCTGAAGTAGAGCCCGAACATGCCGCCCACCGACTGGGCTGAGAACGGGATGCCCGCGTCACGCGCGGCGGCGGCGAGGCCCTCGACCAGGCGGGTGGTGCAGGCCGCGAGCGCATCGTGGAAGCCAGGTGCCAGGGCCTTCTTCAAGGTGGTCAGCCCGGCGGCCACGGCCACCGGGTTGCCTGACAGGGTGCCGGCTTGATAGACCGGGCCGAGGGGCGCCAACTGATCCATGATCTCGGCCCTGCCGCCAAAGGCACCGACCGGCAGGCCACCGCCGATCACCTTGCCCAGCGTGGTCAGGTCGGGGGTGATGCCGTATACCCCCTGGGCGCCCTGGGGGCCGACCCGGAAGCCGGTCATGACTTCGTCGAAGATCAGCACCGCGCCGTGGCGGGTGCAGTTGTCGCGCAGGGCCTCGAGGAAACCAGGGGCCGGCTTGATCAGGTTCATGTTGCCGGCCACCGCCTCGACGATGACGCAGGCGATCTCCTGGCCGCGCTCGGCGAAGACGCGGTTGACCTGGTCGATGTCGTTGTAGTCGAGCACCAGGGTATGGGCCGTGACTTCGGCCGGGACGCCCGCCGAACTGGGCTGGCCGAAGGTGAGTGCACCGGAGCCGGCCTTGACCAGCAGGGCGTCGCCGTGGCCGTGATAGCAGCCCTCGAACTTGATCAGGGTGGAGCGCCCGGTGAAGCCGCGTGCCAGGCGGATGGCGCTCATGGTGGCTTCGGTGCCGGAGGAGACCAGGCGCAGCTTCTCCAGGCTGGGCAAGGCCTGGACCAGGAAGTCGGCCATTTCCAGCTCGATCTCGGTGGGCGCCCCGAAGCTCAGGCCGAGTGCAGCGCGCTGCTGCACGGCGCGGACCACGTCGGGATCGGCGTGGCCGAGGATTAGCGGTCCCCAGGAACCGACGTAGTCCAGGTACGACTTGCCATCAGCATCCCAGACCCGGGCGCCTTCGCCGCGCGCGAAGAAACGTGGCGTGCCGCCCACCGAGCGGAAGGCGCGCACCGGTGAATTGACGCCGCCGGGAATGACGTGCTGGGATTGTTCGAACAACTGGTCGTTGCGGGAGCTCATGGACGGGAAATCTCGAAAAGTTGCATGAAATCGCGGCTGGCGCGCTCGGGATCCGCGCTATTGTATACGGCGCTGATCACCGCCAGCAGGTGGGCGCCGGCGGCCACCAGGCCGGACGCGTTGTCGAGGCTGATACCGCCGATCGCACATACCGGGCAGTCCAGTTCGGCGCCGGCCGCACCGAGCAGGGACAGGTCGGCGCGGCCAGCGAGGGGCTTGGTCGGCGACGCGAAAAAACTGCCAAAGGCGACATAGTCGGCGCCGGCGGCACGCGCCGCGCGGGCCAGGTCGAGGCGCTGGTAGCAGGAGGCGCCGAGCAGACGATCGGGCGCCAGCCGGGCGCGTGCGGCGGCGAGATCCCCATCGTCGGCACCCAGGTGGACGCCATCGGCTTCGACCGCCAGGGCCAGGTCGAGGTCGTCGTTGACAATCAGTCGGGCGTCATGGCGTCGGGTCAAGTCGCGCAGCGCCACTGCCTGCGCCTCGCGAAGGGTCGGCGAGGCGCTTTTGTTGCGATATTGCAGGACCTTGCATCCCCCCTTGAGGACCGCCTCGGTGACTTCGACCAGGCGCGCGCTGTCGGCCCAGTCCGGGGTGATCGCGTAAAGCCCCTCAAGCCGCGTCATCTTCGCCGTCGCGTGCCCAGAACAGGCGGTCGGGAATATGCTGGCCCATGCCGATGCGGTAGCTGTTGCGCAGGGCTTCGTAAGTATATTCCTGGGCCGACTTGACGGCGTCGGTGATGCTCAGGCCCTGGGCCAGGAGCGCGGCCACCGCGGAGGCCAGGGTGCAGCCGGAACCGTGGTAACTGCCCGGCAGGCGTTCCCATTCCAGGCTGAGCAGCAGGCCCTCGATGCTGTAGAGATTGTTGATCACCTTGGTGGTCTGCTCATGCGATCCGGTGATCAGGACGTGTTCGCAGCCCAGGTCGATGAGGCGTGCGGCACATTCCTCCAGGTCCGGATCGTCGTCCTCGTCGTTGAGGTCGTCCTCGGCCAGTCGCCGGGCCTCCATGCTGTTCGGAGTGATCAGGGTGGTCTGGGGCAGCAACAGGTCGCGCATGGCCGAAATCAGTTCGTCGTCGGCCAGCTCATCGCCCCGTCCGGAGGCCAGCACCGGGTCGAGGACCAGAGGGATGTCGGGATAGTCGGAGACGATCTCGGCGATCGCCGCCACCGCTTCCACGCTGCCCAGCATGCCCAGCTTGAAGGCGGCAACCGGGACATCTTCGAGGATGCCGCGTGCCTGGTCGACGATCCAGGCCGCGTCCAGGGCAAGGAAATCATCGACCCCGACGGTGTCCTGAACCGTGACTGCGGTGATCACGGTGAGCGGGTGGCAGCCCAGGCTGGCCAGGGTCAGCAGGTCGGCCTGACTGCCGGCGCCCCCGGTCGGGTCGGTGGCCGCGAAACTGAGGACGGTGGGGAGTTGTGAAGACATGTGGAGAGGCTTTGTGTTACAAATAGCGGTGAAGGAATTATCCCACATGCGGCGGCCCTGCCATGGCGATCCGGCCGATACGCGCCACGATTGGGGAACAAATAGATGCGGAAGGGTTGGTTGCCGTCCCTGGCGGCGTTGCTGATCAGTCTGGCCCAGCCTGTCTGGGCCGACTTGGTCATGAATGTCACCCTCGACTACGACCAGGATCGGGATCGGGTGGCCACCCAGAGCGTGTTCAAGGAACTGGCCAGCCGGATCGGCAAGTCGGTGGGCCAGCCGGTGCGGCTGGAGATGACCCAGCATACCGAGCGCGTGGGCGAACAGGTACGCATCGGCGCCTACGACATCCTGGTGGCCCCCTCGCATCTGATCGGGCTCGCCATGCGGCACGGCTATGTGCCGGTGAGCCGCACCCAGGCGTCCACCCGGGTCGCCTTGCTGGCCAGCAAGGCCAGCGGCATCGCCAAGTTCGAGGAGGCCAAGGGGCGGCGCGTGGTCCTGCCCCATCAGGAATCCCTGGTTTCCACCACGCTCAAGGGCGAGTTGAACGCCATGGGCTTGTCCACCAGCAGCTTCTTCGGTCCGGTCACCACCGTGAAAAGCTACGGCGCGGTCCTGTATGCCCTGGATATCGGTCAGGCCGAGGTGGCGGCCTTGCGTGAGGAAACCGCGCGCCAATGGTTGGCCAGCCATCCTGGCGCCAGTCTGGTGAAAACCTTCGATCCGATGCCGGTGGCCGGAGTGGCCGTGCTTGGCAAGATGGATCCCGCCTTGCGGGCCAAGGTCGGGCAGGCCTTCACCGGGCTTGATGCCGGTTTCGTGGCGCGCCTGGGCAAGGGGGGACTGGGGGCCTTTGCTGCGTCCGATGCCGCGGCCTTCGAAAAGATTTCCACGCGCGGCTTCTACACGCCCGAGGTGCTGCCCGGAGTGACCATCGTCACTGCGGCCCAGGTCAGGAAAATGATGGAACAGAAAGTGCCGCTCTACGATGTCAGGCCGGTGGAACATTACCGGGAAGGCCACATCCCGGGGGCGATTTCCGTGCACTATCAGAGCAACAGCCCCAAGGAGCCTGACTTCGACGACGCGGTCGACCGCTTCGATCTGAGCAAGCTACCCCAAGACAAGCAGGCGCCGATGATCTTCCAATGCAATGGCGCGGAATGCTGGTACAGCTACAAGGCGGCCCGCTATATGGCCAAGCGTGGTTATACCAAGGTTTACTGGTATCGGACCGGCCTGCCCGCCTGGAAGGCCGCCGGTTATCCGATCGAGCGCGGAGGTTGACGATGGAATTGAAGGGCACCCGGGTCATGGTGATCGATGACAGCAACACCATCCGGCGCAGCGCAGAGATCTTCCTGCAGCAGGCGGGATGCGAGGTAATCCTGGCCGAGGATGGCTTCGATGCGCTGGCCAAGATCGCCGACCATCAGCCGGACGTCATCTTCGTCGACATCATGATGCCGCGTTTGGATGGCTACCAGACCTGCGCGTTGATCAAGAAGAATTCCCGCTACCGGGAGACGCCGGTGATCATGCTGTCGTCCAAGGACGGCTTGTTCGATCGTGCCCGCGGTCGCCTGGTCGGATCGGACGAGTATCTGACCAAGCCGTTTTCCAAGGATGCGCTCCTGTCCGCAGTGGCCCGGCACCATGCCGCAACGGGTTGACGCACGGTCCGACATCATTCCAGATTCAAGGAGTTCAGCGTATGCCGATCAAGAAAGTCCTGGTGGTGGACGACTCGCCGACCGAGCGATACGTCCTGGTTGATATCCTGAAAAAGCACGGCTTCGAGGCGGATACCGCCGAGAATGGCGAGGAAGGCATCGCCAAGGCCAAGGCTGGCCATCCCGACCTGATCCTGATGGACGTGGTCATGCCCGGGGTCAATGGCTTCCAGGTGACCCGCACCTTGTCACGAGACGCCGATACCAAGGACATTCCGGTCATCATGTGCACATCCAAGGGTCAGGAAACCGACCGCGTCTGGGGCATGCGCCAGGGGGCCGTCGCCTATCTGGTCAAGCCGATCGCCGCCGCTGACCTGCTTGACAAGATCAAGAGCCTGGCCTGATGGACGAGCGACTCAATCTGCGCGAATTCCAGCACCGTCTGGCCGAACGGCTCAAGGGGGCGGCTGCCGGCGAGGGCGGCGGGGCCAAGTTGGGCTTCGTGGCCGGTGGTCGCCACTGGCTGGTTGCCCTGGACCAGGTTTCCGAAGTGGTCACCGTGAACCATCTGGCCCGTGCTCCGTGGGTTCAACCCTGGTTTCTCGGGGTCGCCGGGGTCCGGGGCGCGATCTATGGCTGCACCGATCTGGCCGGGTTTCTCGGCATCGCTCCGCCCGAAACCCCGGATGATATCCGGATGCTCCTCGCCAATGCCCGATTCGATGCCCATGCTGCCCTGCGCATCGACCAGGCACTCGGCCTGCGCAACATCGCCGGCATGACCCGGCAACCGGCGGTCGATGCCCCGGACTGGCAACTCGATGCCTACGTCGACGCGCAGGGGATCGAGTGGACGGAAATTTCCCTGGACAAGCTACTCGCCGACCCGCGTTTCCTGCGCGTGGCGGTTTGACGATGATGGAGACTCGAATGGAGCAAAGCCACGATACTCAGGGCGCCGGTGGGGGGCGACTGGGACCACGCCTGGAGGCTTGGCAAGCCCGCCTCGGTCGATTCGACCTGGCCAAGGTGCCCGGCTTGGCCAAGCGCAACGTCGAGCAGCGCTATCGGATCCTGATCCTGGCACTGCTGTTCGCGTTGTTGTTGACCGTGCTGTTCGTGGTGCTCTACCTAGTCCAGGTCGGCAATCGTACCGAGCGGGCGGAAATCGCCACCCAGCTGCAGATGTTGTCTCAGCGCTATTCCAAGGCGGCCTTGCTGGCTGCCCAGGGCAACCCGGGGGCTTTTGCCCAATTGCAGGAGAGCCAGAAGGGCTTCAATGACGGGCTGGCCGAGCTGGATGATCTGAGCGGTCTGCTCACCAGTCAGGGTAATCTGGTCGGGGTCAAGCAGCGCTGGGAAAAGTCGCGCAAGGACATCGATGCCCTGCTGGCGCAGCGGGAAGCCTTGGTGGCGTTGGCCCAGTCGATCGAGCAGGTCAATGTCCGCAACAGCGAATTGCTTGATCTTACCCAGCAATTGATCGCCCTGCTGCCGGGCGGAAATGCCCTCTCCTTCGCCCACCAGCAGGCACTCTGGACCCAGCGCATGGCCAAGAACGCCAATGGCCTGGTGGCTGGCGAGGTCATCAATCCGGAAACTGCCTATCAGCTTGGCCAGGACGTAAAGACCTTCGGCGAAGTGCTGAACGGCATGCTGAATGGCGATGCCGAACTGGGCCTCAGCGCGATCGGCGATCCCGCTGCACGCGACAAGTTGCGCGAATTGCAGACCGTGTTCACCGCTTTCGAGAGCCGCATCGACCAGATCCTCAAGCGCATGCCCCAGCTGGTCGAGGCCAAACGCGCGGCACGTGAACTGTTCGATGACAGCGAGCAGATGCTGGCCATGACCGGCGAGATGACCGATAGCTATCAGAACGATCTGAGCTGGATCTATCTGCTGCTCGCACTCCTGTTCGGCGGCGTGGCCCTGGCCAGCTTGCTCCTGCTCGCCTTGGCCAACGTTTCCGAGTCGCGCGCCCGGGCCGAGCAGGCCACTCGGGAGCAGGATGGCGCGGCACGCGAGAATCGCCGCAACCAGGAGGCCATCCTGCGCCTGCTCAACGAAATGGGCGACTTGGCCGAGGGTAACCTGACGGTGCGCGCCACCGTGACCGAGGACATCACCGGGGCCATTGCCGACTCGGTCAACTTCGCCATCGAGGAACTCCGCAACCTGGTCGAGAACGTCAACCGTGCCGCCTTGCAGGTGACCCAGGCCACCGACGATGCCCAGCGGCTATCCGACAACATGTTGCAGACCGCCGAACGCCAGGCCGAGGAAATTGGCCGGACCACCGATTCGGTGCAGGTGATGTCCGAGTCGGTCAACCGGGTCGCGCAAAACGCCGCCGATTCAGCTCGCGTGGCCGAGCAATCGCTCGACTTCGCGCGCAAGGGCGGCACCTCGGTGCGTGACGCCATCGCCGGCATGAACGCCATCCGCGACCAGATCCAGGAGACTTCCAAGCGCATCAAGCGGCTGGGCGAGTCCTCGCAGGAGATCGGCGAAATCGTGGAACTGATTTCCGACATTACCGAGCAGACCAACGTATTGGCCCTCAACGCCGCCATCCAGGCCGCCGCCGCCGGTGAGGCCGGACGCGGTTTCTCGGTGGTGGCGGAGGAAGTGCAACGCCTGGCGGAGCGTTCCGGTCAGGCGACCCGCCGCATCGGCGCCATCGTCAAGACCATCCAGACCGATACCCAGGATGCCATGAACGCCATGGAAGTCAGTACCCGCGGCGTGGTCGAGGGGGCCGCACTGTCCGACCACGCCGGCCACGCGCTGCAGGACATCGAGTCGGTGTCCGAGGAACTGGCGCGCCTGATCCAGAGCATTTCCGACGCCACGCGGGAGCAGGTCGACATCGCCACCCAGATTGCCGACAACATGCAGCACATTCTTGAACAGACCCTGCAGGCCTCCGACAACGCCCGCAAGAGCGCCGACTCGGTCGGCCAGCTCACGGTGCTGGCCGATGAGCTGCGCGTGTCCGTGGCTGGTTTCACCCTTTAACCGGTAGAGAGGCGCCTGAGCGTGGATAGCCTGAGCGATTTCGACCTGGGTCCGTTGACCTGGGTCAAGGCGGAGATCGATGTCGCCCTGAATGCCGGGGTGAAAGCCCTGACCGAATGGAATGGCGCCGACACGACGCCCTTGAAAGAGGCCGCGACCTACCTGCACCAGGTGTCGGGGGCGTTGCAGATCGTCGACTTGCAAGGGGTTTACCAGGTCAGCGATTGCATCGAAGGCTTGCTCGCCGACATGCAGGCCAAGGACGCGCTGCGCAACCTCGATTCGGCAGATCTTGCGATCGAGGCCATCCGCGCCGTGCAGGCGCATCTGGACCGGCTCATGGCGACCGGCCAGCCCGGGGATCTGGGCTTGATGCCGGTGTATACGGCGATGCAGATCCGGCGTGGTGCCGAACCGCCGCCACCCTCCGAGTTGTTCTATCCCGACTTGGGCGCACGGGCCCGGCGCGCCGAACCCGAACCCGAGCTGCCGGCCGAGGCCCTGGGCCATGCCCTGCGCCTGGCCCGGGTCAAGTACCAGAAGGGCTTGTTGCACTATCTCCAGCAGAAGGATGCCGACCAGGCGCTCGACCAGATGGCGGTCGCGCTCCGGGAGGTCGAGCGGTTGGCGCCCGGCACCGCGCAGTACACGTTCTGGTGGGCCGCGTCCGGATTGCTCGAGGCGATCCGGCGCGGCGGTGTGGCGCCGGACTGGTGGGCCCGGCGCATGTTTGCCCGGCTCGACCTGCAACTGCGCCGGCTCATGGACGGCTCCAAGCAGCTTGCTGATCGCCTGTTCCGGGATGTGTTGTTCTATCTTTCCCAGGATGTGGCTCCGAGCGGTCGCGCTGCCGAAGCGCGGGCCTTGTTCGAACTGGAACGGTTCGCCCCGGCCGGCCGGGGCGCCGAGGCCGATGCCCGCGTCCTCGAGCTGTCGCCCCGTCTCGCCCACCTGCGCGAGGTGCTCGCCACCGCCAAGGAACAGTGGTTGCGCCTGTGCTCCGGGCGACGCGAAAGCCTGGATGCTTTCCACGCTGCGGCACGGCAACTAGCCGAAGTGGCGGAATCCGTCGCCGATCCGGCGCTGGACGTGCTCGCCAAAGCGGTTCGCGAAGCGGCCATGGACACCAGCGATGCCGCCCAGGCGGTCCAGAACGAAGCCTTGCAGGTGGAGATGGCGACGGCCTTGCTGCTGTTCCAGCATGGGGCCGAGAATTTCTTCCAGCTCGGTCATGATTTCGCCGACCATGCCGGCATCCAGGCCAAGCGTCTGCGTGCGGCCCTGGCCGGTGGCGATGCCCTGGCGGAGATGCCAGCCGAGCCGCTGCTCGACGAAATCGCCCGTCAGGCACAGGAAAAGCTGCTGCTCGCCCAGGTCACCCGGGAAATCCAGATCAACCTGCACCAGATCGAGGAGATCCTCGACAAGTTCTTCCGAGATCGTCGCGAGCGCGGAGGCCTGCCTTTGGTACCCGGGCTGCTCAAGCAGGTCCAGGGCGCCCTCAACATGCTCCAGCTGGACGTGGCGGTCGATTTGGTGCGCGCTGCCGGCGAGCGCATTGGCCTGATCTCAGAGGCCGACCACGATATCGTCGCCGATGAACTCAACTGGATCGCAGAGGCCATTTCCACCCTGGGCCTGTATGTCGAAGCCCTGCGCAATGGTCGCGATGACCCCACGTCCCTGAATCGGCTGTTGCACCCGCCCGAGGCGGCCGAGCACGCCGAGGCCAGCGTCGAGGATGGTCTGGCCGAGAGCGCCGAGAAGCTGCTGCACAGTGCCGGGCAACTGGCCGAGGTCGAAGACCAGGTTGCCTTGCGTGACGAGATGCAGCGTGAATTGTCCCGGCTTGCCGAGGATGCCGACCTGGTGGGTGACCGGGATTTGCGCAGCCAGGCCGACGAAGCCTTGCGCCTGCTGGAGCAGAATGCCACCGCCGAGGATATCCAGAGTGCCGTGCAACACCTGGCGGGCGCGCCCGCGCCGGTCGAGCCGGCCCCGCCGCCGCCCACCGCCAATGAGCGCGAGGTCGACGCCGAGCTCCTGGAGATCTATATCGAGGAAGCCAAGACGGTCCTCGGTGATATCTTCGAGCGCCTGGGCCGCTTGCATCGTCCGGCCCACGAGCACGCGGATTTCGTGGACATCCGGCGTGGCTTCCACACCCTCAAGGGCAGTGGCCGCATGGTCGGCCTCACCGATCTCGCCGAAGTGGCCTGGGAAGCCGAGCAGACCCTGAACCTGTGGTTGCGCGAGGAACGCGCCATCAACAGCGCGATCCTCGATTTCGTCGAGCAGGCCGGGCACGCATTCCAGTCCTGGGTGCATGAACTGGAGCAAAACGGTCATGTCGTGCCTGAGGCCGAGGCCATCGTGGCCCGTGCTCGTCGCCTGCGGGGCGAGGCTGACGCCGTCACCACGGACATGGCCTTGCCGGCCGCCGAGGTGGCTGGCACCGTGGCGGCCCTGGCCGAGGGGCCCCTGGTCGGGACTGACGCGCTTCCGGACATGCCTGAAGCGGCTGAGGCCATGCCAGAGCCTCAGCCCATGGCCTTCGAGGCACCGGTCCCCGACCTGGTGGCAAGCCCCGAGCCTTCGTCCGAGGAAGCGGTCGTGATGATCGGCGAGCATCCGGTGCCCGCGCCGCTGTTTGCGATATTCAGTGACGAAGCCGCGCACCGAATGACCGAGATGCGCGAGCATCTGGCGGAAATGGGTGAAGTCTCGGATGAAAACCAGTGGGAGGGTTTTTCGCGCACGGCGCACACCCTGGCCGGGATCTCCCGCGCCACGGGCCTCTCCCCCCTTGCCGAGGCTGCGCACGCGGTCGAGCTCTGGGCCGCGGCCTGGCCGGACAAGACCACGCCACTTACGGATCCTGTCCTTGCCGGGCTGAGCGAAATCGTCGAAGCGCTGGGGGCCGGGTTCGCGGCGGCGGGTCGCCAGCAATGGCCCGAATTCGATGCCGGGTTCGCTGCCCGCCTGGAAGCCTTGCGGCCTCCGGCCCCGATGCCCGAGGCCACTCCGGAAGGCACTGCCGAACCCCCCCTCGAGGAAACGCCGGCCCTCGCGCAAGTGACCGAAGCTCCGGCCATGCCGGAAGCCGTCCGGGCGCCCGAGGCCGCGCCGGTGCCCGAAGCGATGCCAGCGCCGGAGATGCCCGAGGAAACCTGTGACCCGCAACTGCTGCCGATCTTCCTGGCTGAGGCGGACGAGTTGCTGCCGCGCATTGGCGACAGCCTGCGCCGCTGGCGCGCCGAGCCGGACAGCCCGGAACCGTGCCAGGCCCTGCAACGGGCCCTGCATACCCTGAAGGGCAGTGCCCGCATGGCCGGGGCGATGCGCCTGGGCGACGACACGCACGCCATGGAATCACGCCTGGCCGAATGGGGCGAGGCCGCCCCGGAGCCGGCCTTCCTGGATAGCCTGGAACACGAGTACGACACCCTGGCCGAGGCCATCGACCGCCTGCGCCATCCTGGGCGCGCCCGCCATGTAGCACCCACGGTTGACCTGCCGGCGGTGGCGGCGGCCTTGCCCGAGGCGCCGGTGCCCGAGGACGACGCCGGGATTCGCCAGGCTTTCAAGGCCAAGGCCTCGATCCTGGATGCGTTGATCAACGAAGCCGGCGAGATCAGTATCGCGCGATCGCGGATCGAAGCGGCCATCAATGGTTACAAGCAAACCGCGCTTGAACTGACCGCCAACGTCGAGCGTCTGCGCGGCCAGTTGCGGGAACTTGAGATCGAAGCCGAAAAGCAGATCGGCGCGCGCATGACCCGGGTCGACGCGAGCCATTTCGACCCGCTCGAATTCGACCGCTATACCCGCCTCCAGGAACTCACCCGGTTGATGGCGGAGAGCGTCAACGACGTGTCGACGGCCCAGGAAAACCTGTCCGCCGGTCTGTCCGACGCCGAATATGCCCTGCTTCAGCAATCGCGCACCACGCGCAGCTTGCAGCAAGAATTGATGCGGATCCGGATGGTGCGCTTGAACAGTCAGTCCGAGCGTCTGCACCGCATCGTGCGTCAGGCCGCCAAGGAACTGGGCCGCAAGGCGCGCCTGCACGTCGAGGGGGGCGAGACCGAGCTCGACCGTACCGTGCTGGACAAGGCCTTGGTGCCGTTCGAGCATTTGCTGCGCAATGCGGTCGCCCATGGCGTCGAGACCGCCGAGCAGCGCCTGTCGGCAGGCAAGCCCGAGTATGGCGAGATCCGCTTGTCGGCGCGCCAGGAAGGCACCGAAGTGGTGTTGACCCTGAGCGACGACGGCGCCGGCATCGACCATGACCGGGTACGTGCCCGTGCCGAGGCCATGGGCTGGCTCAAGCCCGGTGAGCCGGTCGAACGCGAACGCCTGGAATCTTTCCTGTTCATGCCCGGCTTTTCCACCGTCGAGACGGTGACCCAGGTGGCCGGGCGAGGCGTGGGTCTCGACGTGGTACGCAGCGAGATCGCTGCGGTGGGGGGCCGGATCCGGGTCGAAAGCGAAGCCGGCCAGGGCACCCGGTTCACCATCCGCCTGCCGGCGACCCTGGCCCTGGCCCAGGTGGTCCTGGCCAGCGCCGGCGACCAGGTGTACGCGATCCCGGCCAACATGGTGGTGCTGGTGCGCGAGATGAAGGACGAAGAATGGCATGCCCTGGTCGCTGCCGGACAGGTCGATCTCGATGGCGTGCCCTATCCGCTCCGGTCCCTGGCCGAATTGACCGGACAGCCGCCCCAGCCGGTCGAGGGCCGGTTCCGCACCGTCCTGCTCTTGCGGTCGGGTGACGAGCGGGTGGCGCTGCGGGTGGATGAGTTGCGCGGCAATGCCGAGGCCGTGGTCAAGGCGATCGGGCCTCAGCTATCCCGGGTGCCTGGCGTGGCTGGGGCCACCGTACTTTCCGACGGCCGCGTGGCGCTCATCCTCAACCCCTTCGCACTCATGGAAAGCGCGCCGGCGGCGGCGGCGCCCGTGGTCGAAACGCCGGCCACCGAGGATCGCGCGCCCCTGGTGCTGGTGGTCGACGACTCACTCACCGTGCGCAAGATCACCAGTCGCCTGCTGCAACGCGAAGGTTATCGGGTGGCGACCGCCAAGGATGGGGTCGAAGCCCTGGAATACCTGCAGGAGGATATGCCGGCGGTCATGCTGCTGGACATCGAGATGCCGCGCATGGACGGCTTCGAGGTGGCCCGCCACGTGCGCGCCGACAGCCGGACCCGGCCGTTGCCGATCATCATGATCACCTCGCGCACGGCGGACAAGCACCGCGAACATGCCCTCGACCTGGGCGTCGACTTGTACATGGGCAAGCCCTACCGGGAGGACGAACTGCTCGGTGCGATCGCCGATTTCGTCAAGATGTCCAGTCGATGACGCCGGTGTAGGCGGTGAGCAGGACCAGGAGTCCGAAGCCGATCCGGTACCAGGCGAAGGCCACGAAAGTGTGGCTGGCGACGTAGCCGAGGAAGACGCGCACGGCCACCATGGCGGCGACGAACGAAGCCGCGAAGCCGACCGCAAATACCGGCAGGTCGCCCAGGTCGAGCAGCGCCCAGTTCTTGTACAGGTCGTAGACGGTGGCGGCCAGCATGGTGGGGATGGCCAGGAAGAAGGAAAATTCGGTGGCCGCCTTGCGCGACAGGCCGAAGATCACGCCGCCCATGATGGTGGCGCCAGCCCGTGATACGCCCGGGAACATCGCCACCGACTGGGCCAGGCCGACCTTGAGGGCCACCTTCCAGTCCATCGCGTCGATGCTATGCAGGCGGGGATGATAGGCGCGCTTCTCGATGTAGAGGATCAGCAAGCCGCCGACGATCAGCGCGCCGGCCACGGTGATCGGATTGAACAGATAGGCCTTGATGGTGCTGTGGAACAGGACGCCGAGGACCGCCGCCGGCAGGAAGGCGACTAGGACATGGCCGACAAAACGGCGCTGGTTCGGATCGCTGTTGAAGCCCAAGGCGACCGTGCGCAGGCGGGCGCGATAATCCCAGCATACGGCCAGGATGGCCGCCAGCTGGATGACGATCTTGAACACCTTGCTGCGCTCGTCGGTGTAATCGAGCAGACTGCCGACGATGATCAGATGGCCGGTCGACGAGATCGGCAGGAATTCGGTCAGGCCCTCGACCACGCCGAGGATCAGGGCCTTGAGCAGGATCAGGTTGTCCAAGAAGCACCTCCCAAGAGGCGGCGATTATAGCCGCCTGATCGAACAGGGTCGCCAGCGAATGCGGCGACCTGGTCAACCGGGTGGCTTCTTGTCCACCGAGTAGTCGAACAGGGCGTCCAGGCTTTCCGCTTCCCAGTCCTGGGCGGGCGGCGGCGCGGGCACGGGTGCGGGGGCGCGCGGTGGGGCCGGCGGGGGCCGTTTGGCCCGCTCGCGGGGCAGGGCCGCCGGTTTGGTCAGGCTCGCGGCGGGTTCCGGCTTGGCTTTCGGCAGCACCGGCTGCATGCTGGTCAACAGGGCGCCCACCAGTTCCTTCGCCGAGCGGCTTTCCAGGCGAAACTCGGCGCCGCACTTGCGACAGGCGAAGGTCTTGTAGGGCAGCAGTTCCACCAGGGCGAGGAGATGGCTGAGGCTCTGCTTGCGCACCAGTTCGCCGAGGTCGTCGAGATCGAATTCCACGGTCGGCAGATTGGCCGGGATCGGCATCTTGGCCTCGGCGCGCGCGCGCGCGCCGCAACGCGGACAAATCTTGCTGAGCAGGATGGGACGGGTACGCATGGCCGGATTCTTGAACGGATAGGCCCGGATTACAAGGGAACCCGGTCTGGCGGCAGCGCCACCCAGACCGTCTTCCGGCGCGATTTCTCGCCGCGCAGGAGACGTACCTCGCGCCGGCCCAGGTCCAGCCATTGACAGATGAAGTCGAGCACGGCCGCGTTCGCCGCCCCTTCCACGGCACGGGCAGACACGCGCAACTTGAGGGCGTCGCCATGACAGCCGGCCAATTCGCTTCTCGAGGCGCCTGGCTGGATATGCAAGGTCAGCTCCGAGCCGCCGTCCACCCCGGGCGCCAGCCAGTCTGGATGGGCCATGTCGTCAGCCGAAGGTCAGCCCCATCCAGCCGCGTGCCAGGCGTTCGAGGGCGGCGATCGGGGCGATCATCAGCAGTTGCAGGCACACGATGGCGAACAGGGGCGACAGGTCGATGCCGGCGATCGGCGGTATGAAGCGCTGGAATGGTGCCAGCACCGGCCGGGCCAGGGCGTAGAAGACAGGCGCCATGGGCGAGAATGGATTCACCCAGCTGATCACCGCCTGGATCAGGACCAGGGCGATGAAGGCATAGACGATCAGGTCCAGGCAGGCCGCCAGGGCCAGCAACAGGAGCCCGGGCCAGATACCGGCGCCCGCCGCCGCAAACGGGTAGCCGGACAGCCACTGGCTGGCCAGGACCCAGAGCAGCTGGGTCGTGAACAGCAGCAGCAGGCTGGCCCAGTCATAGCCGAACAGGCCGGGCACCACGCGGCGCAGCGGGCGCACCGCGAAGTCGGTGACCCGGACCAGGAACTGGGCGAAGGGATTGCGGAACGGCACCCGGGTCCATTGCATGTAGAAGCGGAGCCAGAAGGCCAGGCCGGCCAGTTCGAAAATGACACGCAGGAGGAACTGCAGGGCGTCGGACCACATCATGCCGATCCCAGTTGGTCGCCCAGTTCGCGGGCCCGCTCGGCGGCCGCGCGCGCCGCTGCCGCCACCATGGCGCGCAAGCCCTGGGCTTCGAAGGTGGCCACGCCGCGTTCCGTGGTGCCCCCCTTGGATGTGACCCGCGCGCGGAGCACGGCCGGCTCGCTGCCGTCGCGCAGGGCCAGGGCGGCGGCGCCGTGCACGGTGTGCAGGGCCAACGCGCGGGCGTCGTCGGCCGGCAGGCCCAGCCCGATGGCGGCTTCCTCGAGGGCTTCGATGAACAGGAACACGTAGGCCGGGCCGCTGCCCGAGATCGCGGTGACGGCATCGATGCGGGCCTCGTCCTCGACCCAGAGCGTGGCGCCAACCGCGCCCAGGATCTGCTCGGCGCGCTCGCGCAGCGGTGCCGCGACACCCGGCAAGGCGTACAGCCCGGCGATGCCGGAGCCGATCAGGGCCGGCGTGTTGGGCATGGCGCGTACCACGTTGCCATGACCGCGCAGCCAGCGGGAGATGTCGGTGGCGCGCACGCCCGCAGCGATCGACAGCACGCAGGTGTCCGGCGCCAGCGGCGGCAAGCCAAGCAGCACGTCGCGCAAGACCTGGGGCTTGACCGCCAGGACCAGCACGTCGACCGCCAGGCAGTTGCCCGGCGTTTCCTCCAGGGCCACGCCGAACCGGCTGGCGAGCAGCACCCGGCGGTCGTGACTGGGGTCGGCGACCCGGATTTCGTGGGGCCGGAACCCCCGACCGAGCATGCCGCCGATCATGGCCTCCGCCATGTTGCCGCCCCCGATGAATCCAACAATCATGCCGATGCTCTCTTTCCGAATATGGCGGTGCCCACGCGCACCAGGGTGGCGCCTTCAAGGATGGCAGACTCCAGGTCGCCGGACATGCCCATCGACAGGGTGTCCAGGCGCGGGTCGTCCGCCTGTTCAAGTAACGCGCGCAGGCGGGCGAACTGCGCACGGGCCTCGGCCACCTGTGCGGTGGGCCGGGGAATGGTCATGAAGCCGCGCAAGGCGAGCCCCGGCAAGGCCCCGACCTGGGCGGCCAAGGCCAGGGCCTGCTCGGGGGCCACCCCGTGCTTGCTCGCTTCGCCGCCGACATTGACTTCGATGCAGACGTTGAGCGGCGGCAGGGTCGCCGGACGAGCCTCCGACAGGCGCTCGGCGATCTTGAGCCGATCGACACCGTGTACCCAGGCGAAGTGCTCGGCGATCGGCCGGGTCTTGTTGCTCTGGATGGGGCCGATGAAATGCCAGGTCAGCGGCAGGTCGGCCAAGGCCGCCTGCTTGGCCAGGGCCTCCTGCACATAGCTCTCGCCAAAAGCCGTCTGGCCGGCCTGCCAGGCCTCGCGCACGGCCTCCGCCGGGAAGGTCTTGCTGACCGCCAGCAGGCTGACCCCGGCGGGGTCGCGACCGGCCTCGCGACAGGCCGCCGCGATGCGTGCCTGGCAGGCTTGCAACCCCGCCGCGATTGCGCCCATAATGGTTTCAGACCCCTTCTAAATCCGCTTCGTAACTGCCCGGATTATAAATGGAAATCTCCGACCTCCTGACCTTCGCGGTAAAGAACAAGGCGTCCGACCTGCACCTCTCGGCCGGCCTGCCGCCCATGATCCGGGTCCATGGCGACATCCGGCGCATCAACGTGCCACCGATGGACAACACCCAGGTCCGCTCGATGATCTACGACGTGATGAGCGATGCCCAGCGCAAGGCTTACGAGGAATTCCTGGAGACCGACTTTTCCTTCGCCTTGCCTGGTGTCGCCCGCTTCCGGGTCAATGCCTACAACCAGGAGCGGGGCGCGGCGGCCGCGTTCCGGACCGTACCCTCCAAGGTGCTGACCCTGGAAGAACTGGAGGCGCCGCGCAGTTTCAAGGACATCTCCGACCAGCCGCGCGGCATCGTCCTGGTGACTGGGCCGACCGGCTCGGGCAAGTCGACCACCCTGGCGGCAATGATCGACTACATCAACGACAACCTGCACGGCCACATCCTCACCATCGAGGACCCGATCGAATTCGTGCATCAGAGCAAGAAATGCCTGATCAACCAGCGCGAACTGGGGCCGCATACCCAGAGCTTCGAGAACTCCCTGCGCTCGGCCTTGCGTGAAGACCCGGACGTGATCCTGGTCGGTGAAATGCGTGACCTGGAAACCATCCGCCTGGCGCTTACCGCCGCCGAGACCGGCCATCTGGTGTTCGGCACCCTGCACACCAGCTCCGCCGCCAAGACCATCGACCGGATCATCGACGTGTTCCCGGCCGCCGAGAAGGACATGGTGCGCTCGATGTTGTCGGAATCGATCCGCGCCGTCATCTCCCAGGCCCTGCTCAAACGCAAGGATGGCAGCGGTCGGATCGCCGCCCACGAAATCATGATTGGCACCCCGGCGATCCGCAACCTGATCCGGGAAAACAAGGTGGCACAGATGTATTCCTCGATCCAGACCGGTCAGGCGCTCGGCATGCAGACGCTCGACCAGTGCCTCACTGACCTGGTCAAGCGCAACATGATCGCCCCCATCGAGGCGCGTGCCGTGGCTGTCAACAAGGACCTGTTCCGATGAGCAATCCCGTCGTCGAGTGGCTGAAAACCCTGGTCGAGCGCCAGGCGTCCGACCTGTTCCTGACCGCGGGCTTCCCGCCCGCGCTGAAGTTGGATGGGCGCGTGGTGCCCTTGTCGGAGACCAAGCTGTCCGGTGCCGAGACCCAGGCCCTGGCCAAGTCGGTGATGAACGACAAGCAGTGGAACGCCTTCTTGAATAGCCGTGAGGCCAACTTCGCCATCTACGACGAGGCGGTCGGCCGTTTCCGAGTCAGCGCCTTCATGCAGCAGGGCCGGGTCGGCATCGTGTTCCGGACCATCAACACCCAGATCCCCGAGCTCGACAGCCTCCATTTGCCGCCGATCCTGCGCGACCTGTCGATGATGCCGCGCGGCCTGGTGCTCCTGGTGGGCGCCACCGGCAGTGGCAAGTCGACCTCCCTGGCGGCCATGATCGGTTACCGTAACCAGCGTCGTGCCGACCACATCCTCACCGTCGAGGACCCCATCGAGTTCGTGCACCAGCACGGCCAGTCGATCATCACCCAGCGCGAAGTCGGCTCCGACACCGAGGACTGGCACACCGCCCTGAAGAACTCGCTGCGGCAAGCCCCGGACGTGATCCTGATCGGCGAGATCCGGGAACGCTCGATCATGGAATTCGCGTTGTCCTACGCCGAGACCGGCCACCTCTGCCTGTCGACCCTGCACGCCAACAACGCCAGCCAGGCCCTGGAGCGTATCCTTAGTTTCTTCCCGCTCGAGCGGCGCGACCAACTGCTGCTCGAACTGTCGATGAACCTGCGCGGCATCGTCTCCCAGCGCCTGGTGCCACGCGCCGATGGTACCGGCCGCATTCCGGCCACCGAGGTCATGCTGAATTCACCCCTCATGTCCGAGCTGATCCAGAAGAACCGCCTGGACGAGGTCCGCGGGCTCATGGCCCGGTCGCGCGAACTCGGCATGCAGACCTTCGACCAGTCCCTGTTCGACCTCTACCAAGCCCAGGCCATCAGCGGTGAAGAGGCCCTGCGCAACGCCGACTCCTTCAATGATCTGCGCCTCAAGATCAAGCTGGGCGGCCGGGACCAAGACGACCATTCCCTGAAGACACCGGACCGGATGGGCATGGTCTGATCCGGCCCGGTGCCGGTCAGAGCGTGGCGTCCAGCCAGCGGCGGACCTGTTCGACCAGAGCGGCCTCCTGGCCGGCGAAGAAATGGTCGGCCCCCGGCATCACCACCTGCGCCGATTTACCGTGCTTGAGCCCGGTCGCACGGGTGGCGGCGTGGCCGAGCACGGCCGGCAAGTCGTTCTGGCCATACAGGTCGAGGATGGGCAGGGTCAGCTTGCTCGAATCAAGCGGCGCCGGCGCCCCGATCGCCACCCAGGCCGCGATGTCCGGCTGGCTGGCCCGGGTCAGGTAGTGGTGTGTCATGCGCGCGCCCAGGCTGTGCGCGACGATGGCGACCTGGTTGTAGCCACGGGCCTTGAGATCGGCCACTGCCAGGGCCAGGCGGTCAGCGGCCTGATCGAACAGCGGCAGGTAGGCCTCGCTCTTGGCCTCGGCCTGCAGGATCGGCATCTGGATCGACAGGGTGGCGTAGCCGGCGTCCGGCAGTTGCTGGCGCAACCCGCTGATCAGGCCCCAGTCTGGGTGCACGCCGATGCCGTGCACCACCACCAGACCCGCCTTGGCCGGCGAGGCCGGGGTGTACAGCCCCAGGAAAGCGTGGCCGTCGGCCTGCTTCAGCCAGATCGGATCACCGACCAGCACCGAGGGCAGGACTTCGTCGGCCCATTTCTTTTCCCGGGCGACATCGCTGGCCAGCGCGTTGAACCCCAACAACCAGGCAGACAAGAGCATCAAGTAGCGCATTGCGTTCTCCTCATTTTCAGTGCATCAGGGACCACCACATGCGCAGGCCGAGCAAATACAGGAGGCCCGCGAAAATCTTCTTCAGGCGCGTCACCGGCAGGCGGTGGGTCAGGCGAGCGCCCACCGGTGCCGTGACCATGCTGGCCAGGGCGATGCCGATCAGGGCCGGCAGGTAGACGAAGCCCAGGCTGAATTCGGGCAGGCCCGCCGTTGCCTGGCCAGCCAGCATGTAGCCGAGCGCGCCGGACACCGCGATGGGAAAACCGATCGCGGCGGACGTGCCGATCGCGTCCTGGAAGCGCACGTTGCACCAGTTCAGGAACGGTACCGACAGGGTGCCACCGCCAATACCGACCCAACTCGACACCAGGCCGATCACGGCGCCGGCCAGGGTCATGCCGGGCCAGCCGGGCAGGTCCCGATGCGGGCTGGCCTTGAGGCCGAGCAGCATCTGGGTGGCGGCCAGGAACAGGAAGGCCACGAAGAACCATTTCAGGCCGAGGTCGGGCAATGCGGCCGCCGCGAAGGCCCCGGTCAGGGTGCCGAGCACGATGCCGGGCGTGATCGTGCGGACCGCCGGCCAGCGGACCGCGCCATGGCCATGGTGGGCACGCAGGCTGGCGATGGAGGTCAGCACGATCACCGCCAGCGAGGTGGCCAAGGCCATATGGATGTTGTACTCGGCGGTGAAGCCCTGGGCGGCGTAGATCCAGGCCAGGGCCGGGACCAGGACTAGGCCGCCGCCGACCCCGAGCAGCCCGGCGATGAATCCGGAGACCAGGCCGAGCAGGAGATACGCGCCGATGAAACTCAAAGCCGGGCCAGAATGAAGTGCCACTCATCGGGATCGACCGGGGTGATCGACAGGCGGTTGCCACGCGCCAGCAGGCGCATGTGGGCCAGTTCAGGATAGCCGCGCAGTTCGGCGAGCGGCATCAGCCGGGTCTTCTTCACGGCGCGCACATCGACGTTGAACCAGCGGGGCTGGTCAGGACTGGACTTGGGGTCGAAATACTTGCCATCCGGATCGAACTGGGTGGCGTCCGGGTAGGCCAGCCGGCCGACTTCGGCCAATCCGGCGATACCCGGCTCCGGGCAGGAAGAGTGGTAGAACAGCACGCCGTCGCCGACCCGCATCTGGTCGCGCATGAAGTTGCGGGCCTGGTAGTTGCGCACCCCGAACCAGGGCACGCTGCCATCCCGGATCAGATCGTCGATGCTGTATTCCGAGGGTTCGCTTTTCATCAGCCAGTAACGCATGGGGGGTGTTTCCATGACTCGTCGATGCGACTGATTATCGCCGGACTAGTTCGCTTGTGCGATGGCAAATCGGCGCATTGGTCCTATCATCCCCCTACTAAAGACATAGTCATTTCCGGCCATGCCGACGACAGAACCCGTGATTGCCAGCCTTGAAAAGTCCTGGGTCGATTTGCTCGCGATCGTCGACGGGCTGCGCCCGCTGCTCGACTGGAGCGGCCTGCCGCTCGACCTGGCCTCGCTCGCGGCGCTCGCGGCCGGGTTCGGTTGGGCCAGCGGCCTGCGACTCTATGCCTTGGTGTTCAGCCTGGGCGCGCTGCACCAGTTCGCCGGTGTGCAGTTGCCGGGAGGACTCGACCTGCTTGGCCATCCCCTGGTGCTCGGGGTGTCCGGGCTGCTGCTGGTGGTGGAATTCCTGGCCGACAAGGTGCCTTTCCTGGATACGATCTGGGACACCCTGCATACCTTCATCCGCATTCCGGCCGGTGCGGCCCTGGCCGCCGCAGTGATGGGCGATCAGGGGGCTGCGGCGCAATTGGCCATGGGCTTGCTGGGCGGCACCCTGGCGGCCGGCACGCACCTGACCAAGGTCGGCGTGCGCACGGCCATCAACACGTCACCGGAGCCGTTCAGCAACGTGGCCGTCTCGTTGGCCGAGGATGTCCTAGTCGCGGGCGGGCTGTGGACCTTGTATAGCTATCCGCTCTGGTTCCTGGCCGGGTTGGCTGGGTTCCTGGTCCTGGCCGCGTTGCTCTTGATCCGGCTCTGGCGTTTCGTGCGCATCCTGTTCCGCAAGCTGACCGGAGAAGCCGCCTGAGCCTGGTTCGTGGTTATAATCCGACAAAATTGATCGGATATTGCCATGCCCGAACTCGACCTGGATGCTATCGTCGGCGCGGTCCGGCGCAACTGCCACCTCTCTGACGCCCAACATGCCGGCGACCTCACGCTGTGTACCTTCCTGCTCAAGATGCGCGAGCTGTATCGGTGGGAACAGGCGATTCCACTGACCGGGGATTTGGGCAAGGCTGAGGTGGGCGACTGGATGAATGCGCGCGGCATCGAGTGGGATGGCCTGGAGGGAGCGGACTACCTGCCCATCCCGTTGCCCGGCGGTGCGATCGATCCGTTCGAATCGGCCCGCATCAATGCCGAGTTGGTGGGGCATGGTTACGTCTACAGCGGCGGCTATGGGCGCGGCTGCAAGCCGCATTTCTTCCTGGCCGAGCTGGACCATCAGGAAACCCGGCACGGGTTTTCCGTCTACGTGACGGGTCGCGAACTGGCACGCGACCTCGATGCCCCGCCCGGCATGTACCTCGACCGTACCGTATTCATCCGCACCGAGGCGCTGCGCCGCTGGCTCTGGGAAAAATACGAGGAATGGCGCTGGAGCAAGAAGAACCCGGCCATCGGGCGCGCCTTTGCCGCCTATGCCTTCGCCGAGGATCCCGAGGCCGCCCTGGATGCCATGGTGGTGGTCGAGCGCGAATCGGTGCTCCTGCACGAACTGGGCGAGGCGCGCGTGGCCGAGGCCTTGGGGCCGGACTGGGATACGCTGCTGGTCGAGGTGATGCGGGGCCGGGCCGAGATCATCTTGCGCGCGGCCCGCGATCTCTATGCCGACAGCCTATCCACCCTGCCCGGGCTGATCGCCCGCGGCGAGCCGGCAGCGATCCATTTCTGGTTCGGCAACCTGGTCGGCATGCGGCGCAAACTGGCCCCGGCGCTGGCCGAGGCCTATGCCGCCTGGCATGCCTCGGGCGATCTTCAGGCCTTGGCGGGGGTCGTCGCCGAGGTCGCCTCCCACTGGCGTGACGGGTTGGCCGACCTCATGGCGCGACATCGAACGCTGGGGCCGGGCATCGGCCCGTGGCTGGAGGCTTCGGTCGCGGCCGGGACCTGGCCGCCGGTCGGGGCGCCGGTTCAGAGCGCGTAGCGCACGAACACGGCGGTGCCACGTTCCTGGTAGGCGAGGTCCTCGCACAGGCTGCGCACCAGTCGGATGCCGCGGCCATGGGTCTGGTAAGGGGTGCTTTCATCGCCAGCGTGGTTGAGCACCCGCTCAAAGTCGAAGCCCTCGCCGCTGTCCCGGACCTGGAGGTCGAGCACCGGGCGGCCACCCGAGCGGTGCAGATGGAAGCCCATTTCGATGCGGCCTTCGGACAGGGTCTGCAAGCGGTGTTCGCGCTCCTCCAGGTAGCGTTCAAAGCCGCCTTCCTCGTTCTTGGTGCGCGAGTCGAGGCCCAGGATGCCGTGGTCGAGCGCGTTGTTGAATAACTCGGAGACGATCAGGAACAACTGTCCCTGATGTGGCTGCAAGGGTTTGATCTGGTTGGTGAAACCGAGCACGGCGGGGACGATGTCCATGCTTTGCAATTCGGCCGCGCCCCAGCTCAGTTCCATGCGCCACTCGGAGAACTTGGTTTCCGGCCGGTCGGCGGCAAGTGCGGCCCGGGGTGCCTGGCGGCGTTCGATGGGGACCTTCACGACCACTGCCGAGAGGTCGTCGTGCTCGATGCGACCGGCCAGGTGGCGGGCGACGCCGGCTTCGATCGCGGTGAGTCGGGCCCCGGATTCGGCCTGGCTCAGGAGGGCTTCCAGTCCGGATTGGTTGAGACGCTGTCCGGCGGCATCTTCGGCCTCAAGGATGCCGTCCGAGACCATGACCAGTTCACCCGCGTGCTGGTAGCCGACCACCTCGGTGGCGCTCGAGAACTGGTGCTTGGCCAGGATACCCAGGGGCGGGTGGCGGGACGGCCAGCGTTGACTGACGCGATGGTGTTCGTCGACGAACAGCACGTCGGGATTGCCGCCGTTCCAGATTTCGATGGTCTGGTTGCGGGTGTCGAGGGCAATCAGCGAGGCGGCGACGAAGCGGTCGATGGGCAGGAAGGCCTTGAGCTTGGCGTTCAGTTCCTCGGCGATGGTGTGGATCGGGAAACCCTTCATGGCCATGCCGTGGAATACCTGGCTGAGCGGCAGCGCGGTCAGCGCAGCGGAAAGGCCATGGCCAGCGGCGTCGGCGAGCATCACGTAGAGGACATCGCCCGGCCCCCGGGTGGCGCAGACCAGGTCGCCGCTGAAAGTCTGTGCCGGGGTGTTGAGCCATTGCACCATGGGGTCGCGCAGGCCCGGCGAATCGAGCAGGCGGCCGATGATGTACTGGCCGAGTTGGCTTTGCTCCTCGGCCTCGGCACGCCAGGCCGCCAGTTCTCGGCCGTAGCGGTGGCTTTCTTCCTGGAGCGCGAGCACGCGCGCGTAACTCTTGATCTTGGCCTGGATGACTTGCAGGTTGGCCGGCTTGGTCAGGTAATCGTCGGCGCCCGCTTCGAGCCCGCGCACGACATCCTGAAAACTGTCCAGCGCGGAAAACAGGATGATCGGGATCCAGCGATCCTTGGGCAGCGCGCGGATCTGCCGCGCGGCCTCGATGCCGTCCATGCGCGGCATCATGATGTCCATGATGACCAGGTCGGGCGACTCGGCCTCGTAGCGTTCGACGGCCTCGAGGCCATCCTGGGCGACCACGGTGCGGTGGCCCAATTTGTGGGCCACCGCTTCGAGCATCTTGATGTTGACCAGGGTGTCGTCGACGACCAGGATCTTGAGCGGGCTGGACGGCACGATGTCCAGCTTTATTCGATGGCGAACAGCTTGCCGAAATTGGCAATCTCCAGGACCTGCTTGACTGCGCCGGAAAGGTTGGCCAGCTTGACCTTCTTGCCGCCGGCTTCGGCCTTTTCCCTGAGCAGGAGCAGCATGCCGAGGGCCGAGGAGTCGAGGTAGTCGACGCGGGCGAAATCGATGGTGATGTCGCGCACGTCGGCATTGGCCAGGACCGCTTCATAGGCGGTCCGGAAGTCGCGGTGCGAGTGGAAATCGAAGCGTCCTTCCAGGCCCAGACGCGCCGTGCTGGCGTCGATACGTTGGCTGATCTGCATATTCCGAATTCTCCGTTGGTTGGCGGCCGCCGCCGGCTCAGGTCAGGCGTTTCAGGATACACCCGGCGATGTCGTTCAGGGAGGCCACTTCCTGGACCGCGCCGATCTCCACAGCGGCCTTGGGCATGCCATAGACCACGCAACTGGCCTCGTCCTGGGCGATGGTATAGGCCCCGGCTTCGCGCATCTTGAGCATGCCGGCCGCACCATCCTTGCCCATGCCGGTCAGCATCACGGCGATGGCATTGTGGCCAAGCACGCCGGCGGCACTCTCGAACAGCACGTCGACCGAGGGCCGGTGCCGGTTCACCGGAGGGGCGGTGGACAGCTCGGTATAGTAATAGGCCCCGCTCTTCTTCACCAGCAGGTGCGAATGGCCGGGGGCCAGGTAGGCGTGCCCGGGCAGGACCCTTTCGTTGTGTTCGGCTTCCTTGACGGTCATTGCCGACAGGCTGTTCAGGCGGGCCGCGAAGGACGGGGTGAACGACTCCGGCATGTGCTGGGTCATCATGATCGCCGGCGATTGCGCCGGCATGCGGGTGAGTACTTCCTTGAGCGCCTCGGTGCCGCCGGTCGAGGAACCGATGAAGACGACCTTCTCGGTAGTCGAGAGGATGTGTCCGGCCAGCGGCTTGGGCGCGGCAGACGACTCCGACGCCAGGGTGTGGCGCCGTACCCGGGCACGTGCGGCAGTCCGAATCTTGTCGGAAATTTCCTGGGTCAGCTCGGCCATGGCCTCGGAAACCCCGAGCTTGGGCTTCGAGATGAAGTCGATCGCACCCAGTTCCAGGGCCTTCAGGGTGACTTCCGAGCCGCGCTCGGTGAGGGTCGACACCATCACCACCGGAATCGGGCGCAGGCGCATCAGCTTTTCCAGGAATTCGAGCCCGTTCATCTTCGGCATCTCGACATCCAGGGTCAGCACGTCGGGATTGGTCTGCTTGATCAGTTCCCGTGCCACCAGGGGGTCGGGCGCCATGCCAACCACTTCCATGTCCGGCTGGCTGTTGATGATTTCCCGCATCACGCTGCGGATCAGCGCGGAATCGTCGATGATGAGTACCTTGAGCTTGCTCATGTCGGTCCGTGGTTGGATGTTCGATGCCGGATCAGCCAGTGCCTCCCGTGCCCAGGTCGAACAGCTCCACGTCGCCCGACATGTCGGCCGTCTGTAGCCGACTGCGGTACTCCTGTTCACGCAGGATCACGGTGTTGTTGTGCACATGCTTGAGTTTCTTCACCAGGACCCGGCCCGAGGCCGGGAAAAAATACACCTTCCTGGGATGGATGTCGCGCAGGTCCTCGGCCAGGACCGGAATCCGCTCCCGCTCGAGATAATCGAGCACGAAGTCGCTGTTCATCTCGCCGATGTTGGTGACCGTGAAGCCGCGCATCACCGCGCCGCCCCCGAACACCTTGGCTTCCAGTCGGTTGCGCGCCGCCCCCAGCTTCAGCAGCTGGTTGATCAGCACTTCCATGGCGTAGCCGCCATAGCGGGCCGAGACCGAGAGCGGATTGCGAATGTCGGAGCCCTCCGGGAGCATGAAGTGGTTCATGCCGCCGATCCCCGACCCCGGATCGCGCACGCAGGCCGAGACGCAGGAGCCGAGCACGGTGACCAGCATCATGTCGCGCGCAGTGACGTAGTATTCGCCGGGCATGATCTTGGCCGCCTCGGTCTCGAAGTGGCGGTCATAGTAATGGTTGGGAGCGAGCAGCTCCTCGTACCCATGATGGGTCACTCGGCTTTCCTCTGCGCCGGGGCCTCGGCGTGTTCGTACACGGTCTGGCCGCGCAGCCGGAACAGGTCGGCGGCGTGATAGAGCGCCTCGGAGTGGCCCATGAACAGCAATCCGTCCGGCTTCAGGAGGGGTTTCATGCGGGCCAGGATGCGGTGTTGGGTCGGCTTGTCGAAGTAGATCATCACGTTGCGGCAAAAGATCGCGTCGAGCGGCGTCTTGATCGGCCATTGCTGGTTGAGCAGGTTGAGCTGGAAGAAGTCGACCATGGCCCGCAACTCCGGCTTCACCTTGGCGAATCCGGAACGCTCGCCCGAGCCCTTGAGGAAAAAGCGACGCTGCTGCTCGGCCGTCAGTTTCTTGAGTCGGTCGATCGGGTAGACCCCATCCTGGCACTTGCGCAGCACGTTGGTGTCGAGGTCGGAGGCCAGGATCTTGACCGGGGCATCGAAACCACCGAAGGCCTCCACCGCGGTCATGGCCAGCGAATAAGGCTCCTCGCCGGTGCTGGAGGCGGAGCTCCAGACCGTGATCGGACGGTCACGCCGCTGCTTGAGGAATTCCTTGAGGATCACGAAATGGTGGTTTTCGCGGAAAAAGTCGGTCAGGTTGGTGGTGAGCGAATTGACGAAGGCTTCCCACTCCGCCTCATGGCCCGACTTGAGCAGGGCCAGATAATCACGAAACGTCTTCAGGCCGGTGGCACGCAGGCGCCGCGCCAGGCGGCTGTAGACCATGTCCTCCTTGGCTTCGGAGAGGGCGATGCCGGCGTGGTCGTAGATCAGCTTGCGGACTTCCTCGAAGTCGCGGCTGGAAAAATGAAATTCGCGGTCGGCGCGGATGGGTTCAGCCATGACGGGTCCGGGGCTCGGGGTGGCAGTCGGCCCCCCGCGCCGCGGGCTGCGGGCGCGGGGGGATCGAGCGAGGCAGGAAGGTCAGAACTCTTCCCACTCCTCGTCGCCCTTGGGGGCGGGTTTGGCGGGTTTGGCCGGGGCGGCGGCTTTGGCGGCGGCGCGGACCGGGAGCGGGGCCTTGGCGGACTGGGCCCGGGCCGGCGCGGCGAGCCGCTGGGCCTGGGCGATGCGGAACACGGCGACCGCCTCGGCCAGGGAATTGGCCTGGTCCTGGAGCGACTCGGCGGCGGCGGCGGCCTCCTCGACCAGGGCGGCGTTCTGCTGGGTCATCTCATCCATCTGGGTGACCGCGGCATTGACCTGGGAAATGCCCTGGGACTGCTCGACCGAGGCGGCGGTGATCTCGCCCATGATGTCGGTGACGCGCTTCACGGCCTCGACGATCTCCTGCATGGTCTGTCCGGCGGATTCGACCTGCTTGTAGCCGTTGTCGACCTTGCTGACCGAGTCGGAGATCAGCTCCTTGATTTCCTTGGCGGCGGCGGCGGAGCGCTGGGCCAGGTTGCGGACCTCGCCGGCGACCACGGCGAAGCCACGGCCCTGCTCGCCGGCCCGGGCGGCTTCCACGGCGGCGTTCAAGGCCAGGATGTTGGTCTGGAAGGCGATGCCGTCGATGACCGAGATGATGTCGGCGATCTTCTTCGAGGACTCGGCGATGGCGCCCATGGTGCCGACCACCTGGCCGACGATCTCGCCGCCACGGCTGGCGATGTCGGAGGCGCCCTTGGCGAGCTGGTTGGCCTGGCGGGAATTGTCGGCGTTCTGCTTCACGGTGGAAGTCAGCTCGTCCATGGAGCTGGCGGTCTCTTCCAGGGAGGAGGCCTGGGACTCGGTGCGGCTGGACAGGTCGACGTTGCCGGAAGCGATCTCGCGGGCGGCGGTGTTGATGGCGTCGGTGGCCTCGCGGATCTGGCCGATGATTTCCTGGAGGCGGGCGACGGTGGCGTTGGCGTTGTCGCGCAGCTCGGCGAACAGGCCCTGGTAGTCGCCGGTCATCTGGCGGGTGAGGTCGCCCTCGGACAGGGCCTTGAGGACCTCGCCGACGTCGGAGACGCCCTGCTCGGAGGTTTCCACGACCTGGTTGATGCCGGTGGCCAGCTGCTTGAAGAAGCCATCCTTGCCTTCCAGGCTGATCCGGCGGCTGAAGTCGCCCGCCGCCGCCGCCTGCACCAGAGTCGACACCTCATGTTCGACCGCGACTTCGGCGGTGCGATCGCCCCACTCGACCACCGCGCCGAGTCGTTCGCCGCGTTCGTTCATGACCGGGTTGGCGGTCACGGTCATGGTGCGGCCGCCGATATTGAGCGTGCTGCGGTAGGTGGACGTGAAGGTCGACAGCAGGGTGGCCTGGTGCGACGGATTCTTGTGGAAACCATCGATGTTGGTGCCCATCAGCTTGCCCGCGTCGAAATTGGGCAACTGCTTCTTGATGTCGGATTCGGCATTGCGGAACATGCCCTGTACGGCACGGTTCATGTAGATGATCTTGCGGTCGTTGTCGGCCACCATGACGTTGGCACTGACGTTGTCGAGGGCGATCTTGATGCGCAGGCTCTCGTCGGCCACGCGTCGGGCTTCGGCGACATCGTAGTCGAGCTTGGTCTGCATCGACTTGAGCGCCTCAAGCACCTTGCCGACCTCGTCCTGGCGCTCGATCACGATGTCGTTGCGATAGTTGCCCTGGGCAATCTGGCTGAAGATGCCGATGGCGCGCTCCAGCGGACGGGTGATGACGCGCAGCAGGATGATGCCCGAGGCGATGGCGCCGGCGATGGCGAGGGCCAGGAAGGTCAGGGACAGGATCAGGGCGTTGGTATATCGATCATGGGCGTCGGCCTGCTTTGCCTGGACGTCGGCCAGGATGGCTTCGACCACGGCCCGTGTCTTGTTGTCGACTTCCTTGTAAAGCGGGTTGATCTTGGTCAGCAGGGTCGCGCCGGTGTCGAAGAAGCGGCCTTCCCGAAGCGTCTTCACGGCGGGTTCCAGTCCCTCGGTGACGAAGGTCTGGCGCGCCTGGCCGGCCTCGACCAACTTGGCCCTGATGTCCGCGCTGAGTGCCATCTTGTCGAGCTGGGCCAGGGCGTCGTCGATCTTGGCCTTGTTGTCCTTGATGGCATCCAGATGCATCTCGAGCGGGTGGTCGTGCAGCTTGAACAAGGGCGAGGCGGGGTCGTGCTGCATCGCGAGCATGACCTGGGAGCGGTTTTCCGCCACCAGGTTGCGGATCCGGCTGGCCATGCGCTGGGACAGCGCGCCCTCCTCGTAGATGGTTTCCATGGCCGAGTTGGCGGATTTCAGGTTGACCAGTCCGATGGTTCCCAGGATCAGCATCAACGCGATCAGGAACAGCAGGGTGCCGATCAGGCGCGACCGAATGGAGGCGTTGTTGAACATTTTGTACGTCCTAGCGATGAAATTCGTATGGATGATCTGGCCGTTCTCGACGCCCAGCCCCTGTGCCTTGCCTTCCCGGAACAAGCGATAGGCTTGCTCGGCGGCATCGATCTCGGCCCGGCTGGGCTTGAAGCGAATGGACAGGTAGCCGACCCGGCGGCCCGCCTCGATGATCGGGGCGACGTTGGCCTTGACCCAGTAATGGTCGCCGTTCTTGCAGCGGTTCTTGACCAGGCCGGTCCAGGGCCGATTCTGCTGGATGGTGTTCCAGAGGTCGGCGAAGGCGCCCGCCGGCATGTCCGGGTGACGCACCATGTTGTGCGGGCTGCCCAGCAGCTCGTCCTCGGAAAAACCGCTGATCTCGATGAAATCCCGGTTGACCCAGGTGATGACACCGCGTTCGTCGGTGCGCGAGGCGATGGTGCTGCCATCGCGCATGGTCCGCTCGACGCCGGTGACAGGGAGGTTGGTGCGCATGGGGGCGTCCTGGTCAGTGGCCGGTGCTGGCCTCGATCAAGGCCATCTCTTCACTGCTCATCAACTGCTCGATGTCGACCACGATGATCATCCGGTCCTCGATGGTGCCGAGGCCGAGGATGTAGCGGGTATCCAGGGTTGAGCCGAATTCCGGGGCCGGGCGCAGGTTGCTCGAGTTGAGCTGGATCACATCCGAGACCCCGTCGACGACGATGCCGACCACCCGCTTGCCGATGTTCAGGATGATCACCACCGTGAATTGATCATAGGTCGGCTCGCCCAGGTTGAACTTGATGCGCAGATCGACGATCGGCACGATGACGCCGCGCAGGTTGATCACGCCCTTGATGAAGGTGGGCGAGTTGGCGATCCGGGTGGGCGTTTCGTAGCCCCGGATTTCCTGGACCTTGAGGATGTCGATGCCGTATTCCTCGTGGCCCAGGGTGAAGGTGAGAAACTCCCCCGAACTGACGATGCCGCTTTCCGTGTTTTCCATCGATCGCGTCCTAACAGGTTATGGTTCAGGCCGCCTGGCGCCGGGCCGGGGATTCCAGCCCCTGCCGGGTGACGGCGGCGATGTCGAGAATGAGTGCGACGCGGCCGTCGCCCATGATGGTGGCGCCTGAGATGCCGGGTACCTTGCGGTAGTTCGCTTCCAGGCTCTTGATCACCACTTGGTGCTGGCCGAGCAGTTCGTCGACGAACAGGGCGGCCTTGCCTTCCTCGGCTTCGATGACCACGATGATGCCCTTGTCGAGTGGCGTGGTGTCAGGCTGGCCGAACACATGGGCGAGCGGGATGATCGGCAGGTATTCGCCCCGGATGTGGATCACCTGGGAATCTCCGGCCAGGGTCTTGATGTCTTCCAGCCGGGGTTGCAGCGATTCGACGATGGCCGTGAGCGGGACGATGAAGATCTCGCCGCCGACCCCGACCGACATGCCGTCCAGGATCGCCAGGGTGAGTGGCAGCCGGATGATGATGCGGGTGCCGTGCCCGGGTGAGGATTCCAGTTCGACCCGGCCGCCCAGGCCTTCGATGTTCTTCTTCACCACGTCCATGCCGACCCCCCGGCCGGACACGTCGGTGACGACTTCGGCCGTGGAGAAGCCGGGCGCCATGATCAGTTGCCAGACTTCGTTGTCGGCCATGCCGTCGTGGACGTTCATGCCCTTCTCGCGCGCCTTGGCCAGGATGCGCTCGCGGTTCAGGCCGCCGCCGTCGTCGATCACTTCGATGACGATGTTGCCGCCCTGGTGCGAGGCCTTGAGGGTGATGGTGCCCTTGGGCGATTTGCCGGCGGCAACCCGCTTTTCGGGGGTTTCCAGGCCGTGGTCGAGGCTGTTGCGGATCAGGTGGGTGAGCGGGTCGGTGATCTTCTCGATCAGGCTCTTGTCCAGCTCGGTGTTCTCGCCCACGGTCTTCAGGTCGACCTGCTTGTTGAGCTTGCCGGCCAGGTCACGCACGACGCGTGGGAAGCGCGAGAAGACCATGCTCATCGGCAGCATGCGGATCGACATCACCGATTCCTGCAGGTCGCGCGTGTTGCGTGCCAGCAGGTCGATGCCGGAGAGCAGTTTTTCCGCCTCGACCGGGTCCAGATAGCCGGCCGCGTCCGCGATCATGGCCTGGGTGATGACCAGTTCGCCGACCAGGTTGATGAGTTGGTCGACCTTTTCCACCGAGACCCGGATGCTGCTGTTCTCGCCGCTGGTCGAGGCGACGGTCTTGTCGGTTTCGCGGCGGCCCGCCTTGGCGGTCTCGACGGTCGGGTTGTCCGCCGCGCGGCGGCCGGGTGAGGGCGTGGGCGGCGCGGCGACCGGTGCGGGGGCGGCGGCCGTGGCCGTGGGTGCAGCGGCGGGTGTGCCCGGGGCGCCTGGGAACAGGCCCATGCCGGCCGGGGCGTCGATGAACAGCCCGTAGCCGTCGCCCTCGATCGCCGCGGGGGCCTCACCCGGCTTCACGTCATGGGTATGGTCGAATTCCGGCTTGCCCGGGGCATCATCGAACAGGCCGAAGCTGTCGTCGGGGGTCGACTCGGCGACTGCCGACGGGGTGTCGAAGAAGCCGTAGCCCGGGTCTTCGGGCGCGGGGCTGTCGGTCTCGAACAGGCCGAAGCTGTCGTCCACCGGAGCCGGCTGGCCGGGCGCATCGTCGAAGAAGCCGTAGGCCTCGGTTTCCACCGGGCCGAGGCTCAGCGCCTCGGGGCTGACGTAGAAGGACAACAGGTCGCGCAATTCAGCATCGGGCAAGGCCGTGGTCAGCCGGGCGCGAAAGCGGGGCTGTTCCGGGGTCGGGCGGGCCAGGATTTCGCAGGCGACGGTTTCCGACAGGCCAGCGATCAGGTTGTCCACCGCGCTGGCAACCACGACCACTTCCGGGGGCAGGGTGAAGGCGATGTCCAGCTGGCGTACCGCCGGGACCGGGGTTGCCGCGACGACATCGGGCGCATGGGCGGCGGGCGCGTGGTCACCGGTGGCCAGTTCGGCCAGGGTGGCGCACACGGTGGCGATGCTGTCCGGATCGGCCTCGGGGCCGCCCTGGTGGTGTTCCAGCTGGGCGCGCAGGACATCGCCGGCAGCCAGGAAGGCATCGACCATCTCCGGCCGCAACGCCAGCTCTTCCTTGCGCAGCTTGTCGAGCAGGGTTTCCAGGATGTGGGTGACTTCGGTCATGTCGGTGAAGCCGAAGGTGCCGCTGCCACCCTTGATCGAATGGGCGGCCCGGAAGATGGCGTTCAGGTCCTCAAGGGACGGCGCCGCGACATCCAGGTTGAGGAGCAGGTTCTCCATGTTGGCCAGGTGTTCGCCGGCTTCGTCGAAGAAGACCTGGTAGAACTGGCTCATGTCAACGGTCATGAGAACTCCGGATCGGGTTGCCGGCTGCGCTCACGCAGCCCGGAAAAGCGGAACACCGGCAGGGCCTGGCGGCTCAGCCGATGACCTTCTTCACCACGTCGAGCAGCTTCTGCGGGTCGAATGGCTTGACCAGCCAGCCGGTGGCGCCGGCGGCCTTGCCCTGGGATTTCATGGCGTCGGAGGACTCCGTGGTCAGCATCAGGATCGGCGTGCTGCGATATTGGGGCAGGGTGCGCAGGGTCTTGATCAGGGTGATGCCGTCCATCTTCGGCATGTTCTGGTCGGTCAGCACCAGATCGGCGCCGCGGCCCTTGGCCTTGTTCAGGCCATCTTCGCCATCCACGGCTTCCATGACTTCATAGCCGGCGCTCTTCAGGGTGAACGCGACCATCTGACGGATGGAGGCGGAGTCGTCAACGGTGAGTACGAGCTTACCCATGGTGTCCTCTTCAAGGATTAAAACAATTCGATATCGCCCGAGTGCATGCTGCCCTGGGCGACCGGTGTGGCTTGGGACTGGGCCTTGGCGACCGCCTCGCGCAAGCGCTGGTGGGCCGCCGGCAGGCCGCTGGAGATGTCCTTGATATCATGCACCGCGACATCGAGGCTGGAAATGATTTCCTCGACCATGCCGAGCCGGCGCTGGGTTTGTCCGATCAGTTGGCTGGTCAGATCCTGGAACTGGAGTGCCTGCACGGCAGCGTTCACTTCCTTGGCGACCTGGTCGGCGAGACCGTCGAGGCGTGCGACCGCTTCGCCCATCTCGTGGTTGAGGGTTTCCAGGCGGGACATGGTTTCCTGGACCCGCTGCTTGGACTGCAAGGCGAAGTTCATGTCCATGGAAGCGACCGACAGGATGGCGTCGTGCGCCTGGCTCATCGAGGCATGCACCTCGTCCATGTGGTGGCGGATCTCTTCGCTGAAATGATTGGTGCGCATCGAAAGGTTGCGCACTTCGTCGGCCACCACGGCGAACCCGCGACCCGCCTCACCGGCGCGCGCGGCCTCGATGGCGGCGTTCAGCGCCAGCAGGTTGGTCTGCTTGGAAATCGATTCGATCTCGCCCAGGATGCTGAGCACCGAGTTGACCTGGCTGTTGATGGTTTCCATCGCCTCGACCAGGCCCATCGCCGTCTTGCTGGTGTTGACCGTGCTGTCGACGAAAGTGTCCAGGGTCTGCGAGGTCTGCAGGACGAATTCGGAAAAATGGACATGCCCGCTGGGCTTGTCCTGGGTGGCATGCCCGCCCAGGGTATTGGCAAGATCCAGCGCCTGATCGCGCTGGGCGCCGACCAGGGTGTTCATCTGGCTGAAGCTCGACAGCAGGGTGTCCGAGGCGTGCTTGACTAGGTCCAGGGTCCGGTTCAGCTCGTCCCGGCCGTTGCGGCATTCCCCTGCGGTGGCGGAGACCAGGTCGTCGGCCAGCCCCTTGAGTTCACGGGCGGCAATGCCTGTCTCGACGATGCTGGGCGCCGTGGCCTGGGTCCGGGGGTAGGTGGTCAGGAAAACCGCTCCGGCCAGCACCGCGCCCAGGATGCCGGCCCACAGCGGCGCGAAGGCCACCAGCAGGATGAGCGCTAGGGTGACGCCGACCACCAGCGCGGCGTGCTTGCCGTAAGTCAACACAGGTCCCCAAGGGTGTTTAGCCCTATCAATCTACCTCAATTATCGGCGAGTGGGGCGCAAACTTTAGAACGAAAGGACTATGCCCCAAGGCGGGTGGCCAGGTGCCCAGGTCGGTGGCCGGGACGGGGCGCCCCGTCCCCCGATTCAGTTGAGGGTGGCCAGCATTTTCTGCAGTTCGCCACTCTGGTACATCTCGCGCATGATGTCGGCGCCGCCCACCAGTTCGCCCTTGATGTAGAGCTGCGGGAAGGTCGGCCAGTTGGCGTAATACTTCAGGTTTTCGAAGATTTCCGGGTCTTCCAGGACGTTGACCGCGAGATAGTCGCTGACGCCACAGGCCTTCAGGACTTGGACTGCGGTACCGGAAAAGCCGCAGCGCGGGAATTGCGGCGTGCCCTTGATATAGAGCACGACGGGATGGCTGGTGACCTGCTGGTGGATGCGTTCCTGAACGTTCATGGTGATTCCTTCCGTGTTAATAACCGACTAAATTGCTAAGGAATTCTAACCCGAGTTTGATGGGTATCAAAATCCCTGCATAACCCTATTGACAGTACTGGATAATATTCATACATTCCGGTCTGAAATGTGTTTGTTGTGCGCGTTCGCGTGGCGGCAAGGCGCGTTTCATGTCGTATCCTGCCGTGGCGCTCGAGCCATCTGGCGTCGTGGCAGGGATTGTTGGTCGCGTGCCCGCACCGGCGCGGCTGACATCCTCCTCCTCTCTTCACCCCGGTTTCCACCGGGGTATTTTTTTGTCCGCATGCCCCTGCGCACGCCCCGCCGGGCCGGCGGATAATCGCGCTCATGAATCGCCCCTTCGCCGCCGCCGCTCAGGTTCTGCTCGAGGCCGAGCGGGACCGTCTGCCCGACTTGTCTGGCTGCACGGTATTGTTGCCCTCCCTGCAGGTCGCGCCCCTGTTCCTGGCCGCGTTGCGGGACGCGGTGGACCGACCGGTGTTCCTGCCCCCCCGGCTGAGCACGCTGGCGAACCTGGTTGCCGCGCTGCCTGCGGTCGGGCGACCGGATAGCCGGCGACTGGCGGAATTGCATGATTTCCTGGTTCGGGTCGACTGGCTGGCGCCAGTCGCCTTGTGGCCCCTGGCGCGGTCGCTGCTGGATTGGCTGGATGAGCTCGACGATGCCCTGCTGGTGCCTCCGGAGCGCTTCGAGGCGTTTGCCGGGCCGGTCGCGC
>JBMOQW010000031.1:0-191753 GCA_049322515.1 Pseudomonadota bacterium
GGGCCAGCATCTTCTCCGCCGCCTGCTCCATCTTCGCCGCCTGACGCAGGAAGTCAGCGCGGGTGCCGGACTTGGCCTTGCTGGCGTTGCTCGGCAGCTTCACGCCGTCGATGGCGAACATCTCGCGGCCGACCAGGCCTTGGCGGTCACAAATCGTCAGCACCTGGGCAAACAGTTTGGGGGCGAGGTCGCCCATCTCGGAGACGAAGGCAGCCAGGGTGGTGAAGTGGGGCTGGCTGTCGCCGGAGACGGCGATGAACAGGACATTCTCGCGACAGGCGGCTTCGATCTTGCGGCTGGAAACAATGCCCCGGCTGTAGGCCAACAGGACGATCTTGATCAGGGCGGCGGGATCGAAGGCCGGGGCGCCTTCGTGGTCGTTCTTGTAGCGGGCGTGGAAGGGGGCGAGATCGAGTTCGTGATCGACCAGATAGCACAGGGCATGCTCGAAGCTGCCCGGTTGTACCTGTCGGTCGAAGTCCACCGGCAGCAGTTTCATGCCCTTGTGGATCGGTTTGTAGCGCGCCATTGAAGTCCCTCCCCTGTGCTGAACTCCGTGTTCGGATTATGCCCGCCGTGGGGGCGGTTTTTTAGGTTTTTCTACAGCGTCAACGTTGAAAATCACCGGACGCAGGCAAGCGCAGCTTGCCGGAGGTCCGGTGGATTGTGATGTTAGCCATAGCTCGAAAACACAACGTAGCCAAGCGAAGGTATTACGAGCAATTGAGCCTCATCTTTTGTTGTGTAAAAGGCGCCACTTTGCTTTGCCGCAACAGCGATTTCATGCTCAAGTGAGCTGCTAATTACTGAGCACATAAACAACGACCCCTCTCCACCCCATCCCTCAGGAATAGGGGTTTCTTTCCACGGTTTATAGGTGTAATAGTGGTAATTGCGGTCAGAAGGCTTTGAATAACCTCGTGCCTGGGTGGCTCTATCAAAAAACGGGAGCCCATGTTTTTGTATTGCTTCGAGAGAACTGGCGGTTAGTTTGTACACGGCCACGCTGCACCCCTCCCTAAAACCTGATTCTTCTCCAGCGGCTATGGGGTAGCTGATTTTTATTTCAGGCGGTAGTGCTTGCGCATACCAATGAAATTGAAACGCCTTGTAAGCGAAAAATGGCGACACAGCAAAAACGAATAACAAGGCGAATTTTCTTCTCTTGCCCAGCGCTGTGAGGACATAGACATAAAGCGCCAAGGTAAGGATGAAGATTAGAATTGCCGCAATGAGCATGTTTTGGCTCTGGCTAACAGTGGATTAAACAGAATCGGGTATATCGGTGCTAAACAGATTCTGGATATCATTTTTCATGGTGTTCCCTCCGTGTGTGATTTTCGTTCCCGCCGTATGAACCGGGTTCTCGTGGGTGAAAACACTACCAAAGGCGGGACCGCGAGTGAAGAGGATCATGCAAGGAAGGCGCCCAAGTTCTGGGCCAGATACTCAATCTTCAGCATCAACATGGTGTTAATCCATCCGCTGATCGCTGGCATGTGCGTCGTGCCGAGCCCTTTATCAAGGCGTTTCCTGACCTGAAGCTGTCCGGGCATACGCCGGAATCGGTGTCCGACTACCTGGGAATAGCCGGCTGCGGTCCGGCGCGGAAGGACTGGCCGTTACGCCGGACGGTCGTTGCTATACGGATTCTGTTTAGCATCGTTAAACCAGAATGGCGGGCCGGATTCGATTGGGATTTCTGGCGGGATTCGTCCCGCAAGTAGGCGCCTCAGCGTGCCACCCTTGTCCGCGGGAACAATTAGGGACGCACCACGATTAATACTGGCTGGCCTGGACGAGGTCGTCGAGGCGATGAATCAGCTGTTCGATGGATCGCGACGTTTCGACACAGGCTTGCGAGTTCCACTCGTGGCGGAGGCTTTTCGTTCCGCGAGGCGGCCGGTGACGTACTTATGTAGGACGCTGGTAATCAGCGTTTGGTACGGCACACCTTCCTCCAGGGCTTTAACCTGAATATCGTTGAGGTCACCAGAAGACAGGCGGATATTGACCCGGCGATCTTTGATTGCGGTAGCGCGCGCGGCAGCCTTGAACTTGGCGAGTTCGGCTTTCGTTGCGACGGACTTCAGTTGGCCTTTTTCGAAGGCGTTCAATACGTCGAGTTCGTAGTCATCAATTTTCGGCATCTGCTTCACCTTGGTTCAAATAGTCCCGTGTGGCTTTTCGGCTCGGGATCACGGTCTTGAGGAAGAAATAGTTTGCCTCTTCGACGAACGGCACCAGGTACGCGTAGTTGTCACACGAGACGACGAGAACGCGCTGTTTTGGATATTTCGCTTGGTTAGGGTGAGCCAAGATGTCCAACAGCCCACCGGACTCTATGGCAACCACGATGCGCTCAAACGTAATGCCACGCTCACAGGTGAGCATTTCATTCTTCTCAGTGCTCCAGCGAAATGGCTTCATAAAATCATCTTACGATGCTGTGTGCCTATTGTCACCACTGTTTCAAGAGCCTGCTGGGCGGGGCGTGATTCCGGATGGGCTGTCCGGCGGTGTTTTCTGCTTTGGGTGGGGGCGCCCCCCCTTTACCATGAAGGGAGAGGGGGGGATTGGCTTCAAACGCCCTGTTTCAGGCTCGCCTGGATGAAGTCGTCGAGGTCGCCGTCCAGCACGGCTTGGGTGTTGCCGACTTCATAGTTGGTGCGCAGGTCCTTGATGCGGCTCTGGTCGAGCACGTAGCTGCGGATCTGGTGGCCCCAGCCGATGTCGGACTTGGCGTCTTCCAGTTGCTGCTGTTCGGCCTGGCGCTTGCGCAGTTCCAGTTCGTACAGGCGGGCACGCAGCATGGACCAGGCTTCGTCCCGGTTGCGGTGCTGCGAGCGGTCGTTCTGGCACTGCACGACGATGCCGGTGGGAATGTGGGTCAGGCGCACCGCCGAGTCGGTCTTGTTGATGTGCTGGCCGCCGGCGCCCGAGGCGCGATAGGTGTCGGTACGCACGTCGGCCGGGTTGATGTCGATCTCGATGCTGTCGTCGACTTCCGGGAACACGAACACCGAGACGAAGCTGGTGTGCCGGCGCGCGTTGGAGTCGAACGGTGACTTGCGCACCAGGCGGTGCACGCCGGTCTCGGTGCGCAGGTGGCCGTAGGCGTAGTCGCCGTCGATGCGGATGGTGCAGCTCTTGATGCCGGCCACGTCGCCTTCCGATTCTTCCATCAGCTCGGCCTTGAAGCCCTTGCGTTCGCAGTATTTCAGGTACATGCGTTCGAGCATCTGGGCCCAGTCCTGGGCCTCGGTGCCGCCGGCCCCGGACTGGATTTCCAGGAAGCAGGGGCTGGGGTCCATGGGGTTGGAGAACATGCGTCGGAATTCCAGGGTGGCGATTTCTTTCTCCACCTTGGCGACGTCGTCGAACAGGGCTTCGAGGGTGTCGTCGTCGCCCTCTTCACGGGCCATCTCGAACAGCTCGCCGGCCGACTGGAGTTCGCCGTCGACCTGTTCCAGGACCAGGACCACCGCCTCCAGCGACTTGCGTTCCTTGCCGATTTCCTGGGCCTGCTTGGGGTCGTTCCAGAGCGCCGGGTCTTCGGCGATGCGGACGACTTCGTTCAGGCGGTCGCGCTTGCCAGGGTAGTCAAAGATACCCCCGGAGTTCGCTGGCGCGGGCGGCCAGGTCCTTGAGGCTGTTGGCGAGCTGGTTGAGGCGTTCGGCTTCCATCGATGTGTCCTGCGCGTGCTGATTCTAGAGGGCGGGCATTATAAGCCAGCCGGCCACCGCGCCGGCGGCCACCGAGAGAAAACCGGGCAGGGCGCGCCGGAACAGCCCGATGCCACCGATGGCGAAGGTGAGGCCAGCCTTGAACGCGGTGTTGGCCAGCAGGGCGATCAGGATCGCCGTGGCGGCCTGGGTCGGGCCCAGGTTGCCCAGGTTGTAGAGGCGCAGGCTGGACAGGGTGATGGCATCGACGTCGGTGAGGCCGGACACCAGTGCGACGATGTACAGGCCGCTGTTGCCGGCCAGGTCGGAGAGCCAGGCCGAGGCCAGCAGGACCACGGCGTACAGGCCGCCAAAGGTGAGCGCGGCACGGATCTCGGTGGGGTTCTTGACTTCCAGCCTGGGCGCGTCGGGACGGTTGTCGAGCCGGCGCCAGATGAAGAAATACAGCGCGATGAGACCGGCGACGGCGCCGCTGCCCAGGATGCCGACCATGGTTGGCAGCAGCGCCGGCGCGACCACGGCGACCTCGATGCCGAGCCGGATCAGCACCATCCAGTTGGCCAGCAGGATGACCAGCGCGGCCATGCCGATCAGGCCAGGGTCGGCGCGGCCGTGGCGGGAGAAGGCCAGCGTGGTCGCGGTGCTCGAGGCGATGCCGCCGAACAGCCCGGTGAGCAGGGCGCCGTGGCGTTGGCCGACGATGCGCAGGGCGGCGTAGCCCGCCAGCGACAGGCCGGAAATCAGGACCACCATCCACCAGATCTGGTAGGGATTGAGGACTTCGTAGGGACCAAAGCCACGATTCGGAACCACCGGCAGGATGACCACCGACAGAACTGCGAACTGGAGGATCGAGACCAGGTCGAGCCGCGAGAGTTGGTGCGTGATGCCGCGCAGCTCGGCCTTGAAATAGAGCAGGATGGTGGCGAGTACGGCCAGGGTGACGGCCAATTGCTGATAGTCAAACCAGACCAGGGCGCCGAGCGAGTAGCAGACCACCACGGCGGCGACGGTGGTGGTGCCGGGATCGTCCTCGTCTTCGTCCTTGCTGTAGGCGGCGACCATCATGCCGCCCATCACCAGCAGTCCGGCGCCGAGCAGCCAGGGCGCGCCGGTCTTCTCGGACAGCAGGGCCGCCAGGGTGCCGGCCATGGCGACCAGGGTGAAGGTGCGCAGGCCGGCCTTGGCGGTCGGGTTGCGTTCGCGCTCCAGACCGATCAGGAGGCCGATGGAGAGGCTGGTCAGGAAATGGGCGAGGGGCGCGAGTTCCGGGCTGTCGAACAGGGTCATGGCAGCGGGCACCAGTGGTCGATGGTCCATTGTAGCTGCTGGCGGCCGTTCCATTCGTTGACGTCCAGCCGGTAGGCAGCCTGGATGCCTGGTGGCAGCGGCGTGTCGTGGTTGAACAGCATGGCCTCGGCGGCCAGGCCACCGGCGGTCACCTGGAGCTTGAGGTGCTTGTCGCCGACCAGGCGCTGGCCGTCGATGCGGAGCTCGCCCTGGAACAGCGGCGCCGGGAAGCCCTGGCCCCAGACCGCCTGGCGCAGTGCCTGGGCCTGGTCCAGGGTGGCCTCTTCGCGGGCCAGTTCGCCGTCGGTCTCGATCACCCGGCGCAGGGCGGCCGGGTCCAGCTGGTCCCGGCAGGCCGACTCGAAGGCGGTCGTGAATTCAACCAGGCGATCGCGCACCAGGGTCAGGCCGGCGGCGGCGGCATGCCCGCCGAAGCGGACGATCAGGCCGGGGTGGCGCTTGTCGATGACATCCAGCGTGTCGCGCAGATGCAGGCCCGGGATGGCCCGGCCGGAGCCGCGCAGCTGGCCGTCGCCGGCCTCGGCGAAGACCACGGCCGGGCGGTGGTGGCGCTCTTTCAGGCGCGAGGCGAGCAGGCCGACCACGCCGGGATGCCAGCCGGGATCGAACAGGCTCAGGCTGTGGCCGTCCGCGACCTCGATCCGTTCCAGCAGGGTGGCGGCCTGGGCCTGCATGTCGGCCTCGATCTCGCGTCGTTCCCGGTTCAGCCGGTCGAGTTCGCGGGCTAGCCGGAGTGCCTCGGCCGGGTCGTCGGCGAGCAGGCAGGCGATGCCCAGGCTCATGTCGGCGAGCCGGCCGGCGGCGTTCAGGCGCGGCCCGGCGACAAAGCCGAGGTCCTGCGCCGTGGCCCGGGTCGGGTCGCGCCCGGCCGCCTTGAACAGGGCCGCCACGCCCGGGCTGGCCTTGCCGGCGCGCAGCCGCTTCAGGCCCTGGTCGACCAGGAGCCGGTTATTGGCGTCCAGTTTGACCAGATCGGCCACGGTGCCGAGCGCGACCAGGTCGAGCAGTTCGCCCAGGTGCGGGCCGGCGCCATCGAGGGCGCCACGCCGGCGCAGTTCGGCGCGCAGGGCGATCAGCACGTAGAACATCACGCCGACCCCGGCCAGCGCTTTTGAGGGGAACGCGCAGCCGGGCTGGTTCGGGTTGACGATGAGCGCCTCGGGCAAGGTGTCGGCGGGCAGGTGATGATCGGTGACCAGGACCTCGATGCCGTGCCGGCGGGCTTCTTCGATGCCGGCGTGGGCGGCGATGCCGTTGTCGACAGTGACGATCAGGTCGGGTGTGCGTGCCGCGGCCTGGCGCACGATCTCCGGCGTGAGACCGTAGCCGTCCTCGAAGCGGTTCGGCACCATGTAGTCGACCACCGCGCCCAGGCCGCGCAGGCCGCGCACCGCGACCGCGCAGGCGGTGGCCCCGTCGGCATCGTAGTCGGCCAGCACCAGCAGGCGCTCCCGGCGCGCGATGGCATCGGCCAGGCGGGCCCCGGCCTCGGCGGCATTGCGCAGGGTGTCGTGCGGCAGCAGCTCGGCCAGGGAGGTTTTCAGGTGGTCGTGGTCGCCGATGCCGCGCGCGGCATAGAGGCGGGCGAGCAGGGCCGGGTGGCCTTGCCCGCGCAGCCGTTCGGCGACTACGGGCGACCAGGGACGCGGGGCGAGATTCAGCATTTCAAAATATTCATTGGCGCTGTTTTGCGCGGCTGGGGGAGGCGTCTATTATCGCCGCATGAGCCACTACCTGCCGCTTTCCCGCGTTGCTCGCCTGGTCGGCGAATCACGTGCTGCCTTGCAGAAGCTGATCCATGACGGCCAGTTGCAGACCTTCGACGGCCAGATCGAGCTGGACGAGCTGCTGCGCGTGTTTCCCGACGTCAAATGGCAGGATGACGGCGAATACGAGCATGTCGAGGAGATCAAGCGCAAGGCCTTCGGCAAGCGTGTCTATGAACGGGCGCTGCCGGACAAGGAAGTGCTGGCGCAGCGATTGTTCGAGCTGGGCAAGGAGTACGCGGCCGCCAAGTCCCTGCTGCTCCATTATGGCCGGGTGTTCGGCTGGCTGGACGTGCGTCTGGAAGACCTGTCGGAAGCCGATCCCCATGCCTCGGACGCCATGCTGGCGCTCAAGATCTGGCTGCGCCAGCAGCTCGACTCGGCGCCCGCCGAGGCTGGGCGCGGCGAGGCCATCCTGGCCGAGGAGAGTGTCATGCGGGTGATGTCGGTGCGGGTGGTGGTGCAGCCGTCCGGGCATGAATTTTTCGTCGAGGGCAACGACACCATCCTGGAGGCCGCGTTGCGCGCCGGGATTCCGCTCGATTACGGGTGTAGCAACGGCAATTGCGGTGATTGCAAGGTGCGCCTCGTCTCCGGCCAAATCACCAAGGTGCATCCGCATGACTACCCACTCAAGGAAGCCGACAAGGCCGCCGGTGCTTTCCTGATGTGTTCCTATACGGCGGTCACCGACGCGGTGATCGAGGCCCGGGTGGCTGGCGCCGACGACATCCCCGAGCAGACCCTCCCTACCCGGGTGAAGGCGGTCGAACCGCTCGGCGAGAACCTCGTTGCCCTGCACCTGACCACTCCGCGCAGCCAGCGCCTGCGCTTCCTGGCCGGGCAGCGGGTGACCCTGGGCCTGGGCGACCTGGAGGCGGAATACGCCATTGCCAGTTGCCCATGCGAGGACCGCCACATCGAATTGCACATCCGGCGCGACAACCGCCCCTTCAGCCGGCGCGTGTTCGAGGACCTGCGCAAGGAGGCCCCGGTCAGCTTGACCGGTCCGCGTGGCCGCTTCGTGATCAAGATGGAGTCACGCCGGCCGGTCCTGTTCGTCGCGGTCGACGAGGGCTTTGCGCCGATCAAGAGCCTGATCCAGCATGCCATGTCGCTGGAGATGGCCGAGCAGATGGATCTTTGCTGGATAGCCGTCGATCTGCCACATTACCAGGACAACCTTTGCCGGGCCTGGACCGATGCCCTCGACAACTTCAACTATCGCCCACTGGCCGCTGTCGATGGCGCCGAAGCCAATGTCGCCGCAGTGATGGCCGGCTACGCCGACCTGAGGCGATATGACCTTTATGCTGCCGGCCCCGCCGATTTCCTCGAACGGCTGCGCGTGGCGGCCCTGGCGCGCGGCCTCGATCCGTTAGGGTGGCACGGGGAAATCGTTCTCTGATACCCTCCGCATCTTGGATTTTTGAAGTGCGGATCAGAACATGAGCGCTCGTATCATCGCGGTGGTCAACCAGAAGGGGGGCGCCGGCAAGAGCACCCTGGCCATGCTCCTGGCCGGCAGCCTGGCCGAGGACGGCCGCCGGGTCCTGGTGGCCGATGCCGACCCGCAAAACACGGCCTATCGATGGGCGACCGCCGGCGCGGGCTTTCCGGCCGATGTCGAGGATGTCTCCGAGCACCACGACAAGCTCCGCAAGCACCTCAAGAAGCAAGCCGAGGCTTACGACTACATCGTCATCGACACGCCGCCGGCGGCCACTGCCGCGGTCACCGCGAGTGCGCTGCGGGTGGCACATCTGGCCCTGGTGCCGGTGATTCCGTCGCCGCCCGACCTGTGGGCCAGCCTGCGCATCCGCGAAGCCATCGAGGCCGCCCAAGCCGACAAGAACCCCGACTTGATTGCCCGCCTGATGGTCAACCAGGCGCAATTGAACACCGTCCTCGCGCGCGAAGTGCTGGCCCTGCTGCCTGAATTCGGCATCCCGATGCTGGCGGCGCAACTCAAGAGCCGGACCGCCTACCGCCAGTGCGCCGCCCTGGGCACTGGCATCGCCGCGCTGGGCAGCCGTGCCGCCCTGGCCAGCCTGGAAGTCGAAGCGCTACGCCGGGAAGTGCAGTATTTGCTCGCGGTTTGATCGGGCATGCCAGTTACATGAAGGTTAGGGTTTCAGTACAGCCATTTCCCCAGTCGTCCATGATCGAGCCACTCAACTTGTTGCTCACGCGTCGTAAACTGCTGGCAGTGCTGCTTATCGATCGACCGCCATTCGAGCATGTTTGGTACCCAGTCATATGGAAGCCATCGGTGCTGTTGCCTGAAGTCGGGACCAGTTGGTAGGTGCAGGCGAGACTGCCGAAATTCGCATTGATCTTGATGCCTGCACCGCTTTGGGTCACGGTGAAGGTCGTGGATGTGATCGTTGAGCCACTACACGTCCCAGAGAAGGCGTCCATATATCCCTGTGAATAGGTGCCAGCCATTACGGAGGCGTCCAAACGGCTTCCCTCGGTGATCTGGGTCACCATGAAATTCTGGACTGACTGAACCCACTCAACCTTGGCTGTTTTACCCGCCGAGGGAAAATTTGGCAGGTCGAAACTGCGATTCGCGCCGCTTAGCCACGCTGTTCCTCCGGAACGCAGCGTGGTGATGTGGTGGCTACCGAGCAGAGTCCCATCGGCATATACGGAAACGGTGTGATTGCCCGGCGCGAGATTGTTCCAGTTGTAAAGCAAGGAGTAGCCAGTTTTATCATGACCACAGATTGCCGCGGTACTCGGCAGGGTAGTGCCTGCGCCAGCTTTTCCGATGGAGGCGCCATCGATAAGAACTTCGATGTTATTTGATGTGCAATGGTAGCCTGAGATCACGCTGACACCGGAAACAAGGCTCCCGTCGACCGGTGTGCCCAAGACCCCGCTTTCCGCGCTCAGTGCGGCCACTGGAAAACAGGCGAGGGCGCCAAGGGTGATCGTAAATGTTCGATGAAAAGCAAAACTCATGAATGCGACTCCGCTGACCGAGACGTGGTAATGCAAGGATTTGGATTGCTCTGCGAGTTGATGAATATCGCGTGTGTCTAATGGAATGACAGGCGCTCGCGGCAGTTATGGATCAGATCGCCACCCCAGTTGAGGTAGAGATCGCCTCGCAGTTCTTTGAGATGCGCGTCGTAGCGAAGACGTTCGCTACTTGCCTTGATGGTCATGCCCGTACCGTTACTGAAATAACAGGTGGCTGTACCGGTGGTCGTGAATCCGGAGCTTGGGTTGCCGGATGCATTGCCAAGGGTCAACGTGCAATCAAACAATTTTAACGTGGCAACATTGCCATCAGTGACGATGTCGATTTCGACATCGTCAATCAAGTCATGGCCGGAACAACTGCCTGTGAACGAGGTGCTGATCGATGCGCCGCGATGGCGGCCTGCGAGGCTCGACAAGTCTTCGCCCGAGGAGCCGAGTCTGGATATCTCGGTGACTACGAAGTTCTGCAGGGGTTGTGACCACTCGAGGGTGGCCTGGTCGCCGACTACCGGGAAATCCAAGGTGGTGATTTGTTTGCTGACGCCACTTAACCAGGGCTCTCCACCTGACCGAACCGAGTAAATCGTGTTTGAGCCAATCAACTGGCCATTGGCATAGGCGGATACGACGTGGTTTCCTTCAGGAAGGTTATTAAAGTTGTACAACAAGGCAAATCCGGTATCGACGCGTCCGCAAATGGCCTGGGTGCCAAGCAAGGTCGTACCTGCACCAGCCAATCCAATCGAAACACCATCTATAAAGACCTCGATGTTCTTGGACGTGCAGTGGTAGCCAGAGATGACACTGACCCCGGAAATGGTACTGCCTTTGGCCGGTGTGCCAAGCACTGCAGTCTCGCTGCTATGGGCGAAGGGGGCACCAATGAGCATGCACATTAGGCAAATGCCGTTGGCGATGGGTGCCAATGAAACGGATCGTTGACAGCGGCTGTTGCCTCGATGGTGTGGCTGTGAAATGGCCTGTGCAGCCAATGGGATCTTCATGGTGTGGCTCCCTGTTGAACAAGGCAACGTGCCTAAGTCATCTCGGGGCGCGCACCTTTGCGGGTGCGTTGAAACATGGGGATTCGAGATGACCACACTCAGTGGTGTGGCATCACGAAATTAATGGAACGACGTGATGGCCGCCAAAGTGATTTCGTCCCAAGGATATTGGTATTTACAGACCACCGCCTGCCCAGTCTGGTGATATCGGACTAATGGCGCGGGGTGGCGCATGCAAGGGGCAGACATTGCTCAAAATTAGATTGGGCCTTACCGGACGCTCAACCAAGTCAAAAGGATGCGGTAGAACCGCGCCGGGTCGATCGGCTTGCTGGCGAAATCGTTCATTCCCGCTTCCAGGCAGCGGGCGCGGTCTTCAGAGAAGGCGTTCGCGGTCATCGCGATGATCGGCCAATGGGCCCGGCCGGGTAGGGCGCGGATGCGCCGGGTCGCTTCCAGGCCATCCATGTTGGGCATTTGCATGTCCATCAGGATCAGGTCGTACGTTGTTTGCCCAGCTTTGGTCACGGCTTCGATGCCGTCCTCGGCATAGTCGGCGCGCAGGCCGACATCTTCCAGTAGCGCCAGGGTGATTTCCCTGTTGATGGGTTCATCCTCGGCCAGGAGGATGCGCCGGCCATGGGCCACCTGGCGAAGCGATTGCTCGACGTCGGCGATCGGGTCATTGGTCTTTGGGGTCGATTCGGCGACTGTCTTGAGTCTCGCCGTGAACCAGAACGTGCTGCCCAGGCCTGGCGTACTGCGTACGCCGGCTTCGCCGCCCATGGCCTGGGCGAACTTGGCGGTGATGGCGAGGCCGAGTCCCGTGCCACCGTACTTGCGGGTGGTCGAGCTGTCCGCCTGTTCGAAAGCGCTGAACAGGCGGCCCTGGGCCTCGTGGGAAATGCCGACGCCGGTATCGATCACTTCGAATCTGAGCAGTTGGCTGTCGGCCGAGGTGTCCATGACGCGGGCGCGTAGGGTGACGCTGCCCCGTTCGGTGAACTTGATGGCGTTGCCGGCATAGTTGATCAGGGCTTGTTGCAGGCGGGTCGGGTCGCCGATCAGCTGGGGCAGGGGGGTCGGCAAATCGATGTGCAGGGTGAGGCCTTTCGCGTCGGCCCGATCCTGGAGAATGGAGCAGACGTTCTCGAATACGCCGCCGAGGTGGAACGGGAGGTTTTCCAGGACCAGCTTGCCGGCCTCGATCTTGGACAGGTCGAGGATGGCATTGATGGTTTCCAGCAGGTGCTGGCCGGCCGCTTCGAGCTTGCCCATGCGCTCGCTTTGTTCCGCGGTCAGACCGCCCCGGCGGATCAGGCGGGCCATGCCGGCGATGGCATTGAGCGGGGTGCGGATTTCGTGGCTCATGTTGGCCAGGAACGCGCTCTTGGCCTGGTTGGCCCGCTCGGCGGCCCGCTTCGCCTCGGCCAGTTCTGCGGTGCGCTCGGCGACCTGGGTTTCCAGTCCGTGCCGGTAGCGCTCGAGTTCTTGCTCGAGCTGGCGCTTCTCGGTGATGTCTTCCTGGATCGAGATGTAGTGGGTGATCCGGCCATCCGGCTGGCGGAGCGGGGTGATGATGGCGGCCTGGATGATCTCGCCGCCGTCCTGGCGCCGGTTGAAGAATTCGCCGCGCCAGGCGTTGCCGTGGCGCAGGGCCTTGTCAAGTTCGTCGAAGGTCGCGGGTGGGGTGTTGCCGGAATGCAGAAAGTCCGGGGTACGACCGATCACGGCCGCGCGCGCATAGCCGGTCTGGTTGACGAATGCTTGGTTGACGTATTCGATGCGCTGATCGGTGTTGGTGATGATGATGCTCTCCGGGCTTTGCTCGACGGCCAGGGAAAACAGGCGCAAGGAGGCTTCGGCCTGGCGGCGTTCGTCGATTTCCCGGGTCAGGGCCTCGTGTTGGCGGCGCAGGTCGCTGCGCATATTGGCGAAGCTGTGCACCAGGGTGCCCAATACGTCCTGGCCGGCCACCGGCAGCGGCGCCTCGTAATTGTGCCGGGCCAGTTCGGTGGCGGCTTCGGAAAGTCGGCGCAAGGGTCGATGGATGCCGCGCTCGACCACGATCCATAGGGCGAGCATGGTGCCGGTCAGGATGACCACCAGCCAAACGCTGGTGCGGAAGTATTCCTGCTTCTGAAGCACCATGTAGGGCGCCATGTCGTACTCGGCACGCAAGGTGCCCAGGGTCCGTCCCGCCGAGCGCAGCGGCACTTCCAGGGTCCTGGGGTCGCCCGGGGTGGTGGCCTTGGCTTCGGAGCCGAGATAGCGCATCGGGTAGAGCTGCCGGTCTTGGCTGTCGATCAGGGTGATGGCCAGCCAATCCGGGTTTTTTTCGAGCAGACGATCGAGATTCTCGTTGATGATGTCGAGCTGCTGGCCCATGACCATCGGCAACAAGCTTTCCGCCAGGCTGTCGAGCTGGCGCCGCATCGACTGCATCTGGTTGGCCTCGATGTGCGCCAGGGAGCGTTCCAGCCAGAAATGCTGCATGCCCGGGACGACCAAGGCGGCCGCCAGCAAGAGCGGAAGGAGGAGTTTCCAGCGCAGGGACACGGCGGGCCTAGGGTTTCAGATAGCGTTCCAGCTTCAGTTCACCGAGGGCCTTGTATTCGGCCGGGGTGGCGGCCACCGCCTTTTGCATTGGAATCTCGCCCAGCAGCTTGCGTCCCTCCGGCGTGGCGGACAGGTCGATGAACGCTTGCCGGACTTTGGCCCGCAAGGCTTCCGGCACCCGGGTGTGGGCGGCCAGCGGATGGGAGGGGACTTCCTGGGTCTGGTGCAGCACCCGCAGCGAGCCGCGTACCCGGTCGGGCTGTTCGGTAAAAGTCTTCTGCACGGAACCGCCGGCATCGGCAAAACCGTTGATGACATGCAGGAACACCGAGCTGTGGGTCTTGGCCAGGACCACTTCGGTCTTGACCTTGAACTGCCGGTCGAGCTCGGCGCGCATCAGCAGGCTGGCGCCCAGGGCCGACATGGAGGGGACCGCGAGCTTTTTACCCTGCAAGTCCTCGACCTTCTGGTAGGGACTGTCCTTACGCACCACCAAGAGTCCGCGCAGGGGTTTCTCATCCCGGATCAGCGGCACGTAGGTGTCGAGTACCTGCGGCAGCAGGTAGGGATTGGCGTAGATGAAGTCGTACAGGCCACGATGGGCATCGCTTTCGTAGTCACTCACCGAAAGCGAGGTGACCAGTTCGAATTTTGCGCCGGTCCGCTTTTCCAGTGCGTCGACGATCGGCTGCCAGATGCCAAACAGCATCCGTCGTTCGAACTGCGGAACGACCGAGAAGGTGTAGATGTCCTCTGCACGCAACGGCCAGGCCGCGACGAGGCATATCAGGACCGCCAGACAGCGGCGGATCAGCGTGTAGGGCAATGTGGTGATCATGAGCAAGGCCTGAATCGAAAGAAAGAATACACGGCGGGACGTCCCGGAATGCCATGGGCTAACCACTGCCACCGGAGCCAGGCGAAGATTATCGGCCCGCGCCTCCTATAACTTTAGGCTAGATTATCCGAGCCGCCTGATTCGGTCGATGGTGCGGGCGGACTGGCTGGCGAGCCCGTGAATGTGAAATAATTTCAATCTTTTCCAGCGGATTCATAGGCCATGGCACGCACCCTCTACGACAAGCTCTGGGACGCCCATGTCGTGCATGTCGAGCCGGACGGCACGGCGCTGCTCTACATCGATCGCCACCTGGTGCACGAAGTCACCAGTCCCCAAGCCTTCGAGGGCCTCAAGCTGGCGGGCAGAAAACTCTGGCGGATCGATTCCGTGCTGGCCACGCCCGATCACAACGTCCCCACGGCGGCGCGCGAGCAGGGCATCACCGATCCGGTGTCGCGCACCCAGGTCGAGACCCTGGATGCCAACTGCGCCGAGTTCGGCCTGAACGAGTTCGACATGCGCGACCGCCGCCAGGGCATCGTCCATGTGATCGGTCCGGAGCAAGGCTTCACGCTGCCGGGTACCACCCTGGTGTGCGGTGATTCCCACACCAGCACCCATGGTGCCTTCGCCGCCCTGGCCTTCGGCATCGGCACCTCCGAAGTGGAACATGTCATGGCCACCCAGTGCCTGTGGCAGAAAAAATCCAAGGCCATGCTGGTCCGGGTCGAGGGCGAACTGGGGCCGGGCGTGACCGCCAAGGACATCGTGCTGGCGGTGATCGGTCGCATCGGCACGGCCGGTGGCACGGGGTATGCCATCGAGTTCGGTGGCTCCGCCATCCGCGCGCTGTCCATGGAGGGCCGCATGACCTTGTGCAACATGGCCATCGAGGCCGGCGCCCGGGCCGGGATGGTGGCGGTCGACGAGCGGACCCTGGCTTACGTGAAGGGGCGGCCTTTGGCGCCCCAGGGCGAGATCTGGAACAAGGCCGAGGCTTACTGGCGGACCCTGGTCTCCGACCCAGGGGCGCATTTCGATGCCGTGGTCGACCTCTACGCCGAGGAGATCCAGCCTCAGGTGACCTGGGGCACCTCGCCCGAGATGGTGGTGCCGGTGACCGGCCGGGTGCCCGACCCCGCCAAGGCGCCCACCCCGGTCAAGAAGGCCGACTGGGAGCGGGCCCTGGAGTACATGGGCCTGAAGGCCCATACCCCGATCTCGGAGATCGCCGTGGACCGGGTATTCATCGGTTCCTGCACCAATTCGCGCATCGAGGATCTGTATGCGGCGGCCGAGGTGGTGGGCGTGCTGGCACGTGACGGCCGCAAGGTCGCGGGCAACGTCAAGCAGGCCCTGGTGGTGCCGGGCTCCGGCCTGGTCAAGGCGCAGGCCGAGGCGGAAGGACTGGACAAGGTTTTCCTCGAGGCCGGTTTCGAGTGGCGCGAGCCGGGCTGCTCCATGTGCCTGGCCATGAATGCCGACCGGCTGGAGCCGGGCGAGCGCTGCGCCTCGACCTCGAACCGCAATTTCGAGGGCCGCCAGGGGCAGGGCGGCCGGACCCACCTGGTCAGCCCCGCCATGGCGGCGGCGGCGGCCATGTTTGGACATTTTGTTGACGTGAGGGAGGTCATGCCATGACACCGAAACATTGGATCATCCTGGGGGTGGTCAAGTTGGCCCTGATCGCGGTGGCGGTCGGCGTGGTGTTCAGCATCTATGGCTGCAACACCGTGCGCGGCATCGGCCAGGACGTGGAGAAGGCCGGCGAGGCCATCCAGAGGTCGACCAAATGAAGCCATTTACCCGACTGGACGGTCTGGTGGTGCCGCTCGACCGGGCCAACGTCGATACCGATGCCATCATCCCCAAGCAATTCCTGAAATCGATCAAGCGCACCGGCTTCGGGCCGAATGCCTTCGACGAGTGGCGCTATCTCGACCATGGCGAGCCCGGCATGGACAACAGCAAGCGGCCGCTGAACCCGGATTTCGTCCTCAACCATGCCCGCTACCGGGGCGCCTCGGTGCTGCTGGCGCGGGAGAACTTCGGCTGCGGATCCTCGCGAGAGCATGCCCCCTGGGCGCTGGAGGACTATGGTTTCCGGGCCATCATCGCGCCCAGCTTTGCCGACATCTTTTACAACAACTGCTTCAAGAACGGCCTGCTGCCCATCGTCCTGCCAGCAGAAACGGTCGACGCGCTGTTCAAGGAAACCGCGGCGACCGAGGGCTATCGCCTGACCATCGACCTGGCCGCGCAGACCGTGACCACGCCCGCGGGGCAAGTCTTTGCCTTCGAAGTCGACGCCGAACGCAAGCATCGCCTGCTCAACGGCCTCGACGACATCGGCATCACGCTCCAGTTCACCGACCGGATCCAGGCCTACGAGGCCCGACGGAAACAAGAAGCACCTTGGCTGTTCGCTTGAAAGGAAAACAATGAAACTCGCAGTGTTGCCGGGTGACGGCATCGGCCCCGAGATCGTCGCCCAGGCGGTCAAGGTTTTGAATGTCCTTAAGTCGGACGGCATGAAGATCGAGATGGAGGAGGCCCCCATCGGCGGCGCCGGCTACGAGGCGGCGAAAGACCCGCTGCCGGAAGCGACCTTCAAGCTGTCTCAGGAAGCCGATGCCGTGCTGCTCGGTGCGGTCGGCGACTGGAAGTACGACACCCTGCCGCGCGACCTGCGCCCGGAGCGCGGTCTGTTGCGCATCCGCAAGGGCTTGAACCTGTTCGCCAACCTGCGTCCGGCGCTGCTCTACCCGGAGCTTGCTTCGGCATCGACGCTCAAGCCCGAAGTCGTTTCGGGGCTCGACCTGATGATCGTGCGCGAACTCACCGGCGACATCTACTTCGGCCAGCCGCGTGGCATTTCCACCCTGGAGAATGGCGAGCGCGAGGGGATCAACACCATGCGCTACAACGAGTCGGAGATCCGCCGCATCGGCCGCATCGCCTTCGACATCGCCATGAAGCGCAACAAGAAGGTCTGTTCCGTGGACAAGGCCAACGTGCTGGAGACCACCGAACTGTGGCGCCAGGTGATGATCGAGATCGCCAAGGACTACCCCGAGGTGGAGCTCAGCCACATGTACGTGGACAACGCCGCCATGCAGCTGGTGCGGGCGCCCAAGCAGTTCGACGTGATGGTGACCGGCAACATCTTCGGCGACATCCTGTCCGACGAGGCCTCCATGCTCACCGGCTCCATCGGCATGCTGCCCTCGGCCTCCCTGGACGAGCACAACAAGGGCATGTATGAACCCAGCCATGGTTCCGCCCCGGACATCGCCGGCAAGGACATCGCCAATCCGCTGGCGACGATCCTGTCCGTGGCCATGATGTTCAAGTACACCTTCAACGACGAGGCGTCGTACAACCGCATCGACCACGCGGTGAAGCAGGTGATCGCGTCCGGCAAGCGCACTGCCGACATCTGGACCGAGGGCTGCGAGAAGGTGTCGTGTTCCGGCATGGGCGACGCCGTCGTCGCGGCGATGTGATTGATTGATTCGGGAAACGGGAAAAGAGAAACGGGAAACGCAAAGTCAACACCGTCTGGTAGCGCGGCGGTTTGCACGTTTCCCATTTCCCGTTTCCCATTTCCCGCTTTACCAGAGGTAACGAAATGAAACGAGTAGGTCTGATCGGCTGGCGCGGCATGGTGGGCTCGGTGCTCATGGGTCGCATGAAGGAAGAACGGGACTTCGACCACATCGAGCCGGTGTTCTTCACCACTTCCAACCCCGGCGGCCAGGGCCCGGACATCGGCAAGGACGTGCCGCCCCTGAAGGACGCCAACAGCGTCGATGAACTGAAGGCGATGGACATCATCATCACCTGCCAGGGCGGCGACTACACCAAGGCGGTGTACCCCAAGCTGATGGCCACCGGCTGGAAGGGCTACTGGATCGATGCCGCGTCCACCCTGCGCATGAAGGACGACGCCATCATCATCCTGGACCCGGTCAACAAGAACGTGATCCAGGACGGCCTCGCCAAGGGCGTCAAGACCTACGTCGGCGGCAACTGCACCGTGTCCCTGATGCTGATGGCCATCGGCGGCCTGTTCGACAAGGGCCTGATCGAGTGGATCGCCCCCCAGACCTACCAGGCCGCCTCCGGCGCCGGTGCCCGCAACATGCGCGAGCTGTTGCAGCAGATGGGCGCGGTGAACGCCGAGGTCAAGCCCCTGCTGGAGGATCCCGCTTCCGCCATCCTGGAGATCGATCGCAAGGTCACCGAGTTCATCCGCTCCGACCGCTATCCGCTGGATGCCTGGCCGGTGCCCCTGGCCGCCTCCCTGATCCCGTGGATCGACGTGCAGCTGGAATCCGGCCAGTCCAAGGAAGAGTGGAAGGCCCAGGTGGAGGCCAACAAGATCCTCGGCCGCTCCGACAACCCGGTCCCCATCGATGGCCTCTGCGTGCGTGTCGGCGCCATGCGCTGCCATTCCCAGGCCCTGACCATCAAGATGACCCGGGACGTTCCGCTGGACGAGATCCACGGCATCATTGCCGAGCACAACGCGTGGGTGAAAGTGGTGCCGAACGACCGCCAGATCACCATGGAGCAGCTCACCCCGGCCGCCGTGACCGGCACGTTGACCGTCCCGGTCGGCCGCATGCGCAAGCTCAACATGGGCCCGGATTACCTGTCCGCCTTCACGGTCGGTGATCAACTCCTGTGGGGCGCGGCCGAGCCGCTGCGCCGGATGCTGCGCATCCTGCTGGAGGCCTGATCGGGTGCGCGCGCCACCCAATATCGCCGTCCTGGGGGCCGACGACCCCCTGGGCGAGGCCGTGCTGCGTCTGATCGGAGAGCAAGGCCTGGAGGTGGGGGCGCTCTATCCACTGAGTCTTGAGCCCTCCGAAGGCTGTGTCAGCGCGCGCGGCGAGGCTTTGCCGCTGATGCCGGTCGAGGGCTTCGATTGGTCGCAAGCCGAACTGCTGATCAATGCCAGTCGCTCGGCGGCCGCCACCCGCATTGAATCGATCGCCCGCACCGGCGGCTGTAGGATTCTGGGGCTGGGGGCGGCGGAGGGGGACCGGATCGGGATCGGCAATGGCCTGTCCCTGGCCATGACGCGCGTGTTCCAGGCGCTGCGGCCGGTGTCCGAACTGGCCCGGGTGGCGGTCACGGCGATGTTGCCGGTGGCCGCGGCCGGCGAGGCCGGGATTGCCGAGCTGGCCAATCAGACGCGCGCCCTGTTCGCCATGGAGACGCTTGACCCCGAAGTGTTTCCGGTGCCCATCGCCTTCAACCTGGTGCCCCAAGTGGGCGGCTTCACCGAGACGGCAGCCCGGGCTTTCGAGACAGAGGTGGCCGAGGCGGTGCGCCGCGGACTGGGCCGACCGACATTGCCGGTTGCGGTGACGGCGCTCTGGGCGCCGCTGTTTTACGGCGCGGCCCTGTCAGTCGACTTTGCCACGGAAGTGCCGGTCGACGTGTCGGTCCTTCGGGCGACTTTGGTCCGCGCCTCGGGCATTACCTTGATGGACGCCGATTTGCCCGGTGGGGTGGCCACGCCGGCGACCGATGCCCAGGACAGCGCCACGGTTTTTCTCAGCCGACTCCGGGAAACGCACCCCGGCGGACGGGATCACGCCCTGTGGCTGGTAATCGACATGACCCGCCTGGAAGCGGCGTCGATCGTCGATCAACTGGAAAATTTGATTGAACAATAAGCGGTTTCGGTGCTAACGTAAATTCAGCTTAAGGAAATCGCCCTAAGTCTATGAGAAAACATGGAATTCAGGGGCGGCGGTTCGGCAACCTGCAGGTGCCTACTGGACAGGGGAATGATGGTGAAAAGATCAAATAAAATCAGTGGCTTGATGGCGGCTCTGCTGCTCGTGTCCGGGGCCGCCGATGCGGCCGGACTGGGTCGTATGTCGGTCATGTCGTCGCTCGGCCAGCCGTTGCGGGCCGAAATCGAGCTGCTGTCGGTACCGGCTGATGAAATCGGTAATGTCGAAGCCAAGATCGCCAGTCCCGAAGCTTTCCGACAGGCCCGGATCGATCGCTCCGGGGCCTTGGCCGACATTCAGATGAGCGTCGAGAAACGTGCCAACGGCCAGCCCATCGTGCGTATCGCCTCCCTGTCGCCGGTCAACGACCCCTTCGTCGACCTGCTGATCGAACTGAACTGGAGTTCCGGGCGGATCCTGCGTGAATACACCGTCCTGCTCGATCCCGCCCGGGATGGGGCTCCGGCCTCGGAGCCCGTGCGCATGGCGCAGGTGCCGGTCACCCAGCCGATGACGCCGAGCGCCGCGCCGGCCGCCCCGGCCGCCCAATCCACCCCGGCCAAGGCGCCCGCGCGACCGGAGGCCCCTACCCGTTATGGTCCGGTCAAGTCGGGCGAGACCTTGCATGGCATCGCGGCCAAACTGTTGCCGCCCGATGTCACGCTCGACATGATGATGGCCAGCCTCTATCAGTCGAACAAAGGGGCCTTCCAAGGCAACGCCAACCTGCTCAAGCAGGGTGCAGTGCTGAATGTGCCCACGCGTGACGCGGTGATGCGCCTGTACAGCCCGAGCCAGGCGCGCAAGCTGCTCCAGGAACATGCGTCGGCCTGGCACGAGATGCAGGGGCGCGTCGCCGATCAGGCGGCACGCAATGTCGCCGAGGCGTCCTCCACACCCGCCGGCAAGGGGGCCATCGTCACGGCCCGACCGGAAGAGAAGCCGGCTCCGGCCACGGCCAGCAAGGATGTGCTCAAGCTGTCCAAGGGGGCGCCGGCCAAGCCCGAGGATGGCAAGTCGGCACAGCGCATTCAGTCGCTCGAGGAAGAAGTGGCGGCCAAGAGCCGGGCGCTTCAGGAAGCCCAGGACCGGGTCAACCAGCTGGAACGCACCGTGCAGGACCTGCAAAAGCTGGTCGCCCTGCGTGCCAAGGAAAAGGCCGCCCCCGAGCCGACCGAGGCTTCAGGCGTGACCACCCCGCCGCCGGCCGCGACCCCGGCCGAGCCCGCCGCGCAGCCGCCCAAGCCGGTGGCCCCGCCGAAGCCGGCGGTCCAAGCACCCGCGCAGCCGCCTGCCGAAGAACCCGGTTTCCTGTCCAGCCTGCTGGCCAGCCCGCTCTACCTCGGCGGCTTGGTGGCGGCGCTGGGTCTGGCTGCCCTGCTTTGGATCTACATGGTCGGCAAGCGCCGCAAGAAAGGGCTGTCTGATTTCGAGCAGAGCGTGATGACCGGTGGCGACCAGTTCAAGACCTCCATCTTCAAGACCGGAGGCGGCCCGACCACCCAGACCGGCGCCACCACGCAGTCGGGCGCGGCCACCGATTTCAGCCGTCTGGGGCTGGGCAACATCGATACCCACGAAGTCGACCCGATCGCCGAAGCCGAGGTCTACATGGCCTATGGCCGTGACGCACAGGCCGAGGAAATCCTCAAGGAGGCGCTCAGCAAGGATCCGTATCGTCACGAGATCGTGCTCAAGCTGCTGGAAATCTACGCCACGCGGCAGGACGTCCCCACCTTCGAGACCCAGGCCAGCGAGCTGTACGCCAACTTGGGCGACCCTGCCAGCCAGATTTGGCAGAAGGCTGCCGAAATGGGCCGCAAGCTGGATCCGGCCAATCCGCTCTATCGCGTCTACGGCGAGGTGCCTTCCCTTCCGGAAACCCCGGTGGCCGCCGCCGCGGCCCTGGCTGCCGGCGCCGCTGCCGCATCCAGTTTCGAGATGCCAGAAGCCATGGTCGAACCGGTCGAGGTCGAGACCGAGGCACCGCCTGCCGAGGCTGAAGCCGAGCGTGCAGCCCTGGACATGACCATGGATGAGGTGGCCCTGGATCAGGGGGAACTTGATACTGAGGCGTTGTCTGCCAGCCAGGACGACATGGTCATGCAGTTCGACCTGCCGGCCCCGGCCACTGAAGTGGTGCCCGATGCCACCCCGGACGCCACTGACCAGATCGATTTGGCGGCGCTCGGTGAGACACCAGCCGAGCTGGCCGAGGAGTTCGATCTCGATTCCGGCCTGGATGACCTGCAACTCGAAGCCCTGGGCGTTCAGGAGGCTGCCGAACCGGAAGCGGCTGCGCCTGAGTTTCCGGCCTTTGGTCAGCCCGCGGACCTCGACACCGAGTCTGTTGCCGAGATTCAGATCCCGGACGTGGCCGAGTCGATCGAAGCGCCCCTGGCAGCGCCCGATCAAATGGACTTTTCCGGTTTGGGGGATTTGCAAGATCTGGCGGCCTTCCCGGCTGCCGAGACGCTCGAAGCGACCGAGGCCGTTCTGCCAGAAACAAGCGAAGAGCCTGTCGATCTGGCCTTGCCGGAACTCGATTTCAGTGACATCGACCTGGACCTGGATAGCCCTGCGCCCAGCACGCCCGAGCCGACCGCCGAGGTGGCCGGGATGGCCGACATGTCGGAGATCGACCCCGATCTGCTCGAGGAAGTGAACACCAAGCTCGATCTCGCACGCGCCTACCAGGAAATGGGTGACCGCGAGGGCGCGCGGGAAATCCTCGAGGAAGTGCTGAAGGAAGGCGACAGCAAGCAGAAGCAGGAAGCCGAGCGCTTGATCGCCAGCCTCTGATTTGCATCCGGCCACCCGTATCCTGTTCTACCTCCTCTCAGCCCTGGCCCTGCCAGGGCTGAATTTTTTCCTGCTCGGGGTGGTTTTGATGGGCACTTGGGCCCTGTCCAGAGGCCGTGTCCGGGCCATTGCGCGCCTGTATTGGCGCACCCGGTGGCTGTTCCTGCTGCTGTTCGTCGGCTATGCCTATACCTTGCCGGGCGCGGCGGCCTGGCCAAGTCTCGGCGATTATGCCCCGTCCTGGCCTGGCTTGCAGGCCGCCTTGCACCAGGGATTGCGCTTGGCGGTGCTGCTGGCCTTGCTCGATCTACTCATCGTGTCGATGCCACCCGCGCGACTGATGTCCGGCTTGCATCGGCTGTTGAGTCCGCTGAACCGGTGGGGATTTCCGGCCGAGCGGACCACGGTGCGCCTGGCGCTGACCTTGCGTGCCATGGAGTTGAACGCGCAAAGCCCTCGTTCCTTGCAGGCATGGCGTCCGGCTAGTGCAGTCCTCGATCCGGACATGCAGACCTGCCAGGTCCAATCCATCCCTTGGCCGGTGCGGGAAAGGTGGCTCCTGCTGGCCTTGCTCGCCGTCGCGGTGCTGGCATGGCTAGGCTAGTCCTCGGCCTGGAATATCAAGGCTCGGCCTATTGTGGCTGGCAGACCCAGCCCGGCGGGTGTGCCATCCAGGACCACCTGGAAGCGGCCCTGGCCCGGGTGCATGGCGCGCCGGTGACGACGGTGGTGGCCGGGCGGACCGATGCCGGGGTTCACGCCAGTGCCCAGGTGGTGCATTTCGACGCCGTGCATGCGCGACCGCTGAGCGCCTGGGTACGGGGCGTCAACAGCCATTTGCCGGCTGGCATTTCCGTGCTCTGGGCGAGACAGGTGGCCGAGGATTTCCATGCCCGCTTCGGCGCCCGCGAACGCGCCTACCGCTATGTCCTGCTCAATCATCCAGTGCGCCCGGCGGTCCTCGCCGGGCGGGTCGGCTGGCAACACGGGCCGCTCGATCGGGAGGCGATGGCCGAGGCCGCGCAGCACCTGCTCGGCCGCCACGATTTTTCCGCCTTCCGTGCCGCCGCCTGCCAGGCCAAGAGCCCGGTGCGCGAGTTGCGCGAGGCCCGGGTGAGCGGCCAGGGGCCGTGGCTCTGGTTCGATTTTCGTGGCAATGCCTTTCTGCACCATCAGGTCCGCAACATGGTCGCCGCCCTGGTCTGGATCGGCCAGGGCCGGCGGCCGGTGTCCTGGCTGGCCGAGTTGCTGGCCTCGCGCGATCGTACCCGGGGCGCCGCGACTTTTCCGCCCGACGGCCTCTATCTGGTCGACGTGCGGTACGATGATGCGTGGCAATTGCCGATTCCCGAACCCCGGATTCCTTACCTATGACCCCACGCATCAAGATCTGCGGCATCACCCGTGTCGAGGACGGCCTGGCCGCCGTCCACCTGGGCGCCGACGCCATCGGCCTGGTCTTCGTCGACCAAAGTCCGCGCCGGATTACGCTCGAACAGGCAGTCGCGATTGCCCGGGCCTTGCCCCCTTTCGTCGCCACGGTGGCGCTGTTCGTCAACCCAGAACCAGACCGGGTGCGCGCGGTGGAGACCAGCCTGCGCCCCAGCCTGATGCAATTCCACGGCGAGGAGTCGGCCGAATTTTGCCGTGCCTTCTCGACCCCTTACCTGAAAGGGATACGAGTCCGGCCGGAGACCGATTTGCTACAATGCGCGTCCGATTTCGCCGAGGCCGCCGGACTCCTGCTCGATGCCTACGCCCCGGGCGCCCATGGCGGCACCGGGCATAGCTTCGACTGGTCGCTGATCCCCCCGGCCATGCCGCTGCCGGTGATCCTCGCCGGCGGGCTTCATGCCGGCAACGTGGCCGAGGCGGTGCGCCGCGTGCGGCCCTGGGCAGTCGACGTGTCGAGCGGAGTCGAGGCGAGCAAGGGCATCAAGGACGCGGACAAGATGGCCGCCTTCATTAAGGAAGTGAACCATGCAGATGTATGACCTGCCCGACGCGCGCGGGCATTTCGGCCCCTACGGCGGCGTATTTGTCGCCGAGACCCTGATGGCGGCCCTGGACGAACTGAAGCGCGAATACGAGGCGGCCCGCCAGGATCCCGATTTTCTGGACGAATTTCGTCATGAACTGCGGCACTACGTCGGTCGGCCAAGCCCGATCTACCATGCCAAGCGTTGGTCGGAAATCCTGGGTGGGGCGCAGATCTACCTCAAGCGGGAAGACCTCAACCACACCGGTGCGCACAAGATCAACAACACCATCGGCCAGGCCCTGCTGGCCCGTCGCATGGGCAAGAAGCGGGTGATCGCCGAGACCGGCGCCGGCCAGCACGGCGTCGCCTCGGCCACCGTGGCGGCCCGCTACGGCATGGAATGCGTGGTCTACATGGGCGCCGAGGACATCAAGCGGCAATCGCCCAACGTCTACCGCATGAAGCTCCTGGGCGCCACCGTGGTCGGCGTCGAGTCCGGCTCCAAGACGCTGAAGGATGCGTTGAACGAAGCCATGCGCGACTGGGTGACCCACGTCGAATCGACCTTCTACATTCTCGGTACGGCCGCCGGTCCGCATCCTTACCCGATGCTGGTGCGCGACTTCCAGAGCGTGATCGGCGAGGAGTGCAAGGTGCAGATGGCCGAGATGCTCGGCCGCCAGCCGGATGCCGTGATCGCCTGCGTCGGCGGTGGTTCCAACGCCATCGGCATCTTCTATCCGTACATCCCGGTCGATGGGGTGCGCCTGATCGGCGTCGAGGCCGGCGGCCACGGCGTCGCCAGTGGCCAGCATGCCGCGCCGCTCAATGCCGGCACCCCGGGCGTGCTGCATGGCTTCCGCAGCTACCTCATGCAGGACGCCAACGGCCAGATCATCGAGACCCACTCGGTCTCGGCCGGCCTCGATTACCCCGGTGTCGGCCCCGAGCACAGCTACCTGAAGGACTCCGGTCGGGCCGAGTACGTCGCCATCAACGACGACGAAGCCATGCAGGCCTTCCATGACCTGTGCCGCTACGAAGGCATCATCCCGGCCCTCGAATCCAGCCACGCCCTGGCCCATGCCGCCAAGATCGCGCCGACCATGGCCAAGGACCAGATTCTCTTGGTGAATCTGTCCGGGCGCGGTGACAAGGACATCAACACGGTCGCCCGCCTGTCGGGCATCGAGCTCTGAGCGTGCGTGAATCGCTACGAAGCATCCCATCTCGCCACGAATTTATTGAAGACTGACCCATGAGCCGCATTGGCCAAACCTTTTCGAACCTCCAGACGCAAGGCCGCAAGGCCCTGATTCCCTTCATCACCGCGGGGGATCCTGGCCCGGACCGGACCGTGCCCTTGATGCATGCCCTGGTCGCGGGCGGGGCCGACATCCTCGAATTGGGGGTGCCGTTTTCCGACCCCATGGCCGATGGCCCGACCATTCAGCGCAGTTCCGAGCGAGCCTTGAAGCAGGGGGTCGGCTTGCGTGACGTGTTGGCCATGGTGGCCGAGTTCCGTCGCACCAATACCGTCACCCCGGTGGTGTTGATGGGCTATGCCAATCCGATCGAGGCGATGACCTGGGGCGGTTTCTGCGCGGCAGCGGCCAATGCGGGCGTGGATGGCGTGCTGACCGTCGATTATCCGCCCGAGGAGTCGACCGAATTCGCGGCCCAATGCGCTGCCGCCGGACTCGACAACATCTACCTGTTGGCGCCGACCACGCCCGAGGCGCGGGTCCAGGCGGTGACCCGCCTGGCACGCGGTTTCGTCTATTACGTCTCGCTCAAGGGCGTGACCGGGGCCGCCAACCTGGATCTCGCCGAGGTCGCCGAGCGGGTCGCCATGATCCGGACTTCGGCAGGCCTGCCGGTCGGGGTCGGGTTCGGCATCCGGGATGGCGAGACCGCACGCAAGGTCGCCGAGGTGGCCGACGCCGTGGTGATCGGCAGCCGCATCGTGCAGGAGATCGAGGCGTCGCCCCCCGATGCGCTGCTCGACAACGTCAGGAATTTCATTGCCGGCGTGCGCGCTGCGCTCGACCGCTGAGGACACGAACATGAGCTGGTTCCAGAAGATCATTCCGCCCAAGATTCAGCGCCGGGTCGAGGCCGCGACCAAGAAGAACGTGGTTCCGGAGGGCCTGTGGAGCAAGTGCGCCGCCTGTGAGGAAGTGCTGTATCGCGCCGAATTGGAGAAGCACCTCGATGTCTGTCCCAAGTGCGGCCATCACAATCGGGTCAGTGCCCGTCAGCGGCTGAATTATTTCCTCGATCCGGAAGGCCGGCTCGAGATCGGCGCCAATGTCCTGCCGGTGGACAGCCTGAAATTCAAGGACAGCAAGCGTTACGCCGACCGCATCGCCGAGGCGACCAAGGAAGTCGAGGAGACCGATGCCCTGGTGGCCATGGCCGGGAGCGTGCTCGGTCAGCCGGTGGTGGCGGCCGCCTTCGAATTCCGTTTCATGGGCGGCTCCATGGGCTCCGTGGTGGGTGAGCGTTTCAGCCGTGCCGTGCAGGCTGCCCAAGAGGCGCGTTGCCCGTTCGTCTGCTTCTCGGCCAGTGGTGGCGCGCGTATGCAGGAAGGACTGTTGTCGCTGATGCAGATGGCCAAGACCTCGGCGGCCTTGACCCAACTGTCGGCACACCGGTTGCCGTTCATCTCCGTGTTGACCGATCCCACCATGGGCGGTGTGTCAGCCAGTTTCGCCATGCTCGGCGACATCATCATCGCCGAGCCCAAGGCCCTGATCGGCTTTGCCGGGCCCCGGGTGATCGAGCAGACCGTGCGCGAGACGCTGCCGGAGGGGTTCCAGCGGGCCGAGTTCCTCCTCGACCATGGCGCCGTGGATTTGATCGTCGACCGCCGTGAACTGCGCGCCAGCGTGGCCAACCTGTTGTCCCAGCTGATGCGCCGCCCCGCCGTGGCTTGACGTGACTGACCGCCTGCCCGAGTGGCTGGCCTGCCTGGAGGCACGCCAGCCAGGGCGCATCGCGCTGGGGCTCGACCGGGTGCGCCAGGTCTGGGCCAGGCTCGGCGTCGCCCCGAGCTTCATTGTGATCACCGTGGCCGGGACCAACGGCAAGGGCTCGGTCTGTGCTTATCTCGAAGCGATCCTGGTCGCGGCCGGCTATCGGGTCGGCACCTACACGTCACCTCATCTGTTGCGTTTCAACGAGCGCATGCGGGTCGACGGGGTGCCGGCAGGCGACGAGGCAATCGCCGAGGCCCTGGCCCAGGTCGAAGCGGCCCGCGCCGGCGTCGAGCTGACCTATTTCGAACACACCACCCTGGCGGCCTTCTGGCTGTTCCAGGCTCGGGGCATCGAGGTCGCCGTCCTGGAAGTGGGCCTGGGTGGCCGACTCGATGCGGTCAACCTGATCGATGCCGATTGCGCGGTGGTCACCCAGATCGACATCGATCATGTCGAATACCTGGGCCCGGACCGCGAGGCGATCGGCTTCGAGAAGGCCGGCATCTTCCGGGCCGGTCGTCCGGCCATCTGTGCGGATCGGTCGCCGCCCACGCGCCTGCTCGACCACGCGGCTGCCCTGGGCGTCGACCTGCGCTTGAACGGCCGCGACTACCGCGTCGAAGCCGGTGACGTGGATTGGACCTGCCGGGTCGGACCGCGCGTCTATCCGGCGCTGCCCCGGCCCGCGTTGCTCGGCCACCATCAGCTGGACAATGCCGCGGCTGCGCTCGTGGCGCTCGATGCCTTGCGTACCCGCCTCCCGGTGCCGCTCGCCGCCTTGCGGGCCGGCTTGCGTCAGGCGACCCAGCCGGGCCGCTTCCAGATCATCGGACAGGCGCCCTTGCGCATCCTCGACGTGGCGCACAACCCGCATGCCGCGCGGGCCTTGGCCGGGGCCCTGGCCGACCTGCCCCCCACAGGCCGCCGGATGGCCGTGTTCGGCCTGCTGGCCGACAAGGATGCCGAAGGCGTGCTCGATGCGCTGGCGGGACGCATCGACCACTGGCATGTCGCGGGGCTGTCCGGACCACGCGGGCGTTCGGCAGCGGATCTCGCCGGGCGACTTGACCGGCGCGGCTGGCCGCATACTCAGGCGGCGACGGTGACCGAGGCCTGGCGGGCCGCCTGTCAGGCGGCCAGTCCGGCTGATACAATCATCGCCTTTGGTTCCTTCCATACGGTGGCCGAGATCCTGGCCGACCTTCAAGACGCGCGAGATGGCTGATACGACTCCCGACCGGGACGACTCGACCCTGAAGCGCCGGGCGCGCAGGCGCCTGGTGGGCGCGGTGGCGCTTGCGCTGGTTGCAGTGGTGGTCTTGCCCATGGTGCTCGACCCGGAGCCGCGTCCGCTCGGCGACCAGGTCGAAATCCGCCTGCCCGATCAGAGCGAGCCCTTTGAAGCCAGTGCCGAACCGGCCCAACCGGTGCCGGTGCCAAGTCCTGGCCTCGATGGGCCTTCATCCACACCGCAGGCGCAAGCGCCGAGCGTGCCCATGCCCCGGACCGATCCGGTCTTGAAATCGGACGCCAAGCCCGCTCCGCAGCCTGAACCCAGACCGGAAACCAAGCCGCCCGAGCCGAAGCCAGCGCCCAAGCGGACCGTGAAGCCGGAGCCCAAACCCGTAGCCGTGCCGGTGGCGAAAGTGCCGGAGGCTCGGGGAGCGAGCCCCGCCAAGCCCGAGGCCAGTCCTGGTCAGTACTACCTGCAGATCGGCGTGTTCAGCAGTGAAACCAATGCCCAGTTGCAGGTCGCCAAGGCCAAGGCGGCCGGCTTCAAGGCCGCCAGCACGCCGTCCGGCGGGCGCCATCGGGTCCGGGTGGGGCCGATCGATAGCCGCGACCAGGCCCTCGACTACCAGCGCAAGCTGAAGGCGCGTGGGGTCGACACGCTACTGATCGCGCCATGACGGCCATCGACTGGATCGTCCTGGCCATCCTGGCCGGTTCCATGATCCTCGGCCTGTTGCGGGGCTTCGTGCGAGAGGCGTTTTCCCTGGCGTCCTGGGTGCTCGCCTTCATCGCCGCGCGGACCTTGTCGCCGGTCGTGGCCCAGATGATTCCCGGCATCGATCAGGAAGGACTTCGTCAGGCAGCGGCCATCGTGGTCGTGTTCATCGCCGTGCTGGTGCTCGCCCGGCTGGCTTCGGCCGCCCTGGCCGGCCTGTTGAAGTGGGCTGGCCTGGGTGGACTCGATCGCACCCTGGGCCTCCTGTTCGGCGCCGTGCGGGCGGCGCTCCTGCTGGTGTTTCTGGCCCTCCTGGCCGGGTTGACTGCCTTGCCCCGCTCCGAAGCCTGGCGGGGTGCCTGGAGTCATGGCCCGCTGGAAGCCGGTGCCAAAGCCTTCATTCCCTGGCTGCCGATGGATCTGGCGGCCTTGATTCGATTTTGATTAGGACGTTGCCATGTGCGGAATCCTCGGTATCGTGTCCAGCCAAGCAGTCAACCAGATGCTCTACGACGGCCTGCAATTGCTGCAGCATCGCGGCCAGGACGCGGCGGGCATCGTCACTGCCGATGGCAGCAAATTCCATATGCACAAGGGCATGGGCATGGTGCGCGACGTATTCCGTACCCGCGACATGCGCAACCTGATCGGCAATGCCGGCATTGGCCACGTCCGCTATCCCACCGCGGGTTCGGCGTCCAGCCCGGCCGAGGCGCAACCGTTCTACGTCAATTCGCCGTTCGGCATCGTGCTCGGCCACAACGGCAACCTGACCAATACCGAGGAATTGCTCCAGGACTTGTTCCTTGCGGATTTGCGCCACGTCAACACGGCGTCCGATTCCGAGGTGCTGCTCAACGTGCTGGCCCATGAACTGCACTCCGCCGTTCGTGGCCACCGCCTGACCGTGGAGGACGTTTTCAATGCCGTCGCCGGCGTGCATCGCCGCTGCCGGGGTGCCTATGCGGTGGTGGCGATGATCGCCGGCTTCGGCTTGCTCGCCTTCCGCGATCCGCACGGCATCCGGCCGCTGATCTTCGGCACCCAGGTGACGCCGACCGGCCAGGACTGGATGGTGGCCTCCGAGAGCGTGGTCCTGGAAGCGAGCGGATTCCAGGTTCAGGGCGACGTGGCGCCCGGCGAGGCGATCCTGATCACCCTGGATGGCCAGGTGCACAACCGGCCCTATAACCAGCCCGCCGAGTTCACGCCCTGCATCTTCGAGTACGTCTATTTCGCGCGCCCCGATTCGGTCATCGACGGGGCCTCGGTGTATGAGACCCGCCTGCGCATGGGCGAATACCTGGCCGAGAAGATCCGCCGCCAGCACAGCCATCTCAAGATCGATGTGGTGATCCCGATTCCGGATACCAGTCGTCCGTCGGCGCTTCAGTTGGCGAACAAACTGAACATCTCCTATCGCGAGGGCTTCATCAAGAACCGTTACATCGGCCGCACCTTCATCATGCCCGGCCAGTCGGTGCGCAAGAAGTCGGTCCGTCAGAAACTGAATGCCATGTCGCTCGAGTTTCGCGGCAAGAATGTGCTGCTGGTCGACGATTCCATCGTGCGCGGCACGACCAGCAAGGAAATCATCCAGATGGCACGCGATTCCGGGGCCCGCGCGGTCTATTTCGCCTCGGCCAGCCCGCCGGTGCGTTATCCGAATGTCTATGGCATCGACATGCCGACCCGCCAGGAACTGTTGGCCAATGGTCGCAGCGACGAGGAAATCGCCCGCGAGATCGGTGCCGACGCGGTGATCTACCAGGATCTCGACGATCTGCTCAAGGCGGTCCAGGAAGTGAATCCCCGGCTGACCCGGTTCGATTCCTCCTGCTTCGACGGCTGCTATGTCACCGGCGACGTGTCCGAAGAGTATCTGGCCCGCCTGGAGGGCATGCGGGACGGTAGCGCACCGGTGGCCTCGTCGCCGCCGACGCGGCAAATGGATTTGAATCTGTCAGGGGGATGATTTGAGCGATCCAGTGGAAGTGGTCTGGCACCACGCGACGGTGACCCGGGCGCGGCGCGAACAGATGAACGGCCATCGTGCCGGCGTGGTCTGGTTCACCGGGCTGTCCGGGGCCGGCAAGTCGACCCTGGCACACGCGGTCGAGGAGGCCTTGCATCAACGGGGCTGTCGCACCTATGTGTTCGACGGCGACAACGTGCGTCATGGACTCTGCGCGGACCTGACATTTTCGATCGAGGACCGCAAGGAAAACATCCGGCGCATCGGCGAGATGACCAAGCTGTTCGCCGAGGCTGGCGTGATCGCCCTGACCGCCTTCATTTCACCGCTCCGGGGCGACCGTGACCGGGTCCGGCAACTGCTTGGCGATGATTTCGTGGAAGTCTACGTGCATTGTCCCCTGGAAGTCTGCGAACAGCGCGACGTCAAGGGCATGTACGCCAAGGCACGCCAGGGCCTGATCAAGGAATTCACCGGTATCTCGTCGCCCTACGAGGCGCCCGAGCACCCCGAACTGGTGGTCGATACCTCGGTCCAGGACCTCGACGCCTCGGTGCGCGCCGTGGTCGACCTGCTCGACGCGCGGGGCCTGGTCCCGCGCCCGGCTTGATGGACGAGCCGTTCGATCCCGACACCCTGGCGGTTCGCGCCGGGACCTTGCGCAGCGGCTTCAACGAGCATTCGGAGGCGGTCTACCTGACCTCCAGCTTTGTCTTCGAAAGCGCGGCCGAGGCCGCCGCCCGTTTCTCCGGCGCGGAGCCGGGCAACATCTACGCCCGGTTCACCAACCCCAGCGTGACCATGTTCGAGACGCGTCTCGCCGCGCTCGAGGGCGCCGAGCGGTGCGTCGCCTTCGCCTCCGGCATGGCCGCCATCCTGGCCACGGTGATGGGCCTGATGAAGGCCGGCGAGCATGTCGTCGCTTCGCGTTCGATCTTCGGTTCGACGGTGCAGTTGTTCACCAACATCCTCGGCCGGTTCGGCATCGAGACCACCTTTGTCTCGCCCACCGAGCCGGAAGCCTGGCACCAGGCGGTCCGGCCGAATACCCGCCTGTTCTTCCTGGAGTCGCCCTCCAACCCGCTCACCGAGGTCAGCGATATTCGCGCCCTCGCCGGGATCGCCCATGCCGCCGGCGCCTGGCTGGCGGTCGACAATTGTTTCTGCACGCCGATCCTGCAACGGCCGCTGGCCTTGGGGGCCGACATCGTCATCCACTCCGCCACCAAGTACCTGGATGGCCAGGGCCGGGTGCTGGGCGGTGCCGTATTGGGTAGCCAGGTTCTGATGGAGGGCGTGTACACCTTCCTGCGCACGGCGGGCCCGACCTTGTCGGCGTTCAACGCCTGGGTGCTGCTCAAGGGTCTGGAAACCCTGCCGATCCGGATGCGTGCCCATGCCGAGCACGCGCGTGCCCTGGCCGAATGGCTGGAGCAGCAGCCCGGCGTGACCCGGGTCTGGTATCCCGGCCTGGCCTCGCATCCGCAGCATGCCCTGGCCATGCGCCAGCAAGCCAGCGGCGGCGGCATCGTCAGCTTCGAGTTGGCCGGTGGCCAGCCGGCGGCCTGGGCCCTGATCGATTCAGTCGAGGTGATGTCGATCACCGCCAACCTGGGCGACACGCGCACGACCATCACGCATCCTGCCTCCACCACGCACAGCCGGATGACGCCCGAACAGCGTGCCACGGCCGGGATCAGTGATGGTCTGGTGCGGATTGCCGTCGGCTTGGAGTCGGTCGAGGACCTGATGGCCGACCTGGCGCGGGGCTTGTCGCAGTCCTGAGCGGGCGTGATCTTTGCTTTGAACTTGGTGACGCAAAGGCGTGATAGAAATGCGTGACCGGGTTCGTCACCCATTCCATGCTACCAGGGCAGGGCGCGGCAGCCCTCGACGTCGCAGCGCAGATAGCCGCCACGTTCGTCCGTCCAATCTGGCAGTACCCAGCGTTCCACCGTCTGGCCGTCCACAGACAGTGGATGCCGGGCTGGACGGTGGGTATGGCCGTGGATCAGGCGCGGACAGCCATGGCTGCGGAAGGCCTGGTGCACGGCGGCCTCGTTGACATCCATGATGTCGAGGGGCTTGCCGGCCTTGTCGGTTTCGCTTTGTGCCCGATATTGCCGGGCCAGCGCCAGCCGTTCGGGCAACGGCCGGGCCAGCAGGGCCGCTTGCCAGGTCGGGTCGCGGACCTGGTTGCGGACCGCCTGATAGGCGACATCGTCGGTACACAGACTATCGCCATGCAGGAGCAGGGTCGGGGTGCCATGCAGGTTGACCAGGCTGGGGTCGGAAAGCAGGCTGGCGCCGCTGCGGGCACAAAACCCAGGGCCAAGCAGGAAATCCCGGTTGCCGTGCATGATCCGCAGGGCCACGCCCTGGTGGGTCAGGCGGTGGAGCCCGGCAAGGATATCGGCGGCGTACGGATGGTCGGCGAAATCGTCCCCCGGCCAGGCCTCGAACAGGTCACCCAGAATGTAGAGTGCCTGTGCGCCGGGCGCGATCTCGGCCAGGAAGCGGTGAAAACGCGCGGTGACCCCCGGTTGCTCCGGGGTCAGGTGCAGGTCGGCGATAAGGAGGCTGTGCCCCGGTTCAGCCTTCAACGACTTCGGCCCGCTCGATCACCACGTCGTCCACCGGTACGTCCTGGTGGCCGTGGCGCGAACCGGTGCGGACCTTCTTGATGCTGTCGACCACTTCCTTGCCGTCGACCACCTCGCCGAACACGCAATAGCCGTAGCCCTGCACGGTCGGCTCGACATAGTCGAGGAAGGCGTTGTCACTGACGTTGATGAAAAACTGGCTGGTGCCCGAATGCGGGTCCGGGGTGCGTGCCATGGCGATGCTGTAGCTGACGTTGCGCAGGCCGTTGTGGGCTTCGTTCTGGATCGGCTTGCGCGTGGGCTTCTGGGTCATGTCGGCGCTGAAGCCGCCGCCCTGGATCATGAAGCCGTCGATCACCCGGTGGAACAGGGTGCCGTCGTAGTGGCCGTCCTGGACGTACTGCAGGAAGTTGGCGACGGTATCGGGCGCCTTCTCGGCGTTCAGGCTCAGGGTGATGACGCCGTGATTGGTGTGCAGTTTGACCATTGCGGTTCTCCAGTCGTTGGCGCGCCCGCGGCGCGGGCGCCAGATTCAGTCGGCCTTGGCCAGGGCCGGGGCGGATTGCAGGGCTTTCTCGAGGGCGATCCGCCAGCGGCCTTGCTCGCGTTGCAGGTAGAGGCGCTTGCGGGTGATGTCGCTCAGGTTGTCGCTTTCGTAATCTTGGGTCAGGTTGATCACGGCGAGGTCGCCCTCGGGATAAACGAACAGACTGAGGTCGCTCAGGCTGACCCGGATCCAGTCCTTCTGTTGTATGTTGCGCCGCTTGGCCTCGACCCAGCCACGGCCAGCCTGCTTGATGAAATCGTCTGTGTAGTGGTCGAGATAGGCCTCGACCTCCTGCCGTTGCCAGACCGTGCGCCAGGATTCCAGGGTGTTCAGCAAGGCCTGGCGTTCCGCTTGCCAGTCGTTGCGGTCCAGCCAATGGGTGCGGTCGGCGATCACGATCGGGGTGACGTGGGGGCTCAGGAAGCGGCTGACGTCGAGATAATCCGGGTTGGCGACCACCAGGCAGCCTTCGCTGGCCTTGGGTGGCCGGCTGTAGGTGTTGGGCGGCACGCCATGCAGCCAGATGCCGTGGCCGGTATTGCCCAGGCGCCGGTCCCATTCGTTGGGATAGTCGAGCGGGAAGGCGCCGGCCCCATAGAAGGGAGTCAGTTCGCCACGCCGCTTTTCCCGAGTCACGGTGTAGACCCCGGTGGGCGTCTTCAGATCGCCCTCAAGGCGCTTGTTGACGCCGTTCTTGCCGACCGTGACGTAATAGTCGCGGATCAGCCTGGGCTCGCCACCGATGTTCTCGAAGACGTAGAGGCGGGCCCGGCTGGCGTCGGCGAGCAGGGCGTATTTTTGGCCAGGCGCCAGTTGCAGGATTTCGCGCGGCAGTTTGTCGGGGTCGGGCTGGTCGATGTAACGCAACAAGCGGACCCGGGCCTCGTCCTTGAGGTCGTTCAGCTCGGAGGGATTCTTGCTTTTCGGTGCGGCGCCGAAGCGGGACAGATTGCCGGCCTTGGCTTGCAGCAGATCGCCCTTGATCAGGTGGGCGAGCTTGAAGTCCGGGCGCAGGGCGATCAGGCGGTCGACGTTGGCCAGCGCTGAATCAGGCTTGCTGGCACGGATGTCCTGGATCGCGGAGGCGACCAACTGGTCCAGGGCGGGGGTGTATCGGGCGCTGTTCAGGGCCGCCAGGCGAACCTCCTCGGCCCGTGCGGAAAACGCCAGGACCAGCCACGCCAATGACAGCAGGAGTAGACGCATCGTCTCAGCGTTCTGAGGTGATCTTCCAGCCGTCCGGCTGTTTCACCAGGGTGAGCGTCTTCGGGCCGTTGCTGCGGAACAGATCCGAGGTGTAGCGCTGGTTGAAGCGGGCGGTGGCTTGGTCGCCGGTCTCATTGACCACGATCGAGGAGAGTTCGACCTTGATCCACTGGGGGCGGGTCAAACGGTCCTGCCGCTGGGCTTGCCATTCTTGGCGGCTCATCCCCTTGGGCTGAAAGCCTTCGGCATAATGGCCAAGGTAGGCTTGGACGTCCTTCCGGCTCCAGGCAGCCGCCCAGTTTTCCACGGTCTTCTCCACGCTGGCAACAGCCGGCGCGGCCGGCTTGGCGGGTTTGGCGGGTTCTGGTGATGGCGCGGCAGCCTCGACTGGCTTTGCGGTTGGCACGGGCTTCGCAGGCGGACTCACGGCCGAGGTTTCCGGGGTCAGCGTGGCGGTCTTGAGGGTGCCTGGCTGCACGGCCGGCTTCGGTTTGTCGATGCTGGGCGGGTTGAAGATGTCCTTGACCAAGGCGAGCTTGGTTTGCGCGGAGGCATTGCCCTTGTCCAGTTGCAGGGCCTTGTCGTAGGCCACCGAAGCCATCTTGGCGTAGATGTCGCCCAGGTTTTCGTGCGCGGTGGCGTAGGAAGGATGGGTGCGGATGGCTTTTTCCAGGCTGGTCTTGGCCCGCTCGTACTGGCCCTGGGCGGCATACAGCACAGCGAGGTTGTTGTAGGGTTCGGGCAGTTCCGGGAAATCGTCGGTCAGTTCGTTGAACACCTTGATGGCTTCCTGCGCACGGTTCAGGTCGGCCAGGATCAGGCCCTTGAGGAAACGGCCCTGGGGGTCCTTGGGGTGGCCGCTCAGGTAGGTGTTGACGGATTCGAGGGCACGCGTGGTCTGGCCTTGCCGAAACAATTGCGAAGCTTCCGGCAGGGTAGTCGCCATGGCGAATCCCGGAAACAGGCAAAACAGGGGAATGACGAGGCGTCGAATAGGCATTGGTGTATACTTTTTGGTTCGTGCGCGGCAGCAATGGCTGCCGTGAATTCAATGAGTTAGGGAAGATTTCCCAACTGGCCACAGGCACGCTTTATATCAAATTATCATGAGCGACACCACGCCCGTTCAGCATTTCATCCGCGCCATCATCGACGCCGACCTGGCTTCCGGCAAGCATGCCGAGGTGGTCACCCGGTTCCCGCCCGAGCCCAACGGCTACCTGCATGTCGGCCATGCCAAGTCGATCTGCCTGAACTTCGGCCTGGCGCTGGATTACCAGGGCACCTGCAATCTGCGCTTCGATGATACGAACCCCGAGAAGGAGTCCACCGAGTACGCCGAATCGATCCAGGAGGATGTCCGCTGGCTGGGCTTTGCCTGGAACGGCGAGGTGCGCTGGGCGTCCGATTACTTTCAGCAGCTTTATGACTACGCCGAGGAATTGATCGGCAAGGGCTTGGCCTTCGTCTGTGACCTGACCCCGGACCAGATGCGTGAATACCGCGGTACGCTCAAGGAACCGGGGCGCGACAGTCCCTACCGCGCGCGCAGTGTCGAGGAGAATCTCGACCTGTTCCGGCGCATGAAGGCGGGCGAATTCCCGGACGGCAGCAAGACCCTGCGCGCCAAGATCGACATGGCCTCGCCCAACATCAACCTGCGCGACCCGGTCATCTACCGGATCAAGCGTGCCCATCACATCCGCACTGGAGACCAGTGGTGCATCTACCCGATGTACGACTACACCCACTGCATTTCGGATGCCCTGGAAGGCATCACCCATTCCCTGTGCACCCTGGAGTTCGAAGACCACCGGCCACTCTACGACTGGGTGCTCGACAACATCAGCATCGGCTGCCATCCGCGCCAGATCGAGTTCTCCCGCCTGGAACTGCATTACACCGTGACCAGCAAGCGCAAGCTGCTGCAACTGGTGAGCCAGGGCCACGTATCCGGCTGGGACGATCCGCGCATGCCCACCATCCATGGCATGCGCCGGCGCGGCTATACGCCCGAGGGGATCCGCGAGTTCGCCCGCCGGATCGGCATTTCCAAGTCGGTCAACATCGTCGACATGGCGGTACTTGAATCGGCCATCCGCGATGATCTGGAAGCCAAGGCGCCGCGCGTCATGGCGGTGCTCCGCCCGCTCAAGGTGGTGCTGACCAATTACCAGGAAGGCGTCACCGCCAGCCGCTCGGCCGGCTTCCACCCGAATCATCCGGAATTCGGCGAGCGCGAGGTGCCGATCGGGCCGGAACTCTGGATCGAGCAGGACGATTTCAGCGAAACGCCGCCGGCCGGCTGGCAGCGGCTGACCGTGGGCGGCGAGGTGCGCCTGCGTTACTCCTATGTCATCAAGTGCGAGGTAGCGATCAAGGATGCTTCGGGCCAGGTGGTCGAGCTGCACTGTTCCATCGATCACGACACCCTGGGCAAGAACCCGGTCGGCCGCAAGGTCAAGGGGGTCATCCACTGGTTGTCGGCCCGGGATGCCCTGCCGGCGGAAATCCGACTCTACGACCGCCTGTTCACCGATCCTGAGCCGGATGGTCACAAGGACCGGGATTTTCTGGAATTCCTGAATCCGGCGTCCTTGGCCGTGGTCCAGGGCTGGGTCGAGGGGGCGGTGCGCGACGCTGCCCCGGAAACCCGCTATCAGTTCGAGCGGCTCGGCTATTTCTGCACCGATCGCCACGACCATGTGCGGGGCGTGAAACAGGTGTTCAACCGCACGGTCGGCTTGAAGGATACCTGGGCCAAGGAGGCGGCCTGATGGCGCGCCCCGCCCGTCCCGGTGCCCGGGGCGATGGCCCGGTGCTTGAGCGCTGAGCGGGGAGCGCGCGCATGACCTCGACGCGTCCTCTGCCCAAGGTTGGCTTCGTGTCCCTGGGGTGCCCGAAAAACGCATACGACTCGGAACGCATCCTGACCCAGTTGCGGGCCGAGGGCTACCTGATCGTACCGACCTACGCCGATGCCGACCTGGTGGTGGTCAATACCTGCGGTTTCATCGACGAAGCCGTGGCGGAAAGCCTCGACACCATCGGCGAGGCGCTGCGCGAGAACGGCAAGGTGATCGTCACCGGTTGCCTGGGCGCCCGCGCCTCGGTGATCCAGTCGGCCCATCCCGAGGTGCTTGCGGTGACGGGTCCGCATGCCCAGGAGGCTGTGATGGCGGCTGTCCATGCCCATCTGGCCCGGCCGCACGATCCCTACACCGACCTGATTCCGCCCGGCGGCCTCAAGCTGACTCCGCGCCACTATGCCTACCTGAAGATTTCCGAAGGCTGCAACCACCGTTGCACCTTCTGCATCATCCCCAGCCTGCGCGGCGACCTGGTGTCGCGGCCGGTGGGCGACGTCCTGGCCGAGGCGGAAATGCTGGTCCGGGCCGGGGTCAAGGAACTGCTGATCATTTCCCAGGACACTTCGGCCTACGGGGTCGACGTCAAATACCGCACCGGCTTTCACCAGGGCCGGCCGGTGAAAACCCGCATGAATGCGCTGGTTGAAGAACTGGCGCGTCTGGGGGTCTGGGTTCGCCTGCATTATGTCTATCCCTACCCGAGCGTCGACGACGTGATTCCACTGATGGCCGAAGGCAAGGTGTTGCCCTACCTCGACGTGCCCTTCCAGCACGCCAGCCCGCGCATCCTCAAGGCCATGAAGCGGCCGGGCGACATCGAGCATACCTTGCGCCGGATCGAACGCTGGCGCGAGATTTGCCCGGATCTCGTGATCCGCAGCACGTTCATTGTTGGCTTTCCGGGCGAGACCGAGGCCGATTTCGACGACCTGCTCGATTTTCTCGATGCCGCCCAGCTGGACCGGGTCGGCGCCTTCGCCTATTCGCCGGTCGAGGGTGCCGCAGCCAACGCTTTGCCCGACCCGGTCGACGAAGACGTCAAGCAGGATCGCCTGGCCCGCTTCATGGATGTCCAGGCCGACATCAGCGCGGCCAAGCTGAAACGTCGCATCGGCCAGGAAATGACCGTGCTGGTCGACGCGGCCGGGGGCGGGCGGGCGGTGGCGCGTTCCTACGCCGACGCCCCCGAGATCGATGGCGTGGTGCATATCGCCCAGGGCCGCGGACTCGAGCCGGGTGACCGGGTCAGGGTTAGAATCACCCGATCGGATGATTACGACCTATGGGGCAAACCGGTATGACGACTGGGGCCGACCGAAGGAAGGGCGAACGCCTGGGCTGGATTCTCGGGTGGCTGGGCGGCTTCGCCTGGGTGGCGGTGCTGGCCTGTGTTTTCGCCTTCCAGGGCCGCGGGGTGGCAGCGTTCGCCGGACTGCTGCTGTTCCTGCTGGCGGTGCTGGCAATCCGGCGCAATGCCCCCTGGCGGCAGCCCGATCAACCCTACTGGCGCTTGATGGTGCCGCTGTACGGACTCATGGGCCTGTCGGTGGTCTGGGTTTTCTGGGGCTTCGAGGCGGCCAGCGCGGAGTCCCTGAGTGGTTGGCAACTGCTGTGGTGGCTGCCATTGCTGCTGCCCTTGATTCAATTGGGGCGGCGGACTTGGCGGATGGGTGAGGGCAATCTACCGTCCCAGGGACAAGGCTGAAGCACGGAGAACATGACTGATGTCTGACAATACAATCTGGAAGCCACACGTGGTGGTGGCCGCGGTGGTCGAACAGGACGGCCGCTTCCTGTTGGTCGAAGAACAGACCGACAGCGGCATCCTGTTCAACCAGCCGGCCGGTCACCTTGAGGAAGGCGAGTCGCTGCTCGCGGCTGTCCGGCGCGAGATGTTCGAGGAAACCGCGCACCACTTCGAGCCCGAGGCACTGCTGGGCATCTACCACTGGCGCCACCCGACCAAGGACCGCACCTACCTGCGCTTCGCCTTCACCGGCATCGTCACCGGCTTCGATCCGACCGCGTCGCTCGACGAAGGCATCCTGCGCGCGGTCTGGATGACACCTGAAGAAATTGCCGATTCGCGCATGCGCCATCGCAGCCCCTTCGTCGACCAGTGTGTCGCCGACTATCTGTCCGGCCGCCGATTCCCGCTCGACCTGGTCAACGAATTTCCGCTCCTGCAGTGAGCCGCGTCGTCGTCGGCCTGTCGGGCGGCGTCGACTCCGCCGTCACCGCCTGGCTGCTCAAGCAGCAGGGCCATGAGGTGATCGGCGTGTTCATGAAGAACTGGGAGGCCGACGATCTCGAGGAAGATTGTCCGATCGCCCAGGACTACCAGGATGTCCTGGCGGTCGGCGAGGTGCTCGGCATCGAAGTGCGCCTGGTCAATTTCGCCCGCGAGTACCAAGACCGGGTGTTCAGCTACTTTCTCGCCGAATACCAGGCCGGCCGCACGCCCAACCCCGATGTGCTGTGCAATGCCGAGATCAAGTTCAAGGCCTTTCTCGACCATGCCCTGAGCCTGAACGCGGACCACCTTGCCACCGGGCATTACGCCCGTCTCGACGGCCAGAGCCCGGATCGGCGCCTGCTCAAGGCGGTCGACGCCAACAAGGACCAGAGCTATTTCCTTTACCGGCTGCATCAGCACCAGATCGAACCGGCGCTGTTCCCCCTCGGGGCGCTGGAGAAGCCCGAAGTTCGCCGCCTGGCCCGTGAGGCCCGGCTTCCGGTGGCCGGCAAGAAGGACAGCACCGGCATCTGTTTCATCGGCGAGCGGCCGTTCCGCGAATTCCTGCAGCGCTTCATGCCGATCCAGCCCGGCGACATGCGTACGCCGGAGGGTCGGGTGGTCGGCCGGCATCAGGGGTTGATGTATTACACCCTGGGGCAAAGGCAAGGCCTGGGGATCGGTGGCATCAAGGGCGCCCTGGAAGGCGTGCCCTGGTTCGTGGCCGGCAAGGATCGGGTCGCCAATGAACTGATCGTGGTCCAGGGCCATGACCATCCGCGGCTGCTCAGCAGGCGCCTCGATGCCGAAGACCTCAGCTGGATCGGCCCGGCCCCGGTGCCCGGCCGACGCTACAGCGCCAAGACCCGTTATCGCCAGACCGACGCGCCGTGCGTGGTCGAGGCCTGCACCGACACGCGGCTGTCATTGCGTTTCGAGGCCCCGCAATGGGCGGTGACACCGGGCCAGTCGGTGGTGGTCTACGAGGCGGAGGTTTGCCTGGGCGGCGGGATCATCGCTGGCGCCGACTAGCGCAACATCAGGACCAGGCGGCTGTCGCCGCGCTGAATGTCGAGGCGCAGAGCACCGCGAACGCGGCTCAGGGCGGCTTCGGCTTGTTCCAGCGTATCGACTTCGGCCTGGTTGATGGCCAGGATGATGTCGCCCTGGCGCAATCCGGCGCGCGCCGCGGGACTGCCCGGGTCGACCTGGGCAACTTCGACGCCGGCGCTCTGGCTGGCCGAGGGGTGGCTGGCGTCGAGTTCGCCCAGATGGGCGCCGGCCAGACGCCGGATCCACCGGCCGGCATCCAGACGCGGACCCTGGTAGGCCTGGATGTCCAGGTTCATGATGCGGCGCTGTCCGTCGCGCAGTACCTCGATCCGGACCGCACTGTCGACCGGTAGCAGGCCGATGGCATTGCGCAGTTCGGCACTGTTGCCGACCGCCTTGTCGTCGACCGCGACGATCACGTCGCCGACCCGGAGGCCGGCCCGCTCCGCCGGGGAACCGGGCAGGATCCGGGTCAGCACCGTGCCGCCCGGGCTGGGCAAACCCATGGCCTGGGCGAGTTCGGGGGTGAGATCCTGGCCCTGCGCGCCCAGCTGGCCACGGCGCACGCTGCCATGGTGGCTCAGCTGGGCGATGATCGCGCGTGCCATGTTGCTGGGAATGGCGAAGCCGATGCCGACATTGCCGCCGTTGGGCCCGACGATGGCGGTGTTGATGCCGATCAGTTCGCCTTCCGTGGTGACCAGGGCCCCCCCGGAGTTGCCCGGGTTGATGGAGGCGTCGGTCTGGATGAAGTTTTCATAGCCTTCGATGCCCAGGCCGGTGCGGCCGAGCGCACTGACGATGCCGTAGGTGACCGTTTGGCCGAGCCCGAACGGGTTGCCGATGGCGACCACGAAATCGCCCACCCGGAGGCGGTCCGAATCGGCCATCGCCAGGGCGCTCAGACGTTCGGCGGGAATGCGCAGCAAGGCCAGGTCGGCTTCGGGGTCCTGGCCGACCACCTGCGCGGTGAAACTGCGCTGGTCGCGCAGGGTGACGGTGATCTGGTCGGCATGTTCGATGACGTGGTTGTTGGTCACCACCAGGCCCCGGCTGGCATCGACGATGACACCGGAACCGAGGCTCTCGGTCTTGCGTGTGGCCGGGCTCCGGGCCGGTGGCAGGTCGAGGAATTGTCGGAAGAAAGGGTCATCGAGCAAGCCACCACGCCGGACCCGTTGGATCGATTCACTGGAGATGTTGACCACGGCCGGCAATACCCGCTCCAGCATGGGCGCCAGGCTGTAGCCGGGCAGCGGCGGTTTTGCCGCGGGCGCGCCCAATCCGGTTGCACTGGCCAGGCCGAGACAGGCGGCAAGCAGGACGATGAAGGGCAAACGAGGGCGCATGCGCGGATTTTAGCCGATCGATCCGTGCCGCGCGGGCGGCACGGCTGACATCAGGGTCAGTAGTCGAGATCGGCCGTGGCTGGCGCGGGGACCTTGTCGGCCTTGGGCGATTCTGCCACCGTGGCGTCGGTGGTGAGGATCAGCCCGGCCACCGAGGCGGCGTTCTGCAAGGCGGTGCGGGTCACCTTGGTGGGGTCGATGACGCCCATGGCGACCAGGTCGCCGTACTCACCGGTACCGGCGTTGTAGCCCTGGTTGCCGTGACCCTCGAGGACCTTGGCGATGACCACAGAGGGCTCATCGCCGGCATTGCCGGCGATGGCGCGCAAGGGTTCTTCAAGCGCACGGAGGACGATCTTGATGCCGGCGTCCTGGTCGTGATTGTCGCCCTTGAGCGCCTGGATGCGGCCACGGGCGCGCAGCAGGGCGACGCCGCCGCCCGGCACGATGCCTTCTTCGACGGCTGCACGGGTGGCGTGCAGGGCATCGTCGACCCGGTCCTTCTTTTCCTTCATTTCGACCTCGGTGGCGGCCCCGATCTTGATCAGGGCGACCCCACCGGCCAGCTTGGCGACACGTTCCTGCAACTTCTCGCGATCGTAGTCGCTGGTGGTTTCCGCGATCTGGGCCTGGATCGCCTTGACCCGGGCGTCGATCGCAGCCTTGTCGCCGGCGCCGTCGATGATCGTGGTGGTCTCTTTGCGCACCTCGACCCGCTTGGCGCGGCCCAGATCCTCGAGACCGGCCTTCTCCAACTGCTTGCCGGTTTCCTCGGAAATCACCATGCCGCCAGTCAGGATCGCCATGTCCTGGAGCATGGCCTTGCGCCGGTCGCCGAAACCGGGGGCCTTCACCGCGGCCACCTTGAGCACGCCCCGCATGGCGTTCACCACCAGCGTGGCCAGTGCCTCGCCTTCGATGTCCTCGGCGATGATCAGGAGCGGCTTGCCGGCCTTGGCGACGGCCTCGAGCACGGGCAGCAGGTCGCGGATTGCGCTGATCTTCTTGTCGGTCAGCAACACCGCCGGCTCGTCCAGCACCGCCACTTGCTTGTCAGGATCGGTAATGAAGTAGGGTGACAGGTAACCCCGGTCGATTTGCATGCCTTCGACAACTTCCAGTTCGTTGTCGAGGGACTTGCCTTCCTCGACGGTGATCACGCCATCCTTGCCGACCTTGTTCATGGCATCGGCGATCAGCTGGCCGATGGCGGCGTCGGAATTGGCCGACAGGGTGCCGACCTGGGCGATTTCCTTGCTCGTCGTGCAAGGCTTGGAGATGGCTTTGAGTTCCTCGACCACGGCGTGGGTGGCTTTGTCGATGCCTCGCTTGAGGTCCATCGGGTTCATTCCTGCGGCAACGTATTTCATGCCCTCGTTGACGATCGCCTGAGCGAGCACGGTGGCCGTGGTGGTGCCGTCACCGGCAATATCAGCGGTCTTGCTGGCAACTTCCTTCACCATCTGGGCGCCCATGTTCTCGAACTTGTCGGCCAGTTCGATTTCCTTGGCGACCGAGACCCCATCCTTGGTGATCAGCGGGGCACCAAACGAACGGTCGAGCACCACGTTGCGGCCTTTGGGCCCGAGGGTGACCTTGACCGCGTTGGCGAGGGTGTTGACGCCCTGCACAATGCGGGTACGGGCGTGGTCGTGAAAGCGTACTTCCTTGGCTGGCATGAGTGGATCTCCTCAAGATAGTCGGGCTCAGGCGGCCTTTTTGAGGGCCGCGGGACGGTCTTCGAGCAAGGCCATGACGTCGTCCTCGCGCAGGACGAGCAGTTCCTGGCCGTCGATCTTCACGGTCTGGCCGGCGTATTTTCCAAACAGGACACGGTCGCCGACCTTGAGTTCTAGGGCGATCCGCTGGCCCTGGTCGTTGCACTTGCCGGGACCCACGGCGAGGATTTCACCCTGCTCGGGTTTTTCGGCGGCGGTGTCGGGGATCACGATGCCGGATGCCGTCGTGCGCTGAGCGTCGATTCGCTTGACGATAATCCGGTCGTGGAGGGGACGTAGATGCATGTCTGTTCTCCTGACGAGTTCATATCACCAAAGGGAATGCCACACCCTGATGGGCGGGCGAGGCTCGAGATAGGGGTGCGTTCGGGGATTTCAAGAGGGGGTGGGGCTCCGTTTCGGGAACCCCGCAGGTGCGGTGGGCTGCAGTTAGCGGGTGCCTGAAATGATCAATTGGCTGGCCCGCCCCAGGCGATAGACCACGCGGCCCGCTTGGTCGACTCGGGGGCGTACCGGGCAGGGCGGGGCACGACCGCCATCGTCGCCGAGGGTGGCGTCGTCTGCGAGACTTTGCCAGAGACTGCCGCGCACCGGTCTGAATTGCCAGCGCAGGTAGCCGCGCGTGGCAGCGAAGTGCATCAGGGCCGCCCGGTCGGGTGCCTCGGTGACCCAGGCTGCTTCGGGTTTGGCGAGTGGATGCTCGGCGAACGACTGCCGGCAAGCCAGCGCCTCGCGTTCCGGTACGCCGATGTGGTTGCAAGCCCGGCTTCGTGTCCGTTCGATGTCCCAGGCCCCGAGTTGCCAGGCAGCGTCGAGCATGGCGGCATCGATGTCCTCGGTGTGGCGCCAATCGCAATCGATTTGCAGCGCCGATGCAGGGATCGGCTGGCTGGGCCAGGTATCGGCCGGATAGCCGGGGCGGGGAGCGGTCCGGAACCCATGCCAGTGCAGGATCAGGAGCAACGGGCTGGCTGGGCGGGGGACCGCGCTTAAAGTGATCGCGTAGAGCGGCAGGCCGAGGCTGGCCATTTGTGCCGTGATGGTGGGCAGGATATCCATGATCGGTGCGGCAAATCACTACACCTGGATACCATAGGAAAAATCGCCGGGCTTGTGAAGGTCCGGCTGCGGGTCAGGCGTCCGGCACCGTGTCGCGGAAGGACGGGCGTAGCTGGATGCGGTCGTAGAACTCGGATAGGTGAGGCTGGGAGCGGCGCCAGTCGATTTCCGGGAACCGGAAGTCGAGATAGCCGAGTGCGCAACCGCAGGCGATGTCCGCCAGGCTGAAGGTGTCGCCCAGGCACCAGTTGTTCATGCCCAGGTCGGCGCTCATCGCCGCCAGGCCGGCCTCGACCTTGCCAAGCTGGCGGGCAATCCAGGCCGGGTCTTGTTGGGGCATCGGGCGCTGGCGCTCCAAGTACACGAGCACCGCGGCATCGCAGATGCCGTCGGCCAGGGCCTCGCACCGGCGCGTGGCGATGCGGGCGCGGGGGTCGGTGGGAATCAGGTGGCCGACCGGGCTGATGTTGTCCAGGTATTCCACGATGACCCGTGAATCGAACAGCGTCTTGCCGTCTTCCAGGACCCAGACCGGCACCTTGCCGAGTGGATTGAACTCGGATACCCGGGTGTCCACGGCCCAAGGACTGTCGACCACCAGTTCATATTCGATGTGCTTCTCCGCTGCGACGATGCGGACCTTGCGCGTGAATGGGCTGGTCAGGGAGGCGATCAGCTTCATTTTGTGGTTGGCATGCTTCTTTTCGGTGGCCATGTCGAAGTCCTGCTTGAAGCGGTTCAGGCAAGCGCCTTGGCCCGAGGCCAGGCCGCGTCGAACCGGCGCAGGGTTTCAGCCTGGCCTAGCAGGACCAGGGTCGCGTCCAGGGATGGCGTTTGCGCGGTACCGAACAGCATCAGCCGGAGCGGAATGCCGATCTGGCCCATCTTGATGCCGTGCGCTTTGGCAATGTCCTTGAGTCGCTGGTTGAGTTCGGGCGCTTGCCAGGCCGTATCGGCCAGCGCCACGCGCAGGGCCTCGAAGGCCGGCAGGGCCGCTGCCTCGAGCTTGGTCTTCAACTGGTCCGGGTCCGGCAGGGTGTGCCGATAGAAGATGTGTGCGGCATCGGCCAGTTCGACCACGCCCGCGACCCGTTCCTTGAGCAGCGGCATCAAGGTCGCCAGGGCTGGTCCGCTGGTGGTGTCGATGCCGGATGCGGTGAGGAAGGGGCGGGTCAGCTCGGCCAGTCGCGCGTCGTCGGCCTCCTTCAGGTATTGCTGGTTCAGCCAGGTCAGCTTTTCCTGGTTGAATCGGGCTGCGGCATGGCTGACACCGGCCAGATCGAACCACTCGATGAATTCCGCGCTGGAGAATTTCTCCGCGTCGCCATGGCCCCAGCCGAGGCGGGCCAGATAATTCATCAGGGCCTCCGGCAAATAGCCGTCTTCCTGGTATTGCAGCACCGAGACCGCGCCATGCCGCTTGGACAGGCGCTCGCCATCGTGGCCGAGGATCATCGGGACATGGGCGTAATGCGGTATCGGCGCACCCAGGGCATGCAGGATGTTGATCTGGCGGGGGGTGTTGTTGACGTGGTCGTCGCCCCGGATGACATGGGTGATGCCCATGTCCCAGTCGTCGATGACCACGCCGAAGTTGTAGGTCGGCACGCCGTCGCCGCGCATGATGACCAGATCGTCGAGCTCGCGGTTGGCCACCGTGATCGGCCCCTTGATCAGGTCGTCGAAGGTGACTTCACCGTCGAGGGGGGTCTTGAAGCGGATGACCGGGACCACGCCCACGGGCGGCTCCGGCAGGACCTTGCCGGGCTCCGGACGCCAGCGGCCGTCGTAGCGCGGCTTTTCCCCGCGCGCACGCTGGGCCTCGCGCATGACATCCAGTTCCTCCTTGCTGGCGTAGCATGGATAGGCCTTGCCTTCGGCGATCAACTGGTCGGCGATTTCCTTGTAGCGGGGCAGGCGCTGCATCTGATAGAAGGGACCCTCGTCCCAGTCGATGCCGAGCCATTTCATGCCATCCAGGATGGCCTGCACCGAGGCCTGGGTGGAACGCTCCTGGTCGGTATCCTCGATGCGCAGGATGAACTGGCCGCCATGCTTACGGGCATAGGCCCAGGAAAACAGCGCGGTGCGGGCGCCGCCGATGTGCAGGTAACCGGTGGGCGAGGGGGCGAAGCGGGTCCGGATCATGAGCAGGGCTTGTTGTGCGAAGGGCTGCATTCTACTGGATGCGGGCGATGCCGGAAAAAGCCTTTGACCGTGACATCGGGGCAAATTAGAATGCGCGGCTCTTGGGCGGTTAACTCAGCGGTAGAGTGCCACCTTCACACGGTGGAAGCCACTGGTTCGATCCCAGTACCGCCCACCACCTACCCTGAAAACGGCAGCCTTGGGCTGCCGTTTTTCATTTCCAGCTGCGCCCGAATTCCTTCAGCAACTGGGTCGCCAGATCGGGGCGCTTGGCAAAGGTGTGGATGTCGAAGCCGCGTTCGAAGAATGGGGCGTAATTCGGGTGCGACGTCAATTCCTTCGCATGCAGGCTGCGAAATCCCATGCTCCATTGGCCGAATTCCCTGGCCGCCAGGGTCGCGGTGTGAATGACGATGAGGTCGGTGTGCCGTGGATCCCGCTCGATGCGGGCCAGGGTTTCGGCGACCGCCGCGCTGTCACCCTCGAGCACCTGCATGAAGCTACCGTCGAGGTAGAGCAGCATGCCGGTGATGCCGCTGGCGCTGTTGCGACGGACCGAAACTTCCATGATCTGGCCGAGTTCGAGATCGGTCAGCGAGTTTCGCGCCGAACTGTAGTAGACCGTTTGAACAAGAGACATGCAAAGAATGCCGGGGCGTTAACAAGGTCAATGCATCTTGCCACGATTGTCCGGATCAGATAAAGGGTTCACTTGTCAGGGGAAGATGGCGGAAAGGGTGTCCGCCAACGATGTAGCAACAGTGCGGCATACAGTAGGATATTTTTATCTACCTACCTATCTGCCCTCCGCTTTGACGGCGCTAGGGTCAGGCTGGGTGGTGAATCTCACTCGTTCGGGTGACACTCAGACGCAAGCCCGCTCCCCCCAAAATGGCGAGCAAGGTTTTCAGGGTTGGATTGCCGTTTGGGGACAGGGCGCGATACAAACTTTCTCGCTGGATACCGGCCCGTTCAGCGACGGCATCCATGCCCTGAGCCTTGGCCACTTGTCGTAGGGCCATGAGCAAGGCTTCACGGCCGCCGGGCTCATCAATTGCTTCCAGGCTCTCAGCCAGGTAGTCATCCGCGAAAGCGGGATCGTCCCTCAACAGTTCAACCATTGCATCATCATGGGGGCGGGATGCTTTCATGCGTTCCTCCGTTGCCAGTCTTTCCAGTAGTCCAGGGCGGTATCGATATCGGCTTGTTGCCGGCGCTTGTCGCCCCCGACCAGTAGCAGGATCAATTGCGCCCCTGCTCTGGCGTAATAGACCCGATAGCCAGGTCCATGGTCGATTCGTAGTTCCCAGACACCCTCGGCAATCGGCTTGCAGTCGCCGAAGTTTCCGGCCCCCATCCGTTGCACCCTGGTGGCAACCCTTGCTTTCGCCATGCGGTCGGCCAGTGAGGTCAGCCAGTCGATATAGGGATCACTGCCGTCGGGGGTCAGGTAGTCCTGTATCTGGTACATGCATGTAGCATATACGTTACATTGCGAGCGGACAACAAAAAGTACCCGGCACAAGGCCGGGTCGGGAAGACCGTCATTGCGACGGTCAGGGAGGTAGGTTCCAGGTTAGCAGCTGGGCGAATACTCGGCCAGGGTCATGGTCGCAAGGCCTTGAACCGCTCCGACGTGATCTTCAGTACCGCGTTGCGCTGCTCGGTCACCTAAAGGCGCACCGGGTGGTCAAGGAACGCGCCAGCATTCCGAGCAGGTGGTGACCATGCGCCAGTGCCCAATCTGCAAACGGCCCGCCCGCACCGTCGCCAAGGTCTTCGCGTCAGCCAGCAACGATAACAAGATGCATTGCATGGTCGGCATATGCCCGGCTTGCGCAGCGGCCGAAATCAAACTGCCTAAGGGGGGCGCCACAAGCGCCAACTGCGCGCGGCTGACGTGGCTATGGCCAACCCTGAGAGGTATTTGTGCTGTGTCTATCCGGATGCTGGCGCGGCTATCGTGGCCGTGTCACTGCTGGGTCATCCGGAGTTCGCCATGGAGCTATTGAAGGGGATTGGCTGGCTTGAAACGCCTTCGCCGATCCTTGCATGAGCCCGATCACCGCAATTCATTTGATGGGCGAATTGATGGGCGGTTAGATCAAGAACGTCTGGAAGCCTCATCAATACTAGTGTTCTGGCGGAAAGGGTGGGATTCGAACCCACGGTACAGCAAGCTGTACACCGGATTTCGAGTCCGGCCCGTTCGACCACTCCGGCACCTTTCCGTGGGCTCCGGCCGGTGATCATGAGAGAATGCCGGCTCGGAGGAGGGCGCATTCTACATGCTTAATTCTCGAATGACGAGTTTTTCCAGGCTTTGGAATCGCCGGAACGGATGGGTGTCGCTCGTCATCTCGACGGCCTTGTCGGCGGTGATCGGGGCCTGGTTGCTGCGACCGCTCGCGTCGCCGTTCGAGACCGGCACCCTGGTGGTGCTGACCCGGCAAAGTCCCACGACGTATTACCTCGATGCCGAGGGCCATCCGGCGGGCTTCGAGCATGATCTGGCCGCCGATTTCGCGGCTCGCAATGGACTGGCGCTCGAGTTTGAAGTGGCCGATGACTTGTCCGACCTGGTCGATGCCATTGCCGGGGGGCGTGCCCATGTCGCGGCGGCGGGCCTGGCGGTGACACCCGGACGGGCCGGCCGGGTGCGCTTCGGCCCCGCTTATGCCTACGAGCAGGAATGGGTCATCTGCACCGCCGGTCGCACGGCGCCGGACAGCTTTGCCGACCTGATCGGCTTGCGGCTGGAGGTGATCAAGGACAGCAGCCATGCCGAACGGCTGCTGGAATTGCGCCTGGTGCATCCGCGCTTGGCCTGGGTCGAGCAAGCGGAAGTGTCGAGCGAGGACCTGCTCGAGCGGGTGGCGACCGGTCTCGCGGACTGCACGGTGGCGGATGGCGGGACGTTCGACGTGGTCCGCCATTACTGGCCCAACCTGATCAAGGCAGTGCGCCTGAGCGAGCGCCGCGACCTCGCCTGGGGTATGCCGTTGCGCGCCGATCCGCGACTACGCCAGGCCTTGGCCGACTATTTTCGGGAGATCCAGGCTTCCGGACGGCTCGCGCAGCTCAAGGAGCGCTACTTCGGCCATCTGCAACGTCTTGGGGAAGCGGACGTGCAGGGCATCCTGACCCGCCGCACCCGGCTGCTGCCGGCATTCAAGGCGCATTTTCTCGAGGCTGAGCAGGAAACCGGCCTGGACTGGCGTCTGCTGGCCGCGCTGGCCTACCAGGAGTCGCAATGGAATCCGCTCGCCACTTCGCCGACCGGGGTGCGCGGCATGATGATGCTGACTTCCGAGACGGCGGACCGCCTGGGCGTGAGCAATCGACTCGATGCCCGCGAGAGCATCTTGGGCGGGGCCCGTTACCTGGTCATGCTCCGGGAGGCTTTGCCTGACCGGATTTCCGAGCCGGATCGGACCTGGATGGCGATGGCCGCTTACAACATTGGTCAGGGCCATTTCGAGGATGCACGCCGTCTGGCGCAACGCCTGGGCAAGAGCCCCGATGCCTGGCGCGATCTCAAGGCGGTGCTGCCGCTGCTGGCCAAGTCGAGCTACGCATCGAGCCTGCGCTTCGGTTACGCCCGGGGTGGCGAGGCGGCCATCCTGGCCGAGAATGTCCGCATCTATTACGACATCCTCAAACGTTTCGAGCCGGCCCTGGGCCGCTGATCCTGGGCACAGGCCTCAGTCGGCGGCCACCAGCTTTTCGACGCCGCCCATGTACGGCCGCAGGGCGTTCGGAATGGTGATGCTGCCATCGGCTTCCTGGTAGTTCTCTAGGAGCGCGACCAGGGTGCGGCCGACCGCCAGGCCGGAGCCGTTCAAGGTGTGGATAAGCTCCGGCTTGCCCTTGTCGCTCCGGTGCCGGGCCTGCATGCGGCGGGCCTGGAAGGCCTCGAAGTTGGAACAGGAGGAAATCTCCCGATAGGTATTCTGGCCGGGCAGCCAGACTTCGAGGTCATAGGTCTTGGCCGAGGAAAAGCCGAGGTCTCCAGTGCACAGGCTGACCACGCGGTAGGGCAGGTCGAGCTTCTTGAGGATCGTTTCGGCGTGGCCGGTGAGTTCCTCGTGGGCAGCGTAGGAGTCTTCCGGGCGGACGAATTGCACCAACTCGACCTTGTCGAACTGGTGCTGACGAATCATGCCGCGCGTGTCCTTGCCATAGGAGCCGGCCTCGGAGCGGAAACAGGGGGTGTGGGCGACCAGCTTGATGGGCAGGTTTTCGCCGGGAATGATTTCGTCACGGACGATGTTGGTGACCGGGACCTCGGCGGTCGGGATCAGGTACATGCCGTTGGACAGCTTGAACAGGTCTTCCTCGAACTTGGGCAACTGACCGGTGCCACGCATCGAATCGGCGTTGACGATGTAGGGCACGTAGACTTCCTCGTAGCCGTGCTCGCGGGTGTGGGTGTCGAGCATGAACTGGACGAGGGCCCGGTGCAGGCGTGCCAGATCGCCGCGCATCAGCACGAATCGGGCACTGGAGATCTTGGCCGCGGTGGCGAAATCGAGCAGGTCCAGGCTTTCGCCGAGATCGACGTGATCGCGCACCGGAAAGTCGAACCGGCGCGGCTCGCCGACGCGCCGGATTTCCACGTTGTCGGCCTCGCCCTTGCCCAGGGGGACGCTTTCGTGCGGCAAGTTGGGCAGGGTCATGAGGATCTGGTTCAGTTCGCCCTGGATCCCCTCGAGGCGTTCTTCCATGCGCTTCAGTTCATCGCCCAGGCCGCCGACCTCGGCCATGATCGGCGCGGTGTCCTCGCCCTTGGCCTTGGCGTGGCCGATCTGTTTCGACAAGGTGTTGCGCTTGGCTTGCAGGTCCTGGGTGGCGGTCTGGATGTCCTTGCGCTCGGCTTCGAGGGCGGAGATGCGTCCGGTATCGAGGGTCAGGCCGCGGCTGGCCAGGCGGCTGGCGACGGCGGCCAGGTCTTTGCGCAGGAGCTGGATGTCGAGCATGGGGATCGAAACTGGAAAAAGGGCACTTATTTTACCCGTGTCATGGACACGGGGTGCGGTTCTAGATCGAGATGGATTCGATGTAGGCGCGCAAGCGTGTGAAATCGGCCTCAAGCGCTTCGCGTAATTCCTTGACCCGAGGGGGGTCGCCGGCCTTTGCAGCGGTCTCCAGCTGGGCCGAGAGCTGCGTGGTGGCGTCGGCACCCAGGTACGCGGCCGCGCCCTTGATCTGGTGCGCGAGGCGCGGCACCGCCTCGATCCGGCTCTCGGACACGGCCTGGGCCAGGTCGGCGAGCAGGGTTTCGCTGCTGGTCAGGAAGAGTTGGAGCATTTCCCGGACCTGTTCGGGTCGATTCCGGCAGACCCGCTTGACCTTGTCGAGATCGAGTGGCGCGGCGCCAGGCGCAGTCTCGACTTCCGCCGTGGGCGGGATCGGGGGGGCGACGATCGCGGGTCCGGGCTGCGCAGGCAGCCAGCGCATCAGGCATTCGGCCAGTTGCGCTTCCTCGAGCGGCTTGGTCAGGTAGGCGTCCATGCCGGCTTCTTCGCAGACTCGATCGAAGCCCGCCATGGCGTTGGCGGTCAGCGCCACGATCGGGATGCGCGGCCGATGCTCGGCCTGTTCATGGTCACGGATCGCGCGCGCCGCGGTGAGTCCGTCCCAGACCGGCATCTGGCAGTCCATCAGGATCAGGTCGACCGCGCCGGCATGGATGTAGTGCTCGAAGGCCTGCTTGCCGTCCTCGACGATGACCACGTGCAGCCCCAGGTTTTCCAGCATGAACTCGACCAGCTTCTGGTTGATCGGGTTGTCCTCGGCGACCAGGACACGCTGTGGCCGGAAGTGCGGCAAGGGGCGCGCGGTGCGCGCGGTGTGCTGCTGTGGGGCTGGGATGGTCACGAGGGGCACCTGGAGATCGAAGGTGCTGCCCTGGCCCGGTTCGCTGGTGACGGTGAGTTGGCCGTGCATCAGGTCACTCAGCTGCTTGCAGATGGTGAGGCCGAGACCGGTGCCGCCAAATTGGCGGCTGATGGTGCCGTCGGCCTGGGAAAAGGCCGAGAAGACATTGGGTAGGGCGGCCGTGGCAATGCCGATCCCGGTATCGATGACCCGAAAGTGGTAGCCCGCCCTGTCCCGGGCCGGTGCGCTGACGCTGAGCCGGATGCTGCCCCGCTCGGTGAACTTGATGGCGTTGTCGAGCAGGTTGAGCAGGATCTGACGCAGTCGGAGCGAGTCGCCCCGCACCCAGGCGGGCATCTTGGCGGGCAGTTCGAGGCGGAATTGCAGCCCCTTGCCTTCGGCACGCGGGCGATAGAAGGCCATGATGTCCTGCAGGGTTTCGCGCAGATTGAAGTCGACTTCCTCCAGGTTCAGCCGGCCCGCCTCGATCTTCGAGAAGTCGAGCAGATCGTTGATGATGTGCATCAGGGATTGCGCGGAGTTGTCGACCGCCTCGGCGTACTCCCGTTGCCGTGCCGTCAGCTCGGTCCCGAGCAGGAGCCGGGTCATGCCCAGGATGCCGTTCATCGGCGTGCGGATCTCGTGCGAGACGTTGGCGACGAACTGGGATTTCATCTCGGCCGCCGCGAGGGCCTGGGCATGGGCTTGCTTGAGGGCTTGCTCGGCATCTTTCTGCGGGGTCACGTCGCGCAGGATGCACTGCAGGTGCGGGCGGCCATCCAGGTTCATGGCCTGGAGCAGGACAGCGGCCGGAAAGCGGCTGCCATCCCGGCGCCGGAAGCGCCATTCAAAGTCCAGGTGGCCAATCTCGAAAGCGCGCTGGATCAGCTGCGCCAGGGAGCCGGCATCGTCGGTGTCGGTCAGTGGTCCCTCGGCCAGGGACTCGGGCCGGCGGGCGAGCAAGTCGCCCGCTTCGGTGAAACCGAACATCCGCAATGCGGCCTGGTTGCACTGAACGAAGCCTTGGTGGTCGAGGATCGCGATGCCGTCGGTGTTGGTCTCGAACAGGGTCTGGAAACGGGTCCGCTCGCGCTCCGACTCGGCTGCCATCAGGCGGGTGCGGCGCAGGACGAACAGGGCGACCACGGCTGCCACGGCGGCAGCGGCGGCGCCCAACAGCAGCATCAGCAAGCGCGTGTGGGCGTAGGCTTCCTCGGCCTCCCGGCTGGCCTTGGCAATGGTGCCCTGCTGGATGCGCACCAGCTGGTCGAGGTCCAGGATCAGCTGGCGTTGCAGGGCAATGCCCCGCTTCTGCAACAGGTCGAAGGCAAGAAAGGTATAGCCCTCCATGCCCAGCTCGACGGTATCCACCATCAGGGGCTGATGGCTCTTGGTCAGCTCGTCGATCCGGGACAGAACAGCCTTTTCCTCGATCGAGATGGGCAGGCCGTCGAATTGCTCGCGCAGCTTCTGGTAGCGCTCGCCCAAGTGGTAGAAGTGCAGGCGTTCCGCGTCCTTCTCGAAGGCGTCGTTCATGACCACGATCGACAGCATCGAAATGACCCGGGCCCGCAGCAGGTCGCGCAGGTCGTTGACGATCTGGCCCTTGACGCTGCTTTCCTGGACGATGGCCTTTTGCCGGGCATCGGCGATGGCCAGCGAGCGCATCGCCACCAGGCTGACGCCGACCATCAGCAGCAAGGCCAGGGCGAAGCCGGTGCCGACGGTGAGCAGCAGCCGGCGGGTCAGGAAGTGGTCGGGGACGAGCATGACGGGTGGCAATGCATGGAATGTTCCAGGCGTATACCACAGTTCCCCCCGGCCGGCATGGCGTCGGTAGGTTCAGACCAGCGCGCGGGCGGTCTGGTAGAACAGGAAGCTCACGGCCCAGGCCAGGGCCAGCGGCCAGACCACGGAGAGCAGCGCCAGGCGGGTGCTGCGCGACTCGCTGCGAATCGCCGCCACGGTCGAAAGGCAGGGGGTGTAGATCAGGGTGAAGAGCAGAAAACTGTAGGCCTGGATCCAGTCGAGCCGAGTCGAAAGTACGCCGGCCAGGACCTCTGGGCCGACCCCGAAGATCACCGCCAGGGCGCCGACCACGATTTCCTTGGCGACGAAGCCGAACAGCAGGGCGATCGACATCAAGGGATCGATGCCGAGCGGTGCGAAGACCGGGCTGATCAGGTCGGCCAGGCGGCCGGCCAGGGTCTCGGGCCCGGCGGGCATGGCGTCGAAAGGATAGTGGGTGAGGAACCAGACCAGCAGCACCCCGGCCACGATGAAGCCGCTGGCGCCGGCCAGGAACTGGCGGATCGCGCGCCAGCTCTCGACCCCCAGGAAACGCCAGGTGGGCAGCCGGTAGGGCGGCAATTCCAGGAGCAGCGGCTCATGGCTGTGATAGCGCTTGCGGAACAGAAACGCGGTCAGGAAGGCGGCCAGGAAACTCATCACATAGAGACTGAACAGGGCGATGGGGGCCGCCACCGGCGCGAAGGTCGCCGCGACGATGAAGACGATCACCTGCAGGCGCGCCGAGCAGAGCGAGAACGGGATGATCAGCATGGTCAACGCACGCAGGCCCGATGAACGCATGATCCGGGTCCCCATGATGGCCGGCACGTTGCAGCCGAAGCCGAGCAGTTGCATCACGAACGCGCGCCCGTCCAGGCCCAGGCGGCTCATCAGGGCATCGGTCAGGAAGGCGGCGCGGGCGAGATAGCCGCTGTCCTCGACGAGGGCCATGAGCATGAAGAACACCGCGATGATGGGCAGGAAAGTCAGCACCGTGCCGATGCCGTCGAACAGACCTTCCACCACCAGGCTGCGCAGGGGCGCCGGCCAGTCTGCGGTGACCGGTTCCAGCCAGGCCGCCTTGAGGTGGTCGAGCAACCAGCCAAGGCCGTCCTGGAGCGGCGTGCCCAGGCCGTACAGTAGCTGGAACAGGCCGAACATCATCAGGAAGAACAGGGGCAGGCCCAACCAGGGATGCAGGAGCAGGCGATCGAGTTTGTCGGTCGCCGAGGTGGGCAGGTGCACCGGGCTGCTGACGCTGGCGTTGACCAGTGCGTCCAGTGCCTGTTCGATCCGCTGGTCCTGGTCGAAGGTCTCCAGGCGGGCCTGGGTCAGCTTGGGATGGGCACGCAATTGCCGGGTCAGCTCGGTTTTCACCTTTTCCAGGCCCTGGCCGAATTTTGCCGACAGCGTGTGCACGGGGCCACCGAGTGCCTCGGCGAGCTTGTCCAGGTCGACCCGGATGCCGAGCCGGCTCGATTCGTCGACCATGTTGAGCAGGACCACCATCGGCACGCCCAGGTCCTTCAACTGGAGCGGCAGGGCCAGTTGACGGTCGAGCTGGCTGGCGTTGAGTACCACCAGGAGCAGGTTGACCGGCTGTGACTCGAGGAACCGGCGCACCACCTGCTCGTCCTCGGAGAATCCGTGCAGGTTGTAGATGCCGGGCAAGTCGACCAGCTCGACCATGGCGTCGCCGAGCAGCAGCTTGGCGGCCAGCAGGTCGACGGTCACCCCGGGCCAGTTGCCGACGTGGGCCCCGGCGCCGGTCAGGCGGTTGAACAGCGTGGACTTGCCCGTGTTGGGCATGCCCAGCACGGCGATCCGTTTCATGCCGCGGTGACTTCGATGTTGGCGGCGTCGGCGCGACGCAGGATCAGGTCGGTGTGGCCGATCCGGACCTGGATCGGACCATTGAGGGGCGAGCGGCGCACGACATGGACCCGGCTGCCGAGGCGCAAGCCGAGACCGCACAGTCGGCGACGCAGATCCTGGCCGGCGTGGATGGCTTCGATGGTGCCGCTGGCGAGGGGTTGCAGGTCATTGAGGGTCATGGCGGTCGGCTAGGCAACGAGAATTGTTCTCATATTATAGAAAACTGATGGATAAAGCGAGCCGGACATCCCGATGCGGCTTGACCCATGTCAGCCTGACAACCAGGCGCGTAACCGAGTCGCGGTGGTTTCGGGCGGTTCCTGTAGGCTGACCAGGGTTGTATGGGCCAGCTCAGCCCCCTCCAGTGCATCGGCGGCCTGCAATTGGCTGTCGAGGACGGCCAGTCCGGCTTCGGATGCGTCCCCACCGTGCGCCTGCCGGTTCTCGACGCGGGTGCGCAGGACCGCTTCCGGAAGCTGCAGGGAGACCAGCCGCCAGGGTTGACCGTGGGCCTCGGCGAGCGCTGCGAAGGTGTGGCGATGCGCGCAGCCCAGGAAGGTGGCATCGACGATCACGCGGAAACCGGCGTCGAGCAGATGTCCCGCCAGGTCGCCCAGGTGGGCGAATACCCGCCGGCTCGCCTCGGGCGTGTAGATGTCGCCCAGCGCGCGGCTGTCTGACAGGGCCTCGAGTCCGAACAGGCGTTTGCGTTCCACGTCGGAACGCAGCCGGATTGCCCCCAGCGCTTCGAGCAGGCGTTCCGACAGCCAACTCTTGCCGGAACCGGAGGGGCCGTGCATCAGGATGAGCCCGGTCGGACCCGGATCCGCCAGGTGTTCAGCCAGCTGAAGGTAGCGGGCAACGTCCGCGCGCGCACCGGTATCGCCTTGGTCGGCGCGCAGCGCAGCCACCTTGGTGCGGACCAGGGCCCGGTAGACCGCGTAGTCACGGTAGGCCGCGAGTCCGGCGAAATCGCCGGTCCGGGTCAGGTATCGGTCCAGCAGCCGCCAGGCCAGATCCGGCCGGTCGTGTGCATGCAGGTCCATGGCCAGGAAAGCGAGTTCGCTGATGACGTCGATGTGACGGAGATCGGGGTTGAATTCGAGACAGTCGAAGATCAGTGGCTCGCCGTCGCCGGAGGGCGTGGACAACCAGGCGATGTTGCCGAGATGCAGGTCACCGTGGCATTCGCGGACGAAGCCGTCGCGCTTGCGCGCGGCAAAATGCGCGTGCAGGCGTTCGTGGCGGGCCTGGGTCCAGGCGGCCAGTGCAGCGAGGCGGGCGGCGTGGTCTGGAGCCGCGCCGAGGCGCGGCAGCAAGGCGCTGATCTGCCGGAAGTTGTCCAGGGCCGGACCGATGACCGCTTCCGGCGAGCCATAGGGGCAGTCGGCGGGGCAGGGAGGGAGGGCGCGGTGGAAATCGGCGATCCGCTCGGCGATGGCGTCGATCTGCGCGGCTGTCAGCCGGGTTGCCCGGTCCAGGGTGGCTTCGGCGGGAAAGGCGCGCATGCGCACCGCCCAGTCGAGCACGTCGCCGTGCCCCCTCAGGCCGGACCGGGTGACTGGCACCACGTCCAGGTAGGTCGACGGCGCCAGACGCTGGTTCAGGCGGATTTCCTCGACGCAGCAGGCGTGGCGCTTGTCGAGGCTGGAGAAATCGAGGAAGCCGAAATCGACCGGCCGCTTGATTTTGTAGGCATAGTCGCCGGCCAGGAGCACCCAGGAGATGTGGGTTTCGATCAGGCGCACCGCCGCCACCGGATGCGGATAGGCGGCAGGATCGAGCAGATGGGCGAGGGCGGGGGGCAGGGCCATGCCCTCGTTATAACCCCTATTCGGCGTTCCAGTAGGGCGTGGCGATGGCCTGGCCGAGATCGGCGGCGACCAGGCGCCGGCGAGCCTCCAACAAGTGTTCGATCAGGGCCGCTTCGATGCGGCCATAGGCGTCGGCATCCGGCACCCGCTTGACCACCACGCCGAGCAGTTCGGTGATGGCATTGCCGATCGAGTTCTGGCTGATGGTGACGATCAGCTTGCCGGCGTCGTTGCGGTAGATCAGTTGCTTGAAGGCGGGCTGCCAGCGGATCGCATTGGCATATTTGGCGTCGGTGATGCAGCGGTCGCGCACCATCTTGGCCGTCTTCAGCAGATCGTTGTTGAACAGCAGCTTGTTTTCCACCAGGTCGGGGAAATAGATGTCGCGCGGCATCGGCGCGTTGCGCGTGGACACCTGGCCGAAGAAAGTGCGGTAGAAATCGATGAAGCCCTTGAGCAGGGTGTCGTATTCCTTCCAGAAGCGGACTTCCTTGAGGGATGCCGCGCCGCCGGTCACTTCCCAGCTGGGCAGGCCCTGGGGATAGCCGGTGAGGGCGATCTTGCAGGAGCCGGCCTGGCAGGGTCGCAGGATCTCCAGGTCGAGTTCATCGAAAAAGTCCTGGTAGACCTGGCGCATGTAGGCCTGGAACAGCGAATGTTGGCCGCCGTCGGTGAGATTGGGGTTGTCGGCGTCGGCGAACGGCGCGTCGGCCAGTTGCTGCTTGTCGAACACGATGAAATGGTTGTGCAGCATGCGGATGCTGGGCACGCCGGGCGAGGTGAGCGGCCAGGTGGCGTCCAGGCTGGCCTCGCCGGCCAGGACCAGGTGGGCGTCCGGATCGGGGTACTGCTCGAGCATGTACTCGATCAGGATCTGGTTCATCCGGTTCCAGACGTTCTTCACGTGCTCGGGTACCTGGGTGCGGCGCACCGGCCGGCCGAGCGGATCGAGGATGGTCTGCGAGGTGTTGTAGATGATCGAGGTGTCGAACACGTGACTATGGCCGAGCGCCTTGCGGTACAGTAACAGGCCTTCCGGATTCTGCAGGAGACCATTGTTGTGGACCAGGTCGGCCAGGTTTTCGACGCTGTTGAAAAATTCGTTGGGCTTCATGCCCTCGGGCACTTCGAGCGGAATGGGACGGAACGGGGTGACGATTTCGCGGGGACCGGCGGTCATGGGCTGCACACACAGTGGGGAGATGGCGGCATCTTAAACCGGGATGCCCGTGTCCGGCTTGCCCGAGGTCAACCGACCGGAGGGGTTCCCGGATGAGCGTTCCCACCGTCTATCTGGGGGCGGTCGACTGGGACTGGCCGCACTGGCCAGGCCGGTTCTACCCGGAGGGCCTGCCGGAGGACTGGCGCCTGGCCTATTACAACACCCAGTTCGGCTGTGTCTGGCTGCCCGAGGCCGTGTGCGCCAGCCGAGCCGGCGACCTCGCGGCCTGGCTGGCGGAGACCCGGCCGGCGTTCCGCTTCCTGGGGCCGGCGGGCGGTGCGTGGGCCGCCCAGGCCGCGCGCCACGCGGCATCCAGTCAGGTCTCGGTGCATGCGCCCGACGACCCGGACCTGATCTGGTTTTCCTGCGACACGCCGGTACGTGCGCTGGCCGACCTAGTGCAGACCCGGCGCACGGAAGGGGCGGTCTACCTGCTCAGCCAGGATGGCGATCTGGCTGCCATCGCCCGGGCGCGCGACTTGCTCGGGATCCTCGGTTTGGGTTCGGGGACCCCGGTCGGCTAGAATAGCCCGACATCGCCCAGCCAAGAATCCATGTCCGACAACGTCGTAGAAATCCAGGGACTGCATTTCGCCTATGCCGACCGGCCCATCCTGAAGGGCATCGACCTGACCGCCCGGCGCGGCCAGGTGGTGGCCATCATGGGCAATTCCGGCTGCGGCAAGACCACCCTGCTGCGCCTCATCGGTGGCGCGGTCAAGCCCAGCCAGGGCTTGCTGCGGGTCGACGGCCTGGAGGTCGCGCGCCTGGACCCGGGCGAGCTCTACCAACTGCGGCGCCGGATGGGCATGCTGTTCCAGTTTGGCGCCCTGTTCACCGACATGTCGGTGTTCGACAACGTGGCGTTCCAGTTGCGCGAGCACACCGACCTCCCGGAGCCGATGATCCGCGACCTGGTGTTGATGAAGCTGCACGCGGTCGGCCTGCGTGGCGCCCACGACCTGATGCCCTCCGAACTTTCCGGGGGCATGGCGCGGCGGGTGGCCCTGGCCCGCGCGATCGCGCTGGATCCGATGCTGATCATGTACGATGAGCCTTTCGCCGGCCTCGACCCGATTTCCCTCGGCGTGATCGGCAACCTGATCCGCCGCCTGACCGACGCCCTGGGTCTGACCTCGATCGTGGTCACCCACGACGTCCAGGAGTCGCTCAAGATCGTCGACTACGTCTATTTCATCTCCGAGGGCCAGGTCGAGGCCCAGGGCACCGCCGACGAGATCCGTGCCTCGGGCCTGCCGTTCGTGCACCAGTTCGTGCATGGCGAGGAGGACGGTCCGGTGCCGTTCCATTATCCGGCGACCGATTATCGCGTCGACCTGGGGCTCCCCCATGCTTGAGCGTGCCGTGCAAACCCTGCGCCGGATTGGCCGGCGCACCATCGACAGCCTCTGGCGGATGGGCGTCGCCACGCGCTTCTTCCTGCTCACCCTGGGCCACTCCGGCATCTGCCTGCGTCGGCCGCAGCTGGTCATGCGCGAGATCTTCGCGTCCGGGGTGCTGTCCCTGATCATCATCGTCGTGTCCGGCCTGTTCGTCGGCATGGTGCTCGGCCTGCAAGGCTACGAGACGCTCCAGACCTATGGTTCGGAGGAGGCGCTCGGCATCCTGGTCGCCCTCTCGCTGGTGCGCGAGCTGGGGCCGGTGGTGGCGGCACTGCTGTTTGCCAGCCGGGCCGGCTCGGCGATCACCGCCGAGATCGGGCTCATGAAGGCCACCGAGCAGATCGCGGCCATGGAAATGATGGCGGTCGATCCCATCGCCCGCGTGGTGGCGCCCCGCTTCTGGGGTGCGGTGATCTCGATGCCGCTGCTCGCTGCCCTGTTCTCGGCGATGGGGGTGTTCGGCGGCTATCTGGTCGGCGTGGTCATGATCGGCGTCGACGAGGGCTCGTTCTGGTCGCAGATGCAATCGGCGGTCGATTTCCGCGAGGACGTCCTGAACGGCGTCATCAAGAGCGCGGTGTTCGGGGTCGCGGTCACCGTGGTTGCCCTGTTCGAGGGTTACGACGCGCCACCCACGGCGGAAGGCGTATCGCGCGCCACCACGCGCACCGTGGTCACGTCCAGCCTGGCCATCCTGGCCCTGGATTTCGTTTTGACGGCATTCATGTTTCGTGGAGTCTGAGATGGAGCGGACAACCCTGGATTTGTGGGTCGGGATTTTTGTCGCGGCGGGCATTGCCGCCTTGGTGTTCCTGGCCCTCAAGGTCGGCAACATCGGCACCTTCGACACCGCAGGTACCTACGCGGTGACTGCCAAGTTCGGCAACATCGGCGGCCTCAAGGTGCGGGCGCCGGTCAAGAGTGCCGGCGTGGTGGTCGGCCGGGTCAGCGAGATTCGCTTCAACCCGCAGGCCTACCAGGCGGAAGTGGTGCTCAACCTCCAGTCCGATGTGCCCTTTCCGGTCGACACCAGTGCCGCGATCATGACCTCCGGTCTGCTTGGCGAGCAATACATCGCCCTGGAAGCGGGCGCTGAGGAAAAGATGCTGGCCCAGGGATCGGAAATCAAGATCACCCAAGGCGCGGTGGTCCTGGAGAACCTGATCGGACAGTTCTTGTACAACAAGGCCGACGAGCCGGCGGCCGCGGACCAGTAAATTCGACCCTTGACGGGGCCTGGCGCACCCGCACAATGCAGGCATCATATTCACTACAGGTTGAGTCCCCCATGTCCCGCTATGTATCCTTGTTACTCTTGATGTTCGCCCTCGGGGCGGGTGCGCTGGCCCGGGCCGAGATCGCGCCCGACGTATTGGCCCGCACCACGACCCAAGAGGTGGTCAGCCTGGTCAAGCAGGACCCGGACATCAAGAGCGGCCGCACCAGCAAGGTGTACGCCCTGGTGGAAACCAAGATCCTGCCGCACTTCGACTTCGAGCGGATGACCAAGCTCGCGCTCGCCCAAAATTGGAACAAGGCCAGCCCCGAACAGCGGCAAAGGCTGGTCGACGAATTCAGGGTGATGCTGGTGCGGACCTATGCCGCGTCGATTTCCAGCGTGTCCGAGTACAAGATCGACTTCAAACCGCTGCGCATGGCGCCGGGCGACACCGAGGTCACCATCAATTCCGAGGTCAGCAAGCCGGGCGCCCCGCCGATCACCATCGATTACCGCATGGACAAGAAGGGCAATGCCTGGAAGGTCTGGGATGTCCTGGTCGACAACGTCAGTCTGGTCACCATCTACCGCGGCTCCTTCAAATCCGAGGTGAGCAAGGGCGGTATCGACGGCCTGATCCAGGCCCTGGCCCGGCGCAACGCGAAGAAAACCTCCTGATGCGTATTGAGGACCGCGTCGCCTACCCGGAGGGGCCGCTGACCTTGGCGGTGGCGGCGTCCGTCCTCATCGAAGGCGTGACGGCGGTGCGTGCCGGTGCCACTGCGTTCGACCTGCGCGGCGTCACCCAGGTCGATTCCGCCGCCCTGAGCCTCCTGCTGTCCTGGCGTCGGGAGGCCCAGAGCGCCGCCGCGTCCCTGCATTTCCTGCATCTTCCCGACAGCCTCCGTAGCCTGGCCCGGCTCTACGGCCTCGCCGAACTGTTCGACTGATCGTGGTGCCGGCCATCCGACTGCGCGGCTTGGCCAAGCGCTTCGGCGCCGTGCAGGCCCTGCGCGGCATCGATCTCGACATCGAGCCGGGTGAATTCTTTGCCCTGCTGGGCCCGAACGGGGCCGGCAAGACCACCCTGATCAGCGTGCTGGCCGGCCTCGCCCGGCCCAGTGCCGGGCACGCCGAGGTGCTCGGCCACGACGTGGTGGCCGATTACCGCGAGGCCCGTCGCAAGCTTGGCGTGGTGCCCCAGGAACTGGTCTACGACGCCTTTTTTACGGTGCGCGAGATGCTGCGCTTCCAGTCCGGCTACTACGGCTTGCGCCGCAATGACGACTGGATCGACGCGCTGCTCGGCCATCTCGGCCTGTCGGCCAAGGCCGATGCCTACACCCGTACCCTGTCCGGCGGCATGAAGCGCCGACTGCTGGTGGCCCAGGCCCTGGTGCATCGGCCACCGGTGATCGTCCTGGACGAGCCGACGGCCGGGGTCGATGTGGCATTGCGGCAATCGCTGTGGGCCTTCGTCCAGCGCCTGAACCGGGAGGGCCACACCATCCTGCTGACCACCCATTACCTGGAGGAGGCGGAGACCCTGTGCGGCCGGGTGGCCATGCTCAAGGAAGGCCGGATCGTCGCGCTCGACCGGACCGAGCGTTTGTTGCATGGCGAAGCCGACCGGCGGCTCGAGTTGCGCCTGTCGCCGTCCCGGCTGCCGGAGGCGCTGGCCGGCCGCCTGATTCGCCAGGAAGGCCAGCGCTTCATCCTGGCCCTGCCGGAGTACGAGGCATTGACCGAGATCCTCGGCGCCCTGTCCGCGGCCGGTATCCGGGTGGAGGAGATGAATCTGCGCCAGGCCGATCTGGAGGACGTGTTCCTGAAGGTCATGGGGCGCGCCCCATGAGCGGTTTCCGGACCCTGTTCCACAAGGAGATCATCCGCTTCTGGAAGGTGGTGGTGCAGACCGTGCTGGCGCCGGTGTTGAACGCTTTCCTCTATCTGCTGATCTTTGCCCACGTCCTGGAATCCCATGTCCAGGTCTATCCAGGGGTCGCCTATACCGCGTTCCTGATGCCCGGTCTGATCATGATGTCGATCCTGCAGAATGCCTTCGCCAACAGTTCCTCCAGCCTGATCCAGTCCAAGCAGAGTGGCAGCATCGTGTTTGTGCTGCTGCCGCCGTTGTCGCATTTCGAATTCTTCGCTGCCTATCTGCTGGCCAGCATCGTGCGCGGCCTGGCGGTGGGCCTTGGCGTGTTGGTGGTCGGGCTGTGGTTCAGCGACCTGCGCTTCGCGCACCCCGGCTGGATCCTCGGTTTTGCGGTGCTGGCCAGCGCGGCGTTCGGCGCCCTCGGCATCCTGGCCGGGATCTGGGCCGACAAATACGATCACCTGGCCGGGGTGCAGAACTTCATCATCATGCCGCTCACCTTCCTGTCCGGGGTGTTCTATTCCATCCATTCCCTGCCGGCCTTCTGGCAGGGCGTGTCGCACTACAACCCGGTGTTCTACATGATCGATGGTTTCCGCTACGGTTTCTTCGGCGTGTCCGACGTCGATCCTGCGGTCTCGCTCGCGGTGCTGGCACCGATCGCGCTCGCGATGGCATGGGCGGCTTTGCAGGTGATTCGCAGCGGCTATAAACTGCGCCATTGATCCTTTTTCAGGTTCCCATGACGACCCCAGATGACATCAAGGGCTGGCTTGTCGCCGCCCTCCCTTGCGACAGCGTGCAGATCGATGGCGACGGCCAGCATTTCCAGGCCGTGATCGTGTCCCCGGCCTTTCAGGGCCTGTCCCGCGTGGCTCGCCACCAGCGCGTCTATCAGGCCCTGGGCGAACATATGGTGAGCGACATCCATGCCCTGTCGATGCAGACCCTGACCCCCGAAGAGTGGGCGAGCCACCATGGATAAGCTGGTCATCGAGGGCGGCCGCCGGCTGAGCGGTGAAGTCGCCATCTCAGGCGCCAAGAATGCCGCCTTGCCGATCCTGTGCGCGGCCTTGCTTTCGGCCGAGCCGCTGACCCTCGACAACGTGCCGGAGTTGAACGACATCGGCACCATGCTGCGCCTGCTGGAGCAGATGGGCGTCAAGGTCGAGCGTGCCGGCAATCGGGTGGTCCTCGACGCCTCCGGCTTGTCGAACCCGGTGGCGCCCTATGAGCTGGTCAAGACCATGCGCGCTTCGATCCTGGTGCTTGGCCCCCTGGCCGCGCGCTGTGGCGAGGCCCGGGTGTCGTTGCCGGGTGGCTGCGCGATCGGCGCCCGGCCAGTCGACCAGCACATCAAGGGCCTCCAGGCCATGGGGGCCAAGGTCAGTGTCGAGCATGGCTACGTGCATGCCCAGGTCGGCCGGCTCAAGGGCGCGCGCCTGTTCACCGACATGGTCACCGTGACCGGCACCGAGAACCTGATGATGGCGGCTTGTCTGGCTGACGGGGTCACGGTGATCGAGAACGCCGCCCGCGAGCCGGAGGTGGTCGACCTGGCCCAGTGCCTGATCGCCATGGGCGCCCGCATTTCCGGCGCCGGCACCGACGTGATCCGGATCGAAGGCGTCGAGCGCCTGCACGGGGCCCGCCACGCGATCATGCCCGATCGCATCGAGACCGGCACCTTCCTGTGCGCGGCGGCGGCCACCGGCGGCGAAGTACGGCTCACCGGCACCTCGACCGGCTATCTCGACGCGGTGGTCGACAAGCTGATGGATGCCGGCTGCGACATCCTCGGGGAAAAGACCCCGCAGCGCGAATCGATCCTGATTCGTGCACCCGCCAAGATCAAGGCGGTGTCGATCCGCACCGCGCCGTATCCGGCGTTCCCCACCGACATGCAGGCGCAATTCATGGCCATCAACTGCATGGCCGAGGGGACCGCGGTGATACGGGAGACCATCTTCGAGAACCGCTTCATGCACGCGGTGGAACTGATCCGGCTCGGCGCCGACATCAAGATCGACGGTAACACCGCCTTCGTCACCGGGGTGCCGCGCCTGGAAGGCGCCACGGTCATGGCCACCGACCTGCGCGCCTCGGCCAGTCTGATCATTGCCGGCCTGGTCGCGGATGGCGAAACCCATGTCGAACGGATCTATCACCTCGACCGTGGCTACGAGCACATTGAAACCAAGCTGACCGCCCTTGGCGCGCGCATCCAACGAGTATCGGCATGACCCAGATCACCCTGGCCCTGTCCAAGGGCCGCATCTTCGAAGAAACCCTGCCCCTGCTTGCCGCTGCCGGGATCACCCCGGACGAGCGCCCGGAGTCTTCGCGCAAGCTGATCATCGGTACCAATCGGCCGGAGGTGCGCCTGATCATCGTGCGCGCTTCCGATGTGCCGACCTATGTCCAGCATGGCGCCGCCGACCTCGGCATCGCCGGCAAGGACGTCTTGTTCGAGCACGGCGGCGACGGCCTCTATCAGCCGGTCGACCTCAACATCGCCAAGTGCCGGATGATGGTCGCCACCCCGGTCGGCTTCGACTACGCCTCGGCCGTGCGCCGGGGCGCCCGCCTGCGCGTGGCGACCAAGTACGTGCAGACCGCGCGACTGCATTTCGCGGCCAAGGGGGTGCACATCGACCTGATCAAGCTGTACGGCTCCATGGAACTGGCGCCGCTGGTCGGGCTGTCCGACGTGATCGTCGACCTGGTGTCGACGGGCGGCACCCTGAAAGCCAACCAACTGGTCGCGGTGGAGGAGATCATGCCGATCAGTTCCCGGTTGGTGGTCAACCAGGCCGCACTGAAACTCAAGCACGACCTCATCCAGCCCATCGTCGAGGCCTTCCGCCAGGCTGCCTCCGCCTGATCGGCGCGGCTATAATCAATCTTTAATATTCAACGGCACCGTCATGACCGCCATCACCCGCCTCGATTCCGCCCAGCCCAGCTTCCAGGCTGACCTCAAGCGCCTGCTGGCTTTTTCCTCCGAGACCGACAAGAGCATTTCCGATGCCGTCGACGAGATCCTGAGCGCCGTGCGCACGCGCGGCGATGCCGCCGTGATGGATTACACCGCGCGCTTTGATCGTCTCAAGGTGAACGGCATGGCCGAACTGGAGCTGCCCAAGGAACGTCTCGACGCGGCCCTGAAGGGCCTGCCGTTGCGCCTGGAAAAAGCCCTGCGCGAAGCTGCCGACCGGGTCCGCCAGTACCACGAGAAGCAGCTCATGCACTCATGGACCTACACCGAAGCCGATGGCACCGTCCTGGGCCAACAGGTCACCGCCCTGGATCGGGTCGGCCTCTACGTGCCCGGCGGCAAGGCGGCCTATCCATCCTCGGTGCTGATGAACGCCATCCCGGCCAAGGTTGCAGGGGTGCAGGAACTGATCATGGTGGTGCCGACCCCGGACGGCGTGCAAAACGAACTGGTGCTGGCCGCGGCGGCCGTGTCCGGCGTGGACCGGGTGTTCACCATCGGCGGTGCCCAGGCGGTGGGTGCCCTGGCCTACGGCACCGAGACGGTGCCCCAGGTCGACAAGATCGTCGGACCTGGCAACGCCTATGTCGCCGAGGCCAAGCGCCGGGTATTCGGCATCGTCGGCATCGACATGATCGCCGGGCCTTCGGAAATCCTGATCATCTGCGATGGCAAGACAAATCCGGACTGGATCGCCATGGACCTGTTCTCGCAGGCCGAGCATGACGAGTTGGCGCAGTCCATCCTGATTTCCCCGGACGGCGCCTTCCTGGACGCGGTGGCCGCCAGCATCGACAAGCTAATGCCGACCCTGCCCCGGATCGAGGTGATCCGTACTTCGATCGAAAATCGTGGCGGCCTGATCAAGTGCCGCGACCTGGACGAGGCGGCCGCGATCGGCAATTTCATCGCCCCTGAACACCTGGAACTCTCAGTCGAGGATCCGCAGGCCATGCTGCCCAGGATCAAGCATGCCGGCGCCATTTTCATGGGCCGTAACACCTGCGAAGCCCTGGGCGACTACTGCGCCGGCCCCAACCACGTGCTGCCCACCTCGCGCACTGCGCGCTTTTCATCTCCGCTCGGGGTGTACGACTTCCAGAAGCGCTCCAGCCTGATCCACGTGTCCCAGGCCGGTGCCCGGCATCTGGGCGAGATCGCCTCGGCGCTGGCCTACGGCGAAGGCCTCCAGGCCCATGCCCGCTCGGCGGAATACCGGATGGGCGGTTGAAGTCGGAATGCGTCTTTGACAAGGCCGGGCTGGCCCGGCCTCGTTTTTTCAGGCGAGGAGTTCGCGCAGGGCATCGACCAGGACGCGACATTGCCCGTCGGTGCCCACCGTGATGCGCAGGAACTGATCGATCCGGGGTTGCTTGAAATGCCGGACGATGATGCTGCGTTCCCGCAACTGGCGCGTCAGTTCGGCGCCGTCGCGGTCAGGATGGCGTGCGAAGATGAAGTTGGCCGCCGAGGGCAGGACCTGGAATCCTAGCCTGGTCAGTGCCTCGACCAGCCAGGTCCGGCTGGCGATTACCGCCTGGCGGGTGCGCTCGAAATGGTCGTGGTCGGCCATGGCGGCGCAGGCACCGGCGATGGCCAGGCGATCGAGCGGGTAGGAGTTGAAGCTGTCCTTGACCCGCGCCAGCGCTTCGATCAGGTCTTCCTGGCCGATCGCGTAGCCGACCCGCAGGCCGGCCAGGGAGCGCGATTTCGAGAGCGTATGCACGACCAGCAGGTTGGCGTGTGTTGCAACCAGAGGGATCGCGCTGGCGCCGCCGAAATCGATGTAGGCCTCGTCCACCACCACCACCGAATCGGGGTGCTCGTTGAGCAGCGTTTCGACGGCATCGAGCGCCAGCAGGCGGCCGGTGGGCGCGTTCGGGTTCGGAAAGATGATGCCGCCGTTCGGGCGTCGGTAATCCTCGGCGCGAATGGCGAAGTCGGCATCGAGCGGCACGGTCACGTGGTCGATGCCGTACAAGCCGCAGTAGACCGGATAAAAGCTGTAAGTGATGTCCGGGAACAGGATCGGCTGGTCATGCTTGAGCAGGCCCAGGAAGGCATGGGCCAGGACTTCGTCGGATCCGTTGCCGACGAACACCCGGCGGGCCGGCACGCCGTGGCAGTCGGCGATGGCCTGTTTCAGGCGATCGGCGTTCGGGTCCGGGTACAGGCGCAGGCGGTCGTCGAGCTCGGCGCGCAAGGCTTCGAGCACGCGCGGGGAGGGGCCGTAGGGATTTTCGTTGGTATTCAGTTTCACCAGGTCGGGCAGCTTCGGCTGCTCGCCCGGCACGTAGGGGGTCAGGTCGCGGACCACCGCGCTCCAGTAGCGGCTCATGGCGGAAATTATCGGCTCGGGGATGGAAACAAAGCGGGTGGCGAATGGTATCATGCGGCTCACTATTGCCTGTTTGCCTGCTGTCGCACCGATCCCATGCGGACATCCGAAGTCTCTCGCACCACCCTGGAAACGCGAATCACCGTCGCCCTGAATCTCGATGGTCGCGGCCAGGCCGACTTGGCCACCGGGGTGGGTTTCCTCGACCACATGCTCGACCAGGTGGCCCGTCATGGCTTGATCGACCTTTCGGTCAAGGCGGAAGGTGACCGACACATCGACGACCACCACACGGTCGAGGACATCGGCATCACCCTGGGCCAGGCCTTCGCCAAGGCGCTCGGCGACAAGAAGGGCATTCGCCGCTACGGCCATGCCTACGTGCCCCTCGACGAGGCCCTGTCGCGCGTGGTGATCGACCTGTCCGGCCGTCCCGGCCTGGAGTATCACCTCGTCTTCACCCGTGCGCGCATCGGCGATTTCGATGTCGACCTGTTCCGTGAGTTTTTCCAGGGCTTCGTCAATCATGCCGGGGTGACCCTGCACATCGACGGCCTGCGTGGCATCAACGCCCACCACCAGGCCGAGACGGTGTTCAAGGCCTTCGGCCGGGCGCTGAGAATGGCCCTTGAAGCCGACCCGCGCCTGGGTGATCAGATGCCGTCCACCAAGGGCAGCCTGTAATGGTCGATGTCGCGGTGGTCGATTACGGCATGGGCAACCTCCATTCCGTGGCCAAGGCGGTCGAGCACGTCGCGCCGGGTGCCGAAGTGTGCGTGACCGGCGATCCGGCCGTGATCAAGGCCGCCCGGCGGGTGGTCTTTCCGGGCCAGGGCGCGGCCCGCGACTGCATGGCCGCCATCGATCGACGCGGCCTGCGCGCGGCGGTCCTGGAGGCTGCGGCGAGCAAGCCCTTTCTTGGCATCTGCATGGGATTGCAAGTCCTGTTCGAGCACAGCGAGGAGGGTGACACGCCCTGCCTGGGACTGTTCCCGGGCCGCGTGACCCGGTTTTCCGAGGCCGCCATGCGCGATGCCCAGGGCCACAAGCTGAAGGTGCCGCACATGGGTTGGAACAACGTCCGCCAGACCCGCCCGCATGCCTTGTGGTCGGGGATCGAGGATGGTGCACGCTTTTATTTCGTGCACAGTTACTTCGTGGTCCCGGCGCTCGACGATCTGGCGGTCGGCATGTCGGCCTATCCCACTGAATTCGTCTGCGCCTGCGCGCGCGACAATGTCTTCGCGGTGCAATTCCACCCCGAAAAGAGCGCGTCGGCGGGCTTGCGCCTGCTGGCCAACTTCATGAACTGGAATCCAGTCTGATACTTTGACTTAGGGATAAGCCCCATGATCGTCATCCCCGCCATCGATCTCAAGGACGGCCAATGCGTCCGCCTGCGCCAGGGTGAAATGGACAGTGCCACGGTGTTCTCCGAGGACCCCGCCGCCATGGCCCGTAAATGGGTCGAGCTGGGTGCCCGGCGCCTGCATCTGGTCGACCTGAACGGCGCCTTCGCCGGCAAGCCGGTCAACGAAGTGGCGATCAAGGCGATCACCGATGCGGTCGGTGAGGACATTCCGGCCCAGTTGGGCGGTGGCATTCGCGACCTCGATACCATCGAGCGCTATCTCGACGACGGTATCCGCTACGTGATCATCGGCAGCGCGGCAGTCAAGAATCCCGGCTTCCTGCATGATGCCTGCAATGCCTTCCCCGGCCACATCATCGTCGGCCTCGACGCCAAGGACGGCATGGTGGCCGTCGATGGCTGGTCCAAGGTCACCCATCATGAAGTGGTCGACCTGGCCAAGCGTTTCGAGGGTTATGGCGTCGAAGCCGTGGTCTACACCGACATCGGTCGCGACGGCATGCTCTCCGGGGTCAATGTCGACGCGACCGTGAAGCTGGCCCAGGCCCTGACCATCCCGGTCATCGCCAGTGGCGGAATCACCAACCTGGACGACATCCGCAAGCTGTGCGCGGTCGAGGACGAGGGCATCATGGGGGCCATCACCGGCCGCGCCATCTACGAGGGCACGCTCGATTTCGTCGCCGCACAGAAGCTCTCGGACGAGCTCGGCAACGCCTGATGGGCCTCGCGAAACGTATCATTCCCTGTCTCGACGTGACCGCTGGTCGCGTGGTCAAGGGGGTCAACTTCGTCAACCTGCGCGATGCCGGCGACCCGGTCGAGATTGCCCGCCGCTATGACGAGCAGGGCGCCGACGAACTGACCTTCCTCGACATCACCGCCAGCTCGGACGACCGTGACCTGATCCTGCACATCATCGAGGACGTCGCCGCCCAGGTATTCATCCCGTTGACCGTGGGCGGCGGCGTGCGCAAGCCCGAGGATGTCCTGCGCCTGCTCAACGCCGGTGCCGACAAGGTGTCGATCAACACGTCGGCGGTGAGCAATCCGCAACTGGTCAAGGACTGTTCCGACCGCTTTGGTTCGCAGTGCATCGTGGTCGCCATCGATGCCAAGCAGACCGTCTGGGGAGCTGCGCCCAAATGGGAGGTGTTCACCCATGGCGGTCGCCGGCCGACCGGACTCGACGCCCTCGAATGGGGCCGCAGGATGCAGGCCCTGGGCGCCGGCGAGATCCTGCTCACCAGCATGGACCGGGACGGTGCCAAGATCGGCTTCGACCTCAACCTGACCCGCGCCTTTTCCGATGCGCTCGACATCCCGGTGATCGCCAGCGGGGGGGTCGGCAATCTCCAGCACCTGTGCGATGGCGTCAGCCAGGGTGGCGCAGACGCGGTCTTGGCGGCGAGCATCTTCCACTTTGGTGAATACACGGTCGAGCAGGCCAAGCGGGCCATGGCCGAGCAGGGCATCGAGGTGCGCCTATGAGCGATCTCTGGCTGAACAAGATTGCCTGGAATGACGAAGGCCTGGTGCCGGCCATCGCCCAGGATGCCGTCAGCGGTGACATCCTGATGGTGGCCTGGATGAACCGCGAGGCGCTGAAGCGCACCGCCGAACTGGGCGAGGCGGTGTACTGGTCACGCTCGCGCAAGAAGCTGTGGCACAAGGGCGAGGAATCCGGCCATACCCAGAAGGTGCGGGAAATCCGCACCGATTGTGACGAGGACGTGATCCTGCTCAAGATCGAGCAGACCGGCGGCATCGCCTGTCATACCGGCCGCAAGAGCTGTTTCTTCAACAAGCTGGACGGGCAGGAATGGAAGCCCGTCGAGCCGGTCCTCAAGGACCCGCACGAGATCTACAACAAATGAGCCAGGAGATCCTCGCCCGGCTGGCGGATACCCTGGAAGCACGCAAGGCGGCCGACCCGCAATCTTCTTACGTCGCCAAGCTGTACGCCAAGGGCCTCGATGCCATTCTCAAGAAGGTCGCCGAGGAGGCCGCGGAGACGCTGATGGCGGCCAAGGATGGCGAGCGTGACAAGATCATTTACGAAACCGCCGATCTCTGGTTCCATAGCCTGGTCCTGCTGGCCCATGCGGGCATCCGGCCCGAGGCCGTGCTCGACGAGCTGGCGCGCCGGGAAGGCCTGTCCGGGCTGGTGGAAAAGGCGTCGCGAAAGGACACGCAATGACTGACGACTGCATTTTCTGCAAGATCGTGGCGGGAACGATCCCCTGTCGCAAGGTGTACGAGGATGACGAGGTCCTGGCTTTCCACGACATCCACCCGGTGGCCCCGGTGCATTTCATGATCATTCCGAAGACGCACCTGGCCTCCCTGGCCGACGCGGGCCCGGAGGACGCCGGGCTGCTCGGCCGGATGCTGCTGCTGGCGCCCCGTCTGGCCAAGGAACAAGGGCTCCCGGACGGCTTTCGTACCGTGATCAACACCGGCCGCGGCGGCGGCCAGGAAGTGTTTCACTTGCATGTCCACATCATTGGCGGCGCCGGTCCCCGGCCGCTTTGAGCGCATACATTGATTCAACAGGAGTAGCGACATGGGTTCATTCAGCATCTGGCATTGGTTGATCGTTCTGGTGGTGGTGCTGCTCATCTTCGGCACCAAGAAGCTGAAGAACATCGGCGGCGACCTGGGCGGCGCGGTCAAGGGCTTCAAGGACGCGATGAAGGAAGAGCAGGCCAAGCCTGGGGAACTGCCCCGCCAGGGCGAGGCCGGCGGCAGCACCATCGATGTCGAGGTCAAGGACAAGCAGAACAGCTGAGCGCGTCGAGCCGGCCGCTGGCGCCTCGCCTGCGTAGACCGGCCCTGCGCGACTGGCTCGCCTCATCATGTTCGATATCGGATTCACCGAACTCCTGGTCATCGGTGTGGTCGCCCTCCTGGTCATCGGACCGGAGCGCCTGCCCAAGGTGGCCCGCACGGCGGGCGCCTGGATGGGGCGCCTGAACCGCTATGTCTCCGAGGTCAAGGGCGACATCAATCGTGAGCTGCGCATGGAGGAATTGCGCAAGCTTCAGGAAGAGATGAAGGCCAGCGCGCAGAAATATGAACTGATGGCCGCCGAGACCGGCCAGGAAATCAAGCGCGAGGTGGATCAGGTCGACAAGGTCATCCAGGCCATGTCGCTGACCGACGGTGGACTCAGCCAGCGCGAATTCGCGAAAGCCAAGGCCGAAATCGCCACGGCGCCGGCCGACCTCGATCCGGGACCTGCGACCGAGCCTCTGCCCACCCCCGTCGTGGCGGCGCCGGTGGCCGAGGTTCCGGTGCCCCGCCCAGATGTGCCGGACGCCATGCCGGCCGCCGTGCCCGGCGCGACCGACAAGACGGCCTGAGTCATGGACAGCCAGCAAACTTTCATCAGCCACCTCCTGGAGTTGCGGGATCGACTCCTGCGTTCGGTGATCGCCTGGATCGTGCTGTTCGTTTGCCTGTTTCCGTTCGCCAACGAACTCTATGCGTTGCTGGCCAAACCGCTCCTCGCGGAATTGCCCAAGGGCGGCCAGATGATCGCCACCGAAGTGGTCACCCCGTTTTTCGTGCCGGTCAAGGTGGCCATGATGACCGCCTTCCTGGGCGCATTGCCCTACATCCTTTACCAAGTCTGGGCCTTCATCGCGCCGGGTCTGTACGCGCATGAGAAACGTCTATTCATGCCTCTGGTGGCGGCCAGCGTGTTCCTGTTCGCCTGTGGCATGGCATTCGCCTATTTCCTGGTTTTCCCGGTGGTATTCGGTTTCATCGTCGGCATCGCGCCCGAGGGCGTGGCGGTGATGACCGACATCGGCAAGTACCTGGATTTCGTGATCACCATGTTCCTGGCCTTCGGGGTTACCTTCGAAGTGCCCATCGTGGTGATCGCCCTGGCCCTGATGGGCGTGGTCGAGGTCGAGAAATTCAAGGAGGGTCGACCCTACGTGATCGTCGGTGCCTTCGTGATCGGTGCCATCTTCACGCCGCCCGACGTGATTTCCCAGATCATGCTCGCGGTGCCCCTGTGGTTGCTCTACGAAGTCGGGGTCCTGATCGCAGGCTGGCTGGTCAAGCATCGCCCGAAATCGGAGCCTGACGACGGTGAATACAAACCGATGACCGACGAGGAAATGGAAGCCGAATTCGACCGGATCGAACAGGATGGCAAGTCCTCCTGATGCACCATCGTTGTGCGTCGCCTGAATGGCCGCCCCGTTCCGGGGCGTTTTTTTTGGGCAACGACGCCGCGCCCATTCAAAATCAATGCACTGTATTGAGGCACGATCCTTGCTTGGCAGGTGCGTTCGCAATGGATGGAGTCGGTGATGGAGGCATTCAAGACTGGGTCAGACATGATTTTCGTGCTGCTGGGCGCCATCATGGTGCTGGCGATGCACGCAGGGTTCGCGTTTCTCGAAGTCGGCACGGTGCGCAGAAAGAACCAGGTCAACGCCCTGGTCAAGATCCTGACCGACTTCAGCATGTCGACCATCGCATATTTCTTCATCGGCTATGCCATCGCCTACGGCGTGGATTTCTTTTCCGGCGCGGCGGTCCTGGCCGAACGGAACGGCTATGACCTGGTGAAATTCTTCTTCCTGCTGACTTTCGCGGCGGCTATTCCAGCCATTGTCTCGGGCGGCATCGCCGAACGGGCCAAGTTCCATCCGCAACTGGCCGCCACCTTCCTCCTGGTCGGCTTTGTCTACCCCTTCTTCGAAGGGCTGGTCTGGAACGGCAATCTGGGTTTCCAGGACTGGATGCAGGCCATCGGCGGCGTCAAGTTCCACGATTTCGCCGGCTCCGTGGTGGTGCATGCCATGGGCGGCTGGATCGCCTTGCCGGCGGTGTTGCTGCTCGGCGCACGCCGGGGCCGCTACCGGCACGACGGCATGGTCTCCGCGCACCCGCCCTCGAGCATCCCGTTCCTTTCCCTGGGGGCCTGGATCCTCACCGTCGGCTGGTTTGGCTTCAACGTCATGTCGGCACAGAGCGTCGAGGCTTCGTCCGGCCTGGTCGCGGTGAATTCGCTCATGGCCATGGTGGGCGGCACCCTGGCGGCGCTGGTGGTGGGTCGGAATGACCCCGGCTTCATCCACAACGGTCCGCTGGCCGGCCTGGTCGCGGTGTGCGCTGGCTCGGACCTGATGCACCCGCTCGGTGCGCTGACCACCGGTCTGGTGGCCGGGGCCCTGTTCGTCTGGATGTTCACCGTGACCCAGAACCGCTGGAAGATCGACGACGTGCTCGGCGTCTGGCCCCTGCACGGCCTGTGCGGCGCGTGGGGGGGGATCGCCGCCGGCATCTTCGGCGCCCAGGCCCTGGGAGGCATCGGCGGGGTGAGCCTGCTGGTCCAGGTGCTCGGCACCCTGATCGGCATCTGCTTCGCCCTGGTGGGCAGCGTCCTGGTCTATGGCGCCCTGAAGTACAGCTTCGGCATCCGCCTCGATCCCGAGCAGGAATTCGAGGGCGCCGACCTGTCGATCCACAAGATCAGCGCGTCTCCGGAACGGGAGACGAACTGGTAGGTGCGCGGTAGCCGCTCACCCGCCACAGGTGATAGGTGGGTGCGTGGTCCGGATACAACTGGAGCCGGATCGGCGGCAGCGGCTCGATATGGTCGAACCAGCGCGGCAATTCGCCACTCAGGTCTGCGTCCGAGAGCAGCAGGTAGGTGCCCTGCGGTTGATCGTGCAGGTCCGCGGTCAGCGCGTAATGGTTGTTCAGGCGCCGGCTCGGGTTGAAATAGCGGGCGTCATCGCTTTCCGGTCGGGCGTAATAGCGCATCAGGGCATACAGCTTGCGGTCGTCGACCAGCAGGCGGGTGCCGGGCTCGGCGGCCAGCCGCTTTGACACTTCGCCGCCCAAGGCGCGATAGCCGGTGACCCGGCGGTAGGGGTCGAACTTGTAAGACGCTTCGATGCCCGCGGCATGGCGCAGGTCGTGCCAATGGTAGAGCCCGGCGGCGATGGCCAGGTTGAGGCCCAGGGCCAGGCCGAGCAGGCGCATGCGCTCGCCCCGGACCAGGGTGGCGGCGACCAAGACGGCCCCGGCCGCGTAGGCGAAGGCGCCCCAGTTGGCGAAGGCGCGCGAGAGCAGGCTCATGGCGATGAAGGCGGCCAGCGGCACCAGGCTGAAGGCGGCCAGGAAGCGCAGCCGGTCGTCCGCGAACCAGCCCCGGAAGCGGAGCGCCAGGCCCAGCAGGACGGCGAAGGTGATCGGGCCGAACACGCCGAACTGGGCGCCGAAGAAGGCCAACATGGCGTCCGGGTTGAACAGCGATTCGTCGAGCTTGGAGATTTCCGCGGTGTGCTGGTAACTGACGAACTGGTGTGCCGCGTTCCAGGCGATGTTGGGTGCCAGCACCACCAAGGCCACCGCCATGGCTGCGTAGGGGCGCGGATCGCGCAGCCAGCGTCGGTGCTTGGCACTGACCGCCAGGTAGGCCAGGACCCCCAGGCCGAAGAACACCATGCTGTATTTCGACAGCAGGCCGAGGCCGACCGCCAGGCCGAGGACCAGCCAGTCGCGCCAGCGTCCCTGGCTCAGGGCAACATGCAGGGCGAGCAGCGACAGGCTCCAGAACAGGATCAGGAAGGCGTCGGTGGTGATCAACCAGGCCCCCATCGAGACCATTGGCAGCGTGGCGTAGGCGAGGCCGCTCCAGAAGGCGATCCGTTCGGCCCTGGGGTCGCCCGCGAACAGCCGGCGGGCGAGCAGGAACAGGAGCCAGGCGGTGACCGGATAGACCGCCACGCTGACCGCACGCACGCCCAGTTCGCCCTCGCCGAACAGGTGGCTGCCGAGCCAGATCGCCCAGGCCACCATGGGGGGCTTCGAGTAGTACCCCCAGTCCGGGGCGAGCGACCAAGTCCAGTACTGGGCTTCGTCGGCGTACAGTTCCATGCCGACGTGGGACGCGGTGGCCAGGCGCCAGAGTGTCAGCAGGAGAAGGATCAGCAGTAGGCGGGTGGCGGGGCTGAGATTCAAGTCAGTTCCTTGCGGGCGGGCGGGAGCGCACACCGTTCCTGGTGGATGTCATGGCATGCGCAGCAGCACATAGCCGCGTTCCTGGTAGAGCGGCGTCACGCCCGGCCATTGCGCGCGCTTGCTTTCCCGCGTGAGCACCAGATCGCCGGCGCGTGGCGGGCGTTTTTCGACCTGGCGGCCGGCATAGGTCTGGAAACTGGGGGTGTTCAGGCCATACAGGACCAGCGGGCCGGGCTGGGCGCGCGCCAGCAGGCCTGCGGTCCGGATCGGCGCTTGCTGAACTTGGCCGACGATCGGGATCAGGAACAGCGCCAGTGCGATGCCCCCGATCAGGCCATTGATGCGCAAGGCCAGGGTGGTGTCGATGCGGGGGTGGAGAAGCAGCACGCTGCTCAGAATCAGGCCGCCCGAGCACCACAGCCAGTAGGCCGTATCGAAGGCCCCGGTCACCCCGGTGAGCAGCAGGCGATCGTCGGGCTTCAAGCCGGGTGCGAGACGTTCGACGATCCAGGGCAGGGCGAGCAACAGGCCGAACAGCAGGGGCGCGAAGCTCAGGGTGAGCCGGCGACCTGGCGTCCGGCCGGCGACCGCCGCCAGGCAGAGGACCAGGCCGCCGTAGCCGTAATACACGTAATGGGGCAGCTTGGTGCCGGACACGCTGAACAGCACGAAGGCGACCAGGAACCAGAGCAGTCCGAAACGGAGCAGATCTTCCCGCCACAGGGCGCGCCCACGGCCCAGGGCGGTGAGCAGCAGCCCGGTATGCGGCAGCAAGGAGAGCAGCACCACCGGCACGTAGTAGAAAAGATTGCCGCCGTGGCCCTCCATCGGGGTGTCGAAACGCGACAGGTTGTGGGTCAGGAAGAAACCGGCCAGGAAGCCCGGCCCCTCACTCAGGGTCTGCACCACGAACCAGGGTGCCGCGATGGCGAGAAACCCCAGCAGGGGACCCGGCGTGAAGGTCCAGGCCAGGAATCGCCGCCAGTCACCGCGCAGGCCGCACCAGAGGGCCACCGCGCCGCCCGGGATGAGCAAGGCGATCGGTCCCTTGCTGAGAAAGCCCAGGGCCATGGCGGCCCACGCCAGGTAGAGCCAGCGTCGGCGGCCTTCCCGGAGCCACAGCCAGGAGGCGTAACCGGCGCTCGCCAGCCAGAGGTTGAGCAAGGCATCGGCGGTGGCGGCCCGGGTGATGACCACCAGGCCGGCGGCGGTGGCGACCACCAAGGCCGCAGTCAGTCCGGCCGACCGGTCGAGGACGCGGCCGACGAAGGCATAGGTGAGTCCGATCCAGAGCGAAGCGGCCAGGGCCGAAGGCAGCCGCCAGGCGAATTCGCTGGGACCGAGCAGGGCGACCGAGGCCGCCTGCAACCAGTAGATGAGGATCGGCTTGTCATGGCGCGGCTCGCCGAGCAAATAGCTGGACAGGAAATCGCCACGCAGGAACATCTCGGTGGTCGAGGCCGTGAAGGCGCCTTCGTCCAGGTCGAACAGCGGGGGCGTGCCCAGGCCCAGGAAGGGAAACAGCAACAGGACTGCCAGCAGCGCGCGGCCTTCCAGTGAGGGGGGCCAGAATGGCGCGGTGGCCGGCGTCATTCCTTCTCGGCGGGATCGCGCAGCAGGTATTGCGCCTTGCCGCCCGGTTCGTGCCAGATCCGGGTCAGCAACTCGCCCAGGATGCCCATGCCGATGAAGTTGGCGCCCATCAGGGTCAGCATGGCCCCCATCAGGAGCAGCGGTCGGCCGCCGATGTCGGCGTGGCCGAACAGCTTGAGCCCGGCCAGATACGCCAGGATCAACAAGCCGGGAAAGAACATCGCCGCGCCGATGCCGCCGAAGGCATGCATGGGGCGGTGCAGGAAGCGTAGCATGAACTTCACCCACATCAGGTCGAGCAGGACCCGGATGGTGCGGTCGATGCCGTACTTGGAGACGCCCTTGGTGCGCGGGAAGTGGTTGACCTCGGTCTCGATCACCTTGGCGCCATACTCGTGCGCCAGGGCCGGGATGAAGCGGTGCAGCTCGCCGTAGATTTTCACGTAGCGCACGGCTTCGCGCCGGTATAGCTTGAGCGAGCAGCCGTAATCGTGCAGGCGCACTCCGGTGACCGCCGAGATCAGCCGGTTGGCAAGCTTCGATGGCAGCTTGCGCATCAGGGCCTTGTCCTTGCGGTGCTTGCGCCAGCCGGAAATGATGTCCACCTCGGGCCGCTCGTCGAGCATCCGGATCAGGCGCGGGATGTCGGCCGGGTCGTTCTGCATGTCGCCGTCGATGGTGACCAGGATCTCGCCGCGCGCCGCGTCGAAACCGGCCTGCATGGCGGTCGACTGGCCGTAGTTGCGGCGCAGGAAGAAGGGCCGCAGCCAGGGGCGCGACGCCGCCAGTTCAAGCAGGCGATGGTCGGACCCGTCGCGCGAGCCGTCGTCGACGCAGATCAGCTCCCAGGGGTCGGGCTGCGCGGACATGACTTCCTCGACCTTGGCCACCAGGTCGGGCAGGTTGTCATATTCGTTGTAGATGGGCGCGAGGATGGAAATGCGGACCGGCGGGGGCGAAGACATGGGCGGCATGGGGGCAGGGTCGATCGAGGCACTAGTTTACCGGAACTCACTCCGCCAGCTTGCGCTCGATGGCCTCGTCATAGACCTTGCCATGGCGCAGGCGCCGGTACAGCCACATGCCAATGGCGCCCGAAATCACGAACAGGGTGACGCCCAGGCCGATGCGCCAGACCGGGTCGACACTGATGCCGCTGCCGACCAGGGCGAACACCGCTGTCTGGGGCACGAAGCCCAGCCCCGAGCCGAGCAGGAACGGCGACACGGCGACGCTCGACAGCCCGGCCGCAAGGTTGGTGGCGACATTGCTGCCGACCGGCAACAAGCGGATCAGCAGGGTCATGGTGAACGGGTTGTCACGCACGAAGGCATCCACCTTGGCGACCCGGCCGCGCAAACGGTCGGCGAGCAGGCCGCGACCAAAGAGACGGGCATAGAAGAAGGTTGCGGCGCAGCCGAGCAGGGTGGCCAGGACACCCAGGGCGGTGCCCTCGAGAAAGCCGAAGCCGTAGCCGGCCATGAAGGCGATGATCTGGCGCGGAAAGCCGACCGCCGTGGCCAGGGTGCCGACGCCGAGGAAGAGCAATTCGCCGCGCAGGCCCTGGCCACGTACCTCGCGGTCGATCCAGCCCTGGTCGAGCAGGTCGCCCAGCCCCGAATGGCGCACCAGGAGGCCGATGGCCGCCAGGGACAGCAGGACTGCGAGGCCGCGCAGGATCAGCTTCAGGGGCATGGTGAGTCAAGGGCAACGGGAGCGCGCATTCTAACCTTGCCCGTGGGTCGGATAGCGGGTATTCTTGCGCCCCTTCGGAGAAGTGACCGAGTGGTCGAAGGTGCACGACTGGAAATCGTGTGTACGTCAAAAGCGTACCGAGGGTTCGAATCCCTCCTTCTCCGCCATCCATTACGTCCAAATCCCAATAAATACATGCGCCGCCGCCCATGCGGTCGATCACAAGGACGCCCCAGCACGACAACATTTCACGCCCCGGACACCGAGGCGCGCTGTGATGTCCCGCCGCCCGTGGCGTGGACTGCTAACCTGAAAAGTGAAACGACCCTTGGGGTCGCCGGACGAATGGACAGGGATCGAAATGGAAGCCGCACCCCGCGTGGATATCAAGGGCGAGGAACTCGACCAGCAGCGTTTCCAGCTGCTCAAGGACATCGCCAAGGACTTGTCCGACGAAACCACCTTTCCGACCTGCTTCGATCTCGTGATCCGGTTGCGCAAGGCCCTGCAGGACCCGGACCAGACCATTGACCAGATCGCCGCCCTGATCAGCCTGGAACCCCTGATCCCGCTGCGCTTGATCCACCTGGCCAACTCGGTGCTCTACAACCGCGGCCAGGAGGTCAAGGACGCCAAGTCGGCGATCCAGCGGCTGGGCTTGCGCAATGTCCGCAGCACCGCCATGGCGATCGCCATGCAGCAGCTCCTGAGCTCGAAAGGCATGGTGGTGTTCGGCGACCTGCCCCAGCGGCTCTGGGACCACTCCCTGACCAGCGCCTGCGCCGCCCATGTCCTGGCCAAGCGGCTGACCCGGCTGAATGTCGACGAGGCCCAGTTGGCCGGTCTGGTGCATGATCTCGGCGCCTTCTATCTGTTCTACCGATTCTCCCAGTATGAGGAATTGCGCCTGCGTCCCGAGTCGGCCAAGTTCCTGGTCGCCCGCTGGCACGAGAGCATCGGTCATTCCCTGCTCATGGCGCTGGGCATCCCGGAAGAGATCGCCCTGGCCATGGTCGAGCACGACACCCCCCGGCCGCTTCCGGGCGCGCCGACCAGCCTGACCGATGTCGTCTACGTCGCCAACATGCTCGCTGGTGGCCTGTCGGCCTGGCTCGACCAGGGCAAGGAGGGCGAGTCCGAGGAAATCGTGGTCCGCCATGCCCGGGAGCGGTATGCCGAGCACCTGCCCGAGATCGAGGCCTACGAGGCCGACATGCGAGCCATGCTGAAGTAACCCGGCACGGCTGTCGCGATGGCCGGCGGCGTGGTTCAATACGCGCTCCTTGGCGTGAATGACTAGAACTTGAGGTCCCGATGCTGATACCCGTGATCCTGTCCGGCGGTGCCGGCACCCGGCTCTGGCCGGTTTCCCGTGAAGGGCGGCCGAAGCCGTTCATGCACCTGGCCGACGGCGAGACCTTGCTCGGCAAGACCTACGCGCGCGCCCTGGCCTGCGCCGGCGTGGCCGAGGTGCTGACCATCACCAACCGGGACTATTACTTCCAGAGCAAGGATGTCTGGCAAACCGAGACCGCGGCCAGCAAACCGCTGCGCTTCCTGCTCGAGCCGGCCGGGCGCAACACCGCCCCGGCGATCCTGATGGGCGCCCTGATGCTGCGCGCCGCGCAGGGTGGCGATGCGGTGATGCTGGTGCTCGCGGCAGACCACCTGATCCGCGATGTGCCGGGTTTCGTGGCCAGCGTCGCCGAAGCCGAGACGCTCGCCCGCCAGGGCCATCTGGTCACTTTCGGCATTCCCCCCAGCCATCCGGAAACCGGATTTGGCTATCTCGCCGCCGGCGAGCCGCTGGCCGGTGGGCCGGGTGCCCGCGTGCGCGCCTTCATCGAGAAGCCCTCGCTCGACCGGGCCGAGGCCATGCTCGCGGCGGGCGGCCATTTCTGGAATTCCGGGATGTTCTGCTTCCGGGTCGACAGCCTGATCCAGGCCTTCGCCACGCTCGATCCGGACACCCTGGCGCGCGCCGAGGCCTGCTGGCAGGCCACCGAGGCCCGCTGCACCGAAGCCTATTGCGAGATCGACGCGGCCAGCTTCGCCACCCTGCCGGACACCTCGATCGACTATGCCATCATGGAGAAGGCCGGCAACGTGGCCATGGTGCCGGCCGGCTTCGACTGGACCGACGTCGGTTCCTGGAAGGCCCTGGCCGACCTGGTCACCCCGGATGCCGCCGGCAACCGCAGCCTGGGCGAGGTGATCCATATCGACAGCCGCAACTGTTACGTGCAGAGCGAGGACCGCCTGGTCGCCACCCTGGGCCTCGACGACCTGGTCATCGTCGACACGCCGGATGCCCTCCTGGTCAGCCATCGCGACCAGACCCAGGGGGTCAAGGAAATCGTCCGACAGCTGAAGGCGAGCGGCCACGAGAGTTACCGGCTGCATCGCACCGTGGCCCGGCCCTGGGGCACCTATTCGGTACTGGAGGAAGGCGATCGCTACAAGATCAAACGCATCGAGGTCAAGCCCGGCGCCTCGCTGTCGCTGCAGATGCACTATCACCGCAGCGAACACTGGATCGTGGTCAGCGGCACCGCGCGGGTGGTCAACGGCGAACGGGAAATGCTGGTGCACGCCAATGAGTCGACCTATATCCCGGCCGGCCACCGCCATCGCCTGGAAAACCCCGGCATCCTCGACCTGGTGATGATCGAGGTGCAGAGCGGGGAATACCTGGGCGAGGACGACATCGTCCGGTTCGATGATGTCTATGGGCGTGGTTGACGATTCATGGCAGTATTCAGGATCGTCCTATCCCGTATGAGCATCCCATGTCGACCCTGACCCTGCCCCGCTTGCCAGGTCGCTTGCCGCAGTGGCCGGTGTCCGCGGCCTTCGTCGCCCTGTTCAATGGCATGACCTGGCGCGGCTTGCGTGAACTGGATTGGGCCAGCCTGGAAGGCAAGCGCTTCTGCGTCGAGGTCAGCGACCTGGGCGTGCGCAGTCATTTCTCGGTGCACCGGCGCGGACTCAAGCCCCAGTTTGGCGACCATGCCGACGTCACCTTCGCTGCCAGCGCGCGCGACTTCCTGCACCTGGCCCTGCGCCTGGAAGACCCCGACACCTTGTTCTTCAACCGGCGCTTGCGCATCGAGGGCAATACCGATCTCGGCCTCACCGTGAAGAACATGCTCGACGCAGTCGAGCTCGATCAGGTCCTGGCCGACTTGCCGGTGCCGGTGGCCCTGCTGTTGCGCAGCCTGCGCACCCGCCTGGCGGGGTCCGCGGCCGTTCTGGCTTGACCTTGCGCAAGGCGGGCCTGGGCTGATCCGGGCACCCTGACGGCGCCTTGGACAACGGAGCCGCGCCATGCACTTTCCCGAGTTTTTTCATCAGGTGCCGCCTCTGCGCCTGGTCGACCCCCTGTCGGTCCTGCTCGGCGCCACCGATGATGGCCTGCTCGAGTATCGCTACCCGGATGCGGTGCGCTGGGCCGGGCATTCCTGCCCCACCGTGGCGGGGGCCTGGTTGATGACCCGGACCGCCTTGAGCCGACTGTACCCGGAGGGCCGGCCCGAGCGCGGCCAAATTCTGGTGGATCTGCGCGATCCGGCTGAGTTTGCCAATGCCGGGGTGGTCGGGGGTGTCATTGGCTTCATCACCGGTGCCGCGGGTACGGGTGGGTTCGCCGGCTTGGGCGGCCGGTTTGTGCGGCGCGACCTGATGCGCTATGGCGTCGAGCAGGCGGCCGAGGTGCGCTTCACCCGGCGCGACACCGGGGCGACCCTCGGCCTCGAATACCGCCCCGCCGTGGTGCCGCCCGATCCGGCCCTGCCGCCCCTGATGCAGAAGCTGCTGGCGGGCCAGGCCGAGCGTGAAGCGCGGGCAGCGTTCGCGCGCCTCTGGCAGGACCGGGTGCGTCGCCTCCTGATCGAGCACGCCGACGATCCCGAACTGGTGCGAATTCATCCTTGAGCGGCGGCGGCTGACTCGGGTATAACCCGCCATCGCTCCAGCAAGGACCCCGATGGCCAAGGACAAGACGCTCTACGTCTGCAATCAATGCGGCGGCCAGACCAGCAAGTGGCAGGGCCAGTGCCCGCATTGCCTGGCCTGGAACACGCTCACCGAGTCGGTGGCGGAGACCCAGACCCGCCGCTTCCAGGCCCTGGCGGCCTCGGGCGAGGTGCAACGCCTGTCCCAGGTGCAGGCTCGCGAGACGCCGCGCGTGCCGACCGGGCTCGGTGAATTCGACCGGGTGCTGGGCGGCGGCCTGGTCGAGGGCGGCGTGGTGCTGATCGGTGGCGATCCGGGCATCGGCAAGTCCACCTTGCTGTTGCAGGCCCTGGCCGAAATCGCCCAGAAGCGCGACACGCTCTATGTCAGCGGCGAGGAATCGGCCGACCAGATCGCCATGCGCGCGAACCGGCTCGGCCTGGCCGGCTGCGACATTCCCATCCTCACGGAAATCCGCCTCGAGTCGGTGCTGGCCACCTTGCAGCAGGAAAAGCCCCGGGTGGCGGTGATCGATTCGATCCAGACCCTGTACACCGAGGCGCTCAGCTCGGCGCCCGGCAGCGTGTCCCAGGTGCGCGAATGCGCCCAGGAATTGACCCGGCATGCCAAGCAGACCGGCACCACGGTGATCTTCGTCGGCCACGTCACCAAGGAGGGGGCGCTGGCCGGTCCGCGCGTGCTCGAACACATCGTCGACACCGTCCTCTATTTCGAAGGCGACACCGGTTCCAGCTTCCGCCTGGTGCGCGCATTCAAGAACCGTTTCGGCGCGGTCAACGAACTGGGCGTGTTCGCCATGACCGACAAGGGACTCAAGGGGGTCAACAATCCATCGGCCCTGTTCCTGAACCGGGCCGAGCAGGAAGCGCCGGGCTCCTGTGTGGTGGTGACCCAGGAAGGCACCCGGCCCCTGCTGGTCGAGATCCAGGCTCTGGTCGACACCGCCCATACCCCGACGCCGAGGCGCCTCACCGTCGGACTCGACCCGAACCGCCTGGCCATGCTCCTCGCCGTGCTGCACCGGCATGGCGGCCTGGCCTGCTTCGACCAGGACGTGTTCGTCAACGCGGTGGGCGGGGTGCGTATCCTTGAACCGGCGGCCGACCTGGCGGTGCTGGTCGCGGTGGTGTCCTCGATGCGCAACCGGGCCCTGCCGCACAAGCTGGCGGTGTTCGGCGAAGTGGGGCTGGCCGGCGAGATCCGCCCGGTGCAGCGTGGTCAGGAACGCCTGAAGGAGGCGGCCAAGCTCGGCTTCGACCGCATCCTGGCGCCCAAGGCCAATCTGCCCAAGCAGCCCCTGGCCGGGGTACGGGTGCATGGCGTGGCCAGCCTAGCCGAAGCGTTGGAGTTCCTGCGCGGGTTGTGATCTGGCACGGCTCAGCGGCCGGCCAGTTCGTCGAGCGGGACGGGCTTGCCCACCGCGTAGCCTTGGGCGTAGTCGATGCCGAGTTCGCGTGCCAGGGCCAGCAACTCGGGCGTGGCAATGTATTCCGCCACGGTCTTCATGCCCAGGGAATGGCCGATGTCGTTCATCGATTTCACCATCGCGCGCAAGTTGGCGTCGTGCAGCATGTCCTTGACATAGGTACCGTCGATTTTCAGGGTGTCGGTGCGCAGGTGGCGCAGATAGCCGTAGGAGGCGTTGCCGCTGCCGAAATCGTCGATGCAGAAGCCACAGCCGTAGTCGCGGATCTGTCGGATGAACTCGCCGGCGGCCTCGAAATTCTCCATGGTCGCGGTTTCCGTAATCTCGAAGGACAGCCTGCCGGCCTCGATGTCGCGGGGTGCGAGCAGGCGGTGCAGGGTGGCGAGCATGTCCGGATCGACCAGCGATTGCCCGGACAGGTTGATGGAAAAGCCGCCCAAGGCATGGAACGCGGCTGGATGCCGGCGAATCCAGTCGAAGGTCTGCTCGACCACCCAACGGTCCAGGTCCAGGTGCCGTTTCCAGTGTTCCACCGCCTCGACGAAGGACTGGGGGCTGATCACGCTGCCGCCGTCATCGCGCAGGCCGAGCAGGACTTCGTAGTAGGTCGACCGGCCGGCACCCGGTTGCAGGGGCGTGATGGCCTGGCCGCGCAGGAACAGCCCCTGGCCGGCCAGCAGGGTGTCGATTTTCCGGCCCCAGAAGTTCAAGGCTTCCTGCTTGCGCATGGCCGGGCTGTCGGTTTCGTAGGCATGGGCGATTTCGCCGCCCTTGCGAGCTGCCACCACGGCCATCGCGGCCCGGCTCAGCATGTCCTCGCAAGCTTCGGGGCCCTCGCTGAGCGAGGTCAGGCCGGCGTGGGCATCGAGACTGTAGATCTGGCCTTCGTATTCGAACGGTTTGCCGCGCAAGGCTTCGACCAGGGCCGTGGCCGCCTGGATCGGGGGCTGGTTCGAGGCACCCGTCAGCAGCAAGCCGAGCCGGCCGTCGCCCAGCACGGCGACCCCTGCCTCCTGACCGAATCGCGGGTTCAGGCGCGCGCCCACCTCGCGCAGCAAGGCGGTACCGGCCGCCGGCCCACGGCTGTCGATCAGGGCCCGGTAGGGCTCGATGTCGAGCAGGCACAGGTAGGTTTCTCCAGCGCTCGTGCGGGGCCGGCGCTCGAGGGCATGCAAGAAGCCGTTGCGGTTGAGCAGCTCGGTGCCGGGGTCGTGGTGCGCGCGCCAGGCGAGTTGCCGATAGAGGTTGTCCACCGTGCTGTTCTGGGAACGTTCGAGCAAGGGCAAACCCCGGTTTTCGCCGCGTTTCAGGGTGCCCGAGTGGATCTGCTTGGCGAATTCGGCCGGAGTCAGGCGCAAGGTCCGGGTCGCGGGACGGTTGATGAAGCCGTAGCCGGCCGGCTGCTCGCCGATCCAGACCAATTGCATGGCGACCGGTCGGCCCTCGCCGGAAAAATCCCACCACTCGCCCAGGCGCGGCGGCCGCATATCGGGGGCAATGCGCGTCGCGGCGGTGTCCTCGAGTCCCGATTCCTTGACGAACCAGCCTGCGGGGAGGCGGTGCCGAGTGGCCTGACCGGGCGCCTCGAGGAAGTCCCGCAGTTCGCTCCTGAGCCGTTCCAGACCGACCGGATCGAGGCTGTTGCCGGCCAGGCGCCGGTCCAGCTCGGCCATCAAGGGGTCCAAAGCCGGCAGTGGGGCATCGCCCACCAAGGTGTCGAGCAGGTGCAGGGTGGCCCGGACTTCGTCGTCCTGGGCGCGCAGGGTGTGCCGGACCAGATGCTGGCGCAGGCCCTGGTCGAGCAGGTCGAGGATCAGCCGAGGCAGGGCCCGTTCCGAGAACAGGGCATCGAGTTGCTGGGCCACCGCCAGGCGGACCCGGAGCACGCCCGACTGCGCCTCGAACAGGTCCTGCTGGGTGGCGATCCGTTGCCGATGGGCCAGGCTCGGATGCTTGAGCAGCTTCTCCATCGCCGAGGCGGCCTGTTCGAGGGGCGCGAGATCCTGGCCCTCCGCGGCCACGGCGCGCTCGACGATGGTGGTCAGCAGGTCGGCCATCTCGCGGTCGCTGAAGCGGCCCAGGTCGTCGGTGACGATGGCGAAGCGATCGACCAGGTTGATGACCCGGGCCAGCGGGTGGTCCGGCCGGGTCAGCGGATCCTCGCCCTTGAGCACCCGCTCGTAGAGCGGCCGCTCGAATTTCTGCAGCAAGACTTCGAGATCGGAGTGTTCGCCCTGGTCTGCCAGGGCCTGGTGCATGAACTGGCCGGCGACGCCGAGCGCGTTGCGCTGGCGGGTCGAGAGCGGCAGCCGTTCGCCTTGGTCGAGCAGGGCCAGGAGCCGCTCGGTGACGGTGTTTGCGGCGGGGGCCTGGTCGATCAGGGCCTGGTAGGCGGTGCCGGGTGAGGCGGCTTCGGCTTGGCCGGATGGGTCGCCCTGGGCCAACGCGCTACGCAGGATTTGCAGGGACTCCGGCTCCACCCAGGGCGTGGCGGCTGGGCCCGCATCGGGCGACCGGTCGACCGGGGCCGGCGCCTCCGCTGCGGTTGCGCGTTGCCCCGGGGAGAGCGAGAACAGCTTTTCCGCGATTTCCGACAACTTGTGGATCTGCTGGGACAGCGATTCAGGGCTGTGTCCAGCGTGGTCGGCGGTCGCTGCTTCGGCCCGGACACTCGGCTCGGCTGCGACGCGGTTGGGTGAGGGCAGCCGGGCCGGCTTGAGGGGGGAGAGGAGTTGGATGAGGCGTTCGTAGAAGTCCGGGTAGTGCGCGGCCAGGATTTCACCGTAGAGCTTGTAGATCTGACCGCGCATCGGCTGGCTGAGGTCCTGCGCCTTGAGGCTGTCCTGGAAGGCGAGGCAGACCGCCTTGGGACCAAAGGGGTCGTTGTGGCGGTCGATATTGACGGGCGTCACCCGGCTGAAGCGTTGGGTGAACTGATAGATCGCGGCATCGTTGTCGTTCTCGATCCGGTTGTAGATGTTGGCCAGGCTCAGCCATTCATCGAAGCTGCCATCGTCGATCAGGGACAGTTCATCGAGCGGTGCGCTGAGCGGTTCGGCCGCTTCGAGCGATTCGCCGAGCCGTTGCATCTGGTCGACCAGGTGTGCATAGAGTTCGCGACCGATTGCCTCACCTTCCAGGATGATGCTGCCGATCGCGGACAGGAACCGCGATTGCTCCGTGAGGGGCAGCATGCCGGTGTCCCGGTCTTCGAGTTTGCTGCGCAGCCGTGCCAAAAACGCTTGCCAGATCCGGTCCAGGAACCAGTGGAACAAGTGCAGGCAATCCCGCTGGATGGCCTGGCTTTCTTCGACCAGCAGGCCGGATTCGCCGGGCGGGCTGGCCAGATGGGCGCGCTGCGCGACCAAGGACTGGTAGGCTGCGGTCGGCATCTGATCGAGCTTGACGCCATAGCTGCCCGCCGCCGCGTGGATCAGGTTCCCGGCCAGGCGATGGGGGGCCTTGTCTTGGGCGTCGAGGGGGAATTCGATTTCAATGCGCCCGCCGGGCAGGGGGCCTTCGGACGTGTCCAAGAGCATGATCTGAAGGCCGCGCTGGCTGAAATCCCGGATCTCGCAGCGTCGCGCGGCCTGTCCGGGCAGCCACAGACGCGCTTGTGCCCGGGTCAGCAGGCGGGCGTGTTGGCGAAAGCCGTCAGCCTCCGACGCAGGTGCAGTTTGGGTTTCCCAAGGGATCGACCGGTCCATGCCGACATCCTAGCCGATGCCTGGAGGCCCTACTACTGAACCCTTGTCAGCATATGACCCATGACATCCCGCCCCGGGTGCCATTCGATCAACAGGCCGCGAGGTGCGTCCGGCCCCGCTTCGAACAGCCGGACGATGTCCTCGGCCAGTGTCTCCGGGCCGGGCAGGTGGGTCTTGTCCTCGCCGGGATGGCTCTGGGCCCGTTGCGGTGTGTTCAGGGGGCCCGGAATCACCAGGTGGAGGCGGGGCGCCGGCGGGGTCGGCCATTCTTCTGCCTGGATCATGAAATAGGTTTCCAGCGCGGCCTTGCTGACGGCAAAGCCGCCCCAGTAGGCCGCCGGCTGGTGGCCGTGGCTTTCCCCGACTAGGATCACCGTCGCATCCCCGGCTTGGCTCAGCAAGGCCTGGCATGCCCGGTTGATGGCGAACGGCGCAATGACGTTGGTTTTGAACAAGGCCGGCCAGTGGTCCGGGCTCTGGCCGGCCAGCGGCGTGGGCGGCTCGAACGCCGCAGCGCAGTGGACGATGCCGTCGAGGCGGCGCAACTGGTAATGCAGGGTCTGTGCCAGGGTTTCGAAATCGCCCTCGCTGGCCTTTTCCAGATCCATTGGGAAAATCGCCGGTTGCGGGCCACCGGCGGCGACGATGGCGTCGTACACGGTTTCCAGCTTGGCGATGGTCCGGCCGAGCAGGACCACGGTGGCGCCCCGCGTGGCCAGGGCGAGGGCGGTGGCACGGCCGAGACCCTGGCCGGCGCCGGTGACCAGGACGATGCGTGAATGCAGGGAGAGGGCAGGGGTGTTCATGGACGATCCAGTATCAGGCTGGCGCATTGTAGCCCGCTGCGCACTGCGCCTTCGAGGGTGGCCGGGTAATCGCCGGCGGTGTAGTCCCCGGCGAGATAGAGCCCGGGCACCGGGCCGGCAGGGGTCGGACGTGTCATGTCCGGTACACAGGCCCAGGTGGCGCGTTTCTCGACGATGCGCAAGGCGTCGAGCAGCGTCGGCAGCGGGCCGAGCCTGGCCGCCAGGCGGGGCAGCCAGGCGGCGAGCAGGGCGTCGGTGTCGAGCCCGAGGTGAGTGCCTTCCGCGCTCGCCACCAGGGCGGCCAGGCCCGGCGCGATGTCGCTGCGTTCAAATAGCCAGGGATCGGCGCCTTCGCCCAGGGCGACCATCGGGTAGGGCAGGCGGACAGGTGCCGCGAAGCGCAGCCAGACGGTGAGGATCGGCTGCCAGGTGAACTCGGCCAGCGGGCGAGTCCAGGCGTCGCTCTCCGGTAGGTCCTTGAGCAGGGCTCGGACCTGGCTGGCATGGGTGGCGACGATGACCTGGTCGACGGTCTCGTCCGGGCCTTGCAGACGGAAGCCCCGGCTGTCAAGGACGATGCCCTCGATCCGGCTCGACCGGTGGACCTGCGCACCCAGGCGGGTCAGTCGGGCAGCGGCGGGTTCGGCCAACAGTGCGCCCAGATCGGTCCGGTTGAACAGCAGGTCGCTGGCGGCCCGGCGGCCAGCCAGGCTGTCACGCAGGACATGGCAGAACACTTGCGCGGAGGCCATCGCCAACGGGGTGTTCAGGGCCGCGACGCAGATCGGTTCCCAGAGCCGGTGGATCGTGGTGTCCGGTTGCCGGCAGGCGCGCAACCAGTGGGCGGCGTCCTGGTCCCGGGGCAGCTTGAAGCGGCGGAGGCGGAGGCCGGCCATCAGGCGCAGTGCCGCGCGCTTGTCCGCCGTATCGAGGCCGCGCGCGCCAACCAGGCCGGCCAGGAGGTGCAGGGGCGCGGGCCAGCGGGGCACCACGAGGTCGAGGTCGGGCCCGGCCAGGCGCAGGGCGTGGCGTTCCAGCCCGCTCGCGGTGCCGAGCCGGTCGATCAGGGCCAGGGTCTCGGTGTAGGCGCCGGACAGCAGGTGCTGGCCGTTGTCGATCTTGACGCCGTGCCAATCGACCGTACGCGCCCGGCCGCCCAGTTGTCGGGCGGCTTCGTGCAGGCTGACCGGAATGCCGGCTTCGGCCAGGCGTAGCGCGGCGGCCAGTCCGGCCCAGCCGCCGCCGACCACCGCGACGCGTGGCTTCAACCGGCCAACCACGTCTTGCCGGCCAGCCAGAGCTTGCGTGGGGTGGACAGCGAAACCCGGCGCCGGAGCACCGGGAAGCCCTGGTCGCGCAGGCTGTCGAGCAGGTCACGATAGATCGCCGCCATCATCAGCCCGGGCCGTTGCGCGTGGCGGTCGATCTCGGGCAGCAGGGCCAGCGCTTCGGTGTAGGTGTCGCTGGCGCGCTGGTACTGGAACCGCATCAACGACTGGAATCCTGGTCCTTCGCTGCCGGCGAGCAGTTCGGCTTCGGTCACGCCATGGGCGGCCAGTTCATCGAGCGGCAGGTAGATGCGTCCCCGGCGGGCATCTTCGCCGACGTCGCGCAGGATGTTGGTGAGTTGGAAGGCCAGGCCGAGCCGGGCGGCGTAGCGCAGGGTGGCGTGGTCCTGGTAGCCGAACAGGGTCGCCGCGACTTCGCCGACCACGCCGGCGACCCGATGGCAGTACAGGCGCAGCTGCTTGAAGTCGGGATAGCGGACTGGACCGAGGTCCATGGCCATGCCGTCGATGATGTCCTCGAGGGATTCCCGGGCGATGCCGAAGCGGCTGACCTGGGGCAGGAGCGCTTGCCCGACCGGATGGGTCGGCACCCCGGCATAGAGCCGGTCGAGTTCGCGCCGCCAGTCGTCCAGTCGACTACGGGCCTGCTCGATGTCTGATGTTTCGTCGACGATGTCGTCCACTTCCCGGCAAAAGGCATAGAAGGCGGTGATCGCCGCACGCTTGTCCCCGGGCAGGACCAGGAAGCTGTAGTAGAAACTGGAACCACTCCCGGCCGCGCGGGACTGGCAATACTGCTCGGGTGTCATCGGCCACAGCCCGTGCCGCAACTGCCACCGGAACAGCCGCCACCCCCGCCCTCCCTGCGGCGCGGCCAGAGCCCGTCACGCAACATGCCCAGCCCGTCGGCGAGGTCCAGGGTCGGTCGCTGCTTGAACACGTCGCCCTGGACCCGGTCGAGCTTGTACAGAATGCGTTCGCCGCCCAGGACGATGAGCCGCAGCTCCAGGCCGATCCGGCCTTTCAGGGCCAGGCCCAGCGGCGCACCGGCGCGCAGCATGCGCCGGGCCCGTTCGACCTGGGTCTTGAAGAAGATCTGCCACAGGCCATCGACCCGGCCCTCGGCGATCTGCCGTTCACTGACCCCGTACTTGGCCATTTCATCCTGGGGCAGGTAGATGCGGCCCTTGGCGTGGTCGACGGCCACGTCCTGCAGGAAATTAATCAGTTGCAGGGCCGAGCAGATGCCGTCCGACCAGGCCTGATGCTTGGGATCCCGATCGCCATACAGGGCCAGCATGAGCCGGCCGACCGGATTGGCCGATTTCTTGCAATAGTCCATGACCTCGCCGAAATGGGCGTAGCGGGTCTGGGTGCAATCCTGGCTGAAGGCATCGAGCAGGTCGTGGAAGGGCTGGAAGGGCAGGTCGTGGGCGCGGATGGCCGCGCCCAGAGGGGCGAAGATCGGATCGTCGGTGGTCTCGCCCCGCGCCAAGGCATCCAAGTGCGCCCGAAAGCGGTCGAGCGCGGCCAGCCGGGCCTCGGCCGGCGCGTCGCCTTCGTCTGCGATGTCGTCGGCGGCTCGGGCAAAGGCATAGATGGCGCGCACCGGGGCGCGAAGCCGGCGGGGCAGGATGATGGAGGCGACCGGAAAATTCTCGTAATGACCGGCGTTGACCAGAGTCGGGGAGCTGGCAGGCATGGCGTTGTGCTTATTGTGAGGGGCGGTGCGCGGCTGACAGGGGGGTGGTGCTAGTTTACACTCGGCCGCCTACGCGAAAGTGGCGGAATTGGTAGACGCACTGGATTTAGGTTCCAGCGCCTCGCGGCGTGGGGGTTCGAGTCCCCCCTTTCGCACCAGAAGACTGTCGTCCATCGGATTCAATGGGAGTGTGCTTGCGGTGAGATGTCGCTGTCATCCTGCTTCCCGTAACCTCTGGTTCAGGTCATGACCGACGCCTTGGTCTCCCTGCTGGTGATCGGCAACGGCATCGCCGGCCTCGGTTTCCTGGTCTTGGCCGGGTTCGTCCTGTACCAGGCCCGGCTGGCTGACGTGGCCTTGCAGTGGCCGCACCGGGCCATCATCGTCGCCGCGCTGGCGAGCGCCGTCTGGGCGGGCTTGCTGTTTGCCTTCGGGCTGACCGGCTCGGAGGCCCTGTTCCGGCTCTCCGGGGGCGCCGATGTACTGCGCTATGGCGGCTGGTATTTCGCCATCCTCAGCGTGCTGCTCCTGCAAAAGGGGGCCATGGGCCGGCCGCGCGGCGAACTGCGCGGCGTGGTCGGCCTGACCGCGGCGATCGTCATCGCCGGACTCGCGGTGCAGGGGCTCTATCCGGTCCAGATCGCGGGGGGCTGGTACGTGCCCTTGCCGACCCTGCTGATCGGTTTGGTGCTGCCGATCCTGGCCTTGTTCCTGCTGGAACAGTTGTTCCGCAACGTCGCCGACGATTCCCGCTGGAACCTGAAACCCCTGGCCCTGGGTCTGGTGGCCGTCTGTTTCTTCGACCTGTACATGCAGGCCCAGGCCCTGATGTTCGGCCGCCTGGATGTCCAGGTCTTGAGCGTCCGCGGCCTGGTGCACGCGCTGGTGATTCCGCTGTTCGCGGCGTCGGTTGCACGCAGCCGGGACTGGTTCCGGCGCATCAAGGTGTCGAACAAGATCGTCATCCACACCACGATGCTGCTGGTGGTGGGCGGCTATCTGCTGTTCATGGCCGCGCTCGGCTACCTGGTTCGCCTGATGGGTGGGGGCTGGGGCGAGGCGTTCCAGATCACGGTGTTCTTCATCGCGACCGTGGCCTTGGCCGTGCTGCTGTTTTCCGGCGCGGTGCGGGCCAAGATCCGGGTCTGGATCGGCAAGCATTTCTTCCGCTACCGTTACGACTACCGCGAGGAGTGGCTGAAATTCACCCGGGCCTTGTCCGAGCACGACACCCCGGCCGATCTCGCGGCGCAGATCGTGCGCGAATTGGCCGGCATGGTGGAGAGCCCGGCCGGTTGTCTCTGGATCCATGATGCCGGGCGAGAGGGTTTCATCCAGTACGCCCGCTGGAACATGCCGGATTTGGCCGTACGGGAACCTGCCGACGCTGCCCTGCCTCGATTCCTGGCCGATCGGAAATGGGTGGTCAACCTGGACGAGTTCCGCCGCGGGCAGGCGGGCTACGAAGCCCTGCAACTTCCGGAATGGCTGGCCGCGCTGCCCCATGCCTGGCTGGTGGTGCCGCTCGCGGTGGGCAGCGAACTGGTCGGTTTCCTGGTCCTGGCCCAGGCGCGCACCCGGGTCGAGGTGAACTGGGAAGTGAACGACCTGCTCAAGACCGCCGGCGCCCAGGCCGCAGTGCATCTGAGCCAGATGCTGTCGGCCGAGGCGTTGCTGGAAACCCGCAAGTTCGAGGCCTTCAACCGGATGTCGGCCTTCGTGGTGCACGACCTCAAGAACATCGTCGCCCAGTTGTCGCTGATGTTGCGCAACGCCGAACGGCATTGGGACAACCCGGAATTCCAGCAGGACATGCTGGAGACGGTCGAGCACGCGCTCGGCCGGATGCGTGCCCTGATGACCCAGTTGCAGGAAGGCGGCAGCAGCCAGACGGTGACCCAGGGCGTGGACCTGGCCGCCCTGCTCGGCCGGGTCCGCGACATGAAGCGCAAGCTGGGACGCGAAGTCGCCCTCGAGGTCGAGACGGGACTCTGGGTGCAGGGCGACCCGGAGCGGCTGGAGCGCGTGCTCGGCCATCTGGTCCAGAATGCCCTGGACGCCACCGAGGCCAACCAGGGCGAGGTGACGGTCCGTGCCCAGGGTGCGCCGGGCCAGGTGCGCCTCGTCATCCAGGATACCGGGTGCGGGATGTCGGAGGCCTTCGTCCGCGAGCGGTTGTTCAAGCCGTTCCAGACCACCAAGTCGATGGGCATGGGCATCGGCGCCTACGAGAGTTTCCAGTACATACGCGAACTGGGGGGCGAGATCGACGTGCAAAGCAGTGAAAATGTCGGTACCCAGATCTCGATAACGTTGTCCCGACTTTAGTCATCCCCGTAGAATGACAAACGTACCTGGGAGGACCTGAACGCATGACTGCCCGATTGTTGATCGTGGAGGACGATCCCGCCCTGCAAAAGCAGATGCGGTGGTGTTTTGACAAGTTCGAAACCTGCACGGCCTCGAATCGGGACGAGGCGCTGGCCCAGCTGCGCCGCCACCAGCCCCCGGTGGTGACCATGGACTTGGGCCTGCCGCCCGAGCCGGACGCCACGACCGAGGGGTTTCGCCTGCTCGAGCAGATCCTCCAGGCCGCGCCCGAGACCCGGGTCATCGTCCTGACCGGCCAGAACGATCGAGCCAACGCCCTCAAGGCGGTCGAACTGGGTGCCTACGATTTTTTTTCCAAGCCGTTCGAGCCCGAACTGCTGACCCTGACCATCGACCGCGCCTTCCGCCTCTGGGACCTCACCCAGGAAAACAAGCGCCTGCAAAGCATGCGCCAGCCGGATGCCCTGTCCGGCCTGATCACCCGCGATCCGCGCATGCTCAAGGCCTGCCGCATGGTCGAGAAGGTTGCGCCCAGCAACGTCACCGTCATGCTGCTCGGCGACAGCGGCACCGGCAAGGAACTGCTGGCGCGCGGGGTGCACGAGGCCTCCGGCCGCCGCACCGAGCGCTTTGTCGCCATCAACTGCGCGGCCATTCCCGACAACCTGCTGGAAAGCGAGCTGTTCGGCTACGAAAAGGGCGCCTTCACCGGCGCCAACAAGACCACGCCCGGCAAGATCGAAACGGCCGACAAGGGCACCCTGTTTCTCGACGAAATCGGCGACCTGCCCATGCCGCTCCAGGCCAAGCTGTTGCGCTTCCTGCAGGAGCGGGTGATCGAGCGGGTCGGTGGTCGCCAGGAAATCCCCATCGATGTCCGCGTCGTCTGCGCCACGCATCGCGATCTGTCCGAGATGATCAAGGATGGCCGGTTCCGGGAAGACCTGTATTACCGCCTGGCCGAACTGGTGGTCGATATCCCGCCCCTGCGCGACCGGGTCGGCGACGCCGTCTTGCTGGCCAACGCGCTGGTCCGGCGTTTCGCCGAGGAACAGCGCCGGGGCAGCCTGAACCTGGCCGAGGACGCCGTGCGGGCCATCGAGGCGCACGCTTGGCCGGGCAATGTCCGGGAACTGGAAAACTGCCTCAAGCGGGCGGTGATCATGGCCGAAGGCCGCTACGTCACCGCCGAGGATCTCGGTCTTGCGGAGGTCGCCCTGGACGAGGAAGAGAATGTCGAACTCGACTTGCGCAAAGTGCGCGAGGAGGCCGAGAAAAAGGCGGTGATCCTGGCCCTCGGTCGGGCCAACGGCAACATCCTCAAGGCGGCCGAATTGCTGAACGTCAGCCGGCCGACCCTGTACGACCTGATGCATCGCTACGGCATGCGCTGACATACTCAACGAGGGAGCTACGAATGACGATCCATTTTCCACTGCGCGGCCTGGTGCTGATGTTGATCACGGCCGGGGCGCTGGCAGGCTGTGGCGGGCCGTCGCCGGAAGAGTCGGTCGCATCGGCCAAGGCCTATCTCGACCAGCATGACACCAAGGCCGCGATCATCGAGTTGAAGAACGCGCTGTCCGAGTCGCCCGACCAAGCCGAAGCCCGCTACCTGCTCGGCAAGGCGCTGCTGCAGGGCGGGGATGCCGTGGGCGCCGAGGTGGAACTGCGCAAGGCCAGCGAACTCGGCTTCGACGCCAACCAGGTCCTGCCCGCCCTGGCGGAAACCCTGGTCGCGCTCGGCCAGGGCAAGAAGGTGCTCGACGAACTGGCCGACAAGACCGTGCAGGGCGCCGAGCCCCAGGCCACCCTGCTGACTTCGGTCGGCATCGCCCGGGCCTTGCAAGGGCAGTTGCCCGAAGCGCGCGCCGCCATCGACGAGGCGCTGCGGATTCGTCCCGATCACGATCCGGCGCTGCTGGCCCAGGCCCGCCTGAAGCTGGTCGACCGGGACATCGCCGGCGCACTCGAACGGCTCGAAGCCGCCACCGCGAAGAATCCCCGCAACCACGAGGCCTGGACCCTGAAGGCCGATATCCTCAATTTCCAGGGCCAGACCGACGCCGCCCTGGCCGCCTATGGCAAGGCGATCGAGGCCAAGCCCAACTTCGGCCCGGCGCAGACCGCCCTGGCCATGGCCTATCTGCGCCAAAACAAGCTCGACGAAGTCGCCAAGCGGGTCGAGGCCATGAAAAAAGCCATGCCCAACCAGTTGCAGACCTATCTGGTCGAAACCCTGCTGGCCTACCAGAAGAAGGAATTCACCCAGGCCCGCGACCTGGTCATGCAGATCCAGAAGAACGTGCCGGACGACCCGCGCATCCTGCTTCTGGCCGGCGCCATCCAGATGCAGCTGAACGCCTTTTTGCAAGCCGAATCGATGCTGCTCAAGGCGCACAAGCTGAGCCCGGGCGCGGACGCGCCGCGCCGGCTGCTGGCCGAGCTGTACATGCGTTCCGGTCTGCCGGCCAAGGCGGTCGATCTGATCGAACCGGTGGCCGGCAACATCAAGGACGCCAAGTTGGCGTCCCTGGCTGGCATGGCCTATCTGCAGAGCGGTGACGCGCGCAAGGCCAACGAGTACTTCAACCTGGCCTCGACCCTGTCGCCGGAAGACAAGGCGATCAAGGTCAACGCGGCTCTGTCGCAGATGGCTTTGGGCCAGAAGGATGCCGGATTCTCCACCCTGGAACATATCGCCGCCGAAGACACCGGGGTGAGTACCGACATGGCGCTCATTTCAGCGGCCCTGCGCCAGGGCGCGCATGATCAAGCCCTGCGCGCCATCGATGCCCTGGCGCGCAAGATGCCCGGTTCGCCGGTTCCCGACGCCCTGCGCGGCACCGCCATGGCCAGCAAGGGTTCAGCCGCCGAGGCGCGCAAATTCTTCGAGAAGGCACTCGCCATCGATACCAAGTACTACCCGGCCGTCGCCAGCCTGGCGGCCCTGGATGTCGCCGAGAACAAGGCGCCCGAGGCGCGCAAGCGGTTCGAGGCCCTGGTCAAGGCGGATGCCAAGAACAGCCAGGCCTGGCTGGCCATCGCCGAACTGGATGCCCGGGCCGGAGCTGCGCCGGCCAAGGTCGCGGAAAGCCTGAACCAGGCGGTCAAGGCCAGCCCGACCGACCTGCGCGCGCGCCTGGCGCAGATCAATCATCGCTTGGCCCAGAAGGAGGCCAAGCAGGCTGTCTCGGACAGCCAGGAGGCTTTGAAGGCGATCCCGGACAAGCCCGAGTTGCTCGATGCGCTGGCCCGTGCCCAGGCCGCTGCGGGCGATACCACTGGCGCCCTGGCGACCTTCGACAAGGTCCTCAAGCAGATGCCGGACAACCCGCAGCCACTCCTGCGCATGGCCGAGCTGCAGATGGCCGCGAAGCAGAAGGACGCCGCGACCCAGAGCCTCAAGAAGGCGCTCGAATTGAAGCCCGACTTCGTCCCGGCCCAGCGAGGCCTGATCATGCTGCACCTGGCCGACAAGCAGACCGAACCGGCGCTCGCCCTGGCCCGCTCGGTGCAGCAGCAGCGACCCAAGGAAGCCGTCGGCTACTTGCTCGAAGGCGACATCCAGGCAGTGAAGAAAGCCTGGACCGAGGCCGCCCAGGCCTACCAGACCGGCGCCAAGCTCCAGCCGGCTGCCGAATTGGCGATCAAGTGGCACGGCGCCCTGAAGAATGCCGGCAAAGGCGCGGAGGCCGACAAGATGGCGCAGTCCTGGCTTGCCGCGCACCCGAAGGATCATGGCTTCGCGATGTATGCCGGGCAGCTCGCCTTGAATGCCAACGACTATGCCAATGCCGTACGTCTGTACCAGAATGTGCTGAAAGTGATGCCCAAGGATGTCGCAGTGCTCAACAACTACGCCTGGGCCTTGGGTCGGATGAACGACCCGCGCGCGCTGGAGTACGCTGAGCGGGCTTACGCCTTGGCGCCCAAGAGCCCGGAAGTGTTGGATACCCTGGCCATGTTGCTCGCGCAGAAGGGGGACAACAAGCGGGCGCTGGGATTGCTAGAAGAAGCCCACCGCCTGGCCCCTCAGGGCCACGATATCCGCTTGAACCTGGCCAAGGTCTTGCTGCAGGCGGGCCGGCAGAGCGAAGCCCTGGCGCACTTGAACGCGCTAGAGAAACTAGGCAATACCTTCTCTGGCAATGCGGAGGTGCGCGGTCTGCTGGCCAGTGCACTGAAGAGGTGAAGCCGGGCCTACTTGACCAGGAAATCCTTGAAAGCGCGCAAGGTGGCCTGCTCCTGCTCGACCGCCTTGATTTCGCTGAACTTCCCCAGCGTGGCCTTGTACAGCAAATGCGGAAGCAAGAGCCTGAACGGCATGCGCAGGTAGTGTCCCCGCACATAGAGACAAAACAGGGCCCACGCAGTCCAGCGATCGCGAGCCAGCCGGTGATTGGGCTGTAGTCCGCGTTCGAAGAGAGCGTCCATGAAGGGGCGGACCCGTTCGATGCCAGGTGCTGGAAACCCGGCACCCAAGAGCCGGTTCGCGTAGCGAGTCGCGTCGTGCAGGGGTTCAATGAGGTCGAGTTGCGCGGCACGGGTTGCCAAGCGTGCCCAGAAATCAGGGGCTTGACCGAACTGCCTGCCCAGGCGCACGAAGTCGTAAAGATCGCGGAGGCCCCGATCGAACTCGCCATTCAGGAACAGATGTGAGGCGGAGTGCAGCACCATGTCCTCGGGTGCCAGCACATACAGATCTGCATAGCCTTCGACCGTGCGCGCCTGCGCCCAGAGGGCGCTCACATCGGGCCGGTGGCGGGCCGTGAGGGGCAGCAGGCTGTGGTGCATGTCGATCACGGTGCCGCGCGAGTGATGGCGTCTGGGTGGGACTTCGTGCATCCAGCGACGGTAGTAGCGGTCGTCATAACGGCTCTTGTTCTCCTGTTGCCAGCCGGCGCGGTCCAGGATTCGCTCGGCGTCGGCCAGGGCACCCCGAGGCACCAGGATGTCGACATCACCGAAGATGCGCCCTTGGGCTGCGTCGAGTCCGGCCATGACGTAGGCTGCGCCCTTGAGGACCACGACCGGGATTCCTGCCCGCAACAATAACCCGTGGATGGCTTCGACTTCCCATCGGGTCTGGGCCTGGTGTTGCCGTGCGACGGCGCTGGCAGCGGCCAGGTGGGCCATGACCCGCGCGGGTGGCGATGCCGTAAGCGGGGTATGGCTCGCCAGCGTGGACAGGGTCGACAGCAGGCCCGAGGCACGTGCCATGCGGATCACTTGGTCCCAGTCGGCTTCAGCGAAGCCAGTCATGGATTCGGGGTCGGACAAGGCCTTGATCAAAGGATTGTCGATCATGGGTGCTGGATATCCTCGACGGCCAGAGTATCGAACCAGGCGAGCGCCTGTTCCAGGTCGCCATAGCGTAATTCATGAGCCTCGCAGGTGGCCGTCAGACGCGAAGCGACGGCGAAGCCGGCAGTGCCCAGCACCTGAAGGTTGAAGCTATCGTCCATCAGCCTGAGCAGGGATTGACACGGCGAGACGGGCACCGGCTCGAGTGCGGCGTTCGCGGTATAGCGGGGATACACCACCCAGCGGGGCTGGCCGGGTCTGAGCGCCTGCTCGAGGCTTTCATCGGGCGGGCGCATGTGGCAGATGGTGCCCTTGTGTGTGTCGCGCACCAGTGCGCTGAACTGCATCTCGGGAAACCTGGCCTGGATGATGTCGATCGATTGATTCTTCAGACTGATCGGTCTGGGGAGGGGCCAGAGCCGACCATCGCCCGGATCGATCAGCGCCATCTCGTCCGAGAACAGACGCCATCCCGCCGCGGCCAGTGCGGCGCACAGCGTGCTTTTCCCCGCGCCTGGGCGGCCAGGGATGATCACGCATCGGTCATCCTTCGCCAAGACCGCAGCGTGCAGGATCAGATACTGGTGTGCCGTGCTGGCGATGCACCAGTTGAGTCCCCATTCAAACAGCGCGCGTGCCTGAGCCAGGGGAAGCGGTTTGAAAGGGGTGTCGTCATCGAAGTGAAAATTGACCTGTCGATGAAACCAGGCATGTAGGCCTGTGGAGGGCGTCAGGCTGATGTCAAAGTCGGCAAACGTTGCCTTGAGCGGTGTCCCACACCCGTACATGTCGGCGAGATGCACGGCGATGTCTGGGATCGACGACCGGACCCGGACACGAAAGGGGCCAATATCCAAAGTGACGCCTGTGGTGCGCAGGGGGCCCAATAGCGAGGAGGGTGGTGGTGCAGTCACACGTCGGGGCGAAGTGGCGACAGGATGCCGAGTTTGTAGAGCTCCAGGGTCAGGGTGTCGACCAATGTACCCGGGTCGATGTCGCTGTCGAAATCATAGGACTGGAGGAGGTAGTCGGCCAATTGCTGCCGTGACCGTGGCTGTCCAGCGCATAGGGCAACTAGGTCGGCACTCGGCGCATTCAAGACATGCGCTGCACCGGCATGGGCGTGGTATACGGTGATTTCTTCCTGGTCCGGGCAGTGATGGCAGGCCACACCGGCTGCCAGTGACCAGGTTTCAAGTGCGTAGCCGTTACTCAAGGAATGAGTGCGGAGTAGGGGCGTTCAGGAGCCGATGAAATCACCCGGTCAGTTGGGCTTGCACGTCATCGTGACTGAATCCCAGGTGTGACCACTCGGGCAGGTGGGGACGCAGACATAATTGACCATGACGAACTTGTCGTTGCATTCGCCATGGGCGTTGAACATGCAGCCGCGCTCGTTGAGCCGGACCAGGATGTCCTTGTAGATGCCGACGCTACCCTCGCCGACCGCCTTGCACAATCCTTGCTGAACCTCGCTCACGCTCGCCCCATAGGACGCTTCGGAAGCGGCGGCATTGAGAATCGCCGCGATGTAATGGCAAAGCTGGGCATAGATCTTGCCGCTGATGTCGCCATATTGATTGAGGAGAATCAACATGATCGGACGATTGATGTAAGTGCTCCAGGCAGCAGGGGTGCAACCCGCAGGCAGGATCTCGGAAAGGGTAGTGCCTTCGGCAATGAAGCATACGCACTTGCCTTTTTTCCACGTCTGGCAGCCCCCGGGTTTGTATGGGGTGTGTTTCCAAGCCTCGGGGTTATTCTTCCAGAAACCCGGCGTACAGCCATAGCCGTTGCATGAGTATTGATGACCCGGCGATTGATTTCCGGACATGAATCCGGAAATCGACATGCATCCGCCGCCACCCGTGCCCGTGGCTCGGGCAGCTAGGGAAGCCGTCACCAAGGGGGCAGCCAGTGCAGCCCGAGTCAGCCGGCGCTTCTGGCGGTCGACGCCATCGGCCCTGGGCGGGGGCGCGTCGATCGGTTGTTCGGTCTCGTGGTGGCTCATTGTGGCAATTCCCGGTGAAGTGTTCCCTGATGATACTAAAGCAACTAAGGTGCCATTCGCGGTGCAGTTGGCACAATGATGATTTTATTCGTTTTTTTTAATGACTGCAAAGGCGGGATGCGGGGTGTGTAAATTAATCCGACAGCAACCCATGCATCCAATGAAGTACGCTGTCGAGTGTACTGTTGCTCAGCCGATTTTTCTATCGGAGCTCGGCATCAGCCCCATCAACTCCGCCTCGATCCGTTCGTAGAACAACTTCATGTAGGGCGACATGCCGGCAACGACCTGGTCGAGGTTGGCCAGGTAGGGAATGCGTTCACCCCGGTGCTCGATGGGGTCGCCCACCTGCCAGAGTTTCCAGCCGTTGCGTTCGATGCTGGCGGCCAGGGCGCGTTCGACGAGAAAGAAAAAGTGCTTGATGCCTCGCTGGCGGGCCAGGGCGATCAATCCGAGATACAAGCCGAGGGTCAAGTGCGGGAGGCGAATCCTGGGTTGCGTGTCTTGGGCGGTGCCATCCGAGGTGACTGGGCGACTGCGTCTGAACTCGGGAATGACAGCCAGTCGCGACACTTCGGCGACCATGTGTCGATGCCTGTTGAGGAATTCATCCAGCCCAGGTGACAGGGTGCCGTGGCAGAGCCGCTCGAAAGGCAATCGCGGATCGTCCCAGTCGGGAGAACTGACAATCATGCGGGCGCAGCCAATGTACTGGCTGGTGCCCGAGGCGCGAACCAGGCAATGCAGTGCGCTGGAATCAAACTGGTCGACTTCGTGGTGGTCGAGTCGGGCAGCCTCATAGCCCAGCTCAGTGCAATAGACTTCATGGCGGATCCGGTAGCAGTGCCGCTTCATGGCGTCATCGCTGGCCGGAATGATCTGGAAATGTTGTGTATAACCCTCTGCGATGCTGCGAACGTTATGGTTCATGGGTGCTTGTGTCGTCAAATGCCATGCCTAAAGCCATAGCGATTGTAGAGGAAATTTACTCATTGCAGCTGCGGGGATCCCCAATAATTTCGTCTGATCCCTGTGTTATTCTCCGAAGCCGGTCTGCCCGGTGATGCGGGACACACACGGTAATGCGGGACACACAACATGCCGTGCTCGATCATCGAAGCATTCCCTCGCCCGGGGTGGGCCAAATCACGACAACAAAAATTTCAATCTTGGCCGGGCCGTTGCTGGTGGACAGGATTCACGTGGCCATGGATCGGTGCCGGGCGCCAAAGGTTCAATGAACCTGTTTTCCAGTTTCGTCCACTGAGGTGGATCGGTCGTGGTTCGGCCAGGGAGTCGTCGGAAGGGTTTCATGCGTCAGATCAACAGTCAGAGCAATGCGTTTTTCGTGCTGGTCGAGACAGCCATCATCGTCTTGTCGGCGTATGCGGGCTATGTGTTCCTGGTGGAACCCGAGTCTCTCGATCCATTGAATTTCACGCTGCCCTTCTACTTCAGTGTCAGCGCGCTGGTCCTCTCCTACTTGCTCGGTGCGCTTTCGGTCGGGCTGTACAACGAGAAAATGCGCGAGTCGTTTCGCTCCATCGTCCGGCGCATCTTCGTGTCCGTGGCCATGGCGTATTTCATGCTTGGCGTGTTGCTGTACACCGTGTTTCCCGACATGCAGGTGCATGAGAACTACGCGCCATTGGTGCTCGCGCTGATCCTGCTGTTGACCATCACCTTTCGTTACCTGGTCGAGGATGAAGACTGCCTGGGGGTGCGCCGCAAGCGGATACTCATCCTGGGGGCCGGAGAACGGGCCTCGATCATCGAGCGCCGCATGCGTCGCAAGGTGGACCAGAAGGGTTTCGAGTTGCTCGGCTACGTGCCCATGAAAGGGGATCGCAATGAAGGCGTGATCCCGCAGACCAAACAGATCGTCATCCCGGTGCAGAATGTCGCGGCGGAGGTGCTGGCGCGCAAGGTGGATTGCATTGTGATCGCCTGTGACGAGCGGCGCGAGACCTTGCCCATCGATGCCTTGTTCGACTGTAAGATTCGCGGCGTCGAAATTCTCGACATCCTCGATTTCCTGGAAAAGGAAACCGGGCAGATCGCGGTCAACCTCATTTATCCCAGCTGGGTCATCTACTCGAACGGCTTCGAATCGAACAACTATGTCCGGGTGACCCTGGACTATGCCTTCAACGCCATGCTGGCCACCGTGGTCTTGCTGCTGGTCTGGCCGATCATGCTGGTGACGGCATTGATCATCTGGCTGGACGATGGCTTGCGTACCGGGGCCTCCATCTTCTACACTCAGGAGCGGGTCGGCCTCGATGGCCGACCGTTCCGCATCCACAAGTTCCGCAGCATGCGGCCGGATGCCGAGAAGGATGGCGCGAAGTGGGCGACCAAGAACGACGACCGCACCACGCGCATCGGGGCCTTCATCCGCAAGTACCGGATCGACGAACTGCCCCAGTTGATCAACGTGTTTCGCGGCGAGATGGGGTTCGTCGGCCCGCGTCCCGAGCGGCCTGAATTCGTCCGCGACCTGATCAAGCACATTCCCTATTACAATCAGCGCCACAACGTGAAACCGGGCCTGACCGGCTGGGCTCAGCTCAAGTACCCGTATGGGTCGAGCATGGAAGATGCGTTGGAAAAGTTGAAGTACGACCTGTATTACATCAAGCATCGCAGCGTGTTGCTGGATTTGTTCATCCTGATACGCACGGTGGAGATCGTGTTGTTCGGCAAGGGGCGTTGACGATTCCTGGCGCGGGCTCGCACCCCGGCTCCGGAGGGCGCGCGGGCCGTTAGAGGGAGATGGGATGGCAGTATCCCGTGCAAGCTTGATCGAATTGTTGCGCAGCAGTGCTGAGTTCAGGGAACTGCCCGCCGAGGCCCTGGCCGACCTGGCCGACAGTCTGGAACTGCGCGAAGTCATGGGGGGCACCCAGGTCATTCGCGAGGGCGAGCCCTCGGACAGCCTGTTCATTCTGGTCAGCGGACGCCTGCGCGTATCGCGCCAGGGCAGGGATGGCGGGCTTCTGCTCTATAACGAGATCCGCCCCGGGGAATGCGTCGGGGAAACCGGGTTGATCCTGCGCCAACCCCGCACCGCCGACATCACCGCGGTGCGTGATTCGGTGCTGGCGGTGCTCGAGCGGCCGCGCTACGAAGCCTTGATGATGCGCCAGCCGCTGGCCATGAGTCAGGCCTTCGGGCAGGCCATCTACAATCAGCTGCGCCATGCCGACCGGGTGCACGGGCAAACCCGGGCGCGCAACTTTGCCGTCCTGCCGCTCCACGCAGACGCCCCGGCCGCGGGCTTCGCGGCCCAGCTCACCCAGGCCCTGGCTCGCTACGGCAAGGCGCATCATGTCCATCGGGAAATCGGCACCGAGCACCTGGACCAGCTCGAAGGGACCCAGGATTGTCTTGTGTTCCAGGCCGAGCCGGGCTTTACCGACTGGACCCGGGCGGCCTTGCGCCAGGCCGATCAGGTCGTACTGGTGGCCCGGTCCGATCAGCCGGTCGATGTCACCGAGATCGAAGCCGCTTACGGTCGGGAGCCGGGCGCGGCCTGGGTGCGCAAGCACCTCGCCGTGGTCTATCCGGACGCCAGCTCGCGCGCCCAGGATGCCGCCCTCTGGCGCCAGGGACGCGATGTCGAACGGGTCTATCCGGTGCGCCTGGGCGTGGCCGGGGACTTCGCGCGTCTGGCCCGGTTCCTGCTCGGCCGCGCGGTCGGCGTGGTGCTGGGCGGCGGCGGCGCGCGCGGCTTCGCGCACATCGGCGTGATGCGCGCCTTGGAGGAGGCCGAGATTCCGATCGACCTGCTGGGCGGCAACAGCATGGGCGCCCTGATCGGCGCCATGGTCGCGTTCGGCGTGCCGCGCGAGGAGATCCATACCCATATCCTCAAGTTCACCCGCGGCGCGGTGCGGCCCAGCGTGCCGGTGGTGTCGATCTTGTCCAACGTGCCCTACATGAATGCCCTCCGGCATGCCTTTGGCGACACCACGGTGGAGTCGCTCTGGCTGCCGTACTTCGCTTCGGCGTGCAATCTCAGTCAGGCGCGCACCGTGGTGCTCGATCATGGCCCGCTCTGGCGAGCCGTGCTGGCCAGCAATTCCCCGGCCGGCCTATTGCCGCCGGTGCTGCATGACGGGGATCTGCTGGTCGACGGCGCCATCCTGGAAAACGTCCCGGTCAGTGCCATGCGCACCCGCCTGGGTCCGGCGCTGGAGCGCCGACGCGGCAACGGCATGGTGATCGCCATCGATGTCGATGTCAGGGAAAATCTGTGCGCGCCCAATGGCCTGTGTGAAATGCGCGCGGGAGATGTGCTTAAATCGAAGCTGTCGCGCTCGATGCCATCCCTGCCAGGGATCGTCGATATCCTGATGCAGGCGGGACATATCGGCGGACTCGCGCAGCGTGGCCGTACCGTGAGCCTGGCCGATTACTATCTCGAACCACCGGTCAACCAGTTTCCCATGATGGGCTACAAGAACGCCGAGGAGATCATCGAAGTGGGTTACCGCTACGCGTGCGAGCAGATCGCGTCATGGGACAGCCTGGTCTGACGCCGCCGCCGGGCGCCCAGGAACTGCCCCTTTCGCTCAGCCAGCGCGAGGTCTGGCTGGACACCCTGGCCTGGCCCGACAGCCCGCACTTGAATATCGGGGGCCGGATGTATCTGGTCGGTCGGCTCGACGTGGACCGCTTCAAGCAGGCCATGAAGTGGCTGATCGAGGAAAACGACGCCCTGCGCCTGGTGCCTCGGCCGGATGGCCGACAGTGGCGCCTGGCCCAGTACGAAGGCACCCTGGAAGAGATCGACTTCAGCCGTGAGCCCGACCCCGAGGCGAGCATGCAGGCCTGGCAGGCGGCGCGCATGCAGGTGCCGTTCAAGCTCGGCGAAGTGCCGCCCTGGCGGTTTGCCCTGCTCAAGGCCCGCGACGATTTGCACCTGCTCATCAACCAGTTTCACCATACCCTCATGGATGGCTGGGGCACGGCCCGGGTGGTGCAGCGCTGGAACGAGATCTATCAAGACCTCGAAGCCGGCAGGACACCCGCGCCGCCCGAGCATCCCGATTACCTCGCCTTCATCCAGGAGTCGCTCGACTACCGGAATTCGCCGGCCTTCGAACGCGATGCCGACTACTGGCGCAGTCACGTCGGCGCCTTGCCCGAGCCGCTGTTCGAGCCGCGCTATGCCGGCACGCCCAGAAACGCGCTGCCCGACGCGCGCGTGGTCCGGCATCCGATCAAACGGGCCGACTACAACGCCCTGGAGCAAGTCGCACAAACCGGGGCGACCACCATTTATCACTGGTTCCTGGCCGCGCTGGCCATCTATCTGGCCCGCATCAGCCGGCGCACCAGCGTGCTGATCGGGGTGCCCAGCCTGAACCGGGGTGGCAAGCGATTCAAGGCGACCCTGGGCATGTTCGTCGGCGTGTTGCCGCTGCGCATCGAGATCGACCCCGAAATGACCGTGGCCGACGCCATCGCCTCGGTCACCGCGCTGCTTCGCAATGCCTATCGCCACCCGCGCTTTCCGGTCAGCGAACTCGGTCGTGAACTGGAAGTGATCAAGCACGGCCGGGCCGGCCTGTTTGATGTGCTGCTTTCTTACGAGCGGCAGGACTACACCTGCCATTTCGGCGAGGCGCGCGGCATCGAGCCGCGCCAGACCTTTTCGGGCAAGGCCCGCTATCCGCTCGGTCTGACCGTGTGCGAGTTCCAGGCCGACCAGGATGTCGACCTGATCGTCGAGGGCAGCGCCGAATACTTCAGCGCTGAGGAAGTCGCGGCATTCGGCCCCCGCTTGCAGCATCTCCTGAACCAGATGCAGGCTGAGCCCGGCCTCGCGGTCGGCCGACTGTCCCTGTTGCCCGACGCCGAGCGCGAGGCCCAACTGCGGCTGTCCGGCCAGGTGCGGGACACCTGCCCGCCGCCCTACATCCGCCAGTTCGAAACCTGGGTCGACCGACAACCCGAGGCCCTCGCGCTGGTCTGGGACGGCGGCCAGATGACGTATGCCGAGCTCGATGGCGTCGCCAACCAGGTGTGTCGTCGTTTGCAGGGGCAAGGGGTCCAGCGGGGCGATATCGTCGCCCTGGCCCTGCCGCGCGGGGCGGCCTATGTCGTCGGCGTGCTGGCCGTGAGCAAGGCGGGCGCGGCCTTCCTGCCCCTGGATACCGAGGCGCCGGTGGCCCGGGTCGGCGACATCCTCCAGCAAAGCCAGGCCCGTGTGTTGTTGCTCGACGAAGACGATTGGGCGCGTTATGCCGAGCTGGACGTGCGCCGGCTGCTGGTCCGGCTGGAGGCCACCGAGCCAGAGCCGGAGTCCGGCAGCCCGGTCGAGGTCGCGCCGTCCGATCTCGCCTATGTGCTGTTCACCTCAGGTTCGACCGGCCGGCCCAAGGGCGTCATGCTCTGGCACGAAGCCTTGGCGCGGCGCCTGGCCTGGATTGCCGAGGCCTGGTCGGTGACGGCGGCCGACCGTTCCGCGCTGGGTACCCAGATCACCTTCGATCCCTCGCTCATCGAGCTGCTCACCCCGCTGATCCGGGGCGCCAGTGTCGCACTGCCGCCGCCCGGCCGCTTGCCGCCCGAACGCCTGGCCGAATTCGCCGTCGCGCACCGGGCCACTTTCATGGCCTTCGTGCCGTCCACCTTGCGGCGCTTCCTGGATGGCCTGGCCGGGCGGACGGGCGTGACGCTGCGGGTGGCCTGCTGCGGTGGCGAGGTCCTGTCGGCCGACCTGGCCGAGCGCTTTGCCCGGGAAACCGGCGCCACGCTCTATAACGTCTATGGCCCGACCGAGGCGACCATCTTCGCCACGGCCTGGCGCTGTGCTGCGAATGGGCCGTGGCTGGACCTGCCGATCGGCGCGGCCGTCGATGACAGCCGGGTCTATGTGCTGGATGGCGAGCGTCGACTGTTGCCGTTCGGTTGTGTGGGCGACATCTATCTCGGTGGCCCGACCCTGGCCCACGGCTATCTGAACCGTCCGGAACTGGACGCCGAGTCATTCGCCGAAGATCCCTTCCTGGCCGGGGGGCGCCTCTACCTGACCGGCGACCGGGGCTGGCTGGACAGTGAAGGCCGCCTGCACTTCGCCGGCCGGGTCGACCGCCAGGTCAAGCTGCGCGGCTACCGGATCGAGCTGGGCGAGATCGAGAACGCCCTGCACGCGGTGCCGGGCGTGCTCCAGGCCGCGGTGAAACGGGTCGATGGCCAGGGCAAGCCGGCCCTGCACGCCTGGGTCACCAGCGCCCAGCCGATGGCCGAGGATTTTTTGCGCAAGAGCCTGGCCGCCCGGCTGCCCGACTACATGCTGCCGGCCCGCTTCCATGCCCTGGCCGAGATGCCCCTGCGCGAAAGCGGCAAGATCGACTATGCCGCCCTGGTCGAAACCGCCGCGCCGGTCGTGGCGCGTCCGAGCCGTCCGCCCAATGGCGCCATGGAAATCGACCTGCTCGCCATCTGGCGTGAGGCGCTCGGTCAGCCCGAACTCTCGGTGACCGACGATTTCTTCGACCGGGGCGGCGATTCCCTGGCCGCCGTGAGCATCCTCGCCGGCATCGAGCAGAAGCTGGGCCGCAAGGTCGCCCTGCATCGCCTGGTCGAGCATCCCAGCCCGGCGGCGATGGCCGAGGCCCTGGCGGAGGAATTGGGCTTGCCAGGGCTGATGGTCAGCCTGGGTACCACCACGCGCCATGCCACCCTGTACCTGGCCGCCTCGGGCCATGGCGACCTGCTCCGCTTCAAGGCCCTCGCCGAAGCCATGCGCGGCGCCTGCGACCTGCACATGCTGCAACCGCCAGGCAATGATTTCAGCCTCGGTTTGACCGAACTGGCCGGCCTGTATGCCGACCGCATCGAAGCCCGTGGCGACCGCGACGTCTACCTGGCCGGCTTCTCGGTGGGTGGGCTGGCGGCCCTGGAGACGGCCAGGCTGTTGGGCCAACGCGGCGTCCGGGTGCCCCGGCTGTTCCTGGTCGACACCGTGCTGGCCCGTTTGCCACCCGGCGGATTCCTGCTCTGGCGGATGCTGGCCTGGATCGCCCGGCATACGCCCTTGCTCGGTTTTAGCGTCAATGGCCGCCGGCTGTCCACCACGCTCAACGATCGGGGCCTGTACGGTCAGGTGAGCGCCATGCACCGTTACCACCCCGAGCCCTACGCCGCGCCGGCCTTGTTGCTGAAGTCGTCTGGTCTGACGCCCTGGGACCGCTGGCTGTTCGCGCCCTGGCGCACCCTGTTGCCGCGTCTTGACGAAGCCGAAATGGCCGGGCTGCACGGCACCTTGTTCGAGCCCGGTCACATCGAAGCCCTGGCGACGCTTCTGGCCACGCACATCGAAGCGGGCGAGCAGGGATCGCCGGGTTCGGATTCATGACGGTCGCGCCACGCGGCAAGCCGCGTGTCTGGCCCCTGCTGGCCATCGCTGTGGCCTTGTTGGGTCTGACCGCTGCCTGGCGCTGGGGGCCGCTCGCCGAGGGCTTGCAACCCGACCGGCTGTTGCCGGCGTTGCGCGCCTCCGGGCAGCAACTGGAGGCCTGGACGGCCATCCTCGGCCTCGCCCTCGCGAGTGTCCTGGCCGTGCCCCTGACGGTGATGGCCGTGCTCAGCATGTTGGCCTTCGGCGCCCTGCACGGCACCCTTTATCTGATGACCGGGGCTAGCCTGGGCGGCGCCCTCAGTTTCCTCCTGGGCAAGCAGCTTGGTCGTGGCGTGATCGAGCACCTCGCCGGCGTCCGGTGGCAGCGGCTCGACCAGCGGCTGTCGGGCAATGGCCTGCTGGCCGTGATCGCCGTGCGCATGGTGCCGGTGGCGCCGTTCGCCCTGGTCAACATGGCACTCGGGGTGTCCTCGATCCGGCTGCGGGATTTCGTGCTGGGCAGCCTGATCGGCATGCTGCCCGGTACCGTGCTGATTGCCGTGTCGATCGACCAGCTGGTGGCTTTCAGTTTGAATCCGGGCCTGAAACAAGCGCTCTTGACCCTGCTGGGGGTGGCGACCTTGCTGTTGGCTGGTTGGCTGGCCCGGCGCTGGGCTTTGCAAAGGAGAAAGATTTGAACCTGATGGAACATGTTTTTGGCAAGGCTATGCTAGCCATTCGGCGTCCCTTACCCCCAGCCGCTCCCCTTGGTGGGGAGGGGTGCCCGGCCGCGCGGGAGAGGGAACCCAGGCAGATACGCGCCGCCAATTTTTGGATGATGCTCATGTGGCTCGTTTGCACATGCTTCATGCCCGGTGCCTCCGCAGACAGCCTGCCAGAAACCATCGAGAAAATTCGCGCATCGATCGTTGCGGTGGGCACCCATGCGGCGACCAACCGTCCACCGGCCCAGTTTCGAGGCACCGGCTTCGTGGTCGGCGATGGGCGCTTGGTGGTGACCAACCATCATGTCGTGCCGACCCTGCTAGATACCGAGCATTTCGAGACTTTGGCGGTGTTCTCGGGGCGTGGTCAGCAAGTGCGCATGCACCGGGCCAAAGTCCTCGCATCGGACAGCGAGCATGACCTCGCTTTGCTGCGCATTGAGGGAGAGCCCCTGCCCGCGCTGACCGTGTCCGGACAATCGCGGGTGAGGGAAGGGCAGTCCATTGCTCTGACCGGATTCCCGATCGGCATGGTGCTGGGCCTGTATCCCGTGACCCATCGGGGCATCATTGCAGCGATCACGCCCCTGGTGATCCCGGCCGCCTCCGCCCAACAACTGACCGCCAAGGCGGTGCGTGCGATAGACCGGCCATTCGATGTCTATCAACTCGACGCCACGGCCTATCCCGGCAATAGCGGCAGTCCGGTGTACGATCCTGAAACAGGTCAGGTGCTCGGGGTCATCAACATGGTGCTGGTGAAAGCCACCAAGGAGTCGGCCCTGAGTGACCCGACCGGGATCAGCTATGCGATACCCAGCGCCTATGTATTGAATCTACTGAATCAGCCAGGGATGCAGATCCCTGACGAGGTGTCCTCATTGAACAGGAGTGCGAAATGAAGCAATGGATGATGATGGCGGGTCGTGCCAGTGCCGTGCTGGGCGTCGTGGTCTGCCTGGCGAGCGGTCTGGCGAGGGTGACTGGGAGCTATGCCCTTGCCGGCTTTGAAACCATGACCCTGTTTTCCGTGGGCGTGGGGCTGATGGTGTTCGCCATACTGGCGAAGCTGTATGCGCCCGACTGACGGGGACAACTGAAGGGCTGGCATAGTCCAGAACGATGGCTAAACCTCAAGCTTGGCCATCGGCGCCCTGTCGGCGCGCCTCGGAGGTCGGCCCGATTTCCCTGGCGTGACCCGCCTGCCCAGTGCAGCAGACACCTGGGCAGCAAAGGTTGCATTCCCCAACGCATAGTTGCCGTTGGTGGCTTTGCGAATTTCATCCACCACGCCTGGGTCAAGTTCATGTCGAAACAGTTCGCGATAGCTGGCGGCTCGGCCTGGGGCATCGTGCCCCAAAGCGAGGTACAAGGCGTGCGGGGTCAGGAGCGGATTCGGCTCGGCCTGGGCATGGGTCCTGTAGCTCGACCACGGGTACTCGGCGGGGTGCGTCACCATGGCGGCCCGTACTGGATTCATCTCGATATAGCGCTGGCAAGCCATTAAGTAGCCCTCGTCCTGGGTGAGGCAGGATCGAAAGCGGCCTTCCCAAAGCGTGCCGCTGCGTCGGTAGGTACGGTTGACATACTGGACATACCGCTGGCCCAGAGCCTTCATCAGGGCGCCTGGCGATTCAGCGCGCGCCGCAGACAACAGCAGATGGACATGATTGGTCATGAGGACATAGGCATGCACTTGGCAGTCTAGCTTGGTTGCATACTCATGGAGCCAGTCCAGGTAGAAGCGGTAGTCCTCGTCAGCAAAGAAGCATGCTTGCCGGTTGTTGCCGCGCTGGATGATGTGAAATGGCACGTTGGGTAAAGCGAGACGGGGGCGGCGGGGCATGGGGAGAGGCAGATGTTTATGTTTGAGGGGGGTGATGTTAACACCAAATTGTGGTCTGTCCCCTATATCCATTGGTCCCCTATATCCATTGTTCCTTATCCCCTATGGTCCGTCCCCTATTGTCCTGGGTGTCCCTTATTGTCTTTATTTGCGCGTGGAATGCGTGTCGACATTTCTTACATGGCCATAATGAAACTCCTGTGTTGAGTGGTAGGCATCATAAAATAAGTATTAAAAACAGTATATTAAGTAATCATCACAAGCCTGGCATGTAAAGTGCTTTTAGTGTTGTGTGCTAGCCAGATGGCAAGCTTTTTGAATCCAACAAGGAGATTTTCATGAAACTGTTCAAGAAAGCGATGATCGGTTCTGCGCTGGCAATGGCTTTTTCAGCCGCGCATGCTTCCCCCATTACTGTTGCTGGCGTGACTTGGGATCCGGATGCTGCTACCGATTTTTCCTCCCAGACCCTCAATATGCGTCAATTCATTGATACCACCACTGGTGTGCTGTCCGGTTTCGGTATCATTTCTGCCTTCAACGGTACTGGCCAAGACACCTTTTGCCCGGATTGCGAGTTGACCTTCCAGTTCGGCGGGTTCACCCCGATTGGCGGCACGATCATCCCGGGTATCGGCCAGACCATCAGCTATGTTGGCGGTTGGGCAAACTTCTATGTCAGCGATCGTGAAATCACGAATGTGTTTGATTACCTCAGCCTGACTTCGGCTAACACTGGTAACGGTACGCTATTCCTGAGTGTGGTCAACCATGGTGTCTTCACTGGTACCAATATTGGGATCTTGTCTGGCCTTGGCTACCTGGATGTTATTGGGGGGGCAGCAGCGTCGAATTTTGATACCAACACCCAGGAGTTTGGTTCCGACTTGCGTTACTCGGCGAGTCTGACCTACCCGCATACTAATGGCGTCACCGACATGTCCGGTACTGCAAACTTGTATGGAAATTCCATCCCCGAGCCGGCATCCCTGGCTCTTGTCGGTCTGGGTTTGCTCGGTGCAGGCGCTCTACGTCGTCGTGCAGCAAAGAAGTAATTTCCTCTGGTTCTTGCCAGTTAAGCCGCCCGGTCAAGCCGGGCGGTTTTTTTTGGGGCTGATACGAGACGACAAGGTCAATAGCAATAATAGAAATAATAGGAAATAATAGGGACAGACCACAATAAGCCACACCAAGTCGCCTCAGACTCCTACGGCCCAACGCAGACCAAAGAGAAATAATAGGGACAGACCACAATAACCCACACCAAGTCGCCTCAGACTCCTACGGCCCAACGCAGACCAAGGTTTGATGCAAAAGAACTTACAGCTCAGCGAGGTAGTGTAGGCACATAGCGTCCCGGCGCGATGAGATCGCTGGGATCAAGCGCAGTCTTGATCTTTTCATGAAAGCTCCGGGCGCTGGTTTCCAGGTCGGCCAGTTTTGCCATGGTGTCGACGCTGACCCGATAGGGGAAGCAGCCGATCTCCCGGCCCTGTTTGAGCAGTGCGCCATAGCAGTCGGTGGCGGCCCGAACCGCCTCGGGATTGGCCCGTTCGAAGATCAGCGGGACGGTACTGTCGAAAATCTTGTCACTGACCGTGGTGAAGGTGATCAGGGGTTCGATGCGGTGTTCGTGTGCCACCGTGTGGATCATTTCGACATAGCTTCTGACGGACTTAGCCCGCATCGGCACCAAGGGCGCATACCAGATCAGCCCGCAGCCGTCGGTGGAAGGGTTCATCAACGCGCCCTTGGGTGGATTCGGGTTGCGCCAATAGGTCAGGGGCAGGGCGGTTTCGTTCGGTCGGCCGGCCACCAGTTCAAGGGATTTGGCCAGCATCGTGGTGGAACCGGAAAGCCTATGGCCGATCGGGCCGGGGATCAGTCGGGTCAGCTTGGCCAGGGTCTTGGCATTGTCCGGGGTGAGAAACATCAAACGGCTGGCAATGCCGGACAGGCGTTGGCGAATCTCCTTCTGGGCGGCCTTGACGACCCGTTGTGTGCCATAGAGGGTGCCAAAGCCGGTCCAGGGGAAGATCTGGTATTGTCGACCCAGGGACTGGATGAGTGACTTGGGGATCAGGCCTTCCGCATCGAGTTGGTCGCGCGGGAAGGGGGCCGACATGGCCAGCACCCGATGCTGGTTCATGAGATTGATGGCGCCGACCGTGCCGGGCAGGTTGGCCAGGATCGAGCGGATGGCCTCGACCGCGGGTTCCAGGAGGGCGTCGTCCTTGAGGCTGAACAAGCAGACCTTCACACATTCCGGTCGTCGCGCCAGGATAAGGGTCATTCGGGTGACGATGCCGAAGTTACCTTGGGTGAAGAGTCCCGCAGAATAGGGACCGATGCCCCATTTGAATAGCCGGGCCAGTTCATCACCTGCCGCTTCGCGCAGGGCGGTGCGGTACACGCTGCCATCGGCCAGGATCGCCTCCAGGTCGGTGACCGCACCGAAGTGATCGACGATGGGGGTCACGCCATAACCTCGTTCCAGGGCATTGCCGACCAGGCTGCACTGCGGCCCCGCGCCGGTCACCGGGACCAGGAAGGGGTGATTGCCGGCGTCCAGAAACTCCGCCAGCTGGGCCTGGGTGACCCCGGGTTCCAGGGTGACCACGCCCAACTCGGCGTCAAAATCGATGATGCGCCGTAGGCCGGACAGGTCGAGCAGGACGCAGTCATCCTTGACTGGCAGGGCGGACCCGTAGCCCCAGTTGAAGCCCGTGCTGAAGGGATAGACTGGAATGCCATGGCGGTTGGCGATCTTCATGACTTCCGGGACCGAGTCCGCGGCCGTGATCTTGAGCAGGCCGGGCAGCCTGCGCTCGATGCCGCTGGCGTCCTGGCCACGTTCGCGTTGTGCGTCGGCCGCGTTCAGGACCCGTTCTTCACCCAGCAAGTTGCGCCATTCAGCCAGGGCCTGTTCGATCGGTGCCATGATTCTTCCTCATCAAATCAACGGTCTCCTGAATATATACTCTCTGCCAGGAAAGGTATGCTCTGTTGCTGATGTCGTTGCCTGGTCTCGACATGCCGAGATTGATTTCGGGTAACATTCCCCGACTTAATATTGTCTTTCTGTCGGGTGTCCTTTTTGGGAGGAAAGAATGATCTTCAGGCGTCTTGTTTCGAGCAATGCACTTGTACGGGTGTGCCTGTCTGTACTGGGGTTGCTGGCCGTAGCCGGATGTTCCTCCACGGGTTCGGTGCCCGCGGCACCCGTCCAGGCGGCGACGTCTGACTATCGCTATGTGATTGGGCCAGGCGATACCGTGAACATCATCGTCTGGCGCAACCCAGAGTTATCCATGTCGGTGCCCGTGCGCCCCGATGGACGTTTGGCCGCTCCGTTGATCGAAGACATGATGGCGATGGGCAAGGACTCCACCGAACTGGCCAGGGATATCGAGAAGCACATCGGCAAATTCGTCCGCGATCCCATCGTCACAGTGATCGTGACCGGCTTCGTGGGACCTTACAGCCAGCAGATCCGGGTGATCGGCGAGGCCGCCAAGCCGCAGGCGCTGGCCTACAAGCACAAGATGACCTTGCTGGACGTCATGATCGCCGTGGGCGGCATCACGGATTTTGCTGCGGGGAATTCGGCAACCATCCTGCGCACAGCGGAAGACAATAAAATTTATAGTGTGCGGCTCAATGATCTGATCAAGGATGGCGACGTTTCTGCCAATGTCGACATGCAACCCGGCGATGTGCTTGTGATTCCGCAGAGCTGGTTCTAATTTTGCTTGAGTCCCGGCCGCCCGAATCCACCTCGGGCGGCTGCCGTTTCAAGATTCAGGGGGAGCGCTGGGCGCATGGATGAGTTGTTGCATCAGGGCATGAGATACCTGAGGGCGATGTGGTTGCATCGCTGGATGGGCTTGATCGGCGCGGCGATCATCGGGGTCGTCGGGACTGTCGCGGTGCTCAGCATTCCAGATAGGTATGCCGCGTCCGCACGCGTTTACGTCGATACCGATTCGATCCTGCAACCCTTGATGCAAGGACTCGCTGTGCAGCCGAATATCGATCAACAGATATCGATGCTTAGCCGCACCTTGATCAGTCGGCCGAACGTGGAGAAGTTGGTGCGCATGGCCGACCTCGATCTGCACGTCAAGACGCCCAAGGAAAAGGAAGCGCTTCTTGATGATGTCACGAAGCGGCTTTCCATCAGGAGTGCCGGAGCGGACAACCTGTATATCCTGTCCTACCAGGATGCGGTGCCTTCGGTAGCTCAAAAGGTCGTGCAATCCCTGACGACTATATTCGTCGAGGCCAATCTGGGGGGTAAACGTCAAGACAATTCGACGGCCCAGCAATTCATCGAAGAGCAGATCGCCGAGTACCAACGTCGGCTGGTCGACATCGAGACCAAGCTCAAGGAATTCAAGATACGAAATATCGACCTTCAGATGGGTGAAGGGCGTGGCGTGGCGGACCGGATCTTCGGAATTTCCGAGCAGTTGACCCAGGCGCGCATGGCACTGAGCGAGGCAGTCAATTCCCGCAATGCCTTGCGTGCCCAGTTGGCCGAGGAGAAGCCGACGTTGATCCAGACCAGTCGGTTCGAGAGCGAGGCTATCTCGGTCCCGGAAATCGATGGCCGCATGCTGACCTTGAAGGCAAATCTGGACAGCTTGTTGCAGCGGTTCACCGATTTGCATCCGGATGTGGTCAATATCCGGAAGCAAATTCGTGAACTTGAACTGCAACGGCAGAATGAAGTTGCCGCGCGCAAGCGAGCGGCATTGGCCAACCCGGCCTCAGTCAGCGAAGCCAACCCGATTTACCAGCAACTCAAGATTTCCCTGGGGGCGGCGGAGGCGAACGTGGCTGCCCTGCAAGCGCGTGTCTCGCAGTTGTCTGCCCAGCATGCCAAGGCGTTGAGTTCCCTCAAGGCAACCCCGGAACTGGAGGCCGAATATGCAGAGCTGACCCGGGATTACAACACGACCAAGAACAATTACAACGAACTGGTCTCGCGTCGTGAATCGGCTGAGTTGTCCGGCAAGATCGAGGAAGTGGGCGGGATCGCCGATTTCCGTGTCATCGACCCGCCGCGCGCCGGCAACAAGCCGGTTGCCCCGAACCGGGTCATATTGTTGTTGGGTGTGTTTGCGGCTTCGTTGGGAATGGGCGCTTTCATTACCTTTGCGGCAAGCCAGATTCGACCGGTATTTTTCGATGTCCGGACCTTGCGAGAGGTCGTTGAGTTGCCCGTGCTGGGGGTGGTTTCCGCAGTGGTCAACGAGGCGACGCAAGCGCAACGCCGCTTGCGGCATCTCCGTTTCCTCGCTGCGCTGGGAGTCTTGATTCTGGTTTATGGCGCCATTCTGGTGGCCGTGAATTTTCTCTCCGGTCGAGCGATTTGAGGACGACATGAGTTTGATCGAACAAGCCGCCAAACGCCTCGAGCAACTTCGTCAAGCCGGGGTACAGATTCCCGAGACGACTTCGGCGCTCCGGCCCGCCCGGGAGGAGGAAGCGCCCGCGGCACAGCCGAGGATGCCCGCACCTGAAGCGGATCGGTCCGCCTTCGTGGAGACCGCTCCCTCGCCGTCTCCAGCAGGGCGTCAGCCCGCCGCGGGTTCAGGAAAATACGTCGAGATCGATCTGGTCAAGTTGCAAAGCGCGGGTTTCCTGACCCCGCTCAGCCCACGCAGTCAACTCGCAGACGAGTTCCGCGTCATCAAGCGGCCCCTGATCAGCAATGCCGTGGGCAAGGGCGCGGAACTGGTCAGTCAGGGCAATCTGATCATGGTGACCAGTGCCGTGCCGGGTGAGGGCAAGACCTTCACCTCGATCAACCTGGCCATCAGCATGGCGATGGAACTCGACACGACCGTGCTCCTGGTCGATGCCGACGTCGCCAAGCCTTCGGTGTTGAATACCCTGGGCTTGCAGCCAAGTCCCGGTTTGCTGGACGTGGTTTCCAAGGACTCCCTCGACATCTCCGGGATGATCCTCAAGACCAACATCGACAAACTCAGCATCCTGCCAAGCGGCACCCAGCATCCACGGGCCACGGAACTGCTCGCCAGCGACTCGATGGTGCGACTGCTCGACGATATGGGTAATCGCTATAGTGACCGCATCATCATCTTTGATTCCCCCCCCTTGCTGATGACCACCGAGTCACGAGAGCTGGCGACCCACATGGGCCAGATCGTCCTGGTCGTGGGTGCGGAAAGGACCATGCACGCCCAAGTGAAGCAAGCCTTGGCGATGATCGATAGTTGTCCGGTCAAGATGCTCACCTTGAACCGGGCCCGCCCCGGCCCCCTTGATCATTACGGCTATGGCTATGGCTATGGCTACGGTCATGGCTACCCACAAGGCGCTGGACTGGATACGGATGCCCCGGCTGCTTCGAGACAATGAGTTCGCCCATGCGCCGCTCCATCAGCCCGTTTCCCTTCCCTCTGATGCGCAGGTCCGTGGCCCCGACGTGTCTGCTCGTCGCCCTCGGCTGCATGTTGGCCAATCCCGTGCTGGCACAGTGGGGCGGGGGCAGTGTGCTGGGCTCGGGCAACCGTTCTTCTGCAGGCGCCGGCGCGACCCGGGACTCCGGCGCGGACAGCCAGCGGGCCTGGAAAATCACCCCCAGTTTCTCCTCGCAGTTGATGTATTCCGACAATATCGCCTTGAGCGCCACGGATGCGGAAAGTGAATGGGTGCTGGGCGTTTCTCCCGGGATCGCCATCGATGGTCGGACCCGTCGCTTGAAAAGCCGATTGCAATATCAGCTCAATCAACTGGTGTATTTCGAGAACGACCAGCACAACCAGTCCCAGAATCAGCTCAACACTTTCAATACCCTGATGCTGGTCGATGACCGGGTCTATTTGGATGTATCCGGCCGCATCGGCCAGCAAAGCCTGTCCGCCCTTGGCGCAGGCAGTGGCCGTGACTACAACCTTGACGGCAACCGGGTCGAGACCTCCAGCTACGATGTTTCACCTTATGTTCGCGGCCTGATCCTGGGGCGGGTCAAATACGATCTCCGCTATCGCCACACCTTGACCCGCAGCGATGGCGAGGGGGGGACGGACTATGCCGGTGACGAATTCAATGCCCAGTTCGGCTCGACGATCGGCAAAACCCGTCTCTCCTGGTCACTGGCCTACCAGGCCACGCAGCACGATTATGACGGACAACCCAGCCAGGAAGGGGAGACCCTGACCGGCTTGCTCAATATCAAGGCCACGCCGCGTCTGAATCTGGCTCTCGGCGTGTTAACCGATCGCAACGATTACGAAGGCGATGGCAGCAGTCATAGCACGGGCCTGGCCTTGGGGGTGGAGTGGCGGCCATCACCCCGCACGACGCTGACGGCGCGCTGGGACGAGCGTGGCTACGGCAATACCTACGATGTCACGTTCAATCATCGTCGCCCACTGAGTGAATTACGCTATACCCTGTCACGAGGTGCAACCGCCTTGCCAGCCAATCTCGCCTACACTGGCTATGGCGGCCTCTACGATTTGCTCTACGACCAGTTGCAGTCGAGCACGCCGGATCCGGACGCACGCGCGGATGCAGTTCGCAAAATCCTGGCTGACTATGGGCTCGAGGCCGGCAGCCTGGCACCTGGGGACTTCCTGCGCAATCAAGTCACGCTGCAGGAGCGCCACCAGATGCAATGGATCAAGCGCGGTGCGCGCAATATCCTTACCTTGTCCGTCGAGAAGAGCGACTCGCGCAGCATGACCGAGTTCGGCCTGCCGCTCGATCCGCTCGACACCGGCAACCAAGTTCAGCAAACCAGCCTGTCCGCAACCTGGTCGCACAAGCTCAGCAAGCGATCGAACCTGAGCGGGACGGTTGTTGTGCGCAAGAACAATGGCGAGAACGAGGAGAGCCGGGAGAAGAGTATCAGTGTCGGCTATTCGAAAAGCCTGGGAGAGCATGCCAATCTGTCGATGACCTTGACACGGCGGGATACGGAAGGCACCGAGAGTGACGACTACACAGAAAACTCGCTCATGCTCCTGTTCGGCTACCGGTTCTAACCATGTACGAGTCCTACTACGGCTTGAAGACCAAGCCCTTCCAGCTCAACCCGGACCCGAGTTTCTATTTCGGCAGCAAGCAGCACACCCGGGCGACTGCCTATCTCGACTATGGGCTGCACCAGAACCAGGGGTTCATCGTCGTCACCGGTGAGGTAGGTGCGGGCAAGACCACGATCGTCCGCAACCTGCTGGCCAAGCTGGATGCCTCCAAGGTGATCGCCGCGCAGCTGGTCAGCACCCAGCTCGATGCCGAGGACACCTTGCGCCTGGTCGGCGCCGCGTTCGGCGTGCGCATCCGCGACGTGCCCAAGTCCGACCTGCTGATGACCCTGGAGGCCTTTTTCACCATGGCCGCCACCGAGGGCAAGCGCTGCCTGCTGATCGTCGACGAGGCGCAGAACCTGTCGCCGCGTGCGGTCGAGGAACTGCGCATGCTGTCCAACTTCCAGTACGAGAACGTGTCCCTGGTGCAGACCTTCCTGGTCGGCCAGCCGGAGTTCCGGGCCATTCTGCAAAGCCCGGAAATGTTGCAATTGCGCCAGCGGGTGATCGCCTCCTGCCACATCAGCCCGATGGATCCGCTGGAAGTGCGCGAATATGTCGAGCACCGCCTCAAGTGTTCGGGCTACGCCGGCAAGCCGCTGTTCGACGATGACGGCTACGAGAAGATCTTCGCGGCCTCGGGTGGCATTCCCCGGCGCATCAACACCTTGTGCGACCGGGTGTTGCTGCGCGGCTTCCTGGAAGAGAAGAAGTCCTTCACTGCCGTTGAGGTGGAAGAGGTGGCCCAGGAAATCCTGGCCGAGAACCAGGTGCCGGCCAAGCCGGTCCGGGTGGTCTCCGACCCGGAGCTGGAAACCGATGAATTCGATGTGGTCGAGGGCAACCTGGACGATTCGGTGACCAAGCTGGGGGCCTTGCGCGCGGACTACCGCGACGAGAGTCTGCGCCGGCTGGAACGCAGCATGTTGCGCATCGAAAAGTCGAACTCGGCCATTCTCGCGGCCCTGCAGCAGGTCCTGGTCGAGTTGCGTTCGGACAAGCGGTGACCGCCATGACCGAGCCTGGGCAAGTCGCCATCACCAACGCTTTCACGGTGGACGTGGAGGACTATTTCCAGGTCTCCGCCTTCGCGCCCTACATCCCCCGCGATGAATGGAACCGGCGTGAATGCCGGGTCGAGGCGAACATCGACCGCATCCTCGGTTTGCTGGACGAGCGCGGCGTGCAGGGCACCTTCTTCACCCTGGGCTGGATCGCCGAGCGCTATCCGAGCATGACCCGGCGCATCGTCGACCAGGGCCACGAACTGGCCAGCCACGGCTACGGTCACGAACGCGCCAGCGACATGACCCCCGAAGCCTTCCTGGCCGACATCCGACTTGCCAAGCTGATCCTCGAAGACCTGGCCGGTCAGGCCGTGCGCGGCTACCGGGCGCCCAGCTTTTCCATCGGCCTGTCCAATCCCTGGGCCTATGACATGCTGGAAGAGGCCGGGTATCAATACAGTTCCAGCATCTTCCCGATCAAGCACGACCATTACGGGGTCCCTGACGCGCCCCGTTTCCTGCACCGGGTCGGCAACCTGGTCGAGATTCCCGCGACCACGGTGCGCATGGGCGGGCGCAATTTTCCATCCAGCGGCGGCGGCTATTTCCGCCTGCTGCCGTATCCCTTGTCGCGCGTCCTGTTTCGCCGCGTGAACCACGTCGACCGGCATCCGGTGGTGTTCTATTTCCATCCCTGGGAGATCGACACCGGCCAGCCGCGCATCCCGGGCGTCAACTTCAAGACCCGGTTCCGCCACTACGTCAACATCCCGCGCATGGAGTCCCGGCTCAGGCAGTTGCTGAAGGACTTCCGCTGGCATCGCCTGGACGTCGTCCACGGCCTCAATCCGGACGCCAGGCCGGCATGACCCTGGCGATCAAGCGACTGACCCGCGAAGACGCGGGCCAAGCGGCGCGCTGGGATGCTTTCGTCCAGTCCTGTCCGGACGCCAGCTTTTTTCACCTGTCCGCCTGGCAGGGGCTGATCGAGGACGTCTTCCGCCATGCTACGCACTATCTCTATGCCGAGCGCGACGGCGTCATCGAAGGCGTGCTGCCACTCGGCCAGGTCAGGAGCCTGCTGTTCGGCCATGCCCTGACCTCGCTGCCGTTCGCCGTCTACGGCGGCGTTGCGGCGGGCAACGACGAAGCCGCGCACGCCCTGGTCGCCGAGGCCCGGCGCCTGGCCGAAACCCTGGGCGTCGACCACCTCGAACTGCGTCACACCCAGGCCAGGCATCCGGACTGGCCGACCCAGGACCTCTACGTCACCTTCCGCAAGGAGTTGCTGCCGGACGAGGAAGCGAACCTGCTCGCCATCCCGCGCAAGCAACGGGCGATGGTGCGCAAGGGCATCAAGCATGGCCTGCGCGCCGAGATCGACCCCAACGTCGAGCGTTTCTTCGCCTTGTATGCCGACAATGTCCACCGCCACGGCACGCCCGCTCTGCCCAAGCGCTATTTCCAGGCGCTCAAGCGCGCCTTCGGCGAGGCCTGCGAGCTGCTCATCGTGCTGACCCCCGAGGGCAAGCCGATCAGCGGCGTGCTGAGTTTCTATTTCCGCGACGAAATCCTGCCTTACTACGCCGGCGACGATGTCGACGCCCGCGACCTGGCCGGCAACGATTTCAAGTACTGGGAACTCATGCGACGGGCCTGCGCGCGTGGCATCCGGGTGTTCGACTACGGCCGCAGCAAGCAGGGCACCGGATCGTATGCCTTCAAGAAGAACTGGGGTTTCGAGCCGACGCCGCTGTACTACGAATACACCCTCTACAAGCACGACGCCATCCCCCAGAACAACCCGTCCAACGCCAAATACAAGCTGTTCATCGAAGCCTGGCGGCGGCTGCCGATCGGCCTGGCCAACTGGCTGGGGCCGCATATCGTGCGTAACCTGGGCTGATCCCCGCATGGCCAGGCTGCTCTACCTCGTGCATCGCCTGCCGTTTCCGCCCAACAAGGGCGACAAGGTGCGTTCCTATCATCTCCTGCGGCATCTGGCCCGCGCGCATGCGGTGCATCTCGGCACCTTCATTGATGACCCGGACGATTGGCGACATCTCTATGCCGTGAAAGCCCTGTGCGCCGACGTCCATGTCGCGTCGCTCGACCCGCGCCGGGCCAAACTGAAAAGCCTGATCGGCCTGGCCACTGGCGAGGCCCTGACCCTGCCTTACTACCGCAACCGCAGCTTGCAGGCCTGGGTCGACCGCACCCTGGCCCGAGGGGACATCGACGCCGTGGTGGTCTTTTCCTCGGCCATGGCGCAGTACCTCCCGGCCGACGATCGTCATCCGATGCTGGTCGACTTTGTCGACGTCGATTCCGCCAAATGGACCCAGTACGCTCCTGCGCATCGCTGGCCGATGTCCTGGATCTACCGGCGCGAAGGCCAACGCTTGCTGGCGTTCGAGCGCACGGTGGCGCAGCGGGCCCTGCAATCCTTCTTCGTCACTGACCAGGAGGCCGAGATGTTCCGGGCCCGGGCACCGGAGTCGGCGGCCAAGGTGCATGCGGTGATGAACGGGGTCGATGCGGCCTACTTCGATCCGGCTCAGGGCGGCGATTCGCCTTATCCGGGCGGCCGACCGTCGCTGGTGTTCACCGGGGCGATGGACTACTGGCCCAACATCGACGCCGTGACCTGGTTCGTCCAGGACATCCTGCCCAAGGTCGAGGCCCGGCATCCTGGCGTGCATCTCCACATCGTCGGCCGGGCGCCGACGCCGGCCGTGTCGGCCCTGGCCAGCGCGCAGGTGACGGTGACCGGGACCGTGCCTGACGTGCGCCCCTACCTGCGCCATGCCGACGTCGTGGTCGCGCCGTTGCGGGTGGCGCGCGGGGTGCAGAACAAGATCCTCGAAGCCATGGCCATGGCTCGGCCGGTGGTTGCTGCGGCGCCCTGTGTCGAGGCGATCGGCGCCCAACCGGGGCGGGAAATCGAGGCGGCGGACACGCCGGAGGCCTACGCCAACAAGATCGCCAAACTGCTGGCCCAGCCGGAGACGCGGCATGCCATGGGCCGGGCGGCGCGTGATTTCGTGTTGGCGCGCTATAGCTGGGACGCCCATCTGGCCCGGCTCGATGCCTTCCTGCCGGCGGGAGAGCGGGATGGGGATTGAGCGGGCGTTTTGCCTCTCCCCCGGCCCCTCCCCCCGAGGGGGAGGGGGGAATGGACTGAATCTGCTGCCTGAGGTGGCCTGTTGGCCAGGGGTGAATCCATCTCGCAATGCTTGGCGGCACGTCGTGGCGGTTGCCTATCAGTACCAAGCAGTCTATGTGAAGTTCATCGGTACACATGAGGAATACGACGCCCTCATCGCCGAAACTGTAGAAATGGAGCCCTAGCATGGACATTCGCCCGATTCATAACGAAGCCGACTACAAGGCTGCATTGAAGGCCGTCTCGGCTTATTTCGACACGGAACCGATGCCCGGAACTCCGGAAGGCGACCGTTTTGAAATCCTGTTGACGCTGGTGCAGGCTTACGAAGCCAAGCGATACCCGATTGATTTGCCCGATCCCGTCGAAGCCATCAAGTTTCGCATGGACCAAGCCGGTCTGACCGCCAAGGATCTGGTGCCTGCCATCGGTCGGCTCAATCGAGTGTATGAAATTCTCAACCGCAAGCGGCCACTGACCTTGAACATGATTTGGAAGCTCCACCAGATGCTGGGCATTCCTGCCGAATGCCTGATCCAGCCACCCAAAGCGTCGTTCCCGGCCTAATGCAAGGCGCCCCGGGTCTTTGGCTGCCGCCAGCCGCAACGTGCCTCAAGCTATAAAAACCAATCAGGGAGCCCGACCCCCCATGAATCCACCCCGTGCCCAATCCCCCTGGACGACGACCTTGCCCATCGTCCTCGCCCTGGTGGCCTGGACCCTGTTCTGGTACCGCGATACCGCGCTGGCCATGGTGGAGATCTGGTGGCGTTCGGAGACGTTCAACCATGCTTTCCTGGTGCCGCTGATCTCGCTCTGGCTGATCTGGCGCCAGCGCCATGTGTTGGCCGAGGTGCGGCCGGTGGCCAGTCCGCTCTGGTTGATCCTGATGGCCGGGGCCGGTTTCGCCTGGCTGATGGGCGAACTCGCGGCCGTGAACGCGGTGACCCAGTTCGCCCTGGTCGGCCTGCTGGTCCTGATTTCGCCGGTACTGCTCGGCGCGCGCATCACCTGGCAGATCAGTTTTGCCCTGGCTTTCCTGTTTTTCGCGGTGCCGTTCGGCGAATTCATGATGCCCATGATGATGCAGCACACGGCCGATTTCACCGTGTTCGCCTTGCGCCTGACCGGCATCCCGGTCTACCGCGAGGGCTTGCAGTTCGTCATCCCGTCCGGCAACTGGTCGGTGGTCGAGGCGTGCAGCGGGGTGCGCTACCTGATTGCCTCGATCGTGGTGGGCACCTTGTATGCCTACATCAACTACCGCTCGCTCAAGCGCCGGCTGATCTTCATCGGCGTGTCCATTCTGGTGCCGCTGGTCGCCAACTGGTTGCGCGCCTACATGATCGTCATGCTCGGCCATCTGTCCGGCAACACCCTGGCGGTCGGGGTCGATCACCTGATCTACGGCTGGTTTTTTTTCGGCGTGGTGATCATGATCGTGTTCGCCATCGGCATGCGCTGGGCGGAAAACACCGACCCGACCTCGATCCGCCAGGCCTCCGACGCGGCCCCGGCGCCGGCCCATGCCGCCGGGCGACAAGGGATCATCGCGCTCCTGGCCGCGGGGGTGATTGCGGCCCCGGCCGTCTGGCTGTCGGCGGTGTCGCCGTCGGTCGGCAGCGAATCCGCGCCGGGTCTGGCGCCAGTGGAAGTGGTGGGTTGGGCCATGACGGACGAGCGAAAGATCGACTGGAAACCGGCCTATGACAATCCGTCAACCGACTGGCAAGGCGAGTTCGTCGATGCCTCGGGCCGTAGGGTGGGCATCTACCTGGGCTACTATCGTGACCAGGGCTACACCCGCAAGCTGGTGAGTTCGCAGAACGTCCTGGTGGTGAGCAAGGACGACCACTGGGCCAAGGTGGCTGGCGGTCACCAAGAGATCAGGTTGTCGGGCGAGACCCTGCACGTGCCGCGCACCGAATTGCGGGCGATGGGGCCCGCTGAACAGCGCTTGATCGTCCGCCATTGGTACTGGGTGGGCGGACGCTTGGAAACGCGCCCGGCTGTCGTAAAACTTTACACTGCGCTCGACAAACTGCTGGGCCGGGGCGACGACGGTGCGGTGGTGATGGTCTACACGGAAAAAAATGGCCCGGGCGAGCCCGATGCCACGCTGGACGCCTTCACTGAAGCGGCCTGGCCGGCACTGGCCCGGATGCTCGATACGGCCAAGGCCCGACGATGAACCGGGTTGGCCAGCGTCCCCCCCGTGTCGTCCACGTGGTCTACCACTTCGGTACCGGCGGCATGGAAAACGGCATGGTCAACCTGTTCAACCACATGCCACCCGACCGCTTCCAGCACGTGGTGGTCAGCCTGACCGGTTATGGCGAGTTCCGTCATCGCATCACTGCGCAGCCGGTCGAGTTCCACGACCTCGGCAAGCGGCCCGGCCACGACTACCGCTGGATGCCCCGGCTGTATGCCTTGCTCGACCAGTTGCGCCCGGACCTCCTGCACACCCGCAACCTGAACGCGCTGGAAGCCCAGTTCGTCGGCGCTGCTTGGCGGGTACCGGGCCGGGTACATGGCGAGCACGGCCGCGACATGTATGACATCGACGGCACCAACTGGAAATACAACCTGATGCGACGCGCCGCGCGCCGCGTGGTGCATCACTACATCGCGGTCAGCCGCGACCTCGAAGGCTGGCTGAAGGACACCGTGCATGTCCGCCCCGAGCGCCTGAGCCAGATCTACAACGGCGTCGATACGGTGCGCTTCCGGCCTCGGGACGAACACGTCTGGTCGGACTGGAACGGGGGCGCTCCGGCCGGGTTTTTCCAGGGTGCCACCTGCGTGATCGGCAGCGTCGGCCGCATGGCCCAGGTCAAGGACTATCCGACCCTGGTGCGGGCCTTCATCCAGCTCTGCCAGCGCCATCCCGAGCCGGCCGGATTGCGCCTGGTCATCGTCGGCGAGGGTCCGGTGCGCGCCGAGTGCCAGGCACTCGCCGACGCGGCCGGGCTGTCCGGCCAGGTGTGCCTGCCTGGCGACCGCAAGGACACCGACGACTGGATGCGCGCGTTCGATGTCTTCGTCCTGCCGTCGCTGGGCGAGGGAATCTCGAATACCATCCTGGAAGCCCAGGCCAGCGGCTTGCCGGTGATCGCCACCCGGGTGGGCGGCACCCCGGAACTGGTCACCGAATCGGTCGACGGTGTGCTTTTTACCCCGGGCGATGTCGAAACGCTGGCGCGCTACTTGCTTGATTACGTGGGCGATGCCGAGTTGCGGGTCAGGCAGGGCAAGGCGGCAAGGGCGCGGATCGAGGCGGGGTTTGATTGGCACAAAACCGCAGCCGACTACATGCGGGTGTATGACATGGTGCTGAGTGGGCGGACAGGAATATGAAAATCAAATATTTCGCGAGTACCGATACGCTTTATATCGAGCTGCGCACGACGGGCATCACCGAGACGCACGACCTCGATGAAAACACGATTCTGGATAGCGATACCGATGGCCAAGTGTGCGCGATCACCCTCGAGCACGCCAGCCAACGGGCGGATATCCCGCAGTTTTCCTACGAAATGATTCCAGCCTGAGAAACTTCTAACCCATGTGCGGCATCACCGGCATCTTCGACCTGCGCGACCAGCGCCCCATCGACCGCGCGGTACTCGGTCGCATCAACGACATGCAATGGCATCGCGGGCCGGACGAGGCGGGGCTGTACACCGAGCCGGGCCTAGGCTTCGGCCATCGCCGCCTGTCGATCATCGACATCGCCGCCGGCCAGCAGCCGATGTTCAACGAGGACGGCTCGGTCGCGGTGGTGTTCAACGGTGAAATCTACAACTTCGTCGAGCTGATCCCCGAGCTGACCGCGCTCGGCCACGCCTTCAAGACCCGTTCCGACACCGAGACCATCGTCCACGCCTGGGAGCAATGGGGCGTCGACTGCGTGCATCACTTCCGGGGCATGTTCGCCTTCGCCCTCTGGGACCGGCGCCAGCAGGTGTTCTTCATGGCCCGCGACCGGCTCGGCGTGAAGCCGCTGCACTATGCGATCACCGATGAAGGCTTTCTGGTGTTCGGCTCCGAGCTGAAGACCCTGACCGCCTGGCCCGGCTTCCGGCGCGACATCGACGACGAGGCGGTCGAGGATTACTTCGCCTACGGCTACGTGCCCGAGCCGCGCACCATCTACAAGACCGCGCACAAGCTGCCGCCCGGCTACCGGGTGCTGATCCGGCGCGGCCAGCCGGTGCCGGCGCCCGAGCAATACTGGGACGTGCCGTTCGCGCCACTGCCGGCGATGTCCATCGAGGATGCCCAGGCCGAGTTCGTCGAACGCTTCCGCGAGGCGGTGCGCATCCGCATGGTGGCGGAAGTGCCGCTTGGTGCGTTCCTGTCCGGCGGGGTCGATTCCTCGGCGGTGGTCGCCATGATGGCGGGCCTGGCCGACCAGCCGGTGAAGACCTGCGCCATCGGCTTCACCGACCCGCGCTACAACGAGATCGAATACGCCCGCCAGGTGGCCGACCGCTACTACACCGACCACCGGGTGCACACCGTCGAGTCGGACGACATCAGCCTGGTCGACGAACTGGCCCGGCTCTATGACGAGCCCTATGCCGATTCGTCGGCGATGCCCACCTACCGCGTCTGCGAACTGGCGCGGCGGGATGTCACCGTGGCCCTGTCCGGCGATGGCGGCGACGAGAACTTCGTCGGCTACCGGCGCTATCGCTGGCACGGCATCGAGGAAAAGATGCGCCGCACGCTCCCGGATGGCCTGCGCATGCCGCTGTTCGGCGCGCTCGGCCGCTGGTACCCCAAGGCCGACTGGGCGCCGCGCGTGTTCCGCGCCAAGACCACCTTCGAGGCCCTGGGCCGCGACAGCGTGGCCGGCTACCTGCACGGGGTATCGGTATGCAGCGACACCCTGCGCGATCGCATGTTCAGCCCAGCGTTCAAGAAGCGCCTGAACGGCTACAACGCGGTCGAGGTGCTGCGTCGGCACGACCGCAACAACCCTACCCACGACATCTACGGCCAGGTGCAATACCTAGACTTCAAGACCTACCTGGTCGGCGACATCCTCACCAAGGTCGACCGCGCCAGCATGGCCCACGCCCTGGAAGTGCGGGTACCGTTCCTCGACCACCAACTGGTCGAATGGGTGTCCGGCCTGCCGTCATCGATCAAGATCCAGGGCGCCGAGGGCAAGTACGTGCTCAAGAAGGCCATGGAGCCTTACCTGCCGCACGACATCATGTACCGGCGCAAGATGGGCTTCTCGATTCCCATCGCGGAATGGTTCAGGGGGCCCTTGAAAGCCAAGCTCCAGGATGCGGTGAATTCCCAGGCCATGGCCGACACCGGCCTGTTCGACACCGGTGCGATCCGGCGCATGGCCGACGAACACATCGCCGGCAGCCGGGATCACAGCCAGGCGTTGTGGTCGCTGCTGATGTTCGGGGCGTTTTTGCGGCGACAGGAATCATCGAACTGACCAGGCCACTACAATGTTCTTGCCCAAGCTCATGCACATTCGCATCGACAAGGAAAAGTTGAGTGGCTACGTCTTGAACCTTAATCACCCTGAAGGGCGGCACAAGGCCCGCGTTTTCATGTCTGCCCTAGGCCTAACCAGTTCTGACGCATCGTGGTTAGCTCAGGAGATAGAACGCGCGTTGCTAAGCGCCAGGTTCGAGATGCAGTATGAAACCGAGTGGGGTGTGATCTACCGCGCGCAATTGCAGATCCAGCGTGGCGATCGTTGTGCAAAGGTCCGCACTGTTTGGTTATGTACCGACCAGGAAACCAGATTGGTCACCTGTTTTGTTGATGGAGAATGCGATGAAAGCGCTTGATGTTGTTGCCATTCTTGAAGACCTTCCAGCTAACCATTTAAGGAAGGGTCAAGTCGGCACCATCGTCGAAATGCTTGGTTCAGGCATGTATCTCATCGAGTTTGCCGATTTGAATGGCGTTGCCTATGCCATAGAGCCAGTCCCCGGCGACAAACTCATCGAGCTTCGGCATACCCCTGCCATGGTGGCGTGACCCGTTCGTGTCTTGGTGAGCAGACGATTTCGTGATCTGTTGTCTTAGCAATCGAGCGGTCTGCCCTCTCCCCCAGCCCCTCCCCCTCGGGGGGAGGGGTGCGCGGCAGCGCGGGAGAGGGAATGCTGCACTCAATCCCCTACGATGTTATTGGTCAGTGCAACTGGTATCGCCCGCCCCCCGCCCATGAAAATCCTCTACCACCACCGCACCGCCTCCAAGGACGGCCAGGCTGTCCACATCGAGGAGATGATCGCGGCCCTGCGCGGACTCGGTCACGAGGTCATCGTCGCCGCGCCGGCCGGGGCCGACGATCAGGACTTCGGCGCCTCGAATGGCTGGGTCGACAAGATCCGCAGCCACTTGCCCAAGGCGGTCTACGAATTGCTCGAACTGGCCTATTCGATCGTGGCGTACCGGCGTCTGGCCGCCCTGGCGCGAGAACATCGGCCCGATGTCTTGTACGAGCGCTACAACCTCTATCTGTTGGCCGGGGTCTGGCTGCATCGCCGATTCAAATTGCCCATGCTCCTGGAAGTGAACTCGCCCTTGGCCGAGGAGCGATCAAAATATGGTGGCCTCGCGTTTCCCGGCCTGGCCCGGAAGATCGAGGCCTGGACCTGGCGCGGGGCGGATGGCGTGCTGCCGGTGACCCGGGTGCTGGGAGATGTCATCGAGAAGGCGGGCGTGCCCGCCGAGCGCATCCACGTCATCCCGAACGGCATCAATCCGGAACACTTCGCCCAGGCGCCCGCGCCCGACGCGGCGAAGCGCGCGCTGGGCCTGGAAGGCCGCACCGTGCTTGGCTTCACCGGCTTCGTGCGTGACTGGCATGGCATTGACAAGGTCATCGACTGGATGGCCCGCCATGATCGCGACGAGAACATCCATCTCCTGATGGTGGGTGACGGTCCGGCCCGCGCCGACCTCGAAGCCCAGGCCAGCCGGCTCGGCCTGGCCGACCGGGTCACCTTCACCGGCCTGGTGCACCGCGACCGGGTGCCGGCCATGGTGGCCGCGTTTGACATCGCCCTGCAACCGGCGGTGACTTACTATGCCTCGCCGCTCAAGCTGTTCGAATACCTGGCCCTGGGCTGCGCTATCGTCGCGCCGCGCAAGGCCAACCTCCTCGAGGTCCTGGTCCATGACGACAACGCCCTGATGTTCGATCCCGATATTCCTGGTGACCTGGAGCTCACCCTGGATCGTTTGACTGCGGACCGCGCCCTGCGGGAACGCCTCGGCACGGCGGCCAAGCACACGATCGACCGCCGGGGCTATACCTGGCGGCGCAATGCCGAACGCGTCACCGCGTTGTTCCAGACGTTGGCCGGACGCCTGCCCGGGGTGCAAGGGAACGGACTGGATTGAGTGTTGCTGATGCCCTTGATCGACCTCATTGCCGGCGCGCGGCCAAATTTTGTCAAGGTGGCTGCTCTGGTCCAGGCGCTCGATCGACACCGTGACTCGGGCGGCGGGCTGCGCTACCGGGTGGTGCATACCGGCCAGCATTACGACGTGGCCATGTCCGGCGACTTTTTCAGCCAGCTTGGCATCCCGCCGCCCGCGATCAACCTCGGTGCCGGTTCCGGCAGCCAGGCCGAACAGACCGGCGCCATCATGGTCGGGTACGAAAAATTGCTGATGGCTTCGCCCTGCGATCTTTGCCTGGTCGTGGGCGATGTCAACTCGACGCTTGCCTGCGCCATCACGGCCCGGAAAATGGCGACGCCCGTGGCGCATGTCGAAGCGGGCATTCGCTCGGGCGACTGGCGCATGCCCGAGGAGATCAACCGCCGGGTGACCGACTCGATCAGCGACTGGTGCTTCACCACCACGCCGATGGCCAGTGAAAACCTGCGCCGGACCGGCATCGAAGCAGACCGGATCTTTTTCGTCGGCAACACCATGATCGATACCTTGCTCACCCAGATGGACCGCTTGCGACCACCTTCCTTCTGGCTGGACGAAAATCTGCATGCCAAGGGGTATTTCGTCCTGACCCTGCACCGCCCCGTCAATGTCGATGATCCATGCCGTTTGGCCGCATGGTTGCGGGCGGTCGGGGAGGCCACGCGAGGCATGCCGGTGATCTTTCCGCTGCACCCCAGGGTGGAAAAGCGCTTGGCCGAAGCCGGGCCCTTGCCCGACCACCTCCGCCCCGTTCCGGCGCAAGCTTATCTGGAATTCAACTATCTGGTCAGGCATGCCAAGGCGGTCATCACCGACTCCGGCGGCATCACCGAGGAAACCACGGTGATGGGCGTGCCTTGCATGACCCTGCGGGATAGCACCGAACGGCCGGAAACCGTGCTGGTCGGCACCAACGAATTGATCGGCAGCCAGCCCGAAGCCCTGGCGCCCGCCCTGGACCGGCTGTTCCAGGGCAACTGGAAGCGAGGCGCCGTGCCGGAATTGTGGGATGGACAGGCCGCCGACCGTATCGTGTCGGTATTGGCAAGGCTCCTGGCGCCGAACGACCTGCAGCCCGGGGCCATCCAACCTGCACTTGCCGGTGCGGGGACTCTAGAAGGAGCCGGCCATTGACCGAACCAGGCACCGCCCGGCTGCTGGTCTACTCCAGCTTGTTTCCCCATCCAGGCGATCCCAATGCCGGGGTATTCATCCGTGAGCGCATGTTCCGGGTGGCCCGTGACCATGCCTTGGTCGTGGTGTCGCCCAAGCCCTGGTCGCCATTCGACGGCCTGATCCGGCGCTTCCGACCCCGGTTCCGGCCGGTGGCGCCCCGGTGGGAACTCCAGCAAGGCATCGAGGTGCATGCCCCGCGCTTCTTCAGCCTGCCCGGGTTGTTCAAGTCATGGGACAGCGTCTTCATGGCGCTGGGCAGCTACTTGACGGTCCGGCGCTTGCAACGCGACTTCGGTTTCGATCTGATCGACGCCCATTTCGGCTATCCGGATGGGCACGCTGCCAGCCTGCTGGGACGTTGGTTGAAGGTCCCGCATATCGTGACCCTGCGCGGCTCCGAGCGCACCTATGTCGAATCGCCCCCCTTCAGAAAGCGCATCGCCAGCGGCCTGCGTGCGGCCAGCCGGGTGATCGGCGTTTCCGACAGCTTGCGCAAATTGGCGGTCCGGCTTGGCGTGCCGGAGGCCCGCACGATCGCGATCGGCAACGCCGTCGATAGCGATAAATTCCAGCCCATGCCCCAGGCAGAAGCCCGGGCCCGGCTGGGACTGCCCGGGGACGCCCGGATCATCGTCTCGGTCGGCTGGCTGATCGAACGCAAGGGCTTTCATCGGGTGCTGGAGATCTTGCCTGACTTGGTGAAGCGTTTCCCCGATTTGCACTATTTGATCGTGGGCGGCGCCACCGGGCCCGACAGCATGGAGGCCGCGCTACATCAAATGGTCGAGGCGATGGGCTTGGCCGGGCGGGTTCATTTTCTTGGACCCATGCCGCACGATGCATTGAAGTGGCCATTATCCGCTGCGGATGTTTTCGTGCTGGCCACGCGCCGGGAAGGCTGGGCCAACGTTTTCCTCGAAGCCATGGCCTGCGGGTTGCCGGTCGTGACCACTGAGGTCGATGGCAATGCAGAGGTGGTTTGCCATCCGGCCCTCGGCCGGCTGGTGCCCTTTGGTGATTCCGATGCATTGCGTGAATCGGTGGCCGAGGCCCTGGTCCAGCCATGGGATCGCGTGGCGATTCGGGACCATGCGGAATCGCAGGGCTGGGCCAAACGCATCGATGAATTGACACGGATCTACACTGGCGTGATGCAAGCAGCTAGACACCCACAATCAGGCAATACCCGGCCTGCGACAGCCCAGGAGCCAGGGGGAGACGATGACAGTTCGCGTTAAGGGCATGGTTTGGCGTTTTCATTTCTTTGGAGCGTAACGATGAGTAGCCAGAAGCATGGGGCGAATGGGACTTCAGGGCCCATTCTCCTGTTCGGCATGCCCCGATCCGGGACGACCTGGATTGGCAAGATATTCGACAGTTCCCCGGATACCCTCTATCGCCATGAACCCGATAGCTGGGGCAGTCTGAATGCCCTGCCGCTATTGCCGGACAGCGCCGAAGCGGAACAGTACCGGCAAGCAGTGGAATCGTTCCTGGCCAGGTTGCCGATGTCTCGTCGTACCAAAGTGGCGGCATCGCTGCCCATATTTCAAAAAGCCGGGGAATCCCGACTGATGTGGCGACTCCGAAGCGCCGGCCAGTTCGGGATCAAGGCACTCTCGAACTATGTCGGCGAGATCTCAATCCCCGCCTGGGTCGATGGCCCCCGTCGCAAGCTGCGGCCGGTATGGAAATCCATCGAATCGACAGGGCGTCTGGGGGTGCTGTTGGCCATCGCACCCCAGGCTCGCGCCATCCATATCGTACGCCACCCTTGTGGCTTCGTCGCCTCGGTGCTTCGTGGCGAGCTCAAGAACAAGTTCGAGAGTGGCAAGGACAGCGAAGACTTCGGTTTGTTCGAGCTGCTATGCAGGACCCCCCAGGCCGCCAGGCAGGGCATCGTGGTCGAGCGATTGAGGGCGATGACCCCGGCGGAACGCCTGGCTTGGCGGTGGCGGTTGGTCAATGAAAAGGCCATGGAAGACTGTCGCACACTGGCGGCCTATCGCACTGTGGCCTATGACCAGGTATGCGAACGCCCGGTCGAGGAAAGTGAGGCGTTGTTTGCCTTTGCCGGCCTGGAAATGCAGGCGCAGACGCGACAGTTTCTCAGCATGAGCACACGCCATGAAAATGCAGCCTACTACAGCGTGTTCAAGGATCCTTTGAAATCGGCCAACAAATGGCGTTCGGAACTGGCCAGGGAGGATATCGATGGGGTGATGCGGGTGGTAGGCGATTCTCCGCTGATGGACCTGTTCAATCATTGACCATGGGCCCCTTCGGTGACCCTGATCTGGCCTCGCTGGCTGAGGTTCGAGACGCGCGATGTCACCTGCATGCCGTCGCCTCGGCTGAGCTTGCGCCGATGCTGGTGCCATGGATGGGCACGCTTTCGAGCGATCCCTTGATCGGGTGTTGTGCGTGCTGCGCCCCGCATGCCGGGCAAGAAAATTCAGAGGGTCGGTAATCGATGCGTGATCTAGCCTTGGTCCTGTTTGTCATGTGGGGATTGTTCAAGACCCTCAAGCATCCCTTCATCGGGACTTATCTTTGGGTCTGGTTCAGCCTGATGAATCCGCACAAATTGACCTGGGGTTTCGCATATGGCTTTCCGTTCGCGCAACTGATCGCCGTATCGACCTTGATCGGCGTCCTAGCCACCAAGAACAACCGGCAAAAGGTTTGGTCGCCCGAGACGGTCACGTTGGCCATGTTTATCGTTTGGGCCTGCATCACCACGGTGTTCGCGGTCAACCAAGCGGGCGCATTAGTGGAAATGGACCGCTTCCTGAAGACGCAATTGTTCGTATTCCTGATTATTGCCCTGGTGACCGATCGCAAGAAGCTCGATTGGTTTATCTGGGTCATGGTCATTTCGATCGGCTTCTATGGGACCAAGGGCGGGGTCTTCACCATCTTGACCGGTGGCAGCGCCCGGGTATGGGGACCTGAAGGCAGCTTCATCGGCGGCAACAATGAAATTGCCCTGGCGTTGCTGATGACCGTGCCATTGATGTGGTATCTCCGGCTTCAGGCGACCAACAAGTGGGTCCGGCACGGGCTGTTGGCAGCCATGTTGCTGTGTACGGCCTCCATCCTGGGGACCCAGTCGAGGGGGGCCTTCCTGGGCATCATGGCGATCGGGGCCTTCTTCTGGTGGAAAAGCCCGCATAAGGCGGCCGCGAGCATGGTGGTCCTGGTCGTGGCCATGCTGGTCCTGATGTTCATGCCCGAATCCTGGTGGGAGCGCATGAACACCATCAAGTCGTATGAAGAAGATCCTTCCGCCATGGGGCGGATCAATGCCTGGTGGGTTGCCTGGCACATGGCCAATGATTCGATCACGGGTGGCGGCGCACGCATGTTCACGCGGGAAATCTTCATGATCTATGCGCCCGAGCCGCTCAATTTCCATGATGTCCACAGCATCTATTTCGAAATGCTCGGAGAACAAGGCTGGATCGGCTTCTTCCTGTTCATGCTCCTGGCGTTCTTCACTTGGCGCAGTTGTGCTCGGCTGATCAAGGCCGGCAAGCGGGGTCCGGAATACAAGTGGGCCGCCGACCTGGGGGGGATGATGCAGGTCAGCCTGATCGGCTACTGGGTGAGTGGAGCTTTCCTGGGCTTGGCCTATTTCGACTATTACTACGACCTGATCGCTGCCGTGGTCATTGCCAACAAGTTGGTGCTGCGGCAGTTGGAAGCAGGGGCGTCCAGCATGAAGCCGGCCGCCATCACGCCCGCCCGGCGGCGGCGAAAACCACCCGCCCGGCCAAGTTCGAGCGAGCCGGCCCTGCCCCCAGGGCCACCGGGTTAACCCTTGGTCCCGGGCACGCTGCTCTGGGGCTAAGGGGCCGTCACCCTGTCAAATACCCCAGCCAACTGGCGGGTTCGGCCCTCCCGGCTAGCCGAGGCGATGGCGTCAGGCGTAGCCTTGCGGATCGGATACTGGCCGGCCATCCACTCAGTCAGCAGGTCGGCAATCGCCTTCGGGTCATCCCAGCGCACCAGGTTGTCGGAGTTCAGGGTGGCCAAGGTCTGGGCCGTGGCCCCGGCGGGGTCGGTCAAGGCCAGGATCGGCCGGTGCGCACGCAGGTACTCGTACAGCTTCGCCGGCACCTGGGTATTGCAATTGCTCGCCTGCAACAGCAGCAGCGTGTCGGCCCGAATCATTTCCTGCAAGGCCTCGCGATAGGGCAGTGGGGGCGCCAACTCGACGCATTCAACCAGATTGAACCGGTCGATCAAGGCTTGCAGATGTCGATCGTGCATCGAAGCCCGAAAGCGCACGCAAAGAGCCGCTGGGTCCACCACGCGCCGGTCGATCAAGTCGCGCAACGCCTGGAACAGCGCAGTCGGATCCCGTTCACTGGGGTAGACGATGCCGCTATGCAGCAGGGTGAACCGGCCCGGGTTCAGGGGGGGCAGCCCAGGGTCCAGTCCCTGGAATGCGCCTTCGTCATAGCCGTTCTCGATGCAGCAGCATCTTGCCGCCGTCTCCGGGTATGCAGCGGCCATGTGCGCGACAGCGCTATGCGTGGTGAAGACACACTGCGCCGCATGGCGGGCGGCCAGGCGCTCGATCCGGGCAAAGCTGCGCACCATCGCGGGATCGGTGGGGTAATCCTGGCTGATCATCGGGTCACGGAAGTCCGCCACCCAGGGGATGCCGGTCAATCGATGCAGGGTGGCGCCGATCAAATGCGCCGTGGCGATGGGGTAAGTCGACCAGATGACCTGCGGCCTGAGGCGCCGGATGGCGCGCAAACCGAGCAGCACCGCGCCCGGCCACCATGACACCCAGCGATCCGGCAAGGCGGCCATTCGTGGGTAACGGCCGAGCAGGGAGAAATGACGTGCGGTATCCCAGGCCGGAGCACGAAGGACCTCGAGATCGGGCGGCACTTGGGACAGGCTGGCCGCACTGGTTTCAGGATAGGCGCGCGGGTGGGCGGTGAGGATGTGCGGTTCCCAGCCGAAGCTCGGCAAATACTGCGCGAAGCGGAGGGTGCGTTGGGGGCCGCTGCTGCCGGCATGGGGCGGGAAATGGTAGGCGAGCAACAAAGCTTGTTTCATGATCGGCCCCGGTTCTGGCGGATGCACATCAACCGGTCAGGACTTTCTCATAGAGATCGAACATCCTTTGCGCCGCGACCGGCAGTGACAAGTGTTGAAGGACGTGCTGCCTGTTTCGGCGGCCTTCCTCCAGGCGAACTTCCGGGGCGTGCATGAGCTGTTCGACGTGCGCGCAAAGCCCATCGATGTCACCCGCAGCGGTCAGCCTGACCGCACTGCCCTGGGCATATTCGCCGACGCCACCGACATGGGTGCTCACCACCGGCAGGCCGCAGGCCATCATTTCCAGCAGTGAGTTATTTGCCGTGGCATCCGATAGCGGGAGCAGGCCGATGCTGGCGGTGCGATAGTGCTCGAGCAGCGCGTCATCGGAAAGGCCAACATGAACCTGAATGCCAGGCTCACGGTTGATGGGATGCTCGAGCAGCGTTTTCGGGCCGATCACGTGGGTCTCCAGAGCGTATCCCTGGTTGCAGAGCCGGCGATGCACTGCCAAGACCTCGTCATGGCGACGGTACATTTGCCCGACGCAGAGCAATTTGATCGGATCGACCGGGGGTGGCGGGCCGGGGCTGAAAAAGTCCGCATCCACTGGGTGGGGCAAATAATGGATGCGGTCGGCAGGCAAGAATCGGGAGAAATAATCTACCTGATTGATGCCCACGGCGACCACGGCGTCCAATGACTTCAGGACGCCGGGATTGACCCGCTCGATCAACCGGTCAGGGGGATAGTGGTATGTGGCCAGGCAGCGATTGCGGCCATTCTTCCAGAGGGGTGTAAACAGGTAGGTGTCTTCGCCATAGATGAAATGAGTCAGCCGGGTCGCACGGCGAGTCCAGGGCAGGGCGCCCAATTCGGCCTCCATGCCATCGGCTTGGGTGGCTTGCGGCCGGAGCAGCCAGAGGCGCCAAGCAAGCGACCTGGGCAGGTGCTTGCCAACCCAGGCCAGCGCGCTGCTTCTGGCCACGTCCAAGCCCATGTGTTGGAACAAAATGTCGTAGCCTGCATGCGACCCATGATGGGCGATGTGACGGGGCACATAGCGGCAACGCGCGATAACTTCGGCATTCAGTGGCATCGTATTCAACTCGATGGGACCTCGGAAAGCCTGTCATGCCCGCGCAAGCGGGAATCCAGGCCATTGATCTTAGGCGCCTGCCTGTGTAGGCGCGACGGATGGGTTGGTCGAGGCGTCTTTGACAGTGCCCGTCTGCGGGGAGAGGAATTGGACCTATGCATCAATTACGCTTGCTGCGAATCCAGCGATTGACCCGGACAGACCGTAAGACCGTCTCAATCAAGCCCGCGCCGGTTGATTGATGGAGGCGCCAGGCTTGCCGGACTAGGGCTGGGAGCGCCTGATCGGCGCCAAGATCGTAAATGCGCTGGAAATACCACGCCAGGCCGGCCTCGAGAATGTCATGGTCTGTAGGGTCGTGCTCGCCTTGTGGGAGGGTGGCGAGGTTGTGCGCCAACCAGGCGAGGTATTGCAACATGGCCTCGACTTTCCCGGGCAAGTACCGGGATTGTCCGGCGCTGATGTTGTCACCAGACAGGCGCCACCGGGCTTTGGGGCCTTTGATCGTCCGAATCCCCCCCTTTGCGGCGAGTTTGAGCCAGGTCGCGTCGTCCGAGCACCATGCGTGGGGAAAATTGACGAATCCGCCCATTGCCAGCAGGGCATCCCTTCGCACGATGTACTCGCAGGCAAAGCTGGATAATGTGCCCCTGAACCGACCCAGTGCATAGTTTCTGGCACTCAGGTGGTCGGGATAGGGCGGCTTGGGAGAGGTAATGTGTCCTTGGGCGTCGATCTGATCAACATCAAGATGCCATAACCCTGGAAAATGCTGGTCATCATGGATCGCAGACAACACCGCAGACACAGCATTCGCCTCGAGTTCGTCGTCATCGCCCATGAACCATAGCCAATCGGCTGACACGAGCTGAATCGTCCGGTTCCAGTGATCAATCAAATTGCTTCCGCCCAGATTGTTCTCGAATCTATGGTACCGAATGGGCAATGTGTCCAGGAATGGCGCAGCAACGCCGACGATGTCATCCGGGCTATGGTCATCCGCAATCAAGATTTCAAAATTCCCACTGGCTTCCTGACCCGCCAACGAAGAAAGTGCCTGTCCAAGATATTTTCCACGATAGGCAGGAATGACAATACAGAGCATCGCCTTGTTATTCGCATCCAGCCTGACCGCCTGATTCATTTCAGTCATCCAGGAAATGCCTGGCCCAGGACGTTGGCTTTGGCACTCCGGGTGGCTTCCAAGTAGGCCCGGCCCCATCTCTGATCGGGTTCCAGATGGTTGCCCTCCGCCCACTCATTCCATGCATTGATGAAAACAAGCTGGGCCGCAGGTGCATGCATTGTCATTTCATCGGCGAGGGTTTTGCTGAGCCACCCTTGATACTGCTCTGGCGTACTGTTTTGAATGATCGTGGCATCCGATTTTCGTCTAGGCGAATTGTCGAATCCGGGAGTCACACATCGATAGTGTCGATAAGACGGTATAGCTTTGCTTTGCATGCCGGCGACAAGATCTCGATATTCCACGAAGCGATGCTCGAAATAGCCCTTGGGAAACAGGCCGACCCGGCTCATGAGCTTTTGCATGCGACTAAAGCGCAACTTTTGCAAGCGTCGCCAATCGGGCGCGAATTCGATGGCGACATCGAAGCCAATGGACGCAGGGTCCACTCCGGTAACGAATGATTCCACCCTGGCCAGGCAAATTTCGCCCAGTCCAGATCGCATGGCGGCTTCGCGCCAGAGGGCTGCGGTCCGGGCTGGATCGGGCAGCAATTCGGTCCGGTAGATGAGTAGCAGGGGTTTTCCTTCGACCCTCACATAGCGAGGATCCGAGAGAAAGGGCAGCAAGGCTTCGATATGAGCCTGGTCGTCTTCGGGTGAATAGTGCTGCTCCAGGAGGTTTTGCCCGGTGCGTCCATCCCAGGCACGGGTCCAGTTTTCATTGGCCCAGCACAGGCAAAAGGGAAAATCCGGTTTGCCGGAAGCGAGAATCTCGTCAACCGGTCGCTCCAGCACCCGTTTGCCATTGAACCAATAGTGGTAGTAGACGAAACCATCGATCCCATACTGACGGGCAAGGTCGGCCTGGGCGTCGCGCGCCTCTGGCAGGCGCAAGTCATAGAACCCCAGGTCGGCGGGCAGATGCGGCTGATAATGTCCTGGCACCACCGGTCTTGCACGAGTGACGTTGGTCCACTCGGTGAACCCCTTTCCCCACCAGGCGTCGTTTTCTGGAATGGGGTGAAATTGCGGTAGGTGAAAGGCCAATATCTGCATGGTTCTAGTCGGGTGTCCCTGGAGCGATGGGGGTTGTAACAGTGTGCCTGTCAACGATGTCGCCACACTGATCGCCAGTGTCCTTGTTGAGTATCAAAAACCAATCCCCCAGCCCCGGGGGCGGGGGCAGGGGGGTAAACCGATCCTCCACGATCATGGCGTTATCGACGGCGCGTTCGGAGAGATCGCCGGAGATCCATTGTGGACAATAGCGTTCGTCTTTGGCCAGTCCCTGAAGCAAGACTTTGCCCTGCGCTGGCCGATCATTAGGAAACCATACCAAGGCTCTGTGTCCTTCATCCATGCGAACCAGTGGGGTGGATTCTACGGGACCATGTTCAACATATAACAAGGCATGAGGTCGAGCAGGCAAGGCTGACCAATCGAGGGCCTCGAAGAAATGTCGAAGTTTGCCAACCAGAGGCGCCCCCGGGCGTTGGGCAGCCACCCACCATGGTGGGGCTTTGCCGTACCCAGCGCTGAAACGTGTATCAGCGACCGACTGCACGGGGTACCACAAGCCATGCGAACCGTAGCTATAGCCAACCGCACCAGACATGACTGCCCGGATCATGCAACGGCGAACATCATTCGCAGAGACACGGCCGTAGATGCCTTCATACAGGCATTCTGCCTCGATGACTGGGCGTGCTGGCTGGCCTGGTTTGGCGATGGATTGGTAAATGGAAGCTGGGCTGGTGGCCCCTGAATGACCGGACTGCACCATGATGAAATCCAGCATGGCCATGGGTTCGATGACCGATGCCTTCCTTCGATGATCCGCGGGATGCAGACTGAGTGGCCGCTTTCGACTGTCCCGTGCCCGGATGAAATCGACCAATGCGCTGATTTTCTTGAGGCGCTCGGGGGGCGCATTAAGATTATATTCGCCAGCCACGAACCAGACGACATCGTATGGGTTCAGGGCTTGAATCAAATCCCCCCAGAGTCGCTGGAGCATGTCGATGTCATAACGGTCCAGGTCTGTATGAAAACCGACGCCGATGGCCACCGTCATGCCTTTTTCGTTGGCATACGCAACGTATCGCCGTACGTGGTCCCAATAGCGCGCCGAGTCCGGATGCGGCGTTGGTTCGGCATACAGATCCAATACCGATTTTCCCTCGAAGGGCGTGGGGCCCAAAAATGCCAGTTGCAGCGCGTTGAAACCCTGGCTTGAACGAAGATCGACCAGATAGCGAAACATCGAATCGATCGCAGGATTCGACGAGGCATCGATTGGACACAGTTCGGATGGACAAAACCAGTAGGTATCGGCCAGCCAGAGGATGGCGCTCGTATTGTTGCCGGTATAGCGAAATGCGAAGGCATTTTCCGGCGAGGTCATGGTGTGAGGTGCCGGATTTTTGGCCTCGGGAGAAACGTCGGCCAGGGCGCTGATCGACAGAAATCCCATACAAAGGGCCCCTCGGACCCCCCAGTCGAGCACCTTGGCCACCGCGCCTTGCCAGGCTTCAGCGAATGCGAGTGTCCAAGGATCGACTAAGCCAACCTCGCATCGCCGGTCCTGCCCGTGCAGGTGATCCGGGACATCGCTTTGCCTGGGCACCCGTCTGGCCGAAAACCCAGTACGAACAAGGCACCGAATTCCGACCCTCGCTGGACTGTCGGGCTTAACAAAGGGCTTGATCAGCGATGGCAAGAAGGGTGTAGGACGGCGCATTGATGAAGGACCCGACCAGAAAGCACTAGGTCTTGGCGGGGGAGGCGCCCAGTTCGGCTGCGAGTGCCTCCAGATAGGCACGGCCATTTTGCAAATCAGGTTCCAGATAGTTGCCCTCGGCCCACTCATTCCAGGCGTTCACGAACAGAATCTGTTCCTCCGTGGGCTTTTCCATCACAACCCCCAGTGCTTTGCGAACCTGGGCTCTGAAAAGCTCGGGCGAACCCTCGATAACTACTGCGCCCCGTACGCTGCGTCGTGCGGTATTGTCCCAATTCACAAACACTGAAGGGAAATAGCGCGCATGCTTGGGGGCTACTGCATCCATGCGTCGAACAAACTCCGAGTAAGTCATTACCTTCAACTCTGGGTGTCGGATGCCCAAGCGAAGGTTGCGAAGATGCCGTCGGGGCGAATAGCGCTCCTTGGTTTGATCCCCGATCAAGTCGAGTTGGGGACGGAAGTTCAAGGTGTGGTCGAATCCGTGCTGCGATAGATCCTTGCCGCGACGATGGCTATCTACCCCGACGAGGTAAGGATTAACGCCCAATTCCTTGTCGATGACGGATCGATAAATCTCCAGGGAGGCTTCCAGATCGGGGATATCGAAGGGCCTGTAGATCATGAACATGGGGCGCCCATGGACGCGAATGTAGCGCGTGTCTGAAAATGCTTTGGCCAGCCAGCGGGCATGACGTTCATGATCCGAAGCAGAGTAGCCCTGCTTGATCAATATCTCCTTTTCCTCGCCAAGCCAGCGGCGCGACCAAGTTTCATTGGCCCAGCACAGCATGAACGGAAAATCCGGAGCGCCGGATGCCAGCACTTCATTGAAGGGACGCTCGATCAGCCTGTGGCCTTCAAACCAATAGTGGTAATAGCAAAAGCCCTCGATGCCATATTGACGGGCCAGGTCGGCCTGCGCATTCCGGGTCTCTGCCAGTCGTAAATCCGTGAATCCTAAATCTGCCGGGATTTTTGGCTGTTGGTGGCCGCGAAACAGCGGCTTCGCTTTCGCGACATTGGTCCATTCAGTGAAACCCTCGCCCCACCACGAGTTGTTTTCAGCGATCGGATGAAATTGCGGGAGATAGATGGCAATCGTACGAGGCATGATCTAGGAAGGTTAGTGGCGACTATTGATCCGGTACGGCAAGGGATTGAATGCCAAGCTACCCCCGCCGCAGCCACTCCATGTTCTGAGTGGCGCGGCAACGTAGGGCAGTAAGGCGCTATGTCCTAAACACTGGAATTTGCGCGTGCAGTGGACAAGAATATTTCGTTCATGTTTTCCAAGTACACGGGCAGTGAAAATCGAGCATGGGCATGCAGTTTAGCTTGGCATCCCATCTTGGTCCTCAAGGTCGGGTCTTCCACCAGGGTGGTGATGGCATTTGCCAGGGCTGATATATCGCCGACCTCCAGCATGATCCCGGTTTCGCCATCCATGACAATCTCGGAGGGGCCGCCACACCGCGTCGCGATGACCGGCAAACCATAGCCCATCGCCTCGACCAGGCTTCGGCCAAAGGCTTCGCCGCGTGATGCCGAGACGAGAATGTCCGCGTTCGAGTAAAGCATCGAGGTATCCGCCACCCAACCCAAATGCCGGACAGTGGGTCGGATGGTGTTGAGTAATTCAATCCTGGCTGAAATATGCTCGGACCAGTACTTTCGGTCCACTTCCCCGGCAATGTCGAGGCTGAGCCTTGCCAGGGTTTCCGGATCAAGCCGCAGCAGGGCCTCGAGAATGAGATCGAGGCCCTTGAGATGCCCCATGTAGCCCACGGTGAGCAGACGAACCTGGCCGTCGACCCTGGCAGGGACAGGATGGTCGGGCAAGTTCCAAGTGAAGCCATTGTGCACGACCAGGGCATTGGCGTGCCTGACGCCAGCGTATGTCTTCTTGAGATGCTTAGAGTTGTAGATCACATACCGGGAGAGGCTGCTCGCCACGGTGCCAATCAATGCATTTGAAAACAGGCAACGCAACTGTTCATTGCCTGCAGCAGCTTCTCTCAAGTGCCAGATGTGGCTCTTTCCCAGCAAGCGTGCGGCAATAGCAAAATCAATGACTGTCACCGTATTGGTGTATACGACATCGTAGTTACCACGCTTGATGATCTGGATCGCCCGGAATATCGCGGCGGGCAGCCTCAACAGCATCAAGTAGGGGGTCCATCTTCGGGAGGCATTCCGGATCGGTAGCCAGAGACGAAATGGATGGATGATCACGGGGATGCGAGCCGTCTGGAGGCGCTCCACGAGTGGCCCGGGCCGGGGTGTGCACACTTCGATTTCGTGGCCCATGGCGTCCAAGCCTTCCACCGTGTCGCAGAAGGATCGCTGAGCACCATACAGTGTCGAGTCATGCGAAATGGCAAGGATTCTCATACCCAGCAGAGTCTAGCACCACTCCAGACGCCACCAGATAGCTCGCAAAGATCACTACGCAATTCCTCTCATCGGACGCCTCGCCGCATGCGTGCACCTCGAGGCACCGGTCGTCCCAGCGAGGACGAGAAATCGAGTCAAGCGCGATTCGTCAATGCCGGCCCAATCCGCCGTCAAGATGCCCATGCCATGGTCAACCCCTCGATTGGTCCAGGGTGTGGTATATCGCATCCAATATCCGGGGCAGGATGACATCGGGGGCATGCTCTGTACGTACCCGGTGCTTGGCCACTTCACCCATGTCATGCATTTTGGACGCCTCAGACAACAATTCCATGACAGCCTCTGCCATGCCAGGGAGGTCCATATAAGGCGTTGCCCGTCCCGCGTCCTCGCGAACGAACTCGGGTGCACCGCCACTCTGATCGAAGCACACGGTCGGTACACCCAGTGATGCCGCCTCCATTACCACCAGCGGGAAAGAGTCTTCGCGGGCCAGCAGGACATGGAGGTCGAAGGTCGATATCCAGTCCGCAGGAGTCTTGCTGACCCCCACAAAATGCATGCGGCCCGCCAGTCCCGCGCGGCGCAGGTCATCTTGCGCCGTTTCGAACGGGTATTCGGGTGCATTGGCGCCGAGCCAGACAAAATGGATCGGCCGCCCCTGGGTATGGGTGGGAAAAAGTCTGGCAAAGGGCACCGCCAAATCCGCACCCTTGCGGATATTCCCGTGGCCACAAAAGCCAATGACCCAGGCATTGGGCTCAATGCCGAGGGGACCCAGCAGGTGGGTCCGCAACTGGTCCTTTGGCGCCGAAGGGACGGTATCCACGGGAACAAACCCATAGATGCGTTCGATCTTGTGCGCTTCCGATGCGAATTGTCTGGCCAGATGTTCGGTCACCGCGTTTGACACCCCGATGATGTGATCCGAAGCATGCAGCTGTACGTGTGCCTTGCCGCGGCCATATTGCCTGATCGCGGAGGGCAATTCATGGACATGAGACAAGACCTTGGTGTTGGCCAACTCCAGGCCTTCAAGCAAATCACCCTGAGTGATGGTATTGAGATAGAGCAGGTCGGGACGTAACTGATTTATCAAGGACTGCAAATCACGCAATGGCGTGGCCTTCGAATCTGTGCCCTTCAAGAAATTACGAACTCGATCACGCAAGGTTCGTCTAGGGGTCGATGCCGTGGATAGAACGAAGGTCGGGCAAACCTCTGCAAAGGCTTGAACCATTTCACCCTGTGCGCGCAGGGCAACAGCGATGTCCAGTGAGCTGTGCTTGATGAGCCAGCGAACCATGTTCAACAGAAAGAGTGTCCCACCGGCTCGATAAGCATCATGTGCAACGAAGAGAATCTTGGTAGCGGTATCAGACATCACGGGTCTCACATAAACGGGGGGGCAACTTGTTAAGGCCTCGCTTCGTTGCGCCAGCAAAGGCAGGCGCTTAGTAAACAATGCCCTGCGTGGCTGAAAGCTGAAAACTTCATAGCGTTCTGTTTCCCGCCTTTACAAGAATCGCGACCGGCGTCTGGGCAAGAAACATGACAAATAGCTTCTGATTACTCTGTAATTTGCCGGATGCGCTTTCAGCGCGCTCCAGAAAAGCGTTCGAGCGGCGATTCGGTTGCCTTGCCGCATCATCAATCCCCCCCAATATGAAGCCCCCTTGATCACGGCATGCTTGAGATCCTTCTTCCTGGCATCTGCGCGTCTGATGGCTTCATCCATGTTTTCCGGCAGCCCAGCGCGTCGATCTTTGGCTAGTTCCTGGTAGACGAAGGCAGATCGAAGTTGGGGCAGCATTTTTTGTACAGTGATCTGGCCTTCATGGATACGGTAGTGCATGAGTACATCCGGGATGTTGGCGACCGTGCCTAGCTCAGAGAGCCTCAGAAACAAATCATAATCCTGTGCATATCTGTTCACGATTTGACGATAGCCGCCCAGTGCCTTGACATGACGAGTTCGCATCATGACGGAAGGGTGGCAAAAGGGATTGCCTTCGTTCATCAGGTATTTTTGCAAGGCATCGTTGTTATGTGGCGGGCGACCTTTGGCAAATTGAAGCCCACTTCCATCAATGTAATCAAATAATGTACCCAACAGAACTAAATCATCGTTCGCAATAAATTCTGCAACCTGGCAAGCAAACCTGTTTGGAAGACTGACATCGTCAGCATCCATCCTGGCAGTAAATTCACCGTTGATGTGTGCCAATAATTCGTTCAAGGCACCCACCAGTCCCTTGTTTTCTGTAAAATTTACGATCTTTATTCTTGAATCTTGTGTTTTATATTTATTTAGAACATCCAGGGTGTTATCAGTAGATGCATCGTTGGCAATTATGAATTCGAAGTTTTTGTAGGTTTGGTAAAGTACTGAATCAATTGCTTCCTCCAAATATTTGCCGCCATTGTGAACAGACATGATCACGGACACTAGAGGGGCTGTATTTGTATCGGTATTTGTAATGTTCATCACCATCTCGGATGTTCAAATACTTGATTCAAATTCATGTTGTGAATGAAGATCGGAAATAGTGTGGTCAACTGTCGATAGACCAATTATGTGGCTGTGTTGTTTATGACTCATCAGATCGCTGGCTTTTTTATGAGCACATTGAGGCCTTGAGTGGTTATGTCGGCATAAGTCAGCCCTCTTCCTGAAAATGCCTTTGGAAAGCGTGTAACCAAATCTATGTGCGAGTCCAAGGTGTAATGGTTGTTTAATACGACTTCGCAGTGGCTGCTTGCCCACAGGCTATCGAACTGCTCAACGCGCCAACGATTCAGCGGTTGCAATTCATCCAGATCTTGGCCCAGATCCCTGATGCCGAGCGATCTCAGCTTGTTGTCAATGAAATCCTCGCTGAACAAAAACTGAGGGTAGGGCATCGGCAGCATCCGATAAGCATGCAGACCCCATGGGCCACAGTAGAGTGGGCCGAAATCAAGGTAGATATATCCCCCCGGTCTGAGAGCAGATTGCATGCGGTGCAAGACACTGGCCGGGTTGGGGAAGTGTTCGAAGGCATTGAATGAATAGATCAGATCGTAGGGGCCGCCTGGGAGTGGGATGGCTTCGACGGCCAAGTCGATGGCGTCGAATGCAAGTTCATGAGCGCGGGGGTCACGCCAATCTTGCAGGTCGGTCAGATGCATGGTGATGCCAAAGGACGCCAAAGCACGTGCGGTCATGCCGTCGCCGCAGCCGACTTCGAGCGCCTGTGACCTTGGCGTGAGCGTCGGGATGGCCTGGACGATCCGCTCTGCACGGGAAATGCCACGTTGCCAATTCTCGCGATCCCCATAGCCGTATTCACCCGGGCCCGAATACAGCTTGGCAAGCTGGTCGTAGGCGCGCTCGGATTCGGAGGTGTCATAGGGCGTGGAAGAGGCGATGATTTTCTCGACGCTATCTTTCATGCGTCGGGCTGTCGCTTCTACAGTGATTTGATGTTTGTAACGATCGACAGCCCAATAGGCGCGCTTACTGGCTTGAATGTAAAAGGAGAACGGTAGCATCTATCGGTAACCTGTCACTTTTGCGGGAATGCCCTTCATGATCGAATAGGGATCGCATGATCGGGTGACCACTGCGCCGCTAAACCACCGTGTTTGTGAATCATGCTATATGGATTTGCGCTGCAATCATATCCGTTGATCATGGTTACGCTAAAAGTCATAAGCAATGCTCTTATGCAAACTTCTCATTTCCGGCCCAATATGAATTAATCGACCGACTTTCCAAAAACTTGGCAGATCGGGCCATGTTATCGCCCTAGGCAATATTGGCGAGGGGGATTTAAAATAACATAAGTCGCCATCTTCTGTGATTAAGATAAGGCAGGTATTGGCCAGTCTTGGTAACTTGGCGTGAAGTGCTCACATCCATGAAGCGCACATATTGTCTAACAGCCTGAATTGACTGACTTGGTGTATGGATCAGACAGGTTTAGCATTTGTTGCCAGCGGCTCTTGATCTGTACAAATGCGAAATCTGAATATCTCGCGCGATTGTCGTCCGGCCGGGCACGCACTTCAAACGGGCAAATGTTGTTTGCCCCCCAAATCAGCTGGCCCCAATTGTCTTTCACGCCGAGCCTGAAGCAATAGACTCCGGGCATGAGCGGCAGATCGGTCAGGGTGCAAACAAACTCATTGTGGCCCTCACTCAGGGTAAAGGGGCCGACGCTGGGAGCGCTGGTGAGTTCGGAGATCGCGACCGGGAGGTAATCCAAGGTCAGAACGGCAAGCCCCATGTCGAGACGTGGGATCTCACGCTGACTTTCTATGACGATGCGCACCGTCAATGCCGAGCCGAATTCCACCGAATAGCCGGCTTCGGTGCGAGTGTCAGTTTCAATGGTCACGGAAGTGACATCGATGATGCCGGACGATTCGATCACCCAGGCCGCATGGGGTTGCGCAGAACGCGACTTTGCGAGTTCCTTGTTCTGGACCTTCTCGTAAAACTCGCCCACGACAGGACCGGGCATGCCGTCGGCGACAACCTTGCCATGATCGAGCATGATGACACGTGTGCAAACCCGTTCGAGTTGGCGGACATTGTGACCGACGATCAATACCGTGCGGTTTGACTCGTGGATCAGTCGCTGCATCCGCTCGATGCTTTTGCGTTGAAACTGGAGATCTCCCACAGCGAGCACTTCGTCCACGATCAAGATCTCCGAGTCGATGGCGGTGGCGATGGCATAGCCCAGCCGGACCTGCATGCCCGAGCTGTAGCGCTTGATTGGGGTGTCGATGAACTGACCCAGCTCTGAGAATTCGATGATCTCGTCGATCTTTGCGTCGATTTCTGGCCGAGTGAGTCCCAAGATGGTGGCGTTGAGATAGATATTCTCTCGTCCGGTCATTTCCCCCACCAAGCCGGCGCCCACTTCAATCAGCGGGGCGATCCGGCCATTTACCTTGATCTTTCCGCTGGTTGGTTTCGTGATTTGGCACAACAACTTGAGCAGCGTGCTTTTGCCCGCCCCGTTATGGCCAATGATGCCGACCACCTCGCCCCGGCGTATGGACATGGAAACATCGTCGAGGGCCCGGAAGCGTTGCCGTGGGGGGACGGGTTTCCCTAGCAGGCGACGACCGAGGGTGCGGATGCCTTCCAGTGCGCCGAGCCGGTATTCCTTGACCAGGTTCTTGACTTCGATGATCGGCGCTTCGTGACTGGGGTCTGGCATGGGGGTATCAGATGACATCGGCGAAATAGGCTTCGGCACGTTTGAAGAAGGTGTAGCTCAGGGGCAGCAGAACCGCGACGAGAATCATGCCTGGGGCCAGGGTCATCAAATCCGGGGTCTGGCCTCTCAACAGAGCAGACTGCATGCCGTCAATGATGCCGGTCATCGGGTTCAGGGTGTAGATCGTGTAAAGCAACTCACTCCATTCACCGGCTGATTGCCTTTCAAGGAGGGCGGTCTTCACCAGGGAGAGGGGATACATGACCGGAGTCAGGTACATCAGCATCGATAGCAGCAAGGGGATGCCCTGCGACATGTCCCGTGCGTAGACGTTGAGGGCGGCGCCGGCCAGGCTGATGCTGAGCGCGGCGAGCATGGTGTAGATCAGCAGCGGGATGACCCACAGGGCATGCCAGGTGGGCGCCCATTGGTACCACAGCATGAGCAGGCCCAGGATAAACAGGCCGACTGACAGTTCCAGCAATTTGGTCATCAGGCTGGCGATGGGGAACACTTCGCGGGGGAAGTAGATTTTCTTGATCAGGTTGGCGTGGTTGACCACGCTGCCCACGCCTTCACTGGCGGAATCCTGGAAATAGACCCAAGGCACCATGGCGCAGTAGGTGAGCAGGGCATAGGGAACTTCGCCGCTATCGATGCCGATGAAGCTGCGCACGACCATGAAGATGGCGACCAGCATCAGCGGCCGGAGAATCGCCCAGGCGATGCCGAGGTAACTTTGCTTGTACCGTAGGGTGATGTTCTTCCAGGTCAGGACCAGCAGGAGTTCCCTGAAGTCGTACAGTTGTTTCGCGATGGCAATCATGTCGTATTCAAGTTGGTGTCTGCATTCATTGTTACCGCGCCAAGGGCACACGCGCCGGTGAACGGGGGCAGTGCGTGCTTCGCGGTGAGTGACCAAAACATACATCGGGCATCAAGTGGTCCCCTTTCAGGCCTGGGCCATCGAGGAACCTGAGATTGGATGTTATCGGTATGTTTAAGCCTGCGTCCTGAGCCTCGGCTTCTGATGGCGGGCATCGAGCCGGATTCGGGCAGGCCCGCAATGGGCAGGGCCTGGTACTTAGTTGTCGTTATGGGTGAGTGAATCCCGTGCGGTCTGAGTTCATGCCCGGTATTACCAGGCTCGAAGTATAACCACGTTCCCTTTCGTCTTGGCGTACCGGTCAACGTGTACCTGGGGCGAATGCGCGTGGGGATCAGATTTAATCTTCGATGTTTCGCTGCTTGTGAAGATCGGAGCCCCATAAAAACAACGGCCTGGATGGCCGTCAGCGCGACAGTTCGCTGCGCTTGTCATGGCGCCATCGCGGGAATGACGGGGTTTTCGAGTTGAGGTCACGGGGCGGCACCTGATCCGGTGTCGATCGCCCATTGGACAGGCAGGTCCACCACGGCATAGAGCGACATGCGCGTACGGGTCTGCTCATTGGTCACGACATGGATATGCGTGACGTTTTCCGCGTACCAGACGCCCCGGCCGTATTGGTCGATGACGCCGACCCGGATGCCATACAGTCCAGGGAGCAGGGGAACGTCGGGTATCACGCAGTCCACGTGGGTGATGCCGGGGGCGAGATTGACCTCGATATTCGAGGCGGCAGTATTGAAGGTCGAGATCTGGAAAAAATCGAGGGTATGAAAACCGATATGGATGTCGACCTCCGGGAACGCGGCTTCGCAATGCAGGGTGAGCCGGATCCGCAGGCTGTCGTGCAGCGTGATCTTGTCGGTGGGCGTGCCGGACTCGACCGATAGCAGCTCGATCTTGTCCAGCTCGACCCCGCCGCCGGACACCTCGACCTTTGTTTTTGGCAGGCTCGCCAGCCGCATGTTTTCCGTGTAGTCGAAATACTGGTTGGTGACGATGTTGGCGGGGCCATCGGCCAGCACCTGGCCATGGGCGAGCAGGATCATGCGCTTACAGACCCGTTCGAGCTGGCGGATGTTGTGTCCGACGATCAGCACCGTGCGGCCCTCGCGCTTGATCAGCGATTCGACTCGCTCCAGACACTTGCGCTGGAAATTGAGGTCGCCCACCGCCAGCACTTCGTCGACGATCAGGATTTCGCTTTCGATCGTGGTGGCGATCGAAAAGCCGAGCCGGACCTGCATGCCCGAGCTGTAGCGCTTGATGGGCGTGTCGATGAAAGGCTCCAACTCGGAAAAGGCGATGATTTCATCCAGCTTGGCGTCGATTTCCTTCCGGGTCAGGCCGAGGATGGTGGCATTGAGGTAGATGTTTTCCCGGCCGGTCATTTCCCCCACCAAGCCGGCGCCGACCTCGATCAGGGGCGCTACGCGGCCCCGCACCGTCACCGTGCCGCTGGTCGGCGTGGTGATCCTGCAGATGTGTTTCAGCAGGGTGCTTTTGCCGGCACCGTTATGGCCGATGATGCCGACCACTTCGCCCCGGCGAATCTCGAAATTGATGTCGTCGAGGGCCTTGTAGCGTGCACGGCTCGGGACGGCGCGCCCGGTCAGCCGGCCGGCCAGCGCACGCAGGCCTTCCAGGGCGCCCAGGCGATATTCCTTGGTGAGATGCTTGACCTCGATGACGGGCAAGTCTGGGTCTTGCGCGTTCAGTGCAGGCGCTGCAAGGCTGGTCAGAGGCATTGTGATGTCATGGACTGGCTGGATGGGTAAGCAGGACTCGTTGAGCCCCCAAGGAATAGTCGAGAGTATAGGGCATCTCGACAAGGCCTCGTTTCGTCGTGCACGCGAGGCAGGCTCCCTGGAAAATCAAGGTACTAGATTCCCGTCTTCGCGTGAATGAAGGGGTATCCGAGGTGATCTTCGCTCGTTTTGGCGAAACTCACTGTGTTCGTTTGCCCGCCTTTGAAGAAAGCAGGTTCGTCGAGCCTGACTGAGGAGGCACTCAGCCCGACCCTGGGGTGGGCAAGAGGGTATAGATCGCGTCGATCATGGGTTGCGGAATGCGGTAATCCCCGACGATTCTTCGCAGTTTGAAATCGATGGCCAGGACCGAGCTTTCTTCCACCCGCTTGCCCATGGCCAGGAGTTTTTTCGCCCACCTGAGCTTGTCGGTTTGGCGCGTGCGGCGCAGCTTGGAAAAGCCGACATAGAGGATGTCGCCATCGATGTGCAGGCCCCGGCACCAGCCGCGCAGGCCGCCAAAGCCCTTGAGCGTGGAGAGGTCGAAGGTTTCCAGGACGGCCTGGGTTTTCGGGTCGGCGACGACGACACAGCCGTCGACGGTGGTGAACAGGATTTTGTCGTCGACGACGATGCCGTCATGGACGCTCATGGGGCGCTTGCTGCCACTGATGTCGATGCGTGTGCGCATGTCACTGATCTGCACGGCATCTTCCTGCCGGCATCGGGTCACCCAGGGTTCGTCGCCAATCCAGAACACGTAGTTGGGATGGCAGTCATGGGGCCGGGTGGAATATTCCTGGCGGTAGTCGATCGCTTCAGAGAATCGATGCCAGGTCGGTTTACCCTCGGCATTGATGTATTCCAGGATGCGGCCTGTGTCCTTGTCGAGCACGACGACCATGTCCAAGCCGGTGGAGGTGACGTACAGCTTGTCGCCTCGCTGGGCCACCGAGTGGATGTTGTGGAAACAGGGGTGTGAGAAGGTCTTTTCCAGCACCAGGCTGGGGTAGCGGTATTTTCGGATTTCGGTGTCGGTCGGTAGCCAGAGGATGTCGCCTTCCACCGTGCCGACGGTGAATTCCAGGTTGGGATGCTCGGCGGGGAAATTTTCATTGCCCTGGTCGACCGCGAGCAGGACCTCGAACCGCCCACTGTCGAGGTCGAGTTTCAGAAGCTTGGCACATTCGTAATACTTGCCTTCGCCCAGTTCGTAGCCATTCGCTCGCAGTGAGCCGCCGGTAATCAACAGTGTTTTGCTCATGGTTCTTTTCCGGTGTTGGAGTCATGTATCCCTGAAACAAGCAGCCCGAGCTGGGGCGGCGGCGCTCGACGATCTTGAGAAGCGAGCCGCGTGACCTGCACGCCCGGCCTCGCTGGGAAGGGGGTACGGTTTGCAAGCGTCCCAAGTCGTGTTGTTGTTCTTATTGGCCGGTCCTGGCGACAGGCCATCCAACGATGCAGCATCACGAACGGCGCTGTCGGTGAAGAAACCGCAGGGCTTCGTCGCGCATCGGATTGGTTGTCGTGATCACGGTAGCGATCCAGCCTGCCAGGGCCGCGAGTGCGGCCAGAAGGATCATCGCGGACGGTGCCTCGACCGGCGCCCAGAGTATAACCATGATGGGACCGATGATGCTGCCGAGGCTGGTTAAAAGCGTGTGACGGAGGATGGGTCCGAGCCCGGGCTTGCCCAAGGGGACGAGGCAGCGCAAGGTATGGAAGCGCATGGTGGTGCCCAGCACGCTGGCCAACGCATATCCCCAGGCGACGGCTTCCAGGCTGTGCAGGGCGCCCAGGACCAGCACCGCCAGCTTCAGCGCCAGTATGCGTGTATCGAGCAACATCAGCGCCTTGACATGGCCATGGGCCGTCATGAACGGCCGGATCTGGCTCTCCAGGGCACTGGCCATGCCTACCAGACTGAGGATGGCCAGCAGGTGGGCCGCCGGCGTCCACTGCGGGCCGTAGAGCAGCAGGATGATCGGCTGGGACAGGACGGCCACCCAGGCATACAAGGGAATGGCGATCATGGCGATCAGGGTGGTGGAATGGAAAAATCCATCGCTTGAGTCGATGCCTTGCCGATGCTGTTGGGCATGGTGAGATAGGCTGACCGCGTTCACGGCCTTGAGCAGGACGGTGGTGAAGGTGCTGGTGAGGCCATGGGCGCGATTGAAGAAGGCGACTGCTTCCATGCCCATCATGCGACCGAGCACCAGGTCGCTGGCGGACTGGTTGGCGTAAGTGAGCAGCGAGGAGCCGGAGACATACCCGGAAAAGCGCAGCACATGTCGCCATTCCTTCAATGCGGGCAGCCAGGGTAGGCCGGGGGCTCTGAAATACATGACGGCCAAGGAACTGGCGCAGATGCCTGCCAACGAGGCCCAGGCCAGGCTGAGGAAGCCCTGGCCCTGCCAGGCCAGGTAAATGCCGGTGCTGCTTTGCACCAAGGCGGAAAAGATCTCGACCAAGGCGATTTCCTTGAATCGCATGCCGCGCGTCATCATCGACATCGAGGTGGCGCCGATCGGCACCACCAGGAAGGTGAGGGCGATCACGTACAAGGCCATCGTCACGCGCGGTTCGCGGTAGAACTGCCCGGCGCTCTCGGCCAGCAAGGCGACGATGAGTCCGCAGGCGAAGGACACCAGGAATGAAAGGCCGAGTGCGGTGCGGAAGCGCGCGGGCGTGAGGTCGGTCTCCTGGACGATGTAGGCGCCCAGGCCCATTTCACGGAGGGTGCGAAACAGGCTGGCCAGGACAAAGGCGACCGAGAAGATGCCGATTTCCTCCGGGGTGAGGAGGCGTGCCAGGGCCAGCGAGGCGATGAAGTTGATCGCCAGGGTGGTGTTCGACGAAGCCAGGGCGATCAGCAGATTGCCGCGCAGGCTGGACAAGATGTTAGGCCTTCAGGGACAAAACCGGCAATTGGGACGCTTGGGGTCTTCCCCGACGGTCCCGATCTTGAATTCATCCTCGTTCAGGACGGGGGGTGTGGGCGCGGTCTCTGAAGGCGCAGACTCGGTTGGTGCAGGCGTCTCGGTCGGAGTGGGCTGGGTTTCGGCGAGGGCGGCGGGTTTCGGGTAGGGCTCCGGGTAGGGGAGCTTGCCGCCATAGTCCAGGAAGCGTTTCTGCAGCTTTTCCGATTCGGGGATTCGCTTCAATCCTTCAGTGACCTGGGCCAGGGCATCGTCCTTGTTACCCATGCTGAGCATGGCTTCGGCGAGTGCGATATGCGCGGGTTCGTAGGCAGGGTCCAGTTTCAGCGCCTGGTTGAATGCGGTGATGCCATCAGGGAGTTTCTTGGCGAGCAAGGCGGCTTTGCCATATTCGACCAGGACCTTTTTGAGGTAAGGCCAGTGCTTGTTCCGGTATTGGGTTGAATTGATGACGAAGCCATATTCGTCGAGCATGCGCTCGACGTGGAAGGCCCGTTTTTTCGGGTCGGTTTCGAAGAAGCGCCGGTTCTTGGCGACTTCGCCATAGCAATAGTGATGCAGGGAGATGGCGCCCTGGGCCATGTTGTAGCTGGGATGGTTCAGGATGGGATGGCCCTTGACTGCGTCGTACCACATGAGGCCGGGCCCCCCGCTGCCCAAGACCAGCACACACACCGGCTCGAGCATCTGGGCCTCTTGTGCCGATAGCACGTAGAAATTCTTGATGGTTCGTCCGACCAGGGTCATCGGGTCGGTGTTGATGCGCGGGGAGCCTTTGCCGGCTGCGTGGACGGTCCCCGAGAGGAGTGCCAAGACCAGTGTCATCAGAATCCCGCGGACCGAATGACGACAGAGGGTGGCGATATCGTGGGTGTCGGGGTATTGCATCGAATCGATGCGATCGGGCTTGGCTGTGCGGATCAAGGGCATCATGGGCGGGGCAAAAAGGGGATAAGCGCGTCCAGGCTTCGCTTCAGGGCGCCCCGAGCCTGGTCGAGGGCGCCATCGACCGAATCCCGGCTCGCCTGATAGAGGTCGGGTTGCTCCAGGAGTTCGATCCAGGTCTTGGCCAGGTCCTCCGCGTGGGCAAGTTCGCGGATGCCGCCAGCGGCCAGCATGGCCTGGTAGACGGGGTAGCTGGGGTAGGTCGGATGCCAGCCGGGACTGACGCTGACCGGGCGGCCGAAGGACATCGGTTCCAGGATGTTGTGGTCGACGCCGACATGGGCCAGGGTCGCGGCGGCATAGAAATCCCTCAATTCGCCCATGGTGTCGAGCACCAGGCCATCGGTGTCCGGGGGCAGGGGGGCATCCTCGATCCTGGATCGGAAGCGCAGGCGGAGCTGGTGTCGCTCGGCCAGGGCTTCGATCTTGCGCAGGTTGTCGGGGTATTCGGGGTGTCTGGGCGCGTGGATGAGCAGGGCGTCTGGGTGGCGGGCCCTGAGCCGGGCGAAGGCGTCGAAGACCCGTTCCATCTCGTCGTGGTCGGTGACACAGCCGGCGACCAGGATCGGCCGGTGTGCTTCAAGCAAGGCCTTGAGCAGGTTTGGACTGCGGGCTTGATCGGGTGTCCAGGCCTGGCGGTCGAGCGCGTCGAATTTGAGGTTGCCGGTGACCTGCAAGCGGGCGCGGCCCAGCCCGGCCGTGACCAATGTGTCGGCCACGGTCTGGTTTTGCACGCAGGCGAAATCGAAGGCGCTGAGGTAGTCGTGGGCGAACAGGCTGTGTTCGATGCGATCCATGGTGCAGCGGGGCGTGTAGCCATACAGCCAGGCATTGACCAGGAGAACGCGGGCCCCTGCGCGCTTGGCAGCACGCACGAAGGCATAGGAGAAGCGGCACGGTCCTTCCGAGGGCCAGGCCGGGATTTCCGCGAGCATGAGCAGGGCCGGCGGTTGCCGGCGGGCCAGGTGGCGCGCGTCCCGGCTATGGCCACGGGTGATAAATACCTGGGCCTGGGGGTATTTGGCCAGGTAGGCGTCGCGATAGTGTGCATGCTCGGTGATCAAGACCCAGGCCAGCCCGGGCAGACGTTCGCGCAGGTGCCGGAGCAGGGGCTCGATGGCGTTCAGTTCGCCGATGGTCGAGACATACAGCCAGAGGGCACCGGGGCCGGGGCTGGCGGCAATCGGCTCCGGCAGCTTGCGGGCCGGGTTGCCCTTCAAGTCGCTTAGCCATTCCAAAGTTCGGAAGGCGGCCCAGCGCAGGGGCTCGGGGAGCCAGCGGACATTCATCTCGGCGCCGAGCCTTGAGGCGATGGCCCGGACACTACAAGACTCCGGCCCTGAACAGGTCGTGCATGTTGAGCGCGCCGATCAAATGGTTGGCTTCATCGACCACCAGCAAGCCGTTGATCTTGTGCGCGTCCATGTAATGCACGGCTTCGGCGGCCATCTTGTCCGGCAGGATACGGTGTGGCGAACGGTGCATGACGTCGGCGATGCTGAGGGTGCGGATGTCCAGGCCCTTTTCCAGGCTGCGGCGCAGGTCGCCGTCGGTGTAGATCCCGATCAGTGTGTCATCGGCATCGACCACCGCGGTCATGCCGAGCCCCTTGCTGCTCATCTCGTAGAGCGCGGTGACCAGGGGGGCGTCGGCACGTACCTTGGGCAGCCGGTCTTCGCCGTGCATCACGTCGCGCACGCGCACCAGCAGGCGACGGCCGAGGGCGCCGCCAGGGTGGGAACGGGCGAAATCCTCAGCCTGGAAGCCGCGAGCTTCAAGCAGGGTCAGCGCCAGCGCGTCGCCCATGGCCAGGGCGGCCGTGGTGCTGGCACTGGGGGCCAGGCCGAGCGGACAGGCTTCCTCGGCGACGCTGACATCGAGGTGGACATCGGCCTCGGTGGCCAGGGTGGAATTCGGATTGCCGGTCAGGGCGATCAGCTTGGCGCCAAGGCGCTTGATGGCCGGCAGGATGGTCAGGAGTTCGGCGGTTTCCCCGGAGTTCGACAGGGCCAGGACGACATCATCCTGGGTGATCATGCCGAGGTCACCATGGCTGGCCTCGCCGGGATGGACAAAGAACGCCGGCGTGCCGGTGCTGGCGAGGGTCGCTGCGAGCTTGTTGCCGATGTGGCCGGATTTGCCCATGCCGGTGACCACCGCGCGCCCGGGGGCGGCCTGGATCAGCCGGATGGCCTGGATCAGCGCACCATCGACGCGGGGTACCAGGGCCTCGATGGCACGGACTTCGGTTTCCAGGACCCGGCGGGCGACCTGGATCAGGTGGTCTTCACTGGCCGGGGCGGGCAAGGGGGGTGAGCTCATGTGCCTCCGTGGTTATTCATGCGTGGACGTGTCTTTAATCGCATATTGGCTGGCGTTCGGCAAGTCTGGCGACCCGGCGCGAAAAAACTTCACGATCCCACACGCCCCCGGGGCCTTCCCCGCCCGCAGGGGAAGTCCGATGTGGCAGCGCGTGCGAGGGGCCTGTTCGATCTTCGCTGGGGCGAGACCAGCTCGGGCCCCTCTCGAGTCAGTTGCGAGTCTGCAAAATTATGAATCCACTGCCTTGTCTTGCTGGGCTCCCCGGTGCAGGGGCGTCACCGGCAGGGGGCCTCGCATGCCGTCACGGTAGCGGCCTCCGGCGCGGCAAGCTGGCCTGTCCCGATGCGGTTCTATGCTATGGTAGCCGCCTGGCATGGCAGGAGTGTTTAAAGGGGATGGTATCTGTCGAATTTATGCCGTTGGCCGTGAATCCCGAGAATTATCCGAGGCCGGTGTTGTCGATGTTGCCGGGGCGCATGCGAGTGACATGGCCAGGGAATGAACAGGGGGCATCGCCGTTTCTGGCGGGAGATTTCTTTGTCTTTGGTCGTTACGCGCTGGTCGAGGCGTTGCGGCGGGCGGGCGTGCGCGCCGGCGATGCCGTGCTGTTGCCGGCCTATCATTGCCGGACGGTGGTCGAGTCTGCCTTGTATCTGGGCGCCGAAGTCCGCTTGTATCCGATGACGGCGTCGCTGAGGCCAGATTTCGCCCGGCTCGAACCCCTCTGCGCCGATGGCAAGGCAAAGGCCTTCGTGTTGACCCATTATTTCGGCTTCCCGAATGACTTGGCGCGGGTGCGTACCTTGTGCGACCAGACGAACATGGCCTTGGTGGAGGACTGCGCCCATGCCTTGTATGGCCAGGATGACCAAGGCCACGTTTTGGGCAGTATCGGCGATTATGCGGTGACCAGCGTCTGGAAATTCTTCCCCCTAAGGGATGGGGCCCTGCTGCGCGACAATAGCCCCGGGGCTGGCGCGCCAAGCCGGCTGCGCGCCCCTTCTTTGTGGAGTGAAATCAAGGCCTTGGCCGATGTGGCCCGTTCGCTTGGTCGCAGCCGTGGACCCGGGTCTCCATTGCCTCGGCCGGTCTTCGATGCGCTGGTCGCCCAGGTGTTGGAACTCGGCGCCAGGCCCGAGCCTGCCCTGGCGACCGATGAAATTCAGTTCAGGCGGGATCAGGTCATCCGCCAGGGTTTGCGGGTGTCGCGGGCCTTGGTGCGGCTGGCGCCGCATGCCGAGATTCGTGAGCGGCGGCGCGCCCTGTATCGGCACTGGCTGCGCCGCATCGAGGGCGTGCCTGGGGTACGGCCCCTGTTCGCCCGGTTGCCGGATGGGGTCGTGCCTTACGCTTTCCCCCTGCTGACCGACCCCCGGGGCTGGGTGTTTCATGCCCTGCGCCTGGCCGGCGTGCCGATCTGGCGCTGGGAGGATGTCGCGAGAACTTCATGCGCGGTGTCTCAGAATTACCGCCTGCGTCTATTACAATTGCCCTGCCATCAGGATCTGACCGAGGGCCAGATCGACTGGGTGGTGCATATCCTCGAGGGAGTGATGTCGAGGTTGCCGGTCCCGGAACATGAGTTCGGGCGGGCCTCGGACCAGGAATGATGAACCCATGAAATGGACCTTTGTAGCGGCCACCGAGGCTGCCGAATACGCCTCGCGCTGGGATGCCCTGAATGCCGCCGGCGCCCGATCGCCGCTCCTGACCAGCCAGTTCCTGGGCAGCGCGCTCATGGCATTCGGCACTGGCAAGGAAAAGCTGGCGATCCTGGGCGATTTGCTCGCGCCGGCAGCCATGGCCGTGGTGGAGCGAAGCAGCAGGCCCGGCGTCTGGCAGACTTTCCAGCCGTCGCAGGCGCCGATCGGATTCTTCCTGAAGCGGGCTGACCTGAGCGTCGAAACCGTATTGGCACGCTTGTTGCGCGACTTGCCCGGGCTGGCGGTGCTGTTTGGCTTGACCCAGCAGGATCCCTTGCTGATCGCCCGGCCGGAGCCGGGTGTGGTCACGAAAACCCTCGACTATATCGAGACCGCCAGCATCGATGTGGGCGGTGCTTTCGAGGCGTATTGGGAACAACGCGGCAAGAACCTGCGCCAGAACCTGCGCAAGGTTCGCAACAAGCTGGACAAGGCGGGTCTAGCGATCCAGCTCGACTGCCTCACCGCCGCGGACCAGATGCGCGAAGCGGTGGCCAGCTATGGCGCGATGGAGAGCAAGGGCTGGAAGTCCAGGCAAGGGACCGCGATCAGCCTCGATAACGACCAGGGCCGCTTTTACCTGGATTTGTTGACTCGCCATTGCCAGGCGGGGCACGGTCGCGTGTACCAGTTGCGGTTGGGCGACCAGGTGGTGGCCATGGATATCTGCATCGATCTGGAGGGCGTCATCGTCATCTTGAAGACGACCTATGATGAAGCCGCGGCAGAGTATTCCCCGGCGATGTTGATGCACCACGAAATTTTTCAGCACCTGTTCGAATCAGGCGAGTTCCGCCGCATCGAGTTCTACGGCAAGGTCATGGAGTGGCATACCCGCTGGACCGAGGACAAACGCACCATGTACCACGTCAACCAATATCGCTGGCCGTTGATCAAGACCCTGGTGGAGCGCCGGTCGAGGCCGGCCCCGGCTTCGGCACCGAGCGTCGAAACATCTCAATAGGGAACGCGGCATGCACAGGATCGCGGGGTGGCTGGCCAAGCCCAGTCAGCATTCGGAGACAGCGCTGGCGCGCATGTGGGCGAGATGCAGTGCCGCATTCCCAGACCAGGGGGTCGGCGACCCCACGGGCGCGGTGGCCGCCAGCCACTCGGTCGCCCGCGAGGGCATGCTGATCGCAGCGGTGTGCGGGCGTCCCCGGTTGGGCGACCGATTCCTGACTTCGGCCTCGGCGGCCGGGGAAGTCCTCGCCTTGTGGCGTCAGCATGGCGTCGATGCGCCCAAGCACATCCATGGCAATTTTTCCCTGGCGATCCTCGACCTTGCAGCCGAGCGGGTGTTCCTTGCCCTGGACCGCATCGGGGCCGAGAAGCTCGCCTATGCCGTATTGCCCAACGGCGTGGCCTTCGCCAGCCAGGCCGACATGGTCGCGGCGCACCCCGAACTGGACGAACGCCTCGATCCCCAGGGACTGTTCAATTTCATCTATTTCTACCAGGCCCCGGCGCCCGGCAGTATTTTTGAGAAGGTCGGCAAACTGTTGCCCGGGCAGTGGCTGGAGTGGCAGCGGGGTGAAGTCCGGCAGGGTTTCTATTGGGCCTTGCATTACCGTGACACGCCACGCAATGACTTCGACGAGCAGTCCCGGGTGTTCCACGAATTGTTGCGCGATGGCGTGCGTCGGGCCCGAGGCGAGGACCGGGTGGCCGCGTTCCTGTCCGGTGGCACCGACAGTTCGACGGTGAGCGGCGTCTTGCGGGAACTGGCCGGTCAGGCGCGGACTTATTCCATCGGCTTCGATGCCAGCGGGTTCGATGAGATCGAGTACGCGCGCATCGCCGCCCGGCATTTCGGCCTGGATTCCCGCGAGTACTACCTGCAGCGGGAAGACGTGCTGGCCGCCATCCCGGTCATTGCCGAACATTACGACGAGCCGTTTGCCAACGAATCGGCGATTCCAACTTATTTCTGCGCCAAGCGGGCCGCGGAGGAGGGCTACACCGTGATGCTGGCCGGTGACGGCGGCGACGAAATCTTCGGCGGCAACGAGCGCTACGCGACGCAGAAAATCTTCGAGGCCTATCACTTGTTGCCGGCGATGCTGCGCCAGGGTGTGTTGGAGCCGCTGCTTCGGATGCCCGGGCTCGATGCGGTGTCCCTGTTGCGTCGGGCTCAGAGCTACGTGCGGCGTGCCAACACGCCGCTACCGGATCGGATGGAGTCCTACAACCACGTGTATTTGCAGCCGTTGGAGCAGATGTTCACGGCGGATTTCCTGGCCCAGGTGGAAGCGACCCAGCCCACCAGCCTGTTGCGTGAGGTGTATTTCCGGGCGGATTCACAGTCTTTCATCAATCGCATGTTGCATCTCGATCTGAAATTCACCCTGGCCGACAATGACTTGCGCAAGGTCGGCGCCATGACCGAGGCGGCGGGGGTCGAAGTCCGTTATCCCCTGCTCGATGACGCCATGGTCGAGTTTTCCGGACAGGTACCACCCGACTGGAAGGTCAAGGGACGCTATCTGCGCTGGTTCTTCAAGAAGGCGCTCACAGGCTATTTGCCGGACGAGATCATCAACAAGTCCAAGCATGGTTTCGGCCTGCCTTTCGGTATCTGGGCCAAGGAGTATGCGCCGCTGCGCGAGCGCATCCAGGACCGGGTCTCCGCTTTTGCCGGACGCGGCATCCTGGCACCTGGATTCATCGAAGGCATCCGACGCCAGCATGAGACCGGCCATGCCACCTACTACGGGCGCATGTTGTGGCTGATGATGATCCTGGAGGAGTGGCTGGCGTTCAGAAAGCTCTGAATCCGACCCGGCCGGCCGTCGGGTGCGCCGATGATTATCGGTCGACTAGCCGGGCGAGGGTGAGACGTTCCACTTCATCGCGCCAGGCAGAGCTCGAAAAGGTGTGATTGGCCTCGGGAACGGTGGCAATGTCCACCCGTGGGTTCGCCATTGCCTTTTTCCAGCGCGAGTCGCTGGCGATGCACTGGCGAAATTCCTCGGCGGTGAGGTCGTTGCCGCTCAGAATGTAATGGACCCGGCCATCGAATCGGGTCAGGCCGGACAACATGCGTTCGATGTAGCCTGCGCTGCCATGCCGTGGGTTGGTTGGGGCGGCCGGGGTGGATGATGTCGCTTGCGAGACATCCTTGACCGTGTCGCCCAGGCGGACCTTGCCGGACAGCAGCTTGCGCCAGAACGCCGGTTGCATCAGACGCTGGAGATAGTAGTGCTTGATGCGTGCCTTGGCGGCGCCGGCGGGGCTGTGCACCCAGGGATTGAGAAGGATCAGCCGACGCACGCGCACATCCGTGGGCCCGTAGTAAAGCGCCGCGGAGGCGGCATCGCAGAGGCCCCATAGCGCAACTTCGGTCACTTCCGGTACTTGCTCGATCAGGGCATCCACGGCGGCACGGAGGTCGGCATCGATGGCCTCGAAATTGCGGAATTCGCCTTCGCTGTCGCCCATGCCCCGGTAATCGAAACGGAGGCTTGAAATGTCCTGCTCGGCGAGGTGGCGGGCCAGGAGGGTGAATTGCCGGTGGCTGCCGGCCCGATATTGCGGACCGCCCACGATGATGACGACTCCGGTGCGACCAGGTGTGTCAGGTCTCGCGACCATGCCGATCAGGCGCTGACCCACGCATTCGAACAGGCAGGGGGATTCGCTCACTCGGTTTGAAACAGAGGCCGATGGCCCGGCTTCACGAGTTTGGTCATCGTTCGCTGGAGAACAAGTGACCGCCTGGCCGGATTGATCAAAGACAGGCGCTGAGCCCGAGCCACCGATCAAGCGTCCCAGCGCGTCCTCGGTGGCCTCGATCAGTTCTGGACATTCGGTGATCTCCTGGGTGGCCCAGAAGGGATCGCCCCTGACCGTGGCCGCATGGGTGTTCGCGCCGGCGACTTGCCAGGCATCGAGTACCCGTTGGCTGGCGGGCGTGACCTGGATTTCGGAAGTTGCGCCAACTTCCAGCCAGAATGTCGGACAGGCGGGTGGACAGTCGGCCAGCTTCATGCGGCCGAGTTCGTTGGCCATATCGGCTGAGAGCATGTTGCCGCCCACTTCTACGCCCTCGCCCGCCGCGAGTTGAGCGCGCAGGGCCTTGGTCCCGGTCTGCGACTGTCCTTCATTGAGCATATCAGCGGCCAGCTTGATGCGCAGGAATTGGTTCAGGAATGGATCGCCCTGGGTGATCGGTTGCCAGAGGACAAGTCCGGCAGGCGGTGCGGGCAGGGTGCGGGCGAGGTCTGCGGCGAGCAGGGCCCCGGTGCGTAGTCCCCACAGGGCAACGGGCTGGCCATGCCGGAGCGAAAGCCAGTCGTGGGCGAGGCGGGCATCCTCCCGCCACTTCGACCAGGTGGCTTCGGCAAAATCGCCCGTGCTGTCGCCACAGCCACTCAGGTCCACCAGGAGTACGGCCAATCCACTCCCCGCCAGGGTGCGTGCCGTGAGCGCGGCCATGCGCCGGGACTTGTGCATTTCTTCCGCGAAGGGATGCAGGTATAGCACCGCGCCATGCACGGGCTGACCGCGCGGGATGTGATGCAGGCAGAACAGAGCCCTGTCCGGGTGGGGCAGGAAAAACGGTTCGATCTCGATGGGGCCCTTGGCAGTCATGGGGCTGGGGCCTGGAGATCAGGCGGATAGCTTTTGCTCGACGAAATCAACCAGGCTACCGAACGTAGTAAACGTATCGGCGCTGATTTCGTCGTCTTCCACCGTGAAGCCGAAATGTTCCTCCAGACCGGTGAGCACCGAGACAACCGCCATGGAGTCGAGTTCCGGCAGGGCACCGAGCAGGGGCGTGTCGGCTTGCAACAGATCCGCGCGGGGGCCGAGTTGCAGGAGTTGGCTGAGCAGGGTGCGTACGTGGTCGGCGGTGTTCATGGGTCGTGGCGGAGTATGTGTGGTCAGCGGTTATTGTTCGGTCGTGCAGCCATGCCATGGATTGCTACAGATTTGACGGGCCTGGGGTGAAGGTATGTTCGGGCGAATAGTTTACAGCATGGGTATCCAGGCTTGCCGGGGAGATGCGAATCTGTCCTGAGCCGGTGAGCCACCGGTTAGAATTCCAGGCGATATGAGTTCGCATTTGATTGGCCAGGGACGCGCACCCTGTGCCGGGCACCACCGACGACCCGGCCTGGATGTTTGTGCTCTTGATGCCCAGGTCAGCGGATTCTCACGGATATTCAGGCAGGGGAGTGAGGATGTTCGATCTGATTCACGAGCTGGTTTTCAAGGCGGCGCAAAGAACGCCGCATGCCGTGGCGTTGCGCGACAAGGACGTCGAGTTCGACTACCAGACCTTGGCCAGCACCTTCGTCGAGGCGGCCAACCTGTATCTCGCGTTGGGCCTGGAACGCTTCGAGCGGGTCGCGGTGTATCTGGAAAAGCGCCACGAAGCGGTGTCCGCCTTGTTCGGCGCATCCGCGGCGGGGGGCGTGTTCGTGCCGGTGAATCCCTTGCTCAAGCCCGAGCAGGTCGGGCATATCCTGAACGATTGCAACGTGCGCATCCTGGTGACTTCGCCCGAGCGGCTGGAGCTGCTGCGGCCCACCCTGGCGCATTGCCGTGACCTGCGGGCCCTGGTGATCGTCGGCGACAAGGACGTGGGACTGGTCGAGGGCCTGGCGCTGGCCCGCTGGTCGGATCGCGCGGCGGCCCCGGCCGCTGCGGCGCATCGGGCCATCGATGGCGACATGGCGGCGATCCTGTATACCTCGGGCAGTACCGGCCGGCCCAAGGGCGTGGTGTTGTCGCATCGCAACCTGGTGGCCGGCGCGGCGAGCGTGGCGAAGTATCTGGACAATGGCCCCGAGGATCGCATCCTGTCGGTGTTGCCGCTGTCCTTCGACTATGGCTTGTCGCAACTGACCACCGTCTTCCTGGTCGGGGCCTGCGCGGTGTTGATGAATTACCTGCTGCCGCGCGACGTGATCCGGGCCGTGGCGCGCGAGCGCATCACCGGGCTGGCGGCGGTGCCGCCGCTCTGGGTGCAGCTGGCGCAACTGGAATGGCCGGACAGCGTGCGCGCGCATTTGCGGTATTTCACCAACTCCGGCGGCCATATGCCACGTCCGACGCTGGATGCGCTGCGGGCCCACCTGCCGAGCACCCGGCCGTTCCTGATGTATGGCTTGACCGAGGCGTTCCGGTCCACCTATCTGCCGCCCGAGGAGGTCGACCGGCGCCCGGATTCGATGGGCAAGGCGATCCCCAATGCCGAGATCCTGGTGGTGCGCGAAGATGGCACGCCCTGCGCGCCGGGCGAGCCGGGCGAGCTGGTGCATCGCGGCGTGCATGTCGCGCTCGGCTACTGGAACGATCCCGAGAAGACCGCCGAGCGCTACAAGCCGGCGCCCGGGCAATTGGCCGGCCTGCCGATCACCGAGATGGCGGTGTGGTCGGGCGATACCGTGAAGATGGACGAGGACGGCTTCTTGTACTTCATCGGCCGCCGCGACGAGATGATCAAGACGTCCGGTTACCGGGTCAGTCCGACCGAGGTGGAGGAAGTCGTCTATGCCAGCGGCCTGGCGGCCGAGGTGGCTGCGGTCGGCGTGGCGCATCCGGTGCTCGGCCAGGCGGTGGCCTTGGTGCTCCATGCGCCCGATCAGGATGAGACGGTCGCCGACCGGGTGCTGGACGCCTGCAAGCGCGCATTGCCGGCGTTCATGGTGCCCGCGAAGGTGATGGTCAAACCGGAACCCCTGCCGCGCAACCCGAATGGCAAGATCGACCGCAAGCGGTTGGCGGGGGAGCTGGAAGAGATTCTGGTTTGAGGGGCTGGGTATTACAATTCATGGCACAGTAATACGACAAGGGGCCTGATCATGTCGACGACGCTCACCAGCAAGGGGCAGGTCACGATTCCGAAGCAGATTCGCGATGCCTTGAATCTCGTGCCAGGCAGTGCGGTGGATTTTTCCGTCAATCGCGAGGGGGAGGTCGTCATGCACAAGGTCGGCGCCAACGCTAGCCGCAAACCCGATCGCTTCGAGGCCGCCCGGGGCAAGGCCGATGTCAAATGGCGGACCGACGAATTGATGGCTTTGCTGCGCGGCGAAGATTGAGAAGTCTCCATGCTGCTGGTCGACACGAATGTGCTGGTCGACGTCCTGGAGAACGATCCGGACTGGGTGGATTGGTCGATTGGCCAAATGCGTGCGCAAGCGAAAGTTCACCGACTGGCCATCAACCCGATCATCTATGCCGAGCTGTCACTGACATTCTCGAACGTCGAGGCGCTGGACAATGTGATCGAGTCACTCGCTTTGACGCTGCTCGAAGTGCCTCGACCGGCCTTGTTCCTTGCCGGCAAGGCCTTTGTCCGATACCGCCGACTTGGTGGCACCAAGAGCAATGTGCTGGGCGATTTTTTCATTGGAGCGCACGCCGCGGTATCCGGATTTGCCGTATTGACTCGGGACAGTCGACGTTACGCTGCGTATTTCCCGAGCGTGACACTCATCACACCAACTCGCGCGCCATGAACGAACGTCAGCGCCTATTGGCGCATTCTTCAGGCAAAACAGTCCACCAGGGATCCACATGAATACCCCCCTCGGCCACGCGCTCCCAGACCATTTGCAAATCGAAAACAACGAACTCTGGCTCGGCGGCATGCCGCTCTCCCGGCTTGCCGAGCGGGTCGGACGCACGCCGTTCTATGCCTACGACCGCCAGGCGATCACCGATCGGGTCGCCCGTCTGCGCGCCGCGCTGCCGACCGACGTACACCTGCATTACGCGATCAAGGCCAATCCCATGGCGGCCGTGGTGCAGCATCTGTGTGGCCTGGTCGACGGCTTCGACGTGGCCTCGGGCGGCGAACTGAAGGTAGTGCTGGATACTCCGATGGCGCCTGACAAGATCAGTTTCGCCGGGCCGGGCAAGTCGGAATCCGAGTTGCGCCAGGCGGCCGCGGCCGGCATCGTGGTCAACCTGGAATCGGAACTGGAAATGGCGCGCCTGGCCCAGGTTGGCATCGCGCTCGGGCTGCGGCCCAAAGCGGCGGTGCGGGTCAATCCGGACTTCGAGTTGAAGTCCTCGGGCATGAAGATGGGCGGCGGGCCGAAGCAGTTCGGGGTCGATGCCGAACGGGTGCCGGCGATGCTCGAGCGCATGGCCGAGCTGCCGATCGATTTCCATGGCTTCCATATCTTCTCCGGGTCGCAGAACCTCAAGGCCGAGGCGATCATGGAGGCGCAGCGGAATACCTTTGCACTGGCCCGTCGACTGGCGGCCGACGCGCCCGGTCCGGTGCGACTGCTCAACCTCGGCGGCGGCTTCGGCATCCCGTATTTTCCGGGGGAGACGCCGCTCGACCTGGATGCTGTGTGCGAGCATCTGGCGAGCCTGATGCCGGAGGCCCGGCGGGATTTTCCGGAAGCCGAGTTGGTCATCGAACTCGGGCGCTATCTGGTGGGCGAGGCCGGGATCTATGTCAGCCGGGTCATCGACCGCAAGGTCTCGCGTGGCCAGGTGTTTCTGGTCACCGATGGCGGTTTGCATCACCATCTCTCGGCTTCGGGCAATTTCGGCCAGGTGATCCGCAAGAATTATCCGGTCGTGGTTGGCAACCGGGTCGAATCAGCCGAGCCGGTCAGCGCCTCCGTGGTGGGGCCGCTCTGTACGCCGCTCGACGTGCTCGGTGACAAGATGCCCCTCGGCCATGCCGATGTGGGTGATCTGATCGTGGTACTGCAATCCGGGGCCTATGGCCTGACCGCCAGTCCAACCGCCTTCCTGGGGCACCCGGGGCCGGTGGAGGTGCTGGTGTGAGTTTCCCTACGGCCTTCGATCTATCGCACGTGCCGTAGGTTGCTCAACAACAACGGCAGGAACCGCCGGGGGCTCGGGTGCCAGGGCGTGAACCGGGGCAATTGGTAGACATCGCTGTCCCGGCGGGCGACGCCCCAGTGGGTCGAGACCGCGCCCATCAATCCCAGCGGCTTGAGCAGGGCCGCCTGCTCCGGGCGGTAATCCGTGCCGGGCCGGCCGTTCGGATAGGCGAATACTCTGGGGCGGGTACCCAGCAGGTTTTCCAGTTCTTCGAGACCCTGGCTGATCTCGATGCGCGTTTCGGCGTCGGTCAGCCCGGCCAGGATGGGATGGGCATGGGTATGGCCGCCGATTTCCATGCCCGCGCCGTGCAGGGTTTTCAGTTGCGCGGTGGTCATCATCAGTTGGTCGGGCAGGGGGCGGTCGGTGAGCCGCTGTGCCAGGGAGGCCACGGTCTGGCTGCGCTGCTCCAGGGGCAGATATTTCACCTTGGGCAGGAGCGTATCGATGGCCTTGTGCTTGGCTGCGGGGCTCGAGAGGTCGTGGCGGCCCAGGCCAAGGTCGGTGAGGTCGATGCTTGCGAGCTCGGACTGCCGGACGGCTTCGATGACCGTGTCGTTGAACATCCGGCCGCCGTTCAGGTAGGCGGTGGCGATGAAAAAGGTTGCCGGCAGCCCGTGTTTCTTGAGCAAGGGCAGGGCCTGGGTGACGTTGTCCGCGTAGCCGTCATCGAATGTGATGCAGGCGGCGCGCGCGGGCAGGTGGCCGGATTTCAGGCGCTCGATGGCTTCCGGCAGAGGCAGCACGTTGAAGGCGCGCTTGAGCAGGTCGAGCTGGCGATCGAAGCGCTCGGCGGTGACTTCATTGGGAAAGATCGGATCCGGGGCCGGCAGGACGCGGTGGTAGATCAGGATCGAAAGACGGGCGTTCTGCCCGGCGGGGGACAGGATCTGATTGCAGGCGCGGATCAGCGGGGTGGGCAACATGCGTGGGCCTCGTCCGGGGTTAGTTGGGTTGATTATACGGAGCAGGGCGGGGCGATGCCGGTTTGCCATACCCCTGGCTTTGGTAAAGTGGTTGGCAGGCCGCGGCGCGGCATGGGCTTTTTCGGAAGGGGGCATCGTTGTCGCAATTGATAAATCTGATGGGCATGGCTGTATTTTGCGGGCTGCTGTTGAGCGGGGTTTCCAGGACCTGGGCCGACGAGCTGGCCGAGGCGCCGAAGCCGGAGTATCTGGGTGAAATTCGCCGGGATGCGAATGGGCAATTGATCGTGGTGCCGTTCGAGAAAACGACCGACGCCGAGGCTGGCAGTCGCCCGCCATCGGGGGGCGAGGTGCGCGGCAGCGCGGGTAAGGGCGATGTTGACTTGCCAATTTCCCGGATCCTCCGGGTCGGTCCGTCGCACGCGCTGAAACGCATCGCCGATGCGGCGGCCATTGCCAAGGACGGCGACGTCATCGAGATCGAGGCCGGTGATTACGTTGGCGACGTGGCGGTCTGGAAGCAGCGCGCGCTGGTCTTGCGCGGTGTGGGTGGCCGGCCGCGCCTGATCGCCAATGGCGCCAGTATTGACGGCAAAGGCATCTGGGTGATGCGGGGGGGCGACATCACGGTCGAGAACATCGAGTTCTTCGGTGCCCAGGTCCCGGATCGCAATGGCGCCGGTATCCGCTTCGAGAAGGGGCGCCTGACGGTGCGCAACTGCCGGTTTGCCCAGAATGAGAACGGCATTCTGGCCGGCGGCGGCGATCTCGAGCTCACCATCGAGGACAGCGAATTCGCCCACAACGGCCATGGCGATGGCTACAGTCATCATCTGTATGCTGGCAAGATGAATCGCCTGAGCGTATCCGGCAGCTATTTTCATCATGGCCAGGTGGGTCACTTGATCAAGAGCCGGGCCCGCGTCAACCATCTCATCAACAACCGCATCACCGACGAGACGGGCGGACGGGCCAGCTACGAGATCGATTTGCCGAACGGTGGCGTGGCGTGGCTGGTGGGCAATGTCATCGAGCAGAGCGCCACGACCGAGAACAGCCACCTGGTGTCTTTCGGCGTCGAAGGCTATGCGCCCAGTCCCTCCCGGCTGGTGGTGGCCCACAACACCTTCGTGAATTCACGCGCCGAGGGGGGGCGCGCCTTGCGGGTGGCCCCGGGCCAGCCTGAGGTGGCGGTGGTCAACAATGTCTTCATCGGCCGCTTCGATGACGCGCCGGCGAGCCTCGGCCCAGGCAACGTGCTGGCCCAGGCCAAGGATGTCGTGGCCCTGGACCGTCTGGACCTGCGTCCGATCAAGGGACGGGCGATCACGCGCCAGGCGGTGGCGCCGATCGCCGACATCGGGGTCGAGTTGAAACGCGAATACGATCATCCGGCATCGACACGCCCGATCGCGCCACCACTGTTGCCGGGGGCGGTGCAGACCTGGTTCGTGCAGTGACTCCCGAGGACAGGGGTCAATCCCCTTGCAGGGCACCGGGATAGCGGGGGGCGCCGAGTAATGGCCGGTGCTCGCGGGGGTGAACGTATTCCCGGCTCGGCGTGAGTTCGACCCCGGGTGCCGCTGGAAAATCGGGCGGGACGGCTTTCAGGGACAGCCCGGCCGCCTCCAGGCGATAGTCATAACGCGCCGGCGCCTTGAAATGGTCCCAGTCGGCCCGCAGGTCATTGACCGATTCGAGCATTCCCGGCACGTGATACTTGCCGGGCCCCACCCAGAGGTTGTTGGCTGAGCGGACCCGGGCGTCGGGGCTGGCGACCCGCAGGAAAGCCCCGCCCAGCGGGGCTTCATTCACCAATGTATTGTGGATCAGGGTCAGGTGGTTATCCGGCCACTTCAGACTTTCCAAGCCGTAGGCGATCAGGGTCGAGTTTTCGCCGTCACGGTTCTGCTGGATGACATTGCCGATGACGTGGGCGATGCCGCCGTTGGGGAATTCCAGTTCATAGCTGGCGCGTCCCCCGGTCTCGTCGGTGATCCGGTTGTAGGCGATCACATTGCGGGCCGCCCGGCTCTTGATCAGATGGCCGACATTGGCGTGATGGAAGTAGCTGCCGGTGACTGACAGCGACGTGATCTCACCGACGTAGAGATTGTGGGTGAGCCCGTCACCCTGGCCGTTGTAGCCGAATTCACTGTGTTCGATCTCTAGGATGGAATTGCGCCCGCCGGTGGCCAGCAGCCCGTTCTGGTTGCCGTGAAAGCGACAGTTGCGCAGGATCAGGTGGCCGCCTTCGAACCGGATGCCTGCGCCATTGCGGTCACCCGCCTTGGCGCCAATGAAGTCGATGTTTTCGATCAGGAACTGTCCGTTGCGGATGACCCAGGTGGCCTTGCCCTCGGCGCTGCGCCCGAGCGGATTCAATATCGCCTGGCCGCCGACTCCGCGCACGGTCAGGCGTTTTTGCTTCCAGGTGGCGACGTCGGCCTGGTATTCGCCGGCCTTGATCAGGACCGTGTCACCGTCGCGGGCTTGCCGGGCAGCCGCAGCGATGGTCGCATAGGCTTCGCCCGGGCCAACCCGGAGGATCGTGCCTTCCGTCGTTTGTCCTGGCACGGGTGGCGCCGCTTCTCCGACCAGGGGGGCGAGGGTCGGGACCGGGAAGGGGCGCGCAAGGCGCTCGGACTTTTTCGGGGGCTGTGCTAACACGTCACGCGCGGTGTCGAGGAGGGGATGGGCCAGCGTCTCCAGGCGGGGATGACCTTCCAGTCGCCGTTCCAGATAATCCATCAGCTCGCCTGGCGTGCGACCCAGCCCGGTGAATGCCAACCAGGCGGCCCCGAGGACAAGCAGCATCGATAGAAAGGCCGACAACCACAGAAAATTTCCGATTCGCGGACGCATGGGATAGGGTGTGGTGGATCGAAGGTGTTACTTTAATCCACGCATGTCTCAATTCGTTTCGAATGTGTTGCTGCCCCCGACCTTGTTCCTGCTGCTAATGGCGGTGGGGCTGCTGTGGCCGTTCCGGCGTCCGGGGTTGGGGAGGAGGTTGGTCGGCGGAGCTTTGGTCCTGCTCTGGCTTCTCTCGACACCGTACATCAGCGGGATGCTGCTCGACCACCTCTCCCCCCCGCCAGTGACGATTCGCGGGGACGAAGCCGACGCCATCGTGATCCTCGGGGGCGGTTTGGTCACCGGAAGTCACGAATACCAGGGCGATACCCTGAAATGGATCGGTCTCGAACGGGTCCGTTACGGTGCCTACCTGGCGCGCCGCCTGGGCAAGCCGGTGCTGGTCTCGGGCGGCATGCTGGAGCCGGCCGTGCGCAGCGAGGCCGAGGTCATGGCCGAAGTTTTGACACGTGAATTTCGCGTCCGGCCGCGCTGGCTTGAATCCCGTTCGAAAAATACCCGGGAAAACGCCCGAAATTCATATGCGCTACTCGAGAAATCCGGTATCCGGCGCATTTACCTGGTCAGTCATGCCTGGCATCTCGCTCGGGCCATGCCGGAATTCGAGCGCCTGGGGATGGTGGTTGTGCCTGCGGGAACCGGCTATCATGCCGGCGAAACAACACTCTACAGCTTTCTGCCAAGCGCCTCGGGGTTCATGAATGCCTATTTCGCTTGCCATGAAATGCTCGGGATCGTCTGGTATTCGTTGCGACATCGTTTCGATGCGTGGGCCACGAAGCAGGGTTTTGCTTTCATGTTGGTCCCCTCGTGATGAGACCTCCGTCCGACCCGTGTAGAACTTCGGTTTTGGATCTGGGCTGCTTGGCTCGAGCAGGTCAGGCTTTAATGATTCATTGGGAGTGAATTCATGAGTGCGCAGGGAATGTCGTCGCCCGTGGTCGCGGTGGTCGGTCTGGGATACGTTGGATTGCCGTTGGCGGTCGAGTTTGGCAAGCAATTCGAGACCATCGGCTACGACCTGTCCGAAGCCAAGATCGCCAACTACAAGAATTATTGTGATCCCACCGGCGAGGTCAGCAGTGAAGACCTGAAGGCGGCGACCCGGTTGACGGTCAGCACCGATCCCGCGTCGATCGCGCGTGCCGACATCATCATCGTCGCGGTGCCGACACCGGTCGACGAGGCGCATATCCCGGATTTCTCGCCCTTGGTCGGCTCTTCGACCACGGTGGGAAAATACATGAAGAAGGGCGCCATCGTGGTCTACGAGTCCACGGTCTATCCCGGGGCCACCGAAGAAGTTTGCATTCCGCTGTTGGAAAAGCATTCCGGGATGAAGTGGCTGCAGGACTTCCATGTTGGTTACTCGCCGGAACGGGTCAATCCGGGCGACAAGGAGCGCACCATCACCCGCATCGTCAAGGTGGTGTCCGGGGATGACGCGGCAACCTTGAAGACGGTGGGTGACCTGTACGCCTCGGTGATCACGGCCGGCGTGCACCGGGCCAGCTCGATCAAGGTGGCGGAAGCGGCCAAGGTGATCGAGAACACCCAGCGCGACCTGAATATCGCCCTGATGAACGAGCTCGCATTGATTTTCGACCGGCTCGGCATCGATACCCTGGAAGTCTTGCTGGCGGCCGGCACCAAGTGGAATTTCCTGCCCTTCCGCCCGGGCCTGGTCGGTGGCCATTGCATTGGCGTCGATCCTTACTACCTGACCCACAAGGCGGAAATGCTCGGCTACCACCCGCAGGTGATCCTGGCCGGCCGTCGCATCAACGACGGCATGGCGGCCTATGTCGCCCAGCAGACGGTCAAGCACATGATCCGCAATGGCAGTCCGGTAAAAGGGGCCAAGGTGATCGTCCTGGGGCTGACCTTCAAGGAAAACTGTCCTGACCTGCGCAACTCGAAGGTGGCGGACGTGGTCCGTGAACTCACCGAGTTTGGATGCGAGGTGTTCGTGCACGACCCGATCGCCGAGCCGGCCGAGGCGGTGCACGAATACGGCATCACCCTGACCCCCTGGGAGGGCTTGCCCGAGCAGGCCGAGGCCATCGTTGCCGCGGTGTCCCATGCGCAGTACCTGGCCATGTCTTTGCCGGAAATCACCGGCAAGCTGCGTGCCGGTGGCGTGTTCGCCGATGTGAAGTCGGCCTATGATCCGGCGGCGATCCGGTCCGCCGGGTTCACGCTCTGGCGTTTGTGAGTCAGGAACCGCTGCATGACTGAAACGACTGCCTACGCGGGCCTGTGCGCTCGTTTGCCGGGAGAACCCCGGACCTGGCTGGTGACGGGCGTGGCCGGTTTCATCGGCAGCAACCTGCTGGAAACCCTGCTCAAGCTCGACCAGCAGGTGGTCGGTCTGGACAATTTTGCGACCGGCCACCGGCACAACTTTGATCTGGTTCGGGCCGAGGTGAGCGCTGAGCAATGGTCGCGCTTCCGCTTCATTGAGGGCGATATCAGGCAACTTGGCGACTGCCGGGCCGCATGCGAAGGCGTCGACTATGTCCTGCACCAGGCCGCCCTGGGCTCGGTGCCGCGTTCGCTGGAAGATCCGATCACCACCAATGGCACGAACATCGACGGTTTTCTGAACATGCTGGTGGCGGCACGCGATGCCAAGGTCCGCCGTTTCGTCTATGCCGCCAGCAGTTCGACCTACGGCGATCATCCCGACCTGCCCAAGCTCGAAGACCGCATCGGCAAGCCGCTGTCGCCCTATGCCGTGACCAAGCTGGTGAACGAACTCTATGCCGATGTGTTCGCGCGTTGCTACGACTTCCGGGTGATCGGCTTGCGCTATTTCAACATTTTCGGGCCGCGCCAGGATCCCAACGGGGCGTATGCAGCAGTGGTCCCGAAGTGGACGGCGGCGATGATCCACAACGAGCCGGTCTGGATCAACGGCGACGGCGAGACCAGCCGGGATTTCTGCTACATCGCCAACGCGGTGCAGGCCAATCTGCTGGCCGCGACCACGACTTCCGTCGACGCCACGAATCAGGTCTACAACGTGGCCGTGGGGGAGCGGACAAGCCTGAATCAATTGTTCGAAAGCCTACGTGGGCTGCTGGAGCCGCGCTTTCCCCACCTGGCCGGGTTCGCCCCGAGTTACCGTGACTTCCGGGCCGGTGACGTGCGCCATTCCCTGGCCGACATTGGAAAGGCGGAGCGCTTGCTCGGCTATGCCCCAAGCCACCGCATCGACCAGGGCCTGGCCGAGGCCATGGACTGGTACGTGGCCCATGTGGCCTAACCTATTGAATTGATTGCCCAGCTATGCCGATCCTCGTCACTGGCGGCGCCGGCTACATCGGCTCGCATACCTGCGTTGAACTGCTCCAAGCCGGCCTTGAGCCGGTCGTGGTCGACAACTTCAGCAACAGCAAGCCGGAAGCGCTGCACCGGGTCGAGCGGATCACCGGGCAGGCGGTGCCGTTTCATGCCGTCGACATCCGCGATCGGGTGGGCTTGCGCGAGGTGTTCAAACGCCACGAGATCGAAGCAGTGGTGCATTTCGCCGGCCTGAAGGCGGTCGGCGAATCGGTGCGCGAGCCGCTCCGCTACTACGACAACAATGTATCTGGCACGGTGGCCCTCTGCGAAGTCATGGCCGAGGCGGGGGTCAAACGCATCGTCTTCAGTTCCTCGGCGACGGTGTATGGCGATCCGCATGCCGTGCCGATCCGGGAGGATTTTCCGGTCGGCCGCACGACCAACCCGTATGGCCGGAGCAAGTTCATCATCGAGGAAATCCTGCGCGATCTGCACGTGGCCGATCCCGACTGGCGGGTGATCCTGCTCCGCTATTTCAACCCGGTCGGTGCGCATGAATCCGGCTTGATCGGGGAAGATCCCAACGGCTTGCCGAACAATCTGATGCCGTTCGTGGCACAGGTTGCAGTCGGTCGGTTGCCCAGTCTGAGGGTGTTCGGCAATGACTATGCCACGCCCGATGGCACCGGCGTTCGCGACTACATCCATGTCGTCGACCTGGCCCAGGGGCATGTCGCCGCCCTGCGTTACCTCGCGGCGCATCCCGGGGTCGGCACCTTCAACCTGGGCACCGGGCGTGGCTACAGTGTGCTGGACATGGTGCGGGCCTTCAGCCAGGCCAGCGGTCGCGAGATCCCCTACCAGATCGTCGCCCGGCGCGAGGGCGACATCGCTTGTTGCTATGCGGACCCCACGCTGGCCCGTGAATTGCTTCAATGGCAAGCGGAACGCGATATCGAGGCCATGTGTGTCGATACCTGGCGCTGGCAGTCGGCCAATCCGGAAGGATATGGCGCAGCCTGACCGGGGGGCATCTTGGCTTGGGGCGCGCGTACGGTCTCCTTGCCCGGTTTCCGACATGTTAAAATCGCCAGTCCGAAAATTTCTGGCCTGATGGCCCGAGGTTTGACGGCCACCTTCAGTCACTAGAATTCGAGTGCTGGCGGTGCTCGCAGCCTGGCTCGCGGTTTAACGGGGAAACCCGGGCGGGTGGCCGAGACGCCTGTCGCTCCCGTATGCAATCCAACAAGGAACCAAGATGTCCGCAACTGTAGAAACCCTGGAAGGCCTTGAGCGCCGCGTCACCCTCAACCTGAACCCGGCCGCGATCGAGGCCGAGGTGGGCAAGCGTCTGCAAAAGCTCAGCAAGAACGTCAAGCTGGACGGGTTCCGGCCGGGCAAGGCGCCGATGAAGATGGTGACCTTGCGCTATGGCCGCGAAGTGCGCGGCGAGGTGCTCGGCGATGCCTTGCAAAGCGAGTTCGCCCAGGCGGTGACCGAGCACAAGCTCGATGTGGCTGGCTATCCGCGCTTCGAACAGGCGTCCGAGGGGGTGTTCTCCGCCACTTTCGAGATTTATCCGGTGGTGACGGTCGGCGATGTCGGCCAGATCAAGGTGACCCGTCCGGTGGTCGAGGTGACCGAGGCCGACGTCGAGCGCACCCTGGATGTCCTGCGCAAGCAGCGCGTGCGTTACAACCCGGTCGATCGCGGCTCGGAGAACGGTGATCGCGTGCACATCGATTACATCGGCAAGATGAACGGAGAAGTGTTCCAGGGTGGCGAGGCCAAGGATTTTCCGCTGATCCTGGGCGAGGGCCGGACCCTGCCGGATTTCGAGGGCAATCTGCTGGGCCTCAAGGCGGGCGAGTCGAAGACCTTCGACGTGACTTTCCCGGAGGATTACTTCGCCAAGGAGCTGGCTGGCAAGACCGCCACCTTCGAGGCGACCATGAAGTCGGTGCATGCCCCGCACCTGCCCGAGGTCGATGACGAGTTCGCCCAATCCCTGGGCATCTCGGAAGGCGGGCCGGCCAAGCTGCGCGAGGAAGTCGCCGCGAATCTGGCGCGCGAGGCCAAGCGCCGCATCCAGGTCCGGGTCAAGGAACAGGTGATGGATGGCTTGCTCGCCGTGACGCCGTTCGACGTGCCCAAAGGCCTGATCGCGATGGAAGTCCAGACCATGAAGGAACACGCGGTCAACGACCTCAAGGCGCGCGGCATGAAGGAACAGGACATCAAGCTGTCCGACAGCATGTTCGAGCCCCAGGCCAAGCGCCGGGTTGCCCTCGGTTTGCTGCTGAATGGCTTTGCCCAGGCCAATGGTGTGGGTGCTGAGGAAGACAAGGTGCGTGCCAAGGTCGAGGAGTTCTCGCAGAGCTACGAAGACCCCGCCGAAGTGGTGGCCTGGTATTACCAGGACGCCAACCGCCTGCGTGAGGTCAAGGCCATGGTGGTTGAAGACAACATCGTCGACATGGTGCTCGGCCGTTGCCAGGTCACCGATGAACCGACCACCCTTGAACAACTGATGGGGAAAGCCTGATGCCGCATTTCGATCACGTCGCCACCATGCCCGAGCCCTCGATGCTCGGCTACATTCCCATGGTCATCGAGCAGAGTGGCCGTGGCGAACGGGCCTACGACATCTACTCGCGCCTGCTCAAGGAGCGCGTGGTGTTCCTGGTCGGCCCGGTCAACGACGCGACCGCCAACCTGGTGGTGGCCCAGTTGCTGTTTCTTGAATCGGAAAATCCGGACAAGGACATCTACCTCTACATCAACTCTCCGGGTGGTTCGGTCACAGCAGGCATGGGTATCTACGACACCATGCAGTTCATCAAGCCCGACGTGTCCACCCTGTGCATCGGCCAGGCCGCCAGCATGGGCGCCTTCCTGCTCGCCGCCGGCGCCAAGGGCAAGCGCTACTGTCTGCCCAATTCGCGGGTGATGATTCACCAGCCTCTGGGCGGCTTTTCCGGGCAGGCTTCGGATATCGAGATCCACGCCAAGGAAATCCTCTATCTGCGTAGCCGCCTGAACGACATGCTGTCCCAGCACACCGGCCAGCCCATCGACGTGATCGAACGCGATACCGACCGTGACAATTTCATGAGCGCGGAACGGGCAGTCGAATATGGCCTGGTCGACAAAGTGCTGGCGAATCGCGCGGACGCGGCGTAAACTTGACTGAAATATTCGGGTATTAGGAACGGCGACCATGGCTGACAAGCAAGATCACGAGAAACTTCTTTACTGCTCCTTCTGCGGCAAAAGCCAGCACGAAGTACGCAAGCTGATCGCCGGTCCGTCGGTGTTCATCTGCGACGAGTGTGTCGAGTTGTGCAACGACATCATTCGTGAGGAGGTGCAGAACGCCGGCGCTGACAAGGATGAGGGGGATCGCCTGCCGTTGCCGCAGGAGATCAGGGATACCCTGGACCAATACGTGATCGGCCAGGCTGTGGCCAAGCGGGCGTTGGCGGTGGCGGTCTACAACCATTACAAGCGCCTGCGCAATCCGTCATTGGGCAAGGACGACGACGTCGAACTGTCCAAGTCGAACATTCTCCTGATCGGCCCCACCGGTTCCGGCAAGACCCTGCTGGCGCAGACCCTGGCCCGCCTGCTCAACGTACCGTTCGTGATCTCCGACGCGACCACGCTGACCGAGGCCGGCTACGTCGGCGAGGATGTCGAGAACATCATCCAGAAGCTCTTGCAAAAGTGCGACTACGATGTCGAGAAGGCCAAGAACGGCATCGTCTACATCGACGAGATCGACAAGATCTCGCGCAAGTCGGACAACCCGTCGATCACCCGCGATGTGTCCGGTGAAGGCGTGCAGCAGGCCCTGCTCAAGCTGATCGAGGGCACCACCGCCTCGATTCCTCCCCAGGGCGGTCGCAAGCATCCGAACCAGGAATACATCCAGGTCGATACCACCAACATCCTGTTCATCGTCGGCGGCGCCTTCAGCGGCCTCGACAAGGTGATCCGCAACCGCACCGAGAAGTCGGGCATCGGTTTCGGCGCCGAAGTGAAGAGCAAGGACAACCGCAAGGATGTCGGCGAAGTGTTCAAGATGGTCGAGCCGGAAGACCTGATCAAGTACGGCCTGATTCCGGAATTCGTTGGTCGCCTGCCGGTCATCGCCACCCTCGAGGAACTCGACGAGGCGGCCTTGGTGCGAATCCTGACCGAGCCGAAGAACGCGCTGGTCAAGCAGTTCCAGAAGCTGTTCAAGATGGAAGGCGCCGACCTGGAATTCCGCGAGGAAGCCCTGTTCGCCATTGCCAAGGCGGCGCTCAAGCGCAAGACCGGCGCGCGCGGGCTGCGTTCCATCATCGAGCACGCCCTGCTCGACATCATGTTCGAACTGCCCGGCATGAAGAGTGTCGAAAAGGTGGTCCTGGACGAGAAGGCGATTTCCGGCGAAGGCCAGCCGCTCCTGATCTACTCCGACCAGGCAAAGCAGACCGCCCAGGCGGGCTGATTTTCATCCGCCGGGTTGAAATTGGACCCGGCGCCTGCATCTAGGCGATTCGGAGGTGCCGCTCGCGGACCTCCAGTCGCGGTGATCGACAACAGCCAGAGTGATAGCCATGAGCGCAAACGTTGCATTTACCAGTTCCCTGACCCTCCCGCTGTTGCCGTTGCGCGACGTGGTGGTGTTCCCCCACATGGTCATCCCGCTGTTCGTGGGACGGCCGAAGTCCATCAAGGCCCTTGAAGACGCCATGGAGGCCGGAAAGCACATCCTGCTGGTGGCCCAGAAATCGGCCGCCAAGGATGAGCCGGCCTTCGAGGATCTCTACACGGTGGGCACCATCGCCACCATCCTGCAGATGCTGAAGCTGCCCGATGGCACCGTGAAGGTCCTGGTCGAAGGCACCCAGCGCGTCAACGTCACTGAGTTCATCGACGAGCAGACGCATTACACCGGACGCGCCGAGCCGGTGCAGGAGAATGCCGACGACGGCAGCGAGGTCGAGGCGATGCGCCGCGCCCTGATCGCCCAGTTCGACAACTACGTCAAGCTGAACAAGAAGATTCCCCCCGAAATCCTGGCCTCGCTGGCAGGCATCGATGATCCGGGCCGGATGGCCGACACCATCGCGGCCCATTTGCCGCTGAAGCTGGAACAAAAGCAGGAAATCCTTGAGATCTTCGGCCTCAAGGGCCGGCTCGATCATTTGATGGGCTTCCTGGAAACCGAGATCGACATCCTCCAGGTCGAAAAGCGCATCCGCGGCCGGGTCAAGCGCCAGATGGAAAAGAGCCAGCGCGAGTACTACCTCAACGAACAGGTCAAGGCGATCCAGAAGGAACTGGGCGAGATCGAGGAAGGTGCCGAACTCGACGACCTCGAGAAGCGCATCAAAGACGCCCACATGTCCAAGGAAGCGGTCAAGAAGGCCGAGGCCGAACTGAAGAAGCTGCGCATGATGTCGCCCATGTCGGCCGAGGCGACCGTGGTGCGCACCTATATCGAGACCCTGGTCGGCCTGCCCTGGAAGAAGAAGACCAAGGTCAGCAAGGACCTCGCCAAGGCCGAGGAGATCCTCGACCAGGACCATTTCGGCCTCGAGAAGGTCAAGGAACGCATCGTCGAATACCTGGCTGTTCAGCAGCGTGTCGACAAGCTGAAAGCGCCGATCCTCTGCCTGGTCGGGCCACCCGGGGTGGGCAAGACCTCGCTCGGCCAGTCGATCGCCCGCGCGACCAATCGCAAGTATGTGCGCATGGCGCTGGGCGGTGTACGCGACGAAGCCGAGATTCGTGGCCACAGGCGCACCTATATCGGTTCCCTGCCGGGCAAGATCCTGCAAAGCATGACCAAGGTCGGCGTGCGCAACCCCATGTTCCTGCTCGACGAGGTGGACAAGCTGGGCCAGGACTTCCGGGGCGACCCGTCCTCCGCGTTGCTGGAAGTGCTCGACCCCGAGCAGAACCACACCTTCCAGGATCACTACGTCGAGGTCGAATTCGACCTGTCCGACGTGATGTTCGTGGCCACCGCGAACAACCTCAACATTCCCGGCCCGCTGCTCGACCGGATGGAAGTGATCCGTCTGTCTGGCTATACCGAGGACGAGAAAGTCAGCATTGCGGTGCGTTACCTGCTGCCCAAGCAAATGAAGAACAACGGACTGCAGGATACCGAGCTCAATGTCAGTGAAGCCGCCCTGCGTGACATCGTCCGCTACTACACCCGCGAAGCCGGCGTCCGCAGCCTGGAACGCGAGATCGCCAAGATCTGCCGCAAGGCCGTCACCGCTCACACCTTGAAAAAGGCCAAAGGCAAGATCAACGTCACACCCAAGAACCTCGACAAGTATCTCGGCGTGCGACGTTTCACCTACGGCATCGCCGAAAAGGAAAACCAGATTGGCCAGGTCACCGGCCTGGCCTGGACCGAAGTGGGTGGCGAACTGCTGACCATCGAGGCGACCCTGATGCCCGGCAAGGGCAACATCATCCGTACCGGCCAACTGGGCGACGTGATGAAGGAATCGATCGAGGCCGCCCGCACCGTGGTGCGTAGCCGGGCCAAGGTACTCGGCATCGCAGTGGAAAAGTTCGAGAAGAACGACATGCACATCCACTTGCCCGAGGGGGCTACACCCAAGGACGGCCCCTCCGCTGGTATCGCGCTGACGACCGCCATGGTTTCGGTGCACACAGGTATTCCTGTTCGTTGTGATGTCGCCATGACCGGCGAGATCACCCTGCGTGGCGAGGTTTTGCCCATCGGCGGCCTCAAGGAAAAGCTGCTCGCGGCGCATCGCGGCGGCATCAAGCAGGTGTTGATCCCACAGGACAACGTCAAGGATCTGGTCGACATTCCAGACAACATCAAAAACAAGCTCGACATCCAGCCAGTCAAGTGGATCGAGCAGGTGCTGGACTTCGCGCTGGAACGCAAGCCGGAGCCGCTGTCGGAAGAGGCCGCTGAAGCGACAACGCCGGTGCCACCAAAGGAAGACCCAGCGACCCTGTTGACACATTGACCCGGGCCTGACCGGGTTGGTATAACGCCGGGGCAGGGTCACCGCCCCGGCATTTTTCATTCAAGGGAGTCACTCGTGAACAAAACCGAACTGATCGACGCCATCGCCGATTCCGCCGATATTTCCAAGGCCGCTGCCGGCCGCGCACTTGAAGGGGCCATGGACGCCATCAAGAAGGCGCTCAAGAAGGGCGACATGGTCACCCTGGTCGGCTTCGGCACCTTCTATGTCGGCAAGCGCGCCGCACGTAGCGGCCGCAATCCGCGCACCGGTGCCGAGATCAAGATCAAGGCCGCCAAGCTGCCCAAGTTCCGCGCTGGAAAGTCCTTGAAAGATTCAGTAAACTGACGGGCTTTCCGGGCGCTTAGCTCAGTTGGTAGAGCGCCTCCCTTACAAGGAGGATGTCGGCGGTTCGAACCCGTCAGCGCCCACCAGTCCCACCCGGTTTTTGGAGTGGTAGTTCAGTTGGTTAGAATACCGGCCTGTCACGCCGGGGGTCGCGGGTTCGAGTCCCGTCCACTCCGCCAATCAAAAGCCCATTGACGCATCAATGGGCTTTTTTCTTGCCTGATCGACCCATTGGAAACGCAATGGCAAGGATGCCAGGAAGGCGCTTCGCCTTTAGGCGACACACTGGCCGGCCGCTTTCATACCGCTGGAGCATTTACGTAGAGAAGTACGCGCACGGCGGAATGTCATCTGGGTTGATTACCGGGTAGTTCTGGCGTGAAGATGCGTTGCCTTGGCTTCTGGTGAGCCTTGATCACGAAAATGCCTTGAAACTGCCTGAGCCCGCCCACTGGCAATGGCATTGCAACCGTGACCCTGACATCAACCGCGCACTGTACCGGAGCATGCAGCGCGAGCATGGCATTCAACCGCCTTGGTGATTGTGGCCTGACCTCGAACATCCCTGTCACCGCAATGGGGGTCTTTTAGACCCGGCCGCTTTCCGGGTTTTTTCTGGGGGGGCGCATTGAAAGAGGGGGTACCCGGCAACAAACGGCAACGGCGCGGAGCAGAAAAGCAAAAGGCCACTCCGAGAAGTGGCCTAAGTGCTTGTTTCATTTGGCTCCCCGACCTGGGCTCGAACCAGGGACACACGGATTAACAGTCCGTTGCTCTACCGACTGAGCTATCGGGGAATCGAGAGCCCTGCATCTTACTTGGGGCAGGGCGTCCAGTCAATAATTGGGTTCAGAAAAATGGGAAAAAGTGAGGGCTATTCTTCGTGACTGCTGTGCACGCGGGAGGCCGGACGGGTGGTCACGGACACTTGGCGGGCCGGAGAAACGGTCGAAATGGCGTGCTTGAAGATCGCTTGGACCGCTTGGTCGTGGCCTCTCAGCAGCACCATGTACTGGTCGAAGGACTCGATACGCCCAACGAGCTTGATGCCGTTGACCAGGAAAATGGACACCGTGGTGTGTTCCTTGCGCAGGGTGTTGAGAAACAGGTCCTGCAGGTTTTGTCTTTCGTTCATCGTTATGTAGGGTTGAAAAAACCGAGCGCGGATGATAGCACAACCAGCCGGTAGGGCTTGAATAATCACCGATTTCACGCCATCTGATCGGCATCGATTCAGGAAAGCTTGGGACCATGAAATACAAGGATTATTACGGTGTGCTGGGGGTGCCCCGCACGGCCGGCGCGGACGAGATCAAGAAGGCGTACCGCCGCCTGGCGCGCAAGTATCACCCGGATGTGTCCAAGGAAAAAAATGCCGAGGAACACTTCAAGGCGGTCAATGAAGCCTATGACATCCTGAGTGATCCCCAGAAACGGGCTGCGTATGACCAGTTGGGCAGCTTTCGTGGGGGCCAGGATTTCCGCCCGCCCCCGGATTGGGGCGCACGCTTTGGCCAGGGAGGCTTCGGCCAGGCTGATCTCGGCGGCATGGATTTCGCCGACCTGTTTTCGCAGATGTTCGGCATGGGGGCTGGAGCAGGCTCTCAACGGCGTGGTGGCGGAGGGTTGCGCGGTCGTGATGTGGAGGCCCGGCTGCAGGTGACCCTGGAGGAAGCGTACTCGGGCGGTGAACACCGGCTGAATATCGCCGTGCCGGGGCAATCGGCGCGGGTCATCAAGGTCCGGATTCCGCCGGGCGTGGTGTCCGGCCGACGGTTGCGCGTGCGCGGCAAGGGCGAGGCATCCATGCACGGCGAGGCGGGGGATTTGCTGATTACTGTCGAGGTCCTGCCGCACCCCCTGTTTCAGGTGAGTGGCCAGGATATCTTGCTGGACGTGCCGATCCTGCCTTGGGAGGCGGTGCTGGGCACATCGGTGACTGTACCCACGCTGGCTGGGGCGGTGCGGCTCAAGGTGCCGGCGGGGGCCAAGAACGGCCAGAAGCTGCGGTTGCCCGGGCGGGGCATGCCGGGAGACGCGCAAACTGGGGATTTTTACGGGGTGATCCGCATCGTGCTGCCGGACACCGTGTCCGATGACGAACGGGCGTTGTACCGCCAGTTGGCGGCGGTGAACCGGTTCGACCCGCGGCCGCGCTTCCCGAAGGATTGAACCTGGGCGCGGCGCGGGCCGGGCGGGATTATTTCAGGTTGCTGACGTCGATCTTGGCGGTGCTGCGCAATTCGTTCAGGTATTTGCGAACGTCCTGCTGGATCAGTTGCTTGCCGATACGTTCCTTGACCTTGTCGAACTCGGGATAGTCGATCTTGCGTTGGTCTTCAAGCTTGATGATATGCCAGCCGAATTGGGTCTTGACCGGTTCCTTGCTCAGTTCGCCTTTCTTCATGGCCACCATTGCCTTGGCGAAGTCAGGAACGAAACTGGCCGGGGCCATCCAGCCCAGATTGCCACCGTCCTTGGCGGAACCCGGGTCCTTGGAGTGCTTTTTGGCCAGGTCCTCGAACTTGGGCGGTTTCTTGCCGCGCAGTTGCTTGATCAGGTCGCGTGCCAGCTTTTCGTCCTCGACCAGGATGTGACGGGCGTGGTATTCGGTGTCGCCCGAATTGGCCTTGATTTGCTCATATTCCGCCTTGGCGCGCTCTTCGCTGATTGGATGGGTCTTGATGAAGCGCTCGATCAGCACCTTGCCGAGCAGGTCCTTGCGTTGCAGGTCGAGCAGGGCTTGCACCTCGGCGGGCTTGTCGAGGCCCTGCTTGATGGCTTCCTGGGCCAGCAGTTCATTGTCGACCAGCACTTCGGCGACATGGCGGTCGGTGCCGGGACGGCGGCGCTGCAGCAGGTCGCTGCGAACGATCTCGTTGTGCAGCGTCGGGATGGTGATGCCGTTCACGGTGATCTTCATCGGGGCTGCCGGGGCCTGGGCCTCGGTGGTGCTGGCCGGGGCCGGGGTTTCGTTGGCGAAGGCGGGCAGGGCAGCGGCGAGGGTGGCGAGCAGGAGGTATTTCTGGGCAGACATTCGATTTCCCTTGTTGGTCAAAATTTAAAGTTCGTCCGGGGTGAGTGCGCGGATGCTGAGCGCATGGATCCGTCCGGTCATCAGGTCGCCCAGGTGCTGGTAGATCAGCCGGTGGCGGGCGACCGCGCCCAGGCCGGCAAACTGCTTGGAGATGATACGCAGGCGATAGTGCCCGCCCCCCGAGGCGGCGCCCGCGTGGCCGGCGTGCGCCGCGCTTTCATCCTCGATGTCGATGTGTTCCGGTTCCAGCCCGGCGAGCCGGGCCTCCATCTCGGCGATGGTGTGGTTCATGGCAACACCCGCTTGAAGGGGCGCACGTCGACTGAGGCATAGACGCCGGCCTCGATGTAAGGATCAGCGGCGGCCCAGGCCTGGGC
>JBMOQW010000032.1:0-38237 GCA_049322515.1 Pseudomonadota bacterium
CGGGGTAAAAACCGGGCAGTGCTGCTCTGGAAAGCAGCGATTTGTTGTGGAATTTGAGCCGGATTCGGTTACGGGCATCGCTCAGTGGCTGGGTTCATTGGAAAACACGGGTTATTCGAGCTGCCCTTACCTTCGTCAGGCACATCCACGAAACTATTGCGGGCTCGCTTTTACCGACTCGTTAACAGAACCAACATTAATCCGGATCTTCGACCCAAAATTCCTCACCTCGATGTGCAACATCTATGGCAATACACCATCCCCCAGCTGGGTCATCTCAACCATGGATGCCGCACAACTTGCCACCAGTGAAAAGGCATCGCCAAAATTTCATAATCATGGTTTAGGCAAACACCTACCCATCGCGCCAAAACATCCACAGATAGCAGATTCTCTGGATGCCAGGCGAATGGGATGCCCACTTCCGCTGATCCATACCGCACGTTCACTTCGTCAATTGGCGGTCGGAGAAATACTCGAAATCATTACTATCGATCCGGGCTCGGTCAACGATATTGAATATTTATGTAAAAGCACAGGCGCAAAACATCTGGCCCTGGCCGAAGGGGAATACGGTTATTCTTATTATGTGGAGCGTGGCCCAGGCAAAAAATCTGTTCACGAAATACTTGCTCCACAAGAAAAATAATAATTAACACAAAAGATAATAAAATGGCTCAATTGCGCTGCAACTCGGACTTGCGGAAATGCCACCTCACGTCGGGTTTGGTGCTCGTGTTGCCAGCCGAATATGGAAAACGTTGAGCAGCCGCTTTATCTGCCTGGCTACTTCCGTTTTGGGTCGGATCCGGCTGTAGCCCGAAGTGGTGAGCGGTCATTGACCTACTTCGGCGACTGAAGGGCCGTTGTCCGACGCTTTGCCGCCCGACAGTGACCACAGCCCCACGGTCAGCTCAGGCCGATCAGCCGACCTTAATCAGTTCGTATCGCGTGTTTGAGCAACCAGGCTTGGCTCTCTCGCTTTGTCTTTGTCCATGGCCTGAATTAGGCATGGGTACCGCGAAGGAGCCACGCGGTTGAAAATCAGGGAGACCGGGCAGGCACGCTATGGCGTGTTGATGAGTGACCCGTTGCACGGCTTCCTTGGGCGTGGCGGAGGCTTCCCGCCAGCCTGTTTTGCCTGGGATGCGCACGGACTGGCGCTGCCGCCCATCAGGCCAATGCTTGGCCAATCCGCTCGATCGCCTTCCTGAGATTGTCCATCGACGTGGCGAACGACAGCCGGATGCAGCCTTCCGAGCCGAAGGCGGAGCCGGGCACGACGGCGACGCCGTGGTCGAGCAGGTAGCCGGTGAGGGCGAGGTCATTCTTCTCGGCCAGTTTGCCGGCGGCGTGCAGGCGTTCGATGGCGGCGCTGGCGTCCGGGAAGGCGTAAAAGGCACCGCCGCTATCGACGCACTTGAGGCCGGGGATGGCGTTGAGGCCGTCGACCACGAAGCGGTGGCGTTCCTTGAAGGCGGCCAGCATGGGCTGGATGCAGCCCTGGTCGCCGTTCAGGGCAGCTTCGGCGGCGACCTGGGAAATCGAGGTGGGGTTGGAGGTGCTCTGCGACTGGATGTTGTCCATGGCGCCGATGATGTCCTTGGGACCGGCGCAGTAGCCGATGCGCCAGCCGGTCATGGCATACGCTTTCGATACGCCGTTGAGGACCATGGTGCGGTCGTACAGGTCCGGACAGGCGTTGAGAATGTTGGCGAAGGGCTGGTCGTTGAGGCGGATGTGCTCGTACATGTCGTCCGAGGCGATCAGCACCTGGGGATGCTTGCGCAGCACCTCGCCCAGGGCGGCCAGTTCGTCCAGGGTATAGACAGCGCCGGTCGGATTGGACGGGCTGTTGATCACCAGCATCCTGGTGCGCGGGGTGATGGCCGCGGCCAGTTGCGCCGGGGTGATCTTGAAGCCTTGTTCGATGCCGGCCTCGACGATGACCGGCTTGCCGTCGGCCAGGATGACGATGTCCGGGTAGGACACCCAGTAGGGCGCCGGGATGATGACTTCGTCGCCGGGGCCGATGAGGGCCTGGCAGAGGTTGTAGAAGCTTTGCTTGCCGCCGCAGGAGACCAGGATCTGGTTGGCGGCGTAGTCGAGGCCGTTTTCCCGCTTGAATTTGCCGATGACGGCCTTTTTCAGGCTGGGGGTGCCGCCCACGGCGGTGTAGCGGGTGAAGCCATTGTTGATGGCGGCAATGCCGGCCTCGCGGATGTGGGCCGGGGTGTCGAAATCGGGTTCACCCACGCCCAGGTTGACAATGTCCTTGCCTTCGGCCTTGAGTTGCGCGGCGCGGGCAGAGATGGCCAGGGTGGGAGAGGGCTTGATGTTGCGAACGCGTTGAGAGAGTTCCACTGGATGGCCTTGAGCAGGATGCGCCGGTCGGTGGGGCGCGAAATATTGGGTTTCCGACGATTTCGCGCGATTCTACCTAATGGTGCGCCCATTCCCAAGGTATCGCCCAGAACCGGGCGGGGGTCGACCGCGACGACCTTGACCTTCAGGAGGACGTGCGGCCAAGGCCTCTGAAGAAATCCAGGATGCGTTTCGTGGCCTGGCCGTTGCCGGCATGTGCCGTGGACTGTTCCACCCGGTGGCGATGGGCCAGTTGCGGAGTCGATTTCATGGCATGGTGGCGTTGAAGACCGGACTCGATTCCGCGCCAAGTCATGTTGCGTCGGACCGGTTTGAGCAGGAATCGGTGGATTTGCGCCTGGTTGATGAGCCCGACCAGGGTCGATGAATCCTGATAGGAGGTGAGCGCCAAGGTGACGATATGGGGTTGGTGGCGCTTGAGGGACTTGACCAGTTCGGTGATGTCTTCGCCGCCGAGACGTACCTCGGAAATCACCAGGGAGACTTCGTGCCTGCCGAGAATCCTGAGCACCGCCTCGACGTCGGTCGCCCATTCCAGGACATGGCGGCCGGGCAATTGCTCCTCCAGCAGGGCCTTGATTTCCTTGGCCGTGCCAGGATCCTCGTCGATGATCAGAATGCGATCTGCCGAGGTTCCGACCTGATTCTTCGTTGCAGGTACGGCCGGAGCAGTTTCCAGTTGCCGCGCGATGGCGACGGCGTCGTCGATGGTGACGCGGATGTCCTCCGGATTCCAGGGTTTGCTGATGTAGCGGAACACCTCCCCGTCATTGATCGAGCCGGTGATGGCTTCCAGGTCGGAATAACCAGTCAACAGGAGGCGCATCGTGTTGGGCGAGATTTCCCGGGCCTGACGCAGTAGCTCGATGCCGGCCATGATGGGCATGCGCTGGTCGCTGATCAGGGCATGGACCTGTTCCTGGCGCAGGATGTCCAGGGCTTCGAAGCCGCTGGTCGTTGTCCGTATCCGGTAGCGTTGGGCAAACATCATGCGCAGGGAACGCAGGATGCGTTCCTCGTCATCCACGAACAGCAAGGTAGCTTTTTCCGGCATGGCTGGCCGCGCGGCGGTGTGGACTACGCTGGCGTGCATGGCGGCGATCTCAGTTCAACTTGAGCCGGTGGGGCAGGCTGACACAGAACTTGGTGCCGAGCCCGACTTGAGAGGCCACCCGGATGTGGCCGCCATGCCTGCGCACGATCTGGTACGCGATCGACAGGCCCAGTCCGGTGCCCTGGCCGATCGGCTTGGTCGTGAAAAAAGGATCGAAGATGTGTTTCAGGTTTTCCTGGGGAATGCCTTTGCCCGTGTCCTGGACGATGGCATGCACGTAGCGTTCGTCCGAATAGGTTTTCACCAAGATGCGCCCCTTGTCGTCGATGGCATGCGCGGCATTGGTGAGCAGGTTGAGGAAGATCTGGTTGATCTGCGATGGGGCGCAGGTGACCGGCGGCGTGTTGCCATAGTCCTTGATGATCTCGGCTTTGTGCTTGAGTACGTTGCGCGCGATCAGCAAGGCACTGTCCAGGCACTGGTTCAGGTTGACATTGTCGACCGGTGCCTGGTCTAGCCGGCTGAAATCCCGCAGATTGAGCACGATCTCGGAAATCTGCTCCACACCGTAGAGCGTGTCGTCGAACAAGTTTTCGACATCCTCGCGGGTGAACCCGGACTCGAACTCCTCGCGCATTTCCCGGATCGAGGCCAGGCCGGCTTCCAACTCGATCTCATCGGCTTCGCCCGACATCAGCCTGGCCAACAGGCTTTCGTAGGCGATCAGTCGGGTTTGCATCAGGCTGAGCGCATCGCGCGCCAGGTTGATGTTGTTTTTGACGTAACCGAGGGGGGTGTTGATCTCGTGCGCGACCCCGGCCACCATTTGGCCGAGCGAAGCCATCTTTTCCGATTGCACGAGCTGGGTCTGGGAGGACTTCAAACGGTCGTAGGCCTTGGCCAGTTCCCGGTTGCGGTGATCCAGGCGCGCTTGCATGCTTCTCAGCAGGTCCACGACATGGCCGACGCCGAGGTACTGGTTTTCCCGCGTGATGATGAAATCCTCGGTGATCGGGAAACGCACATTGTCGGCGATGTACTGGCTGATCCGGTCCAGGGGCTGTTCGATATCCACCACCAGGGGCTTGGGATTCATGACCGTGACCACGGGCTTGCGGCCATGCAGTTCGCGACCGTACATCTTCATGAAAATGGTCTGCAATTCGTCACGACTGACCGTGCCGACCGGTTGTCCTTGGTCGACCACGGGCAAACACAGGAATCGCCGGTAATCTTGTTGGAGAAGCAGTTCGCTGACGTCATTGACGGTATGGCGAGGCGTGAGGGGCGTGACCCGAACCAGCAAGGATTCCATTGGCAAACGGTGAGGTGACAAGTGAGTGGGCACGCATCTTGGCAAGTGAATGTTTCAGGCATGCGTGCTGCTACCGGGGCGCTGTCCCGGATCAGCCGATGCTCTACGATCCCCGGGCGACGTCGGTCAGCGCAGGCTGGATATAATGCGGCGTGCCCTGCAAGACGCAGGTCGGCGGGATTCGCCACGTTTTCGATTCGACAACTTGGAGGGGAAGGGTGGCGATGGTGATCTTTCCGTGGCAGCAATGACCGATTCGGTGACATTTCCCAATAGCCCGTATTCTCTGCACCAGCCCTTCGAGCCCTCCGGTGATCAGCCCGAGGCGATCGCGAAGCTGGTGGCGGGAATCGGTGCCGGCATGAAGTGCCAGACCCTGCTGGGTGTCACCGGTTCGGGCAAGACCTACACCATGGCCAACGTCATCGCCCGCACCGGTCGGCCGGCCTTCGTGATGGCGCCCAACAAGACCCTGGCGGCCCAGTTGTATTCGGAGTTCCGCGAGTTCTTTCCGGAAAACGCGGTCGAGTACTTCGTTTCCTACTACGACTACTACCAGCCCGAGGCCTACGTCCCGGCGCGCGACCTGTTCATCGAGAAGGATTCCAGCATCAATGAACACATCGAGCAGATGCGTTTGTCGGCCACCAAGGCGATCCTGGAACGGCGCGACTGCGTGATCGTCGGCACGGTGTCAGCCATCTACGGCATCGGCGATCCGTCCGACTACCACGACATGATCCTGCACCTGAAGGCGGGCGAGAAAATCGAGCAGCGCCATATCGTCAAGCGACTCACCGCCATGCAGTACCAGCGCAACGAGATGGAGTTCAAACGCGGCGTGTTCCGGGTCAAGGGCGATGTGATCGACATCTTCCCGGCCGAGCATGCCGATTCGGCCGTGCGCATTTCCCTGTTCGACGACGAGCTGGAGACCCTCACCCTGTTCGACCCGCTCACCGGCCAGGTGTTGGGCAAGGTGGGGCGCTTCACGGTGTTCCCGTCCAGCCATTACGTGACGCCCCGCGAGACCACGCTGCGCGCCATCGAGACCATCAAGGTGGAGCTGCGCGAGCGGCTTGATTTCTTCCATGGCCAGAACAAGATCGTCGAAGCGCAGCGCCTCGATCAGCGCACCCGGTTCGACCTGGAAATGCTCGAGCAACTGGGGTTCTGCAAGGGCATCGAGAATTATTCCCGGCACCTGTCCGGCCGGCGCCCGGGCGATCCGCCGCCGACCTTGATCGATTACCTGCCGGAAGACACCTTGATGTTCATCGACGAGTCGCATGTCACCGTGCCCCAGGTCGGCGGCATGTACAAGGGCGACCGGGCACGCAAGGAAAACCTGGTCGACTACGGCTTCCGGCTGCCCTCGGCCCTGGACAACCGGCCGCTGCGTTTCGACGAATTCGAACGAATGATGCGCCAGACCGTGTTCGTCTCGGCCACGCCCGGCCCATATGAGCAGAAGCATCAGGAACAGGTGGTCGAGCAGCTGGTGCGTCCGACCGGCCTGGTCGACCCGGTGATCGAGATCCGGCCGGTCGGCAGCCAGGTCGACGACCTGATGAGCGAGATCGCGTTGCGCACCGCGAAAAACGAACGGGTCATGGTGACCACCCTGACCAAGCGCATGGCCGAGCAGCTCACCGAGTACTACGCCGATCACGACATCAAGGTGCGCTATCTCCATTCCGACATCGATACCGTGGAGCGCGTGGAGATCATCCGCGACCTGCGCCTGGGGGTGTTTGATGTCCTGGTGGGCATCAACTTGTTGCGAGAAGGTCTTGATATACCGGAAGTTTCCTTGGTGGCCATCCTGGATGCCGACAAGGAAGGCTTCCTCCGCTCGGAGCGCTCGCTGATCCAGACCATCGGTCGGGCCGCCCGCCATCTGAACGGCACCGCGATTCTCTACGCCGACTCGATCACCGATTCCATGCGTCGGGCCCTCGACGAGACCGAGCGACGACGCACCAAGCAATTGGCCCACAACACCAAGCACGGGATTGTACCCAAGGGTGTAAACAAGAAAATCAAAGATATAATCGACGGTGTTTACAACCTGGATGAAGAACAGCGCACCCTGGAGGTGGCCCAGGAACGTGCCCATTACGACCGCCTCGACGACAAGACCCTGACCCGCGAGATCAAGCGCCTGGAGAAGGACATGCTGGCCGCGGCCAAGAATCTGGACTTCGAGCGCGCGGCCCAATTGCGCGACGAGATGCACACCTTGAAGCACCTGCTGTTTGGTGTCGACGAATCGGGTTCAGGCAACCCGGCTTGAGTTAAGCTAGCGCCATGGCCATCCGATTCATGAGCAACAGCGACGTGCTGATCGACTACGCCAGCCTGAAGACGCTGGTGGTGGATGACATTCCCGGCATGCGCAGCGCCTTGAAGATGACGCTGGCCAATTTCGGCGTAACCCGCACCGATGTCGCCAGCACGGCCCAGGAAGCCATCATGCGGGTGACCAACACCGCCTATGACCTGATTCTTGCCGACTACAATCTGGGCGAGGCGCGCGACGGCCAGCAACTGCTGGAGGAATTGCGTCACCGCGGACTGATCACCTTGCAGACGGTCTACATCATGGTCACCGCCGAATCGGTCTACGAGAAGGTGGTCGCCACCGCTGAACTGGCGCCCGACGACTACATGCTCAAGCCATTCAATGGCGAGGTCCTGCGCAATCGCCTGGACGCCATCCTGCTCAAGAAGATGGCCTTTCGCGAAGTGCACCAGCACTTCCTGCATGGCGACCTGGAAAGCGCGGTCGAAGGTTGCGACGTCCTGCTCAAGACCAAGCCGCGCTATCTGGTCGATGCCCTCCGCTTCAAGGGCGAATTGCTTAATGCCATGGGCCATTTCAATGAAGCCGAGCAACTCTACCGGCAGATCATCGAGATGCGCGCCGTGCCCTGGGCCCGTCTCGGCCTGGCCCGGGCGCTGCACGCCCAGGGGCGCGAGGAGGAAGCCGAGGCCATTCTGCTGGATGCCCTTGAAGTCACCCCGGAAATGGTGGCGGCCTACGACTTGCTGGCCGAAGTCCGCGTCGCCCGCCACGACACCCAGGGGGCCCAGCAAGCCCTCCAGCAAGGCACCACGATTTCCGGAAAAACCGTGCGTCGCCAGCAGTTGCTGGGTGAATTGGCCTACGAGAACGGAGACCTGGGCACCGCCCAGACGGCTTATCAGGCCGCCCTCGAAAAAGGCAAGCACTCGATCTTCGTCAGCCATGCCGACTATGGCAACCTGTGTCGGGTGCAAGTGGAGCAGGGCAACCTGACCGCCGCCATGGACACCCTGAAGAAGGGCAAGGACGTCCTCCAGCAATCGCCCGAGGGACAACTGGTCTCGGCCGTGGTGCAGGGCCTGGTGCATAGCCAGTCTGGCCAGGCAGAGGCCGCCAAGCGCGCCCTCGACGAAGCCGCCAAGCTGCGCGAATCAGGCGCGCGCGGCGACGGTCGGCTGATGCTCGACCTGGCCAGCACGCTGATCAGTCATGGCCGCCACGAAGAGGCCGACACCATCGTCGGTGAAGTGGCCAAGAATGCCCACGACAGCGAAGCCCTGCTCAACAAGGCCAAGCAGATCTACCACAACACCGGACGGGCCGAAATCGCCGAACAACTGCTCAAGCAAGCCACGACCGAGGTCCGGCAACTCAACAACGAAGGCGTCTTCCTGGCCCAAAAGGGCGACTTCGAGGCGGCCATCGAGCGCCTGCTCAGGGCGGCCCATGAAGCGCCCTACAATCCCCGCGTCCTGATGAACGCCGCCTGGGTCATCCTGCGCGAGATCGATGAGCATGGCCTCAACGAAGCCCGCCTTGATGAAGCCAAGCGTCTGCTCGAAAGTGTCGCCAAGCTGGCGCCCGGCCATACCCGGCTGCCAGGCTTGCATACCCATGTGCGCGAAATCGAAGCACGGTTCGGCATCAAACGGAAAATCAGCTCATGACGCTCGAAGCCAAGGACCTGTACGCCGCCTTGATGCACGAACTTAAGAACAATCTGGGCCTGCTGGCCATGGCCATGGACCGGATTCCCCGCCAGGACGAGGCAAGCCACGACAAGCCGCTCGACGATGCCCGACTGCTTTGCCAGCAAGTCGTCGAGCGCTTGCGCCAGGCCCTGCTGCTCTACAAGACCGGCACCGAGGGCATGCCGATCCAGGTGGATGCCTATTCCCCGCACGAATCGGTGGCGCAAATCCAGGCCGAGGCGGCGTCCCTGGCGCGCGATCGCCTGCGCATCGAGGTCGAGGTGGCCCCCGAGGTGCCGCCGATCTGGTTCTTCGACCGCAACCTGGTCGACATCGCCCTGATCAACGCCATCCACAATTCACTGGCCTATGCCCGCGAACGGGTGGTGATCAAGGCCGACCTGATCGACGGCATGCTGGCCTTGAGCGTGCTCGACGACTCGAACGGTTTTCCATCCCATATCCTGGACGCCATGGCCAAGGGCATCCCGTTGGCCGCGACGGGGACCGGCCTGGGCTTGCGCCTGTCCCAGATGATCGCCGAGGCACATGTCAACAAGGGCCGGAAGGGGGCATTGCAGCTCAGCAACACGCCCGGGGCCTGTTTCACCCTCTTGTTGCCGTAGCCGGAACCCCGTCCCATCATCATCGCAGCGAGTCCGCGGCACGTCGTCCTTGCGCGACACCGCACCAGCAGGAACCCTGCATAAACAAGGCCCTGGCTTCTCATCCTCATGGGCAAGGCGGGTCTGTCGCAAGGGTGCCCTAAAGCCCCTTTATCCTTTATCCTGTCCCGGTCTAAGCATAGTTTGGAGTAGCCACGTGAAACGTCGGCGACAAGAATTTCCAGGGAAGCAGTGGCTGCGCGGCATGCTCCTTGGCTGCGCCATGGTCGGGTTCGCAGCGGTTTCTCCGGTGCAGGCGGTCGACGTCAAGGCGTCCCGATTCTACGAGGACGCGCTCGAACGCTTCGGCAAACAGGATTACGACGGCGCGATCATCCAGCTCAAGAACGCCCTCCAGATCGACCACGGCATGCTGCCCGTGCAAGTCTTGCTCGGTCGGGCGCTGCTCGCTAAAGGCGATGTCGAGGCCGCCGAGGTGGCCTTCCGGGAGGCAATCCGGCTCGGCGTGAACCGTTCCGAGGTCGTCCTGCCCCTGGCCTCGGCCCTGGTCGGCCAGGGCAAGCCCGCTGCACTATTCGAGCAGGCCGAGCTGAGCCCGAACGGGCTGCCGCGTGACAAGCAGTTCGACCTCCATCTTCTGCGGGCTTCAGCACGCGCGGATCTTGGTGATCCGCGCGGAGCGATTGCCTCCATCGAGGCCGCACGCGCCATTGCCCCCAGCCAGCCGGAAAGCTGGATCGCCGAAGTGCCGGTCCGGATTCGTGCCGGGCAACTGCAACTGGCCCGCGCCGCGGCCGACCAGGCCCTGGCCCTGGCGCCGAATCATCCCGATGCCTGGTACCAGAAAGCCTCCGTCCTGCATTTGCTGGGCGCGTCCCAGGAGGCCATGGCGGCCTATGCCCGAACCGTCAAGCTCGCGCCCGATCATATCGAGGCCCGGATCGTGCGGGTGGGCTTGTTCATCGACCTGGACAAACGCGCCGACGCGGCCAAGGAAATCGCGGATATCATGCGCGTGACCGACCAGGATCCGCGCGCGGCCTATTTGCAGGCCTTGCTCGACGAACGCGAAGGCAAGGCGCCCACCGAGGCACTCCGCAAGGTCACCAACCTGATCGACCCGGTGCCGATCAGCTATGTCCGCTACCGGCCGCAACTGTTGCTCCTCAACGGCCTGGCGCATTACGGTCTCAAGGAAAACGAAAAGGCCAAGGCCTATCTCGAATCGTTCATGCAATCGCAGCGGCAAACCGCCGCATCCAAGCTGCTGGCCAAGATCTATCTGGACGAAGGCAACCGCAAGCGGGCCATCGAGTTGCTCGAAGATTATCTCAAGGTCAATCCGGGCGATGGCCAGGCCATGCTCCTGCTGGCGTCCTCCCTGATGGCGACCGGCAACCATGCCCGCGCCGCGACGCTGATGCGCGAAGCCCTGAAAACCAAGGATTCGCCCGCCTACCGCACCGCCCTGGGGATGAGCCTGCTGCGCGGCGGATTCACCGACAACGCGATCGACGAACTCGAAGCGGCTCACGACAAATCCCCGAGCTCGGCCCGGGTCAGCCTGGCCCTGGCCTCGCTCTATCTGGAAACCGGGCAAGCCCGCAAGGCGGTGGCGATCGCCGAGAAGCTGGTCCGGCAGGCGCCCAAGAACGCCGAATTTGTGAATCTGCTGGGCCGGGCCAAAGGCGAGTCGGGAGATTACAAGGGCGCCCGCAAGGCGTTCGAGCAGGCCCTCCAACTGGACCGCAAATCGATCTCCGCCAAGCTCAATCTGGCGCGCTTGGAAATTGCCGGAAAATCCCATGCCGCGGCTGAAAGCTTGCTGGATGAGGTGTTGGCTCAAGATACCCGCAATGCCGAGGCCAATTATCTCAAGGGCGTGATCGCCGAACGGCAGGGCAAATCGGAAGTTGCGGAACGCTGGCTCAGGCAGGCCAACGACTTGAGCCGCCCCGGAGACACCCGCTGGTCGCTCGAACTGGTCAACTACCTGCTTCGCCAAGGTCGAGCGGATGCCGCGCTGGAAACAGCCAAGGGGCTGGCCGGAAAAGCCGCCAGCGACGTTTCGGTGCTGATGGCCCTGGCGCGCGCCCAAATGGCCAGTCGCGACCTGATCGGCGCCCGTAACACCCTGACCAGTGCCACCAAGGAATCCGGCTACAACGCCGACCAGCTGGCCGAGGTCGCCCGCCTGCAACTACTCGCACAGAATCCGGCGGGCGCCCGTTATAGCCTGGAAAAGGCGCTGTCGAGCAAAGCCAGCCATATCCCCTCGATGATCGTGCAAACCGAGCTCGAACTGGCCGAGAAGCGCTATGCCGAGGCCGAGCAATGGGCCGGCAAGATCATCCAGGCCTTGCCGCGTCGAGCAATCGGCCACCAACTGCGCGGGCAGGTCGCCCTGGCCCGTGGCCAGCGTCCCCTGGCCATCACGGCCTACCGCGAGGCCTTTCGATTGGAACCCACCGGCCCCGTTCTTCTAGAGTTGATGCGCGTCCAAGCTAGCGAAGGAAATGAACGTGAAGCGCTACAATTAGCTGAGCAATGGATCAGCAAGAATCCCAATCAATTCCATGTATTGATGGCCGTTGGCGATATTCACGCTCAAAAGAACCGCTTAAAGGAAGCCAGACAGTGGTATGAGCGTGCCTTGAAACTGCGTCCGAATGACGCAGTGGTGCATAACAACCTCGCCAATGTGTTGCTGAGGCTCAAGGATTCCGGCGCACTCAAATTCGCTGAACGCGCCGTCACCTTGGCCCCCGGGGATGCCAGCGCGATCGATACCCTGGGTTGGATTCTGCACTTATCCGGTGACAGCGAAAGGGCCTTGCCATATCTTCGCGACGCCAGACTCAGGCAACCCGGGAACGCCGAAATTCGCTATCATCTTGGCGCTGTATTGCTCAAGCTGGGCAATACGACCCAGGCCCGCGAAGAATTGAAAGCAGCTTTGAAGAATGGTGTCCAGTTTGAAGGAAAGCATGAAGCAGAATCTTTATTGAACAGGTTGTCTCCATGAGGTGTCGGATTTTCTTACACTCTCTTGTGAGTGCGCTTTCAGTCTTTTATAAAACATTGAATTAAAATAGTAAAATCCATTGGCATTTGTTTTGCTTATGGAGTTGTGATTGCGAATCCTCTGGTGCTCGTCTTCGTTTCGACAGATTGGCCTCAATATATTTGTGGAGTTGAACATGACCATTTCAAATGCCTTGCTGATGCGGTTGCTTGCACCGGGTGCCGGCCTGTTGCTCATGCTCAACCCCCTTATGTCACATGCCACCTTCAATTATTCCTACAGCAGTTGCTGTAATTCCTGTGGTGGCGGTAGCACGAACGATGGCGGAATCGAGAGCACATGTGGTTTGCTCGAGGAGACCACGGCTTACTCCGCAAAATCCCACAACGGCTACATCAAAGCGGCTGATCTTGTAGACTACGGCAGTGCCGGGTTCGGCGTGATCAACGACTATGAGGGTAGCTACACTGGCCCACATGCCATTGACAATGTCTACGGCAACAGTAGTTACGATGGCACGGATTTCGTGTTGATGCAGTTTAGTGAAGAAGTCACCTTGACGTCGTTTACGATTGGTTGGGACGGTGACGACAATGGCTCATCACCCTACACCGACTCGGATGTCAGTGTGCTCGCCTACACGGGCCCCGCCACCAGTTCGATGAACTTGGCAGGTAGTTATCTCGGCAATTTGGTTGGCGGTGGATGGCAGCTGATTGGCAATTACGCCAATGTGGGTGACAACAACAATCTCAGCAATGGTCGTGACATGCAGTCTGTCAGCACGCCCATCACGTCCAGCTGGTGGTTGATCAGTGCTTACAGTCAAGTTTATTCTGGGTCATCTACCCCAGTGTCAAGCAATGGCGGCTATCTCGGCGGCGGCAATGATGCCTTCAAAATCTTGGCCGTGGCTTGCGAAAAGGTCACGACCCCGCCCCCGAACCAGACGCCCGAACCCGGCGCCCTGGCCCTGGCAGGGCTCGGACTGGTCGGCATGATGGCCGTGCGCCGCCGCCGCAACCCAGCCTGATTCCAGCAGCCTCTGTGAGAAGGCACCGCGCTTGCGCGGTGCCTTTTTTCCATCTACGCCCGGGTGCGATTCGTGGGCATTCCCCACTACAATCCCCCTTTGCCTAGATTCCCGCAATTGCAGAACCTCATGGCCTTTCAGGACCCCCCCAAAGTCAGCCTGCTCATGGTGTGCATGGGCAACATCTGTCGATCGCCCACTGCGGAGGGCGTGTTCCGCCAGCGCCTGCGCGATTCCGGCCTGGATCGCCATGTCCGTCTGGATTCGGCAGGCACCCATGCCTACCATGTCGGCAGTCCGCCGGATCCACGGGCCCGCCAGGCAGCGGCAAAGCGCGGCTACGACCTGTCCGACCTGGTCGGGCGCCAGGTGGCGCCGCGCGATTTCGACGAATTCGACCTGTTGCTAGCCATGGATCAGGACAATCTGGCCAACCTGAAACGGATCTGCCCGCCGGGGCGCGAGGACCGGGTGCGCCTGTTCCTATCCTTCAGCCAGCGTTATCCGCATCAGGAAGTACCGGATCCCTACTATGGTGGGCCGCTCGGTTTCGAGCGGGTGCTGGACATGATCGAGGATGCTTCCGAGGGACTTCTGGACGAGATTCGTCGGCGCCTGGCTTGAAATGCCCGGACTCGGCCATAGAACCATGGAACCGAGACCCTCGAAGACACTGACGCCATGACCGAGCATCCCCCCATCGAAGGCGAAATCGTCGAGCCCAGCGACCCGGCACAGGCTGGCGCCGGACTGCCCGCGCAGACGCTGCCGAGCACGCTGCACATCCTGCCGATGACCGACAAGCCGTTCTTCCCGGCCCAGACCCTGCCGCTGGTGATGAACCAGGGGCCGTGGATGGAAACGGTGAAGCAGATCGGCGAGACGCCGCATCATCTGGTCGGCCTGGTACTGGTGCACGGCGAACAGTCCGACGACGCCACGCCGGACGACTTCTACCCGATGGGCACCCTGGTGCGCATGCATCATCCAATGCACTCCGATGGCAAGATCCAGTTCATCGCTGAAGGCATCACCCGGTTCAAGGTGGTCGAGTGGATTTCCGGCAAGACACCGTATTTTGCCCGGGTCGAATACCCCACCGCGCCGCGCCAGAACCAGAGCGAGGAGGTGAAGGCCTATGCCCTGGCCATCATCAACGCGATCAAGGAGTTGTTGCCGCTCAATCCCTTGTATTCCGAAGAACTCAAGTTTTTCCTGAATCGCTTCTCGCCCAATGAACCAGCCTTGCTCACCGACTTTGCCGCCAGCCTGACCACGGCGCCCAAGGGCAAGCTCCAGGAGGTGCTGGAGGCGGTGAACTTGCGCCGGCGCATGGAAAAGGTCCTGGTCCTGATCAAGAAGGAACTGGAGGTCGCCAAGCTGCAAACCCAGATCCGGGAAAAGGTCGAGGAGAAGATGACCCAGCAGCAGCGCGAGTTTTTCCTGCGCGAACAGCTCAAGGCGATCCAGAAGGAGCTGGGCATTGCCAAGGACGACCGCACCGCGGATATCGACCTCTATCACGAGCGGGTCAAGAAGCTCAAATTGCCGGTCCATGCCGAAAAGAAAATCAGCGAGGAAATGACCAAGCTGTCCGGGCTCGAGCATGGCTCGCCCGAGTACACCGTCACCCGAAACTATCTCGACTGGCTGACCAGCCTGCCCTGGGGCAAGCACACCAAGGACAAGCTCAACCTGGAACGGGCGCGCAAGATTCTCGACCACGACCACGACGGCCTCGACGACGTCAAGGAACGCATCATCGAGTTCCTCGCCGTCGGTGCCATGAAGGGCGAAGTGGCCGGTTCCATCCTGCTCCTGGTTGGCCCGCCCGGGGTCGGCAAGACATCCATCGGCCGCTCGGTGGCCAACGCGCTGGGGCGCAAGTTCTACCGCTTCTCGGTCGGCGGCATGCGCGACGAGGCCGAGATCAAGGGCCACCGGCGCACCTACATCGGTGCCATGCCGGGCAAGTTCATCCAGGCGATCAAGGAAGTCGAGTCGGAAAACCCGGTGATCATGCTCGACGAAGTCGACAAGATCGGTGCTTCCTACCAGGGCGACCCCGCTTCAGCACTGCTGGAAGTGCTCGACCCCGAGCAGAACCACGAATTCCTCGACCATTATCTGGACGTCCGCTTCGATCTCTCGAAAACCCTGTTCATCTGCACCGCCAACCAGCTCGACACCATCCCCGGGCCGCTGCTCGACCGCATGGAGGTGATCCGGCTGTCCGGCTACCTGACCGAGGAAAAGCTCGCCATCGCCAAGCATCACCTGTGGCCCAAGCAGCTCAAGAAAGCCGGCCTGACACGCGGCCAGGCCAACATCACTGACGGCGCCATCCGGGCCATCATCGAGGGCTATGCCCGCGAGGCCGGGGTCCGGCAGCTGGAGCAACACCTGGGAAAGGTGATCCGCAAGGCGGCGGTGAAAATCGTGCGCCAGGAAGCCGACAAGGTCCATGTCACCGCGGCCGACCTGAAAACCTTGCTCGACCAGCCGGCCTACGTGCGGGAAAAACCGCAGACCGGCATCGGCGTGGTCACCGGCCTGGCCTGGACCGCGCTGGGCGGTGCCACCCTGACCATCGAGGCAACCAAGGTGCATACCCTGAACCGGGGCTTCAAACTGACCGGCAAGCTGGGCGACGTGATGAAGGAATCGGCCGAGATCGCCTACAGCTACATTTCCAGCCACCTCAAACCCTACCAGGGCGATCCGAAATTCTTCGACGCCGCCTTCGTGCACCTGCACGTGCCGGAAGGGGCGACGCCCAAGGACGGCCCCAGCGCCGGCATCACCATGGCCACCGCGCTGCTGTCGCTGGCACGCAATGAGAAGATCGGCCGGCCCCTGGCGATGACCGGGGAACTCACCCTGACCGGCCAGGTACTGCCGATCGGGGGCGTGCGCGAGAAAGCGATTGCCGCCAAGCAGGTCGGCATCCACGAACTGATCCTGCCGGACGCCAACCGCCCGGATTTCGAGCGCCTCCCGGACTTTGTCCGCGACGGCCTGGACGTGCATTTCGTCAAGCATTTCAAGGACGTGGCGCGCATCGTGTTCACCGCATGAGCGACCAGGACGGACTCGCCCTGGCCCCCGAGGCGCACGCCGTGGCCCGCGTGCTGGGCGAGCCGTGGAACGAACTGCCCCAGGATCTGTTCATTCCGCCCGATGCCTTGGAAGTGATCCTGGAGGCCTTCGAGGGGCCGCTCGACCTGCTGCTCTGGCTGATCCGCCGCAACAATCTGAATGTCCTCGACATCCCCATGGCCGATTTGACCCGGCAGTACATGGACTATGTCGACGCCATGCGTGCCAGCAAGCTCGAACTGGCGGCCGAATACCTGGTGATGGCGGCCATGCTGATCGAGATCAAGTCGCGCATGTTGCTGCCCCGTCCGGAACGCCTTGAACAGGAGGAGGCCGCCGATCCGCGCACCGAGCTGGTCCGACGACTGCTCGAGTACGAACGCATGCGGCAGGCTGCGCAAACCCTGAACCAGATGCCCTGGCTAGGTCGTGACTTCGCGGCGGTGTCGGTGTTCGTCGACCGGCTGGCCATGAAGCGCCTGCCCCAGGTCCATGCCGACGACCTGCGCGAGGCCTGGCACGCCATCCTGCGCCGGGCCAGCCTGAACAGCCACCACCGCATCGGTCGCCAGGATCTGTCCGTCCGTGAACACATGAGCCGCATCCTGAAGCACCTCCAGGAGCGCGGCCAGGCCTTGTTCACCGAGCTCTTCCCGGCCGCTGCCGGCCGGCCCGAGTTGGTGGTCACCTTCCTGGCACTTCTGGAACTGACCCGCGAGCGCCTGATCGAGATCATGCAGACCGAACCCTTCGCCCCCATTCACGCCCGCTTGAGCCATGTCGATCAATAACCTCGACGACATCAAACGCGTCCTGGAGACGGTGTTGCTCGCGACCAGCGAGCCTTTGTCGCTGAATGACCTGAAAAAGCTGTTCGAAACCCCACTGCATGGCGATTTCCTGCGTCGTGCCCTGGACGAGTTGCGCATGGATTGGCAGGAGCGCGGCGTCGAACTGGTCCAGGTGGCGGATGGCTGGCGGTTCCAGACCCGACCCGAATACCAGGTCTACCTGGACCGCCTGAATCCGGAGAAACCACCAAAATATTCCCGCGCGGTACTGGAAACTCTCGCCATCATCGCCTATCGTCAACCTGTGACCCGCGGCGACATCGAGGATATCCGTGGTGTCGCCGTGAACAGCCAGATCATTCGGAGCCTGGAAGAACGCGGCTGGATCGAGGCAGTGGGGCATAAGGACGTGCCCGGCCGGCCAGCCCTGTTTGCCACGACCCGGCGGTTTCTCGACGACTTGGGCCTGCGGGCCCTGTCCGAGTTGCCGGCCCTGCCCGAACTGGCCAAGGAAACGTTGTTCGCCGACGTGCCCGCTGTTGGCGTTCCCGACGATGAAGCCTCACAGGAAAACTAGAACATGCCCCGTTACTCATTTCTCGGGCGGCCTTTGAAGGCCGACCCTGATGTCGAAGCCCGCAGTGAAAAGCTGCACAAGATGCTGGCCGGTGCCGGGCTCGGCTCCCGGCGCGACATGGAAGCGCTGATCGAGTCAGGCGCGGTCACCGTCAATGGCGAACCGGCCAAGATCGGCGACCGGATCAAGCCCGGCGACCAGGTCAAGGTGCAAGGCCGCGCGGTCAAGCTGGTCTGGGAGGAGATGCTCCCCAAGGTCCTGATCTATCACAAGGAAGAGGGCGAGATCGTGTCCCGCGACGACCCGGAAGGACGCGCCAGCGTATTCGAGAAATTGCCCCGCCTGAAAGGACAGCGCTGGATTTCGGTCGGCCGTCTCGACTACAACACCGAGGGATTGCTGATCTTCACCACCAGCGGCGAACTGGCCAACCGGCTATCCCACCCGCGTTACGAAGTCGAACGGGAATACGCGGTGCGCGTGCTGGGAGAACTCACCCCGGAACAGATGAACACCCTGACCGGCGGCATCGAGCTGGAAGATGGACTGGCCCAGGTTGAGAGCATCTATTCGGTCGGAGGCGAAGGCGCCAACCATTGGTACCAGGTGGTTATCAAGGAAGGGCGCAATCGCGAGGTGCGGCGCATGTTCGAAGCCCTTGGCCTGACCGTGAGCCGCCTGATCCGGGTCCGTTTCGGCCCGGTGGCCATGCCGACAAAGGTCAAGCGAGGCATGCTGCTCGACCTGACCGAACCGCAGGTACGCGATCTGCTGAAATGGTGCGGCATGGCCGCCTACCAGCCGGCCCGCAAGCCGCTCGTCCGGCGCGGCGATTAACCAGGCAAAGTCAGCCATCCCTATCGGCGCCGGGCCCAGCGTACCCCGGGGTAAGCCAACCCCACCTCACAGCCACTTCAGCAAGGCCTGGTAGAGCAGGGCGGGTTCCACCGGCTTGGCGACATGGTCGTTCATGCCGGCCGCCAGGCATTGCGCGCGATCTTCGTCAAAAGCGTTGGCAGTCATGGCGATGATGGGAACCTCGGCATAGCCGGGCAGTACCCGGATGGCACGGGTTGCGGCAAGTCCATCCATGACCGGCATCTGCAAATCCATCAGGATCAGGTCGTAGCGCTTCGCGGCAGCCATCTCGGCAGCCTGGGCGCCGTCCTCGGCCAGGTCGACCTGGAGCCCGGCCTCCTCGCGCAGGAGGTGCAATGCGACTTCCTGGTTGATGATGTCGTCCTCGGCCAGGAGCAGTTGTCGTTGGCCATGCTGCTGGCGCAACTGGACCATGGGGTCGCGCGTTTCCTCCGGCAGCGGGACGCGATCGGAATGTGCCACTTTCTCAAGCCACACGGTGGCCCAGAAGAGGCTGCCCTGGCCGGCCGTGCTAGAGGCCCCGGTGTCGCCCGCCATCAACTGCGCCAGCCGCTTGTTGATCGCCAGTCCCAGACCGGTGCCACCATAGGTCCGGGTGGTCGAGCTGTCGGCCTGCTCGAAGGCGTCGAAGATCTTGGCCAGTTTGTCGCTCGTCACACCGATGCCGGTATCCTCGACCTCGAAGCGGATCATGTGTCCGGTGTCGTTCTCTTCGACCGGGAAGCCGCGCAGGGTGATATGGCCGCGCTCGGTGAACTTGGCCGCATTGCTCAGGTAGTTGATCAGGATCTGGGTCAGGCGGGTGAGATCCCCGCGCATCCGGTCTGGCAAATCGGCCATGTCGACGTGGAAGCTGACCTCGCGGTCGCGCAGGCGGTCCTCCATCATGGAGGCCACGTTATCGACCAGCTCGGCCCGCTTGAATTCATGGATGTCCAGGCTCATCCGGCCAGCCTCGATCTTCGAAAGATCGAGGATATCGTTGATGATGTTGAGCAGATGCTTGGCCGCACTGGCGATCTTGGCCAACTTGCCCTGCTGGTCGGGGTTCAGGGCGCCAGCCTGGAGAATGTGGGTGAGGCCGAGGATGGCGTTCATCGGGGTGCGGATCTCATGACTCATGTTGGCCAGGAACGTACTCTTCGAGCGGCTCGCGGCCTCGGCTCGGGACAGTGCGGCATCCAGCTCGATGGTCCGTTGCGAGACCAGTTCCTCAAGGTGGTGGCGATGCCGGGCCAGTTCCTGCTCGATGCGCTTCTGCTCAGTGATGTCCTGCTGGATCGCCAGGTAATGGCTGACTTCGCCGTTCGGTTGGCGAATCGGCGCCAACAGGGCCCGTTCCGGATAGGTCTCGCCATTCTTGCGGCGGTTGATGAATTCGCCTTGCCAGGGCAGGCCCTGGCCGAGGTGCTGCCACAGCGCTCGATAGACCGAGTCGGCCGTCTGGCCGGACTTCAGAAGATTGGCGTTGCGGCCGATCACTTCGTCACGGTGATAACCGGTCGTGGCCAGGAAGGCTTCGTTGACGAATTCGATTCGGGCATTCAGGTCGGTGATCAGGATGCTTTCCGGACTTTGCTCGACGGCACGCAACAATTTGAGGGTCTGTTCCTGGGCCTGTTTGCGCTCGGTGATGTCGACGAAGGTCACCACGGCACCGAATACGGTCTCATCCTTGAGCTGGCTCTGGGCACGGTATTCGACCGAGAAGGCGGTCCCGTCCGCGCGCCAGAACACCTCGTCGTCGCGGTGCACCGAAGTGTTTTTTTCCAGGCAGAGGCGAATGCCGCATTCCTCGCGGGCCAGCAAGGTGCCGTCAGGACGGGAAAAGTGCATCAGATCGTGCATGTCGCGGCCGATCAGTGCTTCCGCATGCGGGTACCCGAGCATCTTCAGGGCGGCCGGGTTGATAAAGGTGCAACGCCCTTCAAGGTCGATACCGAAGATGCCTTCGCTCATCGAGGACAGGAGCAGCCCGATGCGTTCCTCGTTGAGTCGCTGCTGACGAATCGAGATCGAGAAGAAGATCAGCAGGCCGCCGGCCACGACCAGCAACAGGAATAGCCAGTCGCGTTCGGATTGGACCCGAACCAGTTCCTCCACCGACCGGGGCAGGTAAACCACCAGGCCCTCCTCGGGCAGTGGCTTGGCCATCAGCAAGCTGGGCTGGGTCCCCCGATCGATGCGCTTGAGCGCGGTATAGCGGCCATTGCCCCAGGAATCCACTTCGAGCACCCGGAACGTGTCGCGCTTGTACTGTTGGTGGATTTGTTCCGGACTCAGGCGGGTGATGGTGCTGTCCGGCATGGCGCGAAACTCGAAGGCCGGGTTGTCGGAGAGCACCACGATGCCGTTGGCATCGGTCAGGAACGCCCCCACCTGGGCAGTCAGATAGGACAAGGAATTGATGTTGCGCTTGGCCACCACGACGCCCAGGAAGCGGCCGTCGACCATCACCGCGTGGGAATAGAACAGGCCAGGGACCCGGGTCGCCCGACCCACTGCATACTGGCGACCGGATTGCGCCAGCCGGGCCTGCTGGAAATACTCCCGGTCGGCAAAATTGAAGCCGACCGGGCTGTCCGGGCGGTCATGGTTGCTGGCCGCGATGCACGTGCCGCTGGCATTGATGACAAACAGCAGATCGGCCTTCTGGGTGGTGTTGAAGCTGACCAGCAAGTGATTCAGCTGCTGGATCTCCTTGGCGCCGAACAGGCGTCCGACATAGGCGGCCGTCACTGCTTCATCGGGCCGGTCGGCAAACCGGATCAGCGACGCGCGCACCGAATTCAGTTCGGCGAGCGAGCGGGACAGGCCCTTCAGTAGCAGCAGGTTGTCCTGGAGATTGCTGGCGACGCTTTCGAGCGCGCTGTCGGCAGCCACGACCTCGGCTTGGTAGACCCGGTCGGTCAGGCCATGGCTGTATTGCCCGGACAGAAACCAGGCCAGCACGGTCCAGCCGAGCAGCAGCAGGCTCGGCCATTTCAAGGCCCGGCGTTCCAGGGTCCGCGTGGCACGGGAAACGTAGACCCCGGCGATGGTGGCGATGATGATCGCACCAGTCACGGCCAGCACCACCGTCGCCAGGAGCGTCGGCGTGATCTGGGAATCGGGAATGCTGACATCCCCCTCGCGAATGAAGTAGGCGGCAGCCATGCCAGTGTAGTGCATTCCCGATACCGCCAGCCCCATGACCACGGCGGCGACCACCTGACCCCGGCGACGCCATTCCAGCCGTTGCATCTCGAATTTCACCCACAGCGAGACGATGGCCAACACCACGGCGACCACGATCGACAACAGAAACAGGGTCAGGTCATAGCGAATCAGACCATCCAGGCGCATGGCCGCCATGCCGGTGTAATGCATCGCACCGATGCCCGCGCCGATCAGGACGCCACCCAGCATCAGACGCCGGTGACTGAGCCCCCGCTGGCTGACCAGGGCCAAGGCCAGGGTACAGGCGAGCAGGGCCGGGAGCATGGACAGCAGTGTCAGCCAGGGATCATAGGCTGTCCGGCAGGGCAGGTTGAAAGCCAGCATGCCGACGAAATGCATGGCCCAAATGCCTGCCGCCATGGCGAAGCCGCCGACCAGGGTCCAGAGTCGCCGGGGTATGCGTGGGCGATCACTGAGACTGAGATGTTCGGCCACCAGCAAGGCCGTGTAGGCACCAAACACGGCGATGGCGACGGACAGGCCGACCAGGACGGGATCGTAGTGCCCGATGTAGAGCAGGTTCGAATCCGGAGGGCTGCTGATGAGCGTCAGCATCGGGGGGGCGCTTCAGGCTGAAGCGGATGACCGGGCGCCCCGCGCGCCGGGCCTGTGTCGTCCATGTCGCAGTGGCGTGCCATGGCCGTGTTCATCATGCCCAGCCTGGCCTATTTGTTCCGGTCCTTGCGGGTATGTTCTTCAATCACCCGGGCGGCCCAGTCCCGGCCACCCAGACCGAAAGCCAGCGCGAAGGCCAGGCCGACCGCGCCGAAGGCGATGATGAAGGCCGCTGTCAGCAATTCATTGGCGATCTGGAGTTGCTCGAGCGCCATGAAAAACACGAACACCAGCATCGCGTACTCGGAGAAAGTGGAGACCGTGAGGGCACCCGAGAACTCGACGTTGGACAGCCAGGCGAACACCAGGCGGTTGATGAAGCGTGCCAGGATGGTGCCGAACACCAGGACCAGGATCGCGACGATGACATTGGGGATGTAGAGGACCACGCGATTGAACAGGTCGGCGACGATATGCAGGCCCAGCGAGTTGGCGACAAACACGATCATCACCAGGATGATCAGCCAGTAGACCAGGTTGCCGAGTATGGCGGCCACGGAGACGTCGAGCTCCGCATGCTGAAGGAAGCTTTCCAGCCCGGATTTCTCGGTGGCCCGCTCAAAACGCAGCATCTTGAGCAGGCGCATGACCCCGGCCCGTGCCAGCTTGGCCAGGATCCAGCCCAGGAACAGGAGCAGCAAGGCCGCCAGCAACTGCGGCACGAAGCTCGCCACTTCCGACCAGAAGGCGGCCAGGGATGAAATGAAAAGGTCAAATTGCGCCATGTTCGATACCCTTGATGAGATGTTCTCGGGTGACCAGGAAAACGGTTTCAGCCTGCCACTCGACTTCCGGCCAAGTCAATTCCAGGTGGGGGAAGGCTGCTTCCAGGGCCGCACGGTTGTGGCCGATTTCCACCGCCAGCAAGCCGCCGGGCGTCAGGTGATCAGGCGCCGCGCGCAGCAGGGTGCGGGTGGCGTCGAGGCCATCGTCGCCGGAAGCCAGGGCCAGGTGCGGCTCGTGCCGGTATTCCTCGGGCAACCGGGCCATCGCTTCGGCGTCGACGTAGGGCGGATTGCTGACGATCAGGTCGTAGCGGGCCCCCGGCAATTGGCTGAATAGGTCCGACTGGATCAGGCGGATACGGCCCAGCAAACCATGGTCTTCCAGATTGTCGTGCGCCACCGCCAGGGCGTCGGCGGACAGATCGACCGCGTCGATCTCGGCTTCCGGGAACGCTTCGGCCAGCAGGACCGCGAGACAGCCCGACCCGGTACACAGATCGAGCGCCCGATGCACATACTCGGGATGTTCCAGCCAGGGATCGAATTGTTCGAGGATCATCGGTGCCAGGAAGGAGCGTGGCACGATGACCCGGGGGTCGACCCGGAAACGGTAGCCTTGGAGCCAGGCCTCGCCGGTCAGGTAGGCGGCCGGGATGCGTTCCTCGACCCGGCGTCGGAGCAGGGCGGCCAGACCCACCGCCTCCTCGGGCAGAAGACGGGCATCCAGGAAAGGCTCGAGACGGTCGATCGGCAAATGCAGGCTGTGCAGGATCAGATAGGCCGCTTCATCGTAGGCCTCGGCGGTGCCGTGGCCGAAATGCAGGCCGGCCTCCTGGAAACGCGACACGGCAAAGCGCAGCCAATCGCGCACGGTGGCCAGTTCACGGGCGGCGGTGTCATACATGCAGAAGGGTCTCCAGGGTGCGACGATAAACTTCCGCCAATTGCCGCAGCTCGTCGATGCCGACGCTTTCGTCGATGCGATGGATGAACTTGTTGACCGGGCCGAATTCGACGACTTCATTGCAGATGTCGGCGATGAAACGGCCATCGGAGGTGCCGCCGGTGGTCGACAGTTCGGTGCGCAGGCCCGTGGTCGCCTCGATCGCCCCGGACAGCGCCTCGACCAGCCGGCCGCGCGGGGTCAGGAAGGGCTTGGCACCGACTTCCCAGTCCAACTGGTAATCCAGGCCATGCCGGTCGAGGATGGCATGCACGCGTTCGCGCAGGCTGTCGATCGTGCTGGCGGTGGAAAAGCGAAAGTTGAAGACCACGTCGAGGGTTCCGGGAACCACGTTGGTGGCTCCGGTACCGCCATGGATATTGGAAATTTGCCAGGTCGTGGCAGGGAAGTATTCATTGCCGTCGTCCCAGGAGGTCGCTGCCAGTTCGGCAAGCGCAGGCGCGGCCAGATGGATCGGGTTGCGGCACAGATGGGGATAGGCGATATGGCCTTGCTGGCCTTGTACGGTGAGCCGACCATGCAGGGAGCCGCGCCGGCCGTTTTTGATCGTGTCGCCAAAGATCCTGGCGCAGGTCGGCTCGCCGACGATGCAGTAATCCAGGCGTTCGCCGCGCGCCGCCAGGCGCTCCACGACCCGGATGGTGCCATCGACAGCCGGACCTTCTTCGTCCGAGGTGATCAGCCAGGCAATCGAGCCAGGATGGTCGGGATGGGCCGCCACGAAACGCTCGACCGCGTCCAGGAAAGCGGCAATCGAGCCCTTCATGTCGGCCGCGCCCCGGCCATACAAGCGGCCATCCCGCTCAGTCGGCTGGAAGGGATCCTGGGTCCAGCGCTCGACCGGTCCGGTCGGCACCACGTCGGTGTGTCCGGCAAAGCAGACCAGCGGACCGCGATCACCCCGGCGTGCCCACAGGTTGGTGACGCCGCCCATGGCCAGGGTCTCGATCCGGAAACCGAGCGGTTCCAGACGTTCGGCCAGCCAGGCTTGGCAACCGGCATCCTCCGGGGTCACCGAGCGTCGGCGGATCAGGGCGTGGGCATGGTCAAGCACGCTCATTTGAAGAAGGCCTCGTAAGCGTCGGCGTCGAAGCCGAACAGATACCGTCCGTCGTGCTCGATGATCGGCCGTTTGATGAGGCTGGCATGCGCCCGCATGACGGGCAGGGCGCTGGCGGCATCGGTGACGGACGCCTGGGTGGCCTCGGGCAGGTTGCGCCAGGTCGGTCCCTTGCGGTTGATCAGTACTTCATGGCCATACTGCTTGAGCAGCGTGTTCATCAATGCTTCAGGCACGCCCAGCTTCTTGTAATCGTGAAATGTATAGGCAAGGCCACGGGCTTCGAGCCAGTCGCGCGCCTTCTTGACGGTATTGCAATTGGGGATGCCGTAGACTTTCATGGCAAACTCGCTTCCAGAGACAGAGGACTATTCTAACCGTGATCCGAGCCGTGACAGTGCTTCCTGAGGGCGTGTTGGTGCGGCCCGCAGATTGGTCGGTGGACCAGCCCGCGCTGGCCAGCCTGCGTCGAACCGTGTTCATCGACGAGCAGGCCGTGCCCGAGGCGCTGGAATGGGAAGCGCAGGATCCGGCTTGTGACTGGCTGATCGCCGAGGCCGACGGCCAAGGCGTCGGTTGTGCCCGGCTGACCCCGGCGGGCCGGATCGGCCGCATGGCGGTGCTGCCCGGCTGGCGTGGCCGCGGGATTGGCGCGGCGTTGCTCGACGCCGCGCTGGCCCGGGCGCGCCAGCGTGGCTATGCCGAGATCACCCTGCACGCCCAAGCCCAGGCGATCGGATTCTATGCCAGGGTCGGCTTCCAACCGGTGGGCCCGGTATTCACGGAGGCTGGCATTCCGCACCAGGCCATGGTGCTTACTTTGACAAGAGACAAGCCATGAACCTGCGCATTGGCCACGGTTTCGACGTGCACGCCTTCGCCGAGGGCCGCAAGCTGATCATCGGTGGGGTCGACATCCCGCATGACCGGGGACTGCTCGGCCACTCCGACGCCGACGTGCTGTTGCATGCCCTCTGCGACGCCTTGCTAGGTGCCGCCGCCCTGGGCGACATCGGCCGGCACTTCCCGGACAGCGATCCGCGTTACCAGGGGATCGACAGTCGCATGCTGCTGCGCCATGTCGCCGGTCTGCTGCACGAGCGCGGCTGGCGCACCGGCAACGTCGACGCCACGATCATCGCCCAGGCGCCCAAAATGGCCCCGCACATCGCGGCGATGCGCACCCATGTCGCGGCCGACCTCGGCATAGAAGTGGACTGCGTCAATGTCAAGGCGACCACCACGGAACGGCTCGGCTTCACCGGGCGCGGCGAGGGCATCGCGGCTGAAGCGGTATGCCTGATCGTGCCCGCCTGAGTCCGGCCCGCCTGTTCCTGGCGGTCTGGCCCGACCCCGAGACGCGGTCATGGTTGGCAGAGGCAGGTCGATGGGTTGAAGCGCACTGGGGCGGTCGCCCGAGCCGTCCGGAGACGCTGCATCTCACTTTGGTGTTCATCGGCCCCCTGGAGCGGACACGGCTCGATGCATTGAGGCAAGCGTTGTCGAACCTGCGAGCACCACCATTTGAGTTGACCCTCGACCGGCTTGCCTGCTGGCGCCACAACCGCATCGCCTATCTGGCACCGAGCGAACCGCCCGAAGCCCTGATCGAGCTGGTCACGGCATTGGAAAGACGGCTCGACGGCCTGTCGATGGACTATGACCACCGCCCCTACGCCCCGCATGTTACCCTGGCACGCAAGGTGCCATGTCCGCCATCCAGCACGGCTCTGGATCTTGGATCGAATCTCCCCACCTGGTCGGTACGAAGCTTCGACCTGGTCGAGTCGGTGCCGACCCCGACCGGGGTTCGTTACGCGGGTGTGGCACGCCAGGGCCTGGCCGGCCCGGCGTGAGGCGAATGCTTCATACGAACACGTGTTCGGACAAGTGTCCGGTCAATTCCTTGACGTTCAGGTGCGTGTAGTCCTTGTTGATACTGCTGCTGACCAAGTGCTTCACCTGGGTGGTGATGCGGTGGTTGAGCAAGCCCATGAAATGGGCCGAAGTGATCAGAACCAGTTTCTCATAGGCCTGGCTGACCCGGCCGTGTTCCAATTCGTGGGCAATCTCCTGGGCGAAGCGTTCCGCCTCGTGTTCCTTGGGACTGGTCGCCTGGGCATAGCTGCCAGAACCGGCAAAATTGCCGATCCGGTCGCTGACCAGCTCGGCTGCTTTCTCGCGGCTTTCCGGGTGATCCAGGGACTTGACCAGTTCCAGTCCCTTGTTGGGACCTTTGTTGGCGAACAGCTTGGCGTGGCTCGCGTTGGCCACCACGATCCAGGTTACCGGCATTCCGTGCTCTCCTTGGCAAGTGAGTGACATCGACCGACGGATCGCGACGACTGTCACATGGCCGTCACGGTTTCAAGGTAGCAGCAGGGCAGGGCGCGTCAAGGGCTGCGCGCGCGAGAGACTCGACCTGGGCTGGATCGGTCAGCGTCAGAACCGGGCTGGAAGGGGCGAGGACGAAATGACTGTCCAGCGAGCGCCGATAGGCCGGATCGTAATGGCGGACCAGCAACTCGGCGACCAGGGTGTCCCAGTCGCCGGCCTCGGCAAGCGCATGCCAGCGCGCGATGGTGTCGCGGCCACGAAGGGCCGTGAGGCGGTCGAGCTGGCTGCGCAAGGCGGCCGGGTCTGCCAGGAAATGCGCGTACTCCTCTTTCAGCAAGGCCACCCGCACCGGGATGTCCGCCTCCAGGTTGAGGCAGGGCGAGGCGCGCATCCGGCGCAGCAGGGTTTCTGGCGTGTGCAGGTTGCCGATGCGCTTGCTTTCCGACTCGACATAGACCGGACGTGCCGGGTCGAAGCGGCGCAGGGCCGCCCAGACCAGGCTTTCGAAATACTTCTGGGAAGGTTGCGGACGGTCGGGATAGGCGCCCAGCACCGAACCCATGTGTGCGGCCAGCGCCTCCAAGTCGAGGACCTGGGCGCCAATGTCACGCAGGGCCCGCAGGAAGCGGCTCTTGCCGACCCCGGTGGGCCCACACAGGACGATGAAGGACAGGCGCTCCGGCCATTGGTCGAGATCGGACAGCACTGTCGCGCGATAGGTCTTGTAGCCGCCCTCGAGTTGCGCCGCCTGCCAGCCGATGGAACGCAGCACGTGGGTCAGAGAACCACTCCGGCTGCCACCCCGCCAGCAATAGACGAGGGGCCGGTATTTCTTGGGCTTGTCGGCAAAATGCCGTTCCAGGTGGCCGGCAATGTTGCGTGACACCAGCGCGGCGCCCAGACGCTTGGCGTCGAAAGGCGAAACCTGCTTGTAGAGGGTGCCGACCCGCGCCCGCTCATCGTTGTCGAGCACGGGCAGGTTGATGGCGCCGGGCACGCGGTCCTCGGCAAATTCGGCCGGTGAACGGGCATCGATGACTTCGTCGAATTCCGCCAGTTCGGCCAAAGTGGCGAGCTCTGGACGGCCATGCGCCATGCTCAAGCTTCCCTCCGCAGCAAGCGCTGCTTCTCGCGTTGCCAATCACGTTCCTTTTCCGTGGCGCGCTTGTCGAACTGCTTCTTGCCCTTGCCCAGGCCGACCTCCAGTTTGACCCGACCCTTGCTGAAGTGAAGATCGAGTGGCACCAAGGTGTAGCCGGCACGCTCGACCTTGCCGATCAGTTTCCTGACCTCTTCGGCATGGAGCAGCAACTTGCGGGTACGGACCGGATCCGGCTTGATGTGGGTGGACGCGGTGGCCAGAGGGCTGATGTGGCAGCCGATCAGCCAGACCGCGCCATTGCGCACCACCACGTAGGCTTCCTTGAGTTGCACCCGGCCGGCCCGGATGGCTTTCACTTCCCAGCCTTCCAGCACCAGCCCGGCCTCGTACTTTTCCTCGATGAAGTAATCGTGGAAGGCTTTGCGGTTGTCGATGATGCTCATGGCGGGAGTGGGGTTCCGGGGTGGTTTCGTGTATTTTAACAGGCCCGTCATCAATCCCCCGTCTGCCCCATGTCGCAAGTGGTCAAGTCCGTCCTGGTTCCGTATACCCCGGCGGAAATGTACGAGCTGGTCGACGGCGTGGAGCTGTATCCCCAGTTTTTGCCCTGGTGCGCGGGTTCGGAAGTGCACTTTCGCGACGCGGTCACCACCGAGGCGACCATCCACATCGGTTACATGCAGGTGCGCCAGGCATTTTCCACGGTGAACGCCAAGCGCTACCCAGATGACATGGAACTGCGTCTGAAGCGTGGCCCATTCCGGCACCTCGAAGGCTATTGGCGCTTCAAGCCGCTCGGCGAGTCCGCCTGCAAGATCGAATTCATGCTGCACTATGACTTTTCCAGCCCATTGCTTGAGAAGGTACTCGGGCCGGTGTTCGGCCATATCGCCAACAGCCTGGTCGACGCGTTCGTCGAGCGCGCCGAGAAAATCTACGGAGCAAGATGATCCATATCGAAGTCGTCTACGCGCTCATGGCGCACCAGAAGGTGGTCCCCCTGGCGTTGCCGGAAGGCAGTACCGTCCGTGAGGCGGTCGAGCGATCCGGGCTGCTGGCGGAATTCCCGGAGATCGACCTGGCCAAGAACAAGCTGGGCATCTGGAACAAGCTGGCCAAGCCGGAGGCCACCTTGCGCGACCGGGATCGGGTGGAAATCTACCGGCCTCTGATCGCCGACCCCAAGGAAGTCCGCAAGCAGCGTGCCGCCGAGGGCAAAGCCATGAAGAAAGGCGGCGGCGACGCCCCCGAGGCCGGCTGATCGCAGGTCAGGGCATGCGCACAGGCGGGGTCGTCGCCTGCTGGGCACCGAGCCGACACAGTTCGCTGGTCCGGCGCGCTTCCTCGATGACCGTGACATTGTCGGCCGATTCGGCCGCGGCACGTGCCCGGGACAGGGCTTCCTCCGCCGCCACCCAGAGGGTGTGGCTGCTGCGCGCCGTCTCGACCTCGGCTTCGGCAACCGCCAGGGCGAAGATCGCGTCCCGGCTGAGCGCGGGTCGACCAGGACCGCTGGGCAGGACCGAGCCGGCGCAGGCGGTAAGGCTCATGGCAAACACCATCAGCAGGGCGTGGGTTCTGACGTTCATGATTCGTGAAAGGGGGCGATGTGCGCGAGTCGCCGGGAACCCGCTTAACCCGTATAATGCCGTTTTGCGTACCAGGTTACCAACATGCGCATCCTGCAAAAGGCCCTCACCTTCGACGACGTCCTGCTCGTCCCCGCCCAATCCGACATCCTGCCCCGCGATGTCAGCCTGAAGACCAAGCTCACCAAGAAGATTTCCCTGAACATCCCGGTGCTGTCGGCCGCGATGGACACGGTCACGGAAGCGCCCATGGCCATCACCCTGGCCCAGGAAGGCGGGCTCGGCATCATCCACAAGAATCTGACCGCCGAGCAACAGGCCGCCGAGGTGGCCAAGGTGAAGCGGCACGAATCCGGCGTGGTCAAGGATCCGATCACGGTGAGCCCGAACATGAGCGTGCGCGACGTCATCGACATCACCCGCCGCTACCGCATCTCCGGGCTGCCGGTGGTGGACAAGAACGGCAAGGTGGTCGGCATCATCACCAACCGCGACCTGCGTTTCGAGACCAACCTCGACCAGGCCGCGCGTTCGATCATGACCCCGCGCAAGAAACTGGTCACCGTGCATGAGGGCGTCTCCAAGGAAGAGATCGTCGCGCTCCTGCACAAGCACCGCCTGGAGCGCCTGGTGGTGATCAACGACAAGGATGAGTTGAAGGGCCTGATCACGGTCAAGGACATCAGCAAGTCGAGCGAACATCCCCTGGCCTGCAAGGATGACCATGGTCGTCTGTTGGTCGGTGCCGCGGTCGGCGTCGGTCCGGACAATGACGAGCGCATCGCCGCCCTGGCCGAGGCGGGTGTCGACGTCATCGTGGTGGACACCGCCCACGGCCATTCGCGCGGGGTCCTCGACCGGGTCAAGTGGACCAAGAAGCACTATCCGCACATCCAGGTCATCGGCGGCAACATCGCCACGCCGGAAGCCGCGCTGGCCTTGGTCGACCATGGCGCCGACTGCGTCAAGGTCGGCATCGGCCCCGGTTCCATCTGCACCACCCGCATCGTCGCCGGGGTCGGCGTGCCGCAGATCAGCGCTGTGGCCAACGTCGCCGAAGTGCTGGCCAAGAAAGGCATCCCCTGCATCGCCGATGGTGGCATCCGCTACTCCGGCGACATCGCCAAGGCCATCGCGGCCGGCGGCAACTGCATCATGCTCGGTGGCCTCCTGGCCGGCACCGAGGAAGCCCCGGGCGAGATCGAACTGTTCCAGGGCCGCTCCTATAAGTCGTATCGCGGCATGGGCTCGCTGGGCGCCATGCAGAAGGGCTCCAAGGACCGCTACTTCCAGGACAACGAAGCCAACGCCGACAAGCTGGTTCCGGAAGGCATCGAAGGCCGGGTGCCCTACAAGGGCTCGGTGCTGGGCGTGCTGCACCAGCTGATGGGCGGCCTGCGTTCGTCGATGGGCTACCTGGGCGCCAAGGACATCCCGACTTTCCAGAAGACCGCGCAGTTCGTCGAGATTTCCAACGCCGGCATCAAGGAATCCCACGTCCACGACGTGCAGATCACCAAGGAAGCGCCGAACTACCACGTTTGATTGTTCACCCCGAAAGAGGAGGGCGCCGCCCTCCTTTTTTCATTGAGCCGCCGCCATGCACCAGAAAATCCTGATTCTCGACTTCGGTTCCCAATTCACCCAGTTGATTGCCCGCCGGGTGCGTGAGCACAACGTCTACTGCGAATTGCATCCCTACGACGTCAGCGAAGACTTCATCCGCGATTTCGCCCCGGCCGGGATCATCCTGTCCGGTGGGCCGTCGTCGGTGACAGAAGACGAAACGCCGCGCGCACCCGACGTCGTGTTCAGCCTGGGCGTGCCGGTGCTGGGTATCTGCTACGGGATGCAGACCATGGCCGCGCAACTGGGCGGCAAGGTGATCAACGGCACCCATCACGAATACGGTTATGCCGAGGTTCGCGCCCATGGTCATTCCCGACTGCTTGCCGATATCCAGGATCGTGCTGACCCGGACGGCAAGTGCTGGCTGGATGTCTGGATGAGCCACGGCGACCAGGTGGAAAGCCTACCGCCCGGCTTCAAGGTCATGTGCGAGAACGCCTCGACACCGATCGCCGGCATGTTTGACGGCGAGCGCAATTTCTACGCCGTGCAGTTCCACCCCGAAGTCACCCACACGCTCCAGGGCAAGGCCATGATCGGCCGCTTCGTGCATGACATTTGTGGCTGCGGCCAGGACTGGAACATGCCGGATTACATTGGCGAGGCCATCGCCAAGATCCAGGCCCAGGTCGGCTCCGACGAAGTCATCCTGGGCCTGTCCGGCGGCGTCGACTCCTCCGTCGTCGCGGCGCTGCTCCATCGAGCGATCGGCCCTCAGCTCACCTGCGTGTTCGTCGATACCGGCCTGCTACGCCTCAACGAGGGCCAAATGGTCATGGACATGTTCGCCCGCAACCTGGGCGTCAAGGTCATCCACGTCGATGCCACGGAGCGCTTCATGAGCAAGCTGGCCGGCGTCAGCGACCCGGAGCAGAAGCGCAAGATCATTGGCGGCGAGTTCGTCGCCGTGTTCCAGGAAGAATCGGGCAAACTGAAGAACGCCAAGTGGCTGGCCCAGGGCACCATCTACCCCGACGTGATCGAGTCGGCCGGGGCCAAGACCAAGAAGGCCCACGCCATCAAGAGCCACCACAACGTCGGCGGCCTGCCCGAGGACATGCACCTGAAGCTCCTGGAACCGCTCCGTGAATTGTTCAAGGATGAAGTCCGCGAATTGGGCATCGCCCTCGGCCTACCCCACGAAATGGTCTACCGCCATCCCTTCCCCGGCCCCGGCCTGGGCGTGCGAATCCTCGGCGAAGTCAAGAAGGAATATGCCGACCTGCTTCGCCACGCGGATCACATCTTCATTGAAGAACTGCGTGCAAGTGGTTGGTATGAAAAGACTTCCCAGGCCTTTGCCGTGTTCTTGCCGGTCAAGGCCGTGGGCGTCATGGGCGATGGCCGCACCTACGACTACGTGGTCGCCCTGCGCGCCGTGCAGACCCAGGACTTCATGACGGCACATTGGGCCGAACTGCCTTATAGCCTGCTGGCCAAGGTGTCCAACCGCATCATCAACGAAATCCGCGGCATCAACCGGGTCACCTACGACATCACCGGCAAGCCGCCCGGCACCATCGAGTGGGAGTGAAATCAGGTCTTTCGGGGACTATCGTGACCTATCGAAAAACTGGCGTAACGTGTTGATTTAGAAAGAAATACGTCACGACAGCTATCGGTGGCTATCGCCGACCAGCAAAACGGATTGGCGGTAGAGGTGACGGTAGAAACCGGAGGCCGGATTAAGACCCTCCCGTTTACTATCCAGACCAAACCGGTCTTTGACGGTAAATCACTCCTCAGGAAAGCTTGTTTCATGCGGCTTTCCGAGCATCAGCAGGTCTCCTGACCCCTGACGGTAAAAGCCGTCATGAACAGGAGGAAAAACCTCGATGCTTACCGACACCGCACTACGCAATCTCAAGCCTAAGTCCAAGATTTACAAGGCTTCCGACCGCGACGGCATGTACGTAACGGTATCAACCACCGGTACCGTCACCTTCCGCTACGATTACCGTCTCAACGGCCGGCGCGAGACGCTGACCATTGGACGGTATGGGCCGTCCGGCATTTCGCTCGCGATGGCCCGCGAAAAGCTGCTGGACGCCAAGAAGGCCGTCGCCCAGGGCAAGTCCCCGGCGCATGAGAAGCAGCGCGAGAAGCGCCGCCTGACCGCCGCCAAGAACTTCGGCGACATGACCGCCCAGTGGATGGCCGGTGCCCGGATGGCCGACACCACGCGAGCGATGCGCAAGAGCATCGTCGATCGGGACATCCTGCCGGCCTTCCAGAACCGCCTGCTCAACGAAATCACCGCCGACGACTTGCGCGCCTTGTGCGGCAAGGTGAAAGGGCGGGGCGCCCCGGCCACCGCGGTGCACATTCGCGACATCGTGAAGCAGGTCTATGCCTTCGCCATCCTGCATGGGGAGAAGGTGGACAACCCGGCGGCCGACGTGGGCGCTGCGTCGATTGCGACCTTCGTGCCCAAGGACCGTGCCTTGTCGCCCTTGGAGATCCGTCTGATGTCGCGGCAGATGGAGTCGGTGGCCACCTATCCGACCATCCGGCTGGCGTTGCGAATGATCCTGCTGACGCTGGTACGCAAGAGCGAGCTGATCGAGGCCACCTGGGACGAGGTCGATTTCGAGAACGCGACCTGGACCATCCCGAAGCAGCGGATGAAGGGGCGCAACCCACATGTGGTCTACCTGTCGCGCCAGGCGCTGGACATTCTGGTGGCACTGCACACTTGCGCGGCCGGCTCGAAGTTTGTGCTGCCATCGCGCTACGACTCAGACCATTGCATGTCTCACGCGACTCTCAATCGGGTCACGCAGATCGTGGCGCAGCGGGCCAAGGCCGCAGGCCTGCCGCTGGAGCCGTTCACCGTCCACGATCTGCGCCGCACAGGTTCGACGTTGCTCAACGAGATCGGGTTCAACCGAGACTGGATCGAGAAGTGCCTTGCGCACGAAGAAGGGCGTTCCTCGCGCTCGATCTACAACAAGGCCGAGTACGCCGAGCAGCGGCGCCACATGCTGCAGGAGTGGGCCAACATGGTCGATGCCTGGATCGACGGGCAGACCTATGTGCCGAAGCTGATGCCGGACAACGTGATCGTGCCGGTGTTGAGCGCAATGGCCTGAAGCAGGACCAAGGTTGTCACTTGACAACCTTGGTAAGTATTCTCATACTGGAGACTGTTGATGGCCCGGTCCTCTCATCCGAAGAAAGAAGTCGAGGAAGCACTCAGGCACGCCGAAGGGCAGGGCTGGCGTGTGGAAGTCGGTGGCAGCCACGCCTGGGGGCGGATTTATTGTCCGTACAACGATGCGGAGTGTCGCTGCGGCGAGTTCTGTATCACCAGCGTGTGGAGTACGCCGAAGAACCCTGGCAACCATGCGCGTGCCTTGCGGCGAGTCGTGGACAACTGCACGACGCACCGCAAGCAGCAGGAGGCAGCCGACGATGCCGAGGAGTAGCACGATGGAATACACCTTCACCCTGAAATACCAACTCACCGACGATGACCGTGACCCGGATGCACTGGTCGAGCGTCTGGGCGAGGCCGGGTGCGACGATGCCCTGGTCGGCATCGGGCAGCCGGGGCGGCTCGCGCTGGAGTTCACCCGAGAGGCGGACAGTGCGGACGCGGCTGTGCGCAGCGCGTTGGCCGACGTGCGGAGCGCGGTGCCAGCGGCCAGGCTGATCGAAGTCGCACCGGATCTGGTTGGGCTGACCGACGTGGCCGACATCGTGGGCGTGTCGCGGCAGAACATGCGCAAGCTGATGCTGGCCCATCCGGGCAGCTTCCCAGCGCCGGTGCATGAGGGCAGCGCGTCGATCTGGCACTTGGCGGATGTGCTGGCCTGGCTGCAGGCAAAGGGTAGCTACTCGCTGGCCATGGACGTTCTGGAGGTGGCGTGCGTTGCCTTGCAGGTCAACGTGGTCAAGGAGGGGCGGCGGTTATCGCGCTCAGCTTCCGACGAGCTGGAAGCTCTCGTTGAATGAGGCCGTCGCCAGCCTCATTCCCGACCGGAACCCGCCCGAACAGGGCGGGTTTTTCGCAGGTGGACATCCGGCTTGGCGGCGCTGATGCGAGGGGCTTGCTTGCGCTCCTCGATCCAGGCCTCCACCTCGGCCAGGTCCCACACCACGCAGCGCGGCGTCAGATTGAAACGCCGAGGGAACTCGCCGCGACGCTCCATTTCGTAGATCGTCGTTTCGGCCAAGGGGACGATCTGACGCAACTCATGACGGCGGATGGTGCGCCGAAATGGAAGTGGACTGCGCTTGGGGAACTGTGGCAGCGCCTCGTAGGCCTCCGTCCCAGGCAAAGGGAGAGACTGGCCGGGGACGGCTTCGAGCACATTGGATAGGTGCGATAGGGTTTTCACCTCGAACTCCATGAATACGCTGCATGGCGATATGGTGAATTTCAGTACCTATCGGCACAACCTGTTGTGGCGTAGGAGGGCATAGGAGGTCTACGGCTTCGTGCGCACTCGGTTAAGCGTCATGTCCCAACCAGCGCGCTTCGCCTCGCCCAAAGCGATGGATTTTGACTCTCGGCCCGTCCGGCAGCAGTTCGACCTCAAGCTGGCCAGGAGCCCCTACCACGCCGGCGGTAAACCCGGTTACGATCCATCAAAACATGCGAAACCATGGAGGTGACAGGTGGCAGACAAAAGGAACGTATTCATCAGCCATGTCCATAAGGACGATCATGGGCTCCAGAAGCTCAAGGATTTGTTGGCGCCGAAGGGGGTGGAAGTCCGGGATTCCTCCATCCACACAGGAAAGTTCAACAATGCCACTGATGAGCACTACATCAAGACGCAGATCCTTGCGCCTGCCATCAATTGGGCTGGGGTGTTCATTTGCTATGTCTCACCCCAAACCAAGAACAGCGATTGGGTGAACTGGGAAATCGAATACGCGGCCAAACAGGGCAAGCGCATTGTTGGTGTTTGGGAGCATGGCGAAAAGGAATGCGACCTGCCGGATGCGCTGAAAGAACATGCGGACGCACTGGTTGGGTGGAACGGTGATTCAATCATCGACGCGATCAACGGAAAGGATTCGTGGGAAAAGCCTGACGGCGGTGCCTGCGACCCGGTTCCACTCAAGCGGCATCCCTGCTGATGGCACGTATTCACTCCTATGTCGTGCGGTACGACAGTGGTTTTGCGCCCAACCCCTTTTACAGCTACTGCACGCTCGCGACTTGCAAACCCAGCATCCGAAGAAGCGCCAACATTGGTGATTGGGTGGTTGGCAGCGGAAGCAATGATCAAAGTGTTCGACGCGGTGGGCACCTGGTCTATGCGATGCGGGTCACCGAGGCAATGACATTTGACGAGTACGGCCGAGACCCGCGTTTTGAATCCAAGAAGCCGTACCGCAATGGCAGTCGGAAGCAAAGTTGCGGGGACAACATTTATTTCAGAGTTGCGGCTGGGGCTGCTTGGCAACAGCGCGATTCGTTCCACTCCCGCCCTGATGGCTCTCTGAACCCTGATCACGTTGCTCGTGATACGGGCGTCAACAGGGTTTTGATCAGCAACGATTTCGTATATTTTGGGGGGGAGGGGCCTGAGTTTCCCAATGAGTTGCATGATCAGCAGGGACGTCCTCTATGTAAAACTGGAATAGGTCTCACCACCTTTGACGATGCGCAATTGGTCGCGAATCTTGAGCATTGGATACGCAGCTTGGCCGTGAGCGGCTACCAAGGCGCCCCCTTTGAATGGCTGACGCTTCGCAGGTGACCGATGAAAAAGGAAGGCTCCCTCTTGCTTTCGGATTACGCTGCAGAAATTGCAGCCACGGACGTGCTCAATCCGGGCGACTTCAATCCGGTTCTCCAAGGACTGTACGGAGAAGTTGGCGGAATAATGGCCACGGTTAAAAAACATGTTCGTGACAAATCGGCATACCCTGGCTTTAAGAAAGCTGCGGAAGAAGAATTTGGCGACACCCTTTGGTACCTGGCTGCAATCTGCAGGCGCTTGAATGTTCCTCTCGATGAGATCTTCGGGGAAGCGGCCAATCACGGAAATTTCAAGAATGTTGGTGCTGCAAGTGATATCGCCGAAGGTGCAATGGCCTATATCGCAGTGCCTATTGCTGCGCCTGCATCGTTACCGTGAAAGCCAGTGATGCCGAGGCACAAGCAAGCCATCCCGCCTACACGGAGGGAAACAAGGTGAAACACCAACGCGGGTCAGGCCGATTGTGTTTCGGGCCAATATCCGAAACGCTTCAA
>JBMOQW010000033.1:0-189784 GCA_049322515.1 Pseudomonadota bacterium
CTCGTCGCCATCGCCAACGGGGAAAACCCGCGCATGATCGAAGCGAAGCTCCAGGGCTATCTGATATGAGTGCCAAGGGTGTTGCCCTGAAATCATCAAGCCCAGGGTTTCGGCGCAGCCAAAACCCGGGCATGATCGAAGCGAAGCTCCAGGGTTATCTGATATGAGTGCCAAGGGTGTTGCCCTGAAATCATCAAGCCCAGGGTTTCGGCGCAGCCAAAACCCGCGCATGATCGAAGCAAAACGCCCGGGATACCTGTCATGATCCGCGCCTAGCCCCCATGGCCCGCAAGAAACCCGTCGAGGAACACGAGAATCTGGAGCGCTGGTTGGTGTCTTACGCCGACTTCATCACCCTGCTGTTCGCTTTCTTCGTGGTCATGTATGCCATCTCGTCGATCAACGAGGGCAAGTACCGAGTCCTTTCCGACGCCATCGTGCAGGCCTTCAACGAACGCCAATCGACGCCCAAGATGGTTGAACTGGGCAAGCCGAATACCGGCATCCTGGAAGGCACGCGGGCACCGATCGGCAAGAGCACGCCGCCCAGGAACCAGGTCGCCGAGGAAATGAAATCGATCGCCAAGGACGTGATCAACGCCATGGATACCCTGGTCAAGCAGGGCCAGGTCCGGGTGACCCAGTCGGCGCGCGGCATCACCGTGGAAATCAACGCCAGCCTGCTGTTCGCGAGTGGCGACGCCACCCTGCAGCCTGCCTCGATCGAGGCCCTGTCGGCGGTAGCCCGGGTGCTCGCGGAGACCGACAATCCGATCCAGGTGGAGGGCCACACCGACAACATCCCGATCCAGAGCACCTTTTATCCCTCCAACTGGGAGCTGTCCTCGGCACGCGCCAGCTCGGTGGTGCGGCTGCTCACGGAACAGGGCCTGCCACCGGCCCGGGTGGTGGCCATCGGCTATGCCGACAACAAGCCGCTGGACACCAACACTACGCCGGAAGGCCGCGCTCGCAACCGGCGGGTCAACGTGCTGATCCTGAACAAGGTCGACGGCGAACAGGAACTCAAGCTCTCCAACTGAAGCCCGACTCAGTCCACCTGCCCCAGGCGATACACCTCGACCTCAGGCAGGCGTTCGACCAGGCCCGCGAGACGTATCTCCTCGCGGCGTCCGCCCTGGACAATCTCCAGCCGTTCATCCTCCGCCAGTTGTACGCAGGGCACCACCAGATGGCGGGGCTGCTGGGGCCCGCGTACGGGGTCCGGCACCGAAACCAGGCCGGGATTGACCGGGTCTTGGCCAACCCGGGCCCAGTGTCCGGGCAGCAGGCGTCCCTGCAAGTACTTCACCCCGAAGGTCAACACCCCGGTGGATCCGATCTTGAACCAGCGCACCATGCCCAGGTCGTGCCAGGCGCCTCCGGCGCCTCGCCCGACCCCGACCAGCGTGCCAATCTTGATCCGGAAGCTCGGTTGGCTGACTTGAAGGGCGATCCCGCCGGCACTTTCGTTGACCAATTGGCAGACCGCCATGGTCCGGGCATCGCCCGGCTCGGTCCTGCCCGAGAGCAGCCGGTAGATCGGGTAGAAGCCGATCATGGCATTGCGCTGGCTGGGCTTGGCCGGCCGGTGCCGGATGGTGATGCGTTGCGACGCGCCGCCCCACTGTGATTTCAGGCGCCGTAGCAACTCACGGTAGGCCGGATGACGAACCACCGGCAGCGCGTGCCGGACCTCGCCCTCGTGGTCGAGCTGGTTGACGATCATCGCCAGCTTGCGCACCAGGGGCGCGGTATTGAGCACCAGATCGCATTCGTGCAGGCTCTCCGGCCGCCAGGCCAGGGGCGTCGGCGGCTTGTCCTCGGCCGCCCGGATGCCGTAGACCCCGCCCTGGTTGGCCAGTCGGGCCGGGGTGATGACGACCAGGCCACCGTAGCGGGCGATGAGGTCGTGCAGCCAGATCCGTTCCTGGTGACTGAAATGATAGGGGTCGGCAGCCGCTTCCAAAAGCAGGGCCAGATAGCGCTCGCCCAGGGTCGCGGCGGGATTGGCCGGGTCGCGCAGGCCGACCAGGCCGGTCTCGAACACGCCCAGACCCGCCTTGTGGGTCGCCACCCAGAATCCGGTCGGCAAGGCACGATGGGTCTGGTGGCAGAGTGCCATGATCTGCGACTGCAAGTGGAAGAACTGGCTGGTCAGGCCGGGCAAGGGGCTTTCCCCGAACCAGGGCCGGGATTTCACGCCTGCCTCGGTCATCAATCGCTCAGCAAAATCGACCGCGACCCGCAACAGGGCCAGGACCAGCCCGGCCATGGCCTGATGGCGGGCGTCGAGCGGCAACGAGCGCTCGCGCAACTCGGCCAGCAACAGGTTCACGACCCGGCGAGCATTCGCCGTGACGTGCTCGAACAGCTGCTTGCGGAAGGCAAAGGGCAGCGCTTCCCGGTCGTGCAAGGCCAGGAAGTCGGCCATGGCGCGGGCGCAGGCCTGGGGATCCTCATGCGGCAAGGTGGACAACCAGGCCTCGACCTGCTTGATGCGGGTGGCCGGCATGGGCTTGCCTGAGGCATCCTCGGGTGGGGGGTTATTGACTGAAAACATGAGACATTTCGCGGGCTGGCCCATTCTAGCCTGATATACGTACTATTGCTTTTATCGTGATCGACGATCGGATCGAACCCCCTCCTTGTCACCCCCCCCGGTGGTCAGGCGCCGCTCCCCCCCACCCGTACCGATGCCATGACGGCCCAGTCGGGCTGGGCTATCATTCCAGCCGAACCCAGAACGCCCCGCCATGAGCAAATCGATCAAATCCAGCCCGCCGAAAAGTTTCGAAGCCGCCCTGTCGGAACTGGAAAGCCTGGTCACCGGCATGGAAACCGGCACCCTGTCCCTCGAGGACGCCCTCGCCGCCTACCAGCGTGGCATGCTGCTCACCGGTTTCTGCCAGAAAGCCCTGGCCGATGCCGAACAGCAGGTCAAGCTGCTGGAAAACGGCCAGTTGACGGAATTCGATCCCTCGGCAGGCCCCTCGGACGACGCACCATGAGCGACTTCGCCACCTGGACCCGGCAGGTGCAGTCGCGGGTCGAGACCGCCCTGAGCGCCGCCTTGCCCAGTCCCGAACTGGCCCCGATCCGACTGCACCAGGCCATGCGCTACGTCAGCCTGGGCGGCGGCAAGCGGGTGCGGCCGATGCTGGCCCTGGCCGCCGGCGAGGCGGTTGCGGTCGATACGTCCCTCACGGAAGCCGCTGCCTGTGCGGTCGAGTTGATCCATGTCTACTCGCTGACCCACGACGACCTCCCTTGCATGGATGATGACGACCTGCGCCGGGGCAAGCCGACCTGTCATGTCGAATATGACGAAGCGACTGCGCTGCTGGTGGGCGATGCGCTGCAGAGCCAGGCCTTCGAAATCCTGGCCGAGGCCGGCGCCAGTGCCGAGATGGTCGCTCTCCTGGCACGTGCGGCCGGTTCCCGCGGCATGTGCGGCGGCCAGGCCGTGGACATCGAGAGTACCGGCCGGCCCCTCGACCTGGCCGAGCTGGAATTCATGCACATCCACAAGACCGGTGCCCTGATCCGCGCCGCCGTATTGCTCGGGGCACTTTCAGGCGGCCCCCTCGATCCGGGTGCGCGCGAAGCGCTGGACCGCTATGCCAAGTGCATCGGCCTGGCCTTCCAGGTCATGGATGACGTGCTCGATGCCGAAGCCGACACCGCCACCCTGGGCAAGACCGCCGGCAAGGATGCCGCCCAGGGCAAAGCCACCTATCTCACCCTGATGAGCATCGCCGAGGCGCGCGCCTATGCCCGCGACCTGATCGCCGAGGCCCTCGCCGCCCTCGACCGCTTCGGCGAGCGTGGCCGCCGGCTGGCCGAGATCGCCCGCTTCATCGTCGAAAGGCAGTACTGATCTTGCTCGAACGCATCAACTCTCCAGCCGACCTGAAGTCGCTGACCCGCGCCGAACTCAAGCAGCTCGCCGACCAATTGCGTGCCTTCATCATCGAGACCGTCGCCAAGACCGGCGGCCATCTGGCCTCGAACCTCGGCGTGGTGGAACTCACCGTGGCCCTGCACCACGTTTTCGACAGCCCGCGCGACCAGCTGGTCTGGGATGTCGGGCACCAGACCTACGCGCACAAGATTCTCACCGGCCGGCGCGAGCGCATGACCACGCTACGCCAGACCGACGGCCTGTCCGGCTTCCCCAAGCGCGAGGAGAGCGAATACGACGCCTTCGTGGCCGGCCATTCCAGCACCTCGATCTCGGCCGCGCTCGGCCTGGCCACGGCCGCCAAGCTGAAGGGCGAGGATTTCCGAACCGTGGCGGTAATCGGCGACGGCGCCATGACTGCCGGCATGGCCTTCGAAGCGCTCAACAACGCCGGCGCCATGGACGCCAATCTGCTGGTGATCCTGAACGACAACGAGATGTCCATCTCGCCCAACGTCGGCGCGCTCAACACCTACCTGACCAAACTGCTCTCCGGGCGCTTCTACAACGCGATGCGCAAGGGCAGCGAGAAGGTGCTGGCGCCCTTCCCGCCCATCCTGGAGCTGGCCAAGAAAGCCGAGGAGCACGTCAAGGGCATGATGACCCCGGGCACCCTGTTCGAGGAATTCGGCTTCAATTACCTGGGCCCCATCGACGGCCACGACATCGACGCCCTGATCGAGACCCTGTCCAACATCAAGAAACTGTCGGGACCGCAGTTCCTGCACATCGTCACCCAGAAGGGCAAGGGCTATGCCCCGGCCGAGGAGAACCCCTGTGGCTACCACGGCGTCGGCAAGTTCGATCCGGATGCCGGCCTGTCCGCCAAGGCAGGTGGCAAGCCGACCTACACCGACATCTTCAGTGACTGGCTGGTCGACATGGCAGCGGCCGATGCCGCGCTGGTCGGCATCACCCCGGCCATGGGCGAGGGCTCCGGCCTGGTCGAGTTTGCCCGCCGCTTTCCGGATCGCTATTTCGATGTCGGCATCGCCGAACAGCACGCACTGACCTTTGCCGCGGGCCTGGCCTGCGCCGGCATGAAGCCGGTGGTCGCCATCTACTCGACCTTCCTGCAGCGCGCCTACGACCAGCTGATCCACGACATCGCGCTGCAGCATCTGCCGGTCATGCTGGCCATCGACCGGGGCGGCCTGGTCGGCGCAGACGGCCCCACCCATGCCGGGGCCTATGACCTGTCCTTCCTGCGCTGCATTCCGAATCTGATGATTGCCGCCCCTTCGGACGAGGACGAGTGCCGCAAGCTGCTCAGCACCGCGTTCCGGCATGACGGCCCGAGCGCGGTGCGCTATCCCCGCGGCACTGGCCCGGGGACTGTCATCAGCCCCGCCCTCGACCCCCTGCCCGTGGGACGCGGCGTGGTGCGCCGGGAAGGGCGCAAGGTTGCCCTGCTCGCTTTCGGCAGCCTGGTGGCGGCCGGGCTCAAGGCCGCCGAAATGCTGGATGCCACAGTGGCCGACATGCGCTTCATCAAGCCGCTCGACCGCGACCTGGTCCGGCGCCTGGCGGAAAGCCACGACCACCTGGTGACGCTCGAGGAAAACGCGGTCATGGGCGGTGCCGGCTCGGCCGTCGCCGAAGCCCTGGCCGAGCTTGGCGTGGTGCGTCCGATCCTGCATCTCGGCCTGCCCGATCGCTTCATCGAGCACGGCGACCATGCGGTCCTGATGGCCCGGTGCGGTCTCGACCCTGCCGGCATCCAGGCTGCCGTGGAAAAATTCATTTCCGAGTAGTTTACTCAACTATTAGGGGTGGCTTATACTTCGGCCACCCCACGCATTAGAAAGTCCTGCCATGCACAACGGCCCCTGCGAGAGCGTCTGCAACACCGACCTGCCCTGCCCCACCGAGGCAATGCCGGACGTACAGAGCTATCACGACCCGCGCCAGATTGCCATCGACAAGGTCGGCATCAAGGCCATCCGCCACCCGATCCGCGTCGCCGACAAGAATGGCGGCGTCCAGCACACCATCGCCAGCTTCAACATGTACGTGTACCTGCCGCATCATTTCAAGGGCACCCACATGTCGCGCTTCGTCGAGATCCTGAACAGCTACGAGCGGGAAATCTCGGTCGAGAATTTCGAGCACATGCTGCGCCAGATCGTCGAGCGCCTGGAAGCCCAGTCCGGCCACGTCGAGATGAGCTTCCCCTATTTCATCAACAAGAAGGCACCGGTGTCCGGCGTGGAGAGCCTGATCGACTACGATGTCACCTTCATCGGCGAGATCCGCAACGGCGAATATCTCCAGACCATCCGCATCGTGGTGCCGGTGACCAGCCTGTGTCCCTGTTCGAAGAAGATTTCCGACTACGGTGCGCACAACCAGCGTTCCCATGTCACCCTCACCGTGCGCACCAACAGCTTCGTCTGGATCGAAGACCTGGTTCGCTTCGCCGAGGACAATGCTTCCTGCGAGCTCTACGGCCTGCTCAAGCGCCCGGACGAAAAATTCGTCACTGAGCGCGCCTACGACAATCCCAAGTTCGTGGAGGATCTGGTGCGCGATGTGGCGGCCGCGTTGAACGGTGATCCCCGGATCGATGCTTATGTGGTGGAGGCGGAGAATTTCGAGTCGATCCACAACCATAGCGCCTACGCATTGATCGAGCGGGACAAGACGCTGGGTTGATGAAACCGGTCGCCATTTTCCGCCACGTCGGCCACGAGGGTGCCGGCTATCTGGATGACTTTCTCGATCGCCACGGCATTCCCCGCGTCCTGATCGCCATCGACGCCGACGAGCCCGTGCCGATCGACCCGGCGCAGTTTTCCGGCCTGGTGTTCATGGGCGGCCCGATGAGTGTCAATGACGACTTGCCCTGGATTGCCGAGGAACTGGCCTTGATTCGCCGTGCCGTGTCCGAAGGCGTGCCCGTGCTCGGCCACTGCCTCGGGGGCCAGCTGATCGCCAAGGCACTGGGCGGGACGGTGGGCCTGAACCGGGTTCGCGAGGTGGGCTGGTGGCCGACCCGCACGACCCAAACCGCTGAAGCGCGTGCCTGGCTGGGCGACCTGAGCGAATTTCCGGCATTCCACTGGCATGGCGAGACTTTCTCTCTGCCCGAGGGCGCAACCTGCCTGCTGGAAAGCGACCATTGCCGCCACCAGGCTTTCGTCCTGGGCCCGCATCTGGCCCTGCAATGCCATGTCGAGATGACCGCGCCGACCATCGCCGAATGGTGCCGGGTCGGCGCCGACTACATCACCGGATCGGACAGCCCGGGCGTGCAGCCGATCGCCGGGATCCTGGCCGAGACCCCGGCCAAGCTGCCGGCCATGCGCGTGGCGGCGGACCGTCTGTACGGCCGCTGGCTGGCGGGATTGACGGGCTGATTCGGGTCAGCGACGGCGGTCGTAGCTGACGAAGTCGAAGGCCAGTCCGCTCGCCGCGGTCTGGGCCTGGCGTGCGGTCTCTTGCCAGTGCGCCGGTTCGATGGCCGGAAAATGGGCGTCGCCCGCGTAGTCGGCGTGAATCTCCGTGATGTAGAGCCGGTCGGCGATCGGCAATGCCTGGACGTACAGGCTGGAGCCGCCCACGCAGAAGGTCTCCGGGTCGTCGGCGGACAGGGCGATCGCCTGTTCCAGGGAATGCGCGGTCAGGCAACCGGGCACGGCATAGGCCGGGTCGCGGCTGACGATCACCGTCGTGCGTCCGGGCAGGGGGCGGCCGATCGATTCGTAGGTCTTGCGACCCATGATCATGTGATGGCCCAGGGTCAGCGCCTTGAAGTGCTTGAGATCCTCGGGCAAGTGCCAGGGCAGACGATTGTCCACCCCGATCACCCGGTTGCGCGCCATGGCGACGATCACGCTCAGCATCGCGTCCCCCGTCAGACCGCCACCGGCGCCTTGATGCCCGGGTGGGGATCGTAGCCTTCCAGGCTGAAATCCTCGTAGCGGAAGGCAAACAAGTCAGTGACCTCGGGATTCAGGCGCATGCTCGGCAGCGGCCGGCACTCGCGCGACAACTGCAGGTTCACCTGGTCGAGATGGTTCAGGTAGATGTGCGCGTCGCCCAGGGTATGCACGAAGTCGCCCGGCTTGAGCCCGGTCACCTGGGCGATCATCAGGGTCAGCAAGGCATAGCTGGCGATGTTGAACGGCACCCCGAGGAAGATGTCGGCGCTGCGCTGGTAGAGCTGGCAGGAGAGCTTGCCGTCGGCTACGTAGAACTGGAAGAAGGCATGACACGGCGGCAGCTTCATGGCCGGCAGGTCGCCCACGTTCCAGGCCGAGACGATGATGCGGCGCGAGTCCGGATTGCGCTTCAGGGTATCGATCACTTCAGAAATCTGGTCGATGTGGCGGCCATCCGGCGCCGGCCAGTTGCGCCACTGGTAACCGTAGATCGGGCCCAGGTCGCCGTGCTCGTCGGCCCACTCGTCCCAGATGCTGACGCCGTTGTCCTTCAGGTAGCGAATGTTGGTGTCGCCTTTGAGGAACCAGAGCAGCTCATGGATCACCGACTTCAGGTGCACCTTCTTGGTGGTCAGGAGCGGGAAACCCTCGGCCAGGTCGAAGCGCATCTGGTAGCCGAACACCGACAGCGTACCGGTCCCGGTCCGGTCCGTCTTTTTCACGCCATGGGCCAGCACATGGCGCAACAGATCATGGTAGACGCGCATCAGTCACTGTCCTTGAGCAGGTACTGGTAGACCAGGTTCATGATCAGGAGCCGTTGTTGTTGTTCCAGGGATTCGAACTGGATGCCCAGGGCGTTCATCCGGCGCCCCTCTTCGTCGTCTTCATGGCCCAGGGAACGGATGGTGGCCGGCGTTTCGATGATCTCCTCGATGTCGTCGAGCTTGATCTTGAAGGCCAGGAACACGACCTGGTCCTTGGCCCCGGAGAACGCGGGCGAAAGGATCTTGGCGCCGCCGACACTCAGGTCGATGATCTTGCCGGCGCCGATCTGCTTGCCGCCCACCTGGTCGTAGATCGCGGTGATCACCTGCACCCGGGCCCGCACCGCCTTGCGGATGCGCATGACCTGGACCGTCTCGGGATAGGACAGGTGCAGATAGGGAAACGGGGTGTGCTGGGCCTTGAGCACCCGCGACTTGAAGGCGCAGACGTTGAGGCCGGAAAAGGCGCGCACCAGGAACGGCTGAGCATCACGCACGAAGATCAACTTGCCGTCGATGACCGGCGCGGTGACCAGCACGCTCTTCGGCTTCATGACGCCGATGATGCGCACCGTGAGCCGCTCCTGCGGGCCCTCCAGCATGGATTGCAGCTGCAGGGCGTCGCCTGGCATCAACTTGACCTGGTCCAGCGTCGCCGTGGTTTCCACCGGGGCGCCGTGGCCGTGCTTGTGTTTGTGCTCGCTCATGTGCGTATCGGTAGTTTTACCGTGTCAGGTCGCCACTTTAATGCAAAGTCTCGCGGGAAAGTTCATCGAGCAGATCGCGGACCAATTTTTTTCCCAGGCCGCTCATGCCGCGCGTCAACTGGACCTCGTCGCGCTCGCCGTCCACCAGCCGACGCATGATGCCCCCCAGGCGCGCCATGTCGCCGCCGGCTTTCATCATCTGCTCGGCCATGTTGGCGAGCGTGGTGAAGGCTTCCATGTTGCCTCGCCCGGCCAGGGCGATCATGGTCGCCAAGCCGGGCGCGGCGGCCTGCGGATCACCGGCATTCTGGAGCGGCGGGAGCGTGGCTGGGTTTTCCAGGCCGGCCAGGATGGCCTCGATGATCACCTTGTCCTCTTCATCCAAGCCGAGCAGGAGCCGGCGGTCGCGCTCGCCATCGATGATCTGGCGCACGCACGACACCATCAGGGCCCAGCCCCGGGCTTCAGCCTCGCGCAACATCTCGAACAGGGCCGGCAGGCGCGATCGGTCGTGCAAGGCGTCGACCACGGCATGGATGAAAGGGGCGTGCATCCTGAGCACTTGCTCGGCGGCGTCGGGCAATCGGGCCATCAGTCGGTCTCCGGTCGGGGAAAGGGAAGCCAGGCACCGGCACGGTAGCACTCCAGTGGCTGGTAGTGGGACTTGTAGGCCATCTTGGGGCTTTCCGCGATCCAGTAGCCCAGGTAAAGATAGGGCAGCGACAGGGTACGGCACAGTTCGACCAGACTGAGTACATTGAAGACCCCCAGGCTGCGTCGCTCCAGTTCCGGATCATAGAAGGCATAGACCGCGGAAATCCCGTCGCTCAGGCGGTCGACCAGGCTGACCAGCACCACGCGCCGGTCCAGGGTGAACTCCAGCAGCGCGCTGTCGACCTGGCTGGTGAGCAGGAAGGCGCGGTACTGCTCGTGGTCGTCCAGGTCCATGCCGCCGCCGGCGTGCCGGGCCTGCTGGTAGCGCCGGTACAGGTCATAGTGGCGTGGATCGAACTCCAGATGACGGAGCCGGGCGACCAGGTCCTGATTACGCGCCCAGGCGCGGCGCTGGTTGCGTCGGGGCGCGAAGCCCTCGACCCGGAGCCGGACCGGGACACAGGCCTCGCACTGGTCGCAGCGCGGCCGGTACACATAGTGGCCGCTGCGCCGGAAACCTTGCTGGCACAGTTCGCTGTACAGGGCGTCGTCGATCAGGTGGCCTGGCGTCGCCACCTGGGAACGCGCCGCGCGCTCCGGCAGGTAGCTGCACGGGTAAGGCGCGGTGAGATAGAAGCGCAGGCGCTGGATCGGCAGTTCAGGCAACAAGGTCACGATCGAACGTCCAAGTCCCGGGAAGTCCAGGCAAGTGTACCAATTCGGTCACGCGGTCGAGGAATTCCAACCGGGCCACGGGGCGTGCTCCGAGCGAGGCCAGATGATCGGTGGCCATCTGGCAGTCGATCAGGCCGAATTGCCAACGCCGCAATTGCGCGGCCAGATGCGCCAGAGCCGCCTTGGAGGCATCGCTGGCCCGGCTGAACATCGATTCGCCATAGAACATGCGGCCGAGCGCCACCCCGTACAAGCCGCCGACCAGGGCCCCGTCACGCCAGGCCTCGACACTGTGGGCATGGCCCAGGGCATGCAGCTCGACATAGGCACGAATCATGGCTGGCACGATCCAGGTGCCGCGCTGCCCTGGCCTCGGCTCGGCACAGGCGCGCATCACCGCCTCGAAGGCGGTGTCGACCCGGATCTCATAGTCGCCCCGGCGCAAGCGCTTGGCCAGGGAACGGGACACCTTCATCTCGCCCGGCACCAGGACCATGCGTGGATCGGGCGACCACCAGAGGATCGGCTCGCCGGGACCGAACCAGGGGAAAATGCCGTGTCGATAGGCCTCCAGCAGGCGCCCGGGCGTGAGGTCGGCGCCCGCGGCGAGCAGGCCGTTCGGCTCACGCAGGGCGCGAACCACGTCGGGGAAAGGGTCATTCGGACCCAGCCAGGCAATCATGAAGCGGATTTTAAGGGATAGAATGCCGGCCCATGGCCGACGCACACTGTTACCACTGCGGCGAAGCCGTTCCCTCCGGAGCGGACTACCCCATCCGTCTGGATACCAAGATCGAACCTGCCTGCTGCCGGGGCTGCCAGGCGGTGGCGCAGACGATCATCGATTCCGGCAACGCCGACTATTACCGTCTGCGCACCGACCTGCCGAAGACCCCCGAGGCGGCGCTCGAAGAACTCAAGCAGCTCAAGCTGTATGACCTGCCCGAAGTGCAGCAGAGCTTCGTCAAGGCCGAAGGCGAGATCCGTGAAGCCAGCCTGATCCTCGAAGGCATCGTCTGCGCCGCCTGCGTCTGGCTCAACGAACGCCATCTGCGCCAGTTGCCCGGGGTGCTCTCGGCCGAGATCAATTTCTCCACCCACCGCGCCCGGGTACGCTGGGACGACAGCCGCATCCAGCTCTCGCACATCCTCCAGGCGGTGCAGGAGATCGGCTACCTCGCCTATCCCTTCGACACCGGCCGCCAGGAAGAACTGTTCCGCAAGGAACGCAATGCTGCGATCCGCCGCCTGGCCATCGCCGGCCTCGGCATGATGCAGGTGATGATGTACGCCATTCCGGTCTACCTGGCCGCTGATGGCACCATGGGCCAGGACATCGAGGCCCTGATGCGGGTCGCCAGCCTGCTGCTCACCACGCCAGTAGTGTTCTACTCGGCCTGGCCGTTCTTCCAGGGCGCCTGGCGCGACCTGAAGTTGCGCCGCGCCGGCATGGACGTGCCGGTGGCCCTCGGCGTCGGGGCGGCCTATGCGGCCAGCATCTATGGCACCTTCACCAGCAGCGCCGACGTCTACTTCGATTCGGTGACCATGTTCGTGTTCTTCCTGCTCACCGGACGCTTCCTGGAGATGAACGCCCGCAAGCGCTCGGCCGAGGCCGCCGAATCGCTGGTCAAGCTGATCCCGGCCGCCGCCACCCGCCTGCCCCACTGGCCGGCCGGCCGCGACGAAGAACTGATCGCGGCGGTCAAGCTGAGTCCGGGCGATCACATCCTGGTTGGCACCGGCGACAGTTTCCCGGCCGACGGCACCGTGGTCGAAGGCAAGTCAAGCGTCGATGAATCGCTGCTCACCGGGGAATCGCACCCGCTCGACAAGCAGCCGGGCGGCACCGTCATCGGTGGCACCCTGAACCTGGCCAGCCCCCTGGTGGTCCGGGTCGACAAGATCGGCGCCGACACCGTGCTGTCCGGCATCGTCCGCCTGCTCGACCGGGCACTTGCCGAAAAGCCCCGCCTGGCCCTGATCGCCGACCGGGTCGCCTCCTGGTTCGTGCTGGCCCTGCTCCTGGTGGCCGCCACCGTCGCCGGTCTCTGGTATTGGGTCGACCCGTCGCGGGCATTCTGGATCACCGTCTCGGTGCTGGTGGTGTCCTGTCCATGCGCCCTGGCCCTGGCCACGCCGGCGGCACTCACCGCCGCGCTGGGCCGCCTGACCCGGATGGGCTTGCTGTCGACCCGCGGCCATGCCCTGGAAACCCTGGCCCAGGCGACCGATTTCGTGTTCGACAAGACCGGCACCCTGACCACCGGCGAATTCCGCCTGCTCGATACCCAGGTCGTGCGCGGCGACCGTGAACGGGCCCTGGCCCTCGCCGCCGCCCTCGAACAGGGCGCCACCCACCCGGTGGCCGCCGCCCTGCGGGCCGCCGCCGCCGGCCTTCCGGTGGCCTCGGCGAACGAACTCCACTTGCATCCCGGCCAGGGCGTCGAAGGCCGCCTCGACGGTCAAGTCTACCGCCTCGGCAACCCGGCCTTCCTGAATGCAACACCGACCCTCGACGGCGCGGGAATGACCGTGGTCGGACTCGCCGACGCAGACGGCGTGCTGGCCTGGTTCGGCCTCGGTGACCAACCCCGGCCCCAGGCCGCGGCATTGATCTCGTCGCTCCAGGCCATGGGCCTGCGCGTGCATCTCTACTCCGGTGACCGCCCGGAAAACGTCGAGGCCCTGGCCCGACAGCTCGGCATCGCCCACGCCCGGGGCGCCATGTTGCCGGAAGACAAGCTGCGCGCCGTCAAGGCCCTGCAGGACCAGGGCGCGGTGGTGGCGATGACCGGCGATGGGGTCAACGACGCGCCGGTCCTGGCCCAGGCCCAGGTCTCGGTGGCCATCGACCAGGGCGCCGAAGCGGCCCAGGCCGCCGCCGACATGGTGCTGCTGTCGAGTGAACTGCCCCGCCTGGCCGACGGCGTCCGCATCGCCCGCAAGACCCAGGCGGTCATCCGCCAGAACCTGGCCTGGTCGGTGCTCTACAATGCCGTCGCCATCCCGGCCGCCGCGCTCGGGCATGTCACGCCCTGGCTGGCGGGCATCGGCATGTCGCTGTCATCGCTCCTGGTGGTGCTCAATGCCATGCGCCTGTCCAGTGCCCCCGACCCGCGCCCGCGCGCCCCGCCTCTTCCGTGAGCTAGTATGGACATCCTATATTTACTGATCCCCATCAGTGTGATTCTGGTCGGGCTTATCGCCCTGATCCTGCTGTGGGCGGTCAAGCATGGTCAATTCGAGGACATGGAAGGGCCGGCACATCGCATCCTCATGGATGACGACTCGCCGACCATCCCGGACAACCAGGCCAAGGGAGGAAAGAACCAGGAAAAGTGAAGCTTTTGTCAAGGCGACATTTCGCCGCGTTTCGATTGACAATTGTCAATTCGGTTTTTAGGATACCGGGGTCGATTTTCGGCGCCGTATAAAGTAGAAACCCGTCATCACCTGCGAAGGAGACCCGTATGGAAGCAACATACAACTACAAGGTCGTCCGGCAATTTGCCATCATGACAGTCGTCTGGGGCATTGTCGGCATGCTGGTTGGCGTAATCATCGCCGCTCAGCTCATTTGGCCAGAAATCACCATGAACCTCCCGTGGCTGTCCTATGGACGCCTGCGGCCCCTGCACACCAACGCGGTCATCTTCGCCTTTGGCGGATGCGGCCTGTTCGCCGCCTCGCTCTACGTGGTCCAGCGTACCTGCCAAGTGCGTCTGCTCTCTGATGGCCTCGCAGCCTTCGTGTTCTGGGGCTGGCAACTTGTGATCCTGCTCGCGGCATTAAGTTTCGTCTTCGGCATCACCTCGAGCAAGGAATATGCGGAACTCGAGTGGCCGATCGACCTGCTCATCACGGTGATCTGGGTGTCCTACGCCGTCCTGTTCTTCGGCACCATCATGAAGCGCAAGACCGAGCACATCTACGTCGCCAACTGGTTCTTCGGCGCCTACATCCTGACCATCGCCCTCCTGCATCTGGTCAACAATGCCGAGTTGCCTTGGATTCTGGGTGGCAGCACCGACTTTTTTGGCTGGTGGAAATCCTATCCCGTCTACGCCGGCGTGCATGACGCGATGGTGCAATGGTGGTATGGCCACAACGCCGTGGGCTTCTTCCTGACCACCGCCTTCCTCGGCATGATGTACTACTTCGTGCCCAAGCAGGCCGGTCGCCCGATCTTCTCCTACCGCCTGTCCGTGGTGCACTTCTGGTCCCTGAACTTCATCTACATGTGGGCCGGCCCGCACCACCTGATGTACACCGCGCTGCCCGACTGGGCCCAGTCGCTCGGCATGGTGTTCTCGCTGATGCTGATCGCGCCGTCGTGGGGCGGCATGATGAACGGCATCATGACCCTGTCCGGCGCCTGGCATAAGCTGCGCACCGATCCGATCCTGAAGTTCCTGATCACCTCCCTGTCCTTCTACGGCATGTCGACCTTCGAAGGCCCGATGATGTCGGTGAAGACCGTGAACGCCCTGTCGCACTACACCGAGTGGACCATCGGTCACGTGCACTCCGGCGCCCTGGGCTGGGTGGCCATGATCACCATCGGTTCGATGTACTACCTGATCCCGCGCCTGTTCGGCCGTGAAGAGATGTACAGCACCCGCCTGATCAACGCCCACTTCTGGTGGTCGACCATCGGCGTCGTGCTCTACATTGCCTCGATGTGGATTGCCGGTGTCGCCCAAGGCCTGATGTGGCGTGCCACCAACGCCGATGGCACCCTGACCTACAGCTTCGCGCAGTCGGTCAATGCGATGTACCCCTTCTACACCATCCGTCTGATCGGCGGCGCCATGTTCTTCGTCGGCATGCTGATGATGGCCTACAACGTGTGGAAGACCGTCGCCGCGGGCAAGGCCGTCAACGACGCCGCCATTCCCCAAGCCGTGCACGCTTGATCACTCGATAGGAGACACACGACATGTTTTCCCATAAGTTGATCGAGAAGAACATCGGCTGGCTGATCATCCTGACCATCCTGATCGTCAGCGTCGGTGGTCTGGTCCAGATCGTGCCGCTGTTCTTCCAGAAATCCACCACCGAGGCGGTGCCGGGTCTGAAGCCGTATGACGCCCTGCAACTGACCGGTCGCGACGTCTACATCCGGGAAGGCTGCTACACCTGCCACTCCCAGATGGTGCGTCCGTTCCGCGCCGAGACCGAACGCTATGGCCACTTCTCCGTGGCCGGCGAGTTTGTCTACGACCGCCCGTTCCAGTGGGGTTCCAAGCGGACCGGTCCGGACCTGCACCGGGTCGGTGGCCGTTACTCCGACAACTGGCACTACGTGCATCTGATGAATCCTCGCGATGTGGTGCCCGAGTCGAACATGCCGGCCTATCCATGGCTGGCCGACGCCCCGGCTGACGCCGCCAACATCAAGGCGAAGATGCGCACCCTCAACATCGTGGGCCATGGCTACACGGAAGAGGAAATCGAGTCCGCGCCCGCCGCCTTGGACGGCAAGACCGAAATGGACGCCCTGATCGCGTACCTCCAGGTACTCGGCACCAGTGCGCCCAAGGCTCAGTAACGACAGGCGTCAATGATCATGAATTCCGGGCTCATCGGTTCCATCGTCACCGTGGTGTTCTTCGTCCTGTTTGTTGCCATCGTCTGGTGGGTCTACCACAAGGAAAACCGGCACAAGCACGAGGAAGCCGCCAATCTTCCCTTCCAGGAAGAGGACGACGGTATCGATCGCCGGGGTTCCTGACCCAATCGCGAGGAGAAATAAATGATTGCAGGTTACGCAGTACCTGACTTTATCAGCGAGTTCTGGCACTTCTACATCGCCGGTATCACCATCGTCTCGATCCTCGGGGTGATGTGGTTCCTGCAGGCGCAAACCACGCGCAAGCTGGCCCCTGGTGAGAAGGCCGAACTCATGGAACATGCCTGGGACGGTGATCTCCAGGAACTGAACAACCCCCTGCCGCGCTGGTGGCTGTACGGCTTCTGGGGCCTGATCGCCTTCTCGATCGTCTACCTGGTCCTCTACCCGGGCCTCGGCAAGTATGCCGGCACCCTGGGCTGGACCTCGTTCCAGGAATGGAAGGATGACAAGGAAGCCGTCGACGCCGAATTCAACAAGGTGCTCGAGCCGTTCATGCAACAGGATGTCATGACCGTGGCCGCCGACCCGACCGCCAAGGAAATGGGCCAGCGTCTCTATCTGACCTACTGCATGCAGTGCCATGGCTCCAATGCCCAGGGTGACGGAAAGAACTTCCCGAACCTGGCGGACGGTCAATGGCTGTTTGGTGGCGACGCCGAAGCCATCAAGTCCTCCATCGCCACTGGCCGGATCGCGGAAATGCCCGCCAACCTGCTTGGCGACGAGCAGAGCGCGCGGGAAGTCGCGAACTACGTCCTGTCGATGGGCGGCAAGCCGCACGACGCCGCGCTGGCCGCCGCCGGCCAGCCCAAGTACGCCGCCTGTGCCGGCTGTCATGGTGAAGATGGCACGGGCATGCCTGCTGCCAGTTTCCCGAACATCGTCGACGATGCCTGGCAGTATGGCGGTAGCGAAGCGGCCATCGTGGAATCGATCATGAAGGGCCGCAAGGGGGGCATGCCAGCGTTCCAGGACATGCTGGGCGACGCCAAGATCCACTTGCTGACGGCCTATGTCTGGGGTCTCGGCGGCGGCCAGCAGCCGCCCGCTCCCGCCCCGATGGAGGCGGCAGCGACTGAAGCCCCGGCTGAAGCGGCTGCTCCGGCACAGCAGTAAGCCTGATCCGCGGCTCGTCCGCACGGGTCGGTCTCCGGACCGACCCGCCGGCAAGGAGATTCGAAACAGTCTCCTTGCCGGCGGGTATCCCGCCTACAACCATACAAAAGCCCGCGTACCGATTGTTTGGAGGAGTGACCACAACATTGGATAACTACGCAGCATGAGAGAAGGAGTTCGCAAGGTGGCGGAAGCTGACAATAAAGCACCGATGAGCAACGAATCCGAACAAATCACCCTGTACGAAGTGCGCCAGAAGATCTACCCGCGCGCGGTGCAAGGTTTGTTCAACAACTGGCGGATCGCACTCGTCCTGTTGACCCAGATCATCTATTACGGCCTGCCCTGGGTCACCTGGGAAGGCCGCCAGGCCGTCCTGTTCGACCTCGGCGCTCGCAAGTTCTTCCTGTTCGATTGGGTCTTCTGGCCCCAGGATTTCGTCTGGCTGGCCGCCATCCTGATCATCTCGGCCCTGGCCCTGTTCCTGTTCACCGCCATCGCCGGCCGGCTCTGGTGCGGCTATGCCTGTCCACAGACGGTCTACACCGAACTGTTCATGTGGATAGAGAACTGGTTCGAGGGGGACTGGAAGAAGCAGCAGAAACTCAACACCCAGCCCTGGAACGGCGAGAAGATCCTCCGGCGCGGCGGCAAGCATCTGACCTGGGTGCTCCTGTCACTCTGGACCGGCTTCACCCTGGTCGCCTATTTCACGCCGGCCACCGTGCTCTGGAACGAGTTGCTGACCTGGACCCTGGGCCCGTGGGAAACCTTCTGGATCTTCTTCTATGCCTTCGCCACCTGGGGTTTTGCCGGTTTCATGCGGGAACAGGTATGCAAGTACATGTGTCCGTATGCCCGCTTCCAGAGCGCGATGTTCGACGATGACACCCTGATCATCACCTACGATTACAAGCGGGGCGACCCGCGTGGGGCGCGCAAGAAGGATGCCGACTACAAGGGCCAGGGGCTTGGCGACTGCGTCGACTGCGGCATCTGCGTCCAGGTCTGTCCAACCGGCATCGACATCCGCAACGGCCTGCAATACATGTGCATCGGCTGCGCAGCCTGTATCGATGCCTGCGACCAGGTCATGGAAAAGATGAATTATCCGAAGGGTCTGATCCGCTATTCGACCCAGAACGTGATCGACGGCAAGTACGGCGACAAGGACATCATGAAACATGTGTTCCGGCCGCGCACTCTGTTTTATACCGTGATCTTCCTGGGCATCATCGTCGCCTTCCTGTACACCCTGGCGCAGCGCATCCCGCTCCGCGTCGACGTGATCCGCGACCGCCTCACCCTGTCGCGGGAAACGCCGAACGGCGGCATCGAGAACATCTACCGCCTGCAGATCATCAACATGGATGGCAAACCCCACCAGTACGCGATCACGGCCAAGGGCATCGAAGGGCTGAAGGTGACGAGTGGTGACAAGGTCGACATACCCGCGCTTGGCACGGTCAACCTCAACGTCACCCTTGAAGCCTCGAGGCTGGCGATCAACAAGCCAACCCAACCCGTCGAATTCGAGATTCGCGCTTTGGATGACGAAAAGCTCGTCCGCGCTGCCAAGTCGAGTTTCCTCAAGTGAGCGCCCCGGGAATGAACAGCATGGTCGACAAGAAATCCTCCTGGCGCGGTGAACCCATGGTCTGGCTGCTGATTGCCCTGCCGCTGTCGGCGGTCCTGGCCAGCGCGGTGACCATCTGGATTGCCAACCACAACGCGGACACCCTGGTCAAGGAAGAGTACGTCAAGGAAGGCTTTGCCATCCGTCAGGCCAGCGAACGGGATCGTCTGGCCGCAGACCTGGGTCTGTCCGCGAAGCTCAATGTCCTGCCTGGCGGACTCTCGCTCGACCTGACCGGACACCTCAACCCGATGCCGGAAAGCCTGGCCCTGACCCTGGCACATCCAACCGATCCGAACCAGGATCTGGTGCTGTCACTGCAGTCGGTGCGCGATGGCCAGTACACCGCCCAGTATGCGGATATCCCATCTGGGAAGCGCCACCTCGAACTGGCGCCCTTGGACAAATCCTGGCGCCTGGCCGGGCGCTGGCAGGGTCCTCTGGAAGGGCCCATGCTGCTGAACCCAATGGCTCAGGGTCAGACCCCCTCTCATTCGTCAACGCGACCCTAACCGGCGCATTTCAAGGAGAAAGATGATGGACGTCGTCATGAAAGAACTCTTCAGCACCGATATCGGCCTGCTCAGCCTGTTCACCATCGGGTTCATTATCGCCATGGGACTGTTCATCTGGTATCGCGTGTCCAAGAACATCAAGGAAGAGCAACAGTAAATCGATCCCGACTGGCCACTGACTGCCCAGCGGCAGTGGCCAGCCTCAGGCCACAAGGTCGGAGAGTTGATCCCGGCTGGCGGCGTATCCCTCCTTATCCGAGAAGTCCTGCATCAGGAAGGCTTCCATCCTCGGGTACAGTTGGATGGCCTCGTCCAGCACGGCATCATTGCCCTTGACGTAGGCGCCGATGGTGATCAGGTCCCGGCTCCGCTGATAACGGGCATACAGGCTCTTGAAACGGCGTACCCGATTCAGGTCATCCCGCACCAACAACTCGGTGATCACCCGGGAAATCGACTGTTCGATGTCAATGGCCGGATAGTGGCCTTGATCGGCCAGGGTTCGTGACAGCACGATATGCCCATCCAGGATGGCCCGTGCCGCATCGGCGATCGGCTCCTGCGGATCGTCGCCCTCCACCAGCACGGTGTAAAACGCCGTGATAGAGCCGCTTCCGCACCGCCCGTTGCCCGCCCGTTCGACCAATTGCGGCAGTTTAGCGAACACCGAAGGGGGGTAGCCCTTGGTCGCCGGTGGCTCGCCCACCGCCAGGGCAATTTCCCGCTGCGCCTGGGCATAGCGGGTCAGCGAGTCCATGATCAATAGCACGTGCTGGCCCTGGTCACGGAAATATTCCGCGATCGCCGTGGCATAGGCAGCGCCATGGAGGCGTTGCAGGGGTGGTGCGTCGGCGGGCGCGGCAACCACCACAGACCGGCTCAGCCCTTCCTCGCCCAGGATGTTCTCGATGAACTCCTTCACCTCACGGCCACGCTCACCGATCAGGCCGACCACGACGACATCCGCCGAGGTGTAGCGGGCCATCATGCCGAGCAGCATCGACTTGCCCACGCCACTGCCCGCGAACAGGCCCATGCGCTGGCCACGTCCTACCGTGAGCAGGGCATTGATGGCGCGTACCCCAACGTCGAGCACCTCGCTGATGGGCTCCCGCTCCATCGGGTTGAAAGGCCGGCTATAAAGGGGAACCCGGCGCGAAGGGTCGAGGATGCCGCGCCGGTCCAGCACGCGACCAGCCCCATCGACGACACGGCCGAGCATCTCGGGGCCGACCGGGACCTGACGAATGCGGTCCTCGATGCGCCGTTTCCGGGTATAGGCGACATTGATGCGCGGGTGGTCGAAATTGCAGCTGCGGTAGGCTTCGACGATGGCGCCCGGCGCCAACCCGTAGACGTCGGTGGACGGCATCAGGTACAGGCGGTCACCATGAAAACCGACCACCTCGGCGTCCACCTGCTGCCCACCCGGCATGGAAACCCGACAATTCACGCCGGTCGGCAGTTTCAGCCCGGAAGCCTCCATGACCAGACCCGCCACCTTGGTCAGACGACCCGTCACGCCCCAGGGCGACGCCTGCGAGACGGCTTCCTGACAATCGCGCAGATAGTCGATGAAAGGTGACGGGGTTACTCCAGCCATTCGGTATCGGCACCCAGGCAGTCGACGATTTCCCGCCAGCGGGTCGGCAATTCGCCATCGACTTCACTGTGATTGGCGTCGAGCCGGAACCCCCCCCGTTCGATGCGCGGATCCGGCAGGATCTTGAAGGTGAACTGGGCATGCTCGACCTCCATGAAATTCTGCACCGCCTTGGCATCGTCCGGATGCACGGCGATGCGCAAATGGCCATTGAGACTAGGCAACGCCCCCATCGCCTCACGGATGATCTCGACCACCCGGCCTTCGTGGACCCGCACACTGGAACGGAGGATCTGGCGCGCCACGGTCAATGCCAGTTGCAGGATCTCCTGGGCGACCCGCTCGTCTTCGCGGATCCGTACGCGATCCAGCGCCTCGGACAGCGTGCGCAGAACGGCCTGGTCGGCCTCCGCCGCCTGCTTGCCGGCTTCATAGCCCGCCCGATAGCCTTCGTCCCGACCGAGTTGGAAGCCTTCCTGGGCAGCCTGCTGATGGATGAGTTCAAGCTCCTCCGCCGTCGGCAGGGTAATCCCCGGTTCCGGCTCGGCGCTCGGTGCCGGCTTGGCGGGTTCGTCAAAGCCGAGCAGTTCCCAACGCTGGTAGGCGGTCAGCTGCTCCTTGGGAATGACCGGCGAGGGCATTACTCAACCATGCCCTCGTCGCCGCCCTTGCCGCCGAGCACGATCTGGCCTTCGTCGGCCAGGCGACGGATGACCTTGAGGATCTCCTTCTGCTCGGCCTCGACCTCGGACAAGCGCACCGGCCCCTTCGAATCGAGGTCTTCCTTGAGCGCTTCGGCAGCACGGCTGGACATGTTCTTGAAGATCTTTTCCTTGAGTTCCTCGGAAGTGCCCTTGAGCGCAATGATCAGCGACTCGGACTGCACCTCCCGCAGCAACAGCTGGACCGAGCGGTCGTCCAGGTCGAGCAGGTTGTCGAAGGTGAACATCTGGTCCTGGATCTTCTGCGCCAGATCCGGGTCATTCTCGCGGATGCTGGCCAGCACCGAGGCCTCGACTGCACCGCCCATGTAGTTGAGGATGTTGGCGGTCGACTTGACCCCGCCGAGGGCACTTTTCTTGCCGCGTTCGCCGCCTGCGAGCAACTGGGTCAGCACCTCGTTCAACTCGCGCAGGGCCATGGGCTGCACCCCTTCGAGGGTGGCGATGCGCAGGAGGACATCGTTGCGCAGGCGCTCCGGCAGCAAGTTGAGGATCTCGCTGGCATGGTCCGACTCCAGGTGCACCATGATGGTGGCGATGATCTGGGGATGCTCGTTGCGGATCATCTCGGCCACCGAGTTGGCATCCATCCATTTCAGGCTTTCGATACCCGCGTTGTCGTTGCCCTGCAGGATCCGGTCGAGCAGGTGCGAGGCCTTGTCATCGCCCAGGGCCTTGGTCAGCACGGTGCGGATGTACTCGTCGCTGTCAGCGAGGGTGACCCGGCCCTCGGTCTCCTTGCGGAACTCGTTCAACACCGCTTCGATCTGGCTGCGGTTGACGTTGCCGATGCTGGCCATGGCGGCGCCCAGCTTTTGAACTTCCTTGGGGCCCAGATACTTGAACACCTCGGCCGCCTCGTCGTGACCGAGCGCCAGCATCAGGATCGCACTTTTCTGGAGACCTTCGTCGCTCATTCCTTGGCCATCCATTCCTTGACCACATCGGCCACGATCTTCGGATTCTGTTTCGAGAATTCACGCACGTTATGCAGGTTGTGCTGGTAGCTGTCGGCCTGGTGCCGGGCTTCGGCCCCCTGTTGATCCTCTTCGGATCCAAACTCATCGGTGAGCCCGGCCTCCAGGGCATGGCCCTCCGGCGTGACCACCTCGGGTGGACGCACCAGGTCGCGCAACAGCGGCCGGAGCACGCCGAACACCAGATAGAAGGCGAGCCCGAAGATGAGCAGGTTCTTGAGCAGTTCCTTGACCAGGGCGATATTGTCCGGGTCCTTCCAGAGCGGCGTCTCGATCACTTCGGCCTTCTCTTCGGTGAACGCCGCGTTGACCACGTTCACGGTATCACCGCGTGCCTGGTTGTAGCCGACCGCCTCCTTGACCAGATTGCTGATCTGCTCCAGTTCCTGGGCAGGAATCGGCGTCGGCGCGGCATCTGCCTCGGCGCTCGCCCGGTAATTGACCACCACGGCCACGGACAGGCGCTTGATCCGGCCGAGCGACTCGCGCACGTGGCGGATGGTCTTGTCGAGTTCGAAATTGGTCACGCTGTCGCGCCGGCTGCTGCCGCCCGCCGCCTGGCCGGCAGCCCCAGCGCCCGCGGCACCAGCGCCAGGCTGGGTGGTCAGGGGCGCGGTCGCATTGCCGGGGGGCTGATTGGTCAACGCGCCGGGCACGCCACCGGCCGGCGCACCGGCCCCCGGACCGGATTCCTGGGAGACCTGCTGGCTGCGGATAGCCTGGGCATCGGGCACCGGGTTCGGCTTGAACGTCTCGCTGGTCGATTCGTCCTCGGAGAAATCCAGGTCGGCACGGACTTCGGCCTTGACGTTGCGGTTGCCGACGATGGGCCCGACGATGGCCATCACCTTGCGTGCGTAGTCGGCTTCCAGCTCGCGCAGGTAGCCGAGCTGGTTGGAACTGAGTCCACGCATGGCCAGGCCGTCATTGGGGGTGGTCAGCAGGTTACCGGCCTGATCCACCACGGTGACATGGCTGGCCTGCAGTTCGGGCACGCTGCTCGACACCAGGTGCACGATGGCGCCGACCTGGTTGGCATCCAGCGTCCGCCCGGCGTAGAGATTGACCAGCACCGACGCGGAGGGCTTTTGCTGCTCGCGGATGAACACCGAGGGTTTCGGGATCGCCAGATGCACGCGGGCGGCCTCGACCGGCGCCAGGGTCTGGATGGTACGGCCCAGCTCGCCCTCCAGGGCGCGTTGGTAGGTGACCTGCTCCTGGAACTGGGTCATGCCCAGCTTGGCGTTGTCCATGATCTCGAAGCCGACCGAACCGCCCTTCGGGAGGCCCTGGGAAGCGAGTTGGAAGCGCAGGTCGTAGACCTTGTTGGCGGGCACCAGGATGGCGCCACCAGCCTCGGTCTTGTAGGGCACGTTCATGGTCTGCAAGGCCGCCAACACGCTGCCCGCGTCGCGCTCGGACAAGCCAGAGAACAATACCCGGTAATCGGGCGTGCGGCTCCACATCACCGCGCCGACGATCAACGCAATGACCGCAGCGACGGCGACCATGACTCCCAGCTTGCGGGAGTTCGGTAAGGCGTTGAATCGTTGGAGCGGGGTGCTGGCGTAAGTCGATTGAGGTGTGGCCATCCGCGCCGTGTCCGGTGTCAGGTCATTCGGCTACAGGGTCAAACCTGCATGTTCATGACTTCCTGGTAGGCAGATACCAGTTTGTTGCGGACCTGGACCATGGCCTGGAAGGAGACGCTGGCCTTCTGCAAGGACACCACCACATCCTGCAGGTTGGCGTTGTCGCCCTGGGCATACTGCTCGCTCAACTGCTTGGCGTCCTGCTGGGTGTTATCGACCTCGGCCACGGCGGCCTTGAGCATCGCCGAAAAATCGAGGCCCGACCCGGTTTCCGGCGTCGACGCAGCAGGGCTCGCAGCTTGCGCCGCGACCGCGCGCAACTGATGGACCATCTGCTCTATGCCCGGATTGACCATGGCGCTGTCTCCAATGCGGATGCCAACATTATAGGCCGCATTCGTCGTCCAACCCACCTTCTTCGCGATATTTTTGCAACTTGTAACGCAGGGTGCGCTCGCTGATGCCCAGTTCTTCCGCTGTGCGCTTGCGCGAACCGTTCAGGCGGCTCAGGGTATCCAGGATCATGGTCTTTTCCATGTCCTTGATCTGGGCCGGCCGGACCGATTCGGCGGCGGCGCGTTCCGGCTCGGATACCGGACTGCCGGACGCGCGCGGCAAAAGCAGGTGTTCGGGTTCGATGCGCTGACCGGGCGCGAGAATCATGGCGCGCTGCATCACGTTGCTTAGCTCGCGGATGTTACCGGGCCAGGTATGGGTGGTCAATTGAGCACAGGCCGCCGGGGAAAGCAGGAAGCCTTCCCGGCCCACGCTGCCGGCATGCACGGCCAGGAAATGCCGGGCCAGGGGCAGGATGTCGGCCGGACGGGCGCGCAGGGGGGGAATCTCGAGCGGGAACACGTTCAGCCGGTAATACAGGTCTTCCCGGAAGCGTCCCTCCCGGACCCAGGCTTCCAGGTCGCGGTTGCTCGCCGCAAGCACCCGGACGTCGAGTGCCAGGGCAGTACGCCCGCCCAGGCGCTCGACCAGCTTCTCCTGCAAGACCCGGAGCAGCTTGGCCTGGACATTGAGGGGAATCTCGGACACCTCGTCGAGCAGCAACGTCCCCCCCTGGGCCTGCTCGAACTTGCCGGCATGCGCGGTCGTGGCCCCGGTGAAGGCACCCCGTTCGTGGCCGAACAAGGTCGATTCGACCAGGTTCTCGGGAATCGCGGCACAGTTGACCGCCACGAAAGGCCCGGCCCGGCGTGCCGAGCGGGCGTGGATGTGACGCGCCACCACTTCCTTGCCGACCCCGGACTCGCCAGTCAGCAACACGGTGGCGTCAGTGGCCGCGACCCGGTCAGCGAGTTCCAGCAGGGCACGCATGCGCGAATCCTCGGCAATCACGTCGCTGCCGACGGCACCCCGGCTGGGCAGATAGCGCGCCACCACCGCCAGCAACCGGTCCGGCTCGAACGGCTTCGGCAAATAGTCGGCGGCGCCGTCCTTCATGGCCTCGACCGCACGTTCGATCTGGCCATAGGCGGTCATCAGGATGAATGGAATGCCCGGCCGCAAGGCCTTGACCCGGCGCAACAGCGCGTGGCCATCCATGCCCGGCATCTGCACGTCGGACAACACCATGTCGACCGGCTCCCGGCCCAGCACGGCCAATGCGCTTTCCCCATCCGGCGCCGAGACGACACGCTGGCCAGCCAGTTCAATGGTATCGGTCAGGGCTTCCCGAAGGGCGGCATCATCTTCCACCACCAGGATTTTCGGCCGCGCCTCAGACATGCACTTCTCCGGTCGATTCGAGCTTGCCGGCGGCCGGCAGATAGAGCGTGAAACGGCTGCCTCGACCCGGCGTCGAATCGACCTCGACCCAGCCTTGATGGGCGTCGGCAGTCTGCTTGACGATGGCCAGGCCAAGGCCACTGCCTTCGCCACGGGTGGTGTAGAACGGCTCGAACACGCGGTCGCGGTCGGGTGCCTCGATGCCGTGGCCCTGGTCGGTCACCGCGAAGCCGACAAAGGCCCCGCCGGTATTCACGCTGAGGACCACGGACTGTCCTGGCTGGCTGGCCTGGACAGCATTCTCGAGCAGGTTGATGAGCGAACCCTGGACCGCCTGGCGATCGACCACCAGACGTTCGTCGGGGCCCGGTTTCTCGACCCGCAGGGTCACGTCCAGGAGCACGGCCAGCGGCGCCACGGCATGTTCGACCTCTTCCGCCAGGGCATGCGCCGAGACCCCGGTGCGCTGGCCCTGCTGGCCCTTCACGAAGGCAAGCATGTCCTGGATCAGCCGTTCCAGGTAACGCAGGCGGCCCAGGGTCTTGTCGGCGAAGCGGAGCCGGTCGGCGTCGGCGAGCCCGGGCCGGGCCAGGTGGCCGACATAGAGCAGCGCCGCGGCCAGAGGGGTGCGCAACTGGTGCGCCAGCTTGGCCGCGACCTCGCCCATCGCCGACAGCCGTTCGCGCCGCGCCAGTTCACCGTTGGCGGCGGCCAGCTCGGCGGACAGCCGGGCCACCTGGCCCTGCAATTCGGCATAGGCCCCGGACAGGCGCTCCGAGGTTTCGCTGAACAACTGAAACGCCTCGCGCAGCTGCTGGTCGTTGAGGGAAGGGGGATCGGCCGACATGGCGTGAGGGATAACCGATCCGCGCGGCGCAGTCAAACGTCGGGGCCGTAGATGAAGTAGGCGGTCGCCTGGCGCAACAACCGGTCCCCCGACAGGCCATCCGGCGGTTCGCTTCGCGCCAGGCGCAGGCGGACCAGCAGGCGCCGCGACTCGCCCATGCGACCGCGCACGCCCGATTCCCAGGCGACCGGCAGGGGCACGGACAGCACACGGCCGATCCATCCTTCTGCCGGGTAGTCGGCCTGGCTCACGTGCAGGCGCACGGGCGGCAGGGCCACGGCAGGTGACGGGCACAGCATCCCGGATGGCGGTTCGGCACGGGCCCGGCCCGCCTCCACGGCGTCCAGCCAGTTGACGATGGCCATGCGCGGCGCACACAAGGCGGCCACCTCGGCCTGCACGGTCAGGTCACCCTGCACCGGTCGACCAAGGGCGCGGGCCTCGAGCGCCAGTTTGATGGCCAGCGCCTCGCCGCCCCGCCAACGGACCGGAAAGTCCGGCCAACGCACCGACCACTCGCTGCGGAACGCCTGCATCTCCTGGGCCTGGCCAGCGACCTCGCGCCACTGCACCCCTTCCAGGAACCCGGTCAGCCCGGGACCCTCGGCGTTGAAACCGAGCCCGGTGATCCAGCCACGCGACGTCAGCAGGCGGGCTTCCGCCTCCGCCAGGGCAGCCCAGGCCCCCGGCCCGGGCAGCGCCAGCCCCTGGCGCAACAGTCGCCAGCGCCGACCCAGCGGATCCGGCAAGTCCTCGACTGGAGCCAAAGCCTGCTGGGTCGGTGCGACGGGTTCTTCCCCCGGCGCGGGCGCGCTGTCCGGCTGGGCGGATGTCGGCAGCTCGGGGACCGGCCCCGGCGCCTGCACCGGGGTCGGGGCCGGCACCGGGCCGTCCTTGGCAGGCTCTTCGGGGTTCAAGGCAGCCAGCGTGGGGCCAGGCGCATCGGCCGTCCAGAATGATGCCGCCAGCAGTTCCGCGACCTGCGCAGGAAGTGCCTCGCCGGGCGCCGGCACCACGACGATCAGTTGATAAGCCAGCCCCTCGCGCACGGTGACCAGCTGGAACACCTCGCCGGCGCCGCTCAGGCTGGGGCGCCGGACCGAACGCCAGCGCTGGCCGGCGGCGTCCAGCCAGTCGAGCGCGGCCTGGTCGCCAAACCGGCGCCGCCAGCTTTGCTCCAATTGCCGATAAAACTGGGCCGGCGAAGTCTTCAAGCGGGTCAGGCGCCGGGGCACCAGCACCTCGATCGTCTCCGGTCCCGCCGCCAGGCGCAGGACCAGGCTGTCAAGATCGGTTTCCTCGTCGGCCCCGGCGCGTTGCCAGGCGGCCGGCGCCTCGATGCGCCATTGCCCCACGTCGACCGGCGCGGCCAGCGCCCCGCCCAGACCCGCCGTCCACAGGACAAGCCAAGCCAGTCCGAATCTCAGATAATCCCCGCCCATGTCAGACGCCGTTTCCCTGCCCATCGCGCCCGAGGCGCACATCGAATTTCCCGAACACCTGCCGGTGTCGGCCCGTCGCGAGGATATAACTGCCGCGCTCCGCGCGCATCAAGTCGTGATCGTGTGCGGCGAGACCGGCTCCGGCAAGACCACCCAATTGCCCAAGATCGCCTGGGCGGCCGGACGGGGCCGCGCCGGACTGATCGGCATGACCCAGCCGCGCCGGATCGCCGCCAAGAGCGTGGCCAGCCGCCTGGCCGAGGAAACCCGGACCTCGCTGGGCGGCTTCATTGGCTGGCAGGTGCGCTTCACTGACCAGGTCGGCCCGAACAGTCGGATCAAGGTGATGACCGACGGCATCCTGCTGGCCGAGACCCAGTCCGATCCCGAGTTCAAGGGCTACGACACGTTGATCCTCGACGAGGCCCATGAACGCAGCCTGAACATCGACTTCCTGCTCGGCTACCTGAAGACCTTGCTGCCGCGCCGGCCCGAACTGAAGCTGATCCTGTCCTCGGCGACCCTGGAGGCGGACCGCTTCTCGGCCTATTTCGGCGGGGCCCCGGTGGTCGAGGTCTCGGGCCGCACCTATCCGGTCGAACTCCGCTACCGGCCGCCCGCGGAAAGCCCGAAGCCGGCGTCACCGGCCGGCGAGAAACGCGCGCCCCGCGAGGATGAGACGCCCGACCTCGAGGACGCCCTGCTCCTGGCGGTGGACGAACTGGCGCGCGAGGGCACCGGCGACATCCTGGTCTTCCTGCCTGGCGAACGGGAGATCCGCGACGCCCATGAAGCGCTGCGCAAGCACCACCCGCCGCACACGGAAATCCTGCCCCTGTTCGCCCGCCTGTCGGTGGCCGAGCAGGAACAGGTGTTCAAGCCGCACGCCGGCCGCCGCATCGTCCTGGCCACCAACGTGGCCGAGACCTCGCTCACCGTGCCGGGCATCCGCTATGTGGTCGACACCGGCCTGGCCCGGGTGAAGCGCTATTCGATCCGCAACAAGATCGAGCAGTTGAAGATCGAGAAAATCTCCCAGGCCTCGGCCAACCAGCGCGCCGGCCGCTGCGGCCGGGTCGCCGAGGGCATCTGCATTCGCCTCTACGAGGCCCAGGATTTTGCTGCCCGACCCGGTTACACCACTCCCGAATTGCTGCGCTCGTCGCTGGCCGGGGTGATCCTGCGCATGAAGGCCCTGCACCTGCCGGACATCGCCGCCTTCCCGTTCCTCGATCCGCCCGAACCGCGCCGCATCCAGGACGGCCATGCTCTGCTCCGCGAACTCAATGCCCTCGACGAGGCCGGGCGCCTGACCAGGATCGGCCACGAACTGGCCCGCCTGCCTCTCGATCCACGTCTCGGACGCATGCTGGTGGCGGCGCGGGAAAAGGCCGTGCTGCACGAAGTCCTGGTCATCGCCGCCTACCTCTCGACCCAGGACCCGCGCGATCGCCCCCAGGACCGGCAAGGCACGGCCGACCAGAAACACGCCCGGTTCGCCGACGAAAACTCCGACTTCATCACCATCCTGAAGCTGTGGCACTACATCGAGGGCCTGATCGCCCATCGAAAGTCGCAGCGCAAACTGCGCGAGCAGTTCGAATCCGATTTCCTGTCGCCGCGCCGGGTACGCGAATGGCGCGAGGTGCATGCCCAGTTGGCGGCACAGGTCAAGGAATTGGGCTGGAAGGTCAGTGACGCGTTACCCGTGGCCGGTGACGAGTCAATGGTCGACTACGCCCACCTCCACCAGGCCCTGCTGCCCGGCCTGCTCGGCAATCTCGGCCTGCTGACCGAGGATGGCCAGTACCTGGGCGCGCGGGAAACCAAGTTCCTGCCGTTCCCCGGCTCCGGGGTCAAGAAGAAACCGAAGTGGCTGATGGCAGCCGAGATCGTCGAGACCCGGCGGGTCTACGCCCGCGGCGTCGCCAAGGTCGAGCCGGAGTGGATCGAGCAGGCCGCCCGGCATCTGCTCAAGATCAGCTATTCCGACCCGCACTGGGCCAAGAAGCCGGCCCATGTCGCGGCCAGCCTGCGGGCCACCCTGTACGGCCTGCCGGTGGTCAATGGCCGCAAGGTGCATTACGGCCCGATCGACCCGGTCAAGGCCCGCGAGATCTTCATCCGCGCCGCCCTGGTCGAGGGCGAGTACGATACCCGTGCCACCTTCTTTGCCCATAACCGCAAGCTGCTCGCCCAGATCGACGAACTGGCGCATCGCTCACGCAACGCCCGCCTCGCGGTCGACGAGGAAGACCTCTACCGTTTCTTCGACGACCGCATTCCGGAGGGCATCCACAACGGGGCCGCATTCGAGCAATGGCTGCGCGAGGCCGAGGCGAAATCGCCTCGCCTCCTGCACCTGGCCCGCGCGGACCTGCTCCGGGAACGCGGCGCCGACCCGCGCGCGTTTCCCAAGGAACTCGACCTGGGCGGGGTGCGTTTCCCGCTTGCCTACCGCTTCGACCCTGGCGCGGAAGACGACGGTGTCACCCTGCTGGTGCCCCTGGCGGCCCTCAACCAAGTCCCGGAGATGCGTTGCGACTGGCTGGTGCCCGGCCTGCTGGAAGAAAAGGCCCTGGCCCTGATCAAGGGCTTGCCGCAATCGGTGCGCCGCGCCTTCGTGCCGGTGCCGGAATTCGCCCGCGCCGCGGCCGAGGCCCTGGAACCGGGCCCCGGCCCGCTCACCGACGCCCTGGCCGATTTCCTCGCCCGCAGCACCGGCCAGCAGATTCCCCGCGATGCCTGGCGATTGGAGAACCTGCCGGCCCACCTGACCATGAACTACCGGGTCCTCGACGAACGCAACCGCATCGTCGCCGAGGGCCGCGACCTGGCCGCGCTACGCCGGCAACTGGGCGGCGAGGCCAGCCGGCAACTGGCCCAGGCCGCCGCACCGAACGAACGGGAAAGCGTCGGTCGCTGGGATTTCGGCGATCTGCCCGCGCACATCGAGCTGACCAGTGGCGCGCGCAAGGTCGCCGCCTTCCCCAGTCTGGTCGAAGCCTCCGGCCAGGTGGCACTGCGCATGCTGGACAGCCCCATCCTGGCCCGGGAAAGCCACCGGCGTGGTGTGTGCCGGCTGATCTGGCGGCATTTCCCCGATCTCTTGAAACAGGTCGAGAAAGACCTCGGCACGCGCCTGAAACCGGCTGCCATGCAGTATGCCCTGCTCGACAAGACCCTGGGCCTGACCGAGCTCCTGGCCGACGTGCTGTATGCTGGCGCCCGCGCCGCCCTGACCGTGGACCCGGCCGAACTGCGCCGCCAGAACGAATTCGACAGCGCCGCCCAGACCGCCCGGCCGCGCCTGGCCGAACAGGCCCGCGAATTGGCCCGCCTGGCCGCCGAGTGCCTGGCCCACGCCCATACCCTGAACCAGCAACTGGCCCGACCGCTACCCAGGGAGGTCGCCGCCGATCTGCGCGAACAGCTGGCCGGCCTGGTCTATCCCGGTTTCGTCGGCCACATCCCGCCCAGCCGGCTGGTGCACCTGCCGCGCTACCTGAAAGCCATGGAGCGACGCCTGGAAAAACTGTCCAGCCGACCGGAGCGGGACGCCCAGGCCATGCGCACGCTGACCCCGTTGCTCAGCCAGTGGCGTGCCCGGGTGCAACGCGAACGCGACAGCACCGGCGTGACCCCCGAGGTCGAGTCGTTCGGCTGGCAATTGCAAGAGCTGCGGGTCTCCCTGTTCGCGCAAGAACTGAAGACGCCCGAACCGGTGTCCGCCAAACGGCTGGAGAAGCGGTGGGCGGAAGAGATCGCCAACGCACCGAGGCGTTGAGAAACCCCTGGTGCGCGCCCGGTCTCTGAACGCCGGTCGCAGACCCGCGCAGCAAGGAATACGCATCTAGTACTAATGTATTATCTCCTGGGGCCGATAAGGTGAGGCGCGTCGGCGCGCACGCAAAGATTGACTTAGGAGACGACATGGGCCTGTTTCAAGCATTGAAGCGCCGGGTCGCGGCCAAGGTTTTGTTGGCCGCCGCCGGGGTGTTCATCATCGAGTTGACTGCCAGCTACCTGTATTCGCATTTCAGCAACCGGGCGCTTTCGGACGACCTCCAGGGCGAGCACGTCGCCGGCATCGCCGACAACTACTTCGACGGCCTGAACAAGCTCATGCTGACCGGCGGCATGGGTGAGCGCGAAGCCTTGCGCAAGACTTTCCTGGAACAGGCCAATATCCTGGAAGCCCGGGTGATCCGGTCCGAGCCGGTCAAGGCACAGTATGGCGGGGGCCTGCCTGATGAAGCGGCCGCGGATGCCCGAGAGCAATCGGTCATCGATCAAGGCCAGCGGGCGGTATTCGTGGAAACCACCGACCAGGGCCGCCGGATGACCGTGATCCAGCCCTACAAGGCCACCCATTCGACCCGGGGGGTCGACTGCATGGGCTGCCACCAGGTGCCCGAAGGCACCGTGCTGGGCGCGGTGCGCATCACCTACGACCTGGCCCCGACCGATGCCCGCACCGGCAGCAACGACCTGATCAACGCGCTGATCCATGTCGCCATGTTCAGCCTCGGCTTCATGCTGCTGATCTGGCTGATGAACCGCTTCATCGCGCATCCGATCAACCGGCTGGCGGCGACCATGAGCCAGGCGGAATCAGAATCCAACCTGCAGTTGCGCATCGAGGCGCGCGGCGAGGACGAGATCGCCCATGCCGCGGCCAGCTTCAATCGCATGATCGGCCAGTTCTCCGGCATCGTCGAGCAGGTCCAGCGCAGCACCCTGCGGCTCAGCGACCTGTCCGGCCAGTTGCTGTCCAGCGCCAGCGGCAGCGAACAAGGCGCGAACCGGCAGTTGCTCGACACCGAAGAACTCGGCAAGGTCCTCGACACCCTGGTCGGGATCGTCCAGCGCGTCACCCGGGACATCCAGGATGCCGCGGCGGCCTCCCAAGGCGCCGACCAGCAGGCCAAGCAGGGCACCCAGCTGGCCCAGGGCGCGCTGACTGCCATCCAGGCCACCTCCCAGCGATTGCAAGGCGCGGTGGGCGACATCCGCCAGGTCGACAACGACAGCCGTGACATCGGGCGCATTCTCGGTCTGATCCGCGAAATCGCCGAGCAGACCAACCTGCTCGCCCTCAACGCCGCCATCGAGGCGGCCCGGGCTGGCGAGGCCGGACGCGGCTTCGCGGTGGTCGCCGACGAGGTGCGCAACCTGGCCCAGCGGACCGAAGCCGCGACCAGCGAAATCGAGCACATCATCGACAAGCTTCAAGCAAACGCCCAGCGGGCCGTGGAAACCATCCACCAGGCGGAATCAAGCTCAACCCAGAGTGTCACCCAGGTCGAGCAGACCGCGGGCGCCCTCAACGATATCTCGACCACGGTCGGCCAGATCACCGACATGACCATCCGGGTGGCCGCCAGCGCGCGCGAGCAAAGCCGGGCCACCGAGGAGATCCACGGCATGGTCGGCAACATCGGCCAGATCGCCCGCGCCGCAGCGGAGAGCACCCGCGCCGTGCATCAGGCCGCCGAGCAGGTGGCCGAGGTCTCGTCCCAACTGACCGGCCAGGCCACCAAGTTCAAGCTCTGAAGCGGGCCCGCGCCTTGCCGCTCCAGTGCCAGACGTAGTGCAGCCCGGACACCGCAACCAGGGCGCCGGTCAGGGCCGCGAGCTGACCAAGGAATTCGGCGCCCCAGCCGAGCGCCAGGTCGGCCAGGGCCAGTGACACCAGGATGAACTCCGCGGCGGTGGCCGCCTTGCCCCACAGGGTGGGTGCCACTTCCAGCCCGCCGGTCAGGCTGCGGTAGGCGGCCGCGCCGAGCAGCACGACGATGTCACGCAGAGCCACCACGAATCCCAGCCAGAATGGCAGGATATCCAGCCAGACCAGCATCAGCAGGGTCGAGAGCAACATCGCCTTGTCCGCGATCGGGTCCAGCCAGGCGCCCAGCACGCTGCGCTGGTCCAGCCAGCGGGCCAGGTTGCCATCGAGCAGATCGGTGAGGGCGGCTACGGCGAACAGCCAGAACGCCCAGTCCCAATCCGCCTGGGCCAGAGACCAGACCACGAAAGGCACCAGCAGCAGCCGGCCCAGGGTGAGCAGGTTGGGCAGGGTGACGATGCCCGCCTTCATGCCGCCGCCAGACCCGGCAGCACGGCCAGGGCATTCGCCGTGGTGACGCGGGCGACCTCGGCCACGTCGATGTTGCGCAGTTCGGCCAATGTGGCGGCGATGCGGCCGAGCTCACCCGGTTCGTTGCGGCCCCGGCCGATCCAGGCGGGCGGGATGTCCGGGCTGTCGGTCTCCAGAACGATGGCCTCGAGCGGCAATTCGACCGCCAGGGCACGCAGCCGGGTGGCCCGTGCCCAGGTGAAGGCCCCTCCGAAGCCCAGCTTGAAGCCCAGCGCGAGCAACGCGTCGGCCTGCTGGCGGCTGCCGCTGAAAGCATGCGCGATGCCGCCGGGCACCCGGATCCGGCGCAGCTGCTTCAGGATCGGATCAACGGCACGCCGGCCATGCAACAGCACCGGCAGATCGTAGTCGCGCGCGATCTTCAATTGTTCGACATAGAAAAATTCCTGGGTCGCGAAATCCAGGCCCTCGACGAACAAGTCGAGACCGATCTCGCCGATCGCCACCGGTCGCCAGGACTCGATCCGGGCGCGCAGGCGGACCAGATCGTCGATCGCATGATCGGCGATGTACATCGGATGCATGCCCCAGGCCGGCAGGCAGTCGGGATGCCGCCGGCAGACCTCGGCCACAGCGTCGCAGTTGGCCTCGGTCACCGCCGGGATGACTTGGTGGCGCACGCCTTGGGCGTGCGCGCGACGATGCACCGCGTCGCGGTCGTCGGCGAACTCGGCGGCATCGAGGTGGCAGTGGGTGTCGATCAGGTCCAGGCAGGCCATGCGACATTCTAGGCGTTCCGGGCCACGAAAAAAGTTTCAGCAACCTTATTAGGATATGCCTATATTGATATAGTGTTTACACGCGACCTTAGCTTGACACCCCGGGGACCGGCGCCAGGACGCGTGACTGGCCGGACAGTACAACAGGAAAGGACGATCATGGCGAAGATCGACATACTCTCAATGGCAGACCTGCCCAGCGTGCAGGCCGTGGAAAAGCGGCTTGGAATCAACCGGCGCGACTTCCTCAAGCTCTGCTCCGGAATGGCCGCCACCCTCGGCCTGCCGGCCACTGCGGCGGCCGAGATCGCCCAAGCCGTGGCCACCCCGGCGAAACGGCCCTCGGTGATCTGGTTGCACTTCCAGGAATGCACCGGCTGCTCGGAATCGCTGCTGCGTGCCGAGCACCCCACCCTGGAGCGCCTGATCCTGGACGTGATCTCGCTCGACTACCACGAGACCCTGTTCGCCGCCGCCGGCCATCAGGCCGAGGCCGCGCGCAAGACCGCCATGGCCGAGAACAAGGGCAAGTACCTGCTGGTGGTGGAAGGCGCGATCCCGACCAAGGACGGCGGCATCTATTGCAAGGTCGGTGGCCAGACCGCGATCGACATGGTCAAGGAATGCGCCCAGGACGCCGCCGCCGTGGTGGCCATCGGCTCCTGCGCCTCCTGGGGCGGCATGCCCTCGACCGGCCCCAATCCGACCGGCGCATCGAGCGTGGCCGAGATCCTCGGCAAGGTGGTGCCCAACATCCCCGGCTGCCCGCCCAACCCCTACAACTTCCTGTCCACCGTGGTGCACTACCTGACCTTCGGCAAGCTGCCGGCGGTGGATCAGCTCGGCCGCCCGCTGTTCGCCTACTCGCGCCTGATCCACGAAAATTGCGAACGCCGTGCCCACTTCGACGCCGGCCGCTTCGCGCTCGAATTCGGCGACGCCGGACACCGCCAGGGCTGGTGCCTGTACAAGCTCGGCTGCAAGGGCCCGGAAACCTACGCCAACTGCCCGGTGATCGGTTTCAACGACGTCGGCGAGGTGTCCTGGCCGGTCGGCTGTGGCCACCCCTGCATCGGCTGTACCGAGAAGGGCATCGGCTTCGAGAAACCGATCCACGCGCTGGCCGAATTGAAGAGCGTCGCGCCGCCACTCGGCTATCCGAAGATCGATGAACCGCGCGGCGTGGGCGCCACCATCGCCTCGGCCGGCGCCGTGGCCGCCATTGCCGGTGCCGCCGCCGCCGCCACCTACAACCTGACCAAGAACCTGGGCAAGACCCTGCAAGTCGAGGATGACCAGCCCAAGGCCAAGGAAAGGGCCGAATCATGACCATGGACCGTCGTCAGTTCCTCAAGGGGATGCTGGCGGGCGGCGCCGCCGCGGCCACGGTCACCCCGACCGTCGCCGAGGCGCGCGACAACCTGACCATGCCCCCCAAGGCCATGGGGCTGTTGTATGACAGCACCCTGTGCATCGGCTGCAAGGCCTGCGTCGCGGCGTGCAAGGAATCGAACGGCCTGCCGCCCGAGTTCTCCACCGGCGAGCAACTCTGGGATACGCCGGCCGACATCTCCGGCAAGACCAAGAACATCATCAAGATGTACAAGGATGGCACCGGTGACCACAAGGACCAGGAGAAGGACGGCTATGCCTTCATGAAGCACTCCTGCCTGCACTGCGTCGACCCGTCCTGCGTGTCGGCCTGCCCGGTCTCGGCGATGCTCAAGGACCCGGTCACCGGCGTGGTCACCTACAACCCCAGCGACTGCATCGGCTGTCGCTACTGCGTGCTGGCCTGCCCGTTCGACGTGCCGCGCTTCGAGTACGACAAAGCCTTCCCGCAGATCGTCAAATGCGAGTTGTGCAACCATCTGGAATCGCCCGACCACGGCACCCGCTTCCACTACTCGGCCTGCGCCGAGGTCTGCCCGACCGGGGCCACCCTGTTTGGCCCAACCACGGAACTGCTGGCCGAAGCCAAGCGCCGCCTGGCCTTGAAGCCCGGCACCGACACCCTGGTGCCGCGCGGCATGCTGCAAGGCGCCGACTGGCAGATGGCCAAGGTGGCGGACTATGTACCGCAGGTCTATGGCGAGAAGGAACTGGGTGGCACCCAGGTGCTCAAGCTGTCGGCGGTGCCCTTCGAGAAACTGGGCTATCGCACCCTGCCCGAGCGCTCCTTCGCCGCGGTCTCGGAGACCATGCAGCACAGCCTGTACGGCTACCTGGCGTTCCCGGCCGTGGTGCTGGGCGGCCTGGTGGTGGCGGCCAAGCGCAGCATGCGCGATGACGAAACCGAGAACCAGGAGTAATCATGTCCAATCACGCGCATCCCGCTCCCGCCCCCTTGGGGGGACCGCTGGTCACGTCGCTGACCAAGACCATGGCGCTCCTGATCGCCATCGCCGGCCTGGTCCTGATCGTCCGCCTGATCTTTGGCATCGGCTCGGTGACCAACGTCAACGATGGCTACACCTGGGGCATCTGGGTGGTGTACGACGTCATGGTCGGCTCCGCCTTCGCTTGCGGCGGCTATGCCGTCGCCCTGCTGGTGTACATCTTCAACAAGGGCGAATACCACCCGCTGGTACGCCCGGCCCTGCTCGGCAGCCTGTTCGGCTATACCCTGGCCGGCGCCTCGGTGATCATCGACCTCGGCCGCTACTGGAACACCTGGCACATCTTCACGCCGGGCTGGGCCAACATCAATTCCGTGATGTTCGAGGTGGCCGTGTGCATCTCGCTCTACGTGGTGGTGATGTGGATCGAGTTCTCGCCGGTGTTCATGGAGAAGTTCAACAAGCATGACCTGAAGAAGAAGCTGGGCCGCTGGATGTTCCTGTTCATCGCCCTGGGCGCCCTGCTGCCCTCGATGCACCAGTCCTCGCTCGGCTCCATGCTGATCGTGCTCGGCACCCAGCTGAACCCGCTCTGGCAATCCATGCTGATCCCGCTGTTCTACCTGCTCACGGCGATCAGCGTCGGCTACGGCATCGTCATCTTCGAGTCGACCATCTCCGCCATCGGCTTCAAGCGGCCGTTCGAGCTGGGCATCCTGGCCAAGCTGTCCAAGGTGATGTGGGGCGTGGTCCTGGTCTACCTGGCCGTGCGGATCGGCGATCTGGTGGTACGCGGGGCCGTGGGCGAGGCCTTCAAGCCCAACATCATGGCGCTCATGTTCTGGATCGAGATGGCCTTCTTCGCGCTGCCTGCCGTGCTGCTCGCCAACGCCGCCAACCGCCGTCGTCCGGACAAGCTGTTCCTGTCCGCGGTGGGCATGATGACCGGCACCTTCCTGCTGCGCATCAACAGCTATCTGGTCGGCTACGAGACCGGCGAAGGCTGGAGCTACTTCCCGTCGCTGCCGGAAATCGGCCTGACCGTCGGCATCGTCGCCATCGAGATCCTCGGCTATGTCCTTCTTGTCCGCCTGCTGCCCGTGCTGCCCAAGCATGAAGCGGCTGCCACGAAATAATCCTGGAGCAGAAAAATGAGCAAACGCATCACCATCGATCCCATCACCCGCATCGAGGGTCACCTGCGCATCGACTGCGAAATCGACGGCGGCCGGGTCAAGAAAGCCTGGGCTTCCGGCCAGATGTGGCGCGGCGTCGAACAGATCCTGATCGGCCGCGACCCGCGCGACGCCTGGGCCATCACCCAGCGCATCTGCGGCGTCTGCACCACGGTGCATGCCATCGCCTCGGTGCGCGCGGTGGAAAACGCCCTGCAGATGGAAATCCCGGTCAATGCCCAGTACATCCGCAACCTGATCATCCTGGCCCACGCGGTGCATGACCATATCGTGCACTTCTACCACCTGTCCGCGCTCGACTGGGTCGACGTGGTCTCGGCGCTCAAGGGCGACCCGGCCAAGACCGCGCAGTTGGCGGAAAGCCTGTCGACCTGGAAGGGCAACAGCAAGCATGAGTTCGCCGCGGTCAAGGAACGCCTGTCCGGTTTCGTCGGCACCGGCCAGCTCGGCGTGTTCGCCAACGGCTACTGGGGCCATCCGGCCATGAAGCTGCCGCCGGAAGTGAACCTCCTGGCGGTCAGCCACTACCTGCAGGCCCTCGACATCCAGCGCAAGGCCAACAAGATCGTCGCCATCCTCGGCTCCAAGACCCCGCACATCCAGAACGTGGCGGTCGGCGGCGTCGCCAACTCGATCAACCCGGACGCCCAGTCGGTGCTCAACGTCGAGCGCCTGATGGCGATCAAGGGCTGGATCGACGAATTGCAGGACTTCGTGCACAACGTCTATCTGGTCGACGTGGCGGCCATCGGTGCCTTCTATGCCGACTGGACCAACGTCGGCGCCGGCATCACCGACTACCTGTCGGTGCCCGACCTGCCGCTCGACGGCATGGGCACCCAGTTCGCCCTGCCCGGTGGTTTCGTGCCGGGCGGCGACCTGGCCAAGTTCAAGCCGATCACCAAATTCGGTGACCCGTTCTTCGTCGAAGGCGTCAAGGAAAGCAGCAAGCACGCTTGGTACAAGGGCAGCGCGCCGCTGCACCCCTACCAGGGCGAAACCGAACCCGAGTACACCGACTTCCAGGACGACGGCAAGTATTCCTGGGTCAAGTCGCCCACCTTCCAGGGCAAGCCGGCGCAGGTCGGTCCGCTGTCGCGGGTCCTGGCCATGGCCGCCGCCAAGCACCAGCCGACCCTGAACTACCTGACCCAGGTACTGGACACCGCCAGCACCGTGGCCGGCACCAAGATCCCGCTCGCCGCGGTGCACTCGACCATCGGCCGCCATGCCGCCCGCGCGGTGTCCTGCAACGTCCAGGTCGATGAACTGCAGAACATGTGGCAGCGTCTGGTCGACAACATCGGCAAGGGCGACACGGACACCTACAACAAGCCCGTCTTCCCGAAGGGCGAGATCGAAGGCGTCGGCTTCCACGAAGCCCCGCGCGGCGTATTGAGCCACTGGGTCGTGATCGACGATGGCAAGATCGTCAACTATCAGGCCGTCGTGCCGACCACCTGGAACGCCGCGCCGCGCAACGAGAACGACCAGCCGGGCCCGTACGAAATGTCGCTGCTCAACAACCCGGTCGCCGATCCCGAACGGCCGCTGGAAGTGCTGCGCACCGTGCACTCGTTCGATCCCTGCCTGGCCTGCGCGGTGCATGTGCTGGATGTCGACGGCAGCCAGAAGTCGACGGTCCATGCCGGCTGCTTCAGCCCGTCCTATCAGTGCGAGGTCGGTACCTGAGCCTCACCTGCGAACCTGCCGCGCCCGGTCCCACCGGGCGCGAGTTTGGTTGAGCTAAACGGCGACTCGCGCCACCCCTGACGCCAAGCCTCGTGTCATGGCATGCCGGCGATTTGCCGTCAGGCCCGCCGCCAAGGTATGGTTGCACCACCCATTCGAAACACGTGTCCCATGACCCCACCCCCGCTCGCCGAGCGCGATGAATTTCGCATGCGCTTGTTCCAACACGTCTGGCGCGACGAACTGGATGACATCTTCGTCGACGTCGCGCCCTATTACGACCGCGCCAATGTGGTTGCCAGCCTGGGCCTCTGGCACTGGTTTTCGAGCCGCTTCATGGCCATGATCGACCTCAAGCCGGAGATGCGCGTGCTCGACGTCTGCGCCGGCACCAACGCGGTCGGCATCGCCCTGCTCAAGCGCGAACCGACTTTGCAGATCTCCGCCATCGACCGCAGTGCCTCCATGCAGCAGGTCGGCCAGGCCCGAGCCCGCGCGCTCGGTTTCGAGATCGAAAGCACCATTGGGGATGCCCATGTGCTGCCTTTCCCGGACAACCATTTCGACCTGGTCACCTTGCAATGGGCTTCCCGGCACCTGCGCGTGCAGTCCTTGTTCCGGGAAATCCACCGGGTCTTGAAGCCCGGAGGCCATTTCCACCATTGCGACATGCTGCGGCCCGGCCATCCGGCCATCAAGCAGGCCTACTACACCTATCTCCGGCTCAGCCTGCCGGTGACTGGATTGCTCTACCGCAGCGGCCAGGCGGCCATGAACGCGCGCCGCTATTTCATCGACGTGCTGGATGCGTTCTACACCACTGAAGAGCTCAGCGAAGTGCTCAACCGACAGGGCTACTGCCAGGTCAAGGGCGAGTCGCTGCTGGGCGGCATGGTCGGCCTGCACCGGGCCCGCAAGGCGGTGCCCGGCCAGCCGTGCCCGGGCATCCAGAAGCATCGCTCCAGCCATGAAGCGCGCTGAGGCGCTGATCGCCTGCGACCGCGCGATCCTGCGCGCCTACAGCCGGGAAACCAGTCGGGCCCTCCAGGCCCGGCTGGCCCTGGGTCTTCCCCTGCCCTGGCTGGAGCATTTCCTGGACTTCAATCTCGGCAAGGAAATTGCCAAGGACGCCGAGGTCATCCGGCACGCTGCGCAACGCCCGCCCGACCAGCCCCCGGTCGACCCGGATGCGCTCAACCGCCTGCTGGCCCGGGCCCGCGCCATCGACCAGGCGTTCCTGCACGACATCGCCCCGCTGCCGGTGGAGATCGCCATCCCCTATGCCGCCATCGAGCCGTTTCGGGCCGAGCGGATCACGGCCCTGCTGACCCTGGCGGGTACGCTGCTCAAGCACTGGACTGCAGGCCGGCACCTGCGTCCGCTGCTCGCTTCCACCCTGCCGGGCCCGGCCCTGGAAGCCTGGGTCCGCCGCTGGCTGCACCTGTATGCCGAGGAAACCCACGCCATCGCCCACTCCCTGAGCCTGCCAGTCCTGCTCCGGCCGTGGCGCGAGGCCCTGGCCCAGGGTCTGCACGAAACCATGCTGGCCGCTGCCGACACCCTGGCCGCGCGTGTCGGCAACAAGGTCCAGCGCGGATGAACGCCTACGTTCCCCGCCCCGTCCGGGAATGCGATCATTGCCTCGTCAACGCGATCGCCACGATCACTCATTGAAGGAAACCCTATGCGCATTGTCGTTTTGGGCGTCGGCAACATCCTGCTCACCGATGAGGGTGTCGGGGTACGCGCCATCGAGCAACTGGCGGAACGCTATCAGATCCCGCCCGAAGTCGAACTGCTCGATGGCGGCACCTCGGCCATGGAACTGCTCGATGATCTTGCCAACTGCGACCTGCTGATCATCGCCGACTGCGTGCGCGCCGGGAAAGCGCCCGGGACCCTGTTGCGCCTCCAGGACGAGGAAATCCCGGCGCTGTTCCGTACCAAGCTGTCGCCGCACCAGGTCGGCCTGCCCGACGTACTGGCCACCCTGGTCATCACCCACGAGGCGCCCACCCACACCGTGCTGTTCGGCGTCGAACCGGAAAGCCTGGCCACCCACATGGGCCTGACGCCGACCGTGGCCGCCACCCTGCCGCATCTGGTGGACGCACTGGCGCGCGAGATCGCCGCCGCCGGCCTGGCCATTCCCCCGCGCTGACCCGGCCATGGCCGACCTCTGCCTGCCACTCGACCTGCCCGACTGGGCGCACGACTATGAGGCCTCGCCGGCTCCGGTCTCGGATGACGCGGCCGGCATGGCCCTGGCCATCGAACTGGCGCGCCGCAACGTCGCCGCCGGCACCGGCGGCCCGTTCGGCGCCGTGCTGGTCGGCCTCGATGACCGTCGTCCGGTCGCGCTCGGGATCAACCGGGTGGTCAGCCTCGGCAGTTCGGTCCTGCATGCCGAGATGATGGCGATCATGCGCGGCCAGTTGAAGCGCGGCACCTATACCCTGAGGTCCCCGGAACACATCCTCTACACCTCCTGCGAACCCTGCGCAATGTGCCTGGGCGCCGTACTCTGGAGCGGGGTCCGGCGCCTGGTCTGCGGCGCCCCGGCAGCTGCGGCGCGCGCTGCCGGCTTCGACGAAGGCCCGGTCTTTCCCGAGTCCTACCAACACCTGGAAATGGCCGGCATCGAAGTCATCCGGGCGGTCCTGCCTGACCAGGCGGCGGCGGTAATCGCCGACTACCAGGCCCGGGGCGGCGCCATCTACAACGGCTGAACCGGTGTACCTGCCCGGCGGGCGGCCTCGATGAGCGCCTCCGGCTCGCCCGTGAACGGTGGCATGGCGACCCGGCCCAGGCAGACCGCGATGGCCTGTTCATGGCCCCGCCAGGCAAACCGGAAATCGCGCAGGCTGTTTGCGATGCCACTGGCGATGCGTTCGCTGACCTCGGCCGGGCATTGGCTCAGCAGGACGACGAAACACGCGGCATCGAGACGGGCGATCAAGTCACTGTCCCGGACGTGGGCACGCACCCGGGCCGCGACCAGGCGCACCAGGGTGTCCCCGGCATGGGCGCCTTCGCGGGCGTAGACCGCCTCGACACCGTCCAGCCCGAGATAAAGCAGGGCCAGTGGCAGATCGCTGGCGCGGCGGTGGTCGAGGGCACGCGCCAGCCGCTGATGCAGGAAACGAGCGCCCGGCAGGCCGGACACTGGATCGCGGTCCCACAGATCGGGCAGTTGCCGGCGCCATTCCTGCTGTTCGGTGATATCGCGCAAATGGAGCAGGAAGTGGCGGGCCTGGCCTTGTTCATCGCGCAGCGGCTGGCAGAGGCCTTCGACTTCCAGTTCCAGACCATACCGATTGATCAGCCGGGCGCCGTCCGGAATCCGCACCGGCCCCTCCCGCTCCGCGCGCGCGAGCAAGTCCGCGAGCAATGGGGCGCGGGTCTCCCGGTCGACGAATCGCCAGGCCTCGATCAGGATTCCGCTCGGCGGGGCAGCCCCGGCGCCCAGGCCAAGCATGGCCTCTCCCGCTGGATTCAGGTAAGTGGGGTGGCCGGTGCAATCGACCTGGATCACGGCATCGGTGAGCGCGTTCAAGGCCTGCGCGACCGTCACTCCGGTCCGGTCGCAGGCGCGCTGGCGACGAAACCAGAGGCCGGCCAGGGCCACCAGGCTGGCGATCAGGCCAATGCCGGCCAGCCAAAGTCCGGAACTGGGGCCGCTCGCCTGCCATGCCCAGGCGAGCCCGGCCAACTGGGCGGCGCAGGCCAGTGCGAGGGTAATCAGCAAGCCACGGAGGTCATGGGGCATGTCCCGGTCTTTCAGGCGTTCCCGGCCCCCATGGCCGGGTCATGCCCGCGATTCTATCCCCCAACACAGGCGGCCCGTCAGTCCGAGGCGACCATTAGTCGGGCACAGGCTGCCGGCGACGGATCTCCTCGGGGCGGGCCGGACGCACCTCGGACACCGTGCAATGGAACACGATCGGCTGTCCAGCGAGCGGGGGATTGCCGTCCAGGATGACCTGGTCACCGTCGATCGCGGTCACCGTGTACAGGGTTTCCTGGTCAGCCTCGGCGTTGACCAGCTCGAATTTCATGCCCACCGCCAGCGGCTCGGGAAACCCGGCCCGGTCCTCGACCAGGATCAGGGTTTCATCGGGGAAGCCGAAGGCATCCTCGGGCAGCAGGTTGACCCGCGTCTGGCTGCCCACGGCCAGGCCCTCCAGCGCCGTTTCCAGGGCCGCGAAGACCCCGTTGTATCCACCGTGCAGGTAGACCAGGGGTTCGCTGCCCGGATCGAGCACCTTTCCGGCCGGGTCGGTGACCTGGTAGGCCAGGGTCACCACGCAGTTCTTGCCGATCTTCATGGTCGCCTCAGAGAACATAACGGGCCAGGTCTTCGCTTTGCGCGAGCGCATTCAGGCGGGCGTCGACGTAGGCGGCATCGATCTCGATGGTACTGCCGGCGCGCTTGTCGGCGTCGAAGGAAATCTCGTCGAGCAGGCGTTCCATGACCGTATAAAGCCGGCGGGCGCCAATATTCTCGGTGCGTTCGTTGACCTGCCAGGCGATCTCGGCCAGGCGTCGAATGGCGCTCTCGGCGAAACTCAGCTGGATGCCCTCGGTCTCCATCAGGGCCTGGTATTGCCGGGTCAGGCAGGCCGAGGTGGCGGTCAGGATGCGCTCGAAATCGGCCACGGTCAGGCTTTGCAGCTCGACCCGGATCGGGAAACGGCCCTGCAGCTCGGGGATCAGGTCGGACGGCTTGGCGAGATGAAAAGCGCCACTGGCGATGAACAGGATGTGGTCGGTCTTGATCATGCCGTACTTGGTGCTCACCGTGGCGCCTTCGACCAGGGGCAGCAGATCGCGCTGCACACCCTGGCGCGAGACATCGGCGCCCTGGGTTTCCGATCGGCTGGCGATCTTGTCGATTTCGTCCAGGAACACGATGCCGTTCTGTTCGACGTTGCGTACCGCCGAGAGCTTGACCTCCTCCTCGTTGACCAGCTTGCCGGCTTCCTCGTCGGTGAGCAGCTTCATGGCTTCGGCGATCTTCAGCTTGCGGGTTTTCGTGCGCTTCTGGCCCAGGTTCTGGAACATGCCTTGCAACTGGTGGGTCAGCTCTTCCATGCCGGGCGGGGCGAAGATCTCCATCGCTGCGTTGGGCTGCGCGACCTCGAGCTCGACCTCCTTGTCGTCGAGCTGCCCCTCGCGCAGCATTTTTCTGAATTTCTGCCGGGTGCCGGAATCCTCCGGCTTGCGTTCCTCGCTCCAGGCCTCGCGCGGCGGCGGCAGCAGCGCGTCGAGGATGCGCTCCTCGGCGGCTTCCTCGGCACGGAAGCGCATGCCCCGGGCGGCTTCCTCGCGGGCCTGCTTGACCGCGATCTCGGCCAGGTCACGGATGATGCTGTCGACGTCTTTGCCGACGTAGCCCACCTCGGTGAACTTGGTCGCCTCGACCTTGATGAACGGCGCCCCGGACAAGCGCGCCAGGCGACGGGCGATCTCGGTCTTGCCGACCCCGGTGGGACCGATCATCAGGATGTTCTTGGGCGTGATTTCCTGGCGCAGGCCCTCGGCCACCCGCATCCGGCGCCAACGGTTGCGCAGGGCGATGGCGCAGGCGCGCTTGGCATCCTGCTGGCCGACGATGTACTGGTCGAGTTCGTGGACGATTTCCTGGGGCGTCATCTGGGACATGGCAGTGTCGGTAACGGGTTCAACGGGGGAAGTGTAGCCTCAGCGAATCAGGACGAAGAGCCCCCAGACGCCGAAACCGGCCACGGTCAGGCCGGCCGCCAGTTTCACAGCCGGGTTGCTGGCCAGGGCGCGCAGACGCTCGGCGGCCCAGCCCATGGCCAGCAAATTGGGCAACGTGCCGAGCCCGAAGGCGAGCATCAGCAGGGCTCCGGAGGCCGCATTGCCGCTGGCCAGGGCGGTGACCAGGACGCTATAGACCAGGCCACAGGGCAGCCAGCCCCAGAGCGCACCCGCCGCCAACGCGCCGCGCAGGTCGCGGATCGGCAGCAGGCGGCCCAGGCGCGGTTGCAGGCGATTCCAGAGCACGCCACCGGCGCGCTCCAGCCAGAGTACGGCCCGGTTGAGACCGGCCAGGTACAGGCCCATCAGGATCAACACGATCTGGGCGACGACATAAAGGGCGGTCTGGACCGGCAGCAGGCGTTCGGACAGGAAGGCGGCCGAACCGATCAGGCCGGCCAGGGCACCGGCGGCGACGTAGCTCGCCAGGCGCCCGGCGTTGTAGCCGAGGTGAAAACTGAACGGCTGGCGTCGCCCCCCTTGCAGCGACATCGCGGCGACGATGCCGCCACACATGCCGACGCAGTGGGCGCCCCCGAGCAATCCAGCCAGAAACGCAGTGACCAGGCTGACTTCAATCACACTGCATGCCGCCGTCGATCCAGGCGTTCACAGCGCGCGCCCATGCGTCATAGCCACCGGGCACGATCGGCCGTTGTCCGGCCGGGGTCATGCCGCTCTTGAGCGCCCAGCCGACCCGGCCGTCTTCCAGCAGGTGATGGCGGATCACCTGCTTCTTGTCTCCAGACGGCGCGTTGCGCAGCATCATCTGGCAGGTGTCGCGCGCCGAGAGGCCGGTGTAGTCCATCTTGTCGTTGGCCGGGGCCATCCACTCGCCACCGGTCAAGCCGGTCAGGGCGGGCTTGTGGCAGGTGTCGCAAAGATAGCGCGAGCGGTGCGAGGTCCAGGCGCGGCCGTTGCTTTTCCGGCTGTTGAACTGGTGGCATTGCAGGCAGCGTTCGTGGTGGAACTTCTCGTACAACACGTCGCTGAACCGGACCGGCTCGGCGCCGGCAGGCAATGCCAGGCCGGCCAGCAGCAGCCACCCCCAGCGCCTCATGCCGAACCCTGTGCGGGCAGGAAGATGGCACGGTAGGCGGCATAGGTCGAGGCCAGCACCCAGGGCAGGAACACCAGCAGGCCGAGCCCGAACGGGATCAGCAGGGCGACCACGCCAAACACGCCGAGCAGCAGGCTGTAGAGCACCAAGGGCCGCCAGTTCACGGCGCACGCCCATAGGCTCCACCAGAGGCCATTGGCGGTGGAAAAGCCGTCGAACAGGACCAGGGCCGGGCCGAACCAGGTGGCCATGACCAAGGGCGTAAGCAAGGCCAGGCCGACCAGCATGGCCGGCAAAGTGGCACTCAGGATGGCTTCGGCCTGGGCCGGATCGACCTCGGCAGGATGGCTGGCCAGTTGGGCCATCTGGGTGAAGCTCTCGCCGCCGAGCCCGCGCACCACGGTATCGACGAGCAGGATGCCGGCCAGGTAGATGGCGCCCATGAGGGCGAGCGCGACCCGCTTGTCGGCAGCAAAACCGGCCCCCAGGTGCAGGAAGGTGACCGGCTCACCGGTTTCCGCGGCGCGGGCCGCGGACATGTAGCCGGCCACCAGGAAAGGCGACAGGACCTGAACCAGGAAGCCGCCCACCCAGGGCAGGCTGGCCACCGCCATCAAGGCCAGGAAGCTGAGCGCGGTCATGCCCATCCAGGGCACCGGGGCCTGCTTGAACCAGGTCCACCCCGCCTTGATCCAGTCTTTGCCCTCGCCCGCCGCCGGGCGGGCGACCGTCAACGCCGCGCTCATCGGGCGAACTGCGGAAGAAACGCCACCCGGCCTGCCATCAAAACGCCCAGATCATCCACATCGGCACCACGAAATTGGGCGACAGGTCGTCGAAGCGTCGCATCTGGCCATCGCCGCGCGGATCGACCAGGTAGTAAGGCTTTCCGACCTTGGGGGAAACCTTGACCATGTAGAGCCGGCCCCGCAGGCGATATTCCTCGACCCGGTCCTCGCCACGCTGGACGATGGTCACCGTCGGTTCCATCTCGGTCTCGGCCATGCCCGGCGGCGGCGGGATATCCGGGACCGGCATCATGGCTGGCGCCTCGGCATGCACCGGCGTGAAGGCAAGCAGGCCGGCCGCCAGGGCGGCCCATAGAGTCAGACGTGAAGGCATGTTGATATCCAGAGGCAGAGGGGGCATTTTAACTCAGAGGCTGAGCAGGATCTCCCGGTCCTTGGTGGACGGCGTGAAACAGCAATGCTCGAAGTGCTGGAAGATGGCCTCGACGATCTGGTCGGGATCGTCGATGACCTGGAGCAGGTCGATGTCCTCGGCCGCGATCATGCCTTCGCCGGCCAGCGACTCGCGGATCCATTGCAGCAGGCCGCGCCAGAACGGCGCATGCACCAGGATGATCGGGATGCGCCGGATCTTGCCGGTCTGCACCAGGGTGAGCACTTCCATGAGTTCATCCAGGGTGCCGAAGCCACCCGGCATGATCACGTAGGCGCTGGCGAACTTGACGAACATCACCTTGCGGGCGAAGAAATGCCGAAAGGTCTGGCTGATGTCCTGATAGGGGTTGGCGTGCTGTTCGTGCGGCAACTGGATGTTGAGGCCGACACTGGGCGACTTGCCCCGGAAGGCGCCCTTGTTGGCGGCCTCCATGATGCCGGGGCCGCCCCCGGAAATGACCGCGAAGCCGGCGTCAGAGAGCTTGTTGGCGATTTCCTCGGTGAGTCGGTAGTACAGGCTGTCGGGGGCCACCCGGGCACTGCCGAAGATGGTGACGGCGGGCGTGATCGGGGCCAGCCGTTCGGTCGCCACCACGAACTCTGACATAATTTCGAACATGCGCCACGACTCGCGCGCCGACAACAAGGCCTCCTTGCTGCCTTCGGGGTCGATCACATTCGGAATCTTGTTCATGCCGGACTCTCTCTCTGAAAACGCAGCCACGCTGCTCCTGGTGGATGGCTCATCATACCTTTACCGCGCCTTCCATGCCCTGCCCGACCTGCGCAATCCAGAAGGCCTGCCGACCGGCGCGCTCTATGGCGTGATCAACATGTTGCGCCGGCTTCGCAAGGACTATCCGAGCGCGCGCGCCGCCTGCGTGTTCGACGCCAAGGGTAAGACCTTCCGGGACGATCTTTACCCCGACTACAAGGCGCACCGACCGCCGATGCCGGAAGACCTGGCCAGCCAGATTCCGCCCATTCACGCCGCGGTACGCGCCCTCGGCTGGCCGATCCTCATGGTCGAGGGGGTCGAGGCCGACGACGTGATCGGCACCCTGACCCGGCAGGCCGAGGCGGCGGGCCTCGCCAGCATCGTCTCGACCGGCGACAAGGATCTCGCGCAACTGGTCACCGCCAAGGTCAAGCTGGTCAACACCATGACCAACGAGACCCTCGACGAAGCCGGCGTACTCGGCAAGTTCGGCGTCCCTGCGAACCGCATCGTCGACTACCTGACCCTGGTGGGCGACGCGGTCGACAACGTGCCCGGCGTCGACAAGGTCGGCCCCAAGACGGCGGTCAAGCTGCTCACCGAGTATGGCTCGCTGGACGCCCTGATGGCGCGCGCCGGCGAGGTCAAGGGCGCGGTCGGCGAACACCTGCGCCGGGCACTCGACTGGCTGCCCCTGGGCCGCCGGCTGATCACCGTGAAGACCGACGTGGCGCTGCCGGTCTCGTTGGCGGATTTGCAATGGCAGCCGGAAGACACCGCCAGGCTGACCGAATTGTTCGAGCGCTACAACTTCCGCACCTGGCTGCGCGAACTGCGTGCCCCGGCCCCCGAAACCGCCGCGCCGGTGACCGATCCCGCACCCATGGCCCCTGGCTCTGGCCCAGAAAAGCTCGAGCGCCACTACGAAACGATCCTCACCGAGGCGGATTTCTCCCGCTGGCTGGACCGGCTCGCCAACGCCGACCTGATCTGCCTGGACACCGAAACCACCAGCCTGGACCCGATGCAAGCCCGTCTGGTCGGGCTCTCCTTCGCGGTCGAGCCCGGCCGGGCCGCCTACCTGCCGGTGGCCCACAACGGCCCCGGGGTCGCCGACCAGTTGGCTCTGGCCGAGGTCCTGGCCCGCCTGAAGCCGATCCTGGAAGACCCGGCCAAGGCCAAGGTCGGCCAGAACCTGAAATACGACTGGCACGTACTCCAGAACCATGGCATCAAGCTCCAGGGCATGGCCCATGACACCCTGCTGCAAAGCTATGTCCTGGAAGCCCACGAGCGTCATGACATGGACACTCTGGCCGAACGCCATCTGCATGAAACCACGATCAAGTACGAAACCCTGTGCGGCAAGGGGGCCAGCCAAATCGGCTTCGACCAGGTCGATATTGCCCGCGCCAGCGACTACGCCGCCGAGGATGCCGACATCACCCTGCGCCTGCACCGGACGCTGTATCCGGCGGTCCAGGCCGCGCCCGGCCTCGATCATGTCTACCACCGGATCGAGATGCCCCTGCTGCCCATCCTGGCGCACATCGAGCGCACCGGGGTGAAGCTCGACTGCGACCTGTTGCGCCGCCATTCCGACGCCCTGGCCCGGGCGATGCTGGAACTCGAGCAGAAGGCCCATGCCGCCGCCGGCCAGCCGTTCAACCTCAACTCGACCAAGCAACTCGGCGAGATCTTCTTCAACCAACTCAAGCTGCCGGTGCTCAAGAAAACCCCCAAGGGCGCACCGTCGACCGACGAGGAAGTCCTGGAAAAGCTCGCCGAGGACTACCCGCTGCCCAAGCTGATCCTGGAATACCGGGGCCTCGCCAAGCTAAAATCGACCTACACCGACAAGCTGCCGGGCATGGTCAACCCGGCCACCGGCCGGGTGCACACCACCTACAGCCAGGCCATCGCGGTCACCGGCCGGCTGTCGTCCAACGATCCCAACCTGCAGAATATCCCGGTGCGCACCCCCGAGGGCCGCAAGATCCGCGAGGCCTTCGTCGCCGAGCCCGGTTTCGTCATCGTCTCGGCCGACTACTCGCAGATCGAGTTGCGCATCATGGCCCACCTGTCCGGCGATGAACGCCTGCTCAAGGCCTTCGCCGAAGACGCCGACATCCACCGCGCCACCGCCGCCGAGGTGCTCGGCCTGGCCCCGGAACAGGTGCTGCCCGAACAGCGCCGGATGGCCAAGGCGGTCAACTTCGGCCTCATCTACGGCATGTCGGCGTTCGGCCTGGCCAGCCAGCTGAACATCGAGCGGAGCGCCGCCCAGACCTACATCGAGCGTTACTTTGCCCGCTATCCCGGGGTCGCCGAGTACATGGCGCGCACCCGTGAGCAGGCCAAACTGGAAGGCTATGTGGAAACCCTGTTCGGCCGCCGCCTTTATCTTCCCGAGATCCGCGCCGGCAACCCAGCCCGGCGCCAAGGCGCCGAACGGGCGGCGATCAACGCCCCCATGCAGGGCACCGCGGCCGACCTGATCAAGCTGGCCATGATCGCAGTGCAGGGCTGGCTGGATGCCGAACACCTGCGCAGCCGGCTGATCATGCAGGTACATGACGAACTGGTGCTCGAAGTGGCGGAAGACGAACTGGAACAGGTCAAGGTTCGGCTGCCCGAGCTGATGTGCGGCGTGGCCGCGTTGAAGGTCCCCCTCAAAGTCGAGGCCGGCGTGGGGCCGAACTGGGAAGCCGCACACTGACCCCGCCACGCATCGGCCAGGGGTGAGGGCGCCCCTGGCCAGAGCCCCCGGATTAGTCCGCCTGGCCCCCCGGCAACGGTTCATTTGTCCTCTGGGAAAGTCTCCAAGCGACGGCTATGGTCACCCTTCCTAAATTCTCGAGGCGCGCGCCGCGCGAATCACCATGCCCCGATACAAATGGTTGGCCCCTTTTCTGTCTCTTCTGATCCTGTCCGGCTGCGCCAGCCTGAGTGACCGTCAGTCGGGTGTCACGGAGACCCGGGTTCCGATCGCCCAGATCGACCGCGGCGTGTTGATCTGGTTGCCCGATCATGTCCTGTTCGATACCGGCCAGGCCGAATTCAAGCAGGATCTGGCCGCCCCCTTCCTGGACAAGGTGGCCCGGCTGTTGCGCGAGAAGACCACCAAGAATATCGCCCTCGAAGGTCACACAGACAACGTCGGCACCGCCGAGTACAACCTGGACCTGTCCCGACGCCGGGCCAAATCGGTGCGAGACGCCTTCCTGGCCCGCGGCGTACCGGCGCAACGCATGGCATTGGCAGGCCTGGGCATGGACCAGCCGGTGGCGCCCAACGACACCGAGATCGGCCGGACCCTGAACCGCCGGGTCGAAGTCATCGTGCTCGACGAGCAAGTGGAAAACATCACCCGCGACGAGCCCGCCAACACCTTCGAGGCCGCCTTCGAGCGGCTCAAGGCCCTGTTCGGCCAAACGGTGGCGAGGGACACGCCATGACCGGGACCACGCCGTGGGGCCGTCGTGAATTTTTGCTCGCCTCGGCCGGGCTGGCCCTGGCTCCGCTGGCCGTGGCCAAGGCCCCGCAGGCGGCACGCAAACGCCTGGGCGTGGTCCTGGGGGGCGGATCGGCGCGTGGCTTCGCGCATATCGGGGTGATCAAGGCCCTGGAAGCCGCCCGGATCCGTCCCGATGTCATCGTCGGGTGCAGCGCCGGGAGCCTGGTCGGCGCCTTCTGGGCCGCCGGATACACGGGCGCCCAGATGGAAGACCTGGCCCTCCGGGTCAAGGATACCGAGGTGATCGACCTGATCGCCGGCAAGCAGAACTATGGCATGGTTTCCGGACGCGGCTTGCAGAGCTTCGTCAACCAGGGGCTACGTGGCCAGACCATCGAGCAGCTGCCGATCCCGTTCGCGGCCGTGGCGACCCGCTATCCAGAAGGGGGGCTGGTGGCCTTCCGGGAAGGGGACACCGGATTCGCGGTGCGCGCCTCGTGCAGCATCCCCGGCGTGTTCATTCCGGCCAGCCACGGCGACGACGACTATCTGGACGGCGGCCTGGTCAGCCCGATCCCGGTGGCCACTGCCCGCCGCATGGGGGCCGATGTGGTGCTGGCGGTCGACGTCGGGGGTCCGGACGAGAATGCCGACAAGAGCCTGAGCATCTACAACGTGGTGATGCGCTCGTTCGAAATCATGAGCCAGTCCTTGCGCAAGCACGAAACCGCTGACGCCGACGTGGTGGTCCGGCCCGAGGTGGCGCAAGTCCGCAGCACGGATTTCAGCGCGCGCAAGCTGCTCATTGCCCTCGGTCAGCACGCCGGCGCCCGCCTGGTGCCCGTGCTGCGTGCCAAGCTGGCCCCACCCCCGGTCCGACGCAAGCCGGCCTGAAATGCAATAAGCCGCCCGAGGGCGGCTTATTCATGGCGGCGAGCAGGCTCAGGAAGCCTTCTTGGCCGGCAGCTTTTCCTTGATTCGAGCAGACTTGCCGGTGCGGCCACGCAGATAGTAGAGCTTGGCGCGACGGACATCGCCACGGCGCTTCACCTCGATGGCGGCGACCAGCGGGGAATAGGTCTGGAAAGTCCGCTCGACGCCTTCGCCGGCGCTGATCTTGCGCACGATGAAGCTGGAATTCAGCCCCCGGTTGCGCTTGGCGATCACCACGCCTTCATAGGCCTGGAGACGCTCGCGGTTGCCTTCCTTGACCTTCACCTGGACCACGACGGTATCGCCGGGGGCAAAATCAGGAATGGTCTTGCCCAGGCGGGCGATTTCTTCGTTTTCGAGTTGGGCGATGAGGTTCATCGTCGATTCCTTTCAGGTTCGCGCTAGAGGTATCCGAAGATACGTGGCGCGGTTTATAAAGGATCCGGTCACCCGGATCGGCTACGACTCCCGACGAAACTCGTCGAGCAAATCCTGTTCCTCGCGGCTCAACGGCCGCCTGTCCAGCAAGTCCGGACGCCGTTGCCAGGTCCGTCCCAACGACTGCTTCAACCGCCAGCGGGCCACGCCCGCGTGGTGGCCGGACAGCAGCACCGGCGGCGTCTCCAGCCCCAGGTAGACCTCGGGCCGGGTGTAATGCGGACAGTCCAGCAGGCCATCGGCGAAAGAATCCGCCTCGGCCGACCCGGCATGGCCCAAGGCCCCGGGAATCTGCCGGATCAAGGCGTCCAGCAACACCATCGCCGGCAGTTCGCCGCCCGACAGGACATAGTCGCCGATGGAAATTTCCTCCACCGCATGACGGGCAAACACCCGCTCGTCGATGCCTTCGTAGCGACCGGCCAGCAGCACCAGCGCCGGCTCCTGAACCAATGCTTCAACCAGGGCCTGGTTTAACGTCCGCCCCTGGGGCGAAAGGTAAATCAGGCGCGGCTGCGACACGCCCTCGCGGCGCAAGACCGTCTTCGCGGCGGTCAGCGCCAGATCCAGCGGCTCGGCCAGCATCACCATGCCGGGACCGCCTCCGAATGGCCGGTCGTCCACCGTGCGGTAGCTGTCCGAGGTGAAATCCCGGGGGTCCCAGAACCTCAACTCGACCAACTGGTTGCGGATCGCCCGACCGCTGACCCCGTACTCCGTCAACGCATCGAACAAGCCCGGAAACAGGGTGACGACGTGATAGCGCGGCGTCACCAGTCCTTGCCCCAGTCGACCACGATGCGGCCGGCCTCGGCATCCACTTCGCGGACGATGGGGTCCGTGAAGGGAATCAATCGTTCCTGCGGGCCCTCGACCACCTTCAGGATATCGTGGGCGCCCGATTCGAGCAGGGTTTCCACCGTACCCAGGGACTCGCCCGCCAGGTTCAGCACCGACAGGCCGATCAGTTCATCCCAGTAATACTCACCTTCTTGCGCCGGAGGCCGCTCCTGCCGCGCCACCGCAATCTCGAAGCCCTGCAGGGCCTCGGCCGCGTTGCGGTCATCGACCCCGGCCAACTGGGCAATCAGGTGTTGGCTGTGCACCTTGGCCTCGACCACCGGGTAGGGCCGCCACTGGCCGGCCTTGCCGAGTTGCCAGACCGGGTAATCGAGCAGACTGTCCAGCGCGTCGGTAAAGGTCTGCACCTTCACCCAACCGCGTACCGCATACGGGGCGGCAATCCGCCCCATCACCACCAGATCGTCAGGCGGCGACAGGTTTGGCGCCACGGTTCAGGCGGGAAACGGTCTCGGAGACCTGGGCACCGACACCGGTCCAGTAGGCCAGGCGTTCCTGGTTGATGCGCAGGGCTTCAGCGCTGCCCGAGGCAACCGGGTTGTAGAAGCCGATGCGCTCGATGAAACGACCGTCACGCCGATTGCGGGAATCGGCAACCACGATATTGAAGAAGGGGCGCTTCTTGGAGCCGCCGCGAGCCAGACGAATGGTGACCATAATCCGATGATTCCTAATAAGTTTCCGGGGCGCGCCCGAAGGGCAACGCGGAAAAGCCGTGCATTTTAGTGAACCTGGCTTTGGAAATCAATCGTTTAGAGATATTCCGAGCCGGGCCATGCGGTCGCGGCAACCCACACGCGATCCTTTTGTCGTCACCCACATTGAGCCGGGTTGTCTTTGCCCGGAATAGGCGTCGAGGGTCAACATCCAAATCATTTGAGAAACAGCTTGTACGCCGGATTGCGTGTCTCGTTCCAATAGCGGTACCCCAATCCATCCAGGAACTGCTGGAACGCCGCCTTCTCGCCTGCCGGCACCTGGATGCCACACAGGACGCGGCCGTAGTCGGCGCCGTGGTTGCGGTAGTGGAACAGGCTGATGTTCCAGTCATGGCTCATGCTGTTGAGGAACTTCATCAGCGCACCCGGGCGCTCGGGGAATTCGAATCGATAGAGCACCTCGTCGGCCACCTGGGGCGCGCGTCCGCCGACCAGATGCCGGATGTGCAGCTTGGCCATCTCGTTGTCGCTGAGGTCGAGCACCGGCAGTTCGTTCTTGTTCAGCGCCGCGATCAACTTGTCCACTTCAGCGCGGTTGTGCACTTGGAGTCCGACGTAGACGTGCGCCACCTTGGGATCGGCGAAACGATAGTTGAATTCGGTGATGACCCGGCCGCCGATCAGCGAACAGAACGTCTTGAAGCTGCCCGGCTTTTCCGGGATCGCCACGGCCATCACGGCCTCCCGCTTCTCGCCCAGTTCGGCACGTTCAGCAACGAATCGCAGACGGTCGAAGTTCATGTTGGCGCCCGAGGCGATCGCCACCAGATGTTTGCCCTTGGCTTTCTCGCGGCTGGCCCAGACCTTGAGGCCGGCCACGCCCAGGGCACCGGCCGGCTCCAGGATCGAGCGGGTGTCCTCGAAGACGTCCTTGATCGCCGCGCAAATGGCGTCGTTGTCGACCCGGATGATCTCGTCGACGTACTGCTGGCACAGGCGGAAGGTCTCGGCGCCGACCTGCTTGACCGCGACGCCGTCGGCGAAGATGCCGACCTGGGCCAGGGTGATGCGCTCCTTCTTGCACAGTGAGCGGGCCATGGCGTCGGCATCCTCGGGCTCGACCCCGATCACCTTGATCTCCGGCTTCAGGCGCTTCAGATAGGCGGCGATGCCGGCGATCAGACCACCGCCGCCCACCGGCACGAATACCGCGGTGATCGGCTCGCGTGCCTGGCGCAACAGCTCCATGGCGATGGTCCCCTGGCCGGCGATCACGTCGGGATCGTCGTAGGGATGTACGAAGGTTTTCTTTTCCTGCTTGGCCAGCCCCAGGGCGTGCTTGTAGGCATCGTCGTAGGAGTCGCCATGCAGCACCACCTGCGCACCCCGCTTGGCCACGGCGTCGACCTTGATCGCTGGTGTGGTGGCCGGCATCACGATGGTAGCCTGGCAACCGAGCACCTGGGCCGCCAGCGCGACCCCCTGAGCATGGTTTCCGGCACTCGCTGCGACCACGCCCTTGGCCAGCTGGGCGCGGGTCAGGTGGGCCATCTTGTTATAAGCGCCGCGCAGCTTGAAGGAGAACACCGGCTGCATGTCCTCGCGCTTCAGCCAAACGTGATTGTTGATGCGCCGCGACAGGTTGGGCGCGGCATCGAGGTCGGACTCGACGGCGACATCGTAGACGCGGGCAAGCAGGATTTTTTCCAGGTAATCGGTCATCACATCTTCTCCCCCTCCCCCGCGTGCGGGGGAGGGTCGGGGTGGGGCAATCGCGTCATCGCCGGCGATTTGAACGGGCTTGAAATCCCCGTTATTCTCGGCGTTTCGCCAAGAACATGAAAGCAAAAGCCATGATGAGCCAAGACGAAATGAAACAAGCCGTGGCGCGTGCCGCGATCGAACACGTGCCGGCCGGGATCATCGGGGTGGGCACCGGCTCCACCGCCAATTTCTTCATCGACGAACTGGCCCACATCAAGGGCAAGATCGACGGCGCCGTGGCCTCCAGCGTCGCCACCGCGGAGCGCCTGAAAAAACATGGCATCCGGGTCATCGACTTGAACGAAGCCGGCGAGATGGAAGTCTACGTCGACGGCGCCGACGAGATCACCCCGCACATGGCCATGATCAAGGGCGGCGGCGGCGCCCTGACGCGCGAGAAGATCGTCGCCGCCTGCGCCAAAAAGTTCGTCTGCATCGTCGACCAGTCGAAGCTGGTCGACGTCATGGGCAAGTTCCCGCTGCCGGTCGAGGTGATCCCCATGGCCCGCTCCTACGTCGCCCGCCAGTTGGTCAAGATGGGCGGGAATCCCGTTTTGCGCGCCGGTTTCACCACCGACAACGGCAACGTCATCCTCGACGTGCATGGCCTCTCCATCCTCGACCCGGTGGCGATGGAATCGGACATCAACCAGATCGTCGGCGTGGTGACGGTCGGCCTGTTCGCCCGTCGCGGCGCCGACGTCTGCCTGATGGGCACGCCGGAAGGGGTCAAAACGCTGACCCGCTGATGGCCTCGACCGAGGCCCGCCTGCACGCGCACCAGGCCGCGCTCGGCCAATGCGCGCGCTGTCCGGACATGATCGGCCCGGTCATCCAGGGCCGGCCGGTCGCCGCCCGGATCCTCCAGATCGGCCAGGCGCCCGGGCCTTACGAAGGCAAGCTCGGGCGGCCGTTCGCCTGGACCGCCGGCAAGACGCTGTTCAAGTGGTATGCCACGCTGGGCGTCGACGAAGCGACTTTCCGCGAGCGCGTCTACATGGCCGCGGTCTGCCGCTGCTTCCCCGGCAAGCACCCGAACGGCGGTGACCGGGTGCCGAGCCGAGCGGAGATCGCCCACTGCAGCGAGTGGCTGCGCGAGGAGGTCACCTTGCTCAAGCCCGCGCTGATCATCCCGGTCGGCAAGCTCGCCATCGCCCAGATGCTCAGCGCACCGCGACTCGACGATTGCGTCGGTCGCATCCATCGGGTGACCTATTTCGGGCATGAAACCGACGCCATCGCCCTGCCCCACCCGTCCGGTCTGTCGACCTGGTTCAAGGTCGAGCCGGGCAAGACCCTGCTCGGCAAGGCATTACGCCTGATCCAGGCTCATCCGACCTGGCAGGCCACCTTTCCCGGCTGATCAGAATTCGACGTGTTCCCGCAGATAAGTGGGAAAGCGTGGCAACCCGGTCGAGGTCAGACCGCGATAGCGATAGGTCACCCAAGCCCCCACGGCGGGAGGCTGGTCGCGCTCGGCATCGCTGAAACCGCTGCCGATCCGGAAACGGCGACCCTCGGCATCCTCGACCACCAGGGCCCCCAGCCGCCCGGCCAGGCGCCCCTTGCCAGTGACATGGCCGACCACGCGCGCCTCGCGGTCCAGGGCGGGTTTGAGCTTGAGCAGATCCTCGCCTCGACCGGCTCGGTAAACCGCCTCGGCGCGATGCAGCATGAGGCCTTCGCCCCCAGCGCGCACCACCGCATCAAGCCGAGCCATGAGGTTGGCATGATCAGCGACGCGAACTTGCTCGACGGCTTGTACCCAGGGGATGCCGAGTGCGTCGACCAGTGACGCCAAGCGGGCCTGACGTTCGCTGAAAGCACCGATCGCGCCGGGCAGTTCGAACAGCATGAACCGCACCTGCTGCCAGTCGGCATCCACGGGGGTTCGGCTTCGGACGATGCCGGACAGCGGCTCGAAGCGTCCCCGACCCAGCCAGAGCTCGCCATCCAGGGGTTGAGGCGGCAGGTCACGCGTGAACCAGGCCGGCGCCGGGACCGGCCGGCCACTGCGAAACAGGAGCTGGTTGCCATCCCAATAGGCGCGCACGCCATCGAGTTTTTCGCTCACCCAATAGCCAGCGGGGTCGATCGCTGCATGATAGGGGGCGGCCAGCAACAGCGCGGGCGTTTCCTGCTCGGCCGAGATGACGGGAGACGCGACCAGCGTCAGGGCCAGCAATGCGCCGGCCAGCGGTGTGAGTGTAACCATCCCTGTGTCCTTGTGGTCCGACATGCGTCGGTCAAAGGATGGTAACGCCGTTCAGGGGCTGCTGTCTTCCCCGGGTTCAGCCTGGCTGGGCACGCGGTACTTCTCGGCAGCCCAGGCCCCCAGGTCGATCAGCTTGCAACGCTCCGAGCAAAACGGTCGCCAGGCATTCTCAGAACGCCATTCGACCGGGCGGCCACAGGTCGGGCAGCGCACGATCTTGAATTTTTCGGCCATGGAAAAAGCCAGGCACGGCTTGCGCCGTCCCTGGCTCGACGCAGCGTGCTCAGACCGAGAAGGAGGAACCGCAGCCGCAGGTGGACACCGCGTTGGGGTTGCGGATGACGAACTGGGCGCCCTCCAAACCCTCGGTATAGTCGATCTCGGCACCCATCATGTACTGCATGCTCATGGCATCGATCAACAGGGTGACGCCGTTCTTTTCCATGACGGTGTCATCGTCGTTCTTCACCTCATCGAAGGTGAAGCCATACTGGAAGCCGGAGCAGCCACCCCCGGTCACGAAAACACGCAGCTTCAGCTCGGGGTTGCCTTCGTCGGCGATCAGTTCCTTGACCTTGTTGGCGGCACTGTCGGAGAAGTTCAGGGGGACGGACATGTCAGACATGGCGAGACTCCAAAAAATAGTTGAGTGATTATCTAGGTTAATGACCGCGCCGTCAATCAGGGCGAGACCGGAATCTGGGTCAAGGCGGTGTTCTCGGCGCAACCAAACAGGAGGTTCATGTTCTGCACCGCCTGGCCGGCGGCCCCCTTGACCAGGTTGTCGATCACCGACAGCACCACCACGGTGTCGCCGCCTTGCGGCCGGTGCACGGCGATGCGGCAGAGGTTGGAGGCACGCACCGAGCGGGTTTCCGGATGCCCCTTGGCCGGCAGCACATCGACGAAATATTCGTTGGCGTAGCGCTGCTCGAACAGGGCTTGCAGATCGATGTCTTGGGTCAGCTTGGCATACAGGGTGGCGTGGATGCCCCGGATCAGCGGCGTCAGGTGTGGCACGAAGGTCAGGTTGACGTCGTGGCCGGCCATGCGTGCGAGCCCCTGGCGGATCTCCGGCTGGTGCCGGTGGCCGGGCACGGCATAGGCCTTGAAGTTGTCGCTGGCTTCAGGAAACAGGGTGTGCACCTCGGCCTTGCGGCCGGCGCCGGAGACCCCAGACTTGCAGTCGGCGACCAGCCAGGACGTGTCAATCACGCCGGCCTCGATCAGGGGCAGGAAGCCCAGTTGTACGGCGGTCGGATAGCAACCGGGGTTGGCGATCAGGCGGGCGCCCTTGACCTGGGCGCGGTTGATCTCGGGCAGGCCGTAGACCGCCTCGGCCACCAGGTCCGGGCAGGCATGCTCCATGCCATACCACTTCGACCAGACCTCGATATCCTGGATGCGGAAGTCGGCGGCCAGGTCGATGACCTTGACCCCGGCTTCGAGCAATGCCCGGGTCTGCTGCATCGCCACGCCGTTGGGGGTGGCAAAGAACACCACGTCGCAGGCGGTGAGCGGCGCATCCTCGGGCGTCGAAAAGGCCAGATCGACCCGGCCGCGCAGGGACGGAAACATCTCGCTGACCGGCATGCCGGCTTCCTTGCGCGAGGTGATGGCGGTGAGTTGGACCTCGGGATGCTGGGCCAACAGCCGCAATAGTTCGACACCGGTGTAGCCGGTGCCGCCGACGATGCCTGCCTTGATCATGGGTATTCCTCTCGAGTGCGGGGTGCGCGCGATGATAGCGAATGCGCATAAAAAAAGCCGCCTCGGCGGCGGCTTTTTCCTCGTCCAGGCGATTAACGCTTGGAGAACTGCTTGCGCCGACGAGCCTTGTGCAGACCGACCTTCTTGCGTTCGACCTCGCGGGCGTCGCGGGTCACCAGGCCAGCCGCCTTGAGCGGCGGCTTGAGGCCGGCATCGTATTCGATCAGGGCACGGGTGATGCCGTGACGGACAGCACCGGCCTGGCCGGATTCGCCACCGCCGTTGACGTTGACCATGATGTCGACACTGTTGGTCCGATCGACCAGTTCGAGCGGCTGACGCACGATCATGCGGCCGGTTTCACGGGCGAAATATTCGTCCAGCGGCTTGCCGTTGACGACGATCTTGCCGGAGCCGGACTTGAGGAAGACGCGGGCCACGGAGCTCTTGCGGCGGCCGGTGCCATAGTAGAAGTTGCCGATCATGATCTATTTCCTCAGATTTCCAGGACTTGCGGCTGTTGGGCAGTGTGAGGGTGCTCGCCGCCGGCATACACCTTCATCTTCTTGATCATGGCGTAGCCCAGGGGCCCCTTGGGCAGCATGCCCTTGACCGCCTTTTCCAAGGCACGGCCGGGGTGCTTGGCCTGCATGTCGCCGTAATTGGTTTCGTAGATACCGCCCGGGTAGCCCGAGTGACGGTAATACTTCTTGTCCAAGGCCTTGTTGCCGGTCACGCGCATCTTATCGGCATTGATCACGACGATGTAGTCGCCGGTATCGCAATGCGGCGTGTAGATGGGCTTGTGCTTGCCGCGCAGCCGATGCGCGATCTCGGCGGCCATGCGGCCGAGCACCTTGTCGGTGGCGTCCACCACGAACCAGCCGCGCTGGACTTCATGCGACTTAGCGGAAAACGTTTTCATGATTCAGTCCTGACAATGGCCCGAAACACTCGGGCAGGGTAATACGGAAAGGCGAGGATTTTATGGGATATTTCGCGCCCGTGTCAAACCTCGTTGGCCGGGATACGCAATATCCGGATAATCCGGCCATCGCCACAAGGAGAATCGACATGAAAGCACGCGTGAAATGGGTCGAGGGCATGGCCTTCATGGCCGAGGCCGACAGCGGTCATGCCATCGTCATGGACGGTGCCCCGGACATCGGCGGCCGCAACCTGGGCCCACGGCCGATGGAGATGGTGCTGATGGGCGCCGGCGGCTGCACTTCGATCGACGTGATGATGATCCTGCAGAAAAGCCGCCAGGAGGTCACTGACTGCCAGGTCGAACTGACCGCCGAACGGGCCAGCGACCACCCCAAGGTGTTCACCAAGATTCACTTCCATTTCATCGTCACCGGCCGCCACCTGAAGCCGGAGACCGTGGCCCGGGCAATCAATCTATCGGCCGAGAAATACTGCTCGGCGACCATCATCCTGGCCAAGACCGCCGAGGTTACGCACGACTTCGAGATCGTTGAATTGCAGTGACGCGTGACAGGAAAAGCGTGACGTAGAACCAAGGCGCGATCGTTCGCCTGTCACCCCCTAGGGGCATGCCCCTGTGTCAGGACTTTCCGTCACGCATTCGCCCTTCCAAGCCCGCCCGTCGGAAACAATGGCCAGCAACCGGTCGATGTTTGGATGCTTGCCGGGGTGGGCGCGGGCATCGAGGCTGTGTTCGGCATACATGATCAGGCCCGCTTCCGCCGCCGCCCGATCGAGCTGACCGAACTTTTCCAGCAGATAGCGATAGACCTTCAGCGAACCCTGGCTGCCGGGCTTGTTTTCCACCCACGCCCTCTCGCCTTCCGGCCCGGTCAGTTCGATGGCGATCAGATCATCGACCGGCGGCAACCCGGCCAGCACCTCGGCGAAACTCATAGCCGGTACGCCAAGGTGGTCATGACTTTGGAAGACAATTTCATCGCCATCTTCACCGGCGTCGGCAACTCGGCACCACCGTGGGCGAGCGCCGTTTCCGCATGCTTGATCTCGTCCGTCTTCATCTGCTCGACGATGGCGCGGCTCTTGGCATCCCGCTCGGGCAACGAGGCAAGATGACTGTCCAGATGGCCCTCGACCTGGCGCTCGGTCTCGGCCAGGAACCCCAGGTTCCACTTGTCGCCCAGGGCGCCGGCCAGGACGCCCAGGCCGAACGACCCGGCGTACCAGACCGGATTCAGGACGCTCTTGTGGCTGCCCAGTTCATTGAGGCGCTTTTCGCACCAGGCCAGGTGCTCGGTTTCCTCGTCGCTGGCCTCGAGCAGGGCCTGGGCGGCCTCGGGATTGCGCGCGGTCAGCGCCTGGCCCTGATAGAGGGCCTGCGCGCACACCTCGCCACAATGGTTGACCCGCATCAGACCGGCGGCATGACGCTTCTCGACCTCGGTGAGTTCAGTCTCATCGAGGCCGGCATCAGGATAGGGGCGCCGCGAATGGGCGCTGGCGAATACCGTGCGCAGGGCCTTGTCGACGTGGATGATCAAGGAATCGGGAATGGGCAGCATGGCAGCCTCCGGAATGACAGTCGCAATTATACGTCGCCGCCCCAGCGCGGCATCAGGTCATGCGGCACGCCGATCTGGTCGAGCACCCGGGCGACCAGGTAATCGACCACCTGTTCGACCGACGTGGGCCGGTGATAGAAGCCTGGATTGGCCGGCAGGATCACCGCGCCGGCCTCGACCAACAGGGTCATGTTGCGCAGATGGATGAGGGAAAACGGCGTTTCCCGGGGCACCAGAATCAGGGGGCGCCTTTCCTTCAGCATCACGTCGGCGGCGCGCTCGATCAGGGTATCGGCCAGGCCATGGGCGATGGCGGCCAGGCTGCCCATGGTACAGGGACAGACCACCATGGCATCGGCTGGATTGGAGCCGGACGCGGCCGGGGCGAACCACGCTTTTTCGCCGTACACCCGGAGGTCGCCGCCCGGCCTGGCCAGCCGCGCGACCAGCGCCGTGGTCTCGCCGGGCAAGGTCAGGTCGAGTTCCTGTTTTGCGACGATGCGGGCCGCCTGCGACACCAGCAGGTCGACCCTGCAGCCCGCGTCGAGCAGGCATTCCAGCAGGCGCGTGCCGTAGGCCATGCCGGAGGCGCCGGTCCATGCCAGGGTGATGCGTTTCATGTCTCGCGCTCCAGAAAATGGGCCACCACCAGACCGTTGACCAGGCCAGTCACCCAGGCCGCGCTCAGGAACACGGCGAGCAGGGGCAGCAGGTTGACGCCCGGCATCAGCCAGGCCGACACCACGCCCAGCTGCGCGGCGATGTGGGCGAAGGCCGCCAGGATGGAGAGCCCCACTGGCCCCAGCCAGCACCGGGGCACCCGTGCCAGCGCGGCGAGCAACGCCAGGCTGGCCAGGCCGCCAGCCAGGCTCATGACGAAGGTCGGGGTCAGAAAGGTGCCCAGGGCCAGGCCACCGGCCACGATGCGCAGCAGCGAGACCCAGAGCGCCGCCCGCCAGCCATGCTGATACAGGACGTAGAGCGTGACGATGTTGGCGAGCCCCGGCTTCACTCCCGGCAAGGGGAGCGGGATTGCGGCCTCGGCCAGGGTGAGACCGACCGCCGCCGCCGCCCACCCGGCGATCCGGCGATCCTCGTCGGTGACCTGGAATTCAATAGTTGAGGGAGTCATAGCGCACCACGCCCCGCTCCACGCTGACCCGGTTGGGCAGGCATACCGCCACCTGACCGGGCATCAGCCAGCCCTGGCGCACGCACCGCTGTTGCGGACCGGGATCGGACTTGACCCGAACCCGGCCATTCCGGATCTCGACCAGGGTGTCGCCCAGGGGGCCGGGCACCGCGATGTCCTGGTCTAGCCGGGGCGTCGTTTCCATGAACACCCGACCTTCCTGCTTGATCAGAACCCGGTCGGCACCGCTGCCCTGCCGGGCCAGCCCCCACACGGCCCAGGCTGCGACAACCAGAATCAGCCAGTCGCCCGGCCTGAGCAAGGAAAGGACTCGGGTCATTGCAATTCGCGATGGCGAACCAGGACTTGCAGATGGGCCCGAAAATTGGCCGCCAGGGTTTCCGCAAACCAGACCGAGCGATGCTGGCCGCCGGTGCAGCCGAACGCCACGGTGAAATAACTGCGGTTATCGGCGATGTAGGCCGGCAGCCATTTCTTCACATAAGCCCGGATGTCCTGCAGCATCTCCATGGCCTGGGGCTGGCCACGCAGGAAATCGATGACCGGCGCGTCGCGCCCGGTCAGGGGACGCAGGTCTGCGTTGTAGTGCGGGTTGGGCAAACAGCGCACGTCGAACACCAGGTCGGCATCCAGCGGCACGCCATGCTTGAAGCCGAAGGACTGGAACACCAGCGTGAATGCGGCGCTGCGCAACTGGCAGAATTCCTTGATCCAGGCGCGCAGACTGTTGGCGGACAGGTCGCTGGTATCGAAATGATGGGCCAGGGTGGCGAGCGGCGAGAGAATCTCCCGCTCCAGTTGGAAGCACTCCTGCATCGAGCGCGCGCCGGTATTGAGCGGATGCCGGCGGCGGGTCTCGGCGAAGCGCTTGACCAGGGTGTCGTCCTTGGTCTCCAGGAACAGCACCTTGAGTTCCAGTTCGGTGCGCAACCCCGCCAAATCGGCCGGCAAGCGGCTCAGGCTGGTGGCACTCCGGGCATCGATGCTGAGCGCCAGTTCGTCGATATGGCACGCGCGCAGGTGCTCGACCACCACCGGCAGCAGGTCAGCGGGCAGGTTGTCGATGCAGTGGTAGCCGGAGTCTTCCAGGGCCTTGAGGGCCACGCTCTTGCCCGACCCCGACAACCCGCTGATCACGACCAGCTTCATGGCGGCCTCATTCCATGTCGATCTCGAGCGCCTGCATCATGGTGCGCTGACGCTCGACGAATTCCTCGGCGCTGTTGAAGCCGCGCAGGCGCAGGATATGGTTGCGCACCGCCACCTCGACCAGCACCGCCAGGTTGCGGCCGACCGCCACCGGGATACGGACCTCAGGGATCGACACACCGAGAATCTCGCGCGTTTCCGCGCGCATGTCCAGCCGGTCGATCGGGTGCCAGTGTTCGGCGGGGGTAAGGTGGATGATCAGCTTGACGTTCTTCTTGTGCTTGACCGCCGTCTCGCCGAACAAGCGGCGGATGTTCAACACCCCCAGGCCACGCACTTCCATGAAGTCCTGCAACATGGTCGGACAACGCCCTTCGAGCGTGTCGAGCGACACCGCGTAGACTTCCAATGCGTCGTCGGCGACCAGACGATGGCCCCGGGTGATCAGCTCCAGGGCCAGCTCGCTCTTGCCCACCGAGGGATCGCCGCTGATCAGCACCCCCAGGCCGAGCACTTCCAGGAACACCCCATGCAGGATGGTCGAGGGCGCCAGGGCCTGGGTCATGATGTGGGTCAGCACCTGCATCAGGTAGGGGCTCTGCTCGGGTGACGTGAACAGCGGCGTGGCTGCCCGCTCCGCGGCCTCGATCAGCGGCGCCGGCACCGCCTCGCCATTGGCCACCACCACGGCCGCCAGCTCGGTCGAGAAAAGGTGGTCGATGGCCTGTTGCAAGCTCGCGGCATCGAGCTGACGGAGGTAATCCATCTCGGCGCAACCGAGCACCTGGACCCGGTTGGGATGGACGAAATTGAGGTGGCCGATCAGGGCCAGGGTCGGCTTCTGGACGGTTTCCGAGGTCAGCCGGCGGTCGCCGCCATGATGCCCCGCCAGCCAGGTCAGGCGGAGCTGGTCGCCGGCCTGGCGAAACAGTTCCTCGACCGACACATGGTGGATCAGGGCGTCCATTCCCGGATCAGGGCGTGCAGATGGTCCACGTCGGGCGCGGCACGCAACTGCTCGCGCATGTCCTTCTCGCTGAACATCTGCGCCAGTTCGGCCAGGATCTGCAAATGCAGATCGGAGGCCGCCGCGGGTGCGAGCAGGATGAACAGCAGGTCGACCGGCAGGCTGTCCGGGGCATCGAAATCGATCGGGGCCTTCATGCGCACGAAAGCACAGGCAGTTTCCTTGAGACCCTTGATGCGGCCATGCGGGATGGCGATGCCGTGACCGAGCGCAGTGGAACCGAGCTTCTCCCGGGAAAAGAGACTGTCGAAGACTTCGCTGGCGGAGACCCCTTCGCTGGCTTCGAAGGCCTGGCTGGCCAGCTCGAACAAACGTTTCTTGCTGCCGGCCTCGACGTCGAGCAAAACATTGGCCGGTTTGAGCAACTTGGATACGAGATTCATGGCGTCTGGGCCCCGCCCTCGCGGGCGGGACGTTCCGGGTTATTCGACGGCCTGGCGTTTCAGGCCGCCCTCGTCCCGGTGATGGCCACCGGCCTTTTCCTTGTGCTTGACCACCTGGCGGTCAAGCTTGTCGACCAGTACGTCGATGGCGGCGTACATATCGGCTTCGATGGACTCGACATAGATATCCTTGCCGGCCACGTGCAGATTGACTTCGGCCTTATGCTTGAGCTTCTCCACGGTCATGATGACCGAGACATCGATGACGTTGTCGAAATGGCGGGTGACCCGCTTGAGCTTTTCTTCCACATAGCCGCGGATGGCGGGGGTCACTTCGAGATGATGACCGGTGATGGTGAGGTTCATAAAAGCTCCTGAGTTGTGAAGGCAAGTCAAAACGACTTGCGTTGGTTGGCGGGAGGAATGTTGAGCTGCTCCCGGTATTTGGCCACGGTCCGGCGCGCCACCACGAAACCCTGTTTGCCCAGCATTTCGGAAATGGCACTGTCGGACAACGGGCCGGAACGGTCCTCGGCTTCGACGAACTGCTTGAGCAGGGCCTTGATGGCCGTGCTGGACGCCGCGCCACCGGCCTCGGTCGCCAGTGCGTTGCCGAAGAAATACTTGAATTCGAAGAGCCCCCTGGGCGTCATCATATACTTCTGGTTGGTGACACGGGAAATGGTCGATTCGTGCAACTCGACCGACTCGGCGATCTCGCGCAACACCAGCGGCCGCATGGCCACCTCGCCATGCTCGAAGAACATGCGCTGGCGATCGACGATGGCCTGGGCCACCTTGATGATGGTCTGGAAGCGCTGCTGCACGTTCTTGATCAGCCAGCGCGCCTCCTGCATCTGCCCCGACAGCTGGCCGCCGCTGCCCCGGTTCTGGCGCAGGATGTTGGCGTAGACCTCGTTGATGCGCAGCTTGGGCATGGCATCCGGGTTCAGGCTGGCGACCCATTCGCCCTTGATCTTGCGCACGAACACATCGGGCACCACGTACTGGGTGCGGCCGGAATCAAAACGCGCTGCCGGACGCGGATTGAGTGAAGTGATCAACTGGCGCAGGGCGACGAACTCGCGGTCGGAATCGATACCGAGCAGGCGCTTGAGCTTGCCGTACTCGCGTTCGGCGAGCAGCGCCAAATGCTGGCTGACCAGGCGCCTGGCCAGGTCGAGCTGGGGCGTGTCGGGTGGCAACTCGTTCAATTGCAGCAGCAGGCTCTCGCCCAGGTCACGCGCGCCGACCCCGGGGGGATCCATGCTTTGCAGCAGGCGCAACGCGGTGAGCAGCTCGGCCGGGTCGAAATCCGGGTCTGGCGGCAACATGGCACTGATCTCGTCCAGGCTGGCGCCCAGGTAGCCATCCTCGTCGAGCGCCTCGATCAGCAGTGCGACCAGGCCGCGGTCCCGTTCGGACAGCGGCATCATGGCCAGCTGCTGGTGCAGGTGCTGACGCAGGCCCAGGCTCTCCTCGTCGCTCTGCTGGTAGCCGCGACCATCCTCGTCGTCGTCGTTTTCAGATCCGCCCGAGGCCACGTGGCGGTCACCCCAGGCCATTTCTTCGTAGACCGACTCAGCGACCTCGGTGCCCGGCGCCTCAGAGGCCGGCGCCTCGTAATTGCCCTCTTCGCCACCCATGCCAACCTCGTCGGCACGCTCCAGCATCGGGTTTTCCTGGAGCATCTGGCCGATCTCCTGGTTCAGCTCCTGGGTCGACAGTTGCAGCAGACGGATCGATTGCTGCAACTGTGGCGTCAGCGCCAGCTGGTGGGAGAGTTTGAGCTGAAGGCTTTGCTTCATCGAAGCCAGGGATGCGGGACGGGTCGGATGATGGGATCAGAGTCTGAAATGTTCGCCCAAGTACACCTTGCGGACGCTTTCATTATAAATGATCTCTTCGGCACTGCCGGACGCCAGCACGTGACCATCGTTGAGGATGTAGGCGCGGTCACAGATGTCCAGGGTCTCGCGCACGTTATGGTCGGTGATCAGCACGCCGATGTCGCGTTCGGTGAGGAAGCGGATGATCTTCTGGATGTCGATCACCGAGATCGGGTCGATGCCGGCGAACGGCTCGTCGAGCAGGACAAATTTCGGCTGCATGGCCAGGGTGCGGGCGATCTCGGCGCGCCGGCGCTCGCCTCCCGACAGGCTGATCGCGGCATGGTCACGCAAGTGCCCGATGTTGAGATCCTCGAGCAGGTGATCCAGATGCTCGTCCACCTCGGCCTCGTCGAAGCCCTTCAGTTCCAGCACGGCAATGATGTTCTCGGCCACCGTCAGCTTGCGGAAGATCGACGCCTCCTGGGGCAGGTAGCTCAGGCCGAGACGGGCGCGCTGGTAGACCGGCAGGCCGGCGATGTCCCGGTCGTCGAGCAGGATGCGGCCGCCATCGGCGCCGACCAGGCCGACCAGCATGTAGAAGCACGTGGTCTTGCCGGCACCGTTCGGACCGAGCAGGCCGACCACTTCTCCGCTGTGTACCTCGAGGTCGACCGATTCGACCACTTGGCGCGCCTTGTAGCGCTTGCGCAGCCCCTCGGCCCGGAGCGTGGTCATGGCTTGGCCGGCGCCGATTCTGCAGGCGCCCCGGTCTCGCCGTCGCCGCGCGGCCGGATCATGGCGCGCACCCGGCCCTGCTGGCCATCCTCGCCACTGCCCTGGGCCTGGTAGCGCTCGGTGCGCACGTCGTAGACGATCAGCCCGCCGCGCAACTCGTCACCCCCCTGCTTCAAGTGGGCCGCACCGATCAGCTTGATCACTTCGGTGCGGGCATCGTATTCCAGGCGCTTGGCACGCGCTTCCAGGTATTCGTCGCGGCCTTCCACCTTCTGCTGGAAGAACACCGGGTTGCCGGTGGCCTCGCCCAGGGTCATGCCCTTGTCGTCCTGGCGCACGGCAATGCGGTCTGCGGCAATGTTCAGGGTGCCTTGGCTGAACACCACGGTACCCTCGTAGACGGCGGTCTTGTTGGCGTCGTCGAGCTTGACCGAGTCGGCCTCGATCTGGATCGGCCGAGTGCGGTCCGCCTTCTCGGCGTGTGCCAAACCGGCACCCAGCAGGCCCAGTCCGACCAGGCCGACCACAAGGGGGCGCCCGATACGCTCAATGACGATTTTCATAGGTTCCTCTCACGCGTCCCTGCATGGCCAGGGTGCGCAGTTTGCCATCGGCGACCAGGCCCGCGCCACGCAATTCGCCACGTCCGTCGCGCAGCACCACCGGCTGGTCGGTCTCGATCATTTCCCGGTCCGGCTGGACGTGCAAGGCCTCGGTGCTCACTTCCAGGGGCGGCTGGCCTGGGCCGCGCGCCCGGAGCATGCGCACATCGCCCAGGAAGTGGACGTGCTCGCCATCGCCAGAGACCCGGCCGCGCAGGGATCGAACCAGGACATGGGCGCGGTCATCACCCAGCCGTTCGAAGCGGGGTGCCTCAAGCTCTGCGCTGTTGTCATCCATAAAATGGGTGAGCTTCACCGCGGCCAGACGATAGCGCGGCGCACCATCGACATCGTAGGCGGTGGCCGTCAGGTCCTCGACAAAAAAATCCTGGACATGGCCCGCCGGGCCCACGTTCGGGGCGCCGGGGCGTTGTGCCAGCTGCCCGAGCCAGGCGGTCACCGCGGCCAGGAGGCCGACCAGGACCAGGGGCAGCCAGAAGTGACGGGCATGCTGTCCACCCAGGGTCATCGATCGTAGCGCGCCAGTTGGGTGGCCCAGGTGCCCTGGGCACGCATGATGAATTCGCACACTTCGCGGGCGGCGCCCCGGCCAGCCGGCGCCGTGGTCACGTAATGCACCCGCGCGAGCACCTCGGGCGGCGCGTCGGGCACCGTGCAGGCCAGGCCACAACGGCGCAGGACCGGCAGGTCGACCAGATCATCGCCCAGATAGGCGGTCTGCTCCGGGTGCAAGCCGGTCTCGGCCAGCATCGCTTCATAGGCCGAGAGCTTGTCGTGGGCGCCCTGGATGATGCGCGTGATGCCCAGGTTGCGGGCCCGATGCAGCACCACCTGGGAACTGCGTCCGGTCAGGATCGCCGTCTCGACGCCACTGTCCTGCAACATCTTGATGCCGTGTCCGTCCCGGGAATTGAAGGCCTTGTATTCCTGGCCGTCGTCGCCAAAGAACAGGCCGCCATCGGTCAGCACCCCATCGACATCGAAAATCAGCACCTTGACCACGCCGGCGCGCGCGATGCGTTCGGCCTCGGTCATGGCGTCCCCCTCGGGATCGTGGTTCGGGACATCATCTCTCCTCTCCTCCTCGAGCAGTCAAGTCACCGGTCGCTCAGACCACGCCGGCCCGCAACAGGTCATGCATGTTGAAGGCACCGGTCAGGCGGCCCTGCGCGTCAACGGCCAGGAGCCCGTTGATCTGGCGCTCCTCCATGAAGCGGGCCGCTTCGGCGGCCAGCGCGTCCTCCAGGATGGTCTTCGGCGCGTGGGTCATCACGGCATCGATCGGCGTGCTCGCCAGATCGAGCTCGCGATCCAGGCAACGGCGCAAGTCGCCGTCAGTGAACACGCCGACCAGCGCGCCCTCGGCATCGACCACCGCGGTCATGCCAAGTTTCTTGCGCGTCATCTCCAGCAAGGCTTGCTTGAATGGCGTATCGACGCGCACGACCGGCAAGGCTTCGCCCTGGTGCATGACATCGCGCACATGGACCAGCAGGCGGCGGCCGAGGGCGCCGCCTGGATGAGTACGGGCAAAATCCTCGGCGGTGAAGCCGCGCGCGTAGAGGGCCGCCACCGCCAGGGCATCACCCAAGGCCAGGGCGGCCGTGGTGCTGGCAGTCGGCGCCAGATTGTGCGGACAGGCTTCCTGGCTGACCGCCGCATCGAGATGGATGTCGGCTTCGCGTGCCATGGTCGATCCCGGCCGGCCGGTCATGGCAATCAGCTTGGCACCGCGTCGCTTGATCAGGGACAGGATGGCGATGATCTCCGGACTCTCGCCGGAATTGGACAGGGCCAGGACCACGTCCTGGCCGGTGATCATGCCCAGGTCGCCATGGCTGGCCTCGGCCGGGTGCATGAAGAAGGCCGGCGTTCCGGTGCTGGCCAGGGTGGCCGCAATCTTGTGGCCGACATGACCGGACTTGCCCATTCCGGTGACCACCACCCGGCCCGGGCAGGCAAGCAGCAGTTCGACCGCGCGCACCAGGGTATCGTCCAGGCGGTCGCGCAGGGCAGCCACGGCCTCGGCCTCGATGCTCAGGGTGCGGCGCGCGAGATCAAGGATCTCGGGCGCGGAGATGGGGCGGGATGTCATAATGGCGCGAAGTATATCCCACCTCTCCGGCATGCATTCGACCCTGGCCCTGATCCTGCTTCTGCTCGCTTCCGCGGTCCTGGCGACGACCCTGTTCCGTGCCTTGCGCCTGCCCGCCCTGCTCGGCTATGTCGGGGTCGGCATCCTGCTCGGGCCCTCCGGCCTGAACCTCGCCCCCCATGACCAGGACACCCACAGTCTGGCGGAATTCGGCGTGGTGTTCCTGATGTTCTCGATCGGGCTGGAGTTCTCGCTGTCCAAGCTGCGCTCGATGCGCACCCTGGTGTTCGGGCTGGGCGGCCTGCAGGTGGTCCTGACCATGCTGGCCGCCACCGCCATCGGCCTGGCCTTCGGGCTCGGCATCGGCCCTGGCCTGGCGCTGGGCGGCGCGCTGGCGATGTCTTCCACCGCCATCGTCAGCAAGCTGCTGGTCGAGCGCAACGAACTCGACACCGCGCATGGCCGGCGCATCTTCGGCGTGCTGCTGTTCCAGGACCTGGCCGTGGTGCCGTTGCTGATCTTCATCCCGGCCCTCGCCAGCGGCGAGAACATGGCCGAAGCGATGGGCTTCGCCGGCGCCAAGGCGGTGCTTGCCCTGGGTCTGATCCTGTTTCTCGGCCAGCGCCTGCTACGCCCCTGGCTTGGCCTGGTCGCGGCGCGCAAGTCGTCCGAGTTGTTCATGCTCAACGTCTTGCTGATCACCCTCGGCCTGGCCTACATCACGGCCGTGGCCGGCCTGTCGCTCGCCCTGGGTGCCTTCGTGGCCGGCATGCTGATCTCGGAGACCGAGTACCGCTATCAGGTGGAAAGCGACATCCGGCCGTTCCGCGACGTACTGATGGGCCTCTTCTTCGTCACCATCGGCATGGCCCTGGATCTCGGCACCGTGGTCGAGCAATGGCCGGGAACCCTGCTCATGCTGGTCCTGCTGGTGGCCGGCAAGCTGGCCCTGGTCACCGTGCTGACCCGGCGCTTTTCCGAGGACTGGGCGGTGGCCCTGCGCACCGGTCTGGGACTGGCCCAGGCAGGGGAGTTCGGCCTGGTCCTGCTGGCCCTGGCCGGGACCTACCAACTCATCCCGTTCGAGATCAGCCAGGCAGCCCTGGCCGCCATGATCTTCTCGATGCTGCTGGCCCCGTTCATGATGCAGCATGGCGAACGTTGGGCTGCCCGCCTGGCCGGTGGCAGCTGGGTCACCCAGGCCATGGGCGTGCACGAGATTGCGGTCAAGAGCTTCGGCGTCAGCGACCACGTCATCCTGTGCGGCTATGGGCGCAGCGGCCAGAACCTGGCGCGCATCCTGGAAGCCGAGGGGGTGCCCTTCATCGCCCTCGACCACGATCCGAAACGCGTGCGCGAAGCGTCCGCCGCGGGCGACAACGTGGTGTTCGGCGACAGCACCCGGGCGGAAATCCTCACTGCGGCCGGGATCAAGCGGGCACGCGCCATCGTCATCAGCTTCGCCAACACGCCGGTCGCGCTGCAGGTCCTGGCCACCGCGCACCGGCTCCGCCCGGGCGCCCCGGTGATCGTGCGCACCCTGGACGATTCCGATCTCGACCAGCTGATGGCCGCGGGCGCCATGGAAGTGGTCCCGGAAGTGCTCGAAGGCGCCCTGATGCTGGGCTCGCAAACCCTGCTGATGACCGGCGTGCCGCTCGGCACCGTGCTCAAGCGCATCCGCAAGATGCGGGAGGTCCGCTACAGCACGATGCGCGGCTATTTCCAGGGCATCACCGACGAAAGCGAGGACGCCGCCGCCCAGAACAAGCTGGCCTCGGTTCGCATCGAAGCGGGCGCCAGCGTGGTTGGCCGCACCCTGGGCGAACTGCACCTGGAAGGACTGGGCGTGGTGGTGGTCGCGGTCCGTCGACGCGGCATCAAGGGCATCAGCCCCGAGCCGGACACCCGCCTCGAGGCCGGCGACATCGTGCTGCTGCGTGGCCCGCAGGAGGCCATCGCGGCGGTCGAACTGAAACTCGTCTAGTCTGAAGGATTGCCTGGAGACACCCATGTTCGCCGCGCTGTTCAAGAAACTGTTCGCTTCCGGAGACCGCCCGGCCCAACCCCGAGGCGCCTTGGCGGACACGCCGCCCGAGGAGCTGGTCGGACCCCCGCCCTTCCTGCATCGCGAACCGTTCCTGAACCGCCAGCAGCGCATCGCTGGATACCGGTTCTCGATCCAGCACCCGACCGGCCATCGTGCCTGGCAAGCCAGCTCGGAGCGCTTTTTCGACCAGGCGCTGATCGACCGGCTGGGGGCCGAGGACATGCGTCGGTTGACTGGCGGCCGGCCGTTCCTGATCGGGCTGCGCCCGGAATCGCTGCTGCTCGAGTCACTCGACCCCTTGGCCCCGGCGGCGCCGATCCTGCATCTGGGTGCCCTGGAGCTGGGTGCCCTGGAGGGTATCGAGGCGAGGCTGAATGCCCTGCAGGCGCGCGCCGAAGGCCTGCGCGAACGCGGCGCCCGGCTGGCCTGCCCGGCGAGCTATGCCAACGGTCCGCTCGATCCCCTGCTGGACCTGGCCAGCCTCATCGTGCTGCCGGTCGCCGGTCTGGCGCCCCCCGACCTGTTGCAACACATCCACGCCTTGCGCAAGCGCTGCCCGGATGCCCAGCTGATGGCCACCGGCGTCGACTCGGTGGAACTGTTCGATGCCTGCAAGCGCCTCGGCTTCGACCTGTTCGACAGTCGTTACCTGACCGTGCGCCAGGAGGGCCTGGAACCCAATCTGAACAGCCAGCGCATGGTGGTTTCGCAATTGATCAGCCACTTGCGCCACAAGGACACCGACATCGACAAGCTGGTCCTGATCGCCCGACAGGACCTGCCCCTCACCTTCCGCCTGCTGCGCTACATCAATTCCGCCGCCATGGGCCTCGACACCAAGGTCGGTTCGCTCAAGCAGGCCATGGTCTACATCGGCCGCGAAGGCCTGTATCGCTGGCTGACCCTGCTGCTGTTCTACAACACCAAGAGTTCGCCCACCGACGACGCCTTGCGCGAAACCTCGTTGGGCCGGGCCCGGATGTGCGAGCTGCTGGCCCGCCGGCGCATGGGCAGTGTGGAAACCGAGCAGGCTTTCGTCACTGGCCTGCTGTCGCTGGTCGACGTGCTGTTCCGGATGCCGATGGAACAGGCCCTCGGGCAACTCGACCTGCCTGGCGACATTCATCGCGCCCTGGCCCGCCACGAAGGCAAGTACGGCGCCCTGCTGGCCCTCACCCTGGCCTGCGAACAAGCCGACCACGCGACCATTGCCACCCGGTCGGCGGAACTCGGCCTCGCACCGGAAGAGGTGAACGAGCTCTACTTGCAGGCCCTGACCTGGGCCGTCGAGTATGACCAGGGGCTGACCGAAGACAGCCCCGGACCGGGTTAGTGGGCCGCGTCGGGGGCCGGGCGCCGGGTCAGCACTTCCAGCGTCATCTGCAGGGCATCGAGGCGTTTTTCCAGGGCCTCGAGCCGCGCTGAAAGATCACCATCCCGGGTCGCGCACTTGCCGCCCATGCCCTTGCACGGGGGCTTGCCCTCGGCCATGCCCATGCGCATGTTGCAGGGCGCCTTGCCCGGCCCATCACCCATGCGATGCTGCATGCCCATGCCCATCATCGGGGCCGGGAGCGGTGTGGCTTCGACCGGGGTATCCGGTGCGGGGGCCGGGGTGGCCACAGTTTCGGCGGCCCAGGCAGGCACGGAGACCATGGCCAGCAAAGCCAGCAGGCGGGTGACTCGGAGTGGGGTGCGGTTCATGTCGTGTCTCCTCTATCTCGGTGGTGGGAACTACTCTGACCGGGCAGGCCCGCCGATGTTCAACCTCGCCTCAATGCCCCGCAGCCTCGACCATCAGCCGCTTCATCTCTCGCACGGCTTCGGTCCAACCCAGGAACAGGGCCTCGGCGACGATGGCGTGGCCGATGTTGAGCTCGCTCATGCCGGGAATGGCGGCGACCGGCTGCACGTTGTGGTAATGCAAGCCATGGCCGGCATTCACCTGCAAGCCGAGCGCGAGCCCATGCGCGGCGGCGTTCCGGATGCGCGCCAGTTCGGCCTCGGCCTGCGCCTCGCTGGCGGCATCGGCATAGCGGCCGGTATGGATCTCCACCACCGGCGCACCGACGGCATGCGCAGCCTCGAGTTGGCGCGGCTCGGGATCGACGAACAGCGAGACGCGAATGCCGGCCTCGCCCAGCCGGGCACAGGCCTCGGCAATCCTGTCTGGCTGCCCGGCGACGTCGAGGCCGCCCTCGGTGGTCAATTCCTGGCGCCGCTCCGGCACCAGGCAGACATCCTGCGGCCGGACCTGGAGGGCGATGCCGAGCATCTCCTCGGTGACCGCCATCTCCAGGTTCATCTTGGTGCGCAGCAGGCCACGCAGGCCATGCACGTCGGCATCCTGGATATGTCGGCGATCCTCGCGCAGGTGCAGGGTGATGGAGTCGGCACCGGCGTTTTCCGCCATCAGGGCGGCCTGGACCGGGCTCGGATAGCGGGTGCCGCGTGCCTGCCGGAGGGTCGCCACATGGTCGATGTTGATACCCAGTTTGATCATGGTCTAGAAGTTCAGAGCTGTTGCAACTCGATCAGGAGCTGCCGGGTGAACAGGGGTTTGTCGTTCAGGTAGTGGTTGATCAGCGCGCGCATCAACAGTTTACTCTCGGCCAGGGTGCGCGGGTCGGAATAATCGTCCGCAGCCATGTCGAGCAGGGTCTTGCCGGCGTAGCGGGCCCCGGTGCCGGCAGCCACCACGCCGGCATCGAACGCGTAGCCGTAGGTCTGGTCGGGTCGCAAGGGCGTGCCATCGGCCTGATGAGTCAAGGTCTGGGCGTAGCCGAGCTCGGACAACAGCCCGAGTTCGAACCGGCGCAGCACCGGTTCCAGATCGGCCCGCGCGGACAGTTCCGCCAGGGTGTCGGCATAGCGATCGTACAAGGCCTCGTGCGGATCATCCGGCGGCAGCAGCTTGAGCAACAGCTCGTTGAGGTAGAAGCCGCACATCAAGGCCTGCCCGGTCAGGCGCAGGTCGCCCCCCTGCCACTCCGCGGCATGCAGGGTACGCAAGCCGCCCTGGCCGAACCAGGACAGCGCCAAGGGCTGGAAGGCCAAGAGACGGGACTTCAATGACGACATCGGGCGGCGTGCCCCGCGCGCCACCAGGGCGACCCGGCCGTGGTGCCGCGCGAAAGTCTCGACGATCAGGCTGGTCTCGCGCCAAGGCGTGGCATGGAGCACGAACGCCGGCTCGTTGTCGTGCCGCGCCTTCACTTATTCGTGCCCGAGGCTCTTCAGCAACGCGGCATTGTCGGCCCAACCGCTCTTGATCTTGATCCAGCATTGCAGGAACACCTTGGCATCGAACAGGCGCTCCATGTCGATGCGCGCCTCGGTGGAAATCCGCTTGAGATGCTCGCCGCCCTTGCCGAGCAGGATCGGCTTGTGGGCCTCGCGGTCGACCCAGATCACGGCATGGATTCGGCGCAGGCCCGAGGCCTCGGTCTCATACTGCTGGATCTCGACCGCGATGCCGTAGGGGATCTCGTCCCCGGTCAGGCGGAAGATTTTCTCGCGCACGATCTCTGCGGCCAGGAAGCGTTCGCTGCGGTCGGTGAGGGCATCTTCCTCGAAGAAGGGTGCCGATTCGGGCAGGTATTTGCCGACGATACCGAGCAGACGGTCGCCATCCTTGGCATCGAGCGCCGAGATCGGCACCACCTCGGCAAACGGAAAGCCTGCCGCCGCCGCCTGCAGGAAGGGCAGCAGGCGGGTCTTGTCAGCCAGTTGATCGACCTTGTTCACCACCAGGATCACCGGGGTGGCTGCTGGCAGCAGCTTGATCACCCGCTCGTCGGCCGGCGTGAACTTGAGCGACTCGACCAGAAACAGGACCACGTCGACTTCTGACAATACCTGGGTCACCACCCGGTTCATCGACTGGTTGAGGGCGTTGCGATGCCGGGTTTGAAAACCCGGCGTGTCGACGAACACGAATTGTGCAGCCCCCTCGGTTCGCACACCCAGCTGCCGGTGCCGGGTGGTCTGCGGCTTGCTCGACACGATGCTGATCTTGGCACCGACCAAGGTATTGATCAGGGTCGACTTGCCGACATTCGGCCGGCCGCACACGGCGATGTAGCCCGCGTGGGTGATGGCGCTCATCGCGCCACCAACTGTTGATAGGCCGCCAGCGCAGCAGCCTGTTCGGCGGCCTTGCGGCTGGCCCCCTCGCCCTCGGTGCGCACGCCAAGGACATCGACCCGGCAGGACACCCGGAAGGTCTGGGCATGCGCCTGGCCTCGGGCACCGATCAATTCGTAGGTGGGCAGGCCATGCTTGCGCGGCTGCAACCATTCCTGAAGCAGGGTCTTGGCATCCTTGCCATGGGTGCCAGGATCGATCTCCGCCAGACGCCGCTCGAACACACGCAGGACCACCGACCGGGCGGCCTCGAAACCGGCATCGAGGAACACCGCTCCGAGCAGCGACTCCAGGGCATCGGCCAGGATCGACGGCCGGGTCGCGCCGCCACTGCGCGACTCACCCTCGCCCAGCCGGAGATGCGGACCCAGGCCCAACTCCGTGGCGATTTCGTAGAGTGGCTGCTGGTTGACCAGATTGGCCCGGAGGCGCGACAGCTGGCCTTCCTTGAGCGCCGGAAAGCGCTCGTACAAGAGTGCGCCGATCACGCAGTTGAGCACGCCGTCACCGAGAAACTCAAGGCGCTCGTTGTTGTCGGCGCCATGGCTGCGGTGGGTCAGCGCCTGGGTCAGCAGGTCCGATCGGGTGAAGCGATGGCCAAGACCGCGCTGCAAGGCTTCCAGGGCTGGACTCATTTGAGCGGCTCGGAGACCTCCGCGACCAGATCAATCGCCACGCTGACTCCACCCGCGATATGTTCCTTGCTGTTGATCGGCACGCTCAGGGTGAGCATGCCATCATCGCGGCTGATCTCGAGGTCGGAGGGCTCAATATCCTGGACATAGTTCACATCCATGCGCGCGGCGAAGGTGCGGCGCAATTCCTCGTTGGTGCGGCCGCCATCCTCCTTGAGAATGTTCTGCAGACTGTTCTTGACCGCAAAGTACTTCATGTAGGCCGGCGCCACCTTGAACCCGATCAAGGCAAAAAACGAAGCCAAGGCCAACAAAAAGATCAAAGTCATCAGGGTAAAGCCACCTTGCTTGCGCATCGCAACCTCCGTCAGTCGATAAATGTGCCGATCCGGCCGAACTCGCCGAAATTCCACCAGATCATGAACGCGCGGCCGACGATGTTCTGGTCTGGCACGAAGCCCCAGTAGCGGGAATCGTTGCTGGCATCGCGGTTGTCACCCATCATGAAGTAGTGGCCCTCCGGGACCTTACAGGTAAAGCCCTGGTCGTTGTAGGTACAGTTATCCCGGAAGGCGAAATCGCCGGCCACCTGGTACTGGATCACCGGCGGCATGTCGGCCTGGGTCATCGCCGTGAGGCGATGCTCGCCCAACTGTTCGCGCCAGACCTGGCCGGTGACATAGTTGAGCCCGTTCGCGACATAGCTGTATTCACCATCCGCCTCGGTGACGACCGGCTTGCCGTTGATGAACAGGCGCTTGTCGACATACTCGACCGTGTCCCCGGGCAGGCCGATGACCCGCTTGATGTAGTCCAGACCGGGGTCCTTGGGATAACGGAACACCATCACGTCACCATGCTTGGGCTGGCCGATCTCGATCAGCTTCTTGTTGATGATGGGCAGGCGGATGCCGTAGTCGTATTTGTTGACCAGGATGAAATCGCCCACTTCCAGGGTCGGCAGCATCGAGCCCGAGGGAATCTTGAACGGCTCGACCAGGAATGAGCGCAACACGAACACCAGCAGGATGACCGGGAAGAAACTCTTGGAATAATCCACCAGCATGGGCAGCTTGGCATCGGCCGGACGCTTCTTCGCGAAGGTCAGGAAGTCGATCAGCCAGATCGCGCCGGTCACGACCAGGGCGATGAACAGGATCAAGGCGAAATTCATGTTTTATTTGTCTCCGGTTTGCAGAATGGCCAGGAAAGCCTCCTGCGGAATTTCCACGTTGCCGACCTGCTTCATGCGCTTCTTGCCTTCCTTCTGCTTCTCGAGCAGCTTGCGCTTGCGAGTGATGTCGCCACCGTAGCACTTGGCCAAAACGTTCTTGCGCAGGGCCTTGACCGTTTCCCGGGCGATGATATGGCTGCCGATGGCCGCCTGCACGGCGACATCGAACATCTGGCGCGGGATCAGTTCGCGCATTTTGGCGACCAATTCGCGGCCCCGGTATTGCGCCGTGGAGCGGTGCACGATCAGCGACAGGGCATCGACCCGCTCGCCGTTGACCAGCACGTCGAGCTTGATCAGGTCGTCGGCGCGGAATTCCTTGAACTCGTAGTCGAGCGACGCGTAGCCGCGGCTGGTCGACTTCAGCTTGTCGAAGAAATCCATGACCACTTCGTTGAGCGGCAGGTCGTACTTGAGCATGACCTGGTGGCCCATGTATTTCATGTCGACCTGGGCGCCGCGCTTCTGATTGCACAAGGTCATCACGTTACCGAGGTAATCCTCCGGCACCAGGATGGTGGCCGTGATGATCGGCTCTCGGATCTCCTCCATCTTCGAGGGATCGGGCAAGCGGGAGGGGTTCTCCAGCAATTCGACGGAACCGTCCTTCAGCACCACTTCATACTCGACAGTGGGCGCCGTGGTGATCAGGTTCTGGTTGTACTCGCGCTCGAGACGCTCCTGGACAATGTCCATGTGCAAGAGGCCAAGGAAACCGCAGCGGAAGCCGAAGCCGAGCGCCTGCGAGGTTTCCGGCTCGAAATGCAGCGAGGCGTCGTTCAGTTGCAGCTTGGTGAGCGCATCGCGCAGCTGGTCGTATTCATGCGAATCCACGGGGTACAGACCAGCGAACACCTGCGACTTGATCTCCTTGAAACCGGGCAGCGGCTCGGCCGCCGGATTGGCCACCGTGGTGATGGTGTCGCCCACCTTGGCGCTGGCCAGTTCCTTGATCCCGGCAATCACGAAACCGACCTGGCCCGCCGACAGTTCCGGCCGGGCCACCGATTTGGGCGTGAACACGCCGACCTGCTCGGTGAGATGCTCGGCACCGGTGGCCATGAAGCGGATCTTGTCCTTGGGCCGCAGGGTGCCGTCGACCACGCGGACCAGCATCACCACGCCGACGTAGTTGTCAAACCAGGAGTCCGTGATCAGGGCCTTGAGCGGCGCATCGGGATTGCCGACCGGGGGCGGAATGCGCGCCACCACGGCTTCCAGGACGTCCTCGATGCCAATCCCGGTCTTGGCCGAGCAGCGCACCGCATCCTCGGCCGGCACGCCGACGATGTCCTCGATCTCATGGATCACCCGGTCCGGGTCGGCCGAAGGCAGGTCGATCTTGTTCAACACCGGCACCACCTCGACACCCAGCTCGATCGCGGTGTAGCAGTTGGCCACGGTCTGGGCCTCCACGCCCTGGGAGGCATCGACCACCAGCAATGCGCCTTCGCAGGCCGACAGCGAACGGCTGACCTCATAGGAAAAATCGACGTGCCCCGGCGTGTCGATCAGGTTGAGCTGGTAAACCTGCCCGTCACGGGCCTGGTAGCTCAAGGCGGCGGTCTGGGCCTTGATGGTGATGCCGCGCTCCCGCTCCAGATCCATCGAGTCGAGCACCTGCGCTTCCATCTCCCGGTCGGACAAGCCGCCGCAGAGGTGGATGATGCGATCGGCCAGGGTCGATTTGCCGTGGTCGATATGGGCGATGATGGAAAAGTTGCGGATGTGCTTCATTGATCGGGGGAAACCGGTTGGATCAGGCGCGCCATTCTACCCGAAGCGCTGCTAGCCCGATCGTCCGCGATTGCGCGCGGCCCCGGCGATCCCCCGCCAGATCGCCACTTCTTCCTTTTCCAACCCGGCGCGGGCGAAAAACCGACGCAGGCGCGGCATCAGGCGCTTGGGCTGGGCCGGGTCCAGAAATCCGATCTCCACCAGCGTGTCTTCCAGGGCACCGAGCACCCCTTCCACGTCCTCATGGCTGGCGGGCGTGAAGCCGGGCAGGTCGAGGGGCTGGTCGGCCAGGGTGCAGCGTAGTTCGTAAGCCACCACCTGCACCGCCGCACCCAGGTTGAGCGAGGCATAGTCGGGGTTGGTCGGGATATTCAGCAACCAGGTGCACTTGCCCAACTGCTCATTGGACAAGCCGAAGGTCTCCGAGCCGAACACCAGGGCCACCGGGGCCGATTGGGCCAGCGCGAGCAACTCCGGTGCCGCCTGGCGCGGGGTGTAGGCCGGATGCGGCAAATCGCGCCGGCGCGAGGTGCACGCCGCCGAACGCAGCGTGCCGGCCAGCGCCTGATCCAGGCTGGCGCACAGGGTCGCGGCTTCGAGCACGTCGACCGCGCCGGATGCCCGGGCGCGGGCTTCGTCGTCGACCGTGCATTTCGGGTTGACCAGATACAGCTTCGACAAGCCCATCACCTTCATGGCCCGGGCCGCCGCACCCAGGTTGCCGGGATGGCTGGTTTCGACCAGCACGACGCGGAGATTGTCGAGAGGATTGGCTTGGTTCAAGGTAAAATCACCGCTTAATCAGCTCACTGTTCTTTTTCAGCCATGCATCCCATGCTCAACACGGCGGTCAAGGCCGCCCGCCGCGCCGCCACGATCATCAATCGCGCCTCCAACGACCTCGATTCGCTCACCGTGCGGACCAAGCAGGACAACGATTTCGTGTCCGAAGTCGACCACGCCGCCGAACAGGCCATCATCGACACCCTGCTGACCGCCTACCCGGGCCACTCGATTCTAGCGGAAGAGTCGGGCAGCACCGGCGAATCCGAATTCCAGTGGATCATCGATCCGCTCGACGGCACCACCAACTTCCTGCATGGCTTTCCCCAGTACGCCATCTCCATCGCCTTGCTGGCCAAGGGCCAGCTCGACCAGGCAGTGGTCTACGATCCCACCCGCAACGAACTGTTCACCGCCAGCAAAGGCGCCGGCGCGTTCCTGAATGACCGCCGGATCCGCGTCTCCAAGCGGGCCAAGCTGGCCGAATCCCTGATCGGCACCGGTTTCCCCTACCGCGACTTCAGCCACCTGGATGCCTACACCGGCATGTTCCGCGAGCTGGTGCAAAAAACCTCCGGCCTGCGCCGACCGGGCTCCGCCGCGCTCGACCTGGCCTGGGTGGCGGCCGGGCGCACCGACGGCTTCTTCGAGATCGGCCTGAACCCCTGGGACATCGCCGCGGGTTGCCTGCTGATCAAGGAAGCGGGCGGCCTGGTGAGCGACTTCACCGGCGAGGATGGCTATCTGAAATCCGGCCACGTGGTGGCCGGCACGCCCAAGGTCTTCGCACAACTGCTACAAACCCTCCAGCCGCACGTCACGCCGGCCTTGCGCGGTTGAAGACCGCAAGGGAAAGCTTCAGCAGGGCGTGACTGGTCACGCCGGGATGCCACGCTTCACTTCATGGTCGGCAGATAAGCGGCCAGGGCAGCGATATCGGCATCCTTGAGGCGGCGGGCCACACTGCCCATGACCGGGTCGTTGCGCTCCTTGGTACCCTTGCGGTACTGCTCCAGCGAGAGCTTGACATAGCCCGGTTGCTGGCCGGCCAAGCGGGCGATCTTCTCGTTGCCATAGCCTTGCGCGCCGTGACAGGTCTTGCAGATGCTGTCGTACAACTGCTTGCCCTTGCTGACCAGGGCCGGGTTGTTGCTCGCAGCGGGCCGGACCGGCTGGCTGGAATAGAAGATGGCCATGTTGAAGCGGTCCTCCGGCTTCAAGACCTTGATCATGCCGGTCATGAATTCATCCTGGCGGCGGCCGTCGGCGAACTTCTCGATCTGGTTGAGCAGGTACACTGCGTTCTGGCCAGCCAGGTTGGGGATGTGACCGTGCGCACTGTTGCCATCCTCGCCATGACAATTGGCACAGAAGAACGCTGCCTTTTTTCCCGCCACGCGCAACTTGTTGAATTCGGTTTCCGAGGCAATCACCTTCCGCACCCGGTCGGCACTGTCCTCGGCCCGGCTGGGCTGGGAGCCAAGCACGCAGGCAATCGCGATGCAGGCCATCGTGAATCGTGTCATGTTCATTTACCGGAACGGTTGGAAGGCAATGATGCGCGCAAGGATAAAGCCGAAGTCAGGCCTTGTCATCGTCCGCGTGTCACCGCGAAAGCCACTGGCCTCGTGCGATCCGGGCCACCCCCTCCCCCGGGTCTGCCCCCCGGAGGAGATCACCGGCCCCGCAGGCGTCCGCTAGCGCCCATCCGGCCCGATGTTTTCCTTGTGCGCCATCACCCAGGCCGAGGCGGCTCCGGACCGTCTTGGCAGGCTGGAATAGTAGATCGCCATGTTGAAGCGGTCTTCCGGCTTCAAGACCCGGACCAAGCCACTCATGAATTCACTGTGCCGCCGACCGTCGGCGAACCGCTCGATTTGATCCAGCAAATAGCCGGCATCCTTGCCGGCCAGGGAGGGAATGTGCGCATGCGTGCTATACCCCGCCTCGCCATGACAGTGGACACAGAAAAACACCGCCTTCCTGCCGGCGGCTGCATGTTTGTCGAATTCCGTCTTCGAAGCGACCACCTTGCGGATCCGGTCGGTGGAGTTTTCGGCGTGGCAGCCCGGTGCCACGATCCAACAGGCCAGCGCGGCAACAATACAGATCGAGGTGCGTGTCATGTCAGCCTCCAGTTCGGTTGGCAGCAAAGGACAGGCACCAGCCTAGCGTCGATCACCCAGGCAATTGAATCTGACTGATGTCCGCGTCAGGGTCAGGGTTGATTGGGTCATGACTGAGGGGGGTGCGATCCCAGGTCAGCCATACCGAGCATTTTTTGGGGACAGCGCGCATGCAGCCACACGTCGAGCATTGCAGCGCAGGTGAACGCACGAATTGCGCGTCAGCCAAGTAAAATCCCGGCCACTCTATCCAAAGCACTTCCCTTGACCACCGATTTCTCCGCCCACACGCCCATGATGCAGCAGTACCTGCGCATCAAGGCCGAGCATCCCGACATGCTGGTGTTCTATCGCATGGGCGACTTCTACGAGCTGTTCCACGACGACGCCGAGCGGGCCGCGCGCCTCTTGGACATCACGCTGACCACGCGGGGCGCGTCGGCCGGGCAGCCGATCAAGATGGCGGGGGTGCCTTACCATGCCGCCGAGCAATACCTGGCCCGGCTGGTGCGTCAGGGCGAATCGGTGGCGATCTGCGAACAGATCGGCGACCCGAAGAACGCCAAGGGCCCGGTCGAGCGCAAGGTGGTGCGCATCGTCACGCCCGGCACCTTGACCGACGACGTACTGCTCGACGACAAGCGCGACGCGCTGATGCTGGCGATCGCCGCCGGGCGCGGCCAGGTGGCCCTGGCCTGGCTGACACTGTCCTCCGGTCGCCTGGCCGCCAAGGAAATCGCGCCGGGCGCGCTGGCTTCGGAATTGGCCCGGCTGGCGCCTTCGGAAATCCTGCTGCCGGAGGACTTCGCCGATGCGGCGCTGGCCGGGCTCAAGTGTGCCGTCACCCGGCGCCCGGCCTGGCAATTCGACGCCGACCGGGGGAGCCGCCTGCTCTGCGAGCATTTCGGCGTGCATGACCTGGCGCCCTTCGGGATTGCCGACCGGCCGCGAGTGCAGGCCGCCGCCGGACTCTTGCTCGATTACGCGCGCCACACCCAGCAATCGACCTTGCCGCACGTCAATGGCCTGATCCTGGAACAGGACAGCGAGTACGTGCGCATGGATGCCGCCTGCCGGCGCACCCTGGAAATCACCGAGACCCTGCGCGGCGATCCCGAGCCAACCCTGTTTTCCGAGCTCGACCGGTGCCGCACCGGCATGGGCAGCCGGCGCCTGAAGCATTGGTTGCATCACCCGCCGTGCGAGCGTGCCCGACGGGAGCGCCGGCTGGCTGCCATCGAAGCCCTGATCGAGGCGCCCGGAGTCGGCCGGACCCTGGCCGAGTCGTTCAAGGGCATGGCCGATCTGGAGCGCATCGCCGCCCGGGTGGCCTTGCGCTCGGCACGTCCGCGTGACCTGTCCGGCCTGCGCGACAGCCTGGCCCTGATCCCCGGGCTGCGCGAGTCGCTGGCCGACATCGAAGCGCTGGCCGAACTGTCCGGCCAGCTGGCGTTTCCCGACGCGCCGGGCACCCTGCTCGCCCGCGCGATCCAGGCCGAGCCGGCCGTGGTGCTGCGCGAGGGTGGCGTCATCGCCGACGGCTTCGATGCCGAACTGGACGAACTGCGCGGCCTGCAATCGAACAGCGGCGAGTTCCTGATGGCGCTGGAGGCGCGCGAACGCGAGCGCACCGGGATCGCCAACCTGCGGGTCGAGTACAACAAGGTATCCGGCTTCTTCATCGAGGTCACCCGCGCCCAGGCCGACAAGGTGCCGGCCGACTACCATCGCCGGCAGACCTTGAAGAACGTCGAGCGTTACCTCACCGCAGAACTGAAAGCCTACGAGGACAAGTACCTGTCCGCCTCGGAGCGCGCCCTGGCCCGGGAAAAGCGGCTCTATGAACAGCTGCTCGACCAGCTCGCGCCGTTCATCGCCGATTTGCAGCGGGTGGCCCAGGCCGTGGCCGCGCTCGACATCCTGGCCGGCCAGGCCGAACTGGCCGTGGCGCGACGCCATGTCCGTCCGGAATTCACCGAGCACTGGGGCATCGAGATCGTGGCCGGCCGCCACCCCGTGGTCGAGCCGCGCGTCGACAGCTTCATCGCCAACGACCTGCGCTTCGACGCCACCCGCCGGATGCTGGTGGTGACCGGCCCCAACATGGGCGGCAAGTCGACCTACATGCGGCAGACCGCGCTCATCGTCCTGCTCGCCTGCTGTGGCCTGTATGTGCCGGCGGATGCGGCGGTCATCGGCCCGGTCGACCAGATCTTCACCCGGGTCGGCTCCTCCGACGACCTGGCCGGCGGCCGCTCGACCTTCATGGTGGAAATGACCGAGACGGCGCAGATCCTCCACAACGCCACCGAGCACAGCCTGGTGCTGATGGACGAGATCGGGCGCGGCACCTCCACCTTCGATGGCGTCTCGATCGCCTGGTCGGTGGCCCGCCACCTGGCGGAAAAGGTGCGCGCCTACACCCTGTTCGCCACGCATTATTTCGAACTGACCCAGCTCGCCCACGAATACCGCACCCTGGCCAATGTCCACCTCGACGCGGTGGAAAACGGCGGCCACCTCACCTTCCTGCACGCGGTGGAAGACGGCCCGGCTTCGCAAAGCTACGGCATCCAGGTGGCCAAGCTGGCCGGCGTGCCCGGCCCGGTGGTCAACGCCGCGCGCAAGAAACTGGTGGAACTGGAAAACGCCCAGATCGCCAGCGCCGGCCAGGGCGACCTGTTCGCCGCCGCGCCGCCGGCCCCCGAGCCGGAACCGACCCCGGTACTGGACCGCCTCAACGCCCTCGATCCGGATCGCCTCACGCCGCGCGAGGCGCTCGACCTCCTTTACGAACTGAAGAAACTCGCCTCATGAAAACCCTGCACCTCGATGCCGCCGAACTCGGCCTCGACTTCAACGCCTGCCTCAAGCTGGCCGAGGCCAACGCCGGCCACCTGCTCGGCGAGGCCATGCTGCTGTCCTTCTACGACCGCGACCGCAACCTGGAATCGCCGAACGGCGTCAGCGAATGCCATCAAGGCTGCGACACGCCGGGCTGGATCGACTACGCCCGGAACCGCGGCGGCACCCTGATCGTGAACTTCCAGCAGGGCCGCTTCGTGTTCTGCTTCCTGCCGCTCGGAGCCGATTCATGACCCACGACGACTGGACCCACCTCGCCGCGCAGTTGCGCCTGATTCCCGGCGGCGCCGAACGCGCCGAACCGGATTTCTTCGGCGCGCTGATCTCGGACGGCCTGGCACCGACCACCTCGGCGTGGGACTTTGAAGGCTGGCTGCTCAAGGATGGCCGGGTGCTCAGCCTGCGCCTGGACGAAGCCCAGGAAGGCATGCGCCTGTTCGTGGTCGATGCCGAGGAAGATCACTTCATCACCCGTACCGGCAATGAACTCCTTGCCTGCGCGCGCGCCGAGTCGGTCTCGCCCCTGATCCTGTTCCTGCTCGCCCTGGCCACCGGCCAGATCGACGACAACAAGCGCCTCAAGCTGCACGCACCCAAGATCGACGCCGCCGCCAAGGACCTGATGCTGATGAGCGTGTGCCGGCTATGTGGCTGAGAAGCTGACCTCGACACCCAGGCCGCGCCCGTCCAGGCCGGCGCCGAAACGCACCGTGGCCCCGTGCAGCTCGGCGATCCGCTGGACGATGGACAGGCCGAGGCCGACCCCCTCGACCCCCTGGCGACCCAAACGCTGGAACCGGCGACCGAGATGCTCTCGGGCATCCGGGGCCACCCCGGGGCCGTCATCGCGCACCGTCAGCCTGACGCCGGCGCCCACGCCGGCCTCGACCGCGACTTCCACCCGGCCGCCCGGCTCGGCATAGCGCAGGCCATTGTCGACCAGATTGCGCACCAGGGCCCGCAGCAGGTCCGGATTCCCGCCCAGCACGGGGCGCTCGGGCGAACCCTTGACGACCAGGTCGATGCCGCGTCCCGCCGCCATGGGCACCCACTCCGCCGCCACCTCCGCCACCAGGGCCGAGAGCTCGACCGGGCCCCGTTCGCCGACCCCGCCGTCACCTTCCAGCCTCGCCAGGGCCAGGAGTTGATCGACCAGGTGCGTCATCCGGTCGGCGCCGCGCAAGGCCTTGCCAAGAGCGGCATGGCGTTCATCCGGGTCGCCGGTCCGCTCGGCCACCTGCAGCTGGATGCGCAGCGCCGCCAGCGGCGTGCGCAATTCGTGCGCGGCATCGCTGGTGAACCGACGTTCATGGTCCAGGGTCCGCGCCAGCCGGGCGAACAGCTGGTTCAGGGTGGCCACCAGGGGCTGCAATTCACGCGCCAGGCCCGCATCTGACAAGGCATCGAGCCGGTCCGGGGTGCGGGTTGCCAGTTCGGTCTCCAGATGCCGTACGGGAGCCAGGCCATGGCGGATGGCCAGGGCCAGGACCAGGGCCAGGAGCGGCAGGCCGAACAGATAGGGCTTGAGATTGTCGAGCGCGATCTCGCGCGCCAGTTCATCGCGGATCTCGAGGTCGAGCGCCGCCAGGGCAAACCGGTCCTCGTCGTCATCTGCCGCGGCGAAGGTGCGCCATGCCCGGGCGCCGATCCGGCCTTCGGAATAGCCTTGCCGGGCAATGCCCGCCGGCCAGTCGGTGGGCGCCTCGGGCGAGCGCATCAATAGATGCTCCCGGCCACGTTCCCGGTGCCAGATCTGGAACAGCAGCTTGCGTTCGTAGCGGTGGCCCTCGATGCCGGGCGGCTCGACCTCGTCGTCGTCGCTCTCGTGCGCCAGCGCCAGCATGATGCGCACGTATTGCGCCAGCTGGGCATCGACCAGTTCGTCGACTTCGTGGATCGCCCGCCGATAGGCCAGTCCGCCGGTCAGCAGGCCGAAAGCCAGCACGGCGACAAGGCCAAGGCCGAGCAGGCGGGCCTGGATCGACACCGTCATGGCTCGAACAGATAGCCGAGGCCGCGCTGGGTGCGGATGCGCTCGGCACCCAGCTTGCGACGCAGATGGTGGATATACACCTCGACCGCGTTCGACTCGACGCCCTCGTCCCAGCCGTACAGCGCCGACTCAAGCTGGGCCCGCGACAGCACCCGCCCGGGGTGGCGCATGAACAGCGCCAGGATGGCGAATTCCTTGGCCGGCAGTTCCAGGGGCTGGCCGTGCAGATAGGCCCGCCGGGCGGCCGGATCCAGGGTCACCGGACCGGCCCGCAGCAAGGGCGCGGCCTGCCCGCCGGCGCGCCGGACCAGGGCGCGCAAGCGGGCCGCCAGTTCGTCGAGATCGACCGGCTTGACCAGATAGTCATCCGCCCCGCCATCCAGACCGCGCACCTTGTCGGCGGTCGCGTCACGCGCGGTCAAGACCAGCACCGGCAAGTCCGACCCCGCGGCGCGCAAGCCGTCGAGCACCTGCATACCCGACATCCGGGGCAGGCCGAGATCGAGGACCAGGGCGGCATAGTCTTCGCTGGCCAGGGCAGCCCGGGCACTTTCACCGTCGCGCAGCCAGTCGGCCACGAAGCCGCAATGGCGCAGCCCGGCCTGGAGGCCATCGCCGAGCAGTTCGTCGTCTTCCACGATCAGGATACGCATGGCTTCGATTATGCCGGCCAAACTTAAAGTTGGCTTAAGCTACGCCCGCCAATCTATCCCCGTCATCGTTACCGGAGACCCCCATGAAGCTGATGCTCGCCCTGCTTGCCCTGACGTTCACCCCGCCCCTGTGGGCCGCCACGCCAGCCCAGTTCGTCGCCCAATACAGTGCCGAGGCGGGCGCCGGCTTCAACGCCGATGCCGCGCGCGGTCGCGCCTTCGCGGCGCGCAACCACGGCGTGTCGGAAAAGCTGTCGAGCTGCTTCGCCTGCCATACCGACAACCCGCGCGCGCCGGGCCGCCATGCCGTGACCGGCAAGGCCATCGATCCGCTCAGCCCGGCGACCCAGCCGGAACGCTTCACCGATGCCAAAAAGGTAGAAAAATGGTTCAAGAGAAACTGCAAGGAAGTGGTCGGCCGGGCCTGTACGCCAGCCGAGAAAGCCGACTTCATCCAGTACGTGCTGTCCGTGAAATGATCCTGCGATGCTGCCTGCTGCTCTGCGCGGCCCTGCTCGCCGGGTCCGCCGCGGCCGATCGCATCGGCCTGCCGGCCGACATGCCGGCCAGCTACCCGAGCGAGTGTGGCAGCTGCCACCTGCCCTTCCCCCCGCCCCTGCTCTCGGCCGACGACTGGCGCAAGACCATGGCGGGCCTGGAGCGGCATTTCGGCACCGACGCCAGCCTGGAGGCCAAGGAATCGCAAGTGATCTCGGCCTGGCTGACACGTCACGCGGGGCGACGCCCGGCCAGCGGGGAGAAGGCGCCCCGGATCACGACAGCGGCCTGGTTCGTGCGCGAACACGATGAGGTGCCCGCCCGGGTCTGGCGTGACGAACGGATCAAGAGTGCCGCCAACTGCGCTGCCTGCCACCGGGGCGCCGAACAGGGGCGCTATGGCGAGCGCGAACTCGACGTGCCGGGCCTCGGCCGCCATCGCGAAGGAGACTGACATGGAACGCATCCTGGTCTGGGATTGGCCGACCCGCCTCGGTCATTGGGGCCTGGTGCTGGCCTTCGCGATCGCCTATCTGACCGGCGACAGCGAGGAGTGGCGCCTGGTCCACGTCTGGGCCGGCGGTGCCCTGGCCGGCATCATCGCATTCCGGATCGCCTGGGGCCTGGTCGGCACCCGGCATGCCCGGTTCGCCAGCTTCGTGCGCGGCCCGGCGGCGGCGATCGACTACGTCAAGGCCCTGCTGCGCGGGCAAGCGCCCCATTTCACCGGCCACAACCCGGCCGGCGGCTGGGCCATCCTGGCCCTGCTCGGGCTCGGCCTGGGCACCGCGGCGACCGGCTGGCCGCTCTATCAGGACCTCGACATCGAGGCCTTCGAGGACCTGCATGAGGGCCTCGTGAACGCCATGCTGGCGGTGGTCGGGGTGCATCTCGCCGGCGTCGTGGTCGGCAGCCTGGCCCACAGGGAGAACCTGGCCCGGGCCATGGTGACGGGCTGGAAGCGTGGCCAGGCCGACGAAGCCATCCGGGGTGGCCGGGCCTGGGCCCTGCTGATCTTGGCCGCGAGTGCGGGCCTCAGCGCCTGGTGGTTCGCACTTTAGTACAGGCCCGGGCCTCGATGGCGTGCGCCTCGAGTTGCCGGCGCAAGGCCGCGAGGCCCTCGCGCGAGGCCATCATGACATCGAGCGGCCGTTGCCCTTCGAGACGCACGTTGGGCAGGCGGATCCACTCTCGGGCGAAATCCGGCCGGCTGCCGTAACGCAAGCGCAGACGCTTGTTGATCGCCAGCAGGTGGGCGACCCGGCCGAGCAGCACCGTGTCGTCGGCCAGGGGCCGGCCATCCAGGTAGCCGTCCAGAGCACGCGCCTCAATGCCGAGCAGGGCGCATTGTTCCTCGCGTGTCACCTGCCAGGATTCGAACAGGCGCAGGAGCGCTTGTGACTCGGCCGAACGCAGGTCGGTGCTGCGTGGATCGAGCCGCTGGAACTCGGCGAACCCGGTCCCGCATAGCTGATAGCCCTCGCGCCGGCGCCGCTGACGCAACTGGCGCAGCGCGTCGAGGCCCTGCTCGTAGCTGGGCAAGGGTTTCTGGCTGACCCGGCCGGACTTGCCGGCCCGCGCCCCGGAGGCGGTGACCAGGGTCCAGCCCCCGAACAGGTCGGGGGTCAGCATCGCCGTGTAGTAATGCTCGGCGTTTTGCCAGCGGTAGGTCAGCGGTTGTTCCATGGCTTTACCATAGCAACATCCGGGCCAAAACCAAAGGCATGACGTCGAATCAATGACTTGCGCCGCCCAACGACGCACAGGCGGCAAATCTCGCCGTTCACGCCGGCCCGGAGGCGTAGCGATTGCCACCCTGGCGCTTGGCCACGTACATGGCCTGGTCGGCGCGCCGCAGCAGCTGACCAGGGGTATCGTCCAGCCCCAGGGCGGCGATGCCGATGCTGGCACCGATCTCGATCGCCTGGTCCTGGACCACGAACGGCTCGGCCAGGGCGCGCAGGAGCTTGTCCGCCACGGTCGGGACATCGGCCATCACGGTGTAGCCTTCGAGCAGGACGATGAATTCATCACCGCCCAGGCGCGCCACGGTGTCGGACGTGCGGACCCCCTGGCGCAGCCGCTCGGCGACCTGGCACAAGACCTGGTCGCCGACCCCATGCCCGAGCCGGTCGTTGACCGGCTTGAAGCGGTCGAGGTCGATCAGCATCACCACCACGCCGGTGCCGAGCCGGCCGGCGCGACCGATCGCCTTGCGCATTTCCTCCTCGAGGGCGATCCGGTTGCCCAGTCCGGTGAGCGCGTCCTGCCGCGCCAGCCGGGACAGGGTCTGTTCGTTCTCGCGCAATTGGGCGTTGGCCGTGGCCAGTTCCTGGGTCCGCTGGGCCACCCGGTTTTCCAAGGTTTCCTCGGAACGGCGCAAGGTCTCCAGCATGGTCTGCTTGGCCTCCAGCATGCCGGCCTGGGCCGCTTCCTTCTCGGCACGCGTACTGTTGATACGGTCGGCCAGGGCGAAGGACAGCAGCAACATGTCCAGGATCGAGCCGACCTGCATCGCATATTGGGTGACCAGGTTGGTCGGCAGCCAGCCGAAATTGCGCAGGGCGGTCACCGCCACCCCGGCCAGGAGCACGGTCCAGGCCAGGAGAAAGAACCGCGCCCCCGGATGACCGCACCGCCAGGCTTGCAGGCCGGCCGCGAGCGACACCACGGCGACCGCGAAGCCAGCCAGGGACACGGTCATCGCCCCCCACTGGTAGGACACCAGATGCAGCAGCATGGACAACGCGAAGAGGCCGACCAGGATCCGCAACAGGCGGTCGAGGCGCGGCGCCGTCCTGGCCGTGGCCAGGAACGAGCGGGTGAACATGGCCCCGAACAGGCCGGCCACCGAGAACCCCAGGGGGAAAGCCACGTGGGCCCAGCCCGGCCATTCCGGCCACAGGAATTGCTGCGCGAGGCCGTTCACCGAGGCCAGGCCGACCGCCAACCCCAGCACGAACAGGACGTACTCCATGTAGGAGCGGTCACGTAGCGACAGATAGAGCAGGAAATTGTAGACCGCCAGGGCCAGCAACATGCCGAAGTACAAGGCCATCCGGGCGTAATCGCGGGGCGCCTGACGCTGGAATGCCTCCGGCTGCCAGAGGGTGAGCGGCAGGGTCAGGCTGCCCTCGGAGCGAACGCGGATATAGATCACCGGCTCGCCAGCCGGCAACTCGATCGGGAACACCAGGTGGCGGTGGGGGTACAGGCGTTCGGAAAATTTCCAGCGGTCGCCGCTGCGCAGCTGGAGATAGCCACCGGCGGCGTTGGGCACGAACAGGTCGACCCGGTCCAGGGTGGGATAACCGACTTCGAGCAGGCGGGCCCCGGCCTGGTCCTGGCGAAGACGGCAACGCAGCCACCAGGCGGCATCGCTGTAGCCGAAATTGGCGCGGCCCTGTCCGGCATAGGGCAGGAACCTGGCTTGCCCGGCCAGCACCCGATCCAGGTCCAGCAACCCGGCGGCATCTTCATGATATTCCAGGCATGGGGCCAGGTCGCGGGCCGGATGTTCCGCGTCGAGCGCGGGCAAGACCGCAGCGGCTCCGGCGAACACCGCGTGGAGCCAGAGAAGGATCAGGAGCAGGAAGCGGGACACGGCGGCGGCGTCAGAACGGTTCCGAGCCATTGTACGCCGCGCTGGTAAGTGCGTACTAAACTTGCCGGATAAATGTGCGTTCAGACGTCCGCATCGCAAGCGCCACTCGCACAGGAACCTTTTGCAGCACAGCAGCCACACCCCCCATTCTCGGCGCGGAACGGCCCCAGCTCCGGATTCCGCCGCGCGAACAGGCGATAGCACTGCTGCACCGTCACCCAGGCCAGCAGCAGGATCAGGATCAGGCCGATGGTGACCAGGTAGGTGATCACTCGCCCGCTCCCAGGCCGGCAAAGCCCATGAAGGCCAGGGACAACAGGCCCGCCAGCATGAGGGACAAGGCCGTGCCCTGGACCACGTTGGGCACCTTGGCCAGGTGCAACCGCTCGCGCAGGCCGGCCATCAGGACCAGGGCCAGGGTGAAGCCGACGCCGGCCCCGGCCGCGAAGGTCAGCGATTGCAAGAAGCTGTATTCGCGCGCGGTCTGGAACAAGGCCACGCCAAGCACCGCACAGTTGCTGGTGATCAGCGGCAGGTAGATGCCGAGGGCGCGGAACAGGGCCGGGCTAAACTTCTTCACCACCATCTCGACCAGCTGCACCGCCGAGGCAATCACCACGATGTAGGAGATCAGGCGCAGGAATTCCAGGTCGAAGTGCACCACCAGCCAGTTCAGGCCATAGGCGCACAGGCTGGCCACCAGCATCACGAAGGTGGTCGCGGCACCCATCGGCGCGGCCGTGTTGAGCTTGCCCGACACGCCCAGGAAAGGGCACAGGCCGAGGAACATGGCCAGCACGAAGTTGTTGGCCAGGACCGCGCCGACGAAGATCTGGCCGGCAGAAATCTCGTTCATGCCCGGCCTCCCTCAGGCAGCGGGCCCGACGCGGGCTTGCGCGTCTTCAGCCAATTGAACAGCAGCAGCCAGGCCCCCAGCACGAAGAACCCGCCGGGCGGCAGCACCATCACCACCCAGGGCTGGAAATCGGGCCCGAACAACGCCACGCCGAACAGCTTGCCGGCGCCCAGGATCTCGCGCACGGCGCCGAGCGCGAACAGGCCAACGGTGAAGCCCAGGCCCATGCCGGTGGCGTTGATGACCGTGCGCAGGGGCGGATTCTTGGAGGCGTGCGCCTCGGCCCGGCCCAGGATGATGCAGTTGACCACGATCAGCTGGATGAAGGCACCGAGCGCCTCATAGACCGCCAGGCTGATCGCCGCGATCAGATAGTCGACCACGGTCACGAAGGTGGCGATGATGACGATGTATGTGGCGATGCGCACATCCTTGGGCACCACATTGCGGATCAGCGAGACCAGCAGGGTCGAACAGACCAGCACGAAGGTGGTGGCGATGCCCATCGACAGCGCGTTCACCGCCGACACCGAGACGGCCAGGACCGGGCACATGCCGAGCGCCATGACGAACACCGGGTTCTGCTTCCAGATGCCCTCCATGAATTCTTCCATGGCGGTGAGGGATTTTTGTCCGGGGATCATGCCGGGCCTCCTTCCTTGGTGAAGGGGGAAGGGGGAAGGGAGAAGGGGAACGGCAAAGCGGCGCTGGTCTTATCACCCTTCACCCTTCCCCCTTCCCCCTTTACGTCCACCCTTTCCCCCTTCACCTGATCCAGATGCGGCACCAGCTTCGGCAGCAGACGTTGGGCGCTGTCGTTGATGCCCTTGCCCACGGCCTTGGTGGTCACCGTGGCGCCGGAAATCGCGTCGATCTCCCAGGCGTTGCGCTTGGTGCCGTGCTTGACCACCTTGATCGGGTTGGCCAGGGCCGTGCCGTCGGCATTCAGGCGCGCGTCGAGGGCGTCGAAGTTCTTGAGAAACGCCGGGTCGGTGATGATCTTGTCGCCGATGCCCGGAGTCTCCCGCATGGCGATCACGCCCATGCCGGTGACCGCCTGCTTGGCCGGGTCATAGGCGTAGAGCACCCGCACGACATCGGCATAGCCGGGCGCGGCGGCCTCGGCGGCAACGCCCTTGAGGACACCGGCGGCATCGAAGGCGGCATAGAACTTTTCCCCGTTGCCGTTGGCGGCGACGCCTTGGCCGGTAGCCACAAATTCTTTCATGGTGGCCGCACCGGGAATCACCTTGAACACGGCCCGTTCGAGCGCGATGCGCTTGTTGGCGGTGACCGCCTCCAGGGTCCCCTGGTAGGCCGACACGATGAGCACCCCGCACAGGGTGGCGACCAGGCCGAGGGTCAGGATCATGGCCCGGGGCGAGGAACCAGGCACCGCGACAACGCCGTTCATGCCTGCCTCCGTGCCCCGAAGACCTTGGGCTGGGTGTATTGGTCGATCATCGGCGCCAGCGCGTTGCCGAGCAGGATGGCATACATCACCCCTTCGGTGAGGCCCCCGAAGTAACGGATCATGACCGTCACCACGCCGATCAGGGCACCGTAGAGCCACACCCCCTTGGGCGTCACCGGCGAGGTGGCCATGTCGGTGGCCATGAACACCGCGCCCAGCATCAGGCCGCCGGACAGCAACACGAAGGCGGGATCGGGATAGCGTTCCGGATTGTAGAGCTGGAACACCCAGGCGGTGAAAGCCGCCGCGCCCAGCACGGCGACCGGGATGCGCCAGTCAAGGAAACGGCGCGCCGCGAGGTACAAGCCGCAGAGCAGGATCAGGACCGCCGAGGTCTCGCCGGCCGAGGCCGTGGCGACCCCGGTCAAAAAGTCCTGCGCCGGAGTGAATACGGTCTCGAACTTCCAGCGCGCCAGCGGCGTCGCGCCCGTGAAACCATCGAGCGCCTGCTTGGCCCAGGCGGTGATGTCGGGCGGCGTCATGAATGGCGCGGTGAGTGTGGAGGGAATGAACTCGGTGAACCGGTCCGGCGCGTAGGCCGGCACCCAGGTCGAGATGGCGACCGGGAACGCTGCCTGCACGAAGGCGCGGCCCACCAGAGCCGGGTTGAACACGTTGTGGCCGATGCCGCCGAACAAGGCCTTGCCCAGGGCGATCGCGACGAAGCCGGCCACGGCCGCCATCCAGAGCGGGAACGAGGGCGGCAGGGTCAGGGCGAGCAGCAGGCCGGTGATGGTGGCACTCCAGTCGGTCAGGGTGTTGCCCTGCCCGGCCTGGCGGCTGAAGAAGCGCTCGGTCCCCAGGCAGGCCAGCGTGGTAACCAGGATCAAGGCCAGCGCCGAGAGTCCGTATTGCCAGACCGAGAAGGCGGCGATCGGCAGCAGCGCCAGGACCACATGGGCCATGATGGTCTCGACGCTGATCTCCCGGCGGACGTGGGGCGCGGCGCGCAGCTGGAGCTTGGGTCCGGGCATGGCGGGCTCAGGCGTGCGCGTAGGCCGGCTGGACCGCCGCGCCGGCATGCTCGGCGGCGATTTCCTGATGATCGATCCAGGCGCGCAGCACCCGGTCCAGTTCGCGCGGATTCAGGCGCCGCCCGGCCAGCCCGGACAGGCGTTCGGTCAGTTTGCGGCAGCAGGCGAAGAAACGGCCATAGTCGGCATCGAACTCGGCCCGGCTCAAGTAGCCGCATTCGCCGCCGCCCAGCTGGAACGCGGCCTGGGCGACCCGGCCGTCGTAAATGAAGAACAGCTCGGGAAAATGGAAATGCAGGTACTTCGAGGCCAGCGACCGGGCCAGCTCCTCGGGCTGGTCGACGAACACGTCCATCACCCGCTTGTGCATCTCGAACACCCGCGCCAGGTCGAGCTGCTCGGCGGTGGCCAAGCCGGCGAACCAGCGGTCGACGCCGGATTGTCCGAGCCGGTGCGCCGCAAACTCGGGCGAGAAGCCATGCACGTGAAAACCGTGCTCGGCGCACAGGCGCACGATCATGCGCAGCTTGTCGGCGACGATCTCGTCCTGGAAGTGATGCCGGTGCATGAAGCACAGCTCGTACAGCGCCCGCGTTCGTGGGTCGAGGATGGACTGGGCCAGGGTATCGGCGATGAATTCGCGGCTGATCTCGGGAGTCATGATTTCGGGGGATCGGTGGGGAGGGGATGACGGCGGCCGCCGCCCTTGCGGCCTTCGCCCTCGGCGTGGCCGAAGTCGAAGCGTTCGCCGCTCTCGTGCAGTTCGTGCTTCTGCTTGGCCAAATCGGCGCGTTCGCGCAGGATGCCCTTGGCGACGCGGAACTGCTGCACCAGGGGGATGTTGGAGGGACACACGTAGGTGCAGCAGCCGCACTCGAAACAATCGCCCAAGTGGTATTCGCTGCCCATGCGGTCGTACTCCAGGCTGCCGGCCAGCAAGCCGAGCATGGACGGATTGAGACCCATCGGGCAGGCGTTCACGCATTCGCCGCACTTGATGCAGGCGTAAATCTTGCGCTGGGACTCTGCCTCGATGCGACGGCGGTCGAACACCAGGATGCCGGACACGCCCTTGGTCACCGGCACGTCGAGCGAGGCCACGGCCTGGCCCATCATCGGGCCGCCCAGGATGATCTCGCGCTCGCTGACATTCTCGGCACCGGCCCAGTCGAGCACATGACGCATCGGCGTGCCGATCGGCACCCAGTAGTCGCCCGGCCGCTTGATGCCCGGGCCGGTGACGGTGACGGCGCGCTCGGTGAGGCCCTGGCCGAGTGGCAGGAGCCGGCCCAGCAAGGCCAGGGTGCCGACGTTGTTGACCACCACCCCGACCGCCGACGGCAGGCCGCCGGCCGGCACTTCCCGGCCCAGCGCCGACTTGATCAGCATCTTTTCCGCGCCCTGCGGATATTTGGTTTCCACCGCCGCCACGGTGATCGTGCCGTCGGCCGGCAGGGCCGCGCGCACCGCCGCGATGGCGTCCGGCTTGTTGTCCTCGATGCCGACCACGGCGCGCGCCGCGCCCACCGCGCGCATGGCGTAGCGGATGCCCCGCATGAGGTCGTCGGCACACTCGACCATGATCCGATGATCGCAGGTCAGATAGGGCTCGCACTCGCAGCCGTTCACCACCAGGGTGTCGATGGTGCGGTCTTTCGGTACGGTCAGCTTGGCATGGCTGGGAAAGGCGGCACCGCCCAGGCCGACCATGCCGGTATCCTGGATGGCCTGGATGATTTCCTGCGGCGACAGCGTGTCCATGTCGCGCGGCTCGCCCCAGCGGACCTCCTGGGTGGAGGCTTCATAGGTGCGGATGACGATGCTCTCGGTCCATGGACCGCGCGCCGAGGGCATCAATTCGATGGACTCCACCACCCCGTCAACCGGGGCATGGAGGGGAACCGACAGAAACCCGTCGGCCCGGGCGATGAGCTGACCACGGACGACCTCCTGGCCCACCGAAACGATGGGCACCGCCGGCTTGCCGATGTGCTGCGCGAGGGGGAGGATCATGCGCGGCGCAAACGGCAACCGACGGAGCGGCGTGCCAGCAGTGCTCTTGTTGCTCGCGGGATGGATCCCGCGGGCGAAACTTGTGCGCTTGAAGAATGGGAAACGGGCAACGGGAAACGGGAACAGCGAGAACCGCCCCCCGCCCTCAGGCGTGGGGGGTAGCATTTCCCGTTTCCCGTTTCCCATTTCCCGGCCTTTGATCAGTTGAACTTCGCCGCCCGGGCGATCAGCTTGTCGACGCCCGGCTCGTTCATGTTCCAGGGCGTGCCCGGGTGGATGCAGCTCGCGGTGCACTTTTCCGCCGCCTTGACCAGGTTGGCGAAGGTGGTGCCCTGCGGGTTGATCACGATGGCCTGCTTCTGGTCGTTGTACTGGAACGCTTTCGGGGCCAGGTTGGTGCACTCGTCACAGGCCGTGCACTCCGGGCTTTCGATCCAGACCGGCTCGTAGCCATCGGGACCGGCCGCCGGCTTGGCCGTGCCGCCGGCGGCCGCCGCCGTAGCGGCGGGCATGGCAGCCATGTCCATGGCCACGCCACCGCCGAAGCTGGCCAGGCTGGCGCTCAGCTTCTGCACCAGTTCGGCGCGGGCGCGGTCGGCGATCGCCTGCTCGTCCACCGCTTCGCGGTTGAGCCCGGCGACATCCTTCAGCTGCTGCCAGAAGCCCTGCCGTTCGATGCACGATTTGGCCAGTTCCTGCGAGCAGATCACCCGCATCAGGCGATTCTTCTTGTCCACCGCCCAGATGTAGGGAAACTTGCCGTCGCGTTCGTCCTGGCTCATCTTCACGAACTCGGCCATGGGCACCATGTCGTCGTTCCAGGTCTCCGGCGGGGCCTTCCTGAATTGCTTGGCAAAGCGGCCTTCGGTGAGTGCGAAGTCGGCAAAGGTGAACGGCAGGATCATCGTCTGCGCGTTGCCTTGTTCGTCCTTGTAGGCCAGGGTGTACTCGGGCCAGTCGCTGTCCATGGCCGGGTTGCCTTCCAGGGACACGCACTCGCTGAAGGTGGTGCCAAGGTCGGGGTCGTACTTGAACAGCGGGTAGGCGCGCGATTCGACGGCCATTTTCGACTGCTCGACCGAGGTGTCGTCGCCGACGCCGTGCTCGGGCGGGCAGACCGCGTAGATGTTGAACATGGCCGGACGCCGGCTGTTCAAGCCTTCGATATAGCCTTCGATCAGGTGGGTCGGGCTGGAAATGGCGCTTTGCAGGATGTAGCTGGTGCGGTGGGCCATGCCGATCACGCTGATTTCCTTGCGGATCTCCTGCTTGCCCTTGATCGCCTTGCCGTACGGCGACATGTCCGCCACCTGGCTGATGAAGCCCGAGGTGCAGGCCTGGCCGCCGGTGTTCGAGTAGACCTGGGTGTCGACCACCAGGATCTTCACCGGCTTGCCGGTCATCAGGGCACGCGACAGGTTCTGGAAACCGATGTCGTACATGGCGCCGTCGCCGCCCACCGCGACCACCGGCGGGCACAGCTTCCACTCTTCGTCGCTGAAGCTTTCCCAGGTGAAGTAGGTGAAGAAGCTGTCGTGCTCGACCGGGTTGTAGCCGCCATTCAGTTCGATCTCGGCCATGCGCACGGCCTTGAAGCCTTCCGCCATCTTGGCCATGTGGCCTTCGAAGAGCCCCAGCGCCACCGACGGCGAGTCCTGGAACAGGTGCGAGGTCCAGGGGAACGGATACGGGTTGTACGGATAGGTGGAACCCCACACCGAGGTGCAGCCGGTCGAGTTGGCGATCCCCATCTCGGCCCGACCACGCTTGGTCGGACCCTCGACATAGCGCCAGCGCAGGTTCTTGAGTTTCTCGAGGAGCTGGGTGGCCCACTTCAACCAGTGCGGGTCGATCGGCTGGGTGACCTTCTGCGCCATCAGCTGGCCGGACAGGTTGGCCAGGGTCAGGTCCTGGCCCTTGGCGGCCTCGACGGCGGCCAGCACGGCCTGGCTGTCGGTGAAGTCGACCGACTCGGTCAGCTTCATGCGGATGTGCTTCTCCAGCGCCATGACCAGAGCATCGAGCTTCTCGACGAAGGCCTTGACGCGCGGCTGCATGAGCGCGGTCACCGTGCCGGTGAACAGGTGGATGGCGGTCTTTTCGCCGCAACCCAGGCAGGCGCCGTCGCCGCAGGCCATGGAATTGTAGTTGTGCTTGTCGAGCAGCAGGGTTTCCAGGGCGCCGATCTTCTCGTCCAGGCTGTCGATGCGGCTGTACTTGTTCGGCGTGCTGGGCAGGTCGAGCCAGAACTTCCAGTCCTTGCGCAGGACTTCGATGGATTCCTGGGTCTGGGTGACCATCTTCAGGGCATCGTCCTCACAGACATCCACGCACAGGGCGCAGCCCTTGCAGGTGTACGGGTTGACGGTGATCGAGAAGAGGCCGCCGGCCCCGGCCGATTTCTTCTCGCGGGTCGTCCAGTACGGCTTGGTGGTGGCGAACTTGAAGCCGCCGATGGCCTCCTTGAGGAGGTCGAATTCGGCGGCCATGCGCTCACGGTCCTCGCCCTGGGCCGGGTCTTCGGCCAGGGTATTGTCGATCGCGGTGTGCATCAGGGCGCGGACGTCGAGGCCGTCCTTGTCCAGCATGCCTTTCAGTTTTTTCTCGATGGTGCGGCTGGCGCGGCGCAGGAAGCGGGTCGGCCGGCCGCCCAGCTCGATCTTCTGTACGGCGGTGTTGAGCACGTCGGCAACGTCGCTGACCAGGCCGGGGATGGCCGAGTCGGGACACTCGGTGTAGCAGTTGCCGCAGGCGGTGCAGTTCTCGGCGATCCACTCCGGATGCTCGAAGCGGATCTGGGTCATGTCGCGGAACACGCCGGTCACGGCCGGGATCATGGCCATGCCGATGAACGGATCGACCAGGTTGTCGGAGCCGCGGCCGCTCTGGTAGAAGCTGCCGGTCTGTTCCCAGAAGCGGTGGATGTCGGCGGCGCCGCCGCTGCCCTCGGGCTGTTCCTTGAGCATCACCGGCAGGGCAATCTCGGGTTTCAGCACGGCCTGGCGGGCACCGACCTTCATCACCTCGGCGGGGATCTCGTAGATTTCCTCGTAGCCGCGCTTGACCACCCGCAGGTTGTCCTCGACCACCCGCTTGCCCTTCTTGCCGAACTTGTCTTCGAGCTGGTTCTCGATCGCCTTGAACAAGGCGTCCTCGGTCAGGCCGGCACGCTCCTTGACATCGGAAGCATGGAAGAAAGCGCCCTGGAAGGCGTTGCCCTGCATGCGCAGTTGCAGGTCGGGGTTGGAGGCCTCGTCGCGGGCGATCTGGAAGGCGTCCAGGTAGAACACGCGGATGCCCTGGTCGACGATGGTCTTCTGCACGTGGGTCGGGAAGGTCGCCCACACGGCTTCCGGCGTGGCCAGGTTGCTCTGGATGATGAACACGCCGCCCTTGGACAGGCCGGACACCGCGTTGGTGTGCAGGAACACCTGCGGGTCGGGCGACAGGACCACGTCGACGTGGGTGTATTCACAGTTGATGCGGATCGGTTCCGGTGCCGCCGACAGGTAGTAGGTGGTCGGCTGGCCCTTCTTCTCCGAGCCGTACTTCGGGTTGGCCTTGATGTCCCAGCCGAGCAGTTCGAACAGGGTCATGGCCAGGTTCTTGCCGGTGGTCACCGCGCCCCAGCCGCCGACCGAGTGCATGCGCACGGCGATGGCGTTCTTGGGCATCAGGTTGGGGTTCACCGAACCGCGCAGGGCGAATTCCTTGATGCGCGGATAGGCGGCCTGGATCTCCTGCATCTGGATTTCCTGCTTCGGCGTGGCGGCCTGGTCGCGCACGAAGTCGACCGAGAGGTAGTAGAACTTGCGCTGGGCGCCGCCCGGCAGCATGTTCTCGACCGCCGCCACCAGGCCTTCCGGCTGAAGGTCGCGGGAACCGAGGCCGTAGCAGCCGGAATACAGCTTGGGCATGTCCTTGGCACTGGCGTAGGACGCGTAATCGGCATAGGGCTTGTCGCCGTCGGCGGCGCCGTTTTCCAGGCACTTGGCCACGGTGGCCCGCACTTCACGCATCAGGGGCAGGTCCTCGGACAAGGGCTGGTCGGTGCGCTCCAGCACCGCGACGCCCTTCCTGCCCTTGAGGATCTGGCCGAGCACATCGCCCGGGAAGGGCCGGAACATGGTGAGATGCACCACGCCGACCTTGAGCTTCTTCTCGGCGCGCAGCCAGTCGGCCACGGCCTCGGCCTGCACGGTCATCGAGCCCATGCCGAGCAGGATGTACTCGGCGTCCTCGCACTTGTAGGTGTCGACCCGGCTGTAGCGGCGCCCGGTGAGCTGGGCGAACTCGGCCAGGCACTGGTCGGCGATCTCGGGGATGTGCTGGAAGAAGTAGGGACGCTGGGCGGCCACCGACTGCATGTAGGCGTCCTGGTTGGCGACGGCGCCGGACACCATCGGGGCGTCGACGTCCCAGATGGCCGGCACGCGGCGGCGCTTGGGGCCGTAGATCAGGCGCTGGGCCGGGGTCGGGGTGTCGATGATGTCGTCCGATTGGCCCAGGTATTCGGCAACCAGTTCCTTTTCCGGCACCAGCACCGGCTCGATCAGGTGGGTGGTGAGGAAGCCGTCCATGCCGACGATGGCCGGGGTCAGGGACAGCTCGGCGGTCTTGCGCGCGATCATGTTCAGGTCGGCGGCGGCCTGGGCGTTCTTGGCGAACACCTGGATGAAGCCGGTATCGTCGACACAGTGATAGTCGTCGTGGCCGCAATGCACGTTCAGGGTCGCCTTGGTGATGGCCCGGCAGCCCATGTTGAGCACGTAGGGCAGGCGCTTGCCAACCGCGCCGTAGAGCGACTCGTGCATGAAGGCGGCGCCCTGGGCGGAGGTGAAATTGACTGCCCGCATGCCGGTCATGGCCAGGCCGGCGGTCACCCCGGCGGCCGCGTGCTCGGACTCCGGCTCGATGAAGATCAACGGCCGGCCGGCGCTGTTGACGTGGCCGGCGGCGGCAGCCTCGGCCCAGTATTCGCCCATCTGGGTGGACGGCGTGATCGGATAGGCGCCGGCCGCATCGGTGGATTCCCGCTCGACCAGGATGACGGCCGTGTTGCCGTCGATCGCGTCGCGCACCCCCGGATATTTGACCACTTCGGCGCGCGCACCCGCGCCGCCCAGTTCGGTCAGGTTGTTCTTCAGATTGAACAGCTTCTTGAACATGGTCCGATCCTTCTCTCTCACACTTCGTTCATGACGGGCAGGGGGGTGATGCGCACGACCTTCTTGGCCGACTTGCCGCGCGTCGGCTGACCATCCTCGACCCAGACGATGGCCCCGGTCGGGCAGCGCTCGATGGCTTTCGGGCTGGCCAGGGCGTTCTTGCCGTAGTCGATGGTGGCCAGGTCATTCTTCAGGCTGATCAGCCCGGGCGCCGCATCGGCCACACACTTTCCGCAGGCAGTGCAGGCCACTTCGCATTGCAGTTCGGCGGTGTCGCCATCGGCCTTGTTCTTGCAGGCCATCCAGAGCTTGCGGGTGATCGGCTCCAGGGAAAACAGCGCCTTCGGGCAGATTTCCACGCAGTCGCCACAGGCGGTGCACTTGGCGGCATCCACCACCGGCAGGCCAAACTGGTTCATGTGGATGGCGTCGAAGTCGCACACCGACTCGCAGTCGCCCAGGCCCAGGCAGCCCCAGTCGCAGGCCTTGCCGCCCCCCGCCACCGTGGTCGCGGCACGGCAGGTGCCGAGGCCGGAATACTGGGCCCGCATGCGGGCCACGTGACGGCCCCCGGCACAGGCCAGACGAGCCACCTTCTTGTCGACATTGCCCATGTCGACCCCCAGGAAGCCGGCGATGTACTCGTTCATGTCGCGGCTGTTGACCGTGCACTTGGCCGGCTCGATGTGGCCCGCCACCAGCGCCTCGGCGAAATTGCGGCAACCGGCGGTGCCACAGGCACCGCAGTTGGACTTCGGCAGCAGGTCCTCGACCTGCTCGATGCGGGGATCCTCATAGACATAGAGTCGCTTGCTGGCCACCGCCAGCAACCAGGCCAGGACGCCGCCCAGCAGGGCCATGAAGACACCCGCCATCGTCACACCTTGCAACGCTTCCATCTGCTCGCTCCTATCCCGATTGAAACACTCGGGTAATAGAGACCTTGGGGTCTTAATTATTGATGTGGCGAGTCTATGAATTTTTTAATTATTTGACACAGCAATTATTTCAATTTCCAATATTGGCGGTTTCAATGTCCGGGATGGCACCATGAGCAGCGACGACTCGCCCCTGTACTACAAGAACAACCGCCTCAAGCAATTGCGCGCCTTCCACCAGGTGGTGCGCTGCGGCAGCATCTCCAAGGCGGCGGAAAAGCTGTTTCTTTCCCAGCCCTCCGTGTCGTTGCAGATCCAGGCCCTGGAACGGGAACTGGCCGTGGTCCTGTTCGAGCGGCGCGGTCCGCATCTCAAGCTGACGCCGGAAGGCGACGTGCTCTATCACCTGGCCGAACCCCTGGTCGATGGCATCGACAAGCTGCAGGAAAACTTCACCGCCCACTTCGGCAAGCTGGAATCCGGCGAGCTGAACATCGGCGCCGGCGAGTCGACCATCCTGTACATCCTGCCCGAGCCGGTGCGCCGCTTCGTGGAGCAATATCCCAAGGTGCAGCTCAAGATGCATAACGTCACCGGACGCGACGGCCTCAAGATGCTCAAGGCGGACGAGATCGACTTCGCGGTCGGCTCGATGCTGGACGTCCCGGAAGACATCGAATACCGGCCCGTGGTGACCTTCGACCCGATGCTGATCACGCCGCTCGACCATCCTCTGGCGGACAAAGCCCGGTCCGGCCAGGAAGTCACCCTGGAAGACGTCAGCCATTACGGCCTGATCCTGCCGCCCTCGCATCTCTCGACCTGGCGCATCGTCAAGTACGTATTCCAGCAGCACAACCTGACTTTCACGGTGACCCTGGAAGCCGGCGGCTGGGAGGTGATCAAGAAATATGTCGAGTTGGGCATGGGCGTGTCGATCGTCACCGACATCTGCCTGACCGGAGACGAGAAGTTGATGCGCATCCCCCTGACCCGCTATTTCCCGCAACGCGGGTATGGCCTGGTGCTGCGCCGTGGCCGATTCCTGTCCCCCCAGGCCCGACGCTTCATCGAAATCATGGAAGAGGTCTATGCCCGCGGCGAGTCGGGTATCGCGCAAGCCCATGCCCGTGCCGTGCAGGCCGACCCGGCGCGGTCGGACAAACCCGCCCGGGCCCCGCGTACCAAGACTCGAGCCAAGACCGACCGCGCTTAGTCCGCGCCCGACGCGCGGGTGCCCCCCAGCTGTTCGCGGGCATGTTGAAGCAGCGCCGACACGTGGTCGGCATGGTCCGGATAGACCGCCCAGCCGATCGAGACGGGGACCTCCACCCATTCCGGTCCGACCCGGTAGGACTTGGCCAGGTCGCGTCTGACCCGCTCGCCGATCTGAACCACTTCATCCGGGGACACGGGCAAGGGCAACAGAATGGCGAAAACGTCCTTGTCGAGGCGCGCCAGGGTGTCGGTGGCACGCACGGTCTCCTTCATGCGCATGGCCACCACCTTGAGCATGGCATCGGCGATATTTTCGCCATAGCGTTCGATCAGGGCTGGAAAGGCATCCAGGGCGATCAGCACCAGCCCGACATGGCCCTGATGCCGGCTGGCCTGGGCCAGGGCGGCTTCAAATCGATCGAGCAGCAACAGCTTGTTGGGCAGCTCGGTCAAGACATCGTGGCTGGCCTGAAGCCACAGCTCGACCTCGTTCCGGCGCCGGTCGGAGACATCCATGAAGGTCACCACGCCGCCCACCACCCGGGCCTCGGACAGGATGGGCGACAGGCTGAACTGGGCCGCAAACGATTCCCCTTCGTGGCGCTGGAAGCGCGTTTGTTCATGTTCGATGCGCTTGCCCTGTTCAAGCGCCCTGAGGATCGAAGCGTCGTGGTGCCCGGCCACGGCATATTCACGCTCGATCACTTCCTCGATCAGGTTCCGGCCCAGCATCGCTTCGAGTGACGGAAATCCCAGGGCGGCCTGCGCCGCCGGGTTGGCAAAGGTGCATCGTCCCCGCCGGTCGATGCCAAACATCGGGTCGGGCGACGCATTCACCAAAGCGCGCAGGTAGGATTCCGCGCCCTTGCGTTCGGCCATCTCGGCCCGCAAGGCGTGGTTGCGCTTGCGGACCACACCCACCCCGATCAGCGCGGTCAGCACCAGCCCGAGCCAGACGCCGGCATGGATCAGCACCAGGTTGGCGCGCCGTGTCTGGTAAGCCTGCACATAAGGCGTGGCATCGAAACTGACGCTGATGCCGCCCCGGATGTCCCCCACCTGATAGCCTTGCTTGGCATGACATTGCAGGCAGATGGGCTGGGTCACCAGGGGCGCCATGTAATGGGCGCGCTGGTCCTCCCCTTCTTTGGCCAGCGAGAAGAATTCCTTGGCCCCGGATTCGAACTGCCGCAACGCGTCCCGCTCCCAGGGCAGCGCCTGGTTTCCGGGGTTGATCGGCTTCAGGCTGGTGATGTTGATCCGGATGCCGCTCCTTTCTTCGATCACCCGGGACAACTGGCGCGTCATGTACGCCGGATTGAGCAGGGTCAACGGCACGCCCGATGGCGTGTCGATATCCTTTTCCTCAGCCTCCAGATAAGGATTCGAGGGTGACGCCTCCGAACGTCGGCCATAGAGGCCGCCATGGCTGGCATTCCAAAACCGGGTGGCTTCGATGATGCGGAAGATTTCCCGGCCCTGGGTGCTCATCAGGGTGTCATTCGTACGGCGCGCCTCACTCAGGTTCCAGGCCAGGGAGAAGGCCACCACGCCACTCCACAACAGGAGCGGCAGGATCCAGACCAGGATCACATCGAGCGCGCTATCCGGCTTGTGGATCATGCCCATCCCACCTTGACGGCCATCCCCCTGCCCCGCTCAGTGGCATGCCGCGATCAGCGCAGGGACTGTTGGACCGAGAAGGCGCAGAACGAGAGCAAGGGCTGCGGCATCAGGCCGAGCACCAGCACCGCCAGGCCGTTTGCACTGAGCAGCAGGCGGGCATCGCCGGCGCCTGCGGCCGGCCGCAGGACCTGGACGGGCGGCGCGTCGAAATACATGAGCTTGACCACCCGCAGGTAGTAGTAGGCACCGATCAGGGAAAACGCCACCGCCACCACGGCCAGGGCCAGCCAACCGGCGCCGACCAGGGCCTGGAGGACGACCAGCTTGGCGTAGAAGCCGACGAAAGGCGGCAGTCCCGCCATCGACAGGAGAATCATGGCCATGATCGCCGCCAACCAGGGGTGGCTGGCATTGAGCCCCTTGAAGTCGTCCAGCGCCTCGACCTCGACGCCGGCACGTGACAGATAGGTCAGCATGCCGAAACCGCCCAGGCTCATCAGGACATAGACGGCTGCGTAGAACATGGCCGCCGAATATCCGGCCAGGCTGCCACTCATCACGCCCAGGGCCAGGAAGCCCATGTGCGAAATGGTCGAATAGGCCAGCATGCGCTTCATGTTGGTTTGCATGATCGCGGCCAGGTTGCCGATCGCCAGCGAGGCCACCGCCATCACGGCCAGCATCTGTTGCCAGTCGGCATGGGCCGGTTGCAGGCCGTCGACCAGCAGGCGCATGACGAAGGCGAACGCGGCCAGCTTGGGCACCGAACCGATGAACAGGGTCACCGCCGTCGGTGCGCCGTGGTAGACATCCGGCACCCACATGTGGAAGGGCGCCGCGCCGAGTTTGAAGCCAATGCCGGCGACCACGAAGACCAGGGCGAATACCAGCACGACCTGGCTCTTCACGCCGGCATGCACGGTTTCCGCCACCCGCCCGAGCTCCAGCGACCCGGACAAGCCATAGAGCAGCGACATGCCGTACAGCAGCAGACCGGAGGCCAGGGCGCCCAGCACGAAGTACTTCATCGCCGCTTCCGAGGCGCGCACATCGTCGCGGCGCATGGCGACCATGGCGTAGAGCGACAGGGACAGCAGCTCCAGGCCGAGATAAAGGGTCAGGAAATGCGCCGCCGAGATCATCACCAGCATGCCCAACACCGCGAACAGCAGGAGCGACAGGTAGTCGCCACCGAGCATGCCGCGATCGGCCAGGTACTGGCGGGAATAGATCACCGCCATGATCGCCGCGAAGCAGGTGAGCAGCTTGAGCGACAGACCCATGGCGTCAGACAGGTACAGCCCGTTGAAGGCGAGCATCGGTTCGGCCGGACCGGTCAGCACCACCAGGGCGCCGGTGATCAACAAGCCGACCAGGGTCATCAGATAGGCCGCCATGCGTGACTGGCTGTAGGCCTCGATCAGCAGCACCACCGAAGCCACGATCAGCAGGCTGATTTCCGGCAGGGCCACGATGAAGTCGGAAACGGGTGGGATCATGGTGTTCTCAGTACACGAGTTTGCTGGCAGCGACCTGCTCCAGCAGATGATTGACGGAGACATGCATCACGTCGGTGATCGGCGCCGGGTACAGGCCCATGGCCAGCACGCAGACCGCCAGGATGGCGAGCACCAGGAACTCGCGGCCGTCGATATCCTGCAATTCGGCGACGTGCTCGTTGGCCACCTTGCCGAAGATCACCCGCTTGTACATCCACAAGGTGTAGGCGGCGCCGAAGATCAGGGTCAGTGCGGCGGCCGCGGCCCACCAGAAGTTCACCTGCACGGCGCCCAGGATGACCATGAACTCGCCGACGAAGCCCGAGGTGCCGGGCAGACCGGCGTTGGCCATGGCGAACACCATGAACAGGGCGGCGAACCTGGGCATGGTGTTGGCCACGCCACCGTAGTCGCTGATCTGGCGCGAGTGCATGCGGTCGTACATGACCCCGATGCACAGGAACAGCGCGGCGGAGACGAAGCCGTGCGAGATCATCTGGACCAGGCCGCCCTCGATGCCAAGCGGATTGAACAGGAAGAAGCCGAGGGTGACGAAACCCATGTGGGCGATCGACGAATAGGCAATCAGCTTCTTCATGTCCGACTGCACCAAGGCCACCATGCCGATGTAGACCACCGCGATCAGGGAGAAGGCGACGATCAGCCAGGTCAGTTCATGGGCGGCATCCGGCACGATGGGCAGGGTGAAGCGCAGAAAGCCGTAGGCGCCCACCTTCAGGGTGATCGCCGCCAGCACCACCGAGCCGCCGGTCGGCGCCTCGACGTGGGCATCCGGCAACCAGGTGTGCACCGGCCACATCGGCACCTTAACCGCGAAGGCGAAGAAGAAGGCGACGAAGATCAGCATCTGCGCGGTCATGGTCAGGCCGACCCGGTGCCATTCCAGGATCTCGAAGCTGCCGCCGCTGACGAAGAACAGGTAGATGATCGCCACCAGCATCATCAGGGAACCGAGCAGCGTGTAGAGGAAGAACTTGATCGCCGCGTAGACCCGGTTCGGGCCGCCCCACATGCCGATGATCAGGTAGAGCGGGATCAGCATGGCCTCGAAGAAGACATAGAACAACACGCCGTCGAGCGCCGCGAACACCCCATTGATCAGCCCCGACTGGATCAGGAAGGCGGCCATGTACTGGCCGACCTTGGTCTGGATCACCTGCCAGCCGGCCAGGACGACCAGCACCGTGGTGAAACTGTTGAGCAGGATGAAGGGCATGGAGATGCCGTCCACGCCCAGGTGGTACCCGATGTTCAAGGCCGGAATCCAGGCGGCGGCTTCCTCGAACTGCATGACCGGCGTCGTGCTGTCGAAACCGGTCCAGAGCGGGACCGCGACCAGGAAGCCAAGCAGGGAACCGACCAGGGCCAGCGTGCGCTGGCCCGCCGCGTTGCGGTCGTCGCCGGTGACCAGGATGAGCAGGCCCACCACGATAGGCACCCAGATGGTCAGGCTGAGAGTTCCGATTCCTTCAATCATGTCCTGTTTCTCGCTTACAGCCGGACGAACCAGGTCGCCAGCAGCGCCACGCCGATGATCATCGCGAACGCGTAGTGATAGATGTAGCCCGACTGCAGGTGGCGCACGGTGGCAGCGATCCGGCCCACCAGCTTGGCGGTGCCGTTGACCAGCGCGCCGTCGATCAGGGCGACATCGCCCCAGCGCCACAGCTTGCCGCCCAGGAACCGGGCACCCCCCGCAAAGAACCAGTCGTTGAACCGGTCGAAGCCGTATTTTTCTTCCAGCACCGTGTACAGGACCCCGGCCTTGACGCGGATCTTGTGCGGCAGGTCGTGCCTGACCATATAGAGGTAATACGCCGTGGCGACGCCCGCGACGGCGAGCCAGAACGGCAAGGTCACGAAGGCATGCAGGACCATGGCGCCCGCGCCATGGAAATGGGCCTTGAGCTGGGTCATGGCCGGATGGGCTTCATGATTGATCGTGATGGCGGCGCCGAAGAAGTCGCCGAACAGCATCGGCTCGATGTACGCCCAGCCGGTATAGACCGAAGGAATGGCCAGCAGCACCAGGGGCAGCCAGACCACCCAGGGGGTCTCGTGCGGGGTCGAATGGCCGCCGTGATGATGGCCATGATGGTCCGGATCGTCGTCCTTGCCCCCCTCCTGGTCATGGCCGGCGTGGGCGTTGTGGAATCGCTCCTTGCCATGGAACACCAGGAAATACATGCGGAAAGAATAGAACGCGGTCACGAACACCCCTGCGGTCACCGCAAAGGCGGCGAACCCGGAACCCCACAGGTCGGAGGCGTAGGTGGCCAGGATGATCGAATCCTTTGAGAAGAACCCTGACAGGCCCGGCGTGCCGATCAGGGCCAGGGAACCGATCAGCAGGGTGAGCCAGGTGATCGGCATGTACTTGCGCAGGCCGCCCATGTGGCGGATGTCCTGGTCGTGGTGCATGCCGATGATCACCGAGCCGGCGGCCAGGAACAGCAGGGCCTTGAAGAAGGCGTGGGTCATCAGGTGGAAGATCGCCACCGAGTAGGCGGACACGCCCAGCGCCACGGTCATGTAGCCGAGCTGGGACAGGGTCGAGTAGGCCACCACCCGCTTGATGTCGTTCTGGATCATACCCAGGAAGCCCATGAACAGGGCGGTGATCGCGCCGATGATCATGACGAAGGACAGCGCGGTGTCGGACAGCTCGAACAGCGGCGACATCCGGGCCACCATGAAGATGCCGGCCGTCACCATGGTGGCTGCGTGGATCAGGGCCGAGATCGGGGTCGGGCCTTCCATCGAGTCGGGCAGCCAGACATGCAGCGGGAACTGGGCCGACTTGCCCATCGCACCGATGAACAGCAGGATGCAGATCACCGTCAGCAGCGACCATGTGTGGCCTTCGATCAGGGAGATCTGGTGCCCGGCCATCTGCGGCGCGGCCTGGAACACGGTGGCGTAGTCGAGGCTGCCGAAATAGGCCAGCACCAGGCCGATGCCGAGCAGGAATCCGAAGTCGCCGACCCGGTTGACCAGGAAGGCCTTGAGATTGGCGTAGATGGCGGTATCGCGGGTATACCAGAAGCCGATCAGCAGGTAGGACACCAGGCCGACCGCTTCCCAGCCGAAGAACAGCTGCAGGAAGTTGTTCGACATCACCAGCATCAGCATCGAGAAGGTGAACAGCGAGATGTAGCTGAAGAAGCGCTGGTAGCCGTCGTCGTCGGCCATGTAGCCGATGGTGTAGAGATGCACGCAGAGCGACACGAAGGTCACCACCAGCATCATCACCGTGGTCAGCCGGTCGATCAGGAAACCGATTTCCAGGCTGACGTCGCCGCTCACCAGCCAGGTATAGACCGAGCCGTTGTAGGTATTGCCGGCCAGCACGTCCTGGAAGATCAGGAGCGAGGCGATGAAAGAGACCAGCACGCCCAGGATGGTGACACTGTGCGCGCCAACCCGGCCGATGGCCTTGCCGAACAGGCCGGCGATCACGGCACCGGCCAGGGGCGCTAGGGGCACGACGAGGTAGAGGGTTTTCATGTCCATCGTTTCACGCTTTCCGAAGCCGGGACGCCAGGATGTCGGCCGCCCAGTCGCGCACTTTGCGCGTCAGTTCAAAGGCCTGGCCTTTGTCGATCACTTCAAGGTCGCTGTCGTCATACCTGAACACCACGGCACATGGATTGACCAGCGCCAAGTCGTCCAGGGTCACCGGCCATGGCCCGACCCGGTCGCCCAGTCGCACGGCCAGCGCGGGCAGGTTGTGGGTGCGATCCAGCGCCTCGCCCTGCGCGAGCAACAACGCCTTGAGATATTTCTCGATGCACTGTTGGGCGTGGAAACACATTCCGGACACCCCGATATGAGTCGCGTCGTTCAGCAACACCACGATCTCCCAGTCCTGTTCGGCGAGCCGAACCAACATAGCGACTTCATCATCAGACCCTCGTGGATTCATAGAGCAGCTTGCCTTCCTTGAGCGCCCAATGCACTGCACTGGAGGTCCAGTCCTTGCGTCGGTCGACATCGGCTTCCGAGTACACCAGGATATCCGCGGGGATGCCGGTTCGTGCCAGGGCACGATACAGTCGCACCATCTCGGCCGCCCGGTTTTCCACCTCGGGCTCGATCACCAGGAAGTCGGCGTCGGAACCGTCGTCGGCCTCGCCCCGTGCGTAGGAACCGAACAGGATGACCTTGGCCCGACCGGCTTCCTCGCCCAGCAACCGGGCCGCCTCGCGCAAGGTCTGCTCGCTCAGCATGGTCACCCCTTCAGGCTGTCGAGATCATCGACGTTGATGCTGCGCAGATTGCGGAACAGCACCACCAGGATGGCCAGGCCGATGGCCGACTCGGCGGCCGCCACGGTCAGGATGAAGAACACGAAGATCTGCCCCGCGGTATCGCCCAGATAGTGAGAGAAGGCGATGAAGTTCAGGTTCACCGCCAGCAGCATCAACTCGATGGCCATCAGCAAGATGATCACGTTCTTGCGGTTCAGGAAGATGCCCAGGACGCCGATGGCAAACAGCAGCGAACCGAGGATGATGTAATGGTCGAGGCCGATCATTCGTCATCCCCCTCGGACTTGGCTTCAGGTTTCTGCGGCTTCAAATTCACCATGCGGATACGACCTTCGGCGGTTTGCCGAACCTGCCAGCCGACGTCGATGACCTTGCGGTTCGGACGCCGGCGCAGGGTGAGGGCAATGGCAGCGACGATGGCCACCAGCAGGATCACCGCGGCCAGCTCGAAGGCATAGACGTAGTCGGTGTAGAGCAAGAGGCCGAGCTGCTTGGTGTTGCTGAAACCCTCCGGGCCGGGCACCGGCTGGGACAATCCGAAGCGGTCGCCGCCCAGGACGATGACCATCTCCACCGCCATCAGGCCCGCGACCAGGCCGGCGATGGGCAGATAGTCCCAGAAACCCTGGCGCATCTCCTCGATGTTGATGTCGAGCATCATCACCACGAAGATGAACAGCACCATCACCGCGCCGACATACACCAGCACCAAGGTGATGGCGAGGAACTCGGCCTCTAGCAGCATCCAGATCGCGGCGCCGGTGAAGAAGGCCAGCACCAGGGCCAGCGCAGCATGCACCGGGTTCTTGGCGGTGACCACGCGCAGCGCCGAGAGGAGCAGGATGGCGGCGAAAAAGTAGAAAACCAGGCTGGCGAAATCCATCACTGGACCTCGGGAAACGGGAAATGGGAAACGGGAAGCGCGCTCATCCCCATTCCAGTCTGTGTAGTTCTCTGCATACCGACTTCGCCTTTGCGTTTCTCGTTTCTCATTTCCCGTTTCCCGCCTTACTTACCGGTATTTTTCGTCGGCGGCCTTGTCCTGGGCGATCTGGGCTTCGTACTTGTCGCCCACGGCCAGGAGCATGTCCTTGGTGTAATAGAGGTCGCCCCGCTTCTCGCCGTGATATTCGAAGATGCGGGTCTCGACGATGGCATCGACCGGACAGGCTTCCTCGCAGAAGCCGCAGAAGATGCACTTGGTCAGGTCGATGTCGTAGCGCGTGGTGCGCCGGGTGCCGTCGTCGCGCTGGGCGGTTTCGATGGTGATCGCCATGGCCGGGCAGACCGCCTCGCACAGTTTGCAGCCGATGCAGCGCTCTTCCCCCGACGGGTAGCGACGCAAGGCGTGCAGACCACGGAAGCGCGGGCTTTGCGGGGTGCGCTCGTCCGGATACTGGATGGTGATCTTGGGCGCCCACAGGTGCCGCCAGGTCACCGCCAGGCCTTGCAGCAGCTCGACCAGGAGGAAGCTCTTGAAGTAGTACTTGATCTTGCTCAGCATCGCCGCCCCCTTAGTGGAACAGATAACCCAGCGGGGTCTGCATGAAGGCGCCGACCACCAGGATCCAGACCAGGGTGACCGGGATGAACACCTTCCAGCCCAGGCGCATGATCTGGTCATAGCGGTAGCGTGGGAAGGTGGCCCGGAACCAGAGGAACAGGAACAGCACGAAACTCATCTTGGCCGCGATCCAGAAGAAACCGTCGGGCAGGAAGGGCAACGGCGACAGCCAGCCGCCAAGGAACATGATCGAGGTGAGGGCCGCGATCAGGATCATGTTGGAATATTCGGCCAGGAAGAACACCGCGAAGGCCATGCCGGAGTAGTCGACGTGGAAGCCGGCGACGATCTCCGACTCGCCTTCGGCGACGTCGAACGGCGCCCGGTTGGTTTCCGCCACGCCAGCGATCAGGTAGACGATGAACAGCGGGAACAGCGGCAACCAGTACCACTGCCAGAAGCCGCCAGCCTGCCCTTGCACGATGTCGACCAGATTCAGGCTCTGCGAGGCCATCAGCACGCCGACCAGGGCGAAACCCATGGCGATCTCGTAGGACACGATCTGGGCCGCCGAACGCATGGCGCCAAGCAGGGCGTACTTGGAGTTCGAGGCCCAGCCGGCGACGATCACGCCATACACGCCCATCGAGGTGATGGCCATGATGTAGAGCAGGCCGGCGTCGACATTGGCGAGCACCCACTCCTCGGTAAAGGGGATCACCGCCCAGGCCGCCAGCGCCGGGGCCATGGCCAGCACCGGGGCGGTGAGGAACAGGGCCTTGTTGGCCCCGGTCGGCAGCAAGATCTCCTTGGTCATCAGCTTGACCGCGTCGGCGATCGGCTGGCCGAGACCGACCAGGCGGTAGCCGAAGAAGCCCACCCGGTTGGGACCGATGCGGACCTGCATGTAGCCGATGATCTTGCGTTCGGCATAGGTCAGGTAGGCCACGGCGATGAGCAGCGGCAGCACGATGAGGATGATCTTGACCAGGGTCCAGACCGGCATCCAGGCCGGCCCGAGCAGTTGCTGGAAATAGTCCATCACATCTTCTCCAGGCTGAGGTCGCCATAGCGCGGGCCAAGCCGGCTGGCGGCGGCCAGATTGCCGGAGACACGCACCACGTCGTCCGGCAGGGCATCGTCGCGGACCAGCTTGAGCACGGTTTCCACGCCGTTCTGCCGGACCTTGACCGGTTTGTCGGCGGTCAGGCCGAGCCGGGTGATGAGCGTGCCGTTGGCACCGGCGGACTGGCCGGCCTGGCCGTCCACGGTGGCCTGCAGGGCCGGGGCCCGGCGGGTCCAGGCGTCGAGTTGGTAGATCGCGGTCTCGCCCAGCCGCTCGATCCCGGTCGACCCGGGGGCCGGGCTGACGGTGACGCCGGCGATGCCGTTGCCGAGTTTCGCCTTCACCGTCGCCTCGCCCCCAGGCAGCGCCTCGGCCAGGACCTGCTCGCTGCTGTCCTGGTCGAAGCCGGGCAGCTCGAACTGGTTGCCCAGCACGCGCAGCACCTTCCAGCCCGGACGGGCTTCACCGCGCGGCGCCACGGCGGCACGGAACGATTGCAGACGGCCTTCCATGCTGACATAGCTGCCCGAGGTTTCGGCATAGGCGGCCATCGGCAGCATGACGTGGGCGTAATCGGTGGCGCGGTCCTTGAAGGCCGTCAGGGCCACCACCACTTCGGCACCGGCCAACGCGGCGCGGGCCTGGGCACTGTCCCAGGCTTCCAGTTCCGGCTCGGCCCCCAGGATCACATAGGCCTTGCGCGGCTCGGCGAACATCCGCGCGGCGTTCAGGCCCTGCGCGCCGGGTCGCCCGCCGACCACGCCGGCACCGACCTGGTTGGCGGCATCGACCAGGAAGCCCAGGGTGGCGCCAGTGGCCTGGGCGATCGCCTGGGCCAGGCTGTGCAATTGGCTGGCTTGCGCATGCTGTTGCGCGACGGCACCCAGCAACAGCGCTTTCTTCTCGCCCGATGTCAGGCTTTCGGCAATGGCCCGCGCGGCATCGGAGAGGGCGACCTCCGGCGCGTCGGCGCCGACTGCCTTGGCGACTTGGGCCAGCAGGCCGACCAGCCCGGAGGGCTTGCCGATCAGCTTGGCGTGGACCCGGCAATTGAGGGCATCGTCGGCACAGTGAACCAGGTTCATTTGCCCGCCCCGCTTGACCGCCTGGCGCAGGCGCTGAGCGACCAGGGGCTGTTCCTTGCGCAGGCTCGCGCCGACCAGCAGGACGCGGTCGAGGTTGTTCAGTTCAGCGATGGGCAGGCCCAGCCACTCGACCCCGTCATGCTGACCGCTGAAATCGGTTCGGTCCAGGCGCGTGTCGACATTCTCGCAGCCGAGTGCGCGGGCCAGTTTCTGGAACAGATGCAGCTCCTCGACGGTCTGGCGCGGCGAGGCGATGAAGCCGATGGCTTCGCCACCGTGGGTCTCGCGGATCATCCTGAGTGCGCCGGCAGCCTGGGTCAGCGCCTTTTTCCAGTCGACCTCGAGCCAGTGGCCGCCGTCCTTGACCATGGGCGCCAACAGGCGGTCTGTCGAGTTGAGCGCCTCGTAGGCGTAGCGGTCGCGGTCGGCCAGCCAGCATTCGTTGATGGCTTCGTGGTCCACCGGGGTGGCGCGAAAGACCTGGTTGCCCTTGACGTGCAGGGCCAGGTGGGCACCCAGGCCGTCGTGCGGGCTGACCGTCTTGCGCCGGGACAGCTCCCAGGGCCGGGCGTTGAAGCGGAACGGCTTGGAGGTCAGGGCGCCGACCGGACACAGGTCGATGACGTTGCCGGACAGCTCGGAGGTGACCTGGGTTTCCAGGAACGGCATGACTTCCATGTGCTCGCCGCGCCCCGGCATGCCGAGTTCCATCTGGCCGGCGATCTCCTGGCCGAAACGGACGCAGCGGCTGCAATGGATGCAGCGGGTCATGTCGGTGGCGACCAGCGGACCGAGGTCCTTCTCGGTGACCACGCGCTTCGGCTCGGTGTAGCGCGAGGCCACGCCGCCATACCCCATGGCGATGTCCTGCAACAGGCATTCGCCGCCCTGGTCGCACACCGGGCAATCGAGCGGGTGGTTGATGAGCAGGAACTCCATGACGCCCTTCTGGGCCTGGACCGCCTTCTCGGAATGACTCTTCACCACCATGCCCTCGGTGACCGGGGTCGCGCAGGCCGGCACCGGGCGCGGCATCTTTTCCACCTCGACCAGGCACATCCGGCAGCTGGCGGCGATGCTGAGCTTCTTATGGTAGCAAAAATGCGGGATGTAGACGCCGGCCTCGCGGGCGGCATCCATCACCGTGCTGCCGACGGGAACGTCGATCTGCTTGTCGTCGATGGTAATCAGGGGCATGTCAGGATCCCACCATGCAGCGCTTGTGGGCGATGTGGTATTCGAATTCCTTGCGGAAGTGCTTGATGAAGCTGTGTACCGGTCCGACCGCGGCTTCGCCCAGGGCGCAGATGGTGCGGCCGGCGATATTGGTGCCCACGCTCAGCAAGAGATCGAGGTCTTCCGGCCGGCCTTCGCCGTGCTCGATGCGCTTGACCACCCGGTGCATCCAGCCGGTGCCTTCGCGGCAAGGCGTGCACTGGCCACACGATTCTTCGTAATAGAAATAGGACAGGCGCTCAAGGGCCTTGACCATGCACACCGTCTCGTCCATCACGATGACCGCGCCGGAACCGAGCATGGAGCCGGCCTTGCTGATCGAATCGAAATCCAGGGTGCAGTCCATGATGATGTCGGCGGGCAGCACCGGAGCAGAGGAACCGCCGGGGATCACCGCTTTCAGCTTGTGACCGTTGCGCACGCCGCCGGCCATCTCGAGCAGGTCGGAGAATGGGGTGCCGAGGGGAATCTCGTAGTTGCCCGGCTGGTTGACGTGGCCGGAGATGGAGAAGATCTTGGTGCCGCCGTTGTTGGGCTTGCCCAATTCGAGGAAGGCCTGGCCGCCGTGGCGCATGATCCAGGGGATCGAGGCCAGGGTCTCGGTGTTGTTGATGGTGGTCGGCTTGCCATACAGGCCATAGCTGGCCGGGAACGGCGGCTTGAAGCGCGGCTGGCCCTTCTTGCCCTCGATCGATTCCAGCAGCGCGGTTTCCTCGCCGCACACATAGGCGCCGTAGCCATGGTGGGCATGCAGCTCGAAGTCCCAGCCGGAGCCGCGGATGTTCTTGCCCAGGTAGCCGGCCGCCCTCGCCTCGGCCAGCGCCTTTTCCCAGGACTGGTAAAGCTCGAAGATCTCGCCGTGGATGTAGTTATAGCCCGCCTTGGCACCCAGGGTATAGCCGGCGATGATCATGCCCTCGATGAGCTGGTGCGGGTTGAACTCGAGGATGTCGCGGTCCTTGAAGGTGCCCGGCTCGCCTTCGTCCGTGTTGCAGACGATGTATTTGTCACCTTCGTAGGCGCGCGGCATGAACGACCACTTGAGGCCGGTCGGGAACCCCGCGCCGCCACGGCCACGCAAGGCGGAAATCTTGACCTGCTCGATGATCTGCTCGGCCGGGGTCCGCTCGGCCAGGATCTTGTTCAGCGCCGAGTAGCCGCCATTGGCGACGTAAGTCTCCAGGCTGGCCGGATTCGGGTGGTCGAGGGTCCAGAGGCAGACCTTGGGGCCGGTGTAGTGGGCGCTCATTTCAGCTCGTCCAGCAGCTTGTCCACGGTTTCCGGGGACAGGTGGGTATGCATCTTGTGATTGTTGTGCAAGCACAGCGGACCGCTGCCACAGGTCCCGAAACACTCGCCTTCCTTGAGGGTGAAGCGGCCGTCCGGGGTGGTCTCGCCGAACTCGATGCCGAGCCGCTTCTTCAGGTGCTCGGCCACCGTGTCGGCGCCCTGCAACTGGCAAGGCAGGTTGGTGCACACGGTGATCTTGTGCCGGCCGCAGGGTTCCAGCTCGTACATGTTGTAGAAGGTGGCGACCTCGTACACGGCGATGGTCGGCATGCCGAGATACTGGGCGACGAACTCGATGGTCTCGGTGGCCAGCCAGCCCTTCTCGACCTGGGCGATGCGCAGGGCGCTCATCACCGCCGACTGCTTCTGGTCGGCCGGATACTTGGCGACTTCCTGATCGATTTGCGCCAGGGATTCTGCGGAAAGTGTCATCGGTCGATATCCCCGAATACGATGTCCATGGTGCCGATGATGGCCACCACGTCGGCGATCATGAGGCCGCGCGACATTTCGTCCATGGCGGCCAGGTGGGTGAAGCCGGGCGCGCGCAGCTTCATGCGGTAGGGCTTGTTGCCGCCATCCGACACCAGGTAGACGCCGAATTCGCCCTTGGAATGCTCCACCGCCGCGTAGGCCTCGCCGGCCGGCACGTGCATGCCCTCGGTGAACAGCTTGAAGTGATGGATCAGCGCTTCCATGTCGTTCTTCATGGCGGCACGCGACGGCGGCGCGACCTTGTGATCGCCGGAGATGACCGGGCCCGGGTTGGCCCTCAGCCAGGCCACGCACTGCTGGACGATCCGGTTCGCCTGGCGCATCTCCTCGACGCGGCACAGGTAGCGGTCATAGCAGTCGCCGTTCTTGCCGACCGGAATCTCGAAATCCATGCGGTCGTAGACTTCATACGGCTGGTGCTTGCGCAAGTCCCAGACCACACCGGAACCGCGCAGCATGGGCCCGGTGAAACCGAGTTGCTTGGCCCGGTCAGGATCGACCACGCCGATGCCCACGGTGCGCTGCTTCCAGATGCGGTTTTCGGTGAGCAACGTCTCGTAGTCATCGACGCAGGCCGGGAAGCGATTGCAGAAGTCCTCGATGAAATCGAGCATGCTGCCTTCCCGGTTGGCGTTCAGGCGCTTCACCTCGGCCGCCGACTTGTACTTGTTGGCCTCGTACTTGGGCATGCTGTCGGGCAGGTCGCGGTAGACGCCGCCCGGCCGATAGTAAGCGGCATGGACGCGGGCCCCGCACACCGCCTCGTAGACGTCCATGAGGTCCTCCCGCTCGCGGAAGGTGTAAAGAAACATGGTCATGGCCCCGACATCGAGACCGTGGGTGCCGAGCCAGAGCAGGTGGTTCAGGATGCGCGTGATCTCGTCGAACATCACCCGGATGTACTGGGCGCGGATCGGCACTTCCAGTTGCAGCAGCTTTTCCACCGCCATGCAGTAGGCATGCTCGTTCTGCATCATGGACATGTAGTCCAGGCGATCCATGTAGGGCACGTTCTGCAGGAAGGTCCGGTGCTCGGCCAGTTTTTCGGTGCCGCGATGCAGCAGGCCGATATGCGGGTCGGCACGTTCGACCACTTCGCCGTCCAGTTCCAGCACCAGGCGCAGCACGCCGTGCGCAGCCGGGTGCTGGGGGCCAAAATTGAGCGTGTAATTCTTGATTTCGGCCATGCTCAGAAAACCTCTCTCGAAGGCACGACACCAGCAGACCGCTGACGCAGCTCAATTTCAGTGCAGGCTAACCTTTGCACAGCAAAAGTTAAGCGCGTCGCGCGGCCGGAACTAAAATTCAACGTATCGTTCTTGATCTCAGCCATGGCCGACATCTCCGAAATTCTCCTCGCGGATGACGCGCGGCGTCACCTCGCGCAGGTCGATGCTGACCGGCTGGTAGATCACCCGCTTCTGCTCAGGGTCGTAGCGCATCTCGACATGGCCATGCACCGGGAAGTCCTTGCGGAACGGATGACCGATGAAGCCATAGTCGGTCAGGATGCGACGCAAGTCCGGGTGCCCCTCGAAGACGATGCCGAGCATGTCGAAGGCCTCGCGCTCGAACCAGTTGGCACAGGCCCAGACATCGACCACGGATGCGATCACCGGCAATTCATCATCGGCACAGTAGGCGCGCACCCGAACCCGGTGATTGCGGACCACCGAAAGCAGATGCATGACCACGGCATACCGGCCTGGCTCGCGGCCGGTCTCGGCATAGGTCGAATAGTCCACGCCACACAGGTCGATCAATTCATCGAAGCGCAGGCCGGGTTCGTCACGCAAAAGCACAGCCACCGCGTGCCAGTCTTCGGGACGCACCTCAAGGGTGACCTCGCCGAGCGCGACATGGCCGGCAACCCACTTGTCGCCCAGGGCGTCTTCCAGGCGCGAGAGCAACACTTCCGGTGTAACGGGCATCTTGGGGAGATCCTCAGCGGGCGATGGTATTGGTGCGCTTGATCTTGTTCATCAACTGGCCGAGACCGAACAAGAGCGCTTCCGCGGTCGGCGGACAACCGGGCACGTAGACATCGACCGGCACGATGCGGTCGCAGCCGCGCACCACGGAATAGGAATAATGGTAGTAGCCGCCGCCGTTGGCGCACGAACCCATGGACAGCACCCAGCGCGGTTCGGGCATCTGGTCATAGACCTTGCGCAAGGCGGGAGCCATCTTGTTGCACAGCGTACCGGCGACGATCATCAGGTCGCTTTGCCGCGGGCTGGGGCGGAACACGATGCCAAACCGGTCGAGGTCATAGCGCGAGGCGCCGGCCTGCATCATCTCGATCGCGCAGCAGGCCAGACCGAAGGTCATCGGCCACAGGGAACCGGTCTTGGCCCAGTTGATCACCGAATCGACGCTGGTGGTGACGAAGCCCTTGTCGTTGAGCCCGCCCATGTCTTCCATCACTCCCATTCCAGGGCCCCTTTCATCCACTCATAGACGAAGCCGACCACCAGGATGGCCAGGAACACCACCATGGCCCAGAAACCGAAGGCGCCGATCTCCTCCAGGACGATGGCCCAGGGAAAGAGGAAGGCGATCTCCAGGTCGAACAGGATGAACAGGATGGCGACCAGGTAATAGCGCACGTCGAACTTCATGCGTGCATCCTCGAACGCCTCGAAGCCGCATTCGTAGGGGGAGTTCTTTTCCGGATCAGGCTTGCTGAGACCCAGTGCCCAACTGATGCCGCCACCCGCCAACATGGGCCCGATCCCCACCGCGAGACCGACGAGGATGAACAGCAGGATGGCAAAGTAGTTTTCTAACATGGAGTCCCCTCGCGCGCATGCCAGGCGCGTATTAGTCTAGGGAGTGTAGGGGCCCAAGCAACCTTGTGTCAAGCCAACGGACAATAAAAAACCCATTGATATCAATGGGTTATTAAATATAAAAAAGCCGGATAAAGAAATTCGATGGTGCCGACGGCGAGACTCGAACTCGCACGACTTTCGTCACTGCCCCCTCAAGACAGCGTGTCTACCAATTTCACCACGTCGGCACGACGTTCGGACGACAAGCACCGTCCGTAGAAACTTACTTGGGAATAGCGCCGGACTTGTCCGCGCCCCCCGCCGGAGCGGCCGGCACCGCAGGCACCGGAGCCACGGGCACCGGGGTCACCGCCGCCTTGTCCGGGCCACTGTTTTTGGCGGAATACACCGTCAAACCCAGGCTGGTCAGAAAAAACACCGTCGCCAGGACAGCGGTGAACCGGCTGAGAAAATTCGCCGATCCGCTCGCCCCGAACAAACTGCCCGACGCACCGCTTCCGAAGGCGGCGCCCATGTCGGCCCCCTTGCCATGCTGGAGCAGCACCAGACCAATCAGGCCCACCGCGACCAGCACATGCACCATCCAGACCACGAATTCCATGATCGCTCAACCCGCCTTGCAAATCGCCAGAAAATCGGCCGCCACCAGCGATGCGCCGCCGATCAGACCGCCATCGATATCCGGCTGGGCAAACAGTTCAGCGGCATTGCTGCCCTTGACGCTGCCGCCGTACTGGATCACCAGACCATCCGCCACGCCAGCATCCAGGGCACGAATCTTGCCGCGGATGAACGCATGCACGGCTTGCGCCTGGTCGGGCGTCGCGGTCACGCCGGTCCCGATCGCCCAGACCGGCTCGTAGGCCACCACGGCCTTGGCCAGCGAGGCGACCCCGCTCTTGGCGATCACCGCATCGAGCTGACGCCCCACCACCTGCTCGGTGATGCACTCCTCACGCTCCCGCAGGGTCTCGCCCACGCACAGGATCGGCGTCAGGCCCGCGGCCATGGCAGCGGCATACTTCTCGGCCACCACTTCGTCGCTCTCGCCATACAGGGCGCGACGCTCGGAATGGCCGACGATGACATACTTGCAGCCAAATTCGTTCAGCATGGCTGCGGACACTTCCCCGGTGAAAGCGCCCTTGGCTTGCGGGCACATGTTCTGTGCCCCCCAGGCAACCGGGCTACCGGACAGCTTGGCCTGAACCTGGGCCAGATAAGAAAACGGGACACACACCGCGACATCGGCCTTGACGCCCTCCATGCCGGCCAGCACGGCCGTCAGCAAGGCATCGTTCTCGGCCAGGGAGCCGTGCATCTTCCAATTGCCGGCCACCAGTTTGCGTCGCATAGCATCACCCTTTTCAAGAAAGTCCGCGATGGTAGCCGGTTCGACCTGGCCGGTCAATCCGGCTTGACCGGGTGGGGCCGCGTGACCCGCCCCCACACGCCACCCGTCTGGTCGCGCACTTCCAGAAACTGGTAATCGCCGAGTGGCACCGCGACGAACAGGCACGGCCGCGTCATCACCTGGGCCGCCACGCCCACTGGCGTCCCGGACGCCACCGACAGCGTCGCAACACCCGAATGGATCGGCAGCGCCGGATCCGCCAGGTTGAGGCCATGACCCGCCGTGGACTGCTCGGCGTCGGCCACCAGGACCACCGCGCGCCGGACAAAATCGACCTCCGGGACCGGAGTCGCCGGGAGACGTGGCGAAGCCAGGCGCCAGGCACTCGCAAGCTGCTCGGCATCGCCCAGCCAGCGGACTTCTCGGGCCTGCCCGCCCAGGCATTGCGGCGACGCCTGGAGCAACTGGACGGAGTGCGAGGCACAGCCGTTCAGGGCCACCAGGGCCAGGGCCATCAGGGGCGTCTTAGCGAACATCGGCCACGCCCTTCCTGACTCCGCGCTTGACGATGGCCTGAGCAGCCAGCGCCTGGGCCGGCAGCACCACCGGGCTGGGATTGAGACCGACCAGGAAATCGAGATCGCTGCGGCCCGCACCAACCTCGATCACCACGGCCTGGCCGTAGATCGGGTAGGCACCACAGGCTTCGCCATCGTCGCAGATCAGGTCGTCCCGATCGGAATCGGTACCGGCCAGGAGATAGTAGCGGCCCGGCGCGACATCATCGAAGCGGTAGGCGTAGACGCCGTTGCTGCCAGCCACGTCATCCTGGGCGACCACGTTGTAGCCCTCGTCCAGGAGCAGCACCCAGTAGTAACCGGTGTTCGCACCCGGCAGGCTGGACGCCACCTGGAGGGTGACCGGAATCCGGATCGCGCTGGCGCCGCTGGCGTTGATGGTGATGTTCGCGGCATAGCTGCCGGCGGAAAGACCGGCACGGTTGACCGTGACGGTGTAGGTCCCGAGGCCCTCGGTGCCGACGCCACTGGCACTGACCGACAGCCAATCCGCGTCATCGCTCACCGAGCTGACGCTGACTGCACCCTCCCCCAGCTTGCTGAGGCTGAAGCTCGCCGTCGTGGTGACCACGCCCAAATCCAGGCGCCCCGGGTTGGCGGTCAGTGCGGCCACGGTCTGACCCGTGGCCAGGCGCTTGGCTTCCAGGACCGCCTTGGCGGCATCGATGAGACCATGACCAAACAGGTCGTCACGACCGCTCGCCCCCAGATCGTTGACGATCGCGCCGTTGGCCAGCAGGGCATCGAACTCGGCCGGGGTCAGGTTGCGGTGCACCGCCTTCATCAAGGCCGCCACCCCGGCGACGTGGGGCGCCGCCATCGAGGTGCCCTGGTAAAAGCCGTACTCGGAGGTATAGCTGCTGCCCACCAGGGTGCTCAGCACGCCATCGGCATAGCCATCGCCGTTCAGGTCACCGGAGACATCGCCGCCCGGGGCCGCGACGTCGACTGCCGTGCCAAAGTTCGAGTACGGCGCCAAGCCCCGGTTCAAGGTGACCGCGCTGACCGAGACCACGTTGCGATAGGAAGCGGGGTAGAAAAGCTGATTGGAGCCCTCGTTGCCGGCTGCGGCAATGACGATGACGCCAGCGTTGCGCACCTGATCAAAGGTAGATTCCGTGGCGGACGAATAGCAGTTTTCGCAGCCCAGGCTCAGGTTGATGATGTCCGCCTTGCGGCTCGGCAGCGTCCCGGAATCGTTGGACAAGCCCGCGGCATAGCGGATGCCCTGGATGATGTCGTAGCTGGTGCCGCCGCCCTTGCCCAGCACGCGCACCGGCATGATGCGGGCGCCCCAGGACACCCCGGCGACGCCACGGCCGTTGTTGCTGGCCCCGGCGATGGTACCGGCGACGTGGGTGCCATGCCAGGAACTGGAGCCCGGGGTGCTTTCGTCACCCGGATCGTTGGGATCGGTGTCGATGCCGTTGCCGTCGTTGGCCGAGCCGACATCACTGACGAAATCGTAGCCGATCAGGCTGCCGCTTCCGGTTCTGAGCAGGCGGTCGGCGATATCCTCGTGGGCCAGGCGGACCCCGGTGTCGAGTACCGCGACCACGACATCGCCAGTGGCCGGCGTCCCGGTCGTGATGTCCCAGGCCTGGGGCAGGTTGATGAGCGGATAGTGCCACTGGTAGCCATAGTAGGTGTCGTTCGGCACCAACTGGGCCTGCATGCGGTAGTTGGGATCGGCCGAGACGAGGTCGGCGCGCGTCTTGAGCGCCTTGATCTTGAACAGCGTATCGAGCTTACCGGACAGGTCTGGATTCGCGCGCAAGCCGGCCGGATGGGCCCGCAGGCCCTTGACGGAGGCCGGCGACAGGCCGTCCAGGGTCACCAGCTGAGGCGCCCCAGGCGCGCCCGACATCACTGAGTAGGCGCCGGAAGCCGAGGCCTGGGCCTTGGCGATCACCACCGCCTGGCCCGGCACGAAGTCACTCGCCAGGTTGAGGCTGGAGACGGCGGGCACCCCGGTGCCGACCGACAGGATGTAGTTGGAGGCGCCCGAGTAGGCGGCGACACGCAGGTAATAGCGGCCAGACACTGGCGCGGTGACATTTTCGAAGCGGGCCACGCCGATCGAGGCGTCGACCAGCACGCCATTGGCATCGTACAAGCCCAGGTCGAGGTCGTTCAGCGCCGAGGTGTCGGAGACTTCCAGGCTGACCGACTGGTTCACTGTGAGGTCGACCTGGTAGATGTCGTCCGGATCGGCGGATTGTGCGTAGCGATCGCCGGAAACCCCGGTGGCAGTGGCGGTGACATAACCACCGACCAGGATCGGGTTGCCGATCCGCTGGGCTTCGGCCAGGGTATTGTTGCTCGCGTAGGAGGCGACCGGATCGTTGGTGTCGTGGTCGATCACCAGGTTGCTGGAAGCTTGGATCACCCCGCTCAGGGTTACCCCGCTGCCCGCCGGCGGCTCATCATCGTCGCCGCTCCCTCCGGAACAGGCCGCCAGGATACCGCCCAGCAACACGGCCAGCGCACCACGCAAGCTTGGACTCACGACAGACCTCCCTATCGAGACTAAGAAACGAGGCCCGCATCATACGACTTATGGATCACGGGGGAAACCGAGCCAGGCCGACCGGCGAGCCCGGCCCCGATCAGGATTCAGGTCGATTCGTTGTCCAGGTATTTCTGCAAACGCCGGCTGGCCACGTGGCGGTCGAAGCGCCACTCGTCGAGCAGGGCCAGCACCAGGTCGAACGCCTTCGGCTTCATGTTGAACAGGCGTTGCATGTCGAACATCGCTGACTCTTGCTCCAGCGTCGCGCACAGTTCACGCAGGATCACGGCCTCGTCGCTGTCCTGATTTCGCTCGATGTATTTGGCAATGTTCTTGATCGCGTTGGCCATGGTGTAGTCCTGTCTGAAAGCAATTTCGCCGCCTGGAATGGCGGCGAAATCATACCGAGAAAGCCGGTCCGGCACGGTTACAGATTTATGACGTACGCAGGGGCCATGACCGGCCCCCGGTCAACCAAACCGGCCGGTGATGTAGTCCTCGGTCTGCTTGATCTTCGGCTTCACGAACAGCTCGTCGGTCATGCCGAACTCGATCAGCTCACCCAGGTACATGAATGCAGTGTAGTCGGAGATCCGGGCAGCCTGCTGCATGTTGTGGGTGACGATGGCGATGGTGTAATCGTTCTTCAACTCGTCGATCAGTTCCTCGACCTTGGCCGTGGAGATCGGGTCGAGCGCCGAAGTCGGCTCGTCGAGCAGGACGATGTCCGGCTTCACCGCGATGGTGCGGGCAATGCACAGGCGCTGCTGTTGGCCGCCCGACAGGGACAGGCCGCTTTGCTGGAGCTTGTCCTTGGTTTCTTCCCAGATCGCCGCCTTGCGCAGGGCCCATTCCACCCGCTCATCCATGTCGGCCTTGCCCAGCTTCTCGTACAGGCGAACGCCGAAGGCGATGTTCTCGTAGATGGTCATCGGGAACGGCGTCGGCTTCTGGAACACCATGCCGATCTTGGCCCGCACCAGATTCACGTCCTGCTTCTTGTCGAGCAGGTTCTTGCCCTGGAAGCGGATCTCCCCGACCGCCTTCTGGCCCGGATAGAGGTCGTACATCCGGTTGAACGTACGCAGCAAGGTCGACTTGCCGCAGCCGGACGGACCGATGAAGGCCGTGACCCGGTTTCTCGCGATATCCAGGTTGACGTTCTTCAGCCCCTGGAAATCGCCATAGAAGAAGTCCAGCTTGCGAATCTGCAGGACGGACTCTTCCTGGATTTGGACGATGTGCTCGGACATGCCTGACTCCGTGGATTAAATGTTGTCTTTCGAGCGGAACAGGATCCGCGCGCCGATATTGATGGACAGAACCAGCAGGGCGATCAGCAGCGCGCCGCCCCAGGCCAGCGACACCCAGTTTTCGTACGGGCTCATGGCGAACTGGAAGATCACCACCGGCAGGTTGCCCATGGGCTGCGACATGTCGGTGCTGAAGAACTGGTTGTTGAGGGCGGTGAACAGGAGCGGCGCGGTCTCGCCGGTGACCCGGGCGATGGCCAGCAGGATGCCGGTCACCACGCCGGCCTTGACCGCGCGCAGGGTGACCTTGAGCGACACCTGCCAGCGCGGTGCGCCGACCGCGAAAGCGGCTTCACGAAGGGCCGAAGGCACCAGCAGGAGCATGTTCTCGGTAGTGCGCACCACGACCGGGATGGCGATCAGCGCCAGCGCCGCCGAACCGGCCCAGCCGGAAAAGCCGCCGGTGGTTTCCACCATCAGGGCGTAGACAAACAGGCCGATGACGATGGACGGTGCCGACAACATGATGTCGGTGACGAAGCGGGTGGTGGCGGCAAACTTCGAGGTGGTCCCGAATTCGGCCAGGTAGATGCCAGCCAGGATGCCGATCGGGGTCGACACGAAGGTGGTCACCAGGATGATCATCACGCTGCCGACGATGGCGTTGCGCAAGCCACCGCCCTCGCTGCCCGGCGCCGGGGTGTCCTGGGTGAAGAACTCCCAGGACAGGGCCGAGAAACCGTTGTAGAACAACGTCCACAGGATCCACATCAGGGCGGCGAGGCCGAAAGCCATGGCCACCATGGACAGGGCGATGCCGATCCGGTTGGTCAGTACGCGGCGGGAATAGAGTTGCATGTCTGGGGTCTCCGGATCCGGCTTACTTGCCTTGCTTGGCGACGCCGCGCTTGATCAGCCACTGTGAGATGGCGAGCACGATGAAAGTGATGATGAACAGCACCAGGCCGAGGGCGAACAAGGATGCGATATGGAGCCCTGGATCGGCCTCGCCGAATTCGTTGGCCAGGGTCGAGGCGATCGAGGTGCCGGGCGCGAACAGGCTGCCGACGATGCGGTTGGCATTACCGATCACGAAGGTGACCGCCATGGTCTCGCCCAGGGCACGGCCCAGGCCGAGCATGATGCCGCCGATGACGCCAACCCGGGTGTAGGGCAGCACGATGCGGGTGACCACCTCCCAGGTCGTGCAGCCGACGCCGTACGCCGATTCCTTCAAGGTCGGTGGCACGGTCTCGAACACGTCGCGCATCACCGAGGCGACGAACGGGATCACCATCAGCGACAGCACGATGCCGGCGGTCAGGATGCCGACACCGATGGGCGGGCCGGCGAACCAGCCGCCGATCACCGGCACGTCGCCCAGGGCGACTTGCAGGTGCGGCTGGACGTGCTCGGCCCAGAGCGGCGCGAACACGAACAGGCCCCAGATACCGTAGATGATGGACGGCACGCCGGCGAGCAATTCGATGGCGGTGCCAAGTGGCCGGCGCAACCAGACCGGGCAGGTCTCGGTCAGGAACAAGGCGATGCCGAATGACACCGGCACGGCGATGACCAACGCGATGATCGAGGTCACCACGGTACCGTAGATGGCGGCCAGGGCGCCAAACTCTTCCTCCGGCACGTTCCAGACGTTGGTCCACAGGAAGGCCGGGCCGAACTGCTTGAACACCGGGGCGGCTTCGATCGCCAGCGAGATCAGGATGCCGGCCAGGGCCGCCAGCACGATGAAGGCGAACAACAGGGTGACCTGATGAAAGGCCATGTCCTGCAGGCGGAATACCTTGATTTTAGCGGCGTGCACGTCCACCGGCCCGGTACTGGCGTGGTCAGTCATTGTCGATCCGTCCTCGTCTCTGGATACTGTTTTGGCCGACCGCCAGCAACACGGGCGAACGGCCAAAACAGTCTTGCCCGGCATGCCAGGCAAGACCGTGAACCACCTTACTTGATGTTCTTCATCTCGGCTTCGACCATCTTCACCACGTTGTCCGGCAGGGCGACGAAGCCCAGTTCCTCGGCCATCTTCTGGCCGTTGTTCAGCGACCAGGTGAAGAAGTCGACGACACCCTTCTGCTTGGCCGGGTCAGCCTTCTCGTAGGCCAGGGCGAAGGTGGCGGTGGTGATCGGCCAGGCGTTGCTGTGACCCTGGTCGAGCAGGTCGGGGGCCATGCCCTTGACCTTGAAGTTGGCACCGCCGGCAGCATCGGCCACGGCCTTCTGGTTCGGGACGATGTAGTTGCCGGCCTTGTTCTTCAGGGCGACGAAGGTCATGTTGTTCTTCATGGCGTCGGCGATGTCGACGTAGCCGATGGCACCGGCGATCTTCTGCACGTTGGCGGCAACGCCCGGGTTGCCCTTGCCACCGACCGCGTTGACCGGCCAGTTCACGGTGTTGCCAGCGCCAACGTCACGCTTGAACGCCATGGATTGCTTGGCCAGGTAGTTGGAGAACACGTAGGTGGTGCCGGAACCGTCCGAACGGTGCGCCACGGTGACAGCGGTGGCGGGCAGCTTCAGGCCGGGGTTCAGGGCGGCGATCTTCGGATCGTTCCACTTGGTGATGGCGCCACGGAAGATTTCCGCGGCGGTCGGGCCATCCAGCTTCAGCTGGCCGGACTGGATGCCGGGCAGGTTGACGACGATGGTGGCAGCGCCCATGACGGTCGGAAACTGGACCAGCTTGTTAGCATCCAGGTCGGCTTCCTTCATGGGGGCATCAGAACCGGCGAAGTCGACGGTCTTGGCCTTGATCTGCTTGACACCGCCGGAGGAACCGATGCCCTGGTAGTTGACCTGGTTGCCGGTGGCGGCCTTGTAGGCTTCGGCCCACTTGGTGTAGACGGCATAGGGGAAGGTGGCGCCGGCGCCGGTGATGTCGGCGGCGATGGCGGAGGCAGAGGCCAGACCCATGGCCAGGGCGGCGGCGAGGCCGACCAGCTTGAATTGGACGCGCTTGGAAACGATCATTGTGTATCTCCGATGGATGTGATGACGGGAGCCGCCATGTGCGACGTGGCCCATCTTAGCCAGCGGGTATTACAGATTTATGAAAGTTGTAATGTTTCCCGACAGAGGTCATGGCAATCCTCACGGCGCATGGCCTGTCATGCCTTTGTCATGCCGCGCGGGCATCGTAGGGCGCCATGCAAGCCTGTGACCTCCTTCTTGAACAGCTTCCCGTCGCCCGCCGGCGCCTGCGCGTGGCGATGGTCACCGAAACCTATCCGCCGGAGATCAATGGCGTCGCCATGACCATCGGTCGCGCGGTCGGCGCGCTCCAGGCACGCGACCACCAGGTGCAGCTGATCCGACCTCGGCAACGGGCCGACGGCGCGCCGCTCCCGGCCCAGGAGCCGCTCGAACAGGTGCTGCGGCCTGGCATCCCGATCCCCCGCTACGCCGGCCTCAACATGGGCCTGCCGGCCAAGCGGCTGCTGCTGCGCCTGTGGACGCTGCGCCGTCCGGATGTGGCGCACATCGCCACCGAAGGTCCGCTCGGCTGGTCGGCCATGGCCGCCGCCCGCAAGCTGGGCATTCCGGTCCTGGCCGGTTTCCATACCAACTTCCACAGCTACAGCCGGCACTATGGCCTGGGCTGGCTGAAGAAACCCATTCACGCCTACCTGCGCAAATTCCACAACCAGGCCCGGCTCACCGTGGTGCCGACCCGCGCGCTGCGCGACGAACTGACCCGACAGGGCTACCGTAACATCGAGGTCCTGGCACGCGGCGTCGACGCCGAACTGTTCTCGCCCGTGCATCGCTCCGAGGACTTGCGCCGCGAATGGGGGGTCGGTCCGGACGACCTGGTGGTGATCTATGTCGGCCGGGTGGCCCCGGAAAAGAACCTGCCTTTGCTGCTCCGGGCCTTCGCCGCCATCGCCCGGCAGCGGCCCGACGCCCGCCTGGTCCTGGTCGGCGACGGCCCGGATGCCGCCGCGCTGCGCGCCAGCCATCCCCAGTTCATCCACGCCGGGCCGCGCACCGGGCTCGACCTCTCCCGTCACTACGCCTCGGCCGACCTGTTCCTGTTTCCCAGCCTGACCGAGACCTTCGGGAATGTCGTCCTGGAGGCCATGGCCAGCGGGCTCGCCACCCTGGCCTACGATTACGCCGCCGCCAACGAGCACATCCGGCACGAGGATAATGGCCTGGTGGCGCCCTTCGACGACGAAGCTGCCTTCATCGAGCTCGCCGAGGCCCTGGCCGGGCACCCGGCCCGGCTCCGGGCTCTGGCGGCACAGGCCCGGCAGACCGCCTTGGCGATTTCCTGGGAAGGCATCCACGACCGGCTCGAACAGCTTTACCTGACCCTGATCCGGGAACGCGAACTCGGCCAGGACGCCCAGTTCGGCACCCTGCACGCCTGAACAGCTCAGACCAGGCGGCGATACAGTTCGGCAAGCCGGGCCGCCATCCGGTCGTCGGCCCAGTCCCGGGCGTAATCGCGCGCCTCGGCGGACAGCAGGGCCAGGGTGTCCGGATCCTCGAGCAACCCGCCCAGTGCCTCGGCAAAGCCGGCCACGTCGTCGGGCGGCGCCAGGCAACCCCGGCGCGGCGCCAGGATGTCCCGGGTGCCCATCGCCGCCAGGGCCACCACCGGCACGCCCATGGCCATCGCCTCGAGCAGCACCAATCCCTGGGTCTCGGTGCGCGAGGCGAAGATGAACACGTCGGCGGCGGCATAGGCATCGGGCAGGTCGGTCTGCCGGTCGAGGTAGCCGATGAAGCGCACCGCATCGCCCAGGCCAAGCGCCTCCGACTTGCGCTTGAGGGCCGGCGTCGCCGGTCCTTCGCCGGTAATCAGGAAGCAGAGCTCGGGGACCCGGCGCTTGACCCGGGCCACGACGTCGAGCAGGAAGCCGATATTCTTCTCGTGCGCCACCCGGCCGACGAACAGCACCACCGGCCGGTCGCCCAGGCCGCGCTCGCGCCGGAACCGGGCTCGGTCACCGGCCGTGAATCGATCCAGGGGAATCCCGGTGGGCAATACGTGCATGGGCACCGTGACGCCGTATTCGGCCAGGCGGTCGCGCATCGCCGTGGACGGCACGATCACCGCGTCGAGCGCGTTGCATTGGGTACGCGAGAAGCGCCGGGCCAATGCTTTCAGGCCACCGGACGGCAGGAACGGGGCATAGTGATACAGGTATTCCTCGAAGAAGGTGTGATAAGTGGCCAACACCGGCTTGCCCAGGGTCCGTGCCGCCTTGAGGCCGGCGTAGTGGGCGACGAACGGGGTCTGGATGTGCACCAGGTCGCAGTCGGCCGCCGCGCGCAACACGGTGGCCCGGGTCTCGAACCAGGGCAGGAGTCTGTCCTCGGGGTCGCGCGGCACCTGGCGGGCGCCGATCCGGATCACGTCGGCTTCATCCGGCTCATGGCCGTAGCGGGGCGCCACCAGGCGCACCGAGACCTGCTCCGGAACCAAGGCGCGGCGGAAGGTTTCGATCGACGTGGACACCCCGTTGACGCGCGGGAAGAACACGTCGGACACCATCAGGACGCGGGTGTTCACGCGGCCTTGCGCTCCGTCACGGGCATCGCCTCCGGCTCGGCCAGGCGGAGCGGCACCGGCGCGGGCTGTCGTGCGCCGTCCCAGTCGACCAGTTCCAAACGGCCATCCAGATGCTCGACGATGGCGGTGCAGGAATCGACCCAGTCTCCGCAATTGACGTAGGTCAGGCCGTCCACCTCCTTGATCGCGGCCCAGTGGATGTGGCCGCAGATCACGCCGTCGAGGCCGCGCTCGCGCACGTGGTGGACCACCGAGCGCTCGAAATCGAAGATGAATTCGAGCGCTCGCTTGACCTTGCGCTTGGCATAGCCGGCCAGCGACCAGTAACCGGGCCGCCCGAGCCGGCGCCGAATCCAGGACAGCCAGCCGTTGATCCGCACCAGGATGTTGTAGCCCAGGTCGCCGAGTACGGCCAGCCACTTGTGGTAGCGGGTGACCTGGTCGAACTCGTCGCCATGGATGAGCAGGAAGCGGCGCCCATCCACCGTCTCATGCACATATTCCGCGACCACCTCGATATCGCCGAACACGACCCCGGCGTATTCGCGCAGGGCCTCGTCGTGGTTGCCCGGAATGAACACCACGCGTTCGCCATGGCGGGCCCGGCGCAGGATCTTCTGGATCACGGTGTTCTGCGCCGGGCTCCAGTGGATGCTCCGGCTCATGGACCAGAAATCGACGATGTCGCCGACCAGGAACAACTGCTCGGCGGGATGTTCGCGCAGGAAGTCGAGCAGGCGCTCGGCCTGGCAGGCGCGGGTCCCCAGGTGGATGTCGGACAGGAACACGGATCGGACGGTCGGCATGCCGGCATCCTGCCCATCGTGTATGACAATTCGATGAATGAATCACGACAGCCGTCATCAAGGTGTCAAACGCCGGCGCTATGTTGCCCTGGTTGATTCGTACCGGACCCGCCATGCCCGTGCCCCTGCACGACATCCTGCGTCATCGCCGCCTGCAATGCCTGCTGCAACCGATCCTGGACCTGGAAACCGGCCGGGTGCGGGGCCACGAGGGCTTGATCCGGGGCCCGTCCGACAGCATGCTGCATTCGCCCCTGGCCTTGATGCGCGCCGCGGATCTGGCCGGCCTGCGCACCGAGACCGAAGTGCTCTGCGTATCGACGCTGATCGACGAATTTGCCCGACTGCGCCTCGAAGGCGACCTGTTCATCAACTTTTCTCCAGCCATCGTGGCCGGCTACCCCCGTCTGCTCGGCGACCTGCTGTCGATGCTGAAGGCCAATCATCTCGCCCCCGATCGATTGGTCATCGAACTGACCGAGGATGGCCCGCCCACCGAGACCCCGGCCCTGGCCGAAGTGTTGCCCGACTTCCAGGACCAGGGCATCCGCTTCGCCCTCGACGACCTCGGCGAAGGCCATTCCAGCCTGCGCCGCTGGTCCGAGTTGCGGCCGAATTTCGTCAAGATCGACAAACACTTTGTCTCAGGCATCCACCAGGACCCGGTCAAACTGCAATTCGTGCGCTCATTGCAGCAGATCGCGGTGAATTCCGGTGCCCGCCTGATTGCCGAGGGGATCGAAACCAGCGCCGAGCTGACCTTGATGCGGGAACTCGGCATTTCGCTCGGCCAGGGCTATTTCATCGGCCGCCCCGCGGCGGTCCCGGCCATCACCCTGGAGGTCCTGGAAGCGCTCAAGACCCACGCGCGCGGTGCCGGCCTGCCCGGCTTCAACGTCCAGGCGCGGACCCTGCTGATCGACGCACCGACCCTGGCGGTGACCGACAGCAATGAAACCGCGCTCGACCGGTTCAAGGCCCATCCCCACCTGCACGCCCTGGCCGTGGTGACGGAGGGCCGACCGGTCGGCCTGGTCAACCGCTACACCCTGATCGACCATTTCTCGCGCGTCTTTGTGCGCGAGCTGCACGGCCGCCGCGCCTGCACCCAGTTCATGGACCCGGCCCCCCTGGTGGTGGACCAGCACACCCCGGTCGACGAACTGTCCAAGCTGGTCATCCACAAAGGCAAGGCCACCTTCACCGATGGCTTCATCATCACCGACCAAGGCCTGTATCGGGGGATTGGCTCCGGCTACGACCTGATGCAGGTGATCATGCAGTTGCAGATTGCCGCGGCGCGCTACTCCAACCCGCTCACCCTGCTGCCCGGCAACGTGCCGATCAACAATCACATCGAGCAACTGCTGGAATCCGAGCAGCCGTTCTGGGCGGCCTACTGCGATCTCGATCATTTCAAGCCGTTCAACGACATCTACGGCTACGACCTGGGCGACCAGGCGATCCTGCGCCTGGCCGAAATCCTCAAGGAAGCCATCGACCCGAGCCGCGACTTCCTCGGCCACATCGGCGGTGACGACTTCTTCGTGCTGTTTCGCAGCGAGGACTGGGAGGCCCGCTGCCAGGCCGTGCTGGAAAAATTCAGCCAGCGCAGCCGCGACCTGTTCCTGAGCCGGCACCTGGCCGAGGGCGGCTATTACTCCGAGGACCGCTGTGGCCATACCGTGTTCCACCCCCTGCCGACCCTGTCGATCGGCGTGGTGGCGGCCACCTCGGCACGCTTCGAGTCACACCACGAAGTCTCCAGTGCCGCCGCGGTGGCCAAGAAACAAGCCAAAAAGCTGACCGGCAACAGCCTGTTCGTGGAGCGCCGGGAGGCCTGCCCGCCGCCCGAACAAGCCGAGGCGGCCTGAAACCAATCCTTCACGATCGTTTCACCGACCTGTCATCAGCGCTGCCTAGAGTGGCCGTGTGTCCCGAACCCACGAGGAAGACCACGATGATGCACACCGGACTGCCGGTCGAGGAATCCCGCAAGAAGCGCCATTTCCAGGTTGGCCTGGCCACCCACCAGGATGAGGTGCGCGAAGCCCAGCGCCTGCGCTGGCAGATCTTCGCCGAGGAGATGGGCGCCCGCCTGGACAGCCCGGAACCGGGGCTCGACATCGACCTGTACGACCGCTGGTGCGACCATCTGATCGCCCGCGACCAGGACAGCGGCGAAGTGGTCGGTACCTACCGCATCCTCAGCCCGGACGCCGCAAAGCGCCTGGGCAACTACTATTCCGACCAGGAATTCGACCTCACCCGGCTCGGCCACCTGCGCGAGCGCATGGTCGAGATCGGCCGGTCCTGCGTGCATCCCGACTTCCGCTCGGGCGCCATCATCGCCCTGCTCTGGTCGGGGCTCGCCACCTACATGCAGGAACGTGGCTACGATTATCTGATGGGCTGCGCCAGCATCGGCATGCAGGATGGTGGCCACAACGCCGCCGGGGTCTGGCACGCGATTCGGGAAAAACACCTGGCGCCGGTCGAATGGCGGGTGTTCCCCCGCTGCCCCCTGCCCCTGGAGGCCCTGACCACCGAGGCCGCGCCGATCGTGCCGCCCCTGATCAAGGGCTACCTGCGCGCCGGCGCATACGTCTGCGGCGAGCCGGCTTGGGACCCGGACTTCAACACCGCCGATCTGCTGATGCTGATGCCCATGGCCAAGGTCAGCCCGGCCTACGCCCGCCATTTCCTGGCCGGTCAGGCGGGTTGATCGACCTGGCGACTGCCGCCCCTGGCTTGCCCGCGTAACCCAGGGGCGCGACCGTAAAGGCGTGACATCCCCTTCACATGCTTTCGTCACGCCTGCTCATCACGATGTTGCGTCACGAAATTGACCTCATCGCCGGGCTAGACTCCGATTGACCGATCAAGAAGCCAGACCGAAGTGACCCGCCCCCGCCAGGAACGCGCCCGAGATGCCCTTGAAATCCTGTCGACGCTGCACCAAGCCGCGCTCGACATGGCATCCCGGCACAGCACCACGCTCGCCGCCATCGATTCCGAACGGCGCCCCAGCGCCGAAAATCTGCTGCATTACCTGGCCTTGCGCCAGCATGATATCCGGCCACTCCAGGCCACCCTGAAGAGTCTCGGCCTGAGTCGCCTGGCCAGTGCCGAGGCGCACACCCTGGCCAGCTTCGAGGCCGTGGCCACCGCCTTGCGCGCACTCGCCGGCCTGGCCATCGAGGACAGCGACGATCCGGGCGCGGCGATCCTGGCCGGCGATGCCCGTCTACGCAGCCAGGCCGAGACCTTGCTCGGTCCGCCCCGTCCCGGGCATAGCGCACGCATCATGGTCACCCTGCCGACCGAGGCCGCGACCCAGCCGCGCCTGACCCGCGACCTGATCGCCGCCGGGCTCGACCTGGTGCGCATCAATTGCGCCCACGACGACCCGGACACCTGGCTGGCCATGATCCGTCACGTGCGCGAAGCCGAACAGGCCTGCGGCCGCGCCTGCCGCATCCATGTCGACCTGGCCGGCCCCAAGTTGCGCACCGGCGCGATCGGGGCGATCGGCCGCCTGGTCGAATTCAAGCCAACCCGCGACAGCTGGGGCCGGGTGACCGCCCCGGCCCGGATCTGGCTGACCGCGCGCGGTCGGCCCGAGACCCCGACCCTGGACGTCGACGCCGTGCTGCCCATCGACGACGGCCTGATCGGTGCCGCCAACGCGCGCGACATCCTCGACGTGGAAGACAGCCGGGGCTCGCGGCGCCACCTGCGCCTCAAGGAACGCTTCGGCAATGCCTGGCTGGCGCTCAGTTTTCAGCATGGCTACATTCCGGATGGCAGCGCCTGCGAACTGTTTCGGGAAGACCGGACGGTGGCGCGCGGTTCGGTCGGACCGCTGCCCGATGTCTGCCTGCCCCTGCTGCTGCGCATCGGCGACAAGCTGCTGGTCACCCGCGCCGACCGGCCCGGCGCCCAGGCCCGGCACGACGAAGCCGGCCGCCTGCTGCGCGCCGCGTCGATCCCCTGCACCCTGGACGCGGTGTTCGAGGCCGCCCGCCCCGGCCAGTCGATCTGGCTCGACGACGGCCGGATCGGCGGCCGCCTGCTCGAATGCGGCCCGGACGAAATCGCGGTGGAGATCACCCACGCCTCGCCTCAGGGCAGCAAGCTGCGCGCCGGCAAGGGCATCAACCTGCCGGACACCGATCTCGACGTGCCCGCGCTGACTGATCAGGACCGGACCGATCTCGCCCTGCTGGCCCCCCACGTCGATCTGGTCGGCCTGTCCTTCGTGCGCCATGCCGAGGACCTCGCCGATCTGCACCGTGAACTGACCCGCCTCGGGGCCCATCAGGTCGGCACAGTGGTCAAGATCGAGACCCGACAGGCCTTCGAGCACCTGCCGGAGATCCTGCTTGCCGGCTTGCGCTGGCCGAGTCTGGGCGTGATGGTGGCGCGCGGTGACCTGGCGGTGGAAGTCGGCTTCGAGCGGCTATCCGAGGTCCAGGAGGAAATCCTCTGGCTGTGCGAGGCGGCCCACGTGCCGGTGATCTGGGCCACCCAGGTGCTGGAAACCATGGCCAAGCGCGGCATCCCCACCCGCGCGGAAATCTCCGATGCGGCCCTTTCGGCGCGCGCCGAGTGCGTGATGCTCAACAAGGGGCCCTACATCGTCGAGACCACCCAGTTCCTGAACGGTATCCTGGACCGCATGCAGGGCCACGCCAGCAAGCGCTCGCCGGCCCTGCGCAAGCTGGCGGTCTCGGCCCTGGCGCGAGACTGAGCCGGATCAGCCGCCGGCGACCCGGCGCACCGCGTCGGCGATGTGTTCGGCGCAGCGGCGCACCTGACTGTCGTCGCGGCCTTCCACCATGACCCGGATCAGCGGCTCGGTGCCCGACGCGCGCAGCACCACGCGGCCGGTCTCGCCCAGTTCCGCCTCGACCGCGGCAACCGCGGCGCCGACCTCGGGCTGGCCGTTCAGCTTGAAATCCTTGGCGACCCGGACGTTGAGCAGGATCTGCGGAAAGGTCGGACATTCGAGCGCGGTGTCGGCCAGGGTCCGGCCGGAGCGGCGCAAGGCCTCCAGGACCTGGAGCGCGGACACGATGCCATCGCCGGTGGTGTGCTTGTCCAGGCACAGGATATGGCCGGAGGTCTCGCCGCCGAGGTGCCAGCCCTCGGCCTTGAGCATTTCCAGGACGTAGCGGTCGCCGACCTTGGCGCGCCGGAAATCGCAGCCCAGCGCGCGCAGCGCGGTTTCGGTGCCGAGGTTGGTCATCTGGGTGCCGACCACGCCGCCCTTCAGCCAGCCATGCTCCTTGAGATGCCGGGCGATGGCGTAGATCAGGCGGTCACCGTCGGAAATCTGGCCGTTGGCATCGGCCATCATCAGGCGGTCGCCGTCGCCGTCGAGGGCGATCCCGACATCGGCGCGATGCTTGCGCACCGCCTTGGCCAGGGTTTCCGGATGAGTCGCGCCGCAGCCGTGGTTGATGTTGAAGCCGTCCGGCTCGTTGGCGATGGCGATGACATCGGCGCCCAGTTCATGGAACACCGGCGGCGCGATGTGGTAGCCGGCGCCGTTGGCGCAATCGACCACGATGCGCAGGCCGCGCAGGTCGAGGTCGTTGGGAAAAGTGCTCTTGCAGAACTCGATGTAGCGGCCCGCCGCGTCGTCCAGGCGCTTGACCTTGCCGAGCCCCCTGGAGGAGGCGGTCTTCATCGGGGTATCCAGGGCCGCCTCGATGGCCAGTTCGATCTCGTCCGGCAGCTTGGCGCCGGCCGCCGAGAAAAACTTGATGCCGTTGTCGTCGTAGGGGTTGTGCGAGGCCGAGATGACCACGCCAGCCTGCAGGCGCAAGGCCCGGGTCAGGTAGGCGACGCCGGGCGTCGGCATCGGCCCGGTCAGACGCACGTCGATCCCCGCGGCGGTGAACCCCGCTTCCAGGGCCGATTCCAGCATGTAGCCGGACACCCGGGTGTCCTTGCCGATCAGCACGCACGGCCGTTCGCCATGCAGGGCATCATGTTCGGCCACCGCCAGCACCTTGCCGGCGGCATAGCCGAGCCGCATGGCGAACTCGGGGGTGATCGGATCGTCGCCGACCTTGCCGCGCACCCCGTCGGTGCCGAAGTACTTCCTGCTCATTGTGTACGCTCCCAAACTTTCAACGCATCCACGGTTTCCCGGACATCGTGCACCCGCACGATGGCGGCGCCATTGTGCACGGCACGCAGCGCCGCCGCCAGACTCCCGGCCAGGCGATCCGGCACATCGCGCCCGGTGAGCGCGCCGATCATCCGCTTGCGCGACACCCCGACCAGGACCGGCGCCAGCCGGGCCAGGCGCGGCAAGGCACGCAAGAGGGCGAGATTGTGATCCAGGGTCTTGCCAAACCCGAAGCCCGGATCGACCCACAGACGGGCGCGGTCGATCCCTGCCGCCCGCGCGGCTTCGATCCGTTCGACCAGGAAGGCTTCCACCTCGGCCACCACGTCTTGGTAATGGGGGGCGTCCTGCATGGTGCGCGGCTCGCCGCGCATGTGCATCAGGCAGAGCGCGCAATCGCTGTCGCGCACCGCGTCCCAGGCGCCCTCGGCGCGAAAGGCGTTGACATCGTTGATCATGGCGGCCCCGGCTGCCAGCGCGGCGCGCATCACGCCCGGCTTCATGGTGTCGACCGAAATCGGCACGCCCAACGCCCGCACCGCCGCCAGCACCGGCAGGACCCTGGCCAGTTCCTCGGCCTCGGGCACCGGCCGGGCCCCGGGCCGGGTCGACTCGCCGCCCAGATCGAGCAGGTCGGCCCCGTCCTCGACCAGCCGCCGGGCATGGGCCACCGCCGAAGCCGTATCGGCATGGCGGCCGCCATCGGAAAATGAATCCGGGGTGATGTTGACGATGCCCATGACCCACGGGCGATCAGGGCGTTGACCGAGTGACATGGTGAAAAATGACAGAAAGCGCGACGAGCCGGGTGATATCACCCGTCACCCGTCACGTGGTCACCGGTATCAGGCCTCTTCCGCCGGCGTCGCGGTTGGCGCCTGGGCGCTGGGAGCATCGCCGCCAGTCGGCCGGGCGGGCGGCTGGCTGGACGGCTTGGGCGGACGCGGCGGCTTGCCGGCCATGATGTCGTCGATCTGCTCGGCGTCGATGGTTTCCCATTCCAGCAGGGCCTGGGTCATGGCCTCGATCTTGTCGCGGTTGTCCTCGATGATCTTGCGGGCGCGGGCATACTGCTCGTCGATGATCCGACGCACCTCGGCGTCGACCTTCTGCATGGTCGCTTCGGACACGTTCTTGTGGGTGGTGATCGAACGGCCCAGGAAAACCTCGCCCTCTTCCTCGCCATAGACCATGGTGCCGAGTTCGTCGGACATCCCCCACTGGGTGACCATGCGCTTGGCGATGTCGGTGGCACGCTGGAAGTCGTTGGAAGCTCCGGTGGTCATCTGATTCATGAACACTTCCTCGGCGATGCGGCCGCCGAACAGGACGCAGATGGTCGACAACAGGCGAATCTTGTCCTGGCTGTAGCGATCCTCGGTGGGCAGCTGCATGGTCACGCCCAGGGCTCGGCCACGCGGGATGATGGTGACCTTGTGCACCGGGTCGGTCTTCGGCAGACAGCGCGCCACCACGGCGTGGCCAGACTCGTGATAGGCGGTGTTGCGGCGCTCTTCCTCGGGCATCACGATGGAGCGGCGCTCGGCACCCATCATGATCTTGTCCTTGGCGCGCTCGAAGTCGTCCATGTCGACCACGCGCTTGTTGGCACGGGCGGCGAACAGGGCCGCCTCGTTGACCAGGTTGGCCAGGTCGGCGCCGGAGAAACCGGGGGTACCACGGGCAATGATGTCGGCCTTGACGTCGGTCGAGACCGGCACCTTGCGCATGTGCACCATGAGAATCTGCTCACGGCCGCGGATGTCGGGCAGGGGCACCACGACCTGACGGTCGAAACGGCCGGGACGCATCAGGGCCGGGTCGAGCACGTCGGGGCGGTTGGTGGCGGCGATGACGATGACGCCCAGGTTGCCTTCGAAGCCGTCCATTTCGACCAGGAGCTGGTTCAGGGTCTGCTCGCGCTCGTCGTTGCCCCCCCCCAGGCCGGCACCACGCTGGCGACCGACCGCGTCGATCTCGTCGATGAAGATGATGCAGGGCGCGGATTTCTTGGCCTGTTCGAACATGTCGCGTACCCGGGCCGCGCCGACGCCGACGAACATCTCGACGAAGTCGGAACCGGAGATGCTGAAGAACGGCACCTTGGCCTCGCCGGCGATGGCCTTGGCCAGCAAGGTCTTGCCGGTCCCCGGATTGCCGACCATCAGCACCCCGCGCGGGATGCGGCCGCCCAGCTTCTGGAATTTGGACGGATCGCGCAGGAATTCGACCAGTTCGCCCACTTCCTCTTTCGCCTCGTCGCAGCCGGCCACGTCGGCGAAGGTGATCTGGTTGTTGTTCTCGTCCAGCATGCGGGCCCGGCTCTTGCCGAACGAGAAGGCACCCCCCTTGCCGCCCCCCTGCATCTGGCGCATGAAGAAAATCCATACGCCGATCAGCAGCAGCATCGGGAACCAGGAGATGAAGATGCTCATCAGCATGGACGGCTCTTCCTCCGGCTTCGCTTCCACGGCAACCCCCGCCTTGAGCAGATCGGACACCAGCCAGGGGTCGGACGGCGCATAAGTGGAGAAGCGGGCACCATCGTTGCGCACGCCGCGCAAAACATGACCTTCGATCGACACCTTGGCCACCTGTCCCTGCTTCACTTCCTCCAGGAACATGGAATAGTCGACCTGGCTCTGGGCCATCTGGCGCGCGCCAAACTGATTGAAGACGGTCATCAGCACGAGGGCAATGACCAGCCAGATGGCGACATTCTTGAATAGATTGTTCAACTTGATTCCTTCAGCGACTTCGCGAACGATAGCTCGGACCGTATACGAAACAACGAGTTCAGGCAATCTATCGTCGGTATGAAGAGAGGCTATCGGCGCGCCGGTCAGGGATGGCGGGCACAGGCCGCCTCGAAGGTGTTCTGCAGGAGCGTCGCCACGGTCATCGGTCCGACGCCACCGGGCACCGGCGTGATCCAGGCGGCGCGCTCGCGCGCCCCGACAAAATCGACGTCGCCGACCACCCGGCCATCCAACAGCCGATTGATGCCGACGTCGATGACCAAAGCGCCTTCCCGGATCCAGTCGCCGCGAATCATCTCCGAGCGGCCCACGGCGGCCACCAGGACTTCCGCGCGGGCAACATGGGCGGGCAGGTCACGGGTCGCGCTGTGGCACACCGTCACGGTGCAGCCAGCCATCAGCAGTTCCAGCGCCATCGGCCGACCGACGATGTTGGAAGCCCCGACGACCACGGCTTCCTTGCCCTGCAGCGGCGTGTCGGTGGTGGCCAGCAGGCGCATCACGCCATATGGGGTACACGGCCGCAGGGTCGGCCGCCGCTGGGCGAGCCGGCCCAGGTTATAAGGATGGAAGCCATCCACATCCTTGGCCGGGGTGATGCGCTCGATCACCGCATTGGCATCGATGTGGTCGGGCAAAGGCAATTGCACCAGGATGCCGTCGACCGCATCGTCCGCATTCAGTCGATCGATCAGGGCCAGCAATTCTGCCTGACTGGTAGTGACCGGCAGGTCGTGGGCCAGGTCGCGCACCCCGGCGATCTCGCAGGAACGGCGCTTGTTACGTACATACAACGTGGAAGCGGGATTGTCGCCGACCAGGATCACCGCCAGGCCTGGCGCCGGCTTGCCGGCGGCGACGCGGGCGTCGACCTCGGTGCGGATGGTCAACAGGAGAGCGTCGGCAATGGCCTTGCCATCGATGATGCGGGCGGTCATGGTCGCGAGTGGTCCAGAAAAATGGAGTGGAAATTCTAGCTGAGCCGACCGCGCGCACGACATTGATTTTTGCAAATACGGCGGGTATAGTCCGCGCTCTTCGGGGTGTAGCGCAGCCCGGTAGCGCGCCTGCTTTGGGAGCAGGATGTCGGAGGTTCGAATCCTCTCACCCCGACCAGCGTGACCGGTCGACTAGTTGCACCCTGCCCGCGGGAATTCTGCCCGTAGCTCAACTGGATAGAGCACCAGCCTTCTAAGCTGGGGGTTACAGGTTCGATCCCTGTCGGGCAGGCCAAGGTTTCAGTGGCGGTGGTAGCTCAGTTGGTAGAGCACTGGATTGTGGCTCCAGGTGTCGTGGGTTCGATTCCCATCCATCGCCCCATCTTCCCCCTAGGCCCGCAGGCAGTTGCCCGCGGGCCTTCAACGCACAGCCATCGCCTCAGCCCAGCTTGAATCGGTCGACCAGACCCTGCAAGGTGCGCGCCGTCTCGCTCAGGCCGAGCGCGGCATCCTTGATGTCGTGCATCTTCACGCTGTTCGACTCGCTGATCTCGGCGATGCGCGCCATGGCCGCCGAGGTGCCCTGACTGGCCTCGGTCTGCGCCCGGGTCTCCGCGGCAATCTGCTGGATCAGCCGGTCCACTTCACTGGCCGCGGTCACGATCTTGTCGAGTAGTTGCCGGGTCACCCGGCTGATCTCGGCATTTTCGTTGACGTCGGCGCTGACTTGCGCCATGGCGGCCACGACCTGGGTGGTCTTGGCGCTCACGCTGTTCACCGTTTCGGTGATCGAACCGGTGCTCGCCGAGGTGCGTTCCGCGAGTTTTCGGACTTCGTCGGCGACCACGGCGAAGCCCCGGCCCTGCTCGCCGGCACGCGCCGCCTCGATGGCGGCATTGAGCGCGAGCAGGTTGGTCTGGTCGGCAATCTCCCGGATCACTTGGGTGACCTGGGAAATCTCGCCGATCTGGGCGCGCAGGTCGTCGATCGCCGCGCTCGAACGACCAACGCTCTCGACGATGCGCTCGGTGGCACCCACGCTTTGCTGCATGTTGCGGTGCCCCTCGAGGGCGACATCCCGGGCCTGGTTGGCGGAAGTGGCCACCGAGGCGGCATCCTCCGCCACGTGCACGATCGAGGCACCGATGTCATGGATGGCGCCGCCCGCCTGGGTCACCTGGCTGGCCTGGTTGTCGGCCAGATCCGCGACCGCCTGGGTCGTGTCGGAAAGGCTGGCGGCGGAACCGCTGACCTGATGCGCCGCGTGGGCGGCCTGGCCGATCAGCGCCGAGAGCGATCGGTTCATCTCGGCCAGTGCGCGCTGCAGTTCGGCGAGTTCGTCGCTGCCATTGACTTCGACCTGGCAGGTCAAATCCCCCTGGGCGATCCTGCGGGCGACCGAAACCGCCTCGTTGAGACGCCCGGTCAACCCCCGGGTGATGGCCCAGGCCAGCAGGCTGCCCACCAGGATGGACAGGCCTCCGACCGCTAGGGTCAGCCCCCAAGCCCAGCGATAGGCCTGCCCGGCCTCGTCGGCCAGGGCACGACTTTCCGCCTCGAGCGCCTGGCGCATGGCTTCGATCGCGCCAATCAGGATGCGCTGCTGGTCACGCACCTGGTCCCGGATCAGGTCCTGTGCCGTTGTGGTGTCCTCGGACAGCGCCGCATCCATGACCTGGGACACGCCCTCGGAGGCCTTGGCCTCGGCCTCGACAATCGCCGCCAGCAAGGACTTCTGCTCGGAGGACATGACGCGGGACTGCAAAGCCTCGCTGGCCGCCTGGTAGTCCTTGCGTGCCTGGTTGATCCGCTTCGATTCATTCCGGATGAAGCCGAATTCGGGTTGCAGCACCACGTCGCGCAGGGCCGTGCCACGAAACCGCACGGTATCGCGCATGGTATTGAGCAGGGCGATCTTGGCGTAGTTTTCGTCGACGATGCGTTCCAGGTGATGCTGGATGGTGGCCATTCGGCTGAGGCTGATCACCATGGCCCCCAGGAGAAACAGGATCATCACGCCAAAGCCCAGCATCAGCCGGGGCCCGACGCGCAATTGGTTCAAGCCGGACATGACACGCTCCGCATGGGGGTGCCCGGACGGGCACCCGTGGGTTACTCAGCCGTCACTGCGGTATGGATGACGCCGATCACCGCCCCCCCGTCCAGCACCGGCGCCGAGACATGCACGCTCTTGATCTGGGTGGTCGGATCGGGCTTGATCTCGTTGGCATTCCAGGGCTTGCCTTTCATGGCTTCCTTGACCGGCGGACGGGCGGCGGCGTTGTAGAGCAGGGACTTGGCGCTGCCGGCGACCATGTTGCCCTTCTGGTCGCGCACGAACAGCTTGTTGATGCCCTTGTCGGCCTCCCATTGGCTCACTTGCTTGCTCGCCGGGTTGGCCAGCAGGCCGACCACCTGCGGATCGGTCTCTGCCAGTTCGTCCCACTTGCCATTGGTCATGCCGGGCAGCGGGCCGCCCTTGGCGTTGGCGTCCTTGACCGCCTTCACGATGACTGGATGCGCGGCCCATTCAACCAGCTTCGTCTTATAGGCTTCCACCTTGGTCTTGATCGGCCCCGGCAGTTCGGCACGCGCGCCCGGTATCGCCAGGACCAGACCGGCCAGCAGGGTGGCCAGCAGCGAGAACAACCGCATCCTCGTGTGTTGCATGACAGTCTCCTATGAATGTGATCATGAGCCTTGGCCGGACCGGCACAATCGCCCTTGGCCTGGCACTCCAGCATATCGGCCGGAGTCACCTGGCACTTTAGTCCATCCCTGCTGGCCCCGCCACGCGATTGCGCGGGGAATCGTCGATACGCCTTTTCCGGTAGCATTGGCGCCCTTGCTGGAGGGAATTCCATGGCCGATGTGCTTGTTCTTTTTTATAGCCTGCATGGCTCGGTGCAGCAGTTGGCTGCGCATCTCGCGCGCGGGATCGAATCGGTCCCCGGTGCACACGCCCGGGTCCGCACCGTGCCCAAGGTTGTCGCCGAGTCCGAGGGCCCGGCCAAGCCCGTGCCCGATGCCGGGGCTCCCTATGCGAGCTTGCAGGACCTGAAGGAATGCGCCGGACTGGCGCTCGGCTCGCCGACCCGGTTCGGCAACATGGCGGCGGCCATGAAGTATTTCTGGGACGGCACCTCCGGGGCCTGGCTGTCCGGCGCCCTGAGCGGCAAGCCGGCCTGTGTGTTCACCTCCACCGCCAGCCTGCATGGCGGCCAGGAAACCACCCTGGTGTCGATGATGTTGCCGCTGCTGCATCATGGCATGGTGATCGTCGGCCTGCCCTACTCGAATCCGGAATTGAACGCGACCCGGACCGGCGGCTCTCCCTACGGTGCCAGCCATGTCGCCGGTCCCGACGGTCAGATGCCGATCACCGACGATGAACGCAAGCTGGCCTTTGCCCAGGGCCGGCGGCTGGCGGAAATCGCCTTGAAGCTGGAGCGACCATGAGCGAACAAGGCGACGAGGCCCGCCGCTTCACGCGCGGCCAGCAAAGCGGCGTGCTGTCCACCCTGTCGAAGCGGCTTGACGGCCACCCCTTCGGCTCGGTCTCACCGTTCATGCTCGACCATGCCGGACAACCGGTGATCCTGATCTCGGACATCGCCGAGCACACCAAGAACCTCGTCGCCGACCCGCGCGTCTCCCTCATCGTGCAGCCCTACAGCCCGGACATGCAGGTCACTGGCCGGGTCACCGTCATCGGCCGGGCCGAACGGCTGGCCGACGACAAGGATCGGCTCGGACCCCGCTACCTGCGCTACTTCCCGCAGGCTGCGCAGTATTTCGCCATGCACGATTTCAACTTCTATCGGATCGTGCCGCTCAAGGTGCGCTGGATCGGCGGCTTCGGGCGCATCTTCTGGGTCGACCCGGACGCCTTCTTGACCGACCCGGGCCACTTGGCCGAAGTCGAATCTGGCATCGTCGAACATATGAATGCCGACCATGCCGATACGCTGCGCGCCGGCTGCCGCCACGTCCACGGCGTCGAAACCGAGGCCGCCGATATGATCGGCATCGATCCGGACGGCTTCGACGTGCGCGTCGATGCCTCGATCCTGCGCTTCGCCTTCGAGACGCCCGTCCTCGATGCCGAAGCGGCCCGCCACGCCCTCATCGCCCTGGCCCGCGCATGGCGCGCCTGAGTGCCTCCAGCCTGGCCTGGCTTGCCTCGGCCTGCCTGATCGGCCTGATCCTGCTCGGCCTCGCCTGGGAACTCTGGCTGGCCCCGCTACGCCCGGGCGGGTCCGGGCTGGTCCTGAAAATCCTGCCCCTTCTCGCCGTGCTGTTCGGCATCCTGCATGGCCGCCCACGTGCCTATCGGGTGACCAGCCTGCTGGTCTGGCTCTATTTCGCCGAAGGGGTGATGCGCAGCATGACCGAACCGGCCCCGGCGGCCTGGCTGGCTGGCCTGGAAATCCTGCTCGCCCTCGGATTGTTCGCCAGTGTGGCATTTTTCCTGCGGCGCGGCCGCGCCACCGCTTGAAACCGTCCTGGCTTGATTCTGGTCAACGCAAAAGCCGCGCGAACGATCTAAATTGACGACATTAGTGTCCACTTATATACTCCCCCACATTTTGCGATCCTAGGAGCCCTTCATGCGCAAGGTTAGTTACGTCCACTTCCAGTTCCTGCCGATGTCCATGCGAGTCTTGTTCTCGATGGTGCTGCTGGTGTTCGGCACCGGCTACCTGATGGCCATGATCCAGGTGTGGGAATCCCACGCCGGCAAGGACGGCAACGAGATGCTCTCGGCCAAGGACCTGATCATTTCCTATAGTGGCAACCCCGAGGGCACCAAGATGGAATCGGCCCTGCGCGGCCCGATGTCCGACATGCTGCCGCCGGAAAAGAAAACCATCGTGTTCGACTGGCTGCATCAAAAGGCGCCCCAGGAAGACTACGCCAGCAAGATCGAACCGATCCTGCAGGAGCATTGCGTCGCCTGTCACAACCCCGGCGCCAACCCGCACCTGCCCGACCTGACTACCGCCGAGGGCGTGGCCAAGATCACCGCCGTCGACACCGGCATGACCATCGCCACCCTGGTCCGCGTCTCGCACATCCATCTGTTCTCGATCACCTTCATCTTCTTCATCATCGGCTTCATCTACGCCCACTCCTACGTGCGCCCGGCCTGGTTCAAGTGTGCCGTGCTGGCCATTCCCTTCCTGTCCCTGCTGGTCGACATCGCCGCCTGGTACCTGACCAAGGTCTGGACCGGCTTCGCCTGGGTGATCATTCTGGGCGGCGCGCTGTACGGGATTTGCTTCGCCATCATGTGGTTCACCTCGATGTATCAGATGTGGCTCTACAAACTGCCCCAGGAACTGATCGACACGGAAGGCCAGTTGCCCAGCCTGCATCGCGCCTGACCGCCCCTGATCCCTTCCCCTGGTAATCGAATTCGCTCAAGAGGCCACCATGAAACATGTCCCCTCCCTGATCCTTGCCTCCCTGCTCCTGGCTGCCTGCGGCAAGGAAGCACCGCCCGCCCCTGAACAGACCACCCAGGCGGACCCCGCCGCCGGCAAGGCCGTCGCCGAAGCCAAGTGCGCCAGTTGCCATGGCCTGGATGGCAAGGGCACCGGCCCCGACATTCCCAACCTGGGCGGCCAGAACGCGGCCTACCTGCTCAACGCCCTGGAAGGCTATCGCACCGGCACCCGTCAGCACGCGGCCCTGCAGCAGTTGTCTGCCGAGCTGTCCGAAGCCGACACCAAGAGCATTGCAGCCTACTACGCCAGCCAGAAGCCGGCCGCGCCGGCCAGTGCCGCGGGTGCCGCCGACACGGTGGCGGCCGGCAAAGCCGCGGCGGCCACCTGCATCGCCTGCCACGGCGCCGACGGCAACAGCAAGTTGCCGGGCACCCCCAGCCTCGCGGGCCAGCACCCGGGCTATCTGCTCGCCTCGATGCAGGCCTACAAGGACGGCAGCCGCAAGGACAGCTCGATGGCCGGCCAGGTGGCCAAGCTGGACAAGGTGACCATGGAAAACCTGGCGGCCTATTTCGCCGCCCAGACCCCGGTCGCGCGCCCCGCCCCGGCCAAGGGCGACAAGGTGGCCGGCGAGCCGCTCTCGGGCAAGTGCGGGGGCTGCCACGGCAAGGAAGGTCACAGTGCCGACGCGGTCACGCCCAGCCTGGCCGGCCAGGACGCGCAATACCTGGTCAAGACCATGCAGAATTACCGTGACGGTGGTCGCGCGCATCCGGAGATGAAGGCCATGCTGGCCGGCGTCAAGGATGCCGATCTGGCCCACATCGCGGCCTTTTATACTGCCCAGGCACCCCAGGCTGCCGCGCAGGCCAAGCCGACCGCTGGCCAGCAATGGGCGGAGCGCTGCGACAAGTGCCACGGCCCGGGCAACGACAATCCGGCCATGGTGACGCCGATCCTGGACGGCCAGCCCGTGGCCTACCTGGCCAAGGCACTCAAGGACTACCGTGAAGGCAAGCGGGTGCAATCGGCCATGCACGCCATGGGCGCACCGCTGACCGACGCGGACATCCAGGCGATCGCCGAGCACTACGCCGGCCAAGCGCCACGCTGAGGCAGGACGCCCTAGGCAAACGGGCAGCCGAGGCTGCCCGTTTTATTTTGCTGACGTGCGCATTCAGTCGGCGCAGCCCTGCTCGAACGTAATGCCCCGGGTAATCCGCCGATACCGGCCATCCTTCTTCATATCGAGCAGGGCGCGAGAAAATGCCTCGGCCTGCCGCCGGCCGGCCGGCGTCGGCTGGAATGCGTAGAACACCGCCTGGCGGGAAACCGGGGCACCGGCCTGGTATTGCATCCGCTCGGCCAGCCCCAGCTTGGCGAAGGCCTTGACTCCGGTCTTTTCGTCGAGAATGAAGGCATCGATATGGCCTGCCATCAGTTTACGGATGTTGGCCTCGTCCGAGACCGCATGCTCAAGCGTGTAGGACGTGTTGGCGAGCACCTCCCGGGCATAGGGATAGCCGCGCGTGACGCCCACCCGCAATCCTTTCAGATCGGCCAGGGAAACCCGCTTGGGCGCACCGGCCCGGGTGAAGACGAAATCTTCCTTGCAGTCGATCGGCTCCGAACTCCGGACAAACCGGCCCGGATCGGGAAACAACACTTCGAGGGCCGGAAACAGGACGTGTTGCTGGCCGGCAAGGAACGCCTGCACGGCGCGTGGCGGCGGCATCACGGTCAATTTGACCGGAATGCCCGCAGTCGCGGCCACCGCCTGGGTGAGTTCGACGAACAGGCCGGATCGCTCGCTCTCGACATGGACCGGGATCGGATAGGTCACCACCGAGAGCGCCGCTTGCGCCCAACCGCAGACCAGCCACAGCAGTCCGGCAAAGGGTACGCGCAACATCATGGCTAGCTCCTTGATCTCGAACCAGAACCGCTTCAGCTGACGGCCGGCAACAGGCGAATATGCCGGATCAATTCTGCCAGGACAGCCTCCAGGTGATCCAGGACCGCCATGCACTCCGGCCCGGCATTTCTTTGCTTGAGCAAGCGCTCGGCCTGCTCGGCAAGTTCACGCACCTCGCCCGCGGCCAAGGTTGCCGCCACCCCCTTGAGGGTATGCGCGATCCGCTCGGCCACGGTCCAGTCAGACTCGTCCAGTGCACGACGAATCAGGCTCACGGCATCGGCCTGGCTGGCCGCGAATTTGTTCAACAAGGCCAGGTAGAAGGACAACTTGCCGTTCACTCTTGACAAACCGATCTGGTGATCCAGGCCAGGCACCTGCTCAAGACTGACCGGGGGCGCGGAGGATGCCGGCGATGCCGGCTCGCCCGCCCCGACCGTCACGGCCACTTCGACGGCCTGGGTGGCTGCCGGCCCGCGCAACCAGGTTTTCAACTCGGCCCAGAGCCTGTGCGTGTCGATCGGCTTGGTGATGAAGCCCTGCATGCCCGCTTCCTGGCAACGCAGGCGGTCCTGGCGCATGGCATTGGCAGTCATGGCGACGATCGGCAATTGATGCGCATTGAAGCGCTTGCGGATTTCCCGCGTGGCGGTCACGCCGTCCATGACCGGCATCTGCATGTCCATCAGGACCAGGTCAAAGGACTGGCGCTGTACCTTGTCCAAGGCGACCTGGCCATTTTCCGCAATCTCCACGAAAAAGCCACGGCTTTCCAGGAGCTCGGTCGCCACCAGCTGGTTGACGTCATTGTCCTCGACCAGCAGGATGCGCGCGCCGGCCAGGGCTGCCAGTGTCTCGTCGGCGGCCTCGACCTGCTCCAGGCCGGACAGCGCCGAACGCCCCAGACTGCTCGACAAGGCCTCGAAAAAATCACTGGCCGAGGCCTCGGGCGGCAGGCGGATGGAGTCGTTTCCGGCCTGGCCTGCCTCGGCGGGGGCCGCGTCCACCATCAGGACACGGGGTTTCGGCCGTCCCTTGTGTGCCATCGACACTTCCTCCCAAGCCTGTTGATAGAGCGGCCAGTGCCCGGGATCGAGGACCACCACCCCGGTCCCGGCGTGGCCGAGCTTTTCGATGCAGGACGGCAACGGCTGTCCGGGATCCGGACGGTCGACCACGCAGCCGAAATTGCGTGCCCAACCACTGGCTGGGTGGTGCTCCGGGTCATCCACCAACATCAGGACGTGCACCCCGGCCCTTTGGTCCGCCTCGTTCGTCCAACCCAGACGGGCGGTGAACCAGAAGGAGCTCCCCCGGCCCAGCTCGGACTCGACCCCGACCTCCCCGCCCATCAATTCGACCAGGCGCTTGCAGATCGCCAGGCCCAGTCCGGTACCACCGAAGCGCCGACTGATCGTACTGTCGGCCTGGGTGAAGCTCTGGAACAGTCGGCCTCGTTGCGCCTCGGACATGCCGATGCCGGTATCGGTGACACTCACCCGCAGGGTGAAATGATCCCTCGCCATGGCCTCGGCGCGGACATCGATCTCGATACGGCCATGTTCGGTGAATTTGACCGCATTGTTGCAGTAATTGATCAGCACCTGCCGGAGCCGGAGCAGATCCCCGAACAAACACCGGGGAATCGCCGGATCGGCACGGATGACCAGTTCCAGGCTGCGCGCCGACATCCGCTCCGCCAGCATGTCGCGGACCGGGTCGATCAACTGCTCGAGCGTGAAAGCCGCCGACTCGACCTCGAGCTTTCCGGCTTCGATCTTGGAAAAATCCAGAATGTCGTTGATGACGCCGAGCAGATGCACCCCGGAGCGGTGGATCTTGGCCAGGAACTCACGCTGTTGCTCCGATAGGCGGCTCTTCAAGGTGAGTTCGCTGAGCCCGATGATGCCATTGAGCGGCGTGCGGATTTCGTGGCTCATGTTGGCAAGGAACGCCGCCTTGGTTTGGGCCGCCGTCTCCGCGGCCTCCTTGGCCTGGTTCAGATCGGTGACATCGTAGAACCAGCCCAGGCTGCATTCCTGATCGTTGTAGAGGATGGGCACCACGGAGACCATGATCGACCGGTCCTGGTCCTGGAAGGTGCGCATCCGCACCAGGCGGGGCCGGGTGGCCGCCTTCTCGGCATGCATCTCCCGGTGCAACGACAGGAAATCCTCGAAATCGTGGTAGATGCCATGCAGGTTCGCTTCCAGCGCCTCCCTCGAAGGCACCTGGAACAAGGTGTAGAAGCTGCGGTTCGCGAACACCAGACGCGACTCGGCCGGATGGCGGTGCGTGGTCAGGATGCGCACGGCGATCGGGCTATGGTCGAGCATGAACTGCAATTGCTCGGTGCTGCGCTGGAGCTTTTGGGCGCGCATCTCGGACTGCTCGGTGGCCACCAACAATTCTGCAGTGCGATTGCGAACCGTCTGCTCCAGTGACTTGTTCATCTCATCGAACGCCGAACGCGATTGCATGACCCGCTCGTTCATGGCGTTGAGCGCGTCGACCAGCAAACCGATCTCATCGCGGCGCGGATAGGCCAGGGGGGCGGCATGTCCCCGGGCTTGCTGCTCGGAGAGGTCGGCGATGGCCGCTGTAACCTGACCCAGCGGCCGGGCCAGATAGCGGGTCACAGCGAAATACAGGACGACAAACATGCCGATCCCGACGACCAGCGTGTTGAACAACAAGACCAGGATGTTGCCGCGCAGACGATCAAGCAGCACCGAGCCGTCGGTGTAGATCAGGAGCCGGCCGATCGTCTCGCCAGGCCCGGCGACCGCCACCCCCTTCAGGTCGACGACATGGGTGCGCACCCCACCCAGCAGCAGGGGTCGGCCCTCGTTCTGGTTCGCCACAGCGCCCTCCTCCGCCAGCCGGACGCCGCTACTGTCGAGCAATTGGATGCCAGACACCACAGGCACCTGGATCAGCCCCTTGGCCAGGACCTCGATCATGTCCAGGTCGAGGTTCCAGGCTGCGTGGCTGAAGCCCTTGCCGAAGGATTGCTCGATCTGGGCCAGCTCGGTGTCGATCTTGCGCTCGGTGGCGCGCACTTCGACCCAGATCATCACCAGCGCCGTGACCACCACCATGACCACGTACCATAGCAGTACTTGGCGCAGCAACAGGCGGGAAAGAGAGACGCGGGGGATCATCTGTTCATCGCTGATTCGGGACGTAAATCCAGCCTGGGTCGGCCATTGTAGCCGAGCCCTTTCCGACCACCAACGCGAGACGCCCCAGACCTGACAACTGTCGGATCTGGGGGACAAGTGCGTGACCTGGCCGCTAGACCTGCGGGTGGGCGCGCTCCTCCGCACTGTAGAGCTTGTTGAGCGCGTTCAGATACGACTTCACCGAAGCGATGACGATATCGGTATCGGCGCCCTGGCCGTTGACGATGCGACCGTTGCGGGCCAGACGGACCGTGACCTCGCCCTGGGCATCGGTGCCGGTGGTGATGTTGTTCACCGAGTAGAGCAACAGCGTCGAGCCACTGCCGACCATTTTCTCGATGGCCCGGAACGAGGCATCGACCGGACCACCGCCGGTTTCATCGGCGTGCAATTCCTGACCACCGTCGGAGAGCACCACGAAGGCATGCGGCATTTCCCCGGTTTCCGAGCAGACTTTCATCGAGACCAGCTTGAAACGGTCGCAGGTGTCGACGCCAGCCTCGTCGGAAACCAGGGCCTGGATGTCCTCGTCGAAGATCTCCCGCTTCTTGTCGGCCAATTCCTTGAACCGGGCGAATGCGGCGTTGAGCGCCTCCTCGCTGTCCATGACGATGCCGAGTTCCTGAAGGCGGGTGCGGAAGGCATTGCGCCCCGACAGCTTGCCCAAGGACAACTTGTTGGTGGTCCAGCCGACATCCTCGGCGCGCATGATCTCGTAGGTCTCGCGGTGCTTGAGCACGCCGTCCTGGTGGATGCCGGACTCATGCGCGAAGGCGTTGGCGCCGACGATGGCCTTGTTCGGCTGCACCGGATAGCCGGTGATGGTGGAGACCAGTTTGGAGGTCGGCACGATCTGGCTGGTGTCGATGCGGGAATCACAGTTGAACACATCGCGCCGGGTCTTCACCGCCATGACGATTTCTTCCAGCGAGGCATTGCCGGCCCGCTCGCCCAAACCATTGATCGTGCACTCGACCTGGCGGGCGCCGTTCATCACCGCCGCGAGCGAATTGGCCGAAGCCATGCCGAGGTCGTTGTGGCAATGGGTGGACCAGACCACGGTGTCGCTCTTGGGCACCCGCGCGATCAATTCCTTGAAACGCTCGCCCCAGAGCACCGGGATGCTGTAGCCCACCGTGTCCGGCACGTTGAGGGTCTTGGCGCCGGCCTCGATGACGGCGGTGAATACCCGCACCAGGAAATCGATGTCGGAACGCACCGCGTCCTCGGCCGAGAATTCGACGTCATCGGTATATTCCCGGGCCATCCTCACCGCCGCCACGGCGCGCTCGACCACTTCGTCCGGGGTCATGCGCAGCTTCTTCTCCATGTGGATCGGCGAGGTGGCGATGAAGGTGTGGATGCGGCCCTTTTTCGCCGGCCTGATGGCTTCGCCGGCGGCACGGATGTCCTTCTCGGTGGCGCGGGCGAGCGAGCAGACGGTCGAATTCTGGACGATCTGGGCAATCGCCTTGATCGCCTCGGCGTCGCCCGGACTGGCGGCGGCGAAGCCGGCCTCGATGACGTCGACCCCGAGCCGTTCGAGCTGGCGGGCGATGCGGATCTTCTCTTCCTTGGTCATGGCCGCGCCCGGGCTTTGCTCCCCGTCCCGAAGCGTGGTGTCGAAAATGATCAAGCGGTCAGTGTTCACGGTGTCGTTCATGGCGTACTCCAATGGCGGTATTCATAAGTGACCGAGCGGACCGGGTCCGGCGGGCAAGGCACTGCAAAGGGGGGGAGGAGTTATCGTGTGCCCGCGCAGGGCAGCAGCAGCCGGGTCGCCAGACGGACCAGGGAGAAGAACGAGAGGGCATGGATGACCGTGTTCATGGCCGAACTATAAACCGGCTACTCCGGCTTGGGCAATGACTTGTCCCTATGGCGGCGATAGAGACAGATCAGCCCATAGAGATAGCCGGACAGTCCATACCCGAGAAACAGCATGAACAGCACGATAGGCGGATCGACCGACACCAGGGTGAAGAACAGCGCGATGCCGAAGATGACGATGAACGGCACGCTCTTGCGCAAATTGATGTCCTTGCCGCTGTAGAACTTCAGGTTGCTGACCATGGTCAGCCCGGCAAACACGGTCAGCGTCCAGGCCGCCCAGCGGATGTCGCCGCCGGGAAAATGGTTGTCGACCGCGACCCAGACCATGCCGGCGATCAAGGAGGCGGCCGCCGGACTGGGCAGGCCCTGGAACCAGCGCTTGTCCTGCACCTCGAGCATGGTATTGAAGCGGGCCAGGCGCAACGCCGCCCCGGCGCAATAGATGAAGGCGGCCAGCCAGCCGAGCTTGCCCATGCCCTGGAGCGCAAAGCTGTACATCACCAGGGCCGGGGCGACGCCGAACGACACCATGTCGGACAGGGAATCGTACTCGGCGCCGAACGCGCTCTGGGTGCGCGTCATCCGGGCCACCCGACCGTCCAGGCCATCCAGCACCATGGCGATGAAGATGGCGGCGGCCGCCATCTCGAAACGGCCGTTCATGGCCTGGACGATGGCGAAGAAACCAGCGAACAGCGCCCCGGTGGTGAACAGGTTGGGCAGCAGGTAGATGCCCTTGCGCATGAAGCGCCCCTGGTGGGGCTGCAAGCCGTCCGGCTCGCTCATGCGCGCGCCAGTTCCGCCAGCACGTCCTGCGAAGCCTTCACCTTGTCACCCAGGGCGACACGCGGCGTGGCGCTCAGGGGCAGGTAGACGTCGACGCGGGAACCGAAGCGGATGAAGCCGAAGCGCTGGCCGCGCACCAGTTTCGCGCCCGGCACCACGTAGCAGAGGATACGCCGTGCCACCAGGCCGGCGATCTGCACGCAGGTGACGTCCTGGCCATCGGCGGTGCGGATGTGCAGGGCGTTGCGTTCATTCTCGGTGGAGGCCTTGTCGAAATCGGCGTTGATGAACTTGCCCGGGGCATACCAGGCGCCCAGCACCTCGCCATCGACCGGCGCGCGGTTGGAATGGACGTTGAACACGTTCATGAACACGCTGATCTTGAGCGCCTCGCGCTTCAGCCAGGGGTCCTCGGCTTTCTCGACCACGATGACTCGGCCGTCGGCCGGCACCAACACCAGGTTGTCGCCGATGGGCACCCGACGCGCCGGATCGCGGAAGAATTGCAGGACGAACAGGAACACGATCCAGCCCAGGGTCGTGGTCACCGGACCGGAATAGAAAGTGGCCAGCAACGCCAGTACGAGTGCGCCGGCCAGGAACGGCCAGCCCTCACGGGCGATGATGGGATGTGGCCAAGCGGCCTTGGCGGGAGGGCAGACGCCGATGCACATGGTTGGGAAACGGGAAACGGGAAACGGGAAACGGGAAACGGGAAACGGGAAAAGTGGGGCGCCTATCGACGTTTCCCATTTCCCGTTTCTCTTTTCCCCGTCATCAGTTCTTGGACTTGTCGACCAGGGCGTTGGCCTTGATCCACGGCATCATCGCGCGCAGCTTCTCGCCCACGACTTCGATCGGATGCTCGGCATTCAGGCGGCGGCGGGCAGTCATCTCGGGGTAGTTGGAGCGACCTTCGAGGATGAAGCGCTTGGCGTAGTTGCCGTTGCGGATGTTCTCCAGGGCTTCGCGCATGGCATAGCGCGATTCCTCGTTGATGACGCGCTGGCCGGTGACGTACTCGCCGTACTCCGCGTTGTTGGAGATGGAGTAGTTCATGTTGGCGATGCCGCCCTCGTACATCAGGTCGACGATCAGCTTCAGCTCGTGCAGGCATTCGAAGTAAGCCATCTCGGGCGCATAGCCGGCTTCGGTCAGGGTCTCGAAGCCCATCTTGACCAGCTCGACGGCGCCGCCGCACAGCACCGCCTGTTCGCCGAACAGGTCGGTCTCGGTCTCGTCCTTGAAGGTGGTTTCGATGATGCCGGTGCGGCCGCCACCGATCGCGGAGGCATAGGACAGGGCGATGTTCTTGGCCTTGCCGGACGCGTCCTGGTAGACCGCGATCAGGTCGGGGATGCCACCGCCCTTGACGTATTCGGAGCGTACGGTGTGGCCCGGGGCCTTGGGCGCGATCATGATCACGTCCAGGTCGGCACGCGGCACGATCTGGTTGTAGTGGATCGAGAAGCCGTGCGCGAAAGCCAGCGCAGCGCCCTTCTTGATGTTCGGCTCGATGTCGCGCTTGTACGACTCAGGCTGCATTTCGTCGGGGATCAGGATCATGACGACATCGGCTTCCTTGACCGCGTCGGCGACTTCCTTGACGGTCAGGCCGGCCTTCTTGGCCTTGTCCCAGGAGGCGCCGCCCTTGCGCAGGGCGACCGTGACCTTGACGCCGGAATCCTTCAGGTTGTTGGCGTGGGCATGGCCTTGGGAGCCGTAACCGACGATGGTGACCTTCTTCTTCTTGATCAGGGAGAGGTCGCAATCTTTGTCGTAATAGACTTGCATGGTGATTCCTTTCTAAGTTCGGAAAATGGGAAACGGGAAAAGGGAAACGTAAAATCAGGGCGCGGGGTGATCGCGTTTCCCGTTTCTCGTTTCCCTTTTCCCTGAGTTCAAATCTTCAACACCCGATCACCACGACCGATGCCGGAGGCGCCGGTGCGCACGGTTTCCAGGATCGCGGCCGGGTCGAGTGCTTCGAGGAAGGCGTCGTTCTTGGCGATGGTGCCGGTCAGTTCGATGGTGTAGGTCTTGTCGGCGACGTCGATGATGCGACCACGGAAGATGTCGGTCATCCGCTTCATTTCCTCGCGGTAATCGGGCGTGGCCCTGACCTTGACCAACATCAGCTCGCGCTCGATGTGGTTGCCGTCGGACAGGTCCTGCACCTTGACGATGTCGACCAGTTTGTTGAGCTGCTTGGTGATCTGCTCGATGACTTCGTCGGAGCCCCGGGTCACGATGGTCATGCGCGACAGGCTGGCATCCTCGGTGGGCGCCACGTTGAGCGACTCGATGTTGTAGCCGCGGGCGGAGAACAGCCCGGCGACGCGCGACAGCGCGCCTGCCTCGTTCTCCATCATGAGCGAAATGATGTGTCTCATAAACACCTCGAAAAACCGTCGCGAGCGGGCCGAGTGCAAGGAGCCGCGCAGGGAGCGACGAGGCATATCAAATCGATAGACGAGGAGCGGACGAGCACGCGACGCCGCAATCGGCCCGCGCAGTAGGTTTGTCGAGGTGTTTTCATATCAGGATCATCTCTGACAGACCCTTGCCGGCCGGGATCATCGGGTAGACGTTCTCGCGCGGATCGGTAATGAAGTTGAGGAACACCAGCTGGTCCTTGTGCTCGGTGAACGCCTTGCGCAAGGCCGGCTCGACATCCTCGGGCTTCTCGATCCGCATGCCGACGTGGCCATAGGCCTCGGCCAGCTTGACGAAGTCGGGCAGCGAGGCGACGTAGGACTCGGAATAGCGCTCCTCGTAGAAGAACTCCTGCCATTGCCGGACCATGCCGAGATAGCCGTTGTTGAGCAGGATGATCTTGATCGGCAGCTTGTTTTCCTGGCAGGTGGACAGCTCCTGGATGTTCATCTGGATGCTGCCCTCGCCGGTCACGCAGGCGACCATGGCGTCCGGAAAGGCCATCTGCACACCCATGGCATAGGGCAGGCCGACCCCCATGGTGCCCAGGCCGCCCGAGTTGATCCAGCGCCGGGGCCGATCGAACTTGTAGTACTGCGCGGCCCACATCTGGTGCTGGCCGACATCGGACGTGACGAAGGCGTTGCCCCCGGTCACCTCGTATAGTTTCTCGATCACGAACTGGGGCTTGATCACGGCCGCGTTGCGGTCGTACTTCAGGCAATCCTGCGAGCGCCACAGCTCGATCTGCGCCCACCAGGCCTTGAGCGCTTCCTGGTCGGGCCCGTGGCCGGCGGCCTGGGCCTGTTTGGTCATCTCGGCCAGGACCTGGGCGACATTGCCGACGATGGGCACGTCGACCTTGACGCGCTTGGAGATCGACGACGGGTCGACATCGATGTGGATGATCTTGCGGGCTTCCTTGGCGAAGTGCTTGGGGTTGCCGATCACCCGGTCGTCGAAGCGGGCGCCCACCGCGAGCAGCACATCGCAGTGCTGCATGGCCATGTTGGCCTCGATGGTGCCATGCATGCCGAGCATGCCGAGGAACAGCGGATCGGGCGAGGGATAGCCGCCCAGGCCCATCAGCGTGTTGGTGACCGGATAGCCGAGTTGGCGCGCCAGCTCGACCACCTGGCTGGCGGCATCACCGAGGATCACCCCGCCCCCGGTGTAGATCACCGGGCGCTTGGCTTCCAGGAGCATCTGCACAGCGCGCTTGATCTGGCCGGTGTGCCCCTTGGTGGTGGGGTTGTAGGAACGCATGCTGATGCTATCCGGGTAGTCGAACGCGCAGGCCAGCTGGGTGACATCCTTGGGAATGTCGACCACCACCGGGCCGGGCCGGCCGGTCGCGGCGATGTAGAACGCCTTCTTCAGGGTCTCGGCCAGTTGCCGGACATCCTTGACCAGGAAGTTGTGCTTCACGCAGGGCCGGGTAATGCCCACCGTGTCGACTTCCTGGAAAGCGTCCATGCCGATGGCGGCGGTCGGCACCTGGCCGGTGATCACCACCAAGGGGATCGAGTCCATGTAGGCGGTGGCGATGCCGGTCACCGCGTTGGTGGCGCCGGGACCGGAGGTCACCAGGGCGACGCCGACCTTGCCGGTGGAACGTGCGTAGGCATCGGCGGCATGGACCGCGGCCTGCTCGTGGCGCACCAGGATGTGCTTGAACTTGTCCTGCTTGTAGATTTCGTCGTAGATGTTGAGCACGGCCCCGCCGGGATAGCCGAACACGTGTTCGACGCCCTCGGCCGCGAGGCAGCGGACCACGATCTCCGCGCCGGTCAATTCGGTATCAGCCATGGATCGCGTTGTTTTCAGAATCAATTCAAAGGGAAGGAACAGTAGCGTTTGCGACACCAATGGTCAAGGCGACGCCTCAGCCAACCACTTGGTAGTAGAGGTTCTGCGGATGGTTGGCCTGGGCGAAGAAGAACCAGCGCTCGAACAGCAGGCCGACGTATTGCACGCCGAAGGCCAGGGCGAGCAGCACCGTAGATTCGTAGGACAAGCCGACCCAAAGCAGGAACACCGGCACCGGGAACACCAGCACCAGGAAGATCCACTTGACCGACTTCATGAACGCCAGGGTACGGCCGTGGAAGTATTCGCGGGTGTTGTACGACCCGCCCATGAAGCCCATCGAACGCTGCTGGACCTGGGGATGGCGCACGCCGATCGCGGTCTGCACCGTGGACACCCGCTTCAGGCGGGCGTTGCGGATCAGCGAGGTGCCGCGCGTGAAGGCACCGGCCAGGGTCAACACGATGGCCCAGCCCGCATAGAACTCGACCATGCCGGGCGCCGACAGGACTGCGGCATAGACTGCGGCAAAGGTGAAGCCGGACGCGGTACCGAGCAGGAAATAATTGACCACGGTGACCGGCGAGGCCCATTCCTGGAGGAAACGCACCGCGGCATAGATCATGCCGGTGCACAGGAACAGGACCAGGGTGGCGGCCACCCCGGCACTGCCGACCGTGAGGGCGACCTGGTCGGGCAGGCCCCAGCCCCACAGGTCGGCATCGATCTCCAGCCAATTGACCAGGCCGTAAGCGAACACCAGCGCCATGGTCAGCGGCAGGGCGATCACTTCACGCGACAGCCACGAGGTGCGCCACATGGTGGCGGCACGCCAGGCCCGTTCCGGTCGGCCCAAGTGAAACACCGAGGCGACCAGGCCGGCGACCATGAAGGCCAGGGCAAGGCCTGCACCCAGAGCATAGTAGCCGCCGGGCTGGGCCGGCAGCAGGTCGACGCTGGTGTAGACCTGGCTGGAGAACAAGGCCAGGAACAGGCCCTGGCCAGCACCGATCAGGGTGGTCAGAAGGATCACTGAAAAAGCGGGATGCATCGTTCATAACTCCTGGTGTTCTCCCTCCGCCTCGGGGGAGGGCCGGGGAGAAGGAAGGCCGGGGTTATTCAGACCGGATTCCCTCACCCCTGCGCCGCTCCCCAGGGAGCGGGGCGTCACGGTTACATGAGCCAGTCGTCCAGCGTGATGTCCTTGCTGGTGTCGTGGCGGATGTCTTCCTTCTTGAGCGGGTTGTCGGCGCGCACCAGTTCGTCCTCGCGGATGTTCATCTGGGTGCGCCGGCGCGGCAAATAGTGGTTGGCCGGCTTGGTGCCCCACTCGGGCATCAGCTGGTAGCCGCCGTTGGCCATGATCGCCTTCGACACTTCCGAGTTGGGATCGTGGATGTCCCCGTACAGGCGCGCGCTGGTCGGACAGGAAATCACGCAGGCTGGCTTGCGGCGGTCTTCCGGGATGCTCTGGTCGTAGATGCGGTCGACGCACAGGGTGCACTTCTTCATCACCTTCTGCTGTTCGTCCAGCTCGCGGGCACCGTAGGGGCAGGCCCAGGAGCAATACTTGCAGCCGATGCACTTGTCGTAGTCGACCAGGACGATGCCGTCTTCCTTGCGTTTGAAGGACGCGCCGGTCGGACATACCGGCACGCAGGGGGGGTCTTCGCAATGCAGGCAGGACTTCGGGAAATGGACGGTTTCCGTGCACGGAAATTCGCCCACCTCGTAGGTCTGCACCCGGTTGAAGAAGGTGCCGGTCGGGTTGGCCTGGTAGGGGTTGTCGTCGAACAGCGGACCGGCCTGCCCGGAAGTGTTCCACTGCTTGCACGAAGTCACGCAGGCGTGACAGCCGACGCAGACGTTGAGGTCGATGACCAAGGCGAGCTGGGTCATAGCGAGCCTTTCAAAAGAGCGCAGCCGAGTTGGGTCATTCTGGATTCCTCTTTGCGGGAAACGAGAAACGGGAAACGGGAAACGGGAAACGAGAAACGGGAAACGGGAAACGCACGCACGCCCGGCTCGTTGTCCTTACGTTTCCCCTTTCCCATTTCCCATGTCCCTCTACTCATTTCCCATTACCCGCTTTCCGCTGTTTCGCGAACTTGCCGGCGATGTAGTTCTGCCACGTGCGCCGGAACGGCGTGCCGGGGGCCGGCGGCACCGGAGCGAACTGCGGGAAGGTCTCCCGCGCCTCGCCCGGGTCGGCCTTGTAGAGGCGCACGCGGACGTCGTACCAGGCCGCCTGGCCGGTCACCGGGTCGGAGTTGGAGACGTGCTCGCCAGCGTCGTTGGGCGGCAGTTCCTCACTGATCACGTGGTTGAGCAGGAAGCCCTGCTTGGCTTCGTTGGCCTTGGGGTCCAGGTTCCAGGCGCCGGCGGCCTTGCCGATGGCGTTCCAGGTCCACACCGTGCCGGGCTCCACCGCTTCCGACAGGCGCGCAAGACAGCGCACCTTGCCGTGCATCGACTCGACCCAGATCCAGTCGTCGTCGGCGATGCCTTGCGCGGCGGCAGTCTTCGGGTTCACGTACAGGTAGTTGTAGGTGTGGATCTGGCGCAGCCAGGCGTTCTGGCTGTCCCAGCTGTGGTACATGGCCATGGGCCGCTGGGTGACGGCGTTGAGCGGGTACTTGTGCTTGTCGGTGAGGCTGGCTTCGAGCGGCTCGTAGTAGAACGGCAGCGGGTCGAAGTAGGTCTCGATGCGTTTGCGAAGATGCGCGGGCGGGCGCCGGCCGGGGCTCTTGCCCTGGGCGGCGAGGCGGAATTTCTGCAAGACCTCGGAATAGATGTGGATGTTGATCGGCTCAACATGCCGGGTCATGCCGTGCGACTGCGCCCACTGCAAATAGCCCTGGTTCCAGTTGCGCATGTATTGGTACGACTTGGGCAGGTGGTAATGGAAGACGCAGTTGTTCTTCTCGTACATCTGCCACTGGTTCGGGTTCGGCTCGCCCTTCATCGACTTTTCGCCGCCCTTGCCGCGCCAGCCGGCCAGGAAACCGATGCCGGAGCCGGGCGCGGTCTCGAAGTTGACGATGAAGTCGGGGTAGTCGCGGTATTTGCGCTTGCCGTCCTTGTCGACGAAGGCGGGCAGCTTGAGCCGCGTGCCCAGCTCGATCAGCACTTCCTGGAACGGCTTGCATTCGCCGGTCGGCGGCACCACCGGGATGCGCACCGAATCGACCGGGCCGTCGAATTCGGAGATCGGCCGGTCGAGCATGGACATCACGTCATGGCGTTCCAGATACGTGGTGTCGGGCAGGATCAAATCGGCAAACGCGGTCATCTCGGACTGGAAGGCGTCGGCGACGACGATGAACGGAATCTTGTAACTGCCGTCCTCTTCCTTGTCGTTGAGCATCTGGCGCACCTCGACCGCGTTCATGGTCGAGTTCCAGCTCATGTTGGCCATGAAGATCAGCAGCGTGTCGATCTTGTACGGATCGCCGCGCCAGGCGTTGGTGATGACGTTGTGCATGAGGCCGTGCACCGACAGCGGATATTCCCAGGAGAAGCCCTTGTCGATGCGTACCGGGTTGCCGTCGTCGTCGACGAAAAGATCGTCCGGATCGGCCGGCCAGCCCAGCGGCATGCCGTTCAGCGGCGTGTTCGGCTGCACGTCGTCCGGCCCCTTGGGCGTCTTCGGGCAGGGCGGGATCGGACGCGGGAACGGCGCCTTGTGGCGGAAGCCGCCCGGCCGGTCGATGGTGCCCAGGATCGACATCAGGATGCCCAGGGCGCGGATCGAATGGAAGCCGTTCGAGTGCGCCGCCATGCCGCGCATGGCGTGGAAGGCGACCGGGTTGCCGGTGACGGTCTGGTGTTCGTTCTCCCACACGTCGGTCCAGGCGATCGGCAGCTCGATCTTCTGGTCGCGCGCGGTGACGCCCATCTCGTGCGCCAGACGGACGATGGTGTCCTTGGGAATGCCGGTGATGCCGGCCGCCCACTCGGGCGTGTACTGGGCGACGCGCTCCTTGAGCAGCTCGAAGGCGGTCTTCACCGGCGTGCCGTCGGGCAGCTTGAAGTCGCCGAGCAGGTAGGGATCGACGCCGGGGGTCATGGTCGATACCGGGCGGTCCATCTCGCGGTCCCACCAGAGCTTGTTCTGGGGGTCGAAACAGCCCTCTTCCGGCGGCACCTCGAAGCGCACGAACATGCCGTATTCCGGGCTCTTCAGGTCCATGTTGACCAGTTCGGCGGCGTTCGAGTACTGGACCAGGAAGTCGCGGTCGTAGAGGCCCTGCTTGATGATCTCGTGGATCAGCGCCAGGAGCAGCGCGCCGTCGGTGCCCGGCTTGATCGGCACCCATTCGTCGGCGATGGCGGAATAGCCGGTGCGCACCGGATTGATCGAGATGAAGCGGCCACCGTTGCGCTTGAAATTGGCGAGCGCGATCTTGAGCGGGTTGGAATGGTGGTCCTCGGCGGTGCCAATCATCACGAACAGCTTGGCGCGGTCGAGGTCGGGCCCGCCGAACTCCCAGAACGAGCCACCGATGGTGTAGATCAGCCCGGCCGCCATGTTGACCGAGCAAAAGCCGCCGTGCGCGGCGTAGTTGGGCGTGCCGTACTGGCGCGCAAACAGGCCGGTCAGGGCCTGCATCTGGTCGCGACCGGTGAACAGGGCGAATTTCTTGGGGTCGGTGGCGCGGATCTTGGCCAGGCGCTCTTCGAGAATCGCGAAGGTTTCTTCCCAGGAAATCGGCTCGAACTCACCGGCACCGCGTTCGGCGCCCGCCTTGCGACGCAATGGCTGGGTCAGCCGGGCCGGCGAATACTGCTTCATGATGCCGCTGGAGCCCTTGGCGCACAGCACGCCCTGGTTCAGCGGATGATCGGGATTGCCCTCGATGAAGCGCACCTCGCCGTTCTTCAGATGCACCTTGATGCCGCAACGGCAGGCGCACATGTAGCAGGTCGTGGTCCGCACTTCCTCGTGCAGGGCCTGGGATTCGGTCATGGGCATTGGGGTCCGGCTGCAGGACGAAGACAGGCAGGCCGGATCAAAATAATCATTAAAGAATGCTTATTTTCTCATTTAGGCACAGAGATGGAAACCTGCCTGGTCGGATTAGCTGTGGCGGGCCCGTGGGTGCTTGCAAGACTTTGTTTCCTGGCTCATCAATGACTACAATGCAGTCATTGCAATCACACATATCCCAACATCATGGCCACGATGACCATCCGAAACTTGGACGAAGACACCAAGATGAAATTGCGCTTGCAAGCGGCGTTGAACGGCCACTCAATGGAAGAAGAAGCCCGCCGTATCCTCAACCGTGCACTCATGCACCCGATAGCCGAACAGGGCATCGGAAGCCGGCTGCGCCGACACTTCGCAGAGCTCGGCGGCCTCGAACTGGATCACGCCAACCTGCCCGACCGCCCCCTGCCTGACTTTGGCTCGGATCACCCCCAGTGATTCTGCTCGACACCAATGTCTTGTCGGAAACCATGCGTGCGACACCCGCGCCCGAGGTTATTGACTGGCTGGATGCGCACACGAACGAGGTCTGGATTTCCTCCGTCACCGTGGCCGAGATCAGCCTGGGCATTGCCCTGTTGCCCAAGGGCAAGCGCCGCGACGGCCTGGACCAAGCCGCCCGGCGCATGTTTGAGGACGACTTTGCCTTCCGCTGCCTGAACTATGACTACCCAGCCGCGTTACGATTCGCCGACATTGTTTCCCGGCGCCGTGCCGCCGGACGCCCCATCACCACCCAGGATGCCCAGATTGCAGCCATCGCCCTCGCCAACGGTTGCGCGCTCGCGACCCGCAACATCGATGGCTTTCTGGCCTTAGACAGACTCACGCTAATAAACCCATGGCCCACGCCCGACCCGACACCATGACCCCACGACCGACCGCCAGCCAATGGCGCTCGGCCTTGAAGCTGTTCCCCTACGTCTGGCAATACAAGCATCGGGTCCTGATCGCCTTCGCCCTGCTGTTCGGGGCCAAGCTGGCCAATGTCACGGTGCCGCTTGTCCTGAAGGAAATCGTCGACGGCCTGTCGAAGCCGGGCGTGGAACTGGTGCTGCCGACGCTGCTGGTCATCGCCTACGGCGTCCTGCGTTTCGGCAACACCGGGCTGACCGAGCTGCGCGACGCGCTGTTCGCGCGCGTGCTGCAACGCGCCATGCGCGGGGTGATCTACGACGTCTTCCAGCACCTGCACGCGCAGTCGTTGCGCTTTCACCTGGAGCGGCGCACTGGGGCGCTGGCGGCCGAAATCGAGCGTGGCGCCCGCTCAACCCGCTTCCTGATCAACTTCAGCCTGTTCAACATCGCCCCCACGCTGCTGGAAATCCTGATGGTGGCGGGGATCCTGTTCGCCAAGTACGACCCCTGGTTCGGCGGCATCACCCTGATGACGCTCGCGGTATATGTCGTGTTCACCGTGGCGATCACCAACTGGCGCCTGCAATACCGGCGCGTCATGAACGAGACCGACGCCGCCGCCAACGCCCGCGCGGTGGACAGCCTGCTCAACTACGAAACGGTGAAGTACTTCAACAACGAGCGCTTCGAGGCCGAGCGCCTGCGTCGCGACTTGAGCCTGGCCGAGGAGGCCTCGGTGAAGAGCGAGGTCACCCTGGCCTGGCTGAACGCCGGCCAGGCCTTCATCATCGCGCTCGGGGTCACCGCCATGATGCTGCTCGCCACCCGGGGTGTGACCGAAGGCACCATGACCATCGGCGACCTGGTGCTGGTCAACGCCTACCTGCTCCAGTTGTTCATCCCGCTCAACTTCCTCGGCACCATCTACCGCGAGATTCGCAACGCGCTTACCGACATGGAGAAGATCTTCGGCCTCCTGGAACGGCCGCCCGAGGTGCGTGACGCACCCGGCGCCAGGCCGCTCAAGATCGACCACGCCGAGGTCCGCTTCGAGGCGGTTGAGTTCGCCTACGACGAACGTCGGCAGATTTTGCGCGGCATCGATTTCACCCTCCCGGCCGGACATAAGGTGGCCGTGGTCGGTCCCAGCGGCGCTGGCAAATCCACCCTCGCCCGCCTCTTGTTCCGCTTCTTCGACGTCACCGGCGGCCGCCTCCTGATCGACGGCCAGGACATCCGCGCGGTCACCCAGGACAGCCTGCGCGCGGTGATCGGCATCGTCCCGCAGGACACCGTGCTGTTCAACGACACGCTGTACCAGAACATCGCCTACGGCCGCCCTGGCGCCAGCCGCGAGGAAGTCGTCGAAGCCGCCCGTGCCGCCCATCTCGACCGCTTCATCGCCAGCCTGCCGGACGGCTACGACACCCTGGTCGGCGAACGCGGCCTGAAACTGTCAGGCGGCGAAAAGCAGCGCGTCGCCATCGCCCGTGCCATTCTCAAGAATCCGCCCATCCTGGTGTTCGACGAAGCCACCTCGTCGCTCGACTCGGGCACCGAGCAGGCCATCCAGGCCGAACTGGCCCAGATCGCCCGCGATCGCACCACCCTGGTGATCGCGCACCGGCTGTCGACCGTGGTCGATGCCGACGAAATCCTGGTCCTGGACGGAGGCCAGATCATCGAGCGTGGCAGCCATGCCGAACTGATGATGCGCGATGGCCGCTATGCCGAGATGTGGCGCCGGCAATTGCACGAGGAAGCCCGCTGAAGGCGGACCTGCTAGACTCGGCCGATTCGCATTCGACATGGAGTCTGCCATGACCCGCCTGTGGTTCACCGCCCTGCTCGTCCTGGCCAGCCCCCAGGGCCTGGCTTTTCCCACCTACGCCAGTGGCGAAGGTTTCCGGGGCGCCGAGCTGATGACGCCCGAGGAACGCCAGGCCCATGTCAGCAAAATGCAGTCCTTCCGCAGCTTCGAGGAATGCCAGGCTTATGTCACCGCCCATGAGACCGAGATCCAGAAGCGGGCGGCCGCCAAGCAGGTGACCCTGCCGGCGCGCAACACCGGGGTCTTCGACGGGGACCCCTGCAAGGTGATGCGCTTCATGGGCCGCATCAAATAGTCCGCTTGCCGCCCGACACCAAGCAGCAAGACCGGAAAAGCCTTTTCCGCTCCAGGGTTTAGACGCGACGCGGAGCCCCGTTCTCCGGTAGAATGCCTGCCCTTTCCGTCGTCGGCGCACCCGGACGGTTCCTGGCATTCAAGAGGTATCCCCATGCAAGACTACGACGCCCAATTCAAGAACCTGGCCGAAGATGCCCCCTTCAGTCAAAGCCCGGTCATGCCCACCATGCTGGAGGGCGACACCGCCCTGCAATTCCGCTGCCATCGCGGCGTGAAGTGCTGGAATGCCTGCTGCAGCAACATCGACATCACCCTGACCCCATACGACATCCTGCGCCTGAAAAACCACCTCGGCCTGTCCTCGGGCGAATTCCTGCAGAAATACACGGTGCCTTACGAAATCGACAAGGACGGCACGCCCGGCGTCAAGCTGCGCTGCGTCGATGGCGGCACCGCCTGCCAGTTCATGGTCGAGGAAGGCTGCTCGGTCTACGAGAACCGCCCCACCGCCTGCCGCTACTACCCGGTCGCCCTGCTCTCGGTACGCCGCTCGGACGAATACGTCGACCGGCTCTCCTTCGCCCTGGTCAAGGAAGACACCTGCTTCGGCCACCAGGAGCCGGACACCCAGACCATCGACGAATACCGTGCCGACCAAGGCGCCACCGAATACGACGAGAAGGGCCGCGGCTGGCGCCAGCTGATCCTGAAGAAGAAGTCGGCCGGCCCGGCCATCGGCAAGCCGCCGGCCATCTCCAACCAGCTGTTCTTCATGGTCAACTACGACCTCGACCGCTTCCGCGCCTTCGTCATCAGCGAATCGTTCAACAAGGCCTACGATATCCCGGTCGAGCAGATGGCCGAACTGGTCGCCGACGACGAGAAACTGATGGCGTTCGGCTACGACTTCCTGCGCCACGTCCTGTTCAACGAGAAGTGCCTGACCGAGAAGGACGGCGCCTACGAGGCCCGCCTCGAGCGTCTCAAGGCCAAGGCCGAGCAGATCCGGGCCGAATTCGAAGCCAACCGCGAACGCATCGAAGACGAGAAATACTGCGCGCCCCCCGGCCAGCCAGGCGACTGCGGCTGCGGCAGCGAGCCCTGAGACCGGCTTGACAAGCCTGACTCAGGCCGGCGTTCGCTTGACCCGATACCACGCCGCGTAAAGCGCCGGCAGGAACAGCATGGTCAGCAGGGTGGCGACCAGGAGGCCGCCCATGATGCTGACCGCCATCGGCCCGAAGAAATCGCTGCGCGACAAGGGAATCATGGCCAGCACGGCTGCCGCGGCGGTCAGCACGATGGGCCGGAAGCGGCGCACCGCGGAGCTGACGATAGCCTCCCAGGTCGGCTTGCCGGCGGCCATGTCCTGGTCGATCTGGTCGATCAGGATCACCGAGTTGCGCATGATCATGCCGAGCATGGCGATCACCCCAAGCAGGGCCATGAATCCGAACGGCTGGTTGAACAGCAGCAGGAAGGCGGCCACGCCGATGATGCCGAGCGGCGCGGTGAGCACCACCATGACCACGCGCGAGAAGTTGCGCAGTTGGATCATCAGCACCGTGAGCACGGCCAGCACGAACAGCGGCACCCCGGCGAAGACCGAGCGCTGGGCCTTGCCCGACTCTTCCACCGAGCCCCCCGCCTCCATCAGGAAGCCGGCCGGCATCTGGTCACGCACCGACGCCAGGTTTGGCCACAACTGGCCGGTCACCGTGGCCGGCTCGATGCCATCGTCATACAGGTTGGCGCGCACGGTGATGGTGGGCAGCCGGTTGCGGCGCCAGATGATGCCCGGCTCGGCGGCATATTCCAGGCGGGCCAACTGGGCCAGCGGCACCGCGCCGGCCGGCGTCTGGATCGCCAGGTCGGCCAGGCGGGACACCGTACCCCGCTGATCCTCGCCCCCGCGCAGGGCGACCTCGACCACCCGGTCGCGATCGCGGTAGGCGGTCACCGCGACGCCGTTCAGGCTGGCGTTGATGAAGCGGGCGATGTCCTGGCTGGACAGGCCGACCAGGCGCGCCTTGTCCTGGTCGACACGCACCTGGATCACCTTGGACTGCTCGTCCCAATCGAACTGGACATTGCTCAGGTTGGGGTGCTTGCGCATCACCTCGGCCACCTGGTGGGCAAAACCGCGCAAGGTGGCGATGTCTGGCCCGGAGACCCGGATCTGCACCGGAAACCCGACCGGAGGCCCGTTCTCGATGCGGAACACCGCACCGCGCAGGCCAGGGAAGTCCTCCTCGAAACGCTTGAGCAGGCGGGCGCGCACCGCCTCGCGTTCGGCGTTGCCCTTGGTCATGACCATGAACTGGGCGAAGTTCGGTGTCGGCAATTGCTGGTCCAGGCTGAGATAGAAGCGCGGCGAACCCCAACCAATGTAGGCAACATAGTGATCGATGCCCGGATCGCCGCGCAGCATCGCCTCCAACTTGCGTGCCTCGGCGTCGGCCGCCTTGAGCGATGCCCCTTCGGGCAGGCGCAGGTCGACCACCAGTTCCGGCCGCACCGAGGACGGGAAGAACTGTTTCTGGACCAGGCCCATGCCGTTCACGGCCAAGATGAAGAGCGCCACGGTGGCCGCGATCACGAGCCAGCGATAGCGCACGCAAGCGTCGATCACCCGCCGCAAGCGGTGGTAGAAAGGCGTGTCGTAGACGTCGTGGCCGCCCGGCACGACCGGTCCGTCCGGACGCCCGGCACTGAAGCCGAGACCGGCCATCACGCGCTGGCGCCAGCGGCTCAGCACGGTATCCCGGTGCGGCGCATGCGGGTCGGGCAACAGCCGGTAGCCCAGGTAAGGCACCACGATCACCGCCGCCAGCCAGGACACCAGCAGCGCGATCACGTTGACCGAGAAGAACGCGAACGCGTACTCCCCCACCGCCGAGTTGGCGGTGGCGATGGGCAGGAAGCCGGCCACGGTGACCAGGGTGCCGGCCAGCATCGGCCCGGCCGTGCTGACGTAGGCGAAGGAGGCGGCCCGGGTCCGCTCCCAGCCCTGCTCCATCTTCACCCACATCATCTCGATGGCGATGATGGCGTCGTCGACCAACAGGCCGAGCGCCAGGATCAGGGCGCCGAGCGAGACCTTGTGCAGCCCGGTGTCGGTCTGCCACATGATGAAGAAGGTCACCGCCAGCACCAGCGGGATGGTCAGGGCGACCACCAGGCCGGGCCGGAAACCGAGGCTGAGGAAGCTGACCAGGAGCACGATGGCGACCGCCTCGGTCAGCGCACGCACGAAAGCGCTGATCGAATTGCGCACCACCTGGGGCTGGTCGGCGACATGGTGGATCTCCACGCCGAGCGGCAACTCGCGCTGGAAGGCCTCGGCCGCGGCATGCAGGTTCTCGCCCAGGCGGATGATGTCACCGCCCTCGGCCATGGCCACGCCGACCCCGATGGCCGGCTCGCCCTGGTAACGCATCATCGGCTGGGGCGGCTCGCTGTAACCTCGCGACACCCGGGCGATGTCGCCGATCCTGAGCGGACGCCCCTGGATCCGCACCACGGTATCGCGGACCGCCTCGACGCTGTCGAAGGGACCACTGGCGCGGACCCGGATGCGTTCCGTGCCGGTCTCGAAAAAGCCTGTCTCGGTGACCGCGTTCTGCGCCGACAAGGCGGCCGCCAGACCATTCATGTCGATGCCGAGCGTGGCCAGACGGGCATTGTCGATGTCGATGTGGATGCGTTCCTCCTGGACCCCGATCAATTCCACCTTGGCCACGTCGGGCACGCGCAGGATGCGGTCCCGCGCGGCATCGGCATAGTCCTTAAGCTGGGCGGGCGTCAGCCCCGGGCCGGTGACGGCGAAGATATTGCCGAACACGTCGCCGAACTCGTCATTGGGAAACGGCCCCTGCACGCCGACCGGCAAGGTGTGGCGCATGTCGCCCACTTTTTTTCGGACCTGGTAGAAGACGTCGGCCATGCGTTCCGGCGGGGTATCGTCCCGGGCGAAGAACAGCACGGTCGACTCGCCGGCCCGGGAAAAGCTGGTCAGGCGATCGATGTACGGCACTTCCTGGAGCTTCTTTTCGATCTTGTCGGTGACCTGCTCGGCCACTTCCATGGCGGTCGCGCCGGGCCAGAAGGTGCGCACGATCATCAGCTTGAAGGTGAAGGCCGGATCTTCGGCCTGGCCCAGTTGGCGATAGCCGAAAATACCGAGCAAGGCCAGCACGACCATGAAATAGCCGACCAACGCGCGCTGGCGCAAGGCCCATTCAGAAAGATTGAATCCGGTCATGGATCAGTGATCCGGCATGGCCTGGGCCCGCACGGCCTGGCCTGGCGCCAGCTTGTGCGCGCCCACCGCGACCACTTTCTCGCCAGCCAGCACCCCTTCGGCAATCAGCGCATGCTGCTCGGTGTAGCCGGCCACCCGCACCGCGCGCCGGGCCACTTTGCTGTCCGCGCCGACCAGCCACACTTCGGCGCCCTGGCCCCGGTCGATCACCGCGCTGAGCGGCACGGCGACCCTGTGGCTGACCACGCCCGGCAGGCTGACCTCGGCAGTCATGCCAAGCCGCATGGTCTCAGGCGGTGACGTGACCTGGATGCGCGCGGCATAGGTGCGGGTGGCCGGATCGGCTGCCGGTGCCAATTCACGCAGGGTACCGGTCAGGGACTGCCCTGGATCGGCCCAAAGCGTGACCCGGTATTCCTTGGCGACACGAAACTCGGCCAACCGGCTTTCCGGGACATGCACCAGGACCTCGAGCGGGGCTGGACGGGCGATGCGCAGGATCGGCTGGCCGGCGGCCACGACCTGGCCGGCCTCGGCATAGACGGCAGTCACCACTTCCTCGCGCGGCGCCTTCAATTCGGCGTAGCCGGCCTGGTTGCCGGCCAGCCCGGACTGGGCGCGTGCCTGGCGCAACCGGGCCGCGGCCGCCTTGTGCAGGGTCTGCTTGGCGTCGAGCACCGCCTGGCTGACGAACTGGTCCTTGGCCAGCGCCGTGTAGCGATCCAGCTCGGCCTTGGCCAGGGCCAACTCGCTCTCGGCCGCCTCGACCTGGGCCTGGCTCGCGGTCAGGCCCAGCTGGAGATCCGAAGGATCCAACCGGGCCAGGAGTGCACCGCCCTGGACCCGGTCGCCGACATCGACCGGCCGCGCCACCAGCTTGCCTCCGACCCGGAACGACAGATCCGCTTCGTAGCGTGAGCGCACCTCACCCGCGAATACCCCGGCGTCGGAAGCACGGGCCGGTTCTGCTGCACGCACCAAGACACTCGGCACAATCGGGGCCGAGGTCGACGTTTCGCGACACGCGGAGAGGCCGCCGAGCAGCAGCACGAGAAGGGGGAACAGGCAGTGACGGCGGTGCATGGTCTTCTTTCTATAGCATTCAAGCCCGGGCGCGCCAATGAAGCCATGCGCCGCGCGTTCTGGCAAGCGCGACAATTGACTTTGGCAAGCCGCGAATTGGGCGATAATCGATCGCCCTCCCGATTCGACATGAATACCGTGACCAGCCACAGCCTGACCCAGGAAGAACATTTCATCCGCCAGGAGCCCTATTACGAGCCGATCGGCGACGAGATCGCCATCTTCGAGGCGGCCTACCGTAACAAGCTGCCGGTGCTGCTCAAAGGCCCCACCGGCTGCGGCAAGACCCGCTTCATGGAGTACATGGCCTGGCGCCTGAAACGGCCGCTGATCACGGTGTCCTGCCACGACGACCTGACCGCCTCCGACCTGGTCGGCCGCTACCTGGTCAAGGGTGGAGAGACGGTCTGGGTCGACGGTCCGCTCACCCGGGCGGTGCGGGTCGGCGGCATCTGCTACCTGGACGAGATCGTCGAGGCACGCAAGGACACCATGGTGGTGATCCACCCCCTGGCCGACGACCGGCGTGCCCTGCCCATGGAAAAGCTCGGCCTGCTCCTGGAGGCCACCGACGAATTCTGCCTGGCCATTTCCTACAACCCGGGCTATCAGAGTGTCCTGAAGGATCTCAAGCAATCCACCCGGCAGCGCTTCGTGGCGCTGGAGTTCGACTATCCCAACGTGGAGCTGGAACGGCGCATCGTCGCCAACGAGGCCAAGGTCGACGCCGGCATGGCCGAGCAGTTGGTGAAGTTCGCGCACATGACCCGCAACCTCAAGGGCAGCGGCCTCGACGAGGGCGCCTCGACCCGCCTGCTGGTGCACGCCGGCAAGCTGATCGCCGGCGGCGTGCGTCCCGTGGTCGCCTGCCAGAGCGCGGTCGCCCAGGCGGTCACCGACGATCCCGACATGCTGGCCGCGATCCAGGAACTGTCCTCGTCCCTGTTCTGATGGCCGAATCGCTGACCCGGGTCGAGATCGAGGCCCTGCTCGACGTCTGGCTGGAAGTCGAGTTCACCTTCCACGAAGTCGGGCCTACGGCACGCGCCCTGTGCCGGCTGACCCGCCCTGAACAGGATTTCGTGCTCGACTGGATCAAGCGTATCGCCACCACCCACATCACCCTGGCCTTCAACTTCGCCCAGCGCGCGCCGGACCTGATCCGGCGCTTCGATCGGCGGGTGATCGAGGCCTGGGCCGTGCATCTGTGCGACACCTACGACCGGGCCGGCATGTATGCCGCGCTCGACGTGGCGGGCCAGGTCGGCCAGTTCATGCGCCAGCGCGAAGGCCAGGCGGCCGGCGCCCTGTTCGAGGACATCGCCCCGGTGCTGGGCAATTTCGTGCGTGGCCTGTCCGGCCGCAAGCTCAAGATCGAACAGGGTGACGCCGCCTGGACCGACGGCGAAAAGATCGTCCTGCCTGCCATCGTCGCCGACCTGCCCGAACGGGAAGACAACTTCCAGCTGGCCAAGGCCATGGTCGCCCTGCTCTGGGCCCAGACCCGGCATGGCACCCTGCGCATCGACCTGGCTGCCGAGACCGCCCGCTTTCCCGATCCGGCGCGGGCCTTGCACCAGTTCCTGGGCCTGGAGACGCTGCGCCTGCGCGCCCGCCTGGCCCGCGAACTGCCCGGCCTGCATCGCCGGATGCAGGTCCTGGACCGCGACCTGGGCCATGCCGCCAGCGCCGGCTGGGATGACCTGGCCACCCGCCTGGCCGATCCGGACGCCCGGGTCGAGGACAGCCTGGCCCTGCTCGACGTGGCCTATGCGCGGCCCGATTTCCAGCCCCCCGCCTACCAGGGCGAATTGCGCCCGGACGCCATCGCCGCGGCGCGCGCCGCCCGACTGGACAAGGAAAAAGCCCGCCTGCGCGTGAAACTGGCGGAACTCGCCGAAGAAGCCCGCCGCCACCGCCGGGACGACACGCCGCCCGGCGACCGGCCGGAAAAATTCGAGGTCGACACCGAAGACACCGAAGGCCGCCTCGATTTCGAGCTGAACCTCGATGGTGCGCCGATCGCGCCGCCCGAGGATGTCCGGCAACTGCTCACCTCGGTGCATCTCGACTTTGGCGAAATCCCGCCGGAGTACCTGGTCCCGGCTGGCGACGGCGAGTACGACCCGAGCCTGATCGAGGACCAGCCGGTCGACCCGGATGCAGTCTGGCAAGGCACCTACCATGAAGAAGGCGCCCTGTTCTATCCGGAGTGGGACCTGGGCCGCCAGCACTACCGCAAGAACTGGTGCGTGATGCGCGAGAAGGACGTCAAGCCGGTGCATGACGATTTCCCGGCGCGCACCCTGGCCAAGCACGCCACCCTGGTCAAGCAGCTACGCAAGGGCTTCGAGGCGATGCGCGACGAGAACCGCCTGCTCAAGCGCCAGACCCAGGGCGACGACATCGACCTCGACGCCCTGGTCGAGGCGCTCGCCGACGCCCGTGACGGCCGCGAAATGAGCGACCGCCTGTTCCAGCACATGCACCGAGCGGAACGAAATATCGCGGTGGCCTTCATGGTCGACATGTCCGGCTCGACCCGGGGCTGGATCAACGAGGCGGAGCGCGAAGCCCTGGTCCTGCTCTGCGAGGCCCTGGAATTGCTCGGCGACCGCTACGCCATCTACGGTTTCTCCGGCATCACCCGCAAGCGCTGCGAGCTGTTCCGGATCAAGACCTTCGACGAACCCTACGGCGATGACGTACGCGCCCGCATCTCGGGCATCACGCCCCAGGAATACACCCGCATGGGCTTCGCGATCCGGCACCTGAGCGCCTTGCTGAACGCAGTCGAAGCCAAGACCAAGGTCCTGGTCACCCTCTCGGACGGCCGGCCCGACGATTATTTCGATGCCTACCGCGGCCCCTACGGCATCGAGGACACCCGCATGGCACTCCTGGAAGCGCGCCGCTCAGGCATCCATCCGTTCTGCATCACCATCGACAAGGACGCCCGCGACTACCTGCCGCACATGTATGGTCCGGCCCGCTACGTGATCCTCGACGATGTCGCGCAACTGCCCGGCAAAGTGGCCGATATCTACCGGAGGCTGACCCACTGATGCAACGCCATCCCTTCCTCCAGCATCGCTATTACAGCAATGGCGCCTATGGCCGGGCCTGGGGCGTGCGCCTGATCGCTAAGATCGAATCCGACCCGGACAGCGGGCAGACCCTGGTCACCTTCAAGGGCGTGGCCGGCCATTGCCGGCGCAAGAGCGGGACCTGCCCGATCGAGGAATTCGCCGCCTGGGCCAAGTACGAAGTCGCACTCAATGAAAACTCCTGGCAGCGAGTCAATCCGGACACGGGCACCCGGTGATGGCGGAACCGCCGATTGCACACCGGCCCCCATGACGCGGGCAACTCTACGAAAGGGCCACCATGCGGCGTTTGAACATCCAGCATGTCACCGAGTACCTGTTCGGGACGCCGGTCACCCTGTTGCCGCATCGGCTGCTGCTCCGGCCACGGGAAAGCCACACGGTCCATATCGAATCCTCGACCCTGGAGATCTTTCCCGGCCATGGCCTGCAATGGAAGCGCGACGTTCTGGATAACTCGGTCGCATTGGTCCATTTCACCGAGGCCGCGGACCGCGTGCGGATCGCCAGTGAATTGGTCATCCAGCATTACGAAGACAACCCCTTCGATTTCCTGGTCGACGACTACGCCGTCAGCCACCCCTTCGACTACGCCGAGCAAGAACGCATCGAATTGGCCCCCTTCCTGCAGGCCGTGTTCCCGGCCGACCGCGAAGCGGTGCGGGGCTGGCTGGATGGCTCGGGTTGGCTACGGCCCCAGGAGACCTTCACGCTGCTGGACCGGTTGAATCGGCAAATCGCCCGCCAGTTCCTGTACGTGAAGCGCGAAGCCCCGGGCGTCCAGTCGCCCGCAATGACGCTGGCACGACAAAGCGGTTCCTGTCGTGATTTCGCCACCCTGTACATGGAATCATGTCGATCCCTGGGCTTGGCCAGCCGATTCGTCAGCGGCTACCTGTTCACCTCCGATTTCGACCCCGGCCTGGCTTCGACCCATGCCTGGGCCGAGGTCTACCTGCCCGGCGCGGGCTGGAAGGGATTCGACCCGACCAGCGGCGAGGTGGCCGACAACCGGCATATCGCAACCGCCGTGGCGCGCCATCCGGAAGCCGTACCGCCAGTGGCCGGCAGCTTCATCGGCCCGGGCGGGTGGTCACCCGTTCCGAACGTGACCGTGCGGGTCAGCCTGCTCAGCCCGTAAGCGGGTGACTTGGCTGGACTGAAGGTCATTGCGAGCCGCATGGCGTAGGCCGGGCCGGATCACCCCGCCAGGGGCGCGCATCCGCTTGGCCAGCCCATGCCCATGAAAAAAGCCGCCCGAAGGCGGCCATTTCATGTTTGCGCAGGACGCGCTTACTGGGCCTTGGCCACCACCTCGACCTCGACCCGGCGATTGGGCGCCAGGCAGGCGATGCGCTCGGCCTTGGGCATCTGTTCGTCGCACTGGACCACCGGCTGGGTGTCGCCGACACCGCTGGTGATGATCATGCCCGGCTTGACGCCTTTGGCGACCAGGTAGGACTTGACCGCGCGGGCACGCCTCTCGGAAAGCTTGAGGTTGGCTTTCGGCTTGCCCATGACATCGGCATGACCGACGATCCTGATCTGCTCGACCGGGCCGGCCGACTTGATCTTGGCCGCCACTTCGTCCAGCTTGGCCTTGCCTTCCTTGGTCATGTCCTTGACGCTGGCCCGGCCACTCTTGAACAAGGTGTCAGCGCCCAACACGGTGCGTGGCGACTCAAGCACCGGGGCCTGGGCTGCACTCTTGGCCGGGGCGGCCTGCGCCGGGGGTGTGGCAGGCAGGGCCGGTGCCCCCGGGGCCTGGACGCCCAGGCTGGGCAGGCTCGGCATGGTCGGCATGGTCGGCAAGGTGAGGTTGGGCAGGGCCGGCAGGTTCAGGCTCGACAAGCCCGGGATGGCGGCCGCCATGTTGCTGAGCAGGGCCGGATCGAACATGTTGAAGCTGGCGATCGGATCGGCACCCCACGGGCTGGAGGCGCCCATCACCGGCGCGGGGCGCCAGCTCAGCCAGGGATTGCTGCTGCGCGCGGCGCCATCGGGATCGGCCAGGGTGCCCAGCATGCTGGTGTACAGGGCCGGGTTCATCACCGTGCCCATGAAGTTCCAGGTGCGAGGATCCATGGCGGCCATGCCCCAGCGCATGTAGGTGTTGGGATTGACGGTGGCCAGCATGATGTCGAGGACACGCGGGTCGAGCGGCACCATGGCCCAGCGCATCATCTTGCCCGGATCGGTGAACTGGGTGAGCATCGCGGTATAGAAGGCCGGATCAACCCCGGCTTGCAGCCAACGGGTATAGATGTTGGGGTCGGAGAAGCCGAGGTAGTTGCGCAGGGCATCCGGATGCGCCGCCGAGTTCATCATGTTGAGCCAGCCGCCCGGCTCCATGGCGCCCTTGACGGCGGTGAGGTAGAAGCCAGGCTCGGTCACCGCATGGCTCCAGGGCACGAACACGCGCGGATCCTTGTAGGCGCTGGCATTGCGGGTGAAGTCGGTTATCCGGGTCATCCATTCCTCGGGCGACTTCGGCGTGTCGGGCGGCACTTTTGCCGTCACCGGCGAGAGCGGCCAGGGCAGTGCGAAAGCCGGTACGGCGGCGGGAGCGGGATCGGCGGCCTGGGCCAAGGTCGCGGCGAAAGCCACGGCGAACAGCGGAGCGCGGAGTTTCATGGGGACTTCCTTTCTTTATTGGAATGCCTGGGACAGCAAGATTAGATTTCCCGCATATTCTAACAAAGGCGGCCGACCTTCCCTTGATGGCTGTCAAACGAAGGGCACGGCCTTGCGGATTTGTTGCACGAAACAAACGGGCCGGCAAGCCGGCCCGTTTCCTGCATCGTGATCCGTCTGGCTCAGGCGAGCAGCGGCACGATCAGCAGGGCGACGATGTTGATGATCTTGATCAGGGGGTTCACGGCCGGACCGGCGGTGTCCTTGTAGGGATCGCCGACGGTGTCGCCGGTGACCGCCGCCTTGTGGGCGTCGGAACCCTTGCCGCCGAAGTTGCCTTCTTCGATGTACTTCTTGGCGTTATCCCAGGCACCGCCCCCCGTGGTCATCGAGATGGCCACGAAGATGCCGGTGATGATGGTGCCGATCAGCACGCCGCCCAAGGCTTGGGCACCCAGGGTCAGGCCGACGATCAGGGGCACGGCGACCGGCAGCAGCGACGGGATGATCATTTCCTTGATCGCGGCCTTGGTCAGCATGTCGACGCAGGTGCCGTACTCCGGCTTGGCCTTGCCTTCCATGATGCCCGGGATCTCGCGGAACTGGCGACGCACCTCGACCACGATGGAGCCGGCGGCGCGACCGACCGCTTCCATGCCCATGGCACCGAACAGGTAGGGCACCATACCGCCGATGAACAGGCCGATGATGACGTTGTGGTTGGACAGGTCGAAAGTCAGGTGCTGGCCTCCGGCGGTCAGGGCGTGGGTGTAGTCGGCGAACAGGACCAGCGCGGCCAGGCCGGCGGAACCAATGGCATAGCCCTTGGTGACGGCCTTGGTGGTGTTGCCCACGGCGTCGAGCGGGTCGGTGATGTTGCGGATCTCGTCCGGCAATTCGGCCATCTCGGCGATGCCACCGGCGTTGTCGGTGATCGGGCCGTAGGCGTCCAGGGCGACGATGATGCCGGCCATCGACAACATCGACGTGGCGGCGATGGCGATGCCATACAGACCGCCCAGCGCGTACGCCGCGTAAATGGCGGCACACACGGCCAGCACCGGGGCGGCAGTGGACTTCATCGACACGCCGAGGCCGGCGATCACGTTGGTGCCGTGGCCGGTGGTGGAAGCCTGGGCGATGTGACGAACCGGGCTGAACTCGGTGGCGGTGTAGTACTCGGTGATCCAGACCATGGCGGCAGTCAGCGCGAGGCCGATCAGCGAGGCCAGGTAGAGGTTCATCGAGGACACCAGGGTGCCATCGATCATGACCCCTTCGCCGAGAATCCAGGTGGTGACCGGGTAGAAGGCGACGATGGCGATTACGCCGGACACGATCAGGCCCTTGTACAGCGCGTTCATGATCTTGGCGCCCGGCTGGGTCTTGACGAAGTAGGTGCCAATGATCGAGGCGATGATCGACACCCCGCCCAGGACCAGCGGATAGATCACCGCCTCGGGCGAACCGGAGATCATCAGGCCGCCCAGCACCATGGTGGCGATGATGGTCACGGCGTAGGTCTCGAACAGGTCGGCCGCCATGCCGGCGCAGTCACCTACGTTGTCGCCCACGTTGTCGGCGATCACCGCCGGGTTGCGCGGGTCATCCTCGGGGATGCCGGCTTCGACCTTGCCGACCAGGTCGGCACCGACGTCGGCGCCCTTGGTGAAGATGCCGCCGCCGAGTCGGGCGAAGATGGAGATCAGCGAGGAACCGAAGGCCAGGCCGACCAGCGCGTGGGTGGCTTCCTTGGACTCGACCCCCATGCCGATCAGCACGGCGTAATAGCCGGCCACGCCCAGAAGGCCCAGACCGACCACCAGGAGGCCGGTGATCGCGCCCCCCTTGAAGGCGACGTTGAGGGCGGCGTTGAGGCCGTCCTTGGCGGCTTCGGCAGTACGCACATTGGCGCGTACCGAGACGTTCATGCCGATGAAGCCGGTGACGCCGGACAGGATCGCGCCGAGCGCGAAGCCGACCGCGGTCTGCCAGCCAAGGGCCAGGAAGATGGCAATCAACAGGACCACGCCGACGATGCCGATCGTGGTGTACTGCCGGTTCAGGTAGGCCTGGGCGCCTTCCTGCACGGCCGCGGCGATTTCCCGCATCCGGTCATTGCCGGTCGGCAAGCCGAGAATCCATTTGATCGACATGGCCCCATACAACAGGGCCAGCACCGCCGCCACGAGGGCGAACATCAAGCCTTCACTCATCTTGCATCTCCTTTAGGACAAAAACCGCCAGGGACAACGAAAAACCAACTCAATATTAGGATTCTCTAATCCCGAATTCATATCAAAAAAACGGACTCAGGGATAAGTTTTACCGATCGCCAGCCCGCCCTCGAACCGGGTGCCCGGCGCGAAGCCGAATATCTCGTCGAGCGACAACTCGACGATCAACCGGTCGACTGCCGCCTGGCCGTGCTCCTTCATCACCTCGGACAGGATCAGCTTGGCCGAGTTGGAATTGTAGAAGCCGCCGAAGTCGGCTTGCACCTTGAGCAGTTGACGGGCGCGGTCGAGGGTCATGGAGAGGTGGCCATTATCGACAAGGGCGCCCGAGGCGCCCTTGATCTCGATCAGAGCTTGAACTCGGGCAGTTTCTTGGCCACCGTAGCGTTCTTCATCGTCACGTAGACCGGCAAGCCGTTTTCATACTTCGGATAGTCCTCGCCCTGGATCAGGCCAGACAGGTAATCGCGGCACTTCTTGGTGATGCCGAAGCCGTCCTTGCTGATGAAGTCGCGCGGCATGAACTTCTCGACGTTGGCGACATCCTTCAGTTCGGCGTAGCCGAGCTTGTACTTGTACGGCGTGTCGGACAGGCGAACGATGGTCGGCATGACCGAGTTGTGGCCCTTGACCGCCAGCTCGACGGCCTTCTTGCCCAGCTCGTAGGCCTGCTTGACGTCGGTCTTGGAGGCGATGTGGCGGGCGGCGCGCTGGAGATAGTCGGCCACGGCCCAGTGGAACTTGTAGCCCAGCGCATCCTTGATCATGTTGGCGACCACCGGGGCGGCGCCGCCCAACTGGGCGTGACCGAAGGCGTCACGGGTGCCCTGCTCGGCCAGGAACTTGCCGTCCGGGTAGTGGCAGCCTTCCGAGACCACGATGGTACAGAAACCATGTTCCTTGACCTTGGCGTCGACCGCGGCGAGGAATTTCTTCTGGTCGAACTCGACTTCCGGGAACAGGATGACCACCGGGATGCCTTGCTCGGCGACCAGACCGCCGGCAGCGGCGATCCAGCCGGCGTGCCGGCCCATCACTTCGACCACGAAGATCTTGGTCGAGGTCTTGGCCATGGAGCGTACGTCGAACGAGGCTTCCAGGGTGGACACGGCGATGTACTTGGCGACCGAGCCAAAACCCGGGCAGCAGTCGGTGATGGGCAGGTCGTTGTCCACGGTCTTGGGCACGTGGATGGCCTGGATCGGATAGCCCATGGCCTCGGACAACTGGCTCACCTTGTAGCAGGTGTCGGCCGAGTCCCCCCCGCCGTTGTAGAAGAAGTAGCCGATGTTGTGGGCCTTGAACACCTCGATCAGGCGCTCGTATTCGCGCTTGTTGGCTTCCAGGCTCTTGAGCTTGAAGCGGCAGGAGCCGAAGGCACCGGACGGGGTCGAACGCAGGGCGGCGATGGCGGCATCGCTTTCCTTGCTGGTGTCGATCAGCTCCTCGGTCAATGCGCCGATGATGCCGTTGCGGCCGGCGTAGACCTTGCCGATCACGTCGGAATGCTTGCGGGCGGTCTCGATGACACCGCAGGCCGACGCGTTGATGACGGCGGTGACGCCGCCGGACTGGGCATAGAAGGCGTTCTTTTTCTTCGCCATGACGATTCCCCTTGCTAAATCAGGTTGGCAAACAAAAACGGGAACCCTGGGGTTCCCGTGTCAATGTCATTCAGGGCCACCGACCTCTTCGGCCCGGTGCTTGGCCGCCTGTTCCTGCATCTTGAGTGTGGTCACCAGGCAGTCGCCGAGGTTGTCGTACTCTTCCTTGCCGGTTGCAAAACGGTCCTTCACCGACCAGAAGAACATGCTGCGGAACTTGTCCACGCCGGTCTTGGAGACGACGAACCGGCAGCGGTCGGCATCCTCCCAGTAGATGGCGGGACAGACCGTCAACTCGCGGTCGGCCGGCATCAGGCGGATTTCCGTCTCCACCTGATCGACCTCGACCGCCTGGCCATAACGCTCGCGCAAGGCGACGTCGACCAGGCGCATCTCGGCTTCGGTGAAGTCGGGAATGCCGGACATGGTTACTGCTTGATCGAATCCAGGCCGGCGAACACGGCGCTGGTGATGCTGTCCACGGAGCCGACCCCGGACACCTTGATGTACTTGGGCGCGCCGGGTTCACCGCTCTGGCCCCAGTCGCCATAGAACTTGACCAGCGGCTCGGTCTGGGCATGGTAGACATCGAGACGCTTCTTGACGGTCTCTTCCTTGTCGTCGTCGCGCTGGATCAGGTCCTCGCCGGTGACGTCGTCCTTGCCGGCCACCTTGGGCGGGTTGAACACGACGTGGTAGGTGCGCCCGGAAGCCACATGGACGCGGCGGCCGGACATGCGCTTGATGATTTCCTCGTCGGGCACGTCGATCTCGACCACGGCGTCGATCGGCACGCCGGCGGCCTTCATGGCCTCGGCCTGGGGGATGGTGCGCGGGAAGCCGTCGAACAGGTAGCCCGCCTTGCAGTCGTCCTGGGTCAGGCGCTCTTTCACCATGCCGATGATGATGTCGTCGGACACCAGGCCGCCGGCATCCATGATCTTCTTGGCGGCCACGCCCAGTTCGGTGCCGGCCTTGACGTGGGCACGCAGCATGTCACCGGTGGAAATCTGCGGAATGCCGTACTTTTCCTTGATGTAGTTGGCCTGGGTGCCTTTGCCCGCGCCGGGGCCGCCGAGAAGAATCAGTCGCATGGAAAACCTCTGTGCTGAGGACCGCCACAAGGGGCGGACGCTAGGGTTGCTGGGACGAAAATACAGCCCGAGAGAGTAGTCAACGCCTATCGGGTTTGACAGTTAATTTTTTGTATCAAGATATAAGCCGAGGTTATTGGTCGGCTTAATCCCTTGCATTGCCGGCTTCAATGTCGGCGTACAACGCGCGCACCGCCGCCAGGTCTTCCGCGGTATCGACACCGGGCGGCATCGGCCGATCGATGGTGAGCACCGCGATGCGGTAGCCATGGTGCATTGCGCGCAATTGTTCGAGCGACTCGAAACGCTCGATGGGCGGCCGGGCCAGCCCCGGATAGGCCTTCAGGAAGCCGACCCGGTAGGCGTACAAGCCGACATGGCGAAACACCGGCAATTCGCCCGGCAGGACATAGCTTTCCCGCGCGCCGGACCAGTGGTCTCGGGCCCAGGGGATCGGCGCCCGGGAAAAATACAGCGCGAAGCCACGCGCGTCGAGCACGACCTTGACCACATTCGGGTTCATCACCTCGCCCAGCTCGTACAGGGGATGGCACACCGTGGCCATGGCCGCCTCCGGCCGGTCGTGCAATAACTGCGCCGTGGCCCGGATCAGGGCCGGATCGATCAGCGGCTCGTCACCCTGGACATTGACCACCACCACGTCGTCGGCCCAGCCGAGCCGGGTCGCCACCTCGGCCAGGCGGTCGGTCCCGGAGGCACAGTCAGGCGAGGTGGGGCAGGCACGGAAGCCGTGCTCGACCACCGCCTCGGCCACCGCCGGATGGTCGGTCGCCACCCAGACTTCCGTAGCACCGCTGAGGACCGCGCGCTCGGCCACGCGCACCACCATCGGCTTGCCGGCGATGTCCGCCAGTGGCTTGCCCGGCAGACGGGTGGACGCATGACGGGCCGGCACCACGGCGTGGAAGGCGGGCATCATTTTTCACCCCGCAACTGTCTTCTCGGCGACATATTGTTTATCCTCTTTCGGATTTGGTACGTTTTACCTAACTTCCACACGGACGGATGATCACCCCCCCTCACGCCAAACGCCTGCCGAAGCGGATGTCGCAGATGATCCTGCTCGGTTTTGCCGTGCTGATCGGGCTGATGACCGTCCTGGTGGTCAATTCGGTGCGCGCGCTCCGGGCCCAGGAGGACCGTCTCATCGAGATGGTGGAAACCCGCAACCGCAAGATCCAGCTGGCCACCGACCTGCTCAACGCCACCCATAGCCGCCACAACAGCCTCACCTACCAGGTATTCGTCGAGGACCCTTTCGAACAGGACGAGCACTTCCAGCAATATATCAAATGGGGCTTTGAGGTCGGCAAAGCCCGCAACGCCCTGCGTGAAATGCCCCTGGACAGTTTCGAGGGCGAAAGCCTGGCCCGCCAGGACCGCCTGATCGAAGTGATCGTCGACCTCCATGACCGGATCAGCGACTTGGCCCGCCAGGGCCGCCAAGCCGAGGCGCGCGCCCTGATCTCCGGCACCCTGCGCCCCTACAACCTGGAGTTCACCAGCAGCGTCAGCCAGCTGGAACAGTATGAGCGCGAACTCAATCAGCGGGCCTTCGAGGCCACCCGCCAGGCCGGCCAGCGTGCCTCCGCCCTCAACATCGGCCTTGGCGTCACCCTGCTCCTGCTTTCCCTGGTGATCGCCTGGATCACCTACCGCCTGATGAGCCGTTGACGCTGTAGAAAAACCTAAAAAACCGCCCCCACGGCGGGCATAATCCGAACACGGAGTTCAGCACAGGGGAGGGACTTCAATGGCGCGCTACAAACCGATCCACAAGGGCATGAAGCTGCTG
>JBMOQW010000034.1:0-35139 GCA_049322515.1 Pseudomonadota bacterium
CAGCAGCTTCATGCCCTTGTGGATCGGTTTGTAGCGCGCCATTGAAGTCCCTCCCCTGTGCTGAACTCCGTGTTCGGATTATGCCCGCCGTGGGGGCGGTTTTTTAGGTTTTTCTACAGCGTCAACGTTGGAGTTGAGGGGCTGGACGCCGCAGGCGGCCAGTCCCAGTGAGCGAAGCGAACGACTCGAACGAATTGTTAGGCAGTGCTTTCACGGTTGCTCAGCGCAAGAGGTAAACGAGGAGATTGCCCAAAAAGGCTAGCAGTAGCCCAATGCCCGCCAACATGATGAGTCGGATAGCGAAGCGATTTTTGGCGTTGTTTTCTTGACCAGGAGTCGTGGCTTGCCAAGCAATAGGGAAGCGGCGCGCGAACATTGGCACGGCCAGAAATGCGAGTGCAAAAACGACTAGCAAATAACTAGGGGACATGAGGAGATCAAAAGCGGCGCTTGGCAACAGGCCAACAACATCGGCAGATGCCACCGCCACGACCAGGCCGACCAATGCGCCACCAACAGCGGCAAGGTAGAGCGAATATCTGAGGCGCTGATAGAACGACATGCGTTTCGAATGCTCCGTCGTGAACTGCCTAACAGTGTATTAAACAGAATCTTGTATATCAGTGATACACAGATTCCGTGTAGCAAGCCTTGACTGCCGCCCTGTCGGTGTGTGTATCGTTGTGCTGTGAAGTATCATCATCCAAAGCTACGAAAAAATCACTATCGGGAGTGTAGCCATGGCCGAGGCAGGGCGCGTCGAGCGGGAGCGGCGTTTCTGGGACCGTTACATCACTATCCTTCATAAACATGGCATTAAGCCGCCTTTCGACCGTTGGCACGTGGTCCGGGCGGAACAGTTTCTGAAGGCATTTCCTGACCGGAAACTGGCGGACCACAGCCCCGATTCGGTTCGTGGCTATCTTGAGGGCGTGGGGCGACAGGCAGGCTTGCAGGACTGGCAATTTCGCCAGGTGGTCCTTGCTACACGGATTCTGTTTAGCATGGCTGTCCCGGAATCCATGCAGGGCTTCGATTGGGACTATTGGCTGGATTCCTCGAAGTCGCTCGCGCCGGGCCACCCAACCATCGCCCGCGCCCCTGGGTCAGGGGATGCCCCCGCCGACTTGACCGCGCGCATCGTTGAACGACTCGACGAGCGTGCCTGTGCCAAGTGGGTGCGCCAGTATCCTGAGGCTTTTTCGGGCTTGGCCAACCTGATCCGGACGCGCGGGATGTCGATCCGCACCGAGAAGACGTACCTGCATTGGCTGTGCCGTTTCTTGTTTCATTATCCCGGCCGTGCACCGGCCGAGCTGGGGGCGCATGAGGTCTTGGGCTTTCTTCAGCATCTGGCGGTGGAGCGAAACGTTTCGGCCAGCACGCAGAATCAGGCACTGAACGCCTTGGTGTTCTTTTTCGACAAGGTGCTGGCGCGTCCGTTGGGCGACCTGGGCGCCTTTGTCCGGGCCAAGCGCCCGAAACGCCTGCCGGTGGTCTTGTCCACGGACGAGGTGCGCCGTCTGGTCGCGGTCATGGAGGGGGTTCAGGGCCTGATCGCCCGGCTGCTTTATGGCACGGGCATGCGTTTGCTGGAGTGCCTTCGTCTTCGGGTGCAGGATGTCGAGTTCGAGCGCCGCATGATCGTGGTGCGTCGAGGCAAGGGGAACAAGGATCGGGTCGTGCCCTTGCCAGACAGTCTGGTCGGGCCGCTGCGCGATCACCTGGAAAAGGTGCGGCACCTGCATGCGGCGGACCTGGCCGAGGGCCGGGGCGAGGTTCAGTTGCCGGATGCCCTGTCGGTGAAGTCTCCGCATGCCATGCGCGAATGGGCCTGGCAGTTCGTTTTTCCCAGTGGCAGGTTGTCGGTGGACCCGCGTTCCGGCGTGATGCGGCGCCACCATCTGCATGAGGATTCGGTGCAGAAGGCGATCCGCGCCGCGGTGGTCAAGGCCGGTATCGCGCGCCGGGCCAGCTGCCACAGCCTGCGCCACAGCTTCGCCACCCATCTGCTGGAGCGTGGCCAGGACATCCGCACGGTGCAGGAGCTGCTGGGCCACGCCGATGTGTCCACCACGATGATCTACACCCATGTGCTGAACCGGGGCGGGCATGGGGTATTGAGCCCGTTGGATAGTTTGTAGGTCAGGCCAGCAGGCGTAGCTCAGGTTGAGCGAAGGCAGGCGCGGCATCCGAGCCACCTCGTTCCCTTGCGCGGCTGGTCGTTGATGCGCTGGCCAAGGCGCGCGCCGACGCGGTCAAGCGCGGCCTGCACGCGCAGAAGGGCATCGCGTCGAGCCGCATGTCGGCGATCTCCTTTGGCGCCAACCCGCGGCCCGACCGGCACGCCAAGCACAACCGGCGCAGCGACATCCGGGTGCGGGTGCTGAAAACAACCCGACGGTCCGGCGCGCTCAGGTGTCGCGCACGGTGAGCTGGTCGAGCAGCCCGGTCATGGTCTCGCCGAGTTGTTCGATGGCGGCGACCTGCGCCCATAGCGTCGCCGGGTCACGATGCCGGGCTTGCTCAGCGAGTGGGTGCGCGGCCTCATCGGTGTGGGTCGATGACTGGCCAGCCCTGGGCGCGCCAGGCGGTCATGCCGCCGCGGATCACCCGGGCATCGGCGAAACCCGCCTCGGCCAGCAGGCGGGCGGCCTGGGCGGAGCGGCGGTCGGTGCGGCAGACCAGGCGGATCGGCCGGGTCTTGCGGTCTTCGAGGTCGGCCAGGCGTTGTGGCAGCTCTTCCAGGGGCAGGCTCAGGGCGCCGGCGATGTGGCCCTGTTCGCCGGTGAAGTCGACGGCCGGGCGCACATCGAGGATCAGGACATCGGCACCGGCGTCGAGGTCCTGTTTCAGGCTTGCCACCGGCAGCATGGCGGGTTCCCGCAGCTTGCGCACCAGTCGGGGCAGGAAGGCCACGGCGGCGACCAGGGCGAGGGCGATCAGGCCATTCCGGATCAGCCCTTCGCCGCCGGCCAGGGCGGCGCGTCCGGCATGGCCGAGCCAGGTGTAGGCGAGGGCGCCGGGCAGCATGAACAGCCAGGTGGCGAGCACGTAGGCGAGGAACGGGATGCGGGTCAGGCCGAGGGCGTAGTTGAGCAGGTTGAAGGGGAACAGCGGCACCAGGCGCACGAAGGCGACGAAGCGCCAGCCTTCCGCGCTCACGCCATCGTTCAGGCTTTGCAGGCGCGGACCGGCCCGGCGCGCCACCCAGTCGGCGCCCAGGTAGCGGGCGACCAGGAAGGCCAGCGCAGCGCCCAGGGTGGCCCCAGTGAGGTTCCACAACGTGCCCCAGAGCGGGCCGAACAGCGCGCCGCCGGCCAGGGTGAGCACCGAGCCGGGCAGGAACAACACGGTGGCCAGGGCATACAGGGCCATGAACAACAGCGGCCCGGCCGGGCCCGCACCGTCCACCCAGGCCTGCAAGCCGGCGGCGTCGAACCGGTCGCGCCAGGCGATGGCGGCGGCGATGGCCGCCAGCAGACCCAGGCCGAGGCTCAGGCGGATGAGCTTTCCGTTCATGGTCTTCCCGACTCGAAATGCCGGCGGTTGATGACGTAGTCGGTGACCTCGCCCCTGAAGGGCAGGATCAGCATGCCATCGAGCCGGTCCACCTCGCGCGGGTCGTCATGGCCGCGGATGCCGATCTGCATGCCTTCATGGCCGCCGCGCGGCTGGTCGCGGTAGGTGCCGAACAGGCGGTCCCACCAGGGCAGGTTGAAGCCGAAGTTGGAATTGCATTCGTCGTCGGCCACCGAGTGGTGCACCCGGTGCATGTCCGGGGTGACCACGAACCGCCGCAGTACGCGGTCCAGTGCCGCAGGCAGGCGGATGTTGCCGTGGTTGAACAGGGCGGTGGCGTTGAGCAGCACCTCGAAGATCACCACCGCGACCACGGGCGGGCCGAGCACGATAATGGTGGCGAATTTGATCAGCATGGACAGGATGATTTCGATCGGGTGGAAGCGGGCGCCGGTGGTCACATCATAATCGAGGTCGGCGTGGTGCACCCGATGCAGGCGCCACAAGGCGGGCACGGCATGGACCATGACGTGCTGCAACCAGATGACGAAATCCATGGCGATGACCGCGATCGCCACGGCAAGCCAGAACGGCACCTGGAAGTGATTCAGCAGCCCCCAGCCGTGCGCTGCCGCGAAGGCCGCCACGCCAACCGCGGCGAGGGGAAACAAGAGGCGCAGAAGCACGGTATTGAGTCCGACCAGGCCGAGGTTGCTGGCCCAGCGCAGGCCCTTGGACACGGTGAGTGCCCGGCGCGGCGCCGCCCGTTCCCAGAGGGCGACCAGGGCGAAGATGCCGAGAAAGAACCCGAGCCGGATGGCGGGCTCGTGGGCAAGGACGAATTGTTCGAATGGCATGGGAATCTCCTCCCCAGGCTGCCGGCGGGATCGGCAGTCTGGGCAACAGGGGTTGGCTCAAGGGCTCAGAACACCAGGACCTGCTCGGCCCATTCGGTCCAGTCGGTCAGTTCGTCCATGGTGCCCCGGTGACAGCCCTCGGCGAGCATGTTTGCCTCCAGGCCGCGCACATCCAGGCAACTGCCGCAGACGGCGATCTGGCCGCCGGCGCGGGTCACCGGGATCAGCATCCGTTCGATGTTGTAGTAGCCATTCGGTGTGTGCTGGCCGAGCTTGGCGCACATCACCGCGTCGCCCATCAGGAACACGCGCACCTCGTGGTGACCGCGCCTGGCCAGCGAATCGGCCAGGCGCAGGCCGTTGTAGCTGCGTTCCGAGCCGTAGGGTGCGTCGTTGAGGATGATCAAACTTTTCATGGCATGAACTCCGGCGGACCATCGATCGATGGACGATCAAGAAGTCTAGTAATCAAGCGAATACTTGAATAGTAAGGCGGTGCATCGCCATGTCAAAGCGTTTTCTGCTTCGAATCGCCCTGGCTTCCGGGATAATCCGGGCATGAGCCTGAATCCCAAGAAAAAGCTGTTCGAACAATTCGCCCGGGTCGCCAAGTCGCTGGCCAGCCCGAACCGGCTCGACTTGCTGGAAACCCTGGCCCAGGGCGAGAAGGGGGTCGATGCCCTGGCTCAAGCGACCGGCCTGACCATGGCGAACACCTCGCATCACTTGCAGATCCTGCGCGACTCCGGCCTGGTCGAGTCGCGCAAGGAGGGTTTGCAAGTCATCTATCGGCTTTCCGACGACCAGATCCCGACCCTGATGGGCTGCATCAGCCGCATCGCCGAGCGACATCTGGCCGAGGTCGACCGCATCGTGCGCGAGCACTTCGAGGCCCGAGACGCGCTCACCCCGGTCGGTCGCGATGAACTGATGGCACGGGTCCGGGCCGGCGAGACCATGGTCATCGACGTGCGGCCCGAGGCTGAATACCAGGCCGGGCATATCCCCGGCGCGGTCAACATCCCGGTCGACGAGTTGCCGGCGCATCTCGAATCGCTGCCGCGCGAGCAGGAGATCGTCGCCTATTGCCGGGGCCCCTACTGCCTGCTGGCCTTCGAGGCCGTGGCCCGGTTGCGCGAGGCCGGCTACCAGGCCCGCCGGCTGGAAGATGGCTTTCCCGAGTGGAAGGCGGAGCAGCGTCCGGTCGATTCGGTGCAGGCTTCGATGGTCGGGCGAGGCTGAAGCGAGGCCGCCGACATGTGTGAATTGTTTGGCGTCTCTGCACGCCGTCCGGTCAGGGGGCGATCCTTGCCCCTGGCCGAATTTCGCGCCCGGGGTGGCGCGCTGGCCGACAATCCGGATGGCTGGGGCGTGGCCTGGCGTGAGGGATCGGAGTTCTGGCTGGACAAGGAACCCGAACCGGGCTGCGCGAGCCCACGTTTCCTCGAGGTGATCGATGCCTTGCGGACCGATCTACTGATTGCCCATGTACGCAAGGCCCGATTCCCGCCCGTCAATACCCTGGCCAATACCCATCCCTTTCTGCGCGACTGCTGCGGCCGGCACTGGGCCTTCGCCCACAATGGCCTGGTGCCGGAGGTGGTGGGGCTGGAAGCCGGCAATGGCGGCCGGGTATGCGCGCCCGAGGGCGAGACGGATTCGGAGTTTGCCTTCTGTCATTTGCTCAGCCACGCCACCCGCCATTTCGGGCATGACGAAGCGCATTGGCCCACGGTGCTGGGCTCGGTATGCGAGGCGATCGCCCGTCATGGCAAGTTCAACTTCCTGCTTTCGGACGGAGCGCATCTGATCGCGTACGGCCACGACCGACTGCATTTTCGGCACACCGATGATGCTGTGCTGGTGGCCACCGAGCCCTTGGGAGGCCATCATGACTGGCAGTCCTTCGTTCCGGGAGAGTTGCGCATCTGGCGGGACGGTCAACAGGTGGCGCGGGTCGAGACGCATCCACCGGCGCCGGCTCTTGCCGGGGTCGCACGAATCGATGGATGAATCGGGGCGTCGAGTGCATGGACCTCGGCCACGCACGTCACGCAAAGCGGACTGATCTAGCCGCGATACTTCTCGTACAGGCGCAACACCTTGGGTACGTAGGCCTGGGTTTCCCGGTAGGGGGGGATCTTGCGGCCGTGCCGGAGCACGGCATTTTCGCCGGCGTTGTAGGCGGCGACGGCGAGCCGGTAGTCGTTGTCGAACAGCTTGAGCAGGTCGCTCAGGTAGCGGACCCCGCCCCGGATGTTCTGCTCGGGATCGAAAGCGTCACTGACGTCGTAGCGGGCGGCGGTCTGCGGCATCAGCTGCATCAGGCCCTGGGCCCCGGCGCGCGACACTGCGCTGGCGTTGTAGCCGGATTCGGCGGTGATCACGGCGTGCACCAGGGCCGGTTCGACCTTGTACTCGATGGCGGCCGCCTCGATGTGCGGCGAGTAGAGCGCCACGCCGGCGATGTTGGGCGGTGCCTTGACCCGGTTGTCCGGGGCCAGTTCGACCATCAGCTCGGAAATGCGCGTGGCCCCGGCGGCGGCCTGGTTGGAATAATGCAGGACGCCATCCTCCCCGACGTGCAGGAAGACATCGGCCATGGCCGGACCGGCCAGGCAGGCGATGAACAGGAGGGGGGAGGTTAAGCGCATGTTTATCAAGGATTAAGCGGTGCGATCATAGCATGGAGAGGCAGACCGGCGAAAATCCGGTCGGGTTCCCGGCCGGCGGAGTGAGACAATGACGGCCTCTTGAGCGGATGTGGATCATGGAACTGTTTTTCGCCCTGCTCGCCGGATTGGCGCTTGGTTTCTTGTGGTATCTCTGGCAACGTGGCCGCTGGCTGGCCGAACGCGGTGAATGGCGGGTGCGCACCGTACAGCTGGAAACCGAACTCGACAACGAACGCGCCGCGCTGGCCGAGAAACTGGCCTTGCTGGAGGCTGCGCGGGCGCAATCCGCCGATGCCTTCCGCGCCCTTTCGGCCGAGGCCCTGAGCCGCAACAACCAGGCCTTTCTCGACCTGGCACGGGAGAGCCTGGGCAAGTTCCAGGAAGCCGCGCGCGGCGACCTCGACGCCCGCGCCAAGGCGGTGGAGACCCTGGTCCGGCCACTCGCCGACACCCTGAGCAAGCTGGAGTCGCAGACCGTGGGCCTGGAGCAGGCGCGTGCCGTGGCCTACACCCAGTTGAGCGAGCAGGTGCGCCAGTTGCTCGACAGCCAGCACGCCTTGCAAAAGGAGACCCGCAGCCTCGGCAATGCCCTGCGCCGGCCCGACGTACGTGGCCGCTGGGGCGAGATCCAGCTGCGCCGGGTGGTGGAACTGGCCGGCATGCAGGCGCATTGCGATTTCGAGGAGCAGGCTAGCCGCGACACCGAGGCCGGTCGTCAGCGCCCGGACATGCTGGTCCGGCTGCCGGCCGGCAAGACCGTGGTGGTCGACGTGAAGACCCCGATCGACGCGTTCATGGACGCCATGGCGGCCGAGGACGAAACGCGCCGCGATGCCGCCCTGGACCGCTTTGCCCGGCACGTGAAGGAGCACATCGTTAGCCTGTCGACCAAGGCCTATTGGGCGCAGTTCGATCCCTCGCCCGAGTTCGTGGTCATGTTCCTGCCCGGCGAGGCCTATTTCAGCGCGGCCTTGCAGCAGGATCCGGCCCTGATCGAATATGCGGCCGAACAGCGGGTCATCCTGGCCACGCCGACCACCCTGCTGGCCCTGCTCAAGGCGGTCTACTACGGCTGGCGCCAGGAAGCCCTGGCCGAGAACGCCCGGCAGATCTCTGCGCTCGGCAAGGAATTGCACGACCGCATCGCCACCCTCGCCGGGCATTGGGCCGGGGTCGGCAAGAACCTGGGCCAGGCCACCGAGGCCTACAACAAGGCGGTGGCGTCCCTGGAAAGCCGGGTCCTGGTCAGCGCGCGCAAGTTCCGGGACCTGAAGGCGGTCGAATCGGACAAGGAATTGCCCGCCCCGGTGCTGGTCGAGGCGGTGCCCCGTTTGCCTGCCGACACCGACTGATGGGCTCGCTCTGGATGCTGGCAGCCGGTTTCGGCTTCGCCACCATGAGCGTGTTCGTGAAACTGGCGGGCCACCAGTTCTCCAGCCTCGAGCTGGTGTTCTGGCGCTCGCTGCTCGGCATGGCCTTCATCCTGGCCTTCCTGCGCCTGCCCTGGGGAGGCGCGGGCGAGCGCCGGCTGGCCAGCGGGAACCTCGGCTTGCTGCTGCGCCGCGGCCTGGTCGGCTTCATCGCCCTGGCGGCGTTCTTCCATGCCGTGGTCGAGTTGCCGATGTCGGTGGCGATCACCCTCAACTACACCTCGCCGCTGTTCCTGGCCCTGATCATGCCCCGGCTGCTGGGCGAGCGTCCGCGCCCGATCCAGTATTTCGCAGTGGTCTTGGGCTTTGTCGGCGTGGTCCTGCTGCTGCGTCCGTGGAGCCATCCCGGCACCCTGCTGCCTGGCTTGATCGGGCTGTTTTCCGGCTTCATGGCGGCGCTGGCCTATGTCCATGTCCGACAGTTGGGACGCCTGGGCGAGCCGGAGTGGCGTACCGTGTTCTGGTTCGCCGTGGTTGGCGTGCTCGGCGGCGCGCTGGCCGCCAGCCTGGACGGCTGGCATCCGGTCACGCCGGGCAATGCCTGGGTGCTGCTGGCGGTGGGCGGGTTCGCCACCCTGGGCCAGTTGGCCATGACCCGGGCCTATCGCACCGGCCACACCGTGGTGGTGGCCAGCCTGGCCTACAGCACCGTGGTGTTCGGCAGCGTGCTGGATGGTTTAATCTGGAATCAGGCACTGCCTCCCGTGGCCTGGTTCGGCATGGCGCTGACCGTGGCGGCGGGGGTGTGGTCGGTTTTGTTGAACGACAAGGAAAAATCATGATTGCAATCAAGGATGATGGCCAGCTGATCAGCATTTCGGTGCTCGGTGAATTCACCCTGGCCGACTACAAGGAATTCGAGCAGCACGTCCTCGACCATCTCAAGGCCGGCGGCGTCAACCTGCTCCTCGACCTGCGCGACATGGTCGGCTACACCCTCGATGTGGTCTGGGAAGAGATCAAGTTCAACCGCGAGCACCGCTACGATTTCCGCAAGCTCGCGGTGGTCACCGGCGACGAGTGGATGGTCTGGCTGGCCTGGCTGAACAGCCTGCTGGTGGACGGTGAACTGCGCGTGTTCGACGACCCGGGCCTGGCCCTGGCGTGGCTGGACGGGGCGCCGGCGGCCGAAGCCTAGACCTCCCGCACCGCCACCCCGGTGACGCCGTCGAAGCCGAGTTCGCCGAGCTTGGCCAGTTCGGCCTCGGATTCCACGCCCTCGGCGTAAACCTGGATGCCGATCCGGTGCGCGACTTCGCACAGGCCGGCGAGGAAGGCCTGGTTGCAGCTGTTCTGGTCGATGCCCTGGACAAAGGCCGGGTCGACCTTGAAGAAGTCGAGGCCGAGATCGTACAGGAGCCCGATCTGGTTGAAATGGTGACCGTAGTGTTCCAGGCCCAGGTGGCAGCCGAACGGCTTCAGGTCGCGGGCCAGGGCACGCAGCTCCGAAAGCCGGCGCAGGCCGCCGGATTCCGGGATTTCCAGCCAGAGCCGGGTGCGGCTTTCCGGGTGCTGTTCGAGCAGGGTCTTCATCGCCGCGACGAAGCCCGGGTCGGCGATCGAGCGCGCCGAGAGGTTGACCCAGAGGCCGCCCAGGTGGACGTCGGCGTCCAGTTCGTCGAGGGCCAGGCCGAGCGCCGCCAGGTCGAGTTCCTGGACCAGGCCCAGGCGTTCCGCGAGCGGCATGAAGCGGCTGGCGGGCAGCCATTCGCCGTCCTCGCGGACCCGGATGCGGAGTGGGCATTCCCGATGTTGGGCCGGGTCGCCGTTCAGGCGCAGGGTGTGGTGTACCAGTTTCAGGGTGCCCGACTCGCTCAGCGCGTAGCGCAGGGCAGCGCGCCACTCGTTGGCGGTGGCAGGCAGGTTCGGGTCGGCATCGGCAGGGGCCTGGACGATGCGCTGGCCGCCGGCCGATTCGGCCGCGGCGACGGCGGCGTCGATCCGGGCCAGCAACCGGGTGGGATTGTCGCCGCGCGAGAAGGCGCTGACCCCGATCGCGATGGCGATGTCGCGGCCCAGCATCGGTTCCAGGGTCTTGAGCAGTTCATCGAGCAGACCACGCAGCAGGCCATCGGTGTCGCAGCCGGCCGGCAGCAGCAGGCCGAAGTCGGCGCCGGTCAGGCGGCCGGCGTAGGTGCCGGCGCAGGTGGGGGCCAGTTCGCTGATGCAGCGGCCGACCCGGTGCAGCAGGTCGTCGGCAGTCTCCCGGCCCTGTTCGCGGTTGATCTGGCCGAGTTGCGGCAGGCGCAGGATGGCCAGCGCGCCGAACAGGCTGTCTTCGGCTTCCAGGGCATGATCCAGGCTGGCCAGGAAGAAGGTGCGGTTGGCCAGGCCGGTGAGCAGGTCGTAGTTGGCCACCCGGCGCAGGCTTTCGTAGCGCTCGGCCTCGGTCTCGAACTGCTCCCGGAGGCGGCTGACTGTGTCGTTCATGGCGGCGGCGAGTTGCTTCATCTCGGGGATGTCGGGCTCCGGGATGGTCACGAAGCGGTGCTCGGTGATGGCACGTGCCTGTTCGATCACGGCTTGCATGGGGCGACGGATGCGGTGCAGCACCAGACTGACCAGCAGGCCGCCCAGCAGCCCGGCGATGAAGACCGCGCTGGATAGGGTCAGGGCCGTGCGCCACAGGGCCGCGTAGGCGAAGCCGCCATGGCTCATCAGGGTGAGGGTGCCGATCGGCGTCCAGCCGGCGCTCAGCTGGGCTTCGCCGGGCAGCGACCGGATCGTCAGCCAGTTCACGAACCAGCCGGGCGCACCGAGATCGGCTTCCCGCGCGATGTGCTGGACCAGCAGCTTGCCGGCCGGGTCGACGATCTGCACCAGTTCGTATTGGCCGCTCTCGAACAGCGCGGTGGCGGCCACCACGGCCTCGTTGGCATCGGCCTCGGGCCGGTTCAGGGCCAAGGCCAGGGCGGCGGCGTTGTCGCGGTTCTTCATCGCCAGCTGGGCTTCCAGGTAGTCGCGCGCGTTGTAGAGCGAAGCGAACAGGCTGGCGAGCAGGGCGAGCAGGGCGCTCACGAGGATGGACAACCAGAGTTGGCGGTACATGGACATGGCGATGCTCCTAGTCGAAGCCTTCGTCGCGGGCGCGGCGGAGGGCGTCTTGCCATTGCGTCGGCCGGCCATCGGCCAGCTCGGTGAGGCCCTGGCCGTCACCCCAGGCCCCGGCGCCGTTGAAGCTGTAGATCGGCTTCAGGTCGGGCCGGCGTGAGGCCGGCTCGACCTCGGCCACCCGGACATCGAGCAGCCAGGGCTCCTGGCTTGGCGTCTCGAAATAGGCGAGCACCATGTGCGCCGGCGATCCGGCTGCGGCGTCGCGAGTCTTGACGTAGACCAGGCGCAGGCGCTCGACCGGCACGCCGAGGGCGCGCAGGCTGAAGTATTTGGCCAGGGCGAAGTCCTCTGCGTCACCGGCGCCCTTGCCGAGGGTCTCGCCGAGCGTGGCCCAATGGTCGGGCCGGCCCCAGATCCGGGCATCGGTGGCTTGCTTGAGCCGGCGGTTGAAGAAATCGTTGACCCGGCGCAGCCGTTCGACGCCGTTCGCGGCCCGGGTGGCATCCAGCATCTGGCGCCAGTCGGCATGGGCGCGCTGGCCGGCCGCGCCATAGGCCTTGGCCAGCCGGGCGGCGAGGGCGTCGGTGGCGGGCGCTGCCGGGGCCGCGCCCGCCTCGGGACGCCAGCGTTCCATGAAGGCCAGCACCTTGCCGGAATTCACCTGACCGGGAATGTACATGACGAGCTCGCCATTCGGGGCGTACAGATAGGACGTGGGGAAGTAGTCGACCGGTCCGATCTGGCGGTGTGGACTGTTGGGATCGCGACGGGCACCCCCGGCGACGATTGGAAAACCAAGCCCGTGAGTGTCGGCACTGCCACGCAAGGCGACCGGACTATCATAATCCAGGCCGATGCCGATCACGCTGAGATCGGGCCGGCTGTCGAGTTTCTTCAAGGTCGGCATCTGCAACTTGCAGAGCGGGCACCAGGGCGCCCAGAACGAGACCAGCAGCCACTGGCCCCGATAATCGGCCAGCCGGAGCGGCCGGCCGTCGATGTCTTCGAGGCTGAACGGCAGGGTTTTGGCGCTGATGCCGAGCGCGAGCGGGGTAAACAACAGCAGCGCCAAGGCCCAAAGGGGGGCGGCAAGGACATGTTGGAGGAGCGCGCGGGGCCTCATGGCCGGGATTGTTTTCCGGAACGACGTCTGGATTCATCATAGGACACCGGGCCGAGGCTGGATAGCCGACTGAAGTCAGGCCCCGGGGTCGAAGTCTCGGAGATAGCGGGCGACAAAGGCGCCGACCGTGTCGGCCGGCAAGGCCAGCCAGGCCCGGTGGCCCTCGCCCGGCGCTTCCGCGAGCGGCCGTCCGTCGGCATCCGTGAGGCTGTCGATGGTGAATTCCCGCACCCCGGCGGGCTGGATGACTTCGATCCGGTCGCCCCGAACCAGCTTGTTCTTGGCCAGGAATTCGACCCGGCCGCGTCCTGGGTCGAAACCGACGATGTCGCCGACGTACTGGCTGCGGCCACTCTCCGAATGGCCGCGCAGGTAGTTCTGGGTGGCGGCGGGGGTATGGCGCTGGTAGAAGCCGTCGGTGTAGCCGCGGTTGGCCAGGCCTGCCAATTGGCCGAGCAGCTTCGGGTCCAGGGGTCGGCCGGCAGCGGCATCGTCGATGGCCTGGCGATAGGCCTGGCAGGCACGGGCCACGTAATAGGGTGACTTGGTGCGGCCCTCGATCTTGAGCGAGTCGACACCGATCTCGACCAGTCGTTGCACGTGTTCGATGGCGCGCAGGTCCTTGGAATTGAGGATGTAGGTGCCGTGCTCGTCCTCGCTGATCGGCATGTAGCTGCCTTGGCGCCGTTCGTTTTCCTCGAGCAGGAAGACATCGCCGCTGGCGTCCACCCGGGCCGGATTGAGCTTGTAGTCCCAGCGGCAGGAATTGGTGCAGGTGCCCTGGTTCGGGTCGCGGTGGTTGAAGTAGCCGGACAGCAGGCAACGGCCGGAATAGGCCACGCACAGGGCCCCGTGCACGAACACTTCCAGTTCCATGTCCGGACAGTCCTGGCGGATGGCGGCGATGTCGTCCAGGGACAGTTCGCGCGACAGGATCACGCGGGTGAGTCCGGCCTGCTGCCAGAAGCGCACCGCCGCGCTATTCACCGTGTTGGCCTGTACGGAAAGGTGGATCGGCTGGTCTGGCCAGTGCTCGCGCACCAGCAGGATCAGGCCGGGGTCGGACATGATCAGGGCATCCGGCTTGAGCGCCAGCACCGGGGCCATGTCCTTCAGGTAGGTCTTCAGCTTGGCGGGGTGCGGGTAGATGTTCGACACCAGGTAGAAGGGGTGGCCAAGCGCGTGGGCGCGGCGGATGCCTTCCTCGAGCACCGGCAGGTCGCCGAAATCATTGTTGCGGACGCGCAGCGAGTAACGCGGCTGGCCGGCGTAGATCGCCGTCGCGCCATAGGCGAAGGCGGTCTCCAGCATGGCCAGGGTGCCGGCCGGGGCGAGGAGTTCAGGGCGCGGGGACATGGCGCATTCTACTGCCGGCGAGTCCGGGCCGGGATTCCGGACGGGTGCGCCCGGCCCCTCGGTCAATCGCCGAGGTTGGTCCCCACCCGGCGCGCGCTTTCCACCCAGGGATGCTTGACCGGGACGGTCTTGACCTGGCCGGCCACGTCTTCCAGCGGCACCGGCAGGGTGTCCTCGCCGCGCGCGGCGACCATCACCCCGTAGTGGCCGTCATGGATCAACTGCGCGGCCGCGGTGCCGAGCCGGGTGGCCAGGATGCGGTCGGCGGCCGACGGCGTGCCGCCCCGTTGCAGGTGGCCGAGGATGGTGATGCGTGCTTCCAGGTCGGTCTGCGCCTGCAACTGCTCGGCCAGCTTGATGGTGCGTTCGGCGTAGACCAATTCCGGTGGCTCGGTGACTTTCTTGCCTTTCGCGGCGGCCAGCGCCTCTTGGCGGGCCCGATGTTCCTCGACACTGAGCGCGCCTTCGGCGACGGCGACGATGGAGAACGGCTTGCCGCCGCGCTTGCGTTTCTTGATCGCGTTGGCCACGTGCTTCACATCGTAGGGGATTTCCGGGATCAGGATCACGTCGGCACCGCCGGCGATGCCGGCGCCCAGGGCCAGCCAGCCGGCGCGGTGGCCCATGATCTCGACCACGATGATGCGGTGGTGGCTGTGCGCGGTGCTGTGCAGGCGGTCGATGGCCTCGGTGGCGATGCCGAGCGCGGTGTCGAAGCCGAAGGTGATGTCGGTCATCGCCACGTCGTTGTCGATGGTCTTCGGCAGGGTGACTACATTGAGGCCGGCCTGCTTGAGGCGCAGGGCGTTTTTCTGGGTGCCGCCGCCGCCCAGGCAGACCAGGCAGTCGAGGTGGTTGGCCTTGTAGTTGTCGACGATGGTCGCGGTCATGTCGCGCAGCTTGCCGCCCACGGTCATCTTGTGCGGCTTTTCCCGGCTGGTGCCGAGGATGGTGCCGCCCTGGGTGAGGATGCCGGACAGTTGGCCACCGTCGAGGGGCGCGGTGCGGTTTTCCATCAGGCCACGGAAACCGTCGCGGAAACCGACGATGTGCATGCCGAGGTCTTGTGCGGCTTTGCCAACGCCACGGATGGCGGCGTTGAGGCCGGGGCTGTCGCCGCCCGAGGTCAGGATGCCGATGTGCTTGGTCATGGGTGTGGGCTGAGGGCTTGAAACGGGCGCAGCTTACAACATCTCCACGACCCATTTCGTGACGGTGGCGGTGGCGAGCGCACACTTGTCGCCACGTGCGTCGCTGAATGCCTGGTATTCCTCGCTCTTCCACATGTCGTAGGTGCGGCCGGTGAACTGCTGCTGCAATTCCTCGCAGGTGACGCCGCCGAATTCGGCCTTGAAGCGCTCGACCAGTTCGTCGCCCTTCTTGAAGTTGTTGATGAAGCGGCCCTTGTCGAGCTTGTCGCGGTCACGTCCGCGCTTGGCCGAGAGGGCCACCAACCCGCCGGTGAGTGCACCGCAAGCGCCCTTGCCGGACAAGGCGCCGCCGCCCGAGAGGCCATGACTGGCCTTGATCACGCTGTCGTCGATCATGCCGACGGTTTCCTGCACCGCCGCCAGCACGCATTGCGGGCAGCAGCCGTAGTCCAGTTCGTAGCGCAAGGCCTTGTCATAAGCCTGCTGGGCGAGGGTGGCTTTGTCGTCGGTGATCATGGGGGGCTCCGTGCATAAGTGAAAGCTAATATGAATTCACTTTACACCACGATCGGGCCAAGGTCATGGCGCTCGGGTTGCCGTGTCCGATGTGCGTCCCCTTCGCTGAACCGTGCCGGCCTCCGGGCGTCGGCCAGGGCGCCCCCACCGGACCGGGGTTCAGCCGGGCTTGCGGGCGACGAGGCCGATCAGCGCTGAGTGGCCCTTGTGACCGAGGCCTTCGGCGATGTCATCTTCGTACTCGACCAGTTCCTCGATGATCCAGTCGGCAAAACTCGCGCGGAGCAGTTCGGCGGTGTAGAGGTTCTCCACGGCGGACGGTCCCCCGGTCCGGTACTCGATCTGCCGGGGCGTGTAGCCTTGCAGAAGCAGGCGGCCCCCCGGGCCGACCCATTGCTTCAGAAGCTCGAATTGGCGGGTCCGCTGGGCGGGGCCGACGAACTGGATGAAGATCGCCACGACCCAGTCGAATCGTTCGCACAGGGCGCTGGGCGACCAGTCGGGCGCGAACATGTCGGCGACCTGGAAATCGACCTCGGCCTGGCGGGCACGGGCCAGACGCCGGGCTTTCTCCACGGCCACCGCGGAAATCTCGATGGCGGTGACCGCGAGGCCCTGTTCCGCCAGCCAGACCGAGTTGCGGCCCTCGCCATCGGCCACCGACAGGACCGCCTGGCCGGGCAGGAAGAGGTCGGCCCGGTGGGCCATGAAGCGGTTCGGCGCGGTGCCGAACAGATAATCGTCGCCGGCGTCGCGATAGCGCTGGCTCCAGATCGCATCCTGATTCATCGGGGCAAGGGTTCCTGTCTCATCTCACACTGTAGCCGCGCGCTTCCAGGCAGGCCTTGGTGGCGCGCTGATAGTCGGCGCGCTTGCCGGCCAACTGATCCTCCGGCAGGCCGGGGTCGGGCTGGGTGGGATCATAGCGGGTCTGGTCGGCGGCCCAGCGATGGCATTCGTAGCGGTCGGTCGCCTGGGTGGCCTCGTCCTGGCCTTCCTTCGGGTAGACGTAGAGTGGTTCGGGGTTGTTCGGCGGCACATAGACCTCCGCGTCCCTCGGTGCCTCGACCACCACATATTCGCGCCGTTCCGGTTGCCAGGTGTAGTAGACCTCGTCGGCATAGTAATAGGGCACGCCGCGCACCCAGACCGTGGTGTAGTAGGGCGGCAGGCTGGCGATGCCGATGCCGATCGGCGGCGCGGTGACCACGAAGCGCGTCCCCAGCGGGCTGAACCAGATGCCGTTGTCGAAGAAAAAGGTCCGGTCGTGCCAGGGATAGGCGACCGGATGCCGGGGCGGGTGATCGAACACCCGGCCGCGCGGCGGGTAATAGCGATCATGCCGGTGCCGGCCGTCGAAGCGGACGTCGACATCGACCCGTGGCGGCGTGCGGTCACGCCGGGGCGAATCGGCCCCGGGACGGTCGCCGTCCGGGCGGCGGCCATCGGGGCGGCCGAAATCGGGCCGGCCATCATGACGGCTGAAATCAGGACGATGGTCCGGACGGCCGCTATCGGGCCGGCCCGTGTCGGGACGACCGGCACGCGGCGCGTCGGCCGAGAGCGGCGGGCTGGCCAGGGCGAGCAGCAGGGCGAAGAGGGTGAATCGGGTCATGGCATCCTCCCGGAGTCGATCAATGCACGGTGTAGCCGCGCCCTTCCAGGCAAGCGGCCATGGCCCGGCGATATTCGGCCGCGCGGCGTTCCAGTTGGCTGTAGCGCTGCCAGTCGCGGGCGTCGTAACGGGCCTGGACGGCTTGCACGCGCTCTTGGCGGGCATTCTCCGAAGCGGCGCCCAGCATGGCGCCGAGCAGGGCGCCAATGGCGGCGCCACCGCCGGCGTCGCGTGGGCTGGAGACCGCCGCGCCGAGCAGGGCGCCGGTGAAGGCACCGGCCAGGGTTTCCTCGCCGCTGGCCGGGACCGGCGTGACCTCGACCCGCGGCCGCAGCGGGCCGTGCGCCTGGGCTGGATCGAAGCCGGTTTGCCGAACCGCCCACAGGTAGCACTCGTAGCGGTCACGGTCCTGCTGCGCGGCGCTCTGGCCGGCGTTGGGATAGAAATAGACCCGTGTCGGCGGCGGTGTCAGGGGCGCGGAAGCGGGGCTGGGGGAGGGCGGCGTGGCGCAGCCGGCGAACAGTACGGCCAGCGCCAGGGGGACGAGGAAGCTGGGGGTCATGAGCTTTGCCTTTCGCTTGCGGTTGACCATGGGTTCCATGGTTCCAGCATAGTCCCCGGGGCAACCCGGTTTGGTAACAGTGTGTATCGGCGGCACTCAGCGGGCCAGGCTTTCCTTTTCCATGAGCAGATAGGTGTTGTAGGCGTTCGGCCGGTTGGCTTCCCGAAATGCCGGCATGGCCTGGTAGGCAGACCAGTCGGTGGCCGCGTAGGCAGTGTCGAAGTCAACCAGGTCGGCGACCGCGCGCCCCATCTCGCGACGCAGGAAAGCGAGGTAGTCGCGGGTCAACACGAGATCGTCGACCGGGGTGTCCGAGGCGGGACCGTGGCCGGGTACCAGCACCTTGGGGCCCAGGCCGATCAGGCGCTCCAGGGTGGCCAGCCAGGCGCGCGAATCGGCATCGCCGACGAACGGCACCCGGCCCTTGAACACGAGGTCGCCGGCATACAGCACGCCTTCCTCGGCCACGAATACCACCAGGTCCTCCGGAGAATGGGCCGGCCCGACATGGCGGATACGGAAGGTCAGGCCGCCGAGCCGGAAATCGGTGTCGCCGGATAGCCAGCGGTCGGGCGTCACGAAGCGTTGCAGGCGGTCGTCGACCCAGGGCGCCAAGACCTGCTTGCGCTGGGCGAAGCGGGCCTGCGCGGCTTCCGAACCGAGCACGCCGCGCGCCGCTTCGTGGGCCCAGAGCTCGGCACCAGCGTCCTTGAACACCTGGCTGCCGTAATAGTGGTCGGCATGGTAATGGCTGATGATGGCGATCTTGATCGGCTGCGCGGTGACCTTGCGGATTTCCCGCAGCATGGCGGCCGCGAGCGATGGAGTGCCGAGGGTATCGATCACCACCACCCCCTCGGGGGTGACCACGAAGCCGGCGTTGGACATGAAGCCCTGGTTGCCGGGCGAGGCGGCGCCGGCCAGGCCCGGGATGTAGTGGCCGTGGTCACTCACCTGGACGGCTTCGACCGGAACCGAAACCGGCGGGTAGTCGGGTGTCCCGGCCCAGGCGAGCGGGGCCAGCAGCAGGCAGTACAGCGCGATCAGCATTTTCATGGCGGTCTCCTCAATGGCGCATCGATTATCGCCGGCCTGGCCATGAGGTAGTATCGATGCAATGCATTTTTCGGAGCCGTTCGTGGCGTTCAAGCGTTTCGTGCCTTTCCTGGTGGCCTTCCTGTTGCCCCTGCTTGCGATCTACACCTGGTGGGGCGGCTTCAACCCGGTGGTCATCCATTCCGGCCAGGTGCGCGGGCCCTATACGTACGCCTATCTGGAGCAGGTGGGGGATTATGCCAAGCTGCCCGACCTGCAAGCCCGGGTGGAACAGGCCTTGCGCGGCGAGAACATCGTCCCGGGCACGCCGATCACGGTGCTGTATTCCAATCCCGACCTGGTCCAGGTCAACCAGCGGCGTGCCCGTTCCGGCTATCTGGTGCCCGAGGGCACCCGGGTGCGGGAACCCCTGCGGATCGACCATATCCCCGCCCGCCCGGTACTGGAGGCGCAGGTCGATGCGGCGGTCCTGCTCGCGCCGAGTCGCGCCTACCAGGCGCTGGACCGGCATTTGCAAGCTCAGGGGCAGGGCATCCGCATGCCCACCGTCGAGCTCTACCAGGCCTCTGATTCGGTCATGCGCATGGGGCGCTTGACCGTGGAGGTTCCCGAGTGATCTTCTGGGGCGCCCTTCTGGCCTTGGCCTGGGAATTCATGGCGCCCCTGTTTCGGCCGAGCCAGGCGGACCGTCTGTTCGACCGCTACGCCGACTGGGTCCATGTCCATTTCAATGCCGGCACCCGAGGCCATGGCTGGCTGGCCTGGTTGGCGGCGGCCCTGGCCCCGGCGCTACTGGTCGCCGGACTGGGCGCGTGGTTCGCTGAACTGGCCTGGCCGGTGGCGCTGGCCTGGTCGGCAGCGGTGCTTTACCAATGTCTCGGCTTCCGCCTGCCGTTCGAAACCGCGCGCCAGTATGCCGAACGGTTCGTCGCCGGCGATGTGGCGCGGGCCGAGGAATCGGCCACTCGCCTCGGCATCGCCGGCGGCGGGGAATCGTTCCGTCCGGTCCTGGCGGCGCTGTTTCGGTTCGGGCTGGCGCGCCTGGCCGGCGTCCTGTTCTGGTTCATCGTCCTGGGCCCGTTCGGGGCGGTCGCCTATGCACTGACCCTGCGCCTGGCAGAGCGCTGGGCGGGCGAGGATGACTTTCACGCGGTGGTGGCCCAGATCCGGCCGCTGCTCGACTGGCTGCCGGCCCGCTTGCTGGCGTTCAGTTTCGCCATCGTGGGCAATTTCGAAGACGCCCTGGGTGGCTGGCGGTCGCGTGAGGTCGACGAGGCTGGCGTCGAGGCGGCCGGATTGGGGGCGCTGGGGCTCGGTCGCGCCGAGCCGGAGGTCGGCGTGATCGGTCCCGTGCTGACCCTGTTCAATCGCGTCACCGTGCTCTGGCTGGGCGTGCTTGGCCTGTTCTGGCTGGGCGGGCTGTAATCCAGGCTTGGCATTAGTATTAGGAAGTACTAATATACTGGCCATGAAATCCATCGCCCTCATCGTCTGGCTGCTCGGTCCACAAGGCCATGACCAAATCATCCAGCGCCAGCACTACGACGACATGGCAGCCTGCACCGCAGCTGCCCAGGCAACGGCCGACTACCATGCCGCCCAGGGTGGCAAGACGCGTCATCTATGCCACGCGGTGGTGGAGGAAGTTTCCGACGTCGACGAAAACGGCAACCCGATCGAGAAGCCCACGGCTACGGTTTCCCGGTAGCCTGAGATTCACCCATTCGACCAGGACGGGGGCATGCCGGTGTGGTTGCAGGGCCCCTCGCCCTGGTCAGCGTGTACGTTTGTCACCCCCAGGCCCTGCGGCGCAGATGCTGAACCGAGGCCGGGGCGGCACGAGCGGGTAGAATCGCCGCCATGCTCAACGCCCTCTGGATCGGATTCTTCCTGACCGCCATCGCGGCGGCCCTGTTCCAATTCCTGGTCCATGGCCAGCAGGAGATCTTCGGCCTGCTCATGAAGGCGGCGTTAGACAACGCCAAGACCGCGTTCGAGATCGCCCTGGGCTTGACCGGGGTGATGTGCCTTTGGCTCGGTATCCTCAAGATTGGTGAGCGGGCGGGTTACCTGGACCGCCTGGCCGGCCTGCTGGCGCCGCTCTTTGCGCGGTTGTTCCCCGCCGTGCCGCGCAGCCACCCTGCGCTCGGCTCGATCACCATGAACCTGTCCGCCAACTTGCTTGGCCTCGACAATGCCGCGACGCCGATGGGCATCAAGGCCATGAAGGAATTGCAGGAACTCAATCCTGACAAGGAGACGGCGAGTGACGCGCAGATCCTGTTCCTGGTGCTCAATGCGTCGTCGATCACCCTGCTGCCGGTGACCATCTTCACTTACCGGGCGCAACTGGGCGCGGCCGATCCCACCGACGTGTTCATCCCGATCCTGATGGCGACCTACTGTTCCACCCTGGCCGGTTTCGCGTTCGTGGCGGCGCGCCAGCGCATTCGCCTGGACCGGGTGGTGCTGGCCTGGCTGCTCGGCATCAGTGCCATGGTCGGCGGTTTGGCGTTGTATTTCGCCAGCCTGCCCGTCGAGCAACTGGCGCCACGCTCGGCGCTGCTCAGCAATGGCCTGCTGCTCGGCCTGATCGCGGCTTTCCTGGTCGGCGCGCTGGCCAAGCGGGTGAATGCCTACGAGGCCTTCATCGAGGGTGCCAAGGAGGGTTTCCAGACGGCCGTCACCATCATTCCCTATCTGGTGGCCATGCTGGTGGCGATCGGCCTGTTGCGCGCCAGCGGCGCCCTCGACCTGGCCATGGACGGGGTGCGTGGCCTGATCCTCGCCCTGGGCTATGACGCGCGCTGGGTGGAGGCCCTGCCGACCATGCTGATGAAGCCGTTGTCCGGCAGCGGGGCGCGCGCCATGATGATCGAGACCATGCAGGTACACGGTGCCGATGCCTTCGCCGGCCGACTGGCGAGCATCGTTCAGGGCAGTACGGAAACCACGTTCTATGTCCTGGCCGTCTATTTCGGCGCCGTGGGCATCAAGCGGGTACGCCACGCCGTGGCTGGCGGCCTGGTGGCCGATCTGGCCGGCTTCATGGCGGCGGTGGCCGCGGCCTATCTGTTCTTCGGTCACGTCGCGTGACACCCGGATAACCGGCTACCATAGGGCGATAATCCAGACGGAGGTCTCTGCCATGCTCCCGCGCCTGCGTTCCATCCTGCTCAAGACGCCGGTCCTCGTTGCCGGGGGCCTGTTCCTGGCTTATCTGCTGTTTGGCTGGTTCGGCTTCGGGCCGTTGGCCAAGTGGGGCGCGGAGAAATTCGTCGCCGACCGGACCGGGCACCGGCTGAGCCTGGACGAACCCCGCTTCGATCCGCTCGGGTTGCAGCTCACCGTCACCCACCTCAAGCTCGCCACGCCCGACGGCCAGCCGCTGGCGGGATTCCAGGAACTGCATGTCGACTTCGAGGCGAGCAGCGTGTTGCGCCTGGCCTGGACGTTCGACGCCATCCGCCTCACCGGCCCGACCGGAACGCTCGACCTGCTGCCGGGTGGGAAGCTGAATTGGAGTGCTTTCCTGGACGCTTTCAAGGACGAGGAAAAAGAGGAAGACACCGGCCTGCCCCGATTGTTGATCCGCCACTTCGAACTCAAACAAGGCCGGCTCGACTTTGCCGACCGCACCCTGACGCCCGCGTTCCGGATGGATTTCCAGCCACTGGAACTGTCCCTGGACGACCTTTCCACCCTGCCCGACGACAAGGGCGCCTATCAGATTTCCGCGCGGACCGTGCTCGGCGCGCATCTGCGCTGGAAAGGCGACGTGGTCCTGAAGCCCGTCCGGGTCACCGGCGCCTTCGCCCTCGATGGCATCCAGTTGGACCACCTGGCGCCTTATCTGAAGGGCCGGGTGGACATCGCCCAGCCCGAGGGTGTGGCCGGGATGAGCACCGATTATCGCGTCGGCTACGACAACAAGACCCTCAGCCTGAACCTCGACAACCTGGGCATGACCCTGGATGGCTTGCGGGTGCGCGGCCGGACCGCCGCCGAACCGGCCATCGCCCTGGAGCGCCTGGCGCTGCGGGGCGGTCGCTTCGACCTGGGCCAGCGCACCCTGGACCTGGGCGAGGTCGGCCTCGAAGGAGGCCAGATCCGCCTCACCCGACGTGCCGATGGCCGCTTCGACGTGCAAGATTGGTTCGTGGCTGCACCCACCGCTGCGTCCGCGCCAGCGCCGGTCGCGGACATGGGTGCCAAGGCCCCGGCACCCTGGCGCCTCCAGCTGGCCAAGGTCGACGTGAAGGGCGTGGGCGTGCGTTACCTGGACCAGGGCTTCGCGCGGCCGCTGTCCCTGGCGGTGGACCGGCTCGGCCTGGGCTTCAAGGCCGATGCCGCGCTCGGCGGCCAGGTGACCCAGGCCCACCTCGCCGAAGGCCAGCTCCAGCTGGGCGGAATCAGCGTGGCTTCGGCCGGGCAGTCCCTGTTCACGCTCGAGGCCATCGAGCTCTCCGGTCTCCAGGCGGGCCTGGCCGAGCGGCACGCCGAGATCGCCCGCCTGGCCCTGAGCCGGGGCCGCCTGGTGGCTGAACGCGGTGCCGATGGCCGGGTGGTCTTGCTCGAGGCCTTCGCACCGGTCGCGTCTGTCGCCCAGGCGCCCGCAGCGGGCAAACCCGCGACGCCCGGCCCGGGCTGGACCTGGCGCTTGGCGGAAGTGGCGGTCGATGATTTTCAGGCGGCCCTGAGCGATGCCTCGGTCAGTCCCGCCGCGCGCCTGACCCTGACCGACATCGACGCGGGCCTGACCGGCTTGAGTGACCAACTGAAAACACCGGTACCGGCCCGGCTGTCGCTGCGCGTCCAGGAAGGCGGACGCCTGAGCGTGCAGGGCAAGCTGACCCCGGCCCGTGCGGCGCTCGACGCCAGGGTGAATCTGGCGGGACTCAACCTGACCCCGATCCAGCCCTATGTCGCGCAAGCGGCCAATGTGGTGCTGACTTCCGGTGCAGCTTCGTCCGCGGGCCGGCTCAAGGTAGGAAAAACTGTGGCTTACCAGGGCGGTTTTTCGGTCGCCGACCTGCGGGTCGACGAGGCCGCGACCGGCAACCGCCTGCTGGCCTGGCAGCGCCTGGCCAGCGACGCGGTGATGGCCACGCCCGAGGCGGTCGACATCGGCACGGTCAAGGTCGACGGGCTCGGCCTCAAGCTGGTGATCCACGCCGACAAGACCCTCAATCTCAAGCGATTGATGAAATCTCAGCCCGTGCCGGCTCAGGCCGAGGTCGCCGCCCCCCCGCCCGGGCCGGTGCCGAAAGCAGGCGCGCCAGCCCAGCCCGGGATGAAGTTTGCCGTGGCGCGGGTCGACATCAGCGCCAACGAACTCGATTTCGCCGACGAGTCGCTGGCCTTCCCGTTCGGCACCCGCATCCACGGCCTCAAGGGCGCGATCAACGGCATCGGCCTGGCCCAGGCCACGCCGGCACAACTGGAACTGGACGGCCAGGTCGACGACTACGGCCTGGCGCGCGCGGTCGGCCAGATCGACCTGCTCGACCCGACCAGCTTCACCGACATCAAGGTGGTGTTCCGCAATGTCGAGATGAACCGGCTCACCCCCTACAGCGCCACCTTCGCTGGCCGCCGCATCGATTCCGGCAAGCTGTCGCTGGACCTGGAATACAAGATCAAGCAGCGCGCCCTGGCCGGCGACAACAAGATCGTCATCGACAAGATCCGGCTCGGCGAACGGGTCGAGCACCCGCAGGCCAAGAACCTGCCCCTGGACCTGGCGATCGCCCTCCTGGAGGACAGCCACGGCATCATCGACCTCGGCCTGCCGGTCTCCGGCAGCCTGGATGATCCCCAGTTCAGCTACGGTGGCATCATCTGGAAGGCGATCGTCAACGTCATCGGCAAGATCGTCCTGGCACCCTTCAAGGCACTCGGCAGCCTGCTCGGCATCCAGGCCGAGCAGATGGAAAAGGTGAACTTCGACCTCGGCGAAGCCAAGCTGCTGCCGCCCGAGCGGGAAAAGCTCAAGCAACTGGCCCAGGCCCTGGCCAAGCGCCCCGGCCTGGCCCTCTCGGCCACCCCGGCCTGGCATGCCGAGGCGGATCGCCAAGCCATCAAGGACACCCGGCTGCGGCGCGCCCTGGCCGAGGCCATGGGCCGCAAACTGGGGCCCGAGGAGGACCCGGGTCCGGTGTCGATCGCCCAGGCCAAGACCCAGGAAGGTCTGGAAAAACTCTTTGCCATGCGCCAAGGGGCCGACGCGCTGAAAAGCCTCAAGGCCAAGTTCGCCCAGGCCAATCCCGAGCCGCCGCCGGCCAGCACCACGGGCAAGCTCCTGGCGCGTCTGTCCGGGATGATGAAGTCACCGCCGCCGCCGCTCTCGGAGTCCGAGTCCACCCGGCTCAAGGGCGCGAACCTGCATGAATTGATCCATCAGGCCCTGCTCGACGCGGAACGGGTCACCGACGCCGAACTGACCATCCTGGCCCAGGCCCGGGCGGAGGCGATCCGGCGTGAATTGCTGGCCCACGGCGTCGAGGCTGCTCGGATTGAGCTGAAGCCGGCCGAGCTCGCCACCGGGGCGTTGACCGAGGTGCCGGTCAAGCTGAGCCTGGGCGTGGCCCGCAAGTCATAGCCTGGCTTGCGCGCCGCGCTGGCCGGCCGCGTCGACTACGCCTGGCCCGGGCCGGAATCTTCTTTTTCTTGCAAAGGTTTAGCGCGGTCGCCGTGCTAAAATGCCGCCCTTTTAGCGTTCCCTAATATTCTATGTCTCGCGCTCTCCGCAACATCGCCATCATCGCCCACGTCGACCATGGCAAGACCACCCTGGTGGACAAGCTCCTGCAACAGTCCGGCACGTTCGCCGCCCACCAGCAGCTCTCCGAGCGGATGATGGATTCCAACGACCTGGAAAAGGAGCGGGGCATCACCATCCTGGCCAAGAACACGGCCATCGATTACAACGGCACCCGCATCAACATCGTCGACACCCCCGGCCACGCCGACTTCGGCGGCGAGGTGGAGCGCGTGCTGGGCATGGTGGACGGGGTGGTGCTACTGGTCGACGCCGTCGAGGGCCCGATGCCGCAGACCCGCTTCGTGACCAAGAAGGCGCTGGCCCTGGGCTTGCGTCCCATCGTGGTGGTGAACAAGGTGGACCGTCCGGGCGCCCGTCCGGACTGGGTGGTGGACCAGACCTTCGATCTGTTCGACAAGCTGCACGCCACCAACGAGCAACTCGACTTTCCGATCATCTACGCCTCCGGCCTGAACGGCTGGGCTTGCCACGACCTCAAGGACGCGCCCTCGATGGGCGGCTCCGCCAATGACATGAAGGCGCTGTTCGAAACCGTGCTGGACCATGTGCCGACCCCGCCGGGTGACCCGGATGCGCCGCTGCAATTGCAGATCGCCGCGCTCGACTATTCCACCTACACCGGCCGGCTGGGCGTCGGTCGCGTGCTGAACGGCCGCATCCGTCCGGGCGAGAACGTCGTGGTGATGAATCACGAAGACCAGGTGGCCTCCGGTCGCATCAACCAGGTGCTCGGCTTCAAGGGCTTGGAGCGCGTTCCCGTCGAAGAGGCCGAAGCCGGCGACATCATCATCATCTCCGGTCTCGACGACATCGGCATCGGCGTCACCATCTGCGACCGCGATGCGCCGGTCGGCCTGCCCATGCTGTCGGTGGACGAGCCGACCCTGACCATGGATTTCATGGTCAACTCGTCGCCGCTGGCCGGCACCGAAGGCAAGTTCGTCACCAGCCGCCAGATCCGCGAGCGCCTGAACAAGGAACTGCTCACCAACGTCGCCCTGCGCGTCGAGGACACCGAGGACGCCGACGTGTTCCGTGTCTCCGGTCGGGGCGAGCTGCACCTCACCATCCTCCTGGAGAACATGCGCCGCGAGGGCTTCGAGCTGGCCGTCGGCAAGCCCCGCGTGGTCTACAAGGAGATCAACGGAGAGAAGTGCGAGCCGTATGAGAACCTCAGCATCGACCTGGAAAACGACCACCAGGGTGCGGTGATGGAAGAGATCGGCCGCCGACGGGGCGAGCTGACCAACATGGAGTCCGATCCCAATGGTCGCACTCGCCTCGAATATCACATTCCGGCCCGTGGCCTGATCGGCTTCCAATCCGACTTCATGACCATGACCCGCGGCACCGGCCTGATCAGCCACGTGTTCGACGATTACGCCCCGGTCAAGGCCGATCTGCCCGGCCGCCACAACGGCGTGCTGATCAGTCAGGAAAATGGCGAGGCGGTGGCCTACGCCCTGTGGAACCTGGAAGACCGCGGCCGCATGTTCGTGTCGCCCGGCGACAAGCTGTACGAAGGCATGATCATCGGCATCCACAGCCGCGAGAACGATCTGGTGGTGAACCCCATCAAGGGCAAGAAGCTGACCAACGTGCGTGCCTCGGGGACCGACGAGGCCGTGCGCCTGACGCCGCCGATCAAGCTGACGCTGGAGTCCGCCGTCGAATTCATCGACGACGACGAACTGGTCGAGATCACCCCCAAGACCATCCGCATCCGCAAGCGCCACCTGCAGGAACATGACCGTCGCCGCGCGATGCGCGAGGCTTCCTGAGCGGTGACTCGGTCGTGGCCGGCCTGCTGAGGTCGTGGTTCGGCGGACCGGCGCCCCTGGCGCTGGATCCGGCCGCCTGGGCCGCGACCCTGGCCTTGCCGGTGTTCGACGGGCTGGCCGAAGCGGACGCCGCGCGCCTGGAATCCCTGGCCCGTCAGCTGCTCGCCGACAAGACCTTCACCGGCGTGGCCGGACATGAAGTCGATGCCGCCACCGCCACCCGGATCGCCGCCTTCGCCGTCCTGCCGGTGCTCAACCTGGGCTACGCGTCCTATACCGGCTGGAACGAGATCATCGTCTACCCGGCCGAGTTCGTGCCGGAACGGGAGATCGTCGACGAGGCCGGCGTGGTCCATCGGGTCCGTCAGCCGCTGTCCGGCGAGGCGTGGGAGGGCGGGCCCCTGGTGCTGTCCTGGGATGACGTGCTGCACTCCGGGGGCGGCCAGGGCTACAACGTGGTGATCCATGAGTTTGCGCACAAGCTGGACATGAAGAACGGTGCCGTCGACGGCCTGCCTGTGCTGCATTCAGGACTGAGTGTGGAAGATTGGGCGGCGACCTTCACGGTGGCCTACGAGGATTTCTGCCGCCGCGTCGATGCCGGCGAACCACTTGAGATCGATCCCTATGCTGCCGAGAGCCCGGCCGAGTTCTTTGCTGTGATGAGTGAGTATTTCTTCGAGATGCCGGATGTCCTCGTCGACGACTATCCGGCCGTGTATGAGCGCCTGAAGCTTTTCTTCAAGCAAGATCCCCTGCTGAGATTGGAGACCCCGCATGACTTTCCAACTGCATGACCATGCCCACCAGGACGCGGTATGCGACCGCTGCATCTTCGACACCGACGTGCATCACTTCGACGCCGACGTGGTCGAGGGCTCGAAGCAGCACCTCGTCCTGGTCGACCTGTGGGCCGACTGGTGCGGTCCCTGCCACTTTCTCACCCCGGTGCTGACCAAGGTGATCCCCGAGTATGGTGGCAAGGTGGTGCTGGCCAAGGTTGAGGTCGACGAGGACGACAACATGAAGATCGCCGGTCGCCATGGCGCGCGCGGTTTCCCGACCGTGCTGGTGTACAAGCAGGGCGAACTGGTCGACCGATTCCATGGTGCCAAGCCCGAGCACTTCGTCCGTGAGCTCATCGACAAGCACCTGGCCTGAGCCGGCTGCCCGGCTCGCCGACATCGAGCCGTTCCGGGTCATGGCCATCCTGGGCCGGGCCCGGGCCCTGGAATCGGCGGGCCGCGACATCGTCCACCTGGAAATCGGCGAGCCGGATTTCGCCACCCCGGCGCCAATCGTCGAGGCGGGCCTGAAGGCGCTGCGCGAGGGCCTGACGCATTACACGCCGTCCCTCGGCCTGCCGGCCCTGCGCGCCGCCATCGCCCGCGACTACGGCGAACGGCACGGCGTCGATGTGGCGCCCGAGCGCATCGCCTTGACCCCTGGCGCCTCGGGCGCGCTGTTGCTGGTCATGGCGGCGCTGTTCGACCCGGGCGACGAGATCCTGATGGCCGATCCCGGCTATCCCTGCAACCGGCATTTCGCGCGGGTGGTGGAGGCGCGCGGTGTCGGTGTGCCTGTTGGTCCGGAGACCCAGTTCCAGCTCGACCCTGACCTGGTCGAACGGCATTGGGGGCCGCGCACGCGCGCTGTCCTGGTCGCCAATCCCGGCAACCCGACCGGCACCGTGATTTCGCCCGAAACCTTGCGCGCCTTGCATGCCGTGGTGCGTGCCAAAGGGGGCTGGCTGATCGTCGACGAGATCTACCACGCCCTGGTCTACGATGCCGACCTGCCCAGTGCGGCGGCACTGGGTGAGGACGTCATCGTCATCAACAGCTTTTCCAAGTACTGGCAGATGACCGGCTGGCGGCTGGGTTGGCTCCTGGCGCCCGAGTCGTTGATGCCGGCCATCGACACCCTGGCCCAGAACCTCTACCTGGCTGCGCCGACGCTGGCGCAGCATGCCGCGCTGGCGGCCTTTTCTGCTGAAACCCGGGTTCTGCTGGAAGCCCGCAAGGCCGAATTGAAGATGCGCCGCGACCATCTGCTGCCCGCCTTGGCTGACTTGGGATTTGCCGTTTCGGCACCGCCGCAGGGTGCCTTCTATGTTTACGCCGATGCCAGCCGGTTCACCAAGGACAGTGCCCGTTTCGCCGCCGATGTGCTTGAACACGCCGGAGTTGCAGTTACGCCGGGCATCGATTTCGGCCGCCATGACGCAGCCCGTCATGTTCGCTTTGCCTATACCACCGGGATGGCGCGGATCGACGAGGCGATGACGCGCTTACGCCGATTCCTTGCCGCGCGGACATAAAAAAACCGGCCCGAAGGCCGGTTTTTTTTCGACAAGCAACGAATTACTTGGCGGGTTCGGCCGGAGCGGCAGCGGCGTCAGCCGGAGCAGCAGCAGCGTCAGCAGCCGGAGCGGCAGCAGCGTCGGCAGCCGGAGCGGCAGCAGCGTCGGCGGCCGGAGCAGCGGCAGCGTCGGCGGGAGCAGCAGCGGGAGCAGCGGCCTCAGGCATCGGGGCAGCTTCTTCTTTCTTGCCACAAGCGGACAGACCCAGGGCCAGCAGGGCGGCGAGCAGGACGGAATATTTCATTTGGAATTTCCTATGTAAAAGAATGTTGATCAACACGAATGGTCCAATCGGCGGCAAGGCCAATCGAACCAGGGGAATTCTAGCAAAAGTAGGATTCTTGGCCAGGGCCTGGCGCGGTTTTTTTATGGATTTCCAGAGTCAGTATTAATTTCCTAGGTGCGCGTAGCCGCATGCGTACCATTCGTGCAACAGGCTGGTCAGGCTGTCCTCATGATCGTCCGCGGGCAGGTGCCGGGTATCGGCGAGCAGGCGCAAGGCGGGGGCGAGCCCGGCGTCGACCTCCAGGCGTTCGCCGTTGATGTGGAATACCTTCGCCTGGTACAGCATCCGGGTCCGGGCATCCAGGCGCAGGCCCCGTTGCGCCAGGCGCTTGGCGAAGGCGGCCGGCCCGAGTGGCCGCGCTGGGGGATCGAAGTAGACATGCGGTTTGGGTTCGCTGAGATAGCGGCCGATGAAGTCGTTCATGTCCTCGTCCTGCCAGCGGAGCGCCCGGATCATGTCGCGCAGGCCCTTGAGCATGGCCGGCGGGATGCGGCCCGGATGCCGGGAATAGCTCAGGTCGGGATCGGCATAGCGGCCTTCGAGGCTTAGATTGTCCTGGAGATAGGTCAGGAATTCGCCAGCCATTTCCTGGGCCGAGGGGGCTCGGAAACCGATCGACCAGGTCATGCAATCGGTCAGGGCGACGCCGTTGTGGGCATACTTGGGCGGCAGATAGAGCAGGTCACCCGGGTCCAGTTCCCAGGACTGATCGACCCGGAAGCGCTTGAGGATGCGCAGCGGGCAGTCCTCGACCAGCTCGAGGTCGTCCTGGCCGCTGATCTCCCAGCGGCGCCGGCCCAGGCCCTGGAGCAGGAAAACATCATAGGAGTCGAAATGGGGGCCGACGCCGCCGCCCGGGGGCGCGAAGCTGACCATCAGGTCGTCCAGGCGGGCGTAAGGAGCAAAGCTGAAGGCGTTCATCAGGGCGTCGCCTTCCGGCACCAGCAGGTTGACGCCGGAGACCAACAGGCTCCAGTCCCGCTTGGGCAGGCGGGCGAGCTGGGCTGCTTCGAAGGGGCCATGGCGCAGCTGCCAGTTGCCGCGCACCGGGCGCACCAGGCGGCTTTCCGCATCTTCGCGGGTGGCCAGGTCGAACAGGCCGTCGCGGTCGAGGACCTGGTCCAGGTGGGGCACCGCGCCACGGATCAAGAGCGGCTTCTTCTGCCAGTATTCGCGAAAGAAACGCTGGGGCGTGAGGCCGCCCAGCAGGGTGGCCAGGGAAGGCACGGTGAAAGTCGGTGCGCGATTGCCTTTTGTCATGATAGGGCTCATATAATGGGCTGGTGTCCCATGATCCAAGAAATAACCATGCTGAAAGCCGGTGACAAAGCGCCCGAATTCGAATTGCCGGACGCCGACATGACCATCGTGCGCTTGTCCGAATGCCTCGAGTCGGGGCCCGTGGTGCTCTATTTTTATATTCGCGATGATACGCCCGGCTGTACGGCCGAAGCCATTGAATTCAGCGACCTGGACGCCGACTTCGCGCGCCTGGGCTGCGCGGTGTTCGGGGTGTCGCGTGACGATTGCATCAGCCATGGTGTGTTTCGCGACAAGCATGGCATCACGGTCGGCCTCCTGGCCGACAAGGATAGCGAGGCATGCCGGGCCTACGGCGTGCTGATGCCCAAGGAAGTCGACGGCGTGGTGCGCGAGAGCCTGCAACGTTCGACCTTCGTCATCGACCGTGCCGGGGTGGTCAGGCACGCGCTGTACGGCGTCACGGCCAAGGGCCACGCCGAGCAGGTATTGAAACTGGTAAAGGAGCTTTGAATGCAAGTCGCCAAGGACACCGTCGTCACCCTGACCTACCGCCTGACCAGCCTCCAGGGCGAGATGATCGAGGAGGCAACACTGGATCACCCGGCGGCCTACCTGCATGGCGGCTATGATGGCATTTTCCCCAAGGTCGAGACGGCCCTGGAAGGCCTCGCGGCAGGTGCCGAGGCCGATGTGGTGCTGGAGCCTGACGACGCTTTCGGTGACTACGACGCCGAACTGGTGCGCATGGAGGACGCCAGCCTGTTTCCGCCTGAGGTCGCGGTGGGCATGCAGTTCGAAGGGGTCAGCGAGGATGGCCAGCATCACCTCCTGTACACGGTGACCGACGTTGCCGAGGGCAAGGTGGTGGTCGATGGCAACCATCCGCTGGCCGGGCAGTCCCTGCGCGTGCAGTGCCGCATCCTGGAGGTGCGCGGCGCTTCCCAGGAGGAGATCGAGCACGGCCACGTGCATGGGCCGCATGGTGAGCATCACCACTGATTGGCCGGTCGGTCGGCGGGCGCGGTACAATCTGCGCCCCCGAGACCTCACCCGATTCATCTCCGCATGAAAGTCACTTTCCTCGATTTCGAACAGCCGATCGCCGAGCTGGAAACCAAGATCGACACCCTGCTCGAAGGCTCCGACAAGGAGGCTTCCGAGGACGACGCGGAGGAGGCGCGGGTTGATCTCTCGCCGGAGATTCAGCGCTTGCGCAAGAAAAGCGCTGCGCTGACCAAGGACATCTATGCCAAGCTGACTGCCTGGCAGGTCTCCCAGGTGGCCCGCCACCCGCAGCGCCCCTACACACTGGACTATATCCAGGGCCTGTTCACCGATTTCGAGGAACTGCACGGGGATCGGGCTTTCTCCGATGACGCCGCCATCGTCGGCGGCCTGGCCCGCTTCCAGGGTGATCCGGTGGTGGTGATCGGCCACCAGAAGGGCCGCGATACCAAGGAACGCCAGTACCGCAACTTCGGCATGCCGCGTCCCGAAGGCTACCGCAAGGCGCTGCGCCTGATGCGCCTGGCGGAAAAGTTCCAGCTGCCGGTGATGACCTTCATCGACACCCCGGGTGCTTATCCTGGCATCGACGCCGAGGAGCGCGGCCAATCCGAGGCCATTGCCCGCAACCTCTATGTCATGGCCGAGCTCAAGACACCGATCATTTGCACGGTGATCGGCGAGGGCGGTTCGGGCGGCGCGCTGGCCATCGGCGTCGGCGACGTGGTCATGATGCTGCAATACGCGACCTACTCGGTCATCTCGCCCGAGGGCTGTGCCTCCATCCTCTGGAAGAGCGCCGACAAGGCGCCGCTCGCCGCCGAGACCCTGGGCATCACGGCGCCCCGCCTCAAGTCGCTCGGCTTGATCGACCGCATCGTCAGCGAACCGGTCGGTGGTGCGCATCGCGACCCTGAGACCATGCTCGACAACCTCCGGGAAGCCCTGGTCGAGGCCCTGGCCACGGCCCGCGAGCAGCCGCTCGATGGGCTCTTGAACACCCGGTATGCCCGCCTGATGGGCTATGGCAAGTTCAAAGAGACACGCGCCCGCTGATCCGTCCCCGGCACCGGCCGAAGCCGCCGGCCTCGATCCCTGTCCGGACCTGAAGGCCCGGGTTGGCCAGTTTCTCGCACGTCACCTGCCTCGGGGGGGGCGGGTCTGCCTCGGCTACTCGGGGGGGCTCGATTCCACCGTACTCCTGCACCTCCTGGCCGCGCTGAGCCAGGCGGGCGCATGTCGCTTGTCGGCCGTGCATGTCCATCATGGGCTGTCGGCGCAGGCCGATGCCTGGGCGGCCCATTGCGCAGAGACCTGCGCCCGGCTCGGGGTGCCGCTGGAGACGGTCCGGGTCCGGGTCGTGCCGACCGGACATGGGCTCGAAGCCGCAGCCCGTGAGGCGCGTTACCGGGTGTTCAAAACGTGTGCTGCCGATGCCCTGGTGCTCGCGCATCACCGCGACGACCAAGCGGAGACCGTCCTGCTCCGACTGCTCCGGGGCGCGGGCGTGGCCGGTTTGGCCGGCATGGCCGAAGACCGGGCCTGGCCTGGGCTGCGAATCCTGCGTCCGTTGCTCGATGTATCACGCGCCACCCTCGAAGCATGTGCCCGGGCCGCAGGCTGGTCCTATGTCGAGGATCCGAGCAATGCCGATCCTGTGTTGTCCCGCAACTGGCTGCGTGGGGAAGTGCTGCCCTTGCTGGCCCGGCGCCAGCCCGGTGTGTCCGAGGTGTTGGCCCGGACCGCCGGTCACCTGGCCGAGGCCGCCGGTCTGCTTGACCAACTGGCCCGTATGGATTGGGATCAGGTCGGCGAGGGGCGGGATTTGCGCGTGGCGGACCTGATTGCGCTCGAACCGGCGCGTGCCCGTAATCTGTTGAGACTCTGGTTGCGCGAGGGTACCGGCAGCGTGCCTACCCAGGCCTGGCTGGCCGAGGCCCTGGATCAATTGCGGGAAGCCCGGCCGGATCGCCAGCCCAGCTTGGTGCTGGGCGCCTGGCGGGTGCGTCGCCAGGCGGGCCGGGTGGTGCTCGCGCCGTCCCGGCCGGCCACGGTGTTCCAGGATCGATGCTGGCGGGGTGAGCCTCGGCTCTGTCTCGATCGGGCCGGCAGTCTGGTCTTCGAACTGTCCGTAGGCCAAGGCCTGGCGGCCGCCCTGTTGCCTCCCGAGGGCCTGCGTGTGGCGGGCAGGCGGGGCGGCGAACGGCTGCGGCCGGATTGCCAGCGGCCCCGGCGCACGGTGAAGAATCTGCTGCGGGAAGCCGGGGTGCCGCCCGCAGGGCGGGCCGGCCTGCCCATGCTGTGGCTCGGCGATCAACTGGTCTGGGTGGCCGGGTTGGGGTTCGAGTGCCGGTTTCAGGCCGCACCCGGCCAGCCAGGCTGGCTTATTTCGTGGCGCCCACCAGACCCTTGATGCCGAGCCGTTGCAGCTCCGCCTGGGCTTTTTCGGCTTCGGCCCGGTTCAGGAAGGGGCCGACCTGGACCCGGGTTTCGGTGTACGCCCGGATGCCCTGACGGTTCAGGCGCTCGACCAGTTCCTGGGCGTTGGCCGGGTTGCTGAACACGCCGAGCTGAACCACGAAGCCGTTGCCAGTCGGGGGCGCGACGGGCGCCGGGGCAGGCTTGACCGGCCCGGGTTTCGCGGCCGGGGCCGGCGAGCTGGGCGCGGCCGTGGGCGCGGGGCGCGGGGCGGGTCTGGGGATGTCCGGGCGAGGCGGTGGCAGGTCCGTGCCGGGCGCCGG